>NZ_MBEQ01000044.1 GCF_001954135.1 Mycobacterium sp. GA-1841 | reverse complement strand
CTTCATCGACGAGGGCGCGCGTTTTTGTTGAAAGTCATTGCGCGCCACGTTTGTAACGTGATGGCGATTCTCGACGCGGATCTCCGCCATGGCGTTACGAACGCGGCGTGTGGCGTGCCGGGTGAGTGTGCCGGCGACTGACCACGTCGGAACGCAACCGGCTCACCCACAACTTCAGGACAGGTAACCCCGCCCTAGTTGACACCTGTCAAGTGGCGCCCGTTACAGTGCCCTCATGCAGATCCGTGAGCATGCCGAGGCCAACCCCGAGAAGCCGGCCATCATCCTCCATCCGTCGGGCACTGTCGTCACCTTCGGTGAGCTTGAGGCCCGGGCGAACCGGCTGGCTCATCATTTCCGCCGACAGGGGCTGCAGGAGGGCGACGTCGTCGCGATCCTCATGGAGAACAACGAGCACATCCACGCGGTGATGTGGGCGGCCCGGCGCACCGGTCTCTACTACGTGCCGATCAACACCCACCTCACCCCGGCCGAGGCGGCGTACATCATCGACAACAGCGGGGCCAAGGCCATCGTCGGCTCGGCTGCGCTCAAAGACGTGCTGGCCGGCCTGGAGAAGGAGCTGCCCAACGGCCTGCCGGGCACCCTGCTGATTGCCGACGGAGCCGAATCGTCGGCGACAAGCGCCTCCAGCGAGCTGCAGGGCTGGCAGCGATACCCGGAGGCGGTCGCCGACCTGCCCGCCACCCCGGTCGATGACGAGATGGACGGCGACCTGCTGCAGTACTCGTCGGGCACCACGGGCCGGCCCAAGGGCATCAAGCGCGATCTGCCGCATCTACCGCCGTCGGAGACTCCCGGCATGATGGCGGCCCTGGTCGGCTTCTGGATGCAGCCGGATTCGGTGTACCTGAGCCCCGCGCCGCTGTATCACACCGCGCCGTCGGTGTGGTCGATGCAGACGCAGGCCGGCGGTATCACCACTGTGGTGTTGGAGAAGTTCGACGCCGAGGGATGTCTGGCGGCGATCCAGAAGCACAAGGTGACCCACGGCCAGTTCGTACCCGTGATGTTCACCCGGTTGCTGAAACTGCCTGAGAGCGTACGTGATTCGTATGACGTGTCGAGCCTGCAGCGGATCATGCATGCCGCCGCGCCGTGTCCGGTGGAGATCAAGAAGCAGATGATCGACTGGTGGGGCCCGATCGTCGACGAGTACTACGCCTCCTCCGAAGCCATCGGCGCGACGTTGATCTCCGCCGACGAGTGGCTGGCCCATCCCGGTTCGGTGGGCCGGGCGATGACGGGCGTCGTGCACATCCTCGACGAGGACGGCAACGAACTGCCGCCCGGACAGGCCGGGGAGATCTTCTTCGAGGGCGGCCAGGACTTCGAGTACCTCAACGATGCCGAGAAGACCGCATCGTCACGCGATTCACACGGTTGGAAAACGGTGGGCGACATCGGCTATCTGGACGAGGACGGTTACCTGTACCTCACCGATCGACGGCACCACATGATCATCTCGGGCGGGGTGAACATCTACCCGCAGGAAGCCGAGAACATGCTCGTCGTGCACCCCAAGGTGATGGATGCCGCGGTGTTCGGTATCCCCGACGACGAGATGGGGCAGAGCGTCAAGGGTGTGGTGCAGACAGTCGATCCGGCCGACGCCACCCCGGAGTTCGAGCGTGAGCTCCTTGATTGGTTGCGTGAGCGCCTGACCCACTACAAGTGTCCGCGCTCGATTTCCTTCGAGGCCGAGCTGCCGCGCACCGACACCGGCAAGCTGTTCAAGCAGGGGCTGATAAACAAGTACTCGTGAGCCACGAGCTGCCCGGAGGGATCCTCGTCGGGGTCGACACCCCGACAGATGCGGCAACGTTCACGCTGACCGAGCGCCCGAGTACAGACCGGCGGATGATCACGGTCGACTCGGTCGAGGACTCGTTGGCCGAGCTCACCACGCGGTGCGGACGGTGGCCTCAGGCGGCGGCGGTCTGTGACGACGTACTGCGCTCGTTCGATCCGGCCGGTCCCACCCGGGCCGGGCTGGTCACCGAATCCCTGGCCTACTCGACCCTGCAGTCCGGGCCGGAGTTCGCCCGGTGGGTGGCCGAGCGAGGCCCGGCCACCGCGCCGCAGCTACCCGATCCGGTGTTGGCCCGCCGCGACGGCAACACGTTGCACGTCCGGTTCAACCGTCCACAACGGCACAACGCGTTCTCCACCGACGCCCGGGCCGCCCTGCTGGAGGCACTCGAGGTGGCCCGGCTCGATGATTCGGTCGACGAGGTGGTGCTCGGCGGCAACGGCCGATCCTTCTGCAGCGGGGGAGATCTGGCCGAATTCGGATCGTTCACCGACCCGGCCAGCGCTCATCTGGCTCGGACACGGCACAGTCCCGCCCTGGTCCTCGACGAGATCACCCGACGGCTCGGGCGCCGCTGCCGCGCCGAGATACACGGTCAGGTGCTCGGCAGTGGGCTGGAGATGGCCTGCTATTGCGGGTGGGTCAGCTGCCACCCGGACGCGGTCATCGGCCTGCCGGAGCTGGAACTGGGGTTGGTTCCCGGGGCAGGAGGCACGGTGAGCATCACCCGACGCATCGGCCGGTGGCGCACGGCGTATCTCGTGCTGTCCGGGCGCACCATCGGTGCGGCCACGGCGCTGGCCTGGGGCCTGGTCGACGAGATCGCCTGAGCACGCGCGTTGACTCTGCGCTCAGGGCCTGTCGCACTCACACTTCTGCGCCCTGGCCGCAGGATCAACGTGGGTGAGTGGCATAAGGTGCCAGATGTGAAACAGGGTGGTCCCTACTTCGATGACCTGACGGTTGGCCAGGTGTTCGACACCGCACCGTCCATGACGCTGACCCCCGGTGCCGCTGCGACCCATCAGGCGATCCACGGTGACCGCCTGCGGCTGGCGTTGGACGCCGAACTTGCCACCGCGGTGACCGGCGAGCCGGGTCCGCTCGCGCACCCCGCCTTGGTCTGCGATGTGGCGATCGGCCAGAGCACGCTGGTGACCCAGCGCGTCAAAGCCAACCTGTTCTATCGCGGGCTGGCGTTTCACCGCTACCCGGTGATCGGGGACACGTTGTATACCCGTACCGAAGTGGTTGGTCTCAAACAGAATTCGTCGAAGCCGGGACGCGCCGCCACCGGCCTGGCCGCGCTGCGGATGACCACCGTGGACCAGCAGGACCGCAAAGTTCTCGACTTCTACCGCTGTGCGATGCTGCCGCTGTCAGACGATGCCGTCGACACCGGCCATTCCGATGACCTGTCGACAATCGGGGCCGACGTGCCGGCCCCGGATCCGGCTGCCGGCTGGGACGCCGAGGCCTTCCGATCCCGGGTACCGGGGCCGCATTTCGACCCGGACCTGGCCGGCGCGGTGCTGCACAGCACCGCCGACGTGGTCAGCAGTGCCCCTGAACTGGCCCGGCTGACGTTGAACATCGCTGCCACCCACCATGATTGGCGGGCCGGTGGTCAGCGTCTGGTGTACGGCGGGCACACCATCGGCCTGGCCTTGGCCCAGGCCGGCCGGTTGTTGCCGAACTTGGTGACCGTGCTGGGCTGGGAGTCGTGTGATCACACCGGTCCGGTGCACGAGGGCGACACGTTGTTCAGCGAGCTGCACGTGGAATCGGCCGAGGCGGGGGTGCTGCGCCTGCGGTCGCTGGTGTACGCGGCAGGTGGACCCGACGGCGGTGAGGATCGCCAGGTGCTGGACTGGCGGTTCAGCGCGCTGCAATTCTGATGACTTCGTTGGCGATCCCGCGGGCCCTGCTGAGGCAGGCCCAGGCGGTCGCCGACGACTTCGCCGACCACACCGGAGTGGCAGTGGACGCCACCGAACTGATCACCGGCCGCGCCGCGCTACTCGATATCGCCCCCGCCGGGCAGGTTTCGGCCGGTGGGGCGACACGATTGCTCGGCACGTGCGACGGTTGGCTGGCCCTGACCCTGTCCCGTGCCGACGACATCGACGCCATTCCTGCCTTGCTGCAGACCGATTCGGTTGACGAGGATCCGTGGCCGGAGATCGGGATGTGGGCGGCGGCGATCACGGCAGCAACGGCAGCGGAACGGGCCCGGCTGCTCGGGCTGCCGGCGGCCGTGCTCGGTGAGACGCCAGTGGCGCCCCCGGTGGTGAGGCCGCTGGGCCCCCGGCAAGCGGGTCCACTCAGCGAGATACTGGTGGTCGACCTGTCGTCGATGTGGGCCGGCCCGTTGTGCGGCCAACTGTTGGCGCAGGCCGGGGCCACGGTGGTGAAAGTGGAGAGCGCCGCTCGACCCGACGGCACCCGCGCCGGGTCGCCGGAGTTCTTCGACTGGATGAACGGTGGAAAGCTGTCGTACGTCACCGATTTCGACACGCCCCGCGATGTGGCCGCCCTACTGGCCGCCGCTGATCTGGTGATCGAGGCCTCTCGCCCGGCCGCGCTGGCCCGGCGCGGGCTGGGCCCCGACACTGTCGCAGCCCGGCCCGGTCGCATCTGGCTGCGCATCACCGGACACGGCGCCGAAGGTGAGCAGGCGGACTGGGTGGCGTTCGGTGATGATGCCGCGGTGTCTGGTGGGCTGGTCGGATATCGTGACGGCGCACCGGTGTTCCTCGCTGATGCCCTTGCCGATCCGCTCACCGGATTGCAGGCCGCCACCGTTGTTGCGGCCTCACGGCAGCGCGGCGGCGGTGAGCTCATCGAGTTGTCGATGGCGGCGGTGGCCGCCGGTTACCGGTGCCACGGCGGAGATGAGATCGAGGTGACGCCCGAACTTCCGACTGTCGCCTCAACCGGCCCCGAACTCGGCGCCGACAACACCGCCGTGCGGGCACTGGTGGCGCAACGGGGCACGGCCCCATGCTGATTCGCCGCGCCACGCTCCTGGACGGCCGGGTCACCGACATCCGGCTCGGGGACACGATCGCAGCGGTCGCCGAATCACTGCCGCCGAAACCAGACGAACATGTCGTCGACGCCGCATTCGCCACGGTGATCCCGGGACTCCACGACCACCATCTGCACGTGCACTCCGCTGCGGCCGAACAGGATTCGATTCGCGTCGGCCCTTCCGAGGTGGCCGACGCAGTCGCGCTGGCTGCGGTGTTGACCGCGGCGGTGCCCGGCAGTGACGGCTGGATCCGCGCCGTCGGGTATCACGAGGCGGTGGCCGGCCCGCTGGACCGCCACCGGCTCGACCGCTTGACCCGCGACGTCCCGGTGCGGGTGCAACATCGCAGCGGGGTGTTGTGGGCGGTGAACTCTCCGGGGCTGGCGGCATTGAAGTTGGCCGATCACCCGGACGGCATTTTGCACAGCGCAGACCACACGTGGTCGGACGCGCTGCAGCGGCGGCCTGCCGCGGTTGCCCAGTTCAGCGCCCGCCTGGCCGGCTACGGCGTCACCGGCGTCACCGATGCCACCCCCGACCTGCGACCCGAGGACCGCCCGGTCGGTCTGCGGCAACGCGTGCACTACCTGGCTCCCGGTAAGCGCATCTTGCATGACGATGGTCTCGACCTGGAGGCGTTGGCGGCGTGGATCGCCCAGCGGCACCGGGCCGGCGCACCGGTGGCCGTGCATTGCGTGACCTCCGCGCAACTCGTCGTCACGATCGCCGCCCTGCGGGCCGCGGGTGTCCATCCCGGCGACCGGATCGAACATGCCGCGATGGTGCCCACCGACGTCATCGACGGTCTCGTCGCCCTCGGCGTCACGGTCGTGACCCAGCCCAACTTCGTCGCCGAGCGCGGCGACCAGTACCGCACCGACGTGCCTGCCGAGGAGCACGATCAACTGTGGCGGCTGGCCACGCTGCTCGCCGCCGGTATTCCGGTGGCGTTGTCCACCGACGCGCCGTTCGGTGCGGCGGACCCGTGGGCCGCCATGCGTGCGGCGGTGCATCGGCGCACGCCGGCCGGTGTGGTGCTGAACCCGGTCGAGTGCATCAGCGGCGCCCGGGCGCTGACGCTGTTCTCTGGCAATGCCGCGCATCCGGCCGTCCCACGCCACATCGCCCCAGGTGAACCCGGTGACCTGTGTCTATTGGCGGCGTCCCCGCAGCGCGTGTGCGATGAGCTCGACGCGGGCCTGGTGTCCACCACGATCATCGGCGGCGCGGTGGTGTTCCAGCGCTGAGCCCGAGTGTGGGGGTGGGGCCGATATGGGTATTCCCCCGCCATGACCGGTATGGACCAGGCTGAAGCGCCGCTGCTCGACGCGCTGAACGATTACCACAATTCGAACCATTACGGGTTTTCGCCGCCCGGGCATCGGCAGGGTCGCGGTGTCGACCAGCGGACGCTGCAGGTGCTGGGTCGCGAACCGTTCTTCAGCGACATCCTGGCCAGCGGTGGGCTCGATGACCGGAAGATGAGCAACGGGTACCTCAAGCGGGCCGAGGACCTGATGGCCGAGGCCGTCGGCGCCAAAGTGGCGTGGTTTTCCACCTGTGGCAGCTCGCTGTCGGTCAAGGCCGCGATGCTGGCCGTCGCCGGGCACGACGGCAGCCTGCTGCTCAGCCGGGACAGCCACAAGTCGGTGGTGGCCGGCCTGATCTTCTCCGGTTTGGTGCCGCGCTGGATCACGCCGCAGTGGGACACCGAACGGCACCTGTCGCACCCGCCGTCCCCGGAGCAGGTCGAGGAGACCTGGCAGCGCCATCCCGACGCCGCGGCCGCGTTGATCGTCAGCCCGAGCCCCTACGGCACCTGCGCCGATATCGAAGGCATCGCCGAGGTCTGCCACGCGCGGGGCAAGCCGTTGATCGTCGACGAGGCCTGGGGGGCGCATCTGCCGTTCCACGAGGACCTGCCGACCTGGGCGATGAATGCCGGTGCCGATGTCTGTGTGGTGAGTGTGCACAAGATGGGTGCCGGCTTCGAACAGGGATCGGTCTTCCATCTGCAGGGCGATCTGGTGGATCAGAACCGGCTGTCGGCGTGTGCCGATCTACTCATGACGACAAGCCCGAATGTGCTGGTGTACTCGGCGATTGACGGCTGGCGTCGCAACATGGTGCAGCATGGCCACGAAATGATGGGTGCCGCACTGGAGTTGGCGAACGACACCCGTCGTGAAATCGAGGACATTGATGGCATCGAGGTGTTGGACAAGGAGTTGCTGGGCAAAGAGGCCTCGCATGACCTGGACCGGCTGCAGGTACTGATCGACGTGTCGGGGACGGGCACCTCGGGATATCAGGCTTCAGACTGGCTGCGGGAGTACTGCCAGCTCGACATGGGGATGACCGATCACCGTCGGATCCTGGCGACCATGTCGCTGGCCGACGGAGCCGATACCGCGGGCCGACTGGTCGAGGCGCTCAAGTTGTGGCGCAAGGCCGCCCACGATTTCGACCCGCCCGCACGTGTCGACCTGCCCTCGCCCGCCGAACTTCAACTCGAGACGGTCATCGCGCCGCGCGACGCGTTCTTCGCCCAGGTCGAGGACGTCCCGGTGGAAAAGGCGGCAGGACGGATCTCCGCCGAACAGATCACCCCGTATCCGCCCGGAATCCCCGCTGTGGTCCCAGGTGAGCGGATCAACCAGCCGGTGTTGGACTATCTGCGGAGCGGGCTGACCGCGGGGATGAATCTGCCGGATCCGGCCGATCCTCAACTGCGTACCGTCCGGGTGGTTGCATAGGCGGTACGAAGATCGGCCACCAGGCCGTCGAACGCCTCGTCGCGGGTGGCCGACGGTCCGCGCAGCACCGCCGACGGGTGGATCGTCGCCACCACGGCCGGATCGCCCTCCGCCACCAGACCACTGACGTGCATGATCTCGCCGCGATGACGCGTCAGTCGAAAGTCGTTTCCCAGCAACGACTTGGCGGCGGTGGCGCCGAGGAGAACGACGGCATCCGGTGATACCGCGTCCAATTCGGCCAGCAGCCAGGGCCGACATGCCACCACCTCGGTGCGGCTCGGAGTTTTGTGGATCCGTCGCTTGCCGCGCTCGTTGGTGGTGAACTTGAAGTGCTTGACGGCGTTGGTCAGATAGAGCTGCGCTCGGTCGATCTCCGCTGCGGCCAGCGCATTGTCCAGAACACGCCCGGCGGGACCGACAAACGGTTCACCGGCACGGTCCTCGCGGTCGCCGGGTTGTTCACCGATCAGGATCACCCGGGCGTTCGGCTTACCGGCGCCGAACACGGTCTGGGTGGCGTCGCGGTACAGCGGACAACCCTCACAGTGTCGAGCCGCCTTCGCGAGTTCGGCGAGATCATCTGTAGCGGGTACGAATTCCTCGGCACCACTCATGGCGACCGGATACCCCGCGGGGCGTTTCGCCAAGCCTTTTACGGGTATTCGGTCGTTCCTTACAACAGGAGATGGTGCACATGACCGGGGTCAAGCGGGTACTTCACCGCAAACGGAGCCTGGAGGCCAGGGCACTGGGGGCCGGCTGCCGTGTAGCTGTGAAGAATGCCGTCCGCGCGTGGGCGTTACAGCCGAATCTGGCCTGGCCGTTGGGCTCGATCGACCGGGTCATCGGTCTGGTACCGGGCCGGTTGACGGCGTCGGTGCGTCCGGTGTCGCTACCGCACTGCCCCGCCGAAGTGGTCCGGGCACAGGGCGCGTCGACCCGCAACGCCATCCTGTACCTGCACGGCGGTGCCTTTCTGACCTGCGGGCTCAACACACACCGCGCGTTAGCCGCTCGATTGTCCGCGGCCGCCGATGCGATGGTGCTCAACGTCGGTTATCGGATGCTGCCGACCTGTGGGCTCAGTGACGCGATCGACGATGCCCTGGCAGGTTTGGCGTGGTTACAGCGCAGTGGGTACGACCCGGAACGGGTGGTGATCGCCGGTGATTCGGCCGGTGGCTATCTCGCCTTCGCCGCTATGCTGAAATCGCTGGCGCGCGGGGAGGTTCCGGCGTCGGGGCTGGTCGCCCTGTCCCCGCTGATCGATCTCGATCCGGCCCGAAAGCTGGCCCACCACAACATCGGTCGGTGCTCGATGTTCACCGGGCCGGCGTTGTCGGCGTTCGCGCGGCTGTTACGAAAAAGTCAATGTGAGGGAAAGCTGATCGATCCGACCACGGCCGATCTGTCGGGCATGCCGCCGGTGATGATCCATGTCAGCGCGGACGAGTCACTTCTGGTGGACTCGGAGTTGATGGCCGAACGGCTGGCCGAGGCGGACACCCCGTGCGAACTGCATGTGTGGCGAGGGCAGGTGCATGATTTCCCGCTCGCGGCCGACATCCTGCCCGAGGGACGGCGCGCGATCAGCTACGTGGGCGACTTCGTGAAAAGCGTGACCTCCGGCGCGACGCCGACGGCCCGGCGTTTGCCCGGCTCCCGGCTCGGGTACTCGGCGGCAGATGCCAGTTGACCTGGCATGTCCGGAACGTGCCGGGAAACTTCATGTGCAATGAGGAGGCGTGGTGGCCGATAAGTCAGACCCCAAGGATCAGCAGCTCGACGAGTTCCGTTTCACGCGGGCCGAGGGATACCTGACCACCCAGCAGGGCGTGCGCGTCGACGACACCGACGACGCGCTGACCGTCGGTGAACGGGGGCCGACCCTGCTGGAGGACTTCCATGCCCGGGAGAAGATCACCCACTTCGACCATGAGCGGATACCCGAACGTGTCGTCCATGCCCGCGGAGCCGGCGCCTACGGTTACTTCGAGCCGTACGACGATTCGCTGAGTGAATACACCGCGGCGAAGTTCCTGACCAGCCCGGGCACCCGTACACCGGTCTTCGTGCGGTTCTCGACCGTGGCCGGTTCGCGCGGCTCGGCCGACACCGTGCGCGATGTCCGCGGCTTCGCCACCAAGTTCTACACCGAGCAGGGCAATTACGATCTGGTCGGCAACAACTTCCCGGTGTTCTTCATCCAGGACGGCATCAAGTTCCCCGACTTCGTCCATGCCGTAAAGCCCGAGCCGCACAACGAGATTCCGCAAGCGCAGTCCGCACACGACACCCTGTGGGATTTCGTCGGTCTGCAACCGGAGACCCTGCACACGATCATGTGGTTGATGTCGGACCGCGCGCTGCCGCGCAGCTACCGGATGATGCAAGGCTTCGGCGTACACACCTTCCGCTTCGTCAACGCCGCGGGTGAGGGTACGTTCGTGAAGTTCCACTGGAAGCCCAAACTGGGTGTGCATTCGCTGATCTGGGAAGAATGCCAGAAGGTGGCCGGCGCCGACCCCGACTTCAATCGCCGCGATCTCTGGGAGGCAATCGAATCCGGGCAGTATCCCGAGTGGGAACTGGGCGTGCAGCTGGTGCCGGAGTCCGACGAGTTCAACTTCCCGTTCGACCTGCTGGATGCCACCAAGATCATCCCCGAGGAGACGGTGCCGGTGCGGCCGGTGGGAAAGATGGTGCTCAACCGCAATCCGGACAACTTCTTCGCCGAGACCGAGCAGGTGGCCTTCCACACCGCCAACCTGGTTCCCGGTATCGACTTCACCAATGATCCGTTGCTGCAGTTCCGCAACTTCTCGTATCTGGATACACAGCTGATCCGGTTGGGCGGGCCGAACTTCGCCCATCTCCCGGTCAACCGCCCGATCGCCGAGGTACACACCAACCAGCACGACGGCTATTCCCAGCACCGGATTCCGCAGGGCAAGACCAGTTACTTCAAGAACACCCTCGGCGGGGGCTGCCCGGCGTTGGCCGATGAAGATGTCTTCCGGCATTACACGCAGCGCATCGAGGGCCAGGCCATGCGTAAGCGCGCCGAGACCTTCAAGGACCATCACAGCCAGGCCCGGGTGTTCTGGAAGAGCATGACCGCGGTGGAGGCCAAGCACATCGTGTCCGCTTTCGCCTTCGAACTCGGGAAGGTGAACGCGGAGACCGGGATTCGGGAGCGCGTGGTCGATCAGCTCAATCTGATCGACAACGCCCTGGCCGCCCAGGTGGCCGCCAAGCTCGGCCTGCCCGCGCCGGAGGCCGTGCCGATCGAGCGCGACGAGCCGGCGTCCCCGGCGCTGTCTCAGCTCAACACCGCCACCGACAGCATCGAATCCCGCAAGATCGCCCTGCTCGCGGCCGACGGCGTCGACGTCGACACTGCGGAGCAATTCAAGAGTGCGATGACCGAGCGCGGCGCGATCGTCGAGGTGCTCGCACCCACCGGCGGCGGCACGCTGCGGGGTGCCTCGGGCGGCGAGCTCAAGGTGGACAAGGGCATGACGACCATGGCGTCGGTCCTCTACGACGCCGTTGCGGTGGCCGGCGGGTCCGAATCAGTCCAGAGTCTGCTGCAAGACGGCTACGCGGTGCATTTCGTCGCCGAGGCCTACAAGCACCTCAAGGCCGTGCTCGCCTTCGGTGAGGGCGGCGAGATGCTGCGCGCTGCAGGCGTCGTCGCCACGCTGCCTGCGGATCAGGTGAGCTCGACGGATGGCGTGATCACCGCGCCGAGCGGCGACCTGCCGTCCGAGTTCATCGAGGCGGCGGTGGCGGTCATGGCCCAGCACCGGGTCTGGGACCGCGATACCGACGCTGTGCCGGCCTGACGGTACCGCCGAAGCGGGTCAGCCGGCCTGACGCTGCAGGGTGACCGAGGCGGTGTTGGCATCGGCGTGGGTGGCGATACCGCTACCCTTGGCCGTCACTGCCAACGCCGTGCGGTCCCCGCGGAACAGGTCGCGGGAGAACTCGCACGGGGTGCCGTTCTGGTCGTAGGTGACCCGGGTGATCAACAGCAGTGCTGCTTTGGGCTTGATGCCCAACAGTGTCGCCTCGTTGCTGGTGGCGTTGACGGCTTCGATGCGTTCGTCGGCCCGGCCGGTGACCAGACCGTAACGGGATTCCAGGATCTCGTAGAGCGACCCACCCAGTTGCTGATCGAGCAGGCCGGGGAAGGCGTCCGCCGGAAACTGTGCGTGCTCCAACGAGATCGGGAAGCCGTCGGCCAGCCGCACTCGCTGAATCTCGATGACGTAGTCAGCCGGTCCGAGGCGCAGCGCGGTCCGGGTGGCGTCGTCGGGGGTGGTGATGCGCGTCGAGAGCACGCGCGTCCCCGCGACGTAGCCCTGGTTGGCCAGGAATGCGGGCACCCCGACCACGTCCGACAGCTGACGCTCCACCTGTCCGTGGCTGATGAAGATGCCGCCGGCCCGGCCGATCACCCGGTGTACCAGACCGGCTTCCTCCAACGCGGCCAACACCTGGCGCAGGCTGGAGCGGCTGGTGCCGTACTGTTCGGCCAGGTCACGTTCACTGCCCAGTTTGGCGCCGGGGGTGCCCGCGTTGATGTCGGCGACGATGCGCCTGCGCAACTCCTCGCTGTGAAGTGCCACCCCGGCCCCCTTACCGTGTATTGGTACAGCCAATTCTATCCGGGTTGAACTACAGTTCAGCGATCGCCATGTGCGATTCGGGCAGAATCTGCCCGCCGTCGACGACCAGCGACTGTCCGGTGATGTAGGCGGCTTCGTCGGTGGCGAAGAACAGTGCCGCGTTGCCGATGTCCGCGACCGATCCGAGCCGGCCCGCAGGCACCGCCGAGGTCATCTGGTCGAGGTAGTCCTGACCCATGCCGTCCAGGCCCTCGGTGATGATGTTGCCGGGCAACACGGCGTTGACCGTGATCTTCTTGGGCGCCAGTTCCATTGCGGCCGTGCGCAGGAAGCCCAACTGGGCGGCCTTGGAGGCGCCGTAGTGCGACCAGCCGGGGTACCCGGTGATCGGCCCGGTGATCGACGACGTGATGACGACGCGACCGTGCCCGCTCGCCGTCAGCGCCTCCAGGGCGGCCTGCACGATGTAGACGGTGCCTTTGAAGTTCACCGCCAGCACCTGTTCGATGTCGTCGGGGGTGAGCTCTTCGAGGCGCCCGGACGGAAAGATGCCGGCGTTGGCGCAGACGATGTCGAGTCCACCGTGTCGCTTGACCACCTCGTCGACCACAGAAATGGCCGACTCGGGGCTGGTCACGTCGGCGCGAACACCGCTCACCCGGCCCGGGGCGCCGGCGAGCGCGGTGACCGTGTTGTCGAGGTCGTCCTGGTTCCGCCCGGTGATCAGCACGTCCACGCCGGCGTTGGCGAAGGTTTCGGCGATGCCGCGGCCGATGCCCTTGCTGCCGCCGGTGACGATGGCCGAACGGCCCTGAAGCGATGTGAACATGGGGTGGGGTCCTTTGGAAGTCAGGTCAGGGTGTGGCCGGCGGAACGCAGGTAGCGTTCGGCCAGTTCGCAGCTGCCGGCGGCGTAGCTGATCGCCTTGGTAGCCGATTCCTTGGAGTGGCTGTGGCTGCCCATCCAGGCCAGCAACAGCAGCCGGCGCAGCAGCACGAACGAGGCCAGCATGTCCTCGTCCGAGGCGGGCAGGTCGCGTCGGGTGCGGTAGCCGCTCACCCAGGCGTCCTGCCAGTCCGGCAGCGCTGGATCATCTTCGATGAAGGACACGGCTGTGCCGAAATCATAGAAGTACCAACCAAATCCACAGTCGTCGAAGTCGATGACGGTGATCTGCGGTCCGGACGGGCCTGCGTCGGGATTGACGAGCAGGTTCGCCAGTCGAAGATCGGCGTGGATCAGGCCGTAGACCTCGGGTCCGGTGCCGTAGGCCCCGAGCCGCTCCTGGAGCAGCTTCTGGGCCCGCTCCAACACCTGCCGCTCGGCCGCACCGACCCCCGAGGCATCGTGCCATCGCCCCCAGCGCGGTGTCGCGCCCAGGCTGTGGTCCCAGTCCCAGGCGAAGCGGCCGAAGCCGGCCGGGCGCTGCCACCGCTGAGAATGCTCGTGCAGGGAGGCGGTGATCCGGCCCAGTGTGTGGAAATCGTCGAGGGTCAAGGACCCTTCGTCGGGCTCGGCTCCGGCCACCATGCCGAAGTGCACGACGTGACGGGGCACCCCGCCGGTCTCCTCACCCGCTTTGGCCGGATTGTCGGCACCGCCGACGACGGTCACCAGCCGCCGGCCGTCACGGGTCGGCAGCACCGCGGGCACCGTGACGTCGCTGTCGGTCCGCAACGCCTGCAGCCAGTCCAGTTCCGACTCGATCTCATGGGGCCGGTGATAGTCCTGCCGATGCACCCGCAGGATCGATTGGGTGCCGGCATCCTCGACGAGATAAGTGGCATTCTCGGACAGGTTCAGCAACCGCAGTGTTGCATCCGCCCCGATGTCGTACTGGCGCAGGGCCAGTCGGGCGACATCGATCTCGTCGGTGATAACCATCAGTACCGTCTCTTCTCAGCGCAAGCGATCACTGATGATCGCGTCCTTCAATACCATCCAACACCGCCGTGATCCGGTCGCGGGCCACTGTCACGTCGGCGGTGCTGCCGCCGATGTACAGCCTGCCCGCGGCGCCGATCATCTGCACGTCGACGACGGTGAGCCCGGGGGCCACCCGCTCCGCCTCGTTGGCCGCCACCGCGGCGAACAACGCCGGCGTCATCTCGTAGACCAACAGTGACTGGCCCGGCAGGATCATCGATGCCTGCCGATTGCGGTTGAGGATCACCGCGTGTTGATCGGTGATGTTCTCGATGATGTCGTGGTAGAGCACCCGGGGCCGAAGTTGATCGGAGGCCTTGTTGCCGGTGCCGACCAGGATCGCCTCGCCGGCCCGCTTCACATCCTCCAGATCGGCCGAGTGGATCTCCAGCACCCCGAATTGGCGTTCCACGTAGAGGATTCCGGGTTGGATGCCGGGCACCTCACGCAGGGCCAGATCGATTACCCGCTCGATGGCCAGGGCGGGGGACACCTCGACGATCAGGGCGTGCTCGCCCTCGTACGGCGGGTATCCCCGTGCCCGGGTCGGGGTTCCGAGGTAGGCGGCGAACTGGCGCTGCAGGTCCTCCACCAACAGGTAGACGCGGATCTGGGTGTGAATCCGCGTGCTGTCCTCAGCTGTGGTCGGCATGGTTACTTGCTGGCGACCGCGAAGTGCGCGCCGAGCTCACCGTGCGGGCGGGGGATGACGTGCACGCTGACCAGTTCACCGACCTGCGAGGCGGTTTCGGCGCCGGCTTCGGTGGCGGCCTTGACCGCGCCGACCTCACCGGTCACGATCACGGCGACCAGACCGTCGCCGACCTGCTGACGGTCGGTGATGGTGACGTTGGCAGCCTTCACCATCGCGTCGGCGGCGGCCAGCGCGGCGACGTAGCCTTTGGTCTCGATCAGTCCGATTGCGTTGCTGGACATGGGTGTTTCTCCTTATTTGTTGGGGTTGGAATCGATGGAACCGATGATGAGGGCATCGACCGGGGGCGGGGTGCCGGTGAACCAGTTCGCGGCCACGGAACCCTGCGCGATCAGGACGCGTTCGCCGACGCCGGTGCCGAGCACGTCGAACGCGATCATCCGGGAGCTGCTCCCGTCGACCTCTACCTCGAGGAACGCGCCGGCGGGGATGCCGTCGATCCGACGGGTGGACCACACGTTGCCGGTGACAGTCGCTGCTAGCACTTTCGCTCCTTCTCGATCGTGATCCCCAGAGTGCGCGCCTTCTCCCGGGCCAATGGGGTGAGCACCGCCTTGCGGCCGAGCACCAAGGTGCCACCGGCCAGGTCGGCGATCTGACGTTCGGTCACCGCACCCGTCTCGATGCGATGCACGGCGCCGCGACCGCCGGCCGACGCCGCGCCGGTCAACCGGAAGCCGAGCCGCCCAGCCTTGAGGTCGGCGCGGGTCTTCGGGCTTTCGAATAGCCGCAACAACTTCCGGACGAAGTTGTCCAGGTCTTTGTCGTTGGCCAGCTGCACGGTCTCGGTGCGGTTCTTGCCGTCTGCGGCGCGGGGACCGGTGGGTTCCAGTCCCATCTGCTCGGCGACCGTCGTCGGCGGAGCCGGAGCCGGGGCCGGAGCCGGAGCCGGAGCCGGGGCCGGTGGTGGGGGGACAGCCACCGGCCCCGGGATCTTGGGTGCCGACAATCCCGCGAGCGTCGGCGCCGCCGACAGGCCCGAGACGGCTTCGCGAACCACCTCACGCACCAGGGCGCGTAGTTCGTCATGGTTGATATTCATGCCCTGGCCAATGCATCCCGAGCAGCCTCGGCCGCGGTGCGGATGTCGGCCTCGGTACCCGACAGGTACACGCGGCCGGTGGCCCCGATCATCCGGAAGTCGATCACCTTGATGTCGGCGGCTTTCTCGGCCTCGTTGGTGGCCAGGATCGCGTAGGACGCCGGCTGGACCTCGAGGACGAACAGCGATTCCCCGGGCAGCACCATCGAGCCGATCTTGTTGCGGTTGATCAGAAATGCGTGCTGGTGGTCGACGCTGGAGATGATCCGCGAGGCCAGGATTTCCGGTCGTTTCGCGTTCCCGGTGTCACCGCCCAGCTCGTCGAGCGCGGCGTCGGCGGCGGCTTTGACCGCACCGGTCTCGCCGTGGAACTCCAGGTAGCCGAACTGCCGCTCGACCACCAGGATTCCGGCTTTGACCTCGGCATGCTTGAGTGCCACGTCGGTGACGCCCTCGATGTCGAGGCCGGGGGCCACCTCGATGATCTGGGCCGCGTGGTTTGCCCGCGGCAGGGCACCTTTGATCCAGGTGCCCAGATACGACATGGTCTGCGGCTGCAGCCGGTCGATGAAGATAAAGGAACGTAGTTCGGCCACAGCCCTACCTCTTGATCAGTTGTGCGAGTTCTTCGACGACCAACGCGCGCAGTTCGGCCCGCAACGCGTCCAGCCCGGGGTCATTCGAGCGGCCGGCCGCGGCATAGGAGCGGCGGGGCGGCACCGCAATGCCGTTGCGGTCGTTGGATGCGCGTGGATACTCCGGCACCGGTCCGGCGGGCGAGTGCCACGGGTCGATGCCCGCGAAGTTGCCCATGGGAACCCCCGAATCGCTGTTGTAGGCGATGCGGGCCCAGTTGATCAGGTTCTGCGGCTGCAGGTTCTCACCGATCGAGCTGCGGCCGACGAAACCGGTGCCGATCGTCATCGACGGTGCCAGGTTGGTGTCCAGCCCGGAACTACCGGTGCTGTTGCCGACGTTCACCGCCACCCGAAGTACCGGCACCTGGGCAGCGAAATCGGTGATGACCGAGGCGTTCTCGCTGTGGATGGCGGCCGAGTGGCCGGCCCCGCCGATCCGGACCACGGCCCGGGCAGCCCGGATACCGCGGGCGGCGTCGGCCGCGGTGGTCAAGCCCAGCACCGGCGACAGCTTCTCGTGGGCCAGCATCTCCTCGGCGATCACGTCACTGAACGGCGCGATGAGCACCCGGGTCTTGGGGGTGACCCGCAGCCCCGCCTGCCCGGCGATCCAGGCGGCGTCGCGGCCCACCACCTCGGTGTTGAGGTGGCCGTCGGCGAACATGTAGGCCCGTAGCCGTCGCGTCGCGTCCTCGTCGAGGATGTGCGCCCCGGCGCGGGTCAGTGCCCCGCTGAGCTTGTCGGCGATCGCGTCCTCGGCGATCAGCACGGATTCGTTGGTGCACAGCACCGAGTTGTCGAAGGCCTTGCTGTCCACGATGCGCTTGGCCGCCGCCGTGATATCCGCGCTGGCCTCGACGAACACCGGCACGTTGCCCGGCCCGACGCCCAGTGCCGGATTGCCCGACGAGTACGCCGCCCGCACCACCCCGGTGCCGCCGGTGGCAACGATGACGTCGGTGCGCTCATCGGCCATCAAGGCCTGGACGAGGGGAATGGAGGGTTCGTCGATCACCTGCACGATGCCGTCGGGGGCTCCTGCGGCGACGGCCGCCTCGGCCAGGACCCGGGCCGCGTCGGCCGAGCACCGCTTGGCCCGCGGGTGCGGGGCGATGACGACGGCGTTGCGGGTCATCAGCGCCAGGATCGTCTTGAAATAGACCGTGGCAACGGGATTGGTGGTCGGGGTCAGCGCCAGCACCACGCCGGCGGGCCGGGGCAGCTCGACGATCTTTCGAGCGGTGTCGACGCGGGGCGATACGTAGTCTTCACCCGCGTAGTAGTCGACGATTCCGCGGGAGCAGGCCCGGTTCTTGGTCACCTTGTCGGCGGCCACCCCCATACCGGTCTCGACGACGGCCTCGGTGGCGAACCGTTCGGCATTGGCGTAAGCGGCATCGGCCACTGCGTTGACGATGTTGGCCACCGCGGTGGCGTCGTAGTCGGCGTATGCCGCGGCGGCCCAGCGGGCCCGCTCCAGCATGTGGCCGGCTTGTGGGGTGTTGGTCATGATGCTTTACGTCCTCTCACGACGGTCTCGGCCCTGGCCACCGCGACGGCGAGGCGGTCCAGCACGTCCTCGCACAGCTCACGCGAGAGCAACAGGCCCGGTTTGAACTGCAGCACCCGGGGATCCAGGGTGGAGAAGATTGCCCACACGCCGTTCTCGTAGAGCTCGCGCATCACGAACTTGGCACCCTCGGGGTGATCGAATTCCAGACCGATCACCACACCGTTCTGCCGGATGCCGACGAACCAGTCCGGATGGTCGGCCTGGATGCGGCGCAGTCCGTGCTCGAAGATGTCGGAGATGTAGTGCACCATCGAGCGGACCTCGGGACGGGTGGAGATCTCCAGCGTCTTCAAGGCGGCCACACAGCCCAGTTCGGCACCGCCGAAGGTGGAGATGTGGCCGAAGCCGTCCTCGTCGAGCCACTGCGCCGCGCGATCGCCGAGCAGCGCCGCGGTGATCGGATACATGCCGCCGGACAGGCCCTTGCCGGTCACCAGGATGTCGGGCTCGATGCCGTGTTTGGTGATGCCCCACAGTTCGCCGGTGCGCATCAGCCCCGTCTGCACCTCGTCGGCGATATAGAGCGTGCCGTGTTTCTCGGTGGCCGCCTTGACCGCCTCCAGGTAACCCGGTGCGGGAAGCGGGAATCCGTAGGTGGCCGGAATCGTCTCCATGATGACCGCCGCCACATCACCGGGGGCCAGTACGCGTTCCATCGCGTCGATGTCGTTGAACGGCACCTGCAGGAACTCGTCGGGTTGATCGGCCAGGAAGAACTTGGCGAACCGATCGTCACCGGTGGCGACCGCCAGACCGGTGTGGCCGTGATACGCCTTGACGATCGAGACGATCTTGCGGCGTTTGGTGGCGTGGCGGGCGCTCTTGAGCGCGATGTCGATCGCCTCGCCGCCGCCGGACCCGTAGGCCACCTTCTTGATCGACGCCGGCGCGGTCTCCACCAGGCGCTGCGCCAGGGCGGTGCGCGCCACCGACGGAAAGTGGTGGTTGCCGACGTCGAAGTGCTGCATACCGTCGGTGATCGCTTGCATCACTTCGGGATTGCGGTGACCGAGGTTGTACGTGCCCCCGTTGAGGTGCATATCGATCAGGCGGCGTCCGCCCATGTCCCACAGGAAATATCCCTCGCGGCGGTCGATCACCAGATCGACACCGGTGTCAGTCCAGAACTGTGTCTTGTCTGGATTCCAGAACGTCTTGGCTCGATCCAGCACTTCGGCTTTGGAATCGAACGTGAACGTGCCGTAGTCGTACATGCGGCTCCCTCTCCAGCTATCCGGTAGCTGTGATGGCCCTCACCGTAAACGGTTGCAACCATTTGTGTCAATGGTTGCAGGAATCGCTTGCGAACCGGTTTTGGTCATGCCAATATGCGTAAGGTTCGTTATGTGGCGCAGGCCACAAACGGACTACCACTGTAACCTGGAAGGTATTCCACTAGATGACCGATCAAGCTGTCGCTCCGGGCGAAACTGCAGCTCATGACGTCCAGAGACTGAAACGCAACGCCGTCGGCACCGTCGGCGTCATCTTCATGGCGGTGGCGACCGCTGCCCCGATCACCGCAATGGTCGGCAACGTCCCGATCGCAGTCGGATTCGGAAATGGTTCGCATGCGCCGGCCGGCTACATCGTGGCCACGGTGGTCCTGGGCCTCTTCGCCGTCGGCTACGCGACCATGGCCAAGCACATCACCACCACCGGCGCGTTCTACGGCTACATCTCGCACGGGCTCGGCCGTATCGTCGGCATGGCCAGCGGCGGATTGATCACCATGGCGTATGTGGTGTTCGAAGCCTCGTTGATCGGGATCTTCTCGTTCTTTTTCCAGAACTTCATGCAGTCCCAGTTGGGCATCCACATCCACTGGATCATCCCGGCGTTGCTGATGCTGGTGACCAACGCGGTGTTGACGTACTTCGACGTCAACCTGACCGCCAAGGTGCTCGGTGTGTTCCTGGTGACCGAGATCGTCATGCTCGCGCTCGGTGCGGTGGCCGTGCTGTTCAAGGGAGGCGGTCCCGACGGGTTCGCCGTCGCCGAGACCATCAACCCCATCGGGGCGTTCTCGCCGGCTGCCGGAATCGCCGGTGCCAGTGCCGGTTTGGGCCTGTTCTTCGCGTTCTGGTCCTGGGTCGGCTTCGAATCGACCGCCATGTACGGCGAGGAGTCGCGTAACCCGAAGAAGATCATCCCGCGGGCCACCATGCTCAGCGTCGTCGGTGTCGGCGTGTTCTACGTGTTCGTGTCCTGGATGGCGATCGCCGGCACGGGCCCGCAGCATGCGGTGGAACTCGCTCAGGATTCCGCGACATCCTCCGAGATCTTCTTCGGGCCCGTCCGCGACACCTACGGCGAGTGGGCGATCACCGTGTTCAACATCCTGCTGGTGACCGGTTCGTTCGCCTGCGGTATGGCGTTCCACAACTGCGCCTCGCGGTACCTGTACGCGCTCGGGCGTGAAGGCCTGTCCAAGAACTTGCAGAAGACCCTGGGCGCCACGCATCCCACGCACGGTTCACCGCACATCGCCTCGTTCACCCAGAGCGGGATCGCATTGGTGATCATCCTGGCCTTCCTGTTCGCCGGCATGGATCCGTACGTGCACATGTACACGTTGCTGGCGATCCTCGGCACCATGGCGATCCTGATCGTGCAGTCGCTGTGCGCCTTCTCGGTGATCAGCTACTTCCACATCCGCAAGAACCACCCGGTCTCCAAGCACTGGTTCAAGACGTTGGTCGCCCCGGGCCTCGGCGGGATCGGCATGCTCTATGTCGTGTACCTGCTGTGGGAGCACAAAGACGCGGCGGCAGGCACGGCCTCGGGCACGCTGCTGTTCAAGCTGACGCCTTGGATCGTGGTGGGCATCTTCGTCCTCGGTGCGGGTATGGCCACGTACTTCAAGCTGCGTGATCCACGCCGCTATGAGTTGATCGGCCGGGTCGTGTTCGAGGACACCGTGATTCGCGACTGAGTCGACGGACAAAACTGGCAGATGGACACCTTCGAACGTCTCCTGCTGAAGTTCGTCCTCGCGTGGGCTCCCTATGGGGGTCCACGCGAGGACGATGTCTGGCTCGAGTTCGGGATGACCGCCGAACAGTTGTGCCTCCGGTTCGCCCGGACCGTTTCCCGATTGGTGCCCAGGGCCAGGACGCTGTCGACCGATGATCGCTGCCTGTTGGAGCGGGCCTGCCGGTATCTACGTCACCAACGCGAATCAGCCCAGCGCCGTGCGTAGGTAGGCGCATTGGCTGGCCAGAAAGGCTTGGGCCACAGGCGTTTTCGCTGCGATCTGGTCGAAACCGTGGAAGGCTCCGTGAACCTCTTCGACTTGGCAGTCGACGCCGGCGGCGCGCAGGCGTTCGGCGTAGGCGAGGTCTTCGTCGTGGAACAGGTCAAGGGTGCCGACGCCGATCCAGGCCGGCGGTAGTCCGGCCAGGTCCTGGCGCCGAGCGGGGACCGCGACGGCCGGATCTGCCTTGCCGAGATAGGCCGACCAACCGAATCTGTTGCTGCCCTGGGTCCACAGCCGGTGGCCGGGATCCTCCAGCTCCGGGCCGACCGAGCGATCGTCGAGCATCGGGTACACGAGGATCTGGGCGGCCACCGGTACCTCGCCGCGATCGCGGGCGAGCAGCGCCAGAGCCGCGGCCAGCCCGCCGCCGGCGCTCGCCCCGGCGACCGCAACCCGGGCCGGATCGACCGCGGGCAGCCCGGCGAGCCATTTCAGCGCGGCATAGCAGTCTTCCAGCCCGGCGGGGTACGGGTGCTTGGGCGCCAACCGGTACTTGACCGCGGCCACCGTGGCGCCGAGTTCCCGGGCGAAACGCCGGCACAGCGCGTCATCCTGCGCCGGGCTACCGAGCACGTAACCGCCGCCATGGATCCACAGCAGCGCCGGCGTCGGAGTGGTGACACCCTCAGGGCGGAACAGTCGGACGCCGGCGCCGGAGCTCAAGGTGAGCACCTCGACATCCTTGGGCGTCTGCCGGTTCTGCAGGCTGGTCAGCCGCTGGAACAGCGGCAGCGAGCGCTGGTTCACCATTCCGCGCGGGAGGAAGCGGGCGATGCGCGCGAGGTCCGGATGGAACGTGGAAGCAGGCTCAGTGTTCGCGGTCACAAATACTTTTCTACCGTGCCCCGGAACTGGCGACGTCGGTTTC
Source organism: Mycobacterium sp. GA-1841 (assembly GCF_001954135.1). GTDB lineage: Bacteria > Actinomycetota > Actinomycetes > Mycobacteriales > Mycobacteriaceae > Mycobacterium. The sequence goes on along the minus strand of NZ_MBEQ01000044.1, from coordinate 27,419 downwards.
CACGTCAGGGTCGTAGATCCGACGCGGGCACAGCCCTGACGTGGAAAGCGGCGAACTACTTCAACAGCGGGTCGCGGGGCAGGCCCAGGATGCGTTCGGCGATGGTGTTCCGGGTGATCTCCGAGGTGCCGCCGGCGATCGTCATGGCCCGGTTGCCGAGATAGGCCCGGGTCAGCTTCGGTGTCTGCCCGGTCACCCCGGCCGACCCGACGAGATCCATGCCGAGTTCGGTCAGATGCTGGGAGTGCTCGGCCACCAGCAGCTTGGTGACGTTGCCCTCGGGCCCGGGTTCGGCACCGGCGATGGCGCGGCTGACCCGGCGCAGGTTCAGCAGCCGCAGCGTGTGGCCCACCGCGATCACCTCGCCGGCGCGGCGGACGTAGCGGGCGCCGTCGGGATCCGCGTCGATCAGGGCGACCAACTCGTCGGCATCGAATCCGGTCGGCGCCGCCGAGCCGCCACCGATCGAGATCCGCTCGTTGCCGAGGGTGGCCCGGGCCACCAGCCAGCCCTTGTTCACGTCGCCGACCACATCGGCGTCCGGAACGAACACGTCGTCGAAGAACACCTCGTTGAAGTGGGCGTCACCGGTCAGGCCGCGCAACGGATTGACCGTCACCCCAGGCGCTTTCATGTCGATCGCCATCATCGTGACACCGGCGTGCTTGGGAGCGTCGGGATCGGTGCGTACCGTGGCCAACCCCCACTGGCAGTGCTGCGCCAGGCTGGTCCACACTTTCTGGCCGGTGACCCGCCAGCCACCGTCGACCTTCTTGGCGGCGGTCCGCACCGCGGCCGCATCCGAACCCGCGCCCGGCTCGGAGAACAGCTGACACCACATCACCTGGCCGCGCAGTACCGGCTCCACCCAGCGCTCGCGCTGATCGTCGGTCCCGGCCTGGGCGATGGTCAGGGTCACCCAGCCGGTGATACCCATGTCCGCCCGCTCTATGTCGGTGAACTCCTCTTCGATCACCAACTGCTCCAACACATCCGCGGCCCGGCCATACGGCTTGGGCCAGTGCGGCACCAGATAGCCGGAGTCCACCAGGTAGTCGCGGCGCTTGTCCTCGGGCAGCGCGCGCACTGCCGAGGCCGCCGCCCGGGCGTCCTGGCGGTACTGCTCGGCCTCGTCCGGGAGCGCGAAGGAGGCCCCGTGCGCCTGCCCGGTGCGTTGCCCTTCGACGACGTCGATCAGCGGATCGGCGCCGTCACCGAGCACCGCAGCCAGCGTCCGGGCCCGGCGCAGGTACAGATGTGCGTCGTGTTCCCACGTGAACGCGATGCCGCCGTGTAGTTGAACATTGTTCTGCGCGCAGAAGATCTGTGCCCGGATGGCATGCGCGGCGGCCACGGCGGCGGCGAACGAGGCCCGGTCGAGGTCGTCGGCGCGGGCGGCATCCCAGACCGCCGCGGTGGTTTGTTCGGCGTCGACGAGCATGTTGGCGGCGTGATGCTTGACGGCCTGGAACGTCCCGATGGTGCGGCCGAACTGCTCGCGCACCTTGGCGTATTCGACGGCCATGTCCAGTGCGGCCCAAGAGACTCCGACGGCTTCTGCCGCGCCGAGGATGCGGAACACCGTGCGGGCCCCGCGCGCCGCGCCCCGCAGGATCCGGCTCTCGTCGACGGCCACCTCGTTCAGGTCGACGACGCCGATGCTGCGGGTGGTGTCCAGGGAGTCCTCGGCGGTGACGGTGATCCCGTCGGCGGTGGCGTCGAGGATGACGACGTCGTCTCCGGCGGCCAGCACGAGCACCTGCGCGTCGGGTGCCCCGAGCACGGCACGCGCCTGCCCGCCGAGCCGGCCGTCGGTGCCGATGGCCACCGAGCCGGCCAGGCCGAGTGCGGCGACGGTCGACCCCTGAGCCAGACCCGGAAGAAGCTCGGCCCGAACGGAATCCGGTGAGAAACGGTCGATCACCACGGCGGCCGACACCGTCGGCAGAAACGGCCCGGGGCACAGCTCGCGGCCGGCGACCTCAGCCACCACGGCCAGCTCGGGCAGGCCGAAACCCGAGCCGCCGTACTCCTCGGAAACGGCCAGGCCGTTCCAACCAAGTGCGGCGCCGGCCGACCAGATGTCGGCGGGGTAGCGGCCGGCGTCCTCCAGGGTGGCGCGCGCCGCGGCCCGGCTGTCGAGTCGCTTCAGTTGTCCGAGCGCCGACTCGGCGAGGTCCTGGTGCTCTTCGGTGATGGCCAGCGCAGACTTAGTCATGGTTGGCGAAGCTAACCGGGACGGCTGCCCACGTCGACGTGATCCAGATCACATTCCGACAGCGAGTGAACAACTCGGCGAAGTTGTCACCTGTGCCCATCGATGGCGCGGTAGGCTCGCAAAATGACGGCACGACCGGATAACCGGTACCCCGCACCGAGTCTCGCCGATCGGGCGCGATGGTTGCTGACTGCCAAGCCTGCTGACCATATGCTGGCGCTGAGCGTTGCATCGGCTTCGCTGCCGGTGGTCGGCAAGCACCTGGAACCGTTCGGCGCCATGGCCGCGATGGGCGTGTGGGGCTTCCGTAACCTGCCCGAATTCGTCACCGCTTCGGCGAAGTCCTGGCTGGCCCCGGGCGCCGGTGGAATTCGCAAGTCCGAGCGCGAGCAGACCAACGCCGTGGTGCAAGAGGCCATGCGTGCCGTGGTGTCAGCGGCTGACCTGGCCATCGATTGGCCGGTGCCGGACACGATGCCGCCGGTGTGGCGCAGCCGCGAGTACCGCCGCGACGTCTACCGGACCTCGGTGCGCTACGGCGACGACCCGGCGCAGCTGCTCGATGTCTGGCGGCCCCGGCACCTGCCCGCCGAACCGGCTCCGGTGCTGCTGTTCGTCCCGGGTGGCGCCTGGGTACACGGTGGCCGGATTTTGCAGGGGTACGCCCTGTTGTCCCACCTGGCGCGTCAGGGGTGGGTGTGCCTGTCGATCGATTACCGGGTGGCCCCGCACCACCGCTGGCCGCGCCATCTGACCGACGTCAAGGCGGCGATCGCGTGGGCGCGGGCCAATGTCGACAAGTTCGGCGGCGACCGCAACTTCGTCGCCGTCGCGGGCTGCTCGGCCGGCGGCCACCTGGCGGCACTGGCCGGTCTCACCCCGAACCACCCGGACCTGCAGGGCGATCTGCCCGACGGCTCCGACACCAGCGTCGACGCCGTCGTCGGTATCTACGGACGCTACGACTGGGAGGACCGCTCCACCGAAGAGCGCATCCGCTTCGTCGACTTCCTGGAGCGGGTCGTGGTGGGTCGCAAGATCGACCGCCACCCCGAGATCTACCGGTTGGCCTCGCCGATCGCCCAGATTCACCCGGATGCGCCACCGTTCCTCGTCATCCACGGAACCGGCGACAGCGTCATCCCGGTCGCCCAGGCCCGCAGTTTCGTCGACCGGCTCAAGGCCGTGTCCCGATCGCCGGTCGGCTACATCGAGCTCCCGGGCGCCGGGCACGCCTTCGACATGACCGACGGGGCCCGTACCGGTGCCATGGCCACCGCAATTGGCTTGTTCCTCAACCAAATTCACCGAAACAGGGCGATTGACCGGACTAAAGCGGTTATATAGACGCCTCCACACCTGGGGAGGGACACCGTGAAGCGGTTGAGTGGGTGGGACGCGTTCCTGCTGTATACCGAAGCGCCGACCGTGCACATGCACACATTGAAGATCGCCGTGATTGCGCTCGACGATCTGGGGGACCGGAAGTTCGGGATCGACGATTTCCGGGACGTGATCCGCAGCCGGCTGGGCAAACTCGAACCGCTGTGTTACCAGCTCGTCGACATCCCGTTCAAGTTCCACCATCCGATGTGGCGGGAAAACTGCGACGTCGACCTCGAGTACCACGTGCGGCCGTGGCGGCTGCGCGAGCCGGGCGGTCGCCGCGAACTCGACGAGGCCATCGGCGAGATCGCCAGCACGCAACTGGATCGCAGCCGGCCGCTGTGGGAGATGTACTTCGTCGAGGGGTTGGCCGCCGGCCCCGACAACGCCGGCCCGCGCATCGCGGTGGTCAACAAGATCCACCACGCGCTGGCCGACGGGATCGCCTCGGCGAACCTGCTGGCCCGTGGCATGGACCTGCAGGACGGACCGAAACACGACGACGCCTGCTACGCAGCCGATCCGGCGCCGTCCAAGACCGAACTCGTGCGCTCGGCGTTCACCGACCACATGCGCCAGCTCGGCCGGTTGCCCGGCACCTTCCGCTACACCGCCCAGGGCTTCGGGCGGGTGCGACGCAGTCACCGCAAGCTGTCACCGGAGTTGACCCGGCCCTTCACCCCGCCGCCCAGCTTCATGAACCACATCCTCGCGGAGAAACGGTTGTTCGCCACGGCCACCCTGGCCTTGGCCGAAGTCAAGGAGACCGCCAAGGCGCTCGGGGTCACGATCAACGACATGGTGCTGGCCATGTCGTCGGGGGCGCTGCGCAAACTGTCCCTCAAATACGACGGCCAGGCCGACCATCCGCTGTTGGCGTCGGTGCCGATGAGTTTCGACTTTTCACCGGACCGCATCTCGGGCAACCGGTTCAGCGGGGTACTGGTCGCGTTGCCGGTCGATGTCGCCGATACCGCCGAGCGGGTTCGTCGTGCGCACGAAGCGGCTGCGTTGGCGAAAGAAAGCCACCAACTGATCGGCCCCGAATTGATCGCCCGGTGGGCGGCCTACATGCCGCCGGCGCCCGTGGAAGCGGTGTTCAAGTGGCTGGCCAACAAGGACGGCCAGAACAAGGTCCTCAACCTCAACATCTCGAATGTGCCGGGCCCGCGCGAGCGCGGGAAGGTCGGTGGGGCCACCGTCACCGAGATCTATTCGGTGGGGCCGATCACCACCGGCAGCGGGCTCAACATCACGGTGTGGAGCTACGTCGACCAGATCAACATCTCAGTCCTCTCCGACGATGCGACCGTCGACGATCCACACGAGGTCACCGAGGGCATGCTCGAGGAGTTCCGTGAAATCCGCCGGGTGGCAGGGCTTTCGGAGGAGCTGACCGTCGTCGAGTCCGCGTTGCCGCAGTAATTTCTGCGCCGCGAGCGTGCGTGTCTGCTGCCCACCCGCCGTCAAACGTCAGCAGTTGGCGCACGGTCGCGGGCGCCCGGCCGCGTCGAGATTCCGTATGGCCTGTCTATCCGGCGACTCTTGACGTAGGCTTTCTCCAAATGGGACTTGGATAAACCCTGTGGAGGCTGCCGTGCGCGTCGAAGTTGACCTGGATCGCTGTGAAGGCAACGCCATCTGCGAGAAGCTCGCGCCGCAACTGTTCGAGCTCGACGAGGACGACTACTCCGTCGTCAAGCTCGATCCCGTGCCGCCGGAGTTGGAAGAGCTTGCCGCCCGTGCGATCGAGGAGTGCCCGCGCGCGGCACTGCGGCGCGGTTAGCCTGCAGCCCGCGAGCGTGCGCAGAAGGTTGCTGTTGCGCGGCGTGTCGGGCGACAGACGCGCACGTTCGCGGTGCTAGCGCCTACTGGATCGGCTCGTCACCGAGCACCGTGGTGCGCAGCATGTGCCGAGGGGAGTTGGGCTCATACGGCGCGGCGCGATGCAGCACTCCCTGGTTGTCCCAGATGACGGTGTCACCCACCGACCACTTGTGGCTGTAGACCTTGTCCGGTGTGGTGGCGTGGGCGAGGAGTTCGGCCAGCAGCGCCCGGCCCTCGTCGCGGTCCATGCCGACGATGTAGTCGGCCGATGCGCCCAGCACCAACGACTTTCGTCCGTTGCGGTGGGTCCACACCAGCGGGTTCTCGTGCGTCGGGCGAGCGGCCCACCGGGCGCGCTGCTCGGGGGTGGGGTCGGGGTAGACCCGACGCTGTGAGGCTTCCAGGGAGTGCACCACCCGTAGCGTGGCGTACCGCTCTTGCTCGCTCTCGGACAGGGATTCGTAGGCCGCGTACGCGTTGGCGAACTCTGTTTCCCCGCCGCGCGCGGCCACCTCGACCGCTGACAGCACCGTGGCCTTCTGCGGGCATTCGTCGTGCGTGGGCGTGCAGCCGTCGATATGCCAGTCGAAGGTGGCCTTGAGGTATTCGGCCGCCTTGTTCTTCGTCTTGTCCAGGGTGATCGGGTAGATGCCCGCCACGGGATGATGACCGTCGGCGGAGTGGTCGATCTCGCCGAGACGTCGCGACAAGCCAACTTGGGCTTCCGGGTCGAGGTGCAGGTCGTGGAAGACCAGCACGCCGTTGTCTTCGAGGGCGTCCAGGATGGCGGCGCCCAGGCTGTCGTCGGAGCCGAGGCGTTCGGGGTCGACGCCGACAACCTCGGCGCCCACCGACGTGGTCAGCTTGTTGATGGTCAACACACTCATTCCGTGTGCCCTTTCGTGTTCGGTGGCGGTTACGGCCAGGGATCTCCGGTGCGGACCATGACGGCATCGGCGGAGTCGGTCGGTGCCGGCTGGTGCATGATCTCCACCGACATCGCGACCATGATCAACGAATAGATCAGGTGCAGCAGGTTGATCGCGTCGTCGGGCATCTCGTCGAGCGGAAACTTGTCGCAGTACTCGATCGCCTCTTCCAGCCGCGGGAAGAACGCGTCATAGAACTCGTGCATCTCCGGCATGGTGCTGGCAAGCCGGCGTTCCCAGCGCTCGGTCTCCGTTGCCAGACACCAGGTTTCGGCGTAGGGCTCCAGCTCGGCGAAGGCGCTGGGCAGCCCGGGGGACGTCATCGGGAGACTCCCGCCGGGACGAGGTCGCGCTGATACGCCTCGACCCAGTCGACCGCCATCTTGTGCAGATGGCGGACCAGGATCTCCTGATCGTTGAGCGGGTAGTCGTCGATGACGTCGTACTCGAGCGCGGCCTGGGTGCCGCCGAGCATGCCGGCATCCTGCAGGGCGAATTCCTTGAGTACCACGGCGGCGACTTCGTGTTCGATGCGTTCGCGCACGGTACGGGCCGGATGGAAATAGGTGAACGCCTCATAGCGGTGGGTGTTGTGCGAGGTCGGCCAGTACCGGTACAGCAGGTACCAGCCGCCGTAGATCAGGATCTCGATGTTGGGGAAGATCTGGAAGTTGCTGATCCCCCACGGCTCGATGTTGCCGGGGTTGAGTCCGTGCATCGGTAGCTCACCGAGGTCGGGGGTACGCCACGGACCCACCAGACCGCTCTGGGTGGCCCGCTCGATCGGGTACATGTATTCCGGCGCCAGCAGCCAGCGCCGGGTCCCCGCCGTCGAGACGAGCCGGTGCGGTCCGTCGAGCTGGAAATGTCCACAGGTGAAGCCCGCGTTGGGATCTCGAACCTCCGGTGGCACCTGCTGGGTGTGCAGTGACGGCACATGGTAGTACTCCTGGAAGGCGTCGGCGAAGATCTTCCAGTTGCTGTTGTTGTGCGCCACCCAGTCGTAACGTTCGGTCAGCTTGCCGAAGGGATAGTCGTCGAGCGCGGTGACCATGGGGCCGAGGAAATCGCGCAGGCTTTGGCGTGGTTCCGGGTCGAAGTTGACGAATACGAACCCGGCCCAGACGTCACAGTGCACGGGAACCAGGCCGTAGTCGGCGGGGTCGAGGCCGGTGAAGCGGTCGGCATCCGGCAGTGACTTCAGGGTGCCGTCGAGGCCGTAGCACCACCCGCAGTGCCGGCATTCGAATTCCGTTCCGGTGTTGCGCAATTCGGTGGCGCGGAAGTCCACGGGGACGACGGTGTGCCCGCGTCGGCGGCACAGGTTGTGATAGGCGCGGACGGTGCCGTCGTGATCCTTCACCAGCAGCAGTGAGGCATCGGCGGCTTCGACCTGGCGGGTGATGTAGCTGCCGGCCTCCGGCGTCTCCTCGACCCGGCTGACGTTGAGCCACGCCCGCTTGAAAATCGCCTCCCGTTCCAAGGCGTAGAACTCCGGAGAGATGGAGTCGCGGAACGGGATCGGTCCCGTACCGAGATCGGGGTAGTGCTCGGTCCAGGACCCCTCAGCCGGCTTGGGCCACTTGGTTGCCATGTGAACCTCCGTGTGACTAGTGGTTTGGGAATTGTCGAGCCGGGACTACGTCAGCGCTACATCACGGAGCCGCCGTTGACCCCGATGGTCTGCCCGGTGATGAAGCCGGCTTCGTCTGAGCACAAGAAGCCCACGGCCGCTGCGATATCGGCACCGGTGCCCAACCTCCCGAGAGGGATGTTGGCGGCGATGGTCTCGTTGGACGGTAGGTAACCCGCCGCTTGGGACTGATGCTGCATCGGGGTCTCGATACCCGACGGCGGGATGTTGTTGACCGTGATGCCGTGCGCGGCGTATTCCCGGGCCAGCGATTTCGTCAAGGTCAGCAGCGCCCCTTTCGACGCGGCATAGTGGGCCGCGAACGGCGTACCGCGCTGCGCGCTCGAGGACGAGATCATCACGATGCGCCCCCATCCGGCGTCGACCATGTCGGGCAGCGCCACCTGACAGCACCGGAAGGTGCCGCTCAGGTTCACCTCGATCATCTGCGACCACGATTCTTCGGTGATGTCGGCGAACGATGCGTAACCGAACATGCCGGCGCTGGTCACCAAGATGCCGACGGACCCGAGTTCGCTGCGCACCTTGCCGAACGCATCGGCGACCGCGGTGCGATCGGTGATGTCGGCGCCGACCGCGACGGCGGTGACGCCGGCCGACCGTAGGTCGTCGGTAACCCGTTGCGCGGCGTCGGCATTCACGTCGAGAACGGCGACTTTGTGGCCGCGCCGGCCCAGTTCGTGGCACGTCGCCTCGCCCATTCCCGAAGCTCCGCCGGTCACCACGGCCACCCTGTTCGTCACGTCAGCCACCTCACTCGTAGACCACTCTCACTGTGCGACTGGTCGGCAACGCCTGACACGTCACCACCCAGCCCTCGGCCACCTCGTCATCGTCGAGGGCATCGTTGTTGAGCATGCGCGCGCTACCCTCCACGATCTGCGCCATACACGTTCCGCACGAGCCGGTTTCGCAGGACGACGGCGCCTTCAGGCCGGCCAGTCGGGCGGTCTGGAGCAGCGTGTTGCCCGCGCGGTAGGGCGCGGTGACCGTGCTGCGGTCGAGTTCGATCGTCACCTCTTCGGTGACGGCGGGCTCGTCCGGGTCGGGTACCGGAACCGCGGCGACGCTGAAGCGTTCCAAATGCACCTGTTGCTTGGGGACTCCGGCGTCAAGGAGGACGCGTTCGACGGTGTCCATGAACGGGGCGGGGCCGCACACGTAATAGTCGGTATCCCCGTGGCTGTCGTTGGCGATGAAGTCAGCGATGTGTTGCGGCGAGACGACGCCGTCCAGATCGTCGAGATGATGGTGAACCTGAAGGCGCTCGCTGTGGGTGTCGGCGAGGTCGGCCAACGCCTCTCGGAAGATCACCGAGTCGAGATTGCGGTTGGCGTAGAACATCCGAGTCCTGCGGCTGGTGGCGGCCAGTGCCGACTGCACCAACGAGAACACGGGGGTGATGCCGCTGCCGCCGGCGAAGGTGACGACGTTGCGTTCGCCGGCGGTGAGGACGAAGCGGCCCTCGGGCGGTGCGACGTGCAGTTCGTCGCCGATGCTCACGGTGTCGTTGACCCAGTTGGAAACCAGACCGTCGCGATCGCGCTTGACGGTGATCCTCAGATCGGGATCGACGGTCGGCGACGATGACATCGAGTAGCACCGGCGGTGTTCGGTCCCGTCGATTCTCGGCCGAATGGTGATGAATTGGCCTGCCGCATAACGGAACCGGGCTCGGGCCGGCTCGGGTATGTCGAGAACCAGGGACACCGCGTCGGAGGTCTCCCGGATCACCTGCTTGATCCGCACGGGGGTGAACCCGTCGGCGTCGATCGCGTCGGCGGATTCCATGCGGGGCGTCGTAGTCGTGGATGTCTCCATCGCGGCCAACAATATCAAGTACTTGTCATTAATCTCAAGTGGTAGATATTTTCCGGAAGCGAGGCGTTGTTACTGGTCGATGTGATCGGAGTGCGGGGTGTGGCCCGTACCTTGTTCGATCACCCGGCGCAGGAGCGTCTTCAGCTGCTCCTGCTCGTCGTCACTGAGTACGCCGAATACTCGCTCATGGGCGGCGACGGCATCGGCGACGACGGCCGAGGCCACCGCCCGGCCTTCATCGGTGAGGAAGACCTGCAGGATCCGCCCGTGCTGGGGGTCCTGCTTGCGCTCGACCAGGCCCCGCTTCTCCAACGCGGTGAGCGCGAGTTGCACGCCTTGGGGCGTGATCAGCAGCCGGCGGGCCAGCTCGGCGCCGGACAGGCCCGGCTGGCTGGTCAGCTGACGCAGGACACCGATCTGGGCGGTGGTGACGCCGTGCTCCTTGACCGACTCGTTCACCTCGGTCAGCGAGAAGTAGAACGCCTGCTTGAGCCACCACAGGGTGTTCTCGGTGAGGTCCATGTTCTCGTCTCCTGCCACACGCGCGTCAACTCGACGCTAGCGCACCGCCGGTCAACAGCGTTTGACGACGCTGCCGTCCTTCATCACGAACCGGACGTCGAGCGTCGTGGCGATGTCCACACTGGGATCGCCGGTCACGGCAATGACGTCGGCCAGGTAGCCCGGGGCCAGTTGGCCCAGTTCATCGGCGGCGTCGACCAGGTCGGCAGACACCATCGTGGCGGCCTGCAGAGCCTGCATCGGGGTCATGCCGCGCTCGACGAGTGCGCACAGCTCCTTGGCGTTCTCGCCGTGGGGGATCGCCGGCGCATCGGTGCCGCACGCGACGCGTACCCCGGCGGCAATTGCCTTGGGCAGCATGGACTTTGCCCGCGGAAACACGTCGAGCGCCTTCTTGCGCAACTCCGGCGCGATCCGGTCGATGGCCATCGCATCGGTGAGATATGTGGTGGAGACCAGGAACGTGCCGTGGTCGACCATCATCTGGATCGTCTCGTCGCTGGCCAGGAAGCCGTGTTCGATGCAGTCGATACCGGCCCGGATGCAGGCCTGGATGGCACTGTCCCCGACGGCGTGCGCGGCGACTTTCACCCCGGCGCGGTGGGCCTCGTCGGCGATCGCGGCGAATTCAGCATCGGAGTACTGCTGGGCACCCGGCGCGGTGCTGTGGGACATCACGCCGCCGGAGGCCGACACCTTGATCAGCTTGGCGCCGTGGCGGATCTGGTAACGCACACACGCGATCACGTCGGGGACACCGTTGGCGATGCCCTCGGCGACCGACAACGGCATGATGCCCGGCGCCAGCCGCTGGAACACCGTGGGGTCCAGGTGCCCGCCGTAGGGCGTGACGGCGTGGCCGGCCGGATAGATGCGGGGACCTTGATGCCAGCCCTGGTCGATCGCCCGCTGTAGCGCGACGTCGAGCAGGTAGCCGCCGGTCTTGACCATCAGGCCCAGGTTGCGCACGGTGGTGAACCCGGCCTCCAGCGTGGTGCGGGCATTGACCGCCCCGCGCAGCGTCCGGTACGCCGGGTCGTCCTGGACGCCGTGCATCGGGGTCGGCAGCCCGTTGGGATTGCCCGGTCCGCCGATCAACAGGTTCAGTTCCATGTCCATCAGGCCGGGCAGCAGCGTGACATCGCCCAGATCGATGGTCGTGGCCGAATCCGGCAGTGGGGCTTCGGGATTGATTGCCGTGATGCGATTACCCTCGACGACCACGACGGCCGGGGACCGGACCTCGCCGCCGGCGACGTCCACCCACCGGGCGGCGCGCAGTACCGTGGTCTGGGTGTCAGCGCCGGTCACGGGACGGGCTCGACGACGCAGTCCAGCGAGGTCGCGCCCGAGTCGGGAACCCGGGGCTGCTTCCAGCACTCCACCGGGAACGAGACCGTCACCATCGAGTACAGCAGGTGCATGAGGTTGAGCACGTCCTCGGGCATGTCATCGAGGCTGAACTTGTCGCAGTAGCTGATGGCTTCCTCCGCGCGCGGGGTGATCGCGTCGTAGAAGGCCTGCATCTGGGGCATCGTCGAGCCCAGTCGCTTGGCATAGCGTTGCGGCTCGCTGGACAGGCACCAATCCGAAAACTGTTCGAGATCGGCGAATTCCGCCGGCAGTTTGCTCATCGGTTCACACCTTCGCCGTCTTGCGCTGGTAGTCCTCGATCCACGCCGCGGTCTCCTTGTGCAGGTGCCGAAGCAGGATCTCCTGATCGCAGAGCAGGAACTCGTCGATCACCCGGGTCTCGATCGAGCTCTGGGTGGCCTCCAGGGTGTTGGCGTCCTGCAGGCCGTATTCCTTGAAGGACACCGCGGCCAGTTCCTGGGCCAACCGCTCCCGCGGCGTGCGCGGCTGCGGGAAGTACAGCGTGCACTCGAAGGTGTGGGTGTTGAACGAGGTCGGCCAGTAGTGATACGTCAGGTACCAGCCCTGGCCCCAGAACAACATCACGAAGTTGGGGAACAACTGGAAGGAATCCAGCCCCCACGGGTCGCATTTGGCCGGGTTGAGCCCGGCCGGCATCTCGCCGAGATCCGGTTTGTCCCACGGGCCGAAAAGCCCGCTCTGGCAGATGTCTTCGATGGGCTTGCGCATCTCGTCGGGCATCTCCCAGGCCCGGACCCCGGACGTGCTGACCAGGCGGTGCGGACCCTCCAGCCGGTAGTGCGGTGCCTCGAAACCGGACTCTGCGGCGGCCTTCGAGTAGGCGGTGGGGGACTGGTTCGCATGCAGGATGGGTGCGTGGTAGAACTCCTGGAAGGCGTCCATGTAGAGCTTCCAATTCGCTTTCACCTCAGAGCGATAGGTGAACCGCGAGGTCATCTTGTCGAACGGATAGCCCTCCAGATCGGTGATCATCGGGCCCAGGAATTCGCGCAGTGACTGTTCGGGTGTCTTGGCGAAGTTGACGAAGATGAAGCCTTCCCACACCTCGCAGTGCACGGGCACCAGGCCGTAACGGCTCTTGTCGAGATCGAAGAACTCCGCTTCCTGCTGCACGAAGGTGAGTTCGCCGTCGAGGTCGTAGCGCCAGGCGTGGTACTTGCAGGTGAACTGCCGGCACACCCCGCTGGTCTCCTCCAGTGGCATGTCATCCCACACCAGCTTGTTGCCGCGGTGGCGGCAGACGTTGTGGAAGGCCTTGACCTCGCCGGACTTGGCGCGCACCACGATGATCGAGGTGTTGGCGGCCTTCATCTCGCGGGTGAAGTAGCTGCCCTTGCGTGGAAGTTGTTCGACCCGCCCGACATTGAGCCAGGCGCGTTTGAAGATCGCCTGGCGTTCCAGCTCGTAGATCTCCGGGCTGATCGAGTCCTCATAGGACACCGGGCCGGTGCCCAGTTCGGGATAGTGCTGCGTCCAGCTGCCTTCAGCCGGTTTGGGAAACCGAGCCATGCCCGCTCCTCTGCGATGTGATTCGGCCGACCACGCCGACGATGGGCTGCGGCGGCCGGCCAGGGCTTCAGCTCGACCGTAGACGGCAGTTCCACCAATGACAAGTAGTTGATACTCTGAAGTCGACTGAGGCGGGAGGGTCCGGATGGATCAGCATCTAGGGGAGTATCTCGGCATCGAGGCCGACTGGTCACCGAGCGGTGACCCGGCCGACGCCATCGAGGTCATCTCGCCGCACACCGAGCAACCCATCGCCCGCGTGCCGGCCGCCGGCCCGGCCGACGTCGACGCCGCGGTCGCTGCCGCCCGCGCGGCAATCGACCACGGGCCGTGGCCACGGCTCGACCCGGTTGAGCGCATCGCCGCGGTCCGCCGCCTGGCCGGGCTCTACGCGGAGCGACGCGACGAGATGGCGCGATTGATCTCGGCCGAGATCGGCGCCCCGATCAGCTTCGCCCAACGTGCCCAGGTCGGGCTGCCGACGATGATGATGTCGGCCTTCTGCGACCTCGCCGAAACCTATCCGTGGCACGAGGTCCGCACGGGCTTCTTCGGCTCCGACGTTCACGTCAAGAGGAGCCCGGTGGGCGTCGTCGCCGCCGTCGTGCCGTGGAACATGCCGCAGTTCCTGATCGTCACCAAACTGGTGCCGGCATTGCTGGCCGGCTGCGCCGTCGTACTCAAACCCGCACCCGAATCCCCGTTGGACGCATTGCTTCTGGCAGAGATGATCAAGGAGATCGGCCTGCCCGACGGCGTCGTCACCGTCGTGCCGGGTGATGCGACCGTCGGGAGTCACCTGGTCTCGCACCCCGCCGTCGACAAGGTCTCGTTCACCGGCTCCAGCGCAGCCGGCCGGGCCGTCGCGGCGGCGGCCGCGGCCAACCTCACCAAGGTCAGCCTCGAGCTCGGCGGCAAGTCGGCGGCCATCGTCCTCGACGACGCCGACCCCGAAACGGTTGCCGCCGGTGTCCGGTCGGCCAGCCTGTCCAACAGCGGCCAGATCTGCAATGCGCTGACCCGCATCCTGGTTCCTGCCGCGCGGGCGCAGGACTACGTCGACGCCCTGGCCGCCCGGATGGGTGCCCTCGTCATGGGCGACCCCGCCGATCCGGCCACCGAACTGGGGCCACTCGTATCGCGTCGACAGCAGCAGCGCGTCCGCGACTACATCGACCTCGGCCAACGCGAGGGCGCCAGGCTGGTCTGCGGCGGCACCGGCCTGCCCGACGGTCTCGACTCCGGCTGGTACGTCCGGCCCACGCTGTTCGCCGACGCCGACAACTCGATGCGCATCGCGCGTGAGGAGATTTTCGGCCCGGTGCTCACCGTGATCGGCTATCGGGACGAGGACGACGCGGTCGCGATCGCCAATGACTCCGACTACGGCCTGGCCGGCTCGGTGTGGACTGCCGACACCGATCGCGGTGTGAGCATCGCCGATCGTGTACAAACCGGCACTTTCGGGGTAAACCAGGGATACACAATGGATCCGTTCGCGCCGTTCGGCGGCATCAAGGACAGTGGATACGGCCGGGAACTGGGCCGCGAAGGTCTCGACGGTTACCTCGAGACCAAGTCCATCGCCGTCGCAACCGTACGTTGAGGAGACGAGCATGACCGTGACAGCATCGCCGAGGATTCCGGCCAAAGAACGCATCGCCGTCCGCTGTGTCGACTCGGACGTGCATCCCGTCCCCCGTCGTGGTGACCTGGGCCAGTACCTGCCCGAGCCGTGGCGCACCCGGTATTTCGGCTCGCACGACGTCGGCGATCTCATCTATTACGACGCCCCCGACTACGCGCACGCCTACGCCATGCGCACCGATGCCTTCCCGGCCGACGGTGAGTTCGCCGGCAGCGATCCGGACCTCGCCTTCCGGCAGCTGATCATGGAGGCCGGCGCCGATATCGCCATCCTCGAACCGGCGGCGTACTCGGCGCACATTCCCGAGGCCAACCACGTGATGAACTGCGCGCTGAACGACTGGCAGGCCAACCACTGGCTCGATTCGCACAACAACTGGCACGAACGCTGGCGCGGGTCCATCTGTCTGGCCGTCGAAGCACCCGAGCTCGGGGCCCAGGAGATCGAACGGTGGGCCGGCCACCCGTACATGGCGCAGATCCTGATCAAGGCCGAGCCGCGCCCGTCGTGGGGCGATCCGAAATACGATCCGATCTGGGCGGCGGCCACCAAGCACGACATCACGGTGAGCTGTCATCTGTCCCGTGGCGAGTACGAGGAGCTGCCGATCCCGCCGGTCGGCTTCCCCAGCTACAACCACGATTTCATGGTCACCTACTCGCTGTTGGCAGCCAACCAGGTGATGAGCTTGATCTTCGACGGGGTGTTCGACCGGTTCCCGACGCTGCGCGTCGTGTTCGTCGAGCATGCGTTCACCTGGATTCTGCCGCTGATGTGGCGCATGGACGCGATCTATCAAGCACGGCGGCGCTACATGGACATCAAGCGCAAGCCCTCCGAGTACGTCAAGGACCACATCAAGTTCACCACCCAGCCACTGGATTACCCGGAGGACAAGACCGAGCTGTCGCGGGCCTTCGAGTGGATGGAGTGCGACAAGATCCTGCTGTTCTCGTCGGACTATCCGCACTGGACTTTCGACGATCCGCGCTGGCTGGTCAAACACCTGCCCGAGCATGCCCGGGAAAACGTGATGTTCCGCAACGGGATTCAGACGTACAAGCTGCCCGAGACCGTGCCGGTGCTCGAAGGTCAGGTCCGGGTCTTCTAGGGCAGCTTGATCGCTGAGACGTACATGTCGACGATCGGCCGGTAGAGGTCGACGTCGTCGAGCTCGCTGCCCAGCACGACGGCGTCGCTGGTGGCGATGAGTACCTGCGCGAACGTCTTCGGTGGCACCAGCAGCGTGGCCCCCCAGCGCTCCATCCCGGAGGCGATGAATTTGCCCAGCGCCTCGACGACTTCGGCCCGCTTGGCCGCCACCCGCTCCCGCGCCTCTGGATTGCGGCGCAGGTAGAGCGTGAATTCGTGGCCGAGCGCGGCGTGGTCGGCGCCCCGGTCACGGCTCAGCTCGCGCCAGCGTTTGGCGATCTCGTCGAGCTCTGCCGGCCCGACCCGGGATGCACCCGACATCACCTCGGCGAAGTTGTCGAAATACCGCCGCCAGTACCTGTCGCTGACGGCCAGGAAGAGATCGTCCTTGGTGGCGAAATGCTTGTAGATGGCGCCCTTGGTGTAACCGGCGGCCCGCGCGATGTCATCGAGAGTGGCTGGCGCAAAACCTTTCTCGGCGAACACCTCCTCGGCGGCGTCGAGCAGCACCGAGCGCGTGTGCTCGAGTCTGCGTTCCCGGGTCCAGCGCTCAGCCATGGCCAGAGTCTGCCACAGAATCTGGGTGACCTATTGGAATCTCAGATACCAATGAGTATATTTGCATCGGTCGGCCTGCCTCGCGCCGCCGACTGCATCCACGATCGTCAAGGGGAAAAACCGATCATGAGTGATCTGTCGAAGCAACCCGTCGTCACCGAATCGGTCAGCGGGATCGCTGACCTCGGAAAGCCAGGCCCGTCGTCATCGAACGCGTTCAAAATCTGGGCGACCGTCGGCGGTTTGGTTCTCGCGCTGACGTTGTATCTGTTCGTCCGATGGGTCACCGGCCCTTATTTCGAGCCGGTCTCCGGCGGCCCGAGCGAGCCGCCGCTGTATATGAAGATCCCGCTGATCGCCAACGCCGTCGTGCTCTGGATCGGCCTGCCGGTTGCCCTGTGGTTCTTCATCATTCGGCCCTGGGTGCGGGAGCGGCGCATCACCCTCGACGGCATGCTGCTGGTGTCGATGGGCCTGATGATGTTCCAGGATCCGATGCTCAACTACTACAGCACCTGGTGCACGTACAACGCCTGGCTGTTCAACCAGGGTTCGTGGGCACCGCACATTCCGGGCTGGGTGGCACACGAGGAGCCGGGCCATACCGTGCCCGAACCGCTGCTGACCAACATTCCCGGCTACGCCTACGGTGTCCTGCTGCTCACCATCGTCGGCTGCTGGCTGATGCGAAAGATCAAGAACCGGTGGCCGGGGATCAGCAATCTGCGGTTGGTCCTGGCCACTTATGCGATCGCCATCGTCTTCGACTTCGTCATGGAAGCCCTGATCATGCTGCCGATCGGGTTCTACTCCTATCCCGGTGCCATCCAGGCGCTCTCGTTCAACGCCGGGACCTACTACCAGTGGCCGATCTACGAGGGCTTCATGTGGGGCGGTGTCCAGACGGCGCTCGTCTGCCTGCGCTTCTTCACCGATGATCGCGGACATACCTTGGTCGAACGCGGAATCGACCGGCTCCGTGGTGGTTTCGTCAAGCAGCAGTTCGTCCGCTTCCTGGCGATCTTCGGCGGTGTCAGCGCATGTTTCTTCCTGTTCTACAACGTTCCGGCGACCTGGCTGGGGATGCACGGAGATGCGTGGCCCGAAGATGTCCAGAAGCGCTCGTACTTCAACCCCGGCATCTGCGGCGAGGGGACCGACCGGCCGTGCCCGAACCCGGATCTGCCGCTGCCGACCAAGCACTCGGGGTTTGTCGACCACGAAGGCGTGCTCGTGCTGCCGGATGGGGTGACCATCCCGCCCGTCGTGCCGATTCAAAGGACGAACAACGATGACGGCCAGTAAGATTCGTCCGATCACCGACACAGGTTCATCCTCGCCGTTCTACCGGGCCGCGGGCAGCGAGGTCGAGACCTTCCTGGCCGCCGCCCGCCGCGGCGCGCCGGTGCTGCTCAAAGGTCCGACCGGATGCGGGAAGACCCGTTTCGTCGAGGCGATGGCGCACGAACTCGGTCGTGAGCTCATCACCGTGGCCGGCCATGAGGACATGACATCGGCTGATCTGGTGGGGCGCTTCCTGCTGAAGGGCGGTGAAACCGTCTGGGTGGACGGCCCGTTGACCAGAGCGGTGCGCGACGGCGCCATCTGTTATCTCGACGAGATCGTGGAGGCGCGGCAGGACACCACGGTGGTCATCCATCCGCTCGCCGACCACCGGCGCGAACTACCCATCGACCGGCTCGGCACCACCTTGTCCGCGGCGCCGGGTTTTCAACTGGTGATCTCCTACAACCCGGGGTACCAGAGCATCCTCAAGAGTCTCAAAGACTCGACCCGTCAACGCTTCGTGGCGATCAGCCTCGACTTCCCGGTTGCCGAGATCGAGACCGAGATCGTGGCCCACGAGGCCGGGATCGACTCATCCACCGCGGCGTCACTGGTGCACCTCGGAAACGCCATCCGCGGTCTGGACGGTTCGGCATTGAGCGAGGTGGCCTCCACCCGCATGCTGATTCTGGCCGGCGGCCTGATCGCCGAGGGACTCAGCCTGCGCGACGCTGTCCAGTCCGCTGTGGTGGAGGTGCTGTCCGACGATCCCGACGTGATCCGGGGTCTCGGAGAACTCGTCGACGCGGTCCTGTCACCACGGTGAGTACCGGTTGCCCGGAGCCGCAGCACTTCCGGTTCCTGGCGGGCTTTCTCGCCGGGCGACCGGTCGACATCGCAGTGGCCGGCGGTGGCGAGTTGGCGTACACCGACGGGCAGACCGTCTTCGTCTCGGCCGGCGCTGATCCGGACCGGCAGCGTCGCGAAGTGCTGGTCCAGAGCGCACTTCTGGGCGCCGGAAGTGTCGACGGCCGGTACGTCAAGCGGCTGCGGGCGCGGCCGCTGCCGGCCCGTCGCTACCTGGCCCTGGAAGGGCGCCGTGTCCTGGCCGAACTTGGTCCACGGATCGCCCTGGCGGCCACAGTTGTTCCCACTTGCGCTGTGCAGTCGGCCAGCGCCGAGGAATCGTTGCAGATCGCGTTGGGCAGAACCACACTGGACGCACCACCGGAGTGGTTCGGCACGATCAAACCGTCCAAACTGATCCGCGCCCGCATCGGCGGTGAGTCAGGGTCGCGGGCGACCGATGCCGACGTCTCGATGACCGCTGAGCACACCGAGGCCCTTGGGGACGACGAGGACGGCGAGGACGACGACGGGCCGGCCGAGAAAAGCTGGATTCTCAAGCTGTTCGAGGTTCCCCTCGGCACGCAGGCACCCGCGAAATTCTTGCGTGCGCTGTTCGGTGGATCCCGCTCGTCTGAAAGCGACGGCGCCGGTGCGGAGTTGGGTGTCGGCTCGATCCGCCGGACGACGCGTGCCGGGGTGAATGCACGTCCGGTAGCGACGCCCATCCACTTCATCGGCGCGGAGAAGCCTGGGGCGGCACTTGCCGTCGGCGGCGCGTGGTATCCGGAATGGGACGTTTTCGGTGATCGGTATCGCCAGGACTGGTGCCGCGTCATCGACTTTCCGCTCAGCGCCACGGTCGACGTCGCGGCGATTGGTGTGGCGCGCGACGCGGTGCTGCGGCGTCGGCTGGCACGAGTGGGCCTGGGCCCTAAAGTGTTGCGTGCTCGCGCCGACGGCGACGACGTGGACACCGAGGCCGTGATCGACCTGTTCGTCGATCTGCGTTCCGGCTATTCACCGCCCGAGCATGTGTACACCGAGCGCCGCAAGCTCGCTCGCAACCTCGGGGTGCTCATCCTCGTCGACGCATCGGGATCGGCGACCGATGCCGACGGTAACGGCCTTGCCATCCATGAACACCAACGCCGTGCGGCGGCGACGCTCGCCGTGACGCTCGAGGAGCTCGGCGACCGCGTGGCGGTGTACGGGTTTCGCTCCCAGGGGCGTCGTGCGGTGCACCTGCTCGGTGTCAAGACATTCGGGCACCGCTTCGGGGCCGCCGAACGGGCTCGGCTCAGCCAGCTGCAGCCATTCGGCTACACCCGGTTGGGCGCCGGCATCCGGGGTGCCGGAGAGATCCTCAAAACCCAGGCCGGCACGCCGAATCGGCTCCTGATCGTGCTGTCCGACGGCTACCCGTACGACGATGGCTACGAGGGCCGCTACGCCCGGGCCGACGCCGCCAAAGCCCTCGAGGAACTGCGGGCCGATGGGGTGGCCTGCCTGTGCCTGTCCATCGGCGCGGATACCGACGTCGATGCACTTGATGAGGTTTTCGGAGCCGCCAGCCACGCAAGTGCTGCGTCGCTGGGGGAGTTGAGCCCACGGATGGACGAGCTGTTCATGGCCGCCCTGCGTGAGCTGGCCGCGCCCAAACCGGCGCGCCGAAACTAGTCTCGGCGCAGCTATTTCTGCGCGGCCCAGACCCGCGCCCAGGTCAGGAACTCGGCGACCGCATCGGCGGTGTAGTGCCCGCGCGGTGAACCGAAGAAATCGAACGCATGCTGGGCGTGCGGAATCTCGGCGTAGATGACCGGCGACTTCGACACGTTGCGTAGTGCTTCGACGAACTCACGGCCCTCGACCACGGGAATGAGTGAGTCGTTGGTCCCGTGCAGCACGAAAAACGGTGGGGCATCGGGATGCACCAGGGTGATCGGTGAGGCGTCACGGTACACCTGGTCGTCGGTGCCGAGCGGAACCTTGACGATCAGCCGTTCCAGGATCTCCATGAATTCGGCGCGACCGGGCCCCGTGGTGGAGAACCAGTCGTAACGACCGTAGACCGGCACCGCGGCGGCCACCGAGGTGTCGGCGTCTTCAAAACCCGGCTGCCACTTGGGATCGTTGGGCGTCAACGCGGCCAGCGCGGTCAGATGTCCGCCCGCCGATCCGCCGGTGATGCACACCGCGTCCGGGTCGCCGCCGTAGTCGGCGATGTTGGCCTTCACCCAGGCCAGCGCCTGCTTCACGTCGATGATGTGGTTGGGCCACGGGTGGCGCGGGCTGATCCGGTAGCCGATCGACACGCAGATCCAGCCTTGCTCGGCCAGGTAGCTCATCAACGGATAGGACTGCGGCCGGCGCATGCCGATCATCCAGGCCCCGCCAGGTACCTGCAGCAGCACCGGGGCCTTGCCGTCACGCGGCAGGTCCGGCCGCATCCAGATGTCGGCCAAGTTGGCCCGGTGCGGGCCGTAGTGCACTGTGGTGCGCGCGTAGCGGCGCCGGCTCATCGAGGTGGAATACACCTCGCCGCGACGCAGCGGCCGCAGGGTTGCCGGATACTCGTCGGCCAGCGCCTCGTGCACCGGATCTTCGAAATAGGGCCGGGATTGCACACCGCGACGGTGCACCAGCACCAGCAGCGCCCAGGAAATTGTCTTGAACAGCAGGGAGATTCGTCCACCGGGGGAGCGGTAATCGCCCCGGACGGCGCGTCGCACCGCGTCCAGCACCGACACGGTGATCACCAGCGGTGCGTTCTCCGATGTCGGCCAGCCGAAGGCGAAGGCCGGAATGGTGCTGTATCCCTTGCGGCCGAGTGGTTTCACCGCGTTGGCAGCGTTGAGCAACTCGGCGGCAGCAAGGAGCAGCCGCCTTCTTCGACTAGGTCGGCGTTCAGCCATTCACCTTCTCCTGAAGTTGGCGTCGGTCGATCT
Source organism: Mycobacterium sp. GA-1841 (assembly GCF_001954135.1). Classification (GTDB taxonomy): domain Bacteria; phylum Actinomycetota; class Actinomycetes; order Mycobacteriales; family Mycobacteriaceae; genus Mycobacterium. The sequence continues at coordinate 5,719 of NZ_MBEQ01000044.1, read as the reverse complement.
TGCCGGTGCTGTTGCGCGGCAATTCGTCGAGTACGGCGATCGCCCGCGGCACCTTGTAATTGGCCAGGTTCTCTCGAACATACGCCTTCAGCTCGTCGGGGGTCGCGGCCCCGGTAAGCACCACAAATGCCGCCAGCCGCTGCCCGTACTGCTCGTCGTCGACACCGATCACCGCGGCCTCGGCCACATCGGGATGGCCGGCCAGGACCTTCTCCACCTCGATCGGATAGACGTTCTCGCCGCCGGAGACGATCATCTCGTCGTCACGGCCCACCACGAACAACCGACCGGCCTCGTCGAGACGACCGACGTCACCCGAGGACATGAACCCGTCGTGAAACTGCTTGGTGGTGCCGGAGGTGTAACCGTCGAACTGCGTCGAGTTGCGCACGTAGATGGTGCCCACCTCGCCGGTCGGGACCTCGCGGAATTCGGCGTCCAAAATGCGGATCTCGGTGCCTTCAGCGGGTTTACCCGCGGTGTCGGGCGCGGCGCGCAGGTCCGCCGGCGTCGCGGTGGCGATCATCCCGGCTTCGGTGGCGTTGTAGTTGTTGTAGATGATGTCGCCGAACCGGTCCATGAAGGAGGTGACGACGTCGGGACGCATCCGTGAACCCGACGCCGCGGCGAACCGCAGTGAGCGGCCGTCGTAGCGGCGCAGCACATTCTCGGGCAGGTCCATGATCCGGTCGAACATCACCGGCACCACACACAGGCCTTTGGCCCGGTGCCGGTCGACGAGCTCGAGGGTGGCCTCGGGATCGAATTTGCGCCGGGTGACGATGGTGCACGACATCGACGCGGCAAACGCCAACTGGGAGAAACCCCAGGCGTGGAACATCGGCGCCACGATCACCACCCGCTCCTCGGTGTGCCACGGGGTGCGGTCGAGGATCGACTTGAGCACCTCGGGGCCGCCGCCGGAATGCTTGGCGCCCTTGGGTGTTCCGGTGGTGCCCGAGGTCAGCAGGATCACCTTGCTTTTTTCGCTCGAGCGGCGCGGTTCAGTTCCACGGTGCTGCTCGACCAGCTTGGCGACGGTGACGTCGTGGATGTGGGTGTCGGTCCACGCCACGATCCGGCTCGCGGAAGGCCGATCGGCGAGCGCGCGATCGACGGTGTCGGCGAACTCTTCGTCGTAGATGACGGCATCGACTGCCTCACGGTTGACCACCTCGGCCATGGCCGGTGCGGCGAACGACGTGTTGAGCAGCAGTACGTCGGCGCCGATGCGATTGGCCGCGATCAGCGACAGCACGAAGCCGCGGTGATTGCGGGCCATGATGCCCAGCACTTTCGGCTCACCGCCCGGCAACGCCTGCAGCCCGGTGGCCAGGGCGTCGGCCTGCTGATCGACCTGTTGCCAGGTCAGCGTGCCGAGTTCGTCGACCAGGCCCGGCCGGTTGCCGCAACGTTGGGCGGCAGCGGCGAAACCCGAAGTGACGCTCATGTTTTCGCGTGCCATCGCGGCGGCGATACGCAGATACTTGTCTGGCCGCATCGCCGCGATCAACCCGGCCCGACGCATGGTGGTGACCATCCCGACGGTGTCGGTGACCCGGTCCAGCGGCCCGGTCAGCAGATCAAGAGGCCCCACGGCGTCAGCCGATCACCGGGAAGCGGCGCTGTTCGGCCAACTCGTCGAGGGCGCGCTGCATGACCTGGCGGACATGGGCGTCGACCTCGTCGATATCGGGATCCTCACCGAATTCGGCGGCGATGTCGATCGGTGGCAGGGTCTTCATCACGATCTTCGTCGGTAACGGCACATTGAGCGGCAGCACGGCCGACAGGCCGAAGGGGAAGCCGAACGACACCGGAACGATCTTGGTGCGGGCCATCCGCGCGATCGGGCCGAGCGCCTTGGCGATGCCGGTGCCGCGGGACAGGAACAGGTGGGTCTCCTGGCCGCCGATGCCGACCATGGGCACGATCGGGACGCCGGCGTTGATCGCGGCTTTGATGTAACCGGTGCGTCCGGCGAAGTCGATCTTGTTCGCCGACAGGGTCGGTCGATAGACGTCGTAGTCACCGCCGGGGAACACCACGACCACACCGCCCGAGCGCAGTGCCTCGTCGGCGTTCTCGTGGTTGGCCCGGATGAACCCGGTCTTCTTGAAGAAGGCTGCGGTCGGTCCGGTCATCAGCATGTCGTGGCTGAGGGTGTAGACCGGGCGTTCGTAGCCGAACTTCTCGTAAAAACCCGTGGCGAACACCGGCACGTCCAACGCGAACAGGCCACCGGAATGGTTCGACACCACCAGTGCGCCGCCGTTGGGGAAGCTGTCCAGACCGCGTACCTCGGCGCGGTGATAGCCCTTGATCAACGGTCGCAAGAAACCCATGACCTTCTCGGTCAGGCCCGGGTCCCACTTCGTGATTTCGGACGGGTCGGTGTCGGTCGCGGCCACAGGGTCCCCCTGATGTGGATTGGAACGTGTTCTAGTTTTGTTAGTGTACCCAGGTCGCGAGCTAAAAACCCATTCGCTTGCAAAGTTGTTGCCTTCGCCACCGGATTGCCGCACTCGATCCTTTCAAAACTGCACGCTCTCGCGGGTGGCCTTGACGAACACCTGGATTTGACTAGTCTAACTAGTCTGACTGGTTCTACGATGTGACGATGAGGACGATCACCAGTACGGAGGCGAAAGCAAAGCTGAACGCGCTCTTGGCCGAGGTCGAGGCGACTGGCGTCCCCGTCACGATCACGTCCCGCGGGCGCCGGGTGGCCGTGCTATCCCCAGTCGGACCGCGGGGCCGGACATTCGGCCAGCTGCCCGATTTCGATATCCCCGAAGACTTCGACGAGCCGCTGCCGCCTGGCGAACTCGAGGCGTGGGACGGTGTCACCTCGTGACCGGGGTGCTCCTCGACACAAACGCGGTTCTGTGGCTGGTGAAGTCGCCGGAGGAGGTGTTGCCGGCGGCCCGGGACATCGTGGAAAACCCGGCGAACGAGTTGTTCGTCTCTGCGGCTTCGGCGTGGGAGATCGCCACGAAGACCCGCCTCGGCCGGCTGGATGGCACCGCCCTGCTGTCGGGTTGGTCGAACATTCTGGAGGCGATGGCGGCCACGGATCTGCCGATCGATTCCGCCGACGCGACCCTGGCCGGTCAACTGAACTGGGAACACCGTGATCCATTCGACCGCATGATCGTCGCCCAGGCGATGCGTCGCGGGCTCACGATTGCCACCAGCGACAAGGTCATTCGCGATGGGGCGATGACCCCTGTCATCGCCACCCGCTGACTCCTCGGCGGGGCGCTGGACCCCGGCATTGACCTCAACCGCTGTTGAGCCAGCATCATTGACGACCATGGGATTCGACCTCGCCGCATATTTCGACCGGATCGGCCATCAAGGCCCGGCATCAGCCGATCTGGCCACACTGCAGGACCTCGTGGCCGCACACGGCCGGTCCATTCCGTTCGAGAACCTCGACCCGTTGCTGGGCATCCAGGTGGCCGATCTCAGCGCCGACGCCTTGGTCGACAAGCTCATCACTCGACACCGTGGTGGGTACTGCTATGAGCACAATGGGCTGCTCGGTTACGCCCTCGACGAGTTGGGTTACGGCGTCGACCGACTGGCCGGCCGGGTGGTCTGGATGAAGGGACCCGATGCGCCGCTGCCCGCGCTCACCCACAACGTGCTGGCCGTGACGGTCCCCGGTGAAGCCGGACGCTTCCTGGTCGACGTCGGTTTCGGCGGACAGACGCTGTCGTCGCCGATCCGGCTGCAGACCGGCGCGGTGCAGCAGACCCGGCACGAGCCGTACCGTCTGCTCGAGCCGGCCGCCGGCGAGTTCGAGTTGGCCGCCCAGGTCCGCGGCCAGTGGCAACCGCTGTACCGCTTCACCACGATGCCGCAACCGCGAATCGACCTGGAAGTCGGAAGCTGGTATGCCTCAACGCATCCCGGCGGAGTCTTCGTCGTCGGGCTGACGGCGGCACTGGTCACCGATGAGGCCCGGATCAATCTCCGTGGCCGGAACCTGGCCATCCACCGCTCCGGCGAGACCGAACGGATCCGGTTCGACACCGCCGCACAGGTTCTCGACGCGCTCGCCGAACGGTTCGGCATCGATCTCGCCGATCTCGGCGGCGACGTCGAAGCCCGGGTGGCGCAGGTGTTGGACAGCTGAGCCGGCCCGATCGGTGTCAGCCGTCCGCCGGGTAGATCAGTTTTCCGTCCTCGAGTTTCGCGTTGTCGTTCAAGGTGGCCGCCCGGGTGGCAGTGGCGGACATGATGTGGGTGACCTCGACCCCCGCCACGATCAAGGCGTCGGTGATCAGCCGGCGGTGGCACCGCCACGGCACCGCCTCGCTGCACATGATCACCGGCCGCTGTTCCCCGGACAGTTTGATCAGCTCACCGAGGCCCTCGGCGAACTCCGGGGTTTGCATGTAGTCGGCATAATCGCGGAATGCCTTGACCCGCCACGCGGTATTAAGGGTCGGGGTACCGGCCGGGGTGTGGCGGCGCCCGCCGAGCGTGGGCAGCCACCGATAACAGATATCGGGCGGCAGGCTGTCGATGATGGCTGCTTTGTTCCACTGCGGGAACTTTCTCGACGCCGGGAATGAGCGCACGTCCACCAGATAGGTGAGCTCGTAGGTGCGCAGGATCTCGAGTAACTCGCCGAACTCACGGGTCGAGTGACCGACCGTCCACACCCGATGGGTCATGTTCTCTCCTCTCCCCGCCGTGGTACCCGTGCGGTACCCGGTTTCACCGCGGGTGGCCGCGGGTAGCTCAGGTGACATGAGCACCCAGTTCAAGGTTGGCGACCACGTCAAATGGAACTCGGAAGCCGGGTATGTCAGTGGCAAGATTCTGAAGGTGCATACCCGTGACGTGGACTATAAAGGCCATACCCGTCGCGCCAGTCGTGACGAGCCGCAGTACGAGATCGCAAGCGACAAGACCGATCACGTCGCGATGCACAAGGGATCAGCGCTGCAGAAGATCCGAAACAGCGGCGACTGATCCGGGCCGGACGGCGGCCATACTTATCCCGGTGGATGAGGAGGCTGACCGTGAAAACCGTGTACTACACCGCGTCGAGTCTGGACGGGTTCATCGTCGACACCGACGACAGCTTGGACTGGCTGATCTCACGTGACATCGACCAGAACGGGCCGTTCGGCTATGACGAATTCATCGGAACCATCGGCGCGTTGGTGATGGGATCGGCCACCTACGAGTGGATCGTGAAGAACCAGCCCGGCGAATGGATGTACGAGCAGCCGACGTGGGTGTTGACCCGCCGACCACAGATCGTCGCCGCCGGGCATCCCGTGCAGGTTCATTGCGGAAACGTCGGTGAGTTACACCCACAGCTGGTGACGGCCGCAGCGGGTAAGGATGTCTGGGTGGTCGGAGGGGGAGAGGTCGCCGCTCAATTCGTCGCGGCGGGCCTGATCGACGAGATGATCGTCAGCTATGCGCCGTGTTCCCTGGGTGCGGGTGCGCGCGTGCTGCCGGTCCGGTCCGAATGGGTACCGGCCGAATCGGTACTCAACGGCGAGTTCGTCTGCGTCCGCTGGGTCAGAGCGCAGCCGGTCGCTTGATCCCCGTTGCCCGCCAGACGCAGATGTCCCGGAAAACCAGGGTTTTTCGGGGCCACTGCGTCTGCTCGCGGGGAGAACTAGGGGGTGTAGCCGAACGGCAGCACCCCCCTCATGGGCTGGGTGTAGGCGTCGATGCCCGCGGGGCC
>NZ_MBEQ01000043.1 GCF_001954135.1 Mycobacterium sp. GA-1841 | reverse complement strand
AATGAGGTACCAGTGGTCGACGGGTGCTCCTGCGGCGCGGAGCGGGCTGGTGCGGCGACCGCTAATCCGTCGACTAACCTGCCCTACACCGATCACATCGCCGACAGGTCCGCCGTCGACCGTCGGCTGAGAAGCATGCCGGCACCGAAGAACACCAGCGGCATCACGCCGAAGATCACCGCGAGGGTGGAGCTGCCACCGACGATCAGGGTCAGATTCGACACCACCAGCACCAGTGCGCCGGCCAGGGCGAGCGTGGCCGCCGAGCCCAACACCACGTTGCGTGTCGAGTCGCCGCGACGTTTGAAGAAGATCACCACCGAGATGGTGGTCAGCAACCACAGGATTGCGAGCGCCAAGATCCCGAGGCCACCGAGGGGCCCGAAGATCTGCAGTACCGGGTCCAGCTTGAGTGCGGCAAAGATTCCCATGACCACGAACGAGGCCACGGTGATGGCCAGCGAGGCGTTCGACGGGGCGCCGTGACGGCCGTGCACCTCACCGAGACGCTTCGAGAAAATGCCGCTCTGCCCGAGTGCGAAGGCGTAGCGCGAGGCGATGTTGTGGAAGGCCAGGGCGCAGGCGAAGACACTGATGAACCAGAAGCCCGTGGTGAGGTCACGCCCCAGCATGCCGAGGTACTGCTGTGCGGTGTTCACCATGAAGTTGTCCGGGTCGGCCTCGGCGGCGGCGACTGCATCCGGGCCACCGTTGCCCTCGATCAGGGCCCAGCTGGAGAAGGCGTAGAAGCTTGCCACGATTCCGACGGCCCAGTACGTCGCCCGCGGAACGGTTCGGTCCGGGTCCTTGGCCTCGTCACGGAACACCGCGGTGGCCTCCACACCGACAAAGCCCCACAGGGCGTACAACAGCGCGATGCCCACTCCGCCGGCAAGACCCTGCGGGGTGAACGAGTCACCGGTGATGCCCTTCTCGCCGCCCTGGATGACGATGACCAGGTCGAGTACGACCAGGATGGCCACCTCCGAGACGAGGAAGATGCCCAGGACCTTGGCGCTGAGATCGATGTCGCGGTAACCCAGCCAGGCGACAGCTGCGAGCACCATCGCGGTCAGCAGCCACCACGGGATCTCGGGGCCGCCGAAGCGCTCGATGAGGCCGGCGAGGATGACCCCGTCGTAGGCCGACACCCCGAGCAGTGTCGCCATGTAGGCGGGCAGCGCGAGCACGGCCGCGCCGGCTCCGGCGGCACGGCCGAGCGCCATCTGGATGTAGGCGTAGAACGCGCCAGGCTTGGTGACGTACTTCGACATCGCCACGAAGCTCGCCGCGAAGAGCAAGAACACGGCACCGGCCACCAGGAACGAGACCGGGATTCCCGTGGTCTTCCCGAGCACCATTGCGATCGGCACATTGCCGCCGATGGTTGACAGCGGTGCGGCGGCTGCCACCACCATCAGCACGATCGCGGGGACGCCGAGGTTTCCGCGCAACTTGGCGGGGCGACCGTCCGGCGATGCGTCGCGACTTCGTGAGTTGTCCGCATCGACAACTTGGGACATGGGTTGATCCTCTCTGGCCTCTGCCACAGGAGCGCGGATCGCCGGCTCCGTCGAGTTCCGGGGTTGAAGTCTGCGAGACGGACGCGCTGTCGGCCAGAGCAGGAACGGGTCTTTCCAACACGTTGTTGTAGGCCAGGTCACAGCGGGCGGCGGAAGTGGTGTCCGCGTCACACAGATTGTTGGAAGCTCGGCATGCGTCGTTGTTCCGCCCCTCGTGTTCGGTTGATGCTGGGCCCGTCACGCAACAGAGAGGCACGGCGAGCGTCATGCATCAGGGCAGCACCGAGATCGAGCAGGACCACCGGCTGGGGCGGATTCGGCTGTTGGACGAACAGCGTGTCAACCTCGACGGTTTCGCCGAGGCCGACCCGGAACTCGGAATGATCTCGCACCTCTCGCCGCATGACCCGGAACCTTCCTGGGTGGTGGGCGACGACGGCACGGTGCTCGAGATGGACTCCACCTCGGCCTCGGACTTCGACACGATCGACGAGTTCATCGTGCGCTACGCCGTCGACCACACCGAAGCGCCGCGGTCGATGGCGATGGCGGAGACCGACCTGGCCAGGATGATCGTCGACTCGGCGGTGCCGCGGGAGCAGGTGCTTCGGGTCTGTTCGGGATTGACCCCGGCCAAGATGGCGCGTGTCGTCGCGATGCTGCAACCGGTCGAAATCCAGATGGCGATGATGAAGATGCGCGCCCGTCGGACGCCGGCCAACCAGGCGCACGTCACCAACCGTCTCGACGACCCGTTGCTGATCGCCGCGGACGCCGCCACTGCCGTGGTGTACGGGTTCCGGGAGCTGGAAGCCACCGTCCCGGTGCTCGACGACGCCCCCGCTGTCGCCGTGGGCCTGCTGATCGGGTCACAGGTGCCGGCGCCCGGTGCCCTCACCCAGTGTTCCGTCGAGGAAGCTCGCGAACTGGAAATGGGTGTGCGCGGCCTGGTCTCGTACGCCGAGACGGTCTCGGTGTACGGCACCGAGCAGGTCTTCACCGACGGCGACGACACCCCGTGGTCCAAGGCGTTCCTGACGTCGTCCTACGCCTCCCGCGGAATCAAGATGCGGCTGTCCAGCGGGGCGGGCTCCGAGGTGCTCATGGGGCAGGCCGAACGAAAGTCCATGAATTACCTGGAATCTCGGTGCGTGGCGTTGGCCAAGGGCATCGGTGCCCAAGGGGTACAGAACGGCGGTATCGACGGGGCCGGCATCACCGCGTCGGTCCCCGGCGGTGTTCGGGAGCTGATCGCCGAAAACCTCATGGTGATGCTGCGCGGGCTGGAGTCCTGCAGCGGTAACGACAGTTTGATGTCCGAATCCACGATGCGCCGCACCAGTCGGACGTTGCCGGTGCTGCTGTCGGGGTCGGATTTCATCTTCTCCGGTTTCGGCTCGGTACCCGCATACGACAACATGTTCGGCCCGTCCAACTTCAACGCCGCCGATCTCGACGACTACCTCGTGCTGCAGCGCGACTGGGGAGTCGACGGGGGATTGCGGCCCGTCGACCCGACCACCCTGGAGTCGATGCGCCGGATGGCCGCCGAGGCCACCCGGGCGGTGTTCGAGTATCTCGGCCTCGCCGACTTCGACGACGCTCACGTGGAAGCCGTTGTGGGAGCCGAAGGTTCGAAGGATCTGCCACCGACCGACGGGGTGAAGGTGCTCAACGCCGCCCGGATGATCGACCAGTCCGGCCTCACCGTCCTCGACGTCGTCGGCGCGCTCGCCGAGACCGGTTTCACCGTCCTCGCCGACCGGGTGCTGGGCATGGCCAGGGCCAGGGTCAGCGGCGACTATCTGCAGACCGCGGCCATTTTCGACGAGGAGATGAACGTACTCTCGGCCTTGCAGGATCCCAATGACTACCGCGGACCGGGCACCGGCTACCGGCCGACGGCTGAGCGTCAGGCCCAGATCGATGCGGTGCGTCAGGCCCGGTCGGTGGCTGACCTGGTGAAGGAGCAGGCGGCCTTCGCCCAACCCGAGCGGCTGGCGCCGGTGGGGCCGGCTCGCGTCGGCGACGATCCACGCGAGGTCGTCATCGGGGTGTCACCGGCATTCGGCACCAAGCTGTTTCGCACGCTGTCGGGGATGACCATCTACGACGTACTGGACCAGATCCTGGCCGGACTCGAAGAGGAGCAGTGCGTCTCGCGTCTGGTCCGGGTCACCGACAGCATCGACCTCGGTGCCATCGGAAAATCCGCGGCCCAGCTGTCCGGATCCGGGATCTCGGTCGGGCTGCAGGCCAAGGGCACCACGCTCATCCACCGGCGTGACCTCACCCCGCTGTCCAACCTCGAATTGCTCAGTGTCGCACCGCTGATCACCCCGGAGATGTACCGGCTGATCGGCATCAACGCCGGTCGGCACGCCAAGGGCGTCACGCCGGCGCCGATGCGCAATGCCTACACCGACGAGGCGATCACCTCGCGCTACCACACCAAGGTGGTGTCGATGGTCGCCATCGAACGTCGGGAGTCCGCCTGCCGCACCGAAGGCGGCCGGGCCCACATCGAACTGGAGCTCTTGCGATGACCATTTCTTCACATTCGGGCCGCGATGTCGCCGAGGTGACCGTCGAAGCCGCGCGCAGCGGCGAGCTCGTCCTCGACGATGTGCGAATCAGCCGGGAAACCCTGTTGGCACAGGCCGAGACCGCCGAACAAGCCGGATCAGCACAACTCGGGTTGAACCTACGGCGCGCGGCCGAGATGACGGTGCTCAGCGCCGAGGACATGCTTGCCGCCTACGAGGCGCTGCGGCCCAGACGGTCGACTTTTGCCGAATTGGAGGATCTCGCGGAGCGGCTCGCTGCGCAGGAGGCACCTATCTGCGCCGGATTCGTGCGAGAGGCCGCGCAGGTCTACCAGCGGCGCGGCTTGCTGCGATGACGGTCTGGGTCGGCGTCGACATCGGAAACGCCACCACCGAGGTGGTGCTGTGCCGTGCCGGAGCCGAACTCGACGTGCTGGCCAGTGCGCGGACCCCGACTCGTGGTGGCAAGGGCTCCCGGCGGGCGGTCGAAGGTGCCGCGCAGCTGGCCCGCCGGCTGGCCGACAGTCATGGATTCGTCATCGACCGCGCCGCATTCGCCCCGACCCCACCGGTGCACTCGGCGGTTGACCGCGTGAAGTTGGAGACCCGGCGTACCGGGCGTCTCGCCATCGCGACCAGGTCGGCGGCGACCACTGCGGGCGACTCCGTCGGCGTCGGCGCTCCGGTGCCCGTCGACGATCTCGCGCACGTTGGCGGCGAACGCCCGGTTGTCGTGTGCGCAACTCCGGACTGGGGCTACCGCGACGTGGCGAGTGCGGTCAACACCGCGGTGGTCGACGGCCGAAATGTCGTGGCGGTGCTGACCGCGAACGACGAGGCCGTGCTTGTCTCCAACCGATTGAACACCGCGCTACCGGTGATCGACGACGTCGACGTTCGCCCGATACTGGCGGCGACACTGGTGGCTGTCGAAGTGCGCCAGGGCGTGGCGCCGCTGCAGCGGCTCACCGACCCGTTCTGGCTCGCCGACGTGTTCGGTCTGAGCGACGGCGAACGCGTCGACGCCCGTATCGTCGCCGACGAGCTGTTCGACAGTGCCTGCGCGGTGGTTGCGCTGGCAAGTCCTGAGCCGGTGATCGCGACGCCGGACCGGGGACGTCTCGCCCCGGCCGTCGTTTCCGACGCGCCAAGCGCCCTGACACATGTCGTACACCTGGCCGACATTGCCTCGCAGGCGAATTCGCGCCGCGGGTCGGTCGTCATCGACAGCCTGGTCCTGGCCACCATGGGCGATGCGGGCACTCCACCGGCCGATGTCGACGATCTCGCTGCAGCACTCGGCGTGGCCGTCACCCGGATCGACTCGGAAGCCGCAGCGGCCTGCGTCGGCGCCCTCACCACCCCGGGCGTCTCCGCGGGCGTGGTGGTGGTGGACGTCGGTGGGGGGACGGTGGACGTGGTGGCCGAAGGTGCCCGTGTCGTGCTTCCGGGTGCCGGGCAGATGCTCACCACCGCCACCGCCAGTGCCCTCGACATCTCAAGGAGCGCAGCTGAATACGCCAAACGCGCGGAGGCGGTCACTGCGGTCACGGTCCAGCTCGTCGAGGACGAGCACGGCCGGCGCCAGTTCCTCGACAAGCCCATCAGCGGTCGCTGCACCGGGTGGTTGCTGACCACGGCTCCCAGCGGCCTGCTTCCGTTCACGTCGCAGATGTCCGGAACGGAATGGCGCAGTTGGCGATTGGCGGCCAAGCGGATGATCATCGGCGGCAACGTGATGAGAGGGATCGAGCAGGTTCACCCGGCCGCCACCGAAGTGCTACTGGTCGGTGGGGGAGCCAGTGACGACGAACTCGTCCGGGCGGTCAGCGAGCAACTCGGCCATCAGGTCAGCGTCGGGCGCGGCAATGTGGCCGGCCGGCTCGGGCATCGATTTGCGGTGGCCTACGGGCTGGTGGTGGCCGCCGTGGCGGCAGACCGGGACGGATCGCCGGCCACGGCGTCGTGAATCACGTGGTCAGTGTGTCCACACGGCCTTGTCTGTGCCTCCGGCGTCCCGATAGACAACGCTGTCGGGCGCGGTGCCACCGCGGACGTCGAAGTACACCCGTCCCGATGTCTGGCTACCAGGCGCGATCGGCTGGTTGGGGAGGCCGTCGGTCTGGTTGCCCTTCATGTTCGCGTAGGTGGAACTGTTGACCGCTCGCGCGTTGAAATCGGCGATGTTGGGGGTGGGAGAGCCGCTCACCGCCTGTGCCGTGACATCGGAGTACCAAATGCCGTCGTTGTGGCCGCTGGGCTGCAAGTTGCTGACGGTGTAGTCGATGGCGCCGCCTGGACTGGGAATCTCCGCAGTCTGGCCAAACTGCAGCGTTTCCGGGTCGGCCAGCGCCGGTGTTGCCGTCAAGATCCCGGCCGCGGCGATCCCCGCCGCAGCTGCCGTGGTTTTCCACGCGATCTGCGAAAACGTCATGGTGAGCTCCTCCGCCAAATTTTCCGGTGGTGCAGGCGTTGTTGCCCGCGGTTCCACCAAGGCGTAGCCAAACGAAGGGCTTTAAAACCTGTTCCGGTGGGTCAACTCGGCGCCCTACCCACCGGTGAGCTCGGTCAACCGCGTTTCCGCCCGGGTCAGAGCCGTTTCGGCAGCTCGTACTTTGTCCTGCAGCCGGTCTGCGGCCTGCTGCGCACGGTTGCATTGCGCATCGGCCGCCTCGAGGTCGTGTTCGGCGCCGGCAAGGGTCTCGAGCAATTTCTCGTAACGCCGCCGCGCAGTGGCGACCGCGGCCCGGTGTTCGTCCACCACGGCGAGGGCGGCGTCGTGCGCGGTACGTGCCTCGTCCAGTTCGGATGCGGCGGCATCGCGGTGATGACGGGCCGCTGCGAGGGCGGCGTCGTCGGGACGTTTCCGTTCTTTCGCCGACGGCGGTGAGGCCGTCCGAGAGCCGGTATCAGGGCGGGCCGGTGAGGTCACCGTGGACGACGCCCCGAAGTCGCCGAACCCTGACCACTCTTCGGCTTTCGACAATCGACCCAGCCGCGCGGCGACGTCGGGATCGGCGACCGCCGCCTGCAGCGTGCCGGTGACATCGTCGCGCAACGCCGCTGTGGGATCACGTAATCCGGCAGCCACAAATCCGGCATGAGCCAGTGTCTGCACCAGTTTGCGTTGCGTGGCGGACAATTCGCGGATGCGCTGTCCGTCCATGGCGGCGTGCGCACCGCGCAGCGCTTCGTGCAGGTCGGTCAATCGATTCCGGGCGCCGGGATCGGTCAACACGACGAGGTTCGCCACCCACGCGGCCGTCGTCGGTCGTCGGGCCGCGGCGATCATCTTGGCGTCCTCGGTATCACCACGCTTCCGTGCCGCCGACGCGAGTTCTTTGCGTCGCGCAGTGAATTCCTCCGGCCGTGCTCCGTAGAGCGAGTCGAGGTCCTCGTCGACGCTCACCGCAACCTCGAAGCGAGGCGACCCCGGCGGCATTGGACGGTTTTTGCGATGCTCACGTGCGCCGAGCATTTCAGAACGATGTCAGTTGAGCAAAGGTACTGCACCTTGCCCGCGAGGCGGACGCCCATACTTACTCCTCAGCTCTAGCGTTGGCTGCCATGGCCGCAACGGACTGCTCCGTGCAGCGCTGGCGTGCAGCGCTTCACGTGATTGTCGCCGCATTGGTTGTCGTATTTGCCGGAATGGCCATCCCGCCGGTAGCCCGCGCGGCCGCGGCGACGGCGACGCTGGCGGTGACATCGACGTGGCAGACGGGGTTCATCGCCCGCTTCACCATCACGAATTTGAGCGCGGTCCCGCTGACCGACTGGCAGCTTGAATTCGACTTACCGGTGGGCGAATCCGTGTCGCATACGTGGAGTAGCACATTGACGCAATATGGCACGCACTATGTGCTCCGACCTGCGAATTGGAATCGGATCATTCAGCCTGGGGGTACGGCGACAGGGGGGATGAGGGGCGTGCTGAGCGGTTCGTACGTACCGCCGTTGAATTGCGTTCTCAACCGGCAATTTTTGTGCAGATAGAGCGCTGCGGGCCCAAACTTGACCGCTACCGGCCTTGTGAATTCGGTTATAGTCCCGGCGAGGCGAGGGTTCAGCCGCAACTCGACGCACGACGAAGAAACGCGAGAGGACACCCGTGACTACGACCGCATTTCGCCCCACGGCAGTCGTCGGCCTGGCTGCCGTCGCGCTGATCGCTGTGGGCTGCAGCAATGGCGCCAACGTCGACTCCTCGGTGTCGCCCGAGGTCGGGTTGATCTCCACCTCCACGGTGGAAACCCCGGCGCAGTCCGCCGAGGTGACGCTGGTCGGGGAGAGGGACGTCGAGGTGACGCTGACCGGGCCGATCGCTGCCAAGTACTCGTCGGCGACAGAGAGTCAGCGGGACGCTCTCGGCAAGCCGCTGACCGGTGATCGCAACGCCGGTGCGCGAGAGAGTGGCGTGCTGTTCCAGCAATTCCAGGGCGGGGTGATCACCGCCAAGAATGGCGACGCCGGCACGCCTGCCTACATCACCTGGGGCAAGATCCGGGAAGCCTGGAATGTCCCACGCAATCCCGACGGCGTGCCCGCGGTCACCGGAGAGAACGGCTCAGTGGGTCCGCTGGGCGCCCCCACCAGTGACGAGACGCCCGACGGCGATCTGCTCGTGGAGACGTTCGAGCACGGCAAGATCGCGTACAACACAAAGTCCCACCAGGTCGAGGTGACGATCAACGACAAGGCGGTACCTGCCGGGCTGTGAGACCCCCGTGGAGTCACAAGGTGGTTTCGCCTGCGTAGCGCAGGAGGACCGTGCCACCCGGAAAAGTGCGGTTCTCCAACAGCCGCAGCGAGATCCATGACGGCAGTGTCGGAAAGAACGGGGTGCCGCCACCCACGGCGGTCGGCGCGATGACGAGCCGGTACTCGTCTACCAGTCCGGCCTGCACGATGGGGCCGGCCAGCGTCGCGCCGGCCACCTCCAGCTGACCCTCGGTCTCGGCTTTCAGCTTCGTCACCACCTCGACGGGGTCCCCGTGTTCCAGGCGGGCGTTCCAGTCGACGGATTCCAGGGTGCGCGAGAACACGACCTTGGGCATGTCGCGCCAGACTCGCGCGAAGTCGATGATCAGCGGGGTGGCGTCTGGGGCCTGGTCGGCGGTCGGCCAGTACGCAGCCATCAGTTCGTAGAGCCGCCGTCCGTAGAGCGCGCACGCGGTCTCTCGCTCGAAGTCATTCCAGTATTGGTGCAGTTCTTCGCTCGGTTCAGACCAGTCGATGTTTCCTTCTGCATCGGCGATGTAGCCGTCGACCGACACGTTGAAGCCATAGATGAGCTTGCCCATACAGATCAGACTGCACCCGAGGACAAGATTCATCGCGGCCAAGGGCCGAAAGATCGGTCAGCCAGTGAGCGCAGCGGCCAGGTAGGGCGCGGTCGCGCTGTCCGAACACTCCGCAATCTCCGCAGGGGTGCCCGCGGCGACGATCCGGCCACCGGCCGCGCCGGCACCGGGGCCCATGTCGATGACGTAGTCAGCCTGTGCGACGACGCGCATGTCCAGTTCGGCGGCGACTACGGTGTTGCCCGCGTCGACGAGCCGGTGCAGGTGTGCGAGCAGCCGGTCGGTGTCGGCGGGGTGGAGTCCGGCGGTGGGTTCGTCGAGCAGATAGAGGGTGTCGCCACGGTGTGCGCGCTGCAGTTCGCCGGCGAGCTTGACGCGCTGCGCCTCGCCCCCTGACAGTTCGGTGGCCGGATGTCCGAGTCGCAGATAGCCGAGCCCGACGTCGCACAGTGCCTCGATGGCTCGAAGAATGTCGGTCTCGCCGTCGAAAAACTCTCGAGCCGACGCAACGCTGAGCTCGAGCACTTCGGCGATATTGTGATCGTGCCAACGGATTTCGAGAGTCTCTGCGTTGTACCGGGTTCCATGACAGTCCGGGCAGGGGCTGTAGACACTCGGGAGAAACAGCAACTCGACCATCACCCACCCTTCACCTTCGCAGGTTGGGCAGCGTCCGCCGGCGACGTTGAAGGAGAACCGCCCGGACTTGTAGCCCCGAGCCTGTGCCTTGGGTGTGTCGGCGAACCGTCGCCGGATGTGGTCGAACACGCCCGTATAGGTGGCGACATTGGACCGCGGCGTGCGGCCGATCGGTTTCTGGTCGATGCACACGACTCTGCGTATGCCGTGGGCGTCGCCGACCACCTCACCCGAGGTGACCGGCGCGGCCTCGGCGAGCAGGTCGTCGTCACCCGCGTCGTCGAAGCGGACGGGGCGCCCCAGGTGATCGCCGACGATTTCGGCGAGCGCGTGCGCGACGAGGCTGGACTTGCCCGATCCGGATACTCCCGTGACTGCGGTGAGGCACCGTAGGGGGACCGACACAGAAATGTCGTGCAGGTTGTTGCGCCGTACGTCGGCGAGCTCGAGCCAGTCGCTCCGATCCCGTGGGGTGCGTGGACTGGTCGGTGCGCCGCCACCGAAAAGATAACGGCGCGTGACCGATTCAGTGACTTTGGCCAGACCGGCCGGCGGTCCGCTGTAGAGGATCTGCCCGCCGTCCACCCCAGCACCGGGCCCGATATCGACCAGCCAGTCTGCGCCG
Organism: Mycobacterium sp. GA-1841; assembly: GCF_001954135.1. Taxonomy (GTDB): domain Bacteria; phylum Actinomycetota; class Actinomycetes; order Mycobacteriales; family Mycobacteriaceae; genus Mycobacterium. Next base: position 13,769 of record NZ_MBEQ01000043.1, on the reverse strand, counting down.
GCGATGATATCGAGTGAGTGCTCGACCACGAAGATGCTGTTGCCGCTGTGCTTGAGTCCCTGCAAGATGTCGCGCAACGCGTCGCGGTCGCGAGGGTGCAGACCGGCCGAGGGTTCATCCAGCACATACACGACTCCGAACAGCTGAGACGACAATTGTGTCGCCAGTCGGACCCGCTGCAGCTCTCCTCCTGAGAGCGTCGGCGTGCTGCGCGCGAGCGACAGATATCCCAGCCCCAGATCGATCAGCGGCCGCAGTCTCTCCTGCAGATCCGACACCAATCGCTGTGCGGCGGCACGTTTCTCGGCCGACATGTTGGGTGTCTGACGGACATCTGGCGCCCCGGAATGTGCGGACCCGCCGGCTTCCACCCGGGCCTTGACCGCCGACCTTCGGGTTTTCTTGTCGAGTACCTCACCGGAGAGGTCGGGTGCCCAGTCCGGGCTGAGCACCGTGCTGCAGAGCGCCGCGAGCTGGTCCAACGTAAGCCGCGACAGCGCAGCGATGTCCAGGCCCTCGAAAGTCACCGAGAGCGCCTCAGGTTTCAACCGTTTTCCGTGGCATGCCGGGCATGGGCCGCTTCCGACGAACTGTGAGACGCGCTTCTTGACGCCGGCGCTCTTGGTGGTGGCGAATGTATCCAGAACGTATCGGCGAGCACCGATGAAGGTGCCTTGGTAGCTGGGTTCCCAGTCGTCCTTGATGGCACGGCGGGTTTGCGCCGGGGTAAGGCCGGCGTACACCGGTACCGTTGGGCGATCTTCGGTGAACAGGATCCAGTCACGGTCTTTGCGCGGCAGCTTTTCCCACGGGACGTCGACGTCGAAACCGAGCGAGACCAGGATGTCTCGCAGGTTCTGGCCGTACCAGGCGGGCGGCCAGGAGGCGATGGCGCGGTCACGGATCGTCAGGGTCGGGTCCGGCACCATCAGTGCTTCGGTCACCTCGTAGACCCGGCCCATGCCATGACAGGTGGGGCAGGCGCCCTGAGGTGTGTTGGGGGAGAAGTCTTCTGCGTAGAGCATCGGCTGATCCGCCGGATAGTTACCCGCGCGCGAGTACAGCATGCGGATCAGGCTGGACAGTGTCGTCACGCTACCGACCGACGACCGTGTGCTGGTGGCACCTCGCTGCTGGCGCAGTGCGACCGCGGGCGGCATCCCTTCGATCGAGTCGACATCCGGAACGCCCACCTGGTCGATCAGGCGACGGGCATACGGCGCAACGGATTCCAGGTACCGCCGTTGAGACTCGGCGAACAGTGTGCCGAAAGTCAGGGAGGACTTACCCGAGCCCGACACACCGGTGAACGCAACGAGGGCATCGCGCGGGACGTCTACATCGACGTCTCGCAGATTGTGCTCGCGCGCACCACGGACCCGAACTCTGTCATGAGAGCCCATTTGCTCACGTCCTTCCTGTCCTGCCCGCCTCATCCCACTATCGCCCGCGCCGCGCGCTCAGCGATCAGCATGACCGGCGCGTTGGTGTTGCCGGACGTGATGGTGGGCATCGCCGAGGCATCGACCACTCGAAGGCCGGCGACGCGATACACGCGACAGTCGGTGTCGAGCACCGTCGCGGCGGACCGTGGAACGCCCCGCGGGTCAAAGGCTCCCATCGCACAGGTGCCCACCGGATGGAAGATCGTCGTACCGAGTTCACCAGCGGCCTGCTGCAGGGCTTCGTCGCTCACCAGTTGTGGGCCCGGCAGCAACTCTTGCGGGCGATAAGGTGCCAGTGCCGGTGCTGCCATGATCTCCCGCGTCATCCGCAGACCCTTCACCGCGATGTGACGATCGGCGTCGGTCGACAGGTAGTTGCAGGAGATCTTCGGGTTGGCCAGCGGATCCGCACTGGCCATGCGCACGTGGCCGCGCGAGCTGGGTCGCAGGTTGCAGACCGAGGGAGTGATCGCTCCGTAACGGTGTAGCGGCTCGCCGAATTTGGGCAACGACAACGGCTGCACATGCCACTCCAAATCGGGGCTGGCCAGCGACGGGTCGCTTTTCGCGAAAGCCCCGAGAGTGGAGGGCGGCATGGTCATCGGTCCTGATCGCAGCGTCAGGTATTGCAGTCCCATGCCGCCGCGGGTGATCCAATTGCGGTACAGCGTGTTGACGGTCCGGGTGCCCTGGACGCGGTAGACCGTCCGCAGCTGCAGATGGTCCTGGAGGTTTTCGCCCACTCCGGGGAGATCGACGACCACCGGCACGTGATGCTCGGTGAGCAGCCCGGCCGGGCCCAGGCCCGAGGCCTGCATGAGATGCGGCGAGCCGATCGCCCCGGCGCTCAGGATCACCTCCCGGCGGGCTCGGATCTCGATCATCTGGCCGTCCTTGAGCATCCGCAGGCCGGTGACGCGATGCTGGGCAGTGGTCCACGCACCGCACCGCTGATCGTCGCGGACCTGGTCGTCCATCAGCAGCCCCACCGCCTGGGTCCGGGTGTAGATGGTGAGGTTGGGGCGGTGGGCGATGGGATGGAGGAATGCATCGGCCATCGACCACCGGCGCCCACGTCGTTGGTTGACGTGGAAGTAGGCGCTGCCGGAATTGTCGCCCCGGTTGAATTCCTCGATCGGGGCGATGCCCATCTGTGCCGCGGCGGCCTGCCACGCATCCAAGATCTTCCAGCGGACCCGCGGCCGCTCGACGCGGATCTCTCCACCGGCGCCGTGCCAGTCGTCGACTCCGCCGAAGTAGTCCTCCAGCTGCTTGTAGATCGCCAGTGTCTCGCCGGGACTGTCTGGGCCGCCCCACTGCCATCGGTCGTCACCGGTGGCTTGCGCCCACAGGTCGTAATCGCTTGCCTGCCCGCGCATGTGGATCATGGCGTTGATCGACGAGCAGCCGCCGATCACCCGGCCCCGGGCGTAGTGAATGCTGCGGCCGGCCAGACCCGGGTCGGCCTCGGTGGTGAAGCACCAGTCGGTGCGGGGGTTGGCGATGGTGTACAGGTAGCCCACCGGCACCTTGATCCAGAACCAGTTGTCTTTCCCGCCGGCTTCGATCAACAGCACCCGGTGATCTGGGTTGGCGCTGAGCCGATTGGCGAGCAGGCAGCCCGCGCTGCCCGCTCCCACGATGATGAAGTCGAATTCGGCGACGGGGTTCATTCCGGGATCGTTCCTCCTTGGCGTCGGATGCGTCACTTAGTGTGCGTGATGACCTATTCGATTACCGCGTAATAGGTCCCGCGTCAGCACCCGGAGAAGCGGCAGGGAATCAGAGCCGATTGTGTCGGGTGGATACTGCTTGACCCGTCATCCATGAGGTGCTCTCGGGTGCAGATCGCGGAAGGCCAAAGGCTATCGTTCTCGGGCCCCGATCAGGGCTTCTGAGATCACGCCGGTCGCCTTCTTCAATGCGGGAACGGCCCGAGCGATCAACTCCTCACTGACATGAGCCGGGGGTCCGGAGATGCCGATGGCCATCGGCGTCGGAGCGCCGGGCACCGCCATCGCGACGGAGCGAACACCGATTTCGAACTCCTCATTGTCGATCGCATAGCCGTCGACACGCACGCGTTCGACGTTCGCGAACACCGCGGACAGGGTTGACGCACTGTTCTCGGTCGGTGCGGGAAAGCCAGACTGCGTGACCAGTTTCAGAATGCGTGCATCGTCCAACTCGGCCAAAACTGCCTTGCCCACACCGGTTGTGTGCAGACCGACGCGCTTGCCGACCTCACTGTCGGTTCCCATGAGCTTCGGAGGCAGAACCTGTCCGGTGTAGATCACCATGTCACCGTCGAGCACCGCGAGACTTGCCGTCTCCGAGAGTTCGTCGACCAACGTCTGCAGCACCGGGGCGGCGACCGCGCCCAGTTGACGGTTCGCCACGACACCCAGCCGAATCAATCTCGGCCCCAGGGCGTATCGGCGATTGGGCAGTTGGCGCACATAGCCGATTCCGACCAACGTGCGCAGGAAACGGTGAATTGTCGGTGGGGGCAACGGAGATTCCGCTGACAACTCCGTCAGCGAGCACTCTCCTCCGGCACGTCCGATCAATTCCATCAACTCGAACGCGCGCTCCACCGACTGCACGCCGCCCGACTTCTCCGCCATACAGTCCACTCCCGATCAACGATTGTCGTTCCATCCAACATGCGCAAGATTATTTCCGCAATATGGAAAAAGTGTCGGGTGGGTAATCGGGACATCATCGATCGATAACTTCGCGTTAAACTCCACAATGTGGAATTCTGTTCTTGCGGAAACTTCCGACAGGGGAGGGGATACCTGTGACACGACGCCTCGACGATGCGGTGCTCGCCGCCGTCGATCGCCGACTCTCGGCTGCTGACGCACATCTGGTGCATCACTACCCCGGCGATGACGGTCGCCGGCAGCCGATCCACACCGTCTACGTCCCGGGCAACCGGTACTCGGCGACGATGCCCGCCGATTGGGGAACCATCGCTCTGACAGCCGCCAAGGACGCGGGCGGGCTCGACGCGGTGGCTGCACTCGTGGGTGCGAGCAGCGGAACCGATTGTGCGCCCGAGACGCTCGCCACGCTCGTCGAGAACAAGCTGGCCACCGAGCCGATCGAAGACCTCCGCATCGACTTCGAGGACGGCTACGGCACCTTCGACGATGCGACCGAGGACGCCGATGTCGAACAGGCGGTCGCCGCACTGAGGATCGCGCTCGACAACGGCACTTCGACACCGTTCGTCGGCACCCGCTTCAAGTGCCTCGAGGCAGGCACCCGGGCGCGCGGACTGCGCACGCTCGACATGTTAGTCAGCGGACTCGTCCAGACGGGCGGCCTGCCCGACGGCCTCACCCTCACCCTGCCCAAGGTGACGTCCGTCGACCAGGTCGAGGCGATGGTCGAGGTCGCGGGCGCGCTCGAAGCTGTCAACGGACTGCCGGCCGGCCGCGTCCGCTTCGAAGTGCAGGTCGAAACACCGCAGGCGATCCTCGGCGCCGATGGCCGCACACCCGTCGCTCAGTTCATCCACGCCGGCCAGGGCCGCGTCAGCTCGCTGCACTACGGGACGTACGACTACTCGGCGTCCCTCGGTATCGCCGCCGCCTACCAGTCGATGGAGCATCCGGCAGCAGACCACGCCAAGAACGTCATGCAACTCGCCGTCGCAGGCACGGGCGTTCACATGTCCGACGGCTCGACCAACATCCTGCCGGTCGGCGAGCCCGACAACGTCGCCACGGCCTGGAAGCTGCATGCGCGCCTGGTCCGGCGCCATCTGGAACGCGGCATCTACCAGGGCTGGGACATGCACCCCGCCCAACTCGTCACCAGATACCTGGCCACCTACGCGTTCTATCGCGGCGCGTTCGCCCCGGCCGCGATGCGCCTGCGCAACTACGTCCACCGCCTCGACTCGACCGTCATGGACGAGCCGGCCACCGCCCGCGCGCTCGCCAACGTGATCCATCGCGGCATCGTGTGCGGCGCCCTCTCCGCCGACGAGATCGAGACCGCCACCGATCTACCCACATCCACCGTGCGCGATATCGCGCTCGGCCGCACAACCAGGAGCAACCAGTGACCATCCCAGTGACCGCAGCGTCGTACTACACACCCCGCGGCGGCCTGCCCCCGCAGACCGATCTGCTGACCGACCGCGCCATCGTCACCGAGGCCTACACGGTGATCCCGCGCGGTGTCCTCTCGGACATCGTCACCTCGGTGTTGCCGGAGTGGACCGATACGCGCGCATGGATCATCAACCGACCGGTCGCCGGCGGTGCGACGACGTATTACCAGGCGATCGTCGAGGTCAAGCCCGGCGGTGGGGCGCAGCATCCCGAGCCGCAACCCGAGGTGCAGAGCTTCCTGTTCGTCACCTCCGGTGCGCTGACCGTCGACGCGGCAGGTCAGTCGCAGACCCTCACCGAGGGCGGCTTCGCCTACCTGCCGGCCGGCACCGACTGGTCGGCCCACAACAACGGCGACGCCGACGCGACGTTCGTGTGGATCCGCAAGCGCTATGAGGCCGTCGAGGGCCACCCGGTATCGGTCAAGTTCGGCAACGAGCAGGACATCGAACCGTCAGCCATGCCGGGGACCGACGGCAAATGGCGCACGACGCGCATGCTCGACCCGCAGGACCTCGGCTACGACATGCACGTCAACATCGTCACCTTCGAACCCGGCGCGACCATTCCGTTCGCCGAGACCCACGTGATGGAACACGGCCTGCTGATGCTCGAGGGCAAGGCCGTCTATCACCTCAACGGAGACTGGGTGGAAGTGCAGGAAGGCGACTTCCTCTCGCTGCGGGCCTTCTGCCCGCAGGCGTGCTACGCGGGCGGGCCGTCGAACTTCCGGTACCTGCTGTACAAGGATGTCAACCGCCAGATCATGCTCTGACACGCAGAACCGGGCGCCTCGTTCGAGGCGCCCGGTTTCGTCTATTTCTTCTTATGGAGCCGGCCTACGGCTGAAAGGGCCAGCCGGTGACCTTCTTCTCGCGCGGCGTCGCGTAGGTCCGCACCTTCGACGTGGACAGGCCCATCCGCACCAGGCCCTCGGCGATGGTGACCGCCGAGCGGACTCCGTCGACGATCGGGACGCCGGTCGCGGCTTTGACTTTCGCTTCGAGCTCGGCCATACCGCCGCAGCCGAGACAGATCACCTCAGCGTGATCGTTCTCGACTGCCTCTCGCGCTTGGCCGACGATCGCCTCAACCGCCCGCTCGGGATCCGACTCGAGTTCGAGCACACCGAGGCCGGACGCCCGCACCGACGCGCATCGGGCGTCCAGGCCGGCGAGCTTGAGACGGTCTTCGATCAGCGGCACGGTGCGGTCGAGCGTGGTGACGACCGAGTACTTGTGTCCCAGATACATCGCGGTCGAGGCGGCCGCCTCGGTGATGTCGACCACCGGGACGTCGAGCAACTCCTGCAGACCTTCCCGGCCGTGCTCGCCGTAGCCGGCCTGGATCACCGCGTCGAACGGCTCGGGATACGAGGTGATCGCGTCCATGACCGCGATGGCCGCGAGGTAGCTCTCGAAGTTTCCCTCGCACGAGTCCGCTCCGAAACGCGGTGTGATCCCGACGATCTCGGTACCCGGCGACGCGACACCACGCGCCGACTCGGCAATTGCATCGGTCATCGAGACCGTCGTGTTGACGTTGGCTACGAGAATTCTCACGGCGGTCCCTCCTAGTGCGTGCTCGCCACGGCGATGGGCTCACCGGAGACATCGCTGAACGGTCCCCGGCGGTCTGCGACCACCAGGTACACGATCGCACCGAGTCCCGCGCCGATGAACCAGGAGAACTCCGAGACGACCTTGAACGCCGGAACGAACGCCAGCAGCAGCGCTACCACCGCCGTGACGACGAGGGCGACCACGGCACGCACGTTGATGCCCTTTGCGTAGTGGTATTCACCGTCGGCGTCGGTTGTGAACAGCGCCAGGACGTTGATGTTGGATCGACGCACCAGCCAGTAGTCGGCCATGATGATGCCGAACAGCGGCCCCAGAATGGCACCGAGCCCACCGAGGAAGTAGTTGATGACGGCGGGGGAGTTGTACAGGTTCCACGGCAGGATCACCAGGCCGATGACGGCCGAGATGAGTGCTGCGCGACGGAAATTCAGGTGCTTCGGGAACAGGTTGTTGAGCGCATAGATCGGTGCGACGAAGTTGGCCATCATGTTCACGGCGACGGTCAGGATCAGCAGCGCGAGCGCCGCGAGCACCAGCAGCAGAGTGTTCGGGACTTCCTTGACGATGTCGGCGGGCGCGTCGATGATGCGTCCGTCGATGCGGAACTGTGCGCCGGCCAGAGTGATGACGATGCCGCCGAACACCAGCATGTTGAGCGGGATGCCCCAGAAGTTGCCTTTCACGATCGCCCGCTTCGACGTGGCGTTACGGGTGAAGTCGCAGAAGTTCAGGACGAATGTGCCGTAGATGGCGACCCACAGGCTGGCGCCGCCGACGATCTTCAGCCACATGTCGACGCCGGTCAGCGAGTCGGGCGTCGTCCATGCGATGGACCAGTCGGCGCTACTGAGCATCCAGATCGCGAGCGCGACCATCGTGATCAGGATGACCGGACCGGCGAAGGCCTCGTACTTGCGGATCATTTCCATGCCGTAGCTGACGATGACCACCTGGATCACCCACAGCGCGACGAACGAGATCCAACCGAGGGTCGACAACCCGAGGAAGCTGTTCGAGTCGAGGGTCTGGGCCGACGGTGCGAGCGCGACGATCAAGATGCGCAGCACCACCGACGCGAGATAGGTCTGGATGCCGAACCATGCGATCGCGACCGCGCCGCGGATGATGGCGGGGATCTGTGCTCCGCGAATACCGAAGGCGATGCGGCTCATCACCGGGAACGGGACGCCGGTCTTTTCGCCCATGAACCCGGAGAGGCTGAGCAGTAAGAAGAGGAACGCGCCGCCGAGTCCGAGCGCCAGCAAGATCTGCCAGCCACCGAGGCCGAGGGCGAACAGCCCGATCGCGAACGAGTAGTTGCCCAGGCTGTGTACGTCGTTGGCCCACAACGTGAAGATGTTGTAGGCGCCCCATCGGCGACCTTCGCGCTTGGTCGGCGCGAGATCGGGGTTGTACAGATGCGGACTCACGTCGGCGAACGGCGTTGCATCGGTGTGGTCGGAGTCGCCGATGAGACCGGTGGACTCTGTGCTCATGGATTCGCCTGTCACGGTCGGAGCGACGACGCTCAACGTCGCCGCCAGCATTCCACTATGTGGAAGTAATATTCCACGGGTTCAGGTAAGTAAGTCGCATTCGGACGCCACCTGTCAAGCTTTTGCGAGGATTGACTGTGTCCACGCTCACATTCGCGCGTGTCCGAAATGCGGAGTGTCATTTCCACGATGAGGAATTATGCTGCTAGCCATGGAGAGCTGCCGATGACCGCCGACGCAGGGGAGCGGTCCAACCAACCCGAATTCGATCTGGTCGTCCGTGGTGAGCGCACGCTGACGACGGCCGGAATCGTCGCCCGCGAGATCGGTATCCGCGACGGTCGCGTCGTCGCGATCGAGCCGCTGGGCAGCGCCCTCGCCGGCGCGGAGATCATCGAACTCACCGACGAGCAGGTCATGATCCCGGGCTTGGTCGATACGCACGTGCACGTCAACGAGCCGGGCCGCACCGAGTGGGAGGGGTTCGACTCCGCTACCCGCGCAGCGGCGGCCGGAGGCGTGACCACGCTGATCGACATGCCGCTGAACTCGATCCCGCCGACGGTCAACGTCGAAGCGCTCAATGCCAAGCGCGCGGCGGCAGCGGGCAAGACACACATCGACGTCGGTTTCTGGGGCGGCGCGATCCCGGGTAACACCGGCGATCTGCGCGCCCTGCATGACGATGGCGTGTTCGGCTTCAAGTGCTTCCTGCTGCACTCCGGTGTCGACGAGTTCCCGCATCTCGACGCCGACGAGATGGAGAAGGACATGGCCGTACTGGCCGGCTTCGACTCCATGATGATCGTGCACGCCGAGGACTCCCGCGCCATCGACCATGCGCCCTCGGCCGAGGGCGACCGGTATGAACGCTTCCTGGCGTCACGCCCGCGCGGGGCAGAGAACGTGGCGATCGCCGAGGTCATCGAGCGCGCCCGGTGGACCGGCGCCCGCGCGCACATCCTTCATCTGTCGTCCTCGGACGCGCTGCCCATGCTCGCCACCGCGAAGCGCGACGGCGTCAAGATCACCGTCGAGACGTGCCCGCACTACCTGACGCTGCTGGCCGAGGAGATCCCGAACGGCGCGACCGCGTTCAAATGCTGTCCGCCGATCCGTGAGGCGTCGAATCGGGAATTGCTGTGGCAGGGTCTGATTGACGGCACGATCGACTGCATCGTTTCTGACCACTCGCCGTCGACGGTTGACCTCAAGGACGTCGAGAACGGTGACTTCGGCGTTGCATGGGGCGGCGTGGCGTCGCTTCAGCTCGGCCTGTCGTTGATCTGGACCGAGGCCAAGCGTCGTGGGATAGAACTCACGCAGGTGCTCGAATGGATGGCGGCCAAACCCGCCGAGCTCGCCGGCCTGAACAACAAGGGCAAGATCGCGCTGGGCTACGACGCCGACTTCGCGATTTTCGAGCCAGAGTCGGCACAGGTCGTCGACGTGCACAAGCTGCACCACAAGAACCCGATCAGTCCGTACGACGGCCGTGCACTGGCCGGTGTGGTCACGAGTACGTGGTTGCGCGGCAAGAAGATTGACTTCCAGACTGCACAGGGTCGGATGCTGCGCCGCGGCGGTGTGTAGCCGGCGTCACGCGTATCCGTTCCCGGCGTCGAAACCTGCGGTGACGCTGGGCGGTCGCCAGTGGCTGACCGCCCCGGCCATGAGGCCGAAGAGGGGATCAGGAGTGAGCCGCAACGTCAGATTGCGAATCTTCTCCGCACTGTGAAGGCGTGGGGCCGCGAAATATGATCCGGCCTTCGAGGCGGTGTACAGCGTGAGCATTCGAGACCGGCGTCTGGTCAGGGCCTCGGGGCCACGGTTGGCAAGGGTGATGGCGTCTTCCATGGCCAGCGCTGCACCTTGACCGAACGTGGGGCGCATCGTGTGGGCCGCATCGCCGATCAGTGCGACCTTGCCGCGCACGAGCCGGCGCGGTGGTCGGGCTTCGAAAATTTCCGGAGTCGCCATGCGGTCGGGATCGGCGGCGTCGATGAGCATCGGCAGCGGTGCCGGCCAGTGCCGGTAGGCACGTAGTTCGGTTCTTTGGTCCCGGCTGCCGCCGTACACGTAAGTACGGCCATCGGCCAGCGGCAAAATCCCGAAATCTGTTGTACGCCCCCAAATCGGCCCGAATCCGGCATCGAGTTCCAGATCGGCGATCCACGCCCACCCGGTGATTCCGGTGGAGTGCGGTGATGGCGCATCCGGCCACAGCGATTTTCTGGCCATGCCGCGCGTGCCGTCTGCACCGATGATGAGATCGAAACGGCGTTCCCGTCCTCCAACGGCGATGACGCCGTCTGTGCGCACCCCGGTGACCGGGCTGGAGTAGTGCAGGCAATCTGGTGGAAGCTCTTCGGTCAGCCAGGCGAGCAGTTGACTGCGCGCCACCGTGGCGTACTGATCACCACCGGTGAGCTGGGCAAGCGTTCGACGGACGAGGACGCGGCCATCCGAGGTGCGCACGGTGGCCGGTGTGCGTGACCACGGGTCCGTCACGACATGCCCTCGAATACCGAGGATTCGCAAACATGTGAGCGCATTCGGGCCAAGGGAGATGGCGCCGCCGGCTGTGGACGGGCCAGGGGATTTCTCGAAAATCATGACGTCGTGACCGCCTTGCCGAAAAGCAATCGCCGCCGCCAGTCCTGCGAAACCGCCCCCGATGACCCCCACCCTCATCTCCTCAAGCTACGACTTCGTGTAGTAGATGTCGAGGGTTGTGTGATCACCGAAGGGCGCCCGCTCGGGACAGCGATTCAAACGCGTCCGCAGTCGTTTGATCAGCAGGAAAGAGCAACTCGATGGCCAGTTCAGAAATCGTGACTTCGAACGGCATGTCAAATGTGCCGAACATGCCGAAGAAGGACCACTCGCCGCCGCCGGGCGCCCGGAGCCTGACCGGGCCAAGATTTTGTGTGAAGTCGGATTCGCTTGCCGCACCGGGGTTGTCGGCCGATAGGTGGTTGTCAAGCTCCTCCACCAGCTGTGCGAGCTGCTCGTCGGCGGTGGAGGCGAGTTGGCGCTGGATGCGTTCACGGAAGTAGGCCATGACGTCATGAGCGTTGATGATCTGTGATGACAACGCCATTCCGACACGTAGGACGTTGACGGGCGGGTTCAGCAGGGCCGGGTCGAGCGCTGCGACAAGGGGTTGTATGGCGGCGTTTGCAGCGACCAGGTTCCAGTGGCGGTCGAAGGCGACGGCGGGGTAGGGCTCGTGGGATTTCAGAATCCGTTTCAGCGCTTCACGGATCGGAGCGAGTTCGGGTGCGCTGAAAGGATGCTCGGGGAATGCCGGAGCGTGTCCTGCCGCGAGCAGTAACTGGTTGCGCTCGCGAAACGGGATGTCGAGCCGTTCGCCAAGGCGCAGCACCATGTCTCGCCCGGGCTTGGAACGGCCGGTCTCGACGAAACTCAGGTGGCGCGCGGATATTCCGGCATCGAGCGCGAGCTCGAGCTGGGTCAGCCGGCGCCGTTGCCGCCATTCCCGCAGCAGCGGCCCGACTCGGGGAGCGGTGCCGGTGGTTGCCATTCGCACCGACTGTAGCGGTGCCGGGTTCGTTGCTCCATTACCTCTGGGTAATCGACATCGCGACCTTTCCCCGTGACGATCACTGGTAAATCCGTGAGGAGGACGAAAATGACTGTGTTGCTTCGACGACTGGTCTGCGGCGCAGCCGGCGCCTTGATGGTCGTCGCGTTATTCCTGCCGTGGGACCAGGCTCAAGACGCCGATCGCATCACGTGGGGGTTGTGGAAGCTCACGTTTCCGCTCTGCGTGGCCCTTGCCGCGTGCGCGTTGACCACCGCGATCACCGGCGGACAGATCGGCCTCAACAGGCCCGATGTTTCGATCATCGGCGCGACCGATGGTCTCGGTGTCATCACCACCGTGACGCTGGCCTGGCTGCTCTTCTACGATCTGCCTTCACCCGCCGGTCGTCAGCCGGCCCTTGTCTTGGCGTTGATATCGGCGGCTGTAGCTGCCTTTGCGGCCGCTGACTACCGTCCGCTGCGGGGAGCGCCTTTGTTTCCGCGATTGGTTGATGAGTGCGGCAGTAGCCACCGATCCAGGAGTCTTTCAGAATCCCGTTGACGACTGCTGGGGTGTGTCGGCGGGACGAGCCGTTACGTAGGGCGCATACGTTTGATCGTCGTCATCCGTTGTCGCGCCAGGTGAGCACCTGTTTCAGGGACGTGAGATCGTATCCGTCGTCGGAGGTGAGCTCGGTCTGGAACAACGTGACGCCGGCTTGGCGGAAGGCATCGGCGCTGTCGGCGTCTTGCCACAGCGTGGAGCGTTCGATATCGGCGCCATTGCGGCCGAACGTCGTTGCCAACTCATCGACGCGGTCGCTGGACTTGCGGAAGGCGTCGAGATCTTGGAACGCGTGCCAGATGTCGGCGTGGCGGGCTACGGCGGGCAGCGAGCGCTTGGGGCCCGTTCCGCCGATGAGGATCGGCAGCTTGCGCACGGGTGGCGGGATCAGTGCAGCCAGCCGGTTCTCGATGCGGATCAGGCTCTCGTCGAACAGGTCGAAGCGGGAGCCGAAGGTGCCGAAGTCGTAATCGTAGGTGGTGTAGTCCTTTTCGTACCATCCGGCGCCGAGGCCGAGGATGAGCCGGCCGCCGCTGATGTGGTCTACGGTGCGCGCCATGTCGGCGAGCAGGTCCGGGTTGCGGTACCCGACGCCGGTGACGAGGAGCCCGATCTCGGCGTGCGAGGTGATCTCACCCCACGACGCGAGCGCGGTCCAGCCCTCGAAGTTGGCGACATCGGGCTGCTCGTCGAACAGGATGGGTTTGCCGTCGACGAGGGCCTTCATCGCCGGGCGGTGGAAGTGGTCGTAGCCGAAGATCACGTCGACGCCCAGGTCGTCGGCGGCCAAGACGGCGTCACGCCAGGTGCGGTAGTCCGGCGTACCACCGGGCTGGATCTGAACGGCGACGCGAACTGGACGTGTCATGGATGCTCCTGAGTCGGGGAAGGGCGACTCTCGACCCAAGTTGACTGGGTGCGGATTGGGGTTCCCCAGAAGTAGTGGACATCTGAGATAGCGGGACGTGGTCCCCTGGAAGGATGTTCGTATGTCTGCTCGT
>NZ_MBEQ01000042.1 GCF_001954135.1 Mycobacterium sp. GA-1841 | reverse complement strand
GGATCCGACATGCGCGACACCCCACCCTGAGCGCGGATGTCAGCAGGCACCCGCTCCAGGGCCATCACAGCCACCGCGCCGGCACCCTCGGCGATCTTGGCCTGCTCGGGGGTGACCACGTCCATGATGACGCCACCCTTGAGCATCTCAGCCATCCCGCGCTTGACGCGCGCGGTTCCGACATGGTCAGTGCTCATACTGCATCAGGCTCCAGATCGCGTTTCTCACCGGCGGTTTCCGATGTGCTGTGGGTGAGCATCGTCCCTTGCCGGTGCCGCAACCGGATCCAGTACAACAGCAGGCCGCCGACTGTGACTGTGAGGAGGAACAGGATTCCCGACCAGGCGTAGTACCAGTGGAACGGCGGTTCAGGGTTGTACACCTCGCGTCGCGGCCATAACAGGTTGACCGCCATGGCGATACCCCACAGGATCGCGATGACGTTGACCGTCAGCCCCCAGCGGCCCAACGAATAGTCGGTACCGCCAACATCTTTCAGCGGCCACCTACCGCGCAGCCGCTGCCGCAGCATCGGGATGGTGACCAGGAGGTAGGCGCAGTAGATGAGGGCCACCCCGACACTGGCGAGCATCAGGTAGATCTGCGGCTGGGTCAGCATGACCACCAGAATCAGGATCGCGATCGTTCCCACGGCGATCGACGCGTTGGTGGGTGTCCGGCGCACCGGGTGTACATAGGCCAGCTTCGCCGCCATGGGCGTGCGGTTGTCACGAGCCATGGCGAACACCATCCGGATCGCGGCGGCTTCGAGCGCGATGACGCACACCGTGATCGCCACCGCGACCGAGATCAAGAACAGCTTGCCCAAAGTTCCGCCCAACACCGACAAGACGACGTACTGCAGACCACCCGACGAGGAGCCCAGTGCCGGATCGGAAAGGTCAAGGGCGGAAAGGATTCCGAACAACAGGATCAGGCCGCCGAGGACGAATGATGCCGTTACGGCGCGGATGATCGCCCGTGGTGCGGTGCGTTTCGGGTCCTTGGTCTCCTCGCCCAGCGTGCTGGCGGTGTCGAAGCCGTACATGACCCATGCCGATGCGATCGCCGCGATGAGGAACACCCCGAAATAGCCCGACGAGTTGGACGACCCGAGGCCGTGTGTTCGGAGGAGTTCACCGGGGCCCCGAACGGCGTGGACGGCGAGGATGACGATCAGCAGCACGGCGGCGACGAGTTCGACGAATACTCCGATGCTGTTGATCATCGTCGCCAGTCGCACTCCGAACGCGTTCACCATGGTGGTGACGGCGATCAGGATCCCGGCGAGGAGCACCCCGTTGAGCGCGAAATCATGCGGGCCGGTGCCGTCCCCGACGATCTGGAAACCCGACCAGATCTGGGGGAGCGTGACCTGGTACGTGAGCGCGACGGCAGAGACGGTGACGATCGAGGACACCGCCATCAGCCAGCCGGCCAACCATGCCGACGTGGAGCCGGACAACTTTTTCGCCCAGTTGTAGACCGAGCCGGCCACCGGGTACCGGCTGGCCAGCTCGGCAAAACACAAGGCGACCATGAGCTGCCCGGCGAACACCATGGGCCACGACCAGGCGTAGGCCGGGCCGCCGGTGGCGAATCCGAAGTAGAACAGCCCGAACACGCCGGTGAGCACCGAGATATAGCTGACACCGGCGGCGAAGCTGGCGAATTGCCCGATGCTGCGTTGCAGCGTCTGGGTATAGCCGTACGCATCCCCGCCGTCGTTGACCTCAGGTTGTGTCATCGCATTCCTCACTGCTGTCCGGCGGTGGCGCGTGATTCCGTCACCAGTGCATCGATGGCCGCTATCTCGTACTCCCGCAGGTCTTGCGGGGTGTCGAGTTCCATCGGATCGGTGCTGAACTGTGGGATGAGCCCGGCCAGTTCCTCGATGATCGCCAACACACAGAAGGGGACATGGTCGACGCTGTACCCACCTTCTTGCACGGCAATCAGCCGCCCGTCGCAGACCTCGTTGGACACGTCGGCCAATCGGCGGGTCATACCGCGGAACCCTTCGGTGGTCACGCTCATCCGGCCGAGTGGATCGGCCGCCGAAGGGTCCTGTCCGGCCGAGATCAGGATCAGGTCGGGACCGAAGGCGTGTAGGGCCGGCACCACCAGGCGGTCGACCGCGCTGAGATACCCCGCATCGCCGGTCCCGGCCGGCAGCGGCAGATTGACGGTGGTGCCGCGGCCGGCACCCCGCCCTCTGTCGTGCACCAGGCCGCGGCCCGCCGGATACAAGCCGTCCTGATGCAGGGAGACATAGAGAACGGACGGGTCCTCGTAGAAGATGTCCTCAGTACCGTTGCCGTGGTGGACATCCCAATCGACGATCGCGACCCGGCCGAGCCCGTGCCGGTGCTGGGCGTGACGGGCCGCGATCGCCACATTGTTGAACAGGCAGAACCCCATCGCGGTATCTGACGACGCGTGATGGCCCGGCGGTCGGGCCAACACGTAGGCATTGCGTTCGGCGCCGTCGAGAACCCAGTCGACCGCGGCGACCGTGCCGCCCGCCGACAGCAGTGCCGGCTCCCAACTACCGCGGCCAGCGCGTGCCTCCGGCCCCACGAAAGCCGCGGTGTCGGAATCGCAGGCCGTGCGGACCTTGTCGATGTGTACGCGGGTGTGCACCAGGGCCAGATCTTCGGAGGTGGCCTCCCGCAGCGGGAACCAGTCGAGTTCGCGCGCCACCCCCGATGCCTCGAGTACCGCCACTGCTCGTGCCAGTCGCTGAGGGTTCTCCGCATGAGTCACCTCCAGCCACGACGAGGCTCGCTCATCGAGAATCATCGAGCCGTTGTCGTGTGCAAGACACCGTTCGTCGAACCAGATACCGGTAGCCATCTGCGCCGTCCTACCAGTTCACGAGATCGGTGGTGGTGAGCAGTTCGTTGCCGTCGTTCCATACGATGAAATTCTGCTCGGCGCCGGCACTTCCGACTCCGGACCAGTGCAGGAACGTCTCGGTGCTGTAGGTCTGGCCCTCGTGGAAGACGGGATCCTCACCGGTCGGGTTGGCGGCGGCCGCGGTCAGCCACGGGTCTTCCCAGAACAGGCCGACGCCGTGCCCGTAGATCGGCCACATCTTGCCGGGCTGGTCTTCCTCGGTGTCCATTGAGGCCCGCAGCTCGTTACCGAGTGCGGCGATCTCGGAAAACCGGCGACCGGGGCGGATCTCGTTCATCAGCGTGGTGATGATGTGGTTGGCGTTCTCGATCAGCTGGCGTTGCCGTGCGGTGCCCTTGCCGCCGACGATGACCGTGCGGCCCGGGTCTGACCAGTAGCCCTGGTAGACCGGTCCGTAGATCCACATACGGACCATGTCGCCCTCTTCGAGCATGACGTTGGGGCTGAACCCGAGGATCGGATCGCCACAATGGTTGAACATGGTGGGACCGCTGGAAACCGGGACCATGTGGGGTACGCCGCCGTGGCGCATCAGCTCGGCGGTACCGAGCGCGGCGACCTCGGCCTGGGTCACCCCGCCCTTGCTGGCGGCCTGCACCATCACGTCCATGGCTGCGGTCACCTTGACTCCGATTTCGCGGTAGCAGTCAAGCTCCCGCGGGCTCTTCTGCTTTCGCACCTCTCGTACCAGATCGTCAGCCTCGACGAACTCCACATCGGGCAGCTCGGCCTCCAGCAGCCGGGCGTACTTGACCGGCAGGAAATCGGTGCCCACCATCGCGATGCGTGAGATCGGCTTGCTGCGAATGAGTTTGGCCACGCCCTCGATCAGATGCGGTTCCCAAGTGACGTTGCTGGCCGGCAGCGGCAGCAAGTCGGCAGGGAAGTCCGGCTCGTCGACCACCATCTCGGGAAGGTCCTGGCCGCCGATCACCATGGCCGAGAAACTCACACCCATCCACTCGGGGCTGTCGTATTCATGGCCGGATTGGCTGGAGTAGTAGTTCGACAAATACAAGATGTCGTTGCATCGTTCGAACGTGCCGCCGCTGCGGCCCCAGATCAACGCCCAGTCGAAGCCACGCTGACGCATGGCCTCCAGCACGTTGCTCCAACGGGTTTCGTACTCGTCAATGGGGAAATACATCGTTGTCTCCTTGTGATTCACTACTGGGCTGGATAGAGCTCGGCGATTGCCTCGGTGAGGATCTCCTTGTGTCGGTCGACGTCGGCGGGGACGTTGGCCGGTGACATCAGGGTCATGTTGTGGAACGGGGTCAACAGCATTCCGCGGTTGAGCATGTACAGGTGGATGAGCTGGTCGAGCTCGAAGTCACCGGCCTGCGCGGCTTGCGTGCCGTTGCGGGCCCGGTCGGCGCTGAACAGGTACTCGACGCGGCAGCCGAGTCGGGTGACGTGCCAGGGCAGGTCATAGGCGTCGATGAGTTCGTTGACATCACGTTCGAGCTGTACGGCCAGATCGGTCATGCCGGTGAAGGCCTGCTCGGTCAGCACGTTGGACAGCGTCGCGCGGATGGCGGCCAGCGACAAGGCATTACCGGCCAAGGTGCCCCCGACCCCACTCACATCGGAGTCCTCGACCGACACCATGCGTTCGATGCGTTCGGCGATGTCGGCGGTGAAACCATAGGCTGCCGAGGGCACTCCACTGCCGATCGACTTGCCGATCGTCACGAAATCGGGCTGCAGCCCGTGGGCCTGTGTGTAGCCACCGGGGCCTGCGCAGATGGTGTGGGTCTCGTCGATGACGAGCAACGTTCCATACTTGTGGGTGAGTTTCCGTAGTGCGTCGTGAAAGCCGGCTTCCGGCAGGACGATTCCGATATTCGTCAGGGCCGGTTCGGCCAGCACGGCGGCCACCTCGCCACCGGCGAGCGCCTGCTCGAGAGCGTCGAGATCGTTGAACTCGACCACCTTGGTGGTTTCGCTGGGCGGCACCGCGGGACCGATGTTGCCGCGGCGTGGGGTGATCGTGCCGTCCACCAGGGTGGCGAGCGATTCGTCGACGCTGCCGTGGTAGCAGTGGTTGAACACCAGCACCTTTGGGCGTCCGGTGATCATCCGTGCCAGCCGGAGCACGAAGCGGTTCGCGTCGGTGGCGGTCAGGGCGAACTGCCAGTACGGCACGCCGAATCGGCGGGTCATCTCCTCACCGACCCAGATCGCATCCTCTGTCGGCAGCATGAAGGTGATGCCATCGGCCGCTCGGTCGGCGATCGCACCCACCGAGCCGGCCGGCGCGTGGCCGGCCATTGCTCCGGTGTCGCCGAAGCAGAAGTCGATGTACTCATTGCCATCGACATCGACCAGGCGGGCGCCGCGCGCGGTGGCGATGAACGGCGGGAATCCGCCGGGCCACTTGGTCATCCAGTTCATCGGTACGCCGCCGAGCAATGACTGGCGGGCCCGTTGCACGAGCTCGAACGATTTCGGCCGGTCCCGCGCGAACCGCTCCTCCTCGCGCTGTCTTATGGCACGGATCCGGTCGCGGTCCGCGACTCGTGTTTGCCGAGAACGATCGGTTTCGGCCGTGCGGGCATGGTCGAGCATGATCCTCCGTCTGTGGGATTCGGTGAGAGCCGGTCGCGGCCCCTGCGCTGTATTCGGGGGTTCGTCGCCGGTACACCACGATGATGTGCCCTGGACCACACGACGAGCCAGATGCCAACTGTCTGGATTCGGTCGCGGTGTTTTGACAGTTTGTCGGACGGCCCAGAAGGGCTGGTCGGCGTGATCGCTGCCGCGCTGGTCGACGCCTGATAAGGGTCCCTAGCTGGTCAGCCGCCCGGGCGGCCGACAGAGTGTCAGAACTTCACCGTCTCAGCCTTGACAGGTTAGGGCCACTTCCCACACATTCGAAGGGGTGAGTGACCACCTCGGTGTGACGGTTTGGACGATCCTGCACCTGCCCGCGCTTCAGCGTGGCGCTCCGGAGATCCTCGCCGGGGACGATCCGGCGCTGGATCGTCCGGTGCGCTGGGCGCACGCCGGTGAAGTGCCCAATATCGCGACCCTGCTCAAGGGTCGAGAGTTGTTGCTGACGACCGGGATGGGGATGGACCGCAGCCCGGCCGGTCTACGCCAGTTCATCGACGATCTGAGCAATCGCGACGTCGCCGGGCTGGCGATCGAACTGGGTAGGGTGTTCGACAGGCTTCCCGACGAACTGGTCGACCAGGCCCGGCGGCGAAACCTGCCGTTGATCGCGCTGCACCGGGAACTGCCGTTCGTGGAGGTGACCGAGGCCGCGCATCAGGCGATCATGAGTCACCAGCTGCGACTCATGGAGCAGGGCAACGAGTTTCACCGCAGATTCACCGAACTGATGCTGAACGGCGCCGGCGTGGCCCAGATCTTGGAGGCGCTGTCGGAGGCCATCGGCAACCCGGTCGTGCTGGAAAACGCTCGCACTGGCGCGATCTCGCACGTGAGTTACACCAGCACCGACTCGATCGTGTTGGCGTCGTGGAATTCATTCCGGCGCGGGGCCCATATCGAGTTCGAGACGATCCGGCGAACCATACCGATGGGCACGGGGGAGACGTGGGGCACGCTCACCGCGATGGGGTTGGATTCGCCGTTGGCCGAGCTCGACGCGGTGGCCACCGATCGCGCGGTCGGCTTGCTCGCGCTGGCGTTGCGCCAACAACAAGCCGAAACCGTGCTGGCACTTCGTGAGCGGGGCGACTTCCTCGAACGGGTGATGACCAGAGACATCGACGATGCCGAGGCCAGTATTCGGTTGGCGGCCATGGGTTTTCCACGCCGGATGGGACCCCTGATGCCGGTGGCGATCGCGCACGCCTCGTCGGCCAACCCGCTTGCCGGGGAGGAAGCGGCCTGGGCGCTGGTCTGGCGGGACGTGCGTAAGACGTTCGGCCAGCGTGGGCGTCCCATGGTGGTGGGTGCCCGTGGCGACGGTGGCCTGACCGTGGCGCTGGTCGCCATCGACGATCCCGGCACGCGCTCCGAGGAGGCGAATTTCATCGCCGAGACCGTGGAGCGGTTCGCAGAACAGCGCTTCGGGGTGTCGGGACTCGCGGTCATCGCGGTCGGCCGGGTCGCACGAACCTGGAACCACATCCGCCAGAGCCTGGCCGAGACCGAGGACACCGCACTGGCCGCGGCGCACGGTCCCAAGCGGCCGTGGCACGATGCCGCGCGGGCCGACGTCGATCGACTGTTGTGGTCGATCCGCGACCAATCCGCCCTGCGATCATTCGTCCGGACCAGCCTCGACCCGCTCATCGAGCACGACCACGCGCACGGCACGCAGCTTGTGGATACCCTGCGGGTGCTGTGTGAGAACCCCGGCCAGAAGAGCGAGGCGGCCCGGCGCCTGCACGTCGAACGGCAAACTCTCTACTACCGGATCGGTCGCATCGAATCGCTGCTGGGAGTCGATCTGTCACAGGGGGCGACACTCTCCGCCCTGTACCTCGCGCTGAGGGCGCGCGATTATGTGCGGCCGGAGATGGTCGAGGCTCCCGCCGGCTGACCCGCAGGCAAGCTGCCGACCATACGCGCCGCCGCGCGTCCCCGGACTTGTCGGCGCCCAGTCCTACACTCGCCTTGCTCGCAAGATGAGTCGCCGGGATGTGGACGAAAAATGGACATGGAGGGACGGGGTCGATGCGTTTTCTGCACACCGCCGATTGGCAACTCGGCATGACCCGTCACTTCCTCAGCGCCGGTGACGGGGAAGCCCAGCCACGTTATGCGGCCGCCCGCCGCGAGGCAGTGTCCGCACTCGGCGCGGTCGCGGCGGCCTCGGGCGCGGAGTTCGTGGTGGTGTCCGGTGACGTGTTCGAGCACAACCAGTTGGCTCCTCGTGAGGTCAGCGTGTCGCTGGAGGCCATGCGCGGCATCGGGGTGCCGGTGTACCTGTTGCCCGGCAACCATGATCCGCTCGACGCGGCCTCGGTTTACACGAGTGCGCTGTTCACCGCCGAATGCCCGGACAATGTCATGGTGCTCGATCGCGCCGGCGTGCATGATGTGCGCCCCGGCCTGCAGATCGTCGCCGGTCCGTGGCGCTCCAAGGCGCCGACCTCCGACCTGGTGGGTGACGTGCTGGCCGATCTGCCGGCCGACGGGGTCACCCGGGTTGTGGTCGGCCACGGCGGTGTCGACCTCCTCGACCCGGACAAGGGCAAGCCGTCGTTGATCCGGTTGGCTGCCGTGGAGGATGCGCTCACTCGCGGCGCCATCCACTATGTCGCGTTGGGGGACAAGCACTCTCGTGCCGAGGTCGGCTCGACGGGCCGGGTGTGGTATTCGGGTTCGCCTGAGGTGACCAACTATGACGACATCGAATCCGATCCCGGCCATGTGCTGGTGGTCGACATCGATGAGGACGATCCGCAGCGCGCGGTTCGGGTCGATTCCGAACGGGTGGGCCGGTGGCGGTTCGTCACGTTGCACCGCGCGGTGGATACCGACCGCGACATCGCCGATCTCGACATCAACCTGGATCTGTTGGCCGACAAGGAATGTACGGTGGTGCGCCTGGCATTGACCGGTTCGCTGACCGTGACCGACAAGGCGGCGCTGGATGCCTGTCTGGACAAGTACGCGCGGTTGTTCGCGGCGCTGACCGTTTGGGAACGGCACACCGAGATCGCGGTGCTTCCTGCCGACGGCGAATTCGACGACCTCGGTATCGGCGGATTCGCCGCAGCCGCGGTCGACGAGCTGGTGGCCACGGCGCGATCCGAAGGTGCCGCGGCCGACGATGCGCGGGCTGCGCTGGGGCTGTTGCTGCGTCTGGTCGATCGGGGAAGTGCGGCATGAAACTGCACCGCCTGGTCCTGACCAATTACCGCGGCGTGAGTCACCGCGAGATCGAGTTCCCCGACCACGGTGTGGTGGTGGTCAGCGGCGCCAATGAGATCGGTAAGTCCTCGATGATCGAGGCGCTCGATCTGCTGCTGGAGGCCAAGGACCGCTCGGGGAAGAAGGAAGTCAAGCAGGTCAAGCCCACCCACGCCGACGTCGGTGCCGAGGTGGTGGCCGAAATCTCCACCGGCCCTTATCGTTTCATGTACCGCAAGCGGTTCCACAAGAAAGCCGAAACCCAGCTGACCGTGCTGGCGCCGGTGCGCGAGCAGCTCAGTGGCGACGAGGCGCACGAGCGGGTGCTGGCCATGCTCGGCGAAACCGTGGACACCAGCCTGTGGCAGGCGCAGCGGGTGTTGCAGGCCTCCTCGACCGCCCCCGTCGACCTGTCCGGTTCGGATGCCCTGGCCCGGGCGCTGGACGTGGCTGCCGGTGAGGCGGTCACGCTGTCCGGTGACGAGCCGCTGCTGATCGAGCGCATCGACGCCGAATATCTGCGCTACTTCACCGCCACCGGCCGGCCGACCGGGGAGTGGGCCGCGGTCACCAAGCGGCTCGCCGCCGCCGACGACGCGGTGGCACGGTGCGCTGCCGCGGTGGCCGAGGTCGACGACGCGGTACGCCGTCATGCCGAACTCAGCATCGAGGTCACGGGTTTGGCCGCCGAGCGCGAGCAGGCCCAGGCCGGCCTGACCGCGGCCCGTAAGGCCGCCGACGAGGTCGCCGCCGTGGTGCAACGACTCAAAGAAGCCGAGGTGGTCGCCGACGCCGCACGGGTGGCACAGAGCGCGGCCGCCGACGCGCTCACCGAGCGCCGACGGTTGCGCGCCGAGATCGACGAACGCGCAACTGCCATCACCGACCTACGGGCCACGCTGAGCTCGGCCGAGGATGACACCACCACGGCGCGGGCGGTTCACGAGGCCGCCGAGGCCGCGGCCGAGCAGGCGCGGGTGGCCGCAGACGAACATGCGGACCTGGTCGAGGTGGCCCGCGCCACGCTGACGCGGATGACCGACCGGGACGAAGCCGACCGGCTGGCCACCCGGCTCAGCAAGATCGACGCCGCGGTACGCGATCTCGACCGGGTCAACCGCGAGTTGGCGGGGATAACCCTCGACGATGCCGGGGTGCGGGCCATCGAGGCGGCAGCCCTCGCCGTGGAGCGCGCCACCGGACAAGCCGAACTCGCCTCGGCGCGAATCGAACTCGTCGCGGCCGAGGAGCTCGAAGTTCGGGTGGACGACGCCGGGGTCACCCTGGAGGTCGGCCGCCCGTGGTCGGTCAACACCACCGCCGACACCGAGATCGACCTGCCCGGCGTGCTCACCGTACGGGTGGTGCCCGGCACCCCGGCCGCGCAGACCCAGGCCCGTCTCGACGAGGCACAGGCGACGCTGACGGCCGCACTGGCCGCCTCCGGGGTTGAGAGTGTGGATGCCGCGCGAGCGCTGGACACCCGTCGTCGGGAACTGCTCGGCACCCGTGACCGGCTGAACGCCACCGTCGATGCCCTCACCGGCGAGGATCATCTGGACGTCCTACGGTCGCGGCTGACCCATCTGCGGGCAGCCCACCCCGACGAGGCGGCGTTGTTCGAACTGGCCGGCCCCGCCGACGCTGGTGCGGCCCGGGCTGAACTCGACGCCGCGGTGGCCCGGCACCGTCAGGCGGTGGCCGACAGCGAGACCAGCCGCAAGGTGCTGGCCGCGGCCGCCCAGAAGCTGTCGGAGAAGTCCAACCGGCTCAGCGGGATGCGGGAGAAGCTCACCTCGGCGCAGGCGGAACTGACCGTCTGCACCGGACGTCTTGAGGCAGCGCGCGCAGTGGTCGCCGACGAGGCACTGGCCATCAAGGCTCAGGCCGCCGATGACGAGGCTGCCGCCACCACCGGCCGCGTCACCGTGTTGCGCGCCGAATTGTCGGCCACACCACCGGATTCGGTGAACGCTGCCCTTCAGGCGGCGATGCGTCGGGCCGACGTCTCGGCTGTCCGGCACGATGCCGCAGTCGACGGACTGCGCGAGGTGGCCGCGCAGCTCAAGGTGTACGGCACCCAGGGGCGCAAGGGGCATCTGGACGCCGCCGAGACCGAACGCGAGCATGCCCACACCGAGTATCTGCGGGTGCACCGCCGGGCCCGCGCCGCCGAGACGCTGCGGTCGGTGATGGCCCGGCACCGCGATGCCACCCGACAGCGCTACGCCGACCCGTTCCGCCTCGAAGTGCAACGCCTGGGCCGCTTGGTGTTCGGCGAGGACTTCGAGGTCGAGGTCGACAGCGATCTCAACATCTGCACCCGCACCCTGTCCGGCCGCACCGTGCCCTACGAATCACTGTCGGGTGGTGCCAAGGAGCAATTGGCCATCGTGGCGCGGCTGGCCGGCGCCACGATGGTGGCCAAGGAGGACAGCGTTCCGGTGATCATCGACGATGCACTCGGTTTCACCGATCCCGAACGGTTGACCAAGATGGGCGCGGTGTTCGACGCGGTCGGCGGGGACGGCCAGGTGATCGTGTTGACCTGCAGCCCTGAGCGTTACGCCAGCGTGCAGGGCGCCCACCACATCGCCTTGACGGCCTGATCGACGCCCCCCAGACTCAGAAGTAGGCGTTGGCCGGAACCGGCGTGCCGTTCAACAGGTTCTGGCCGATCGCCCGCGCCTTGTAGGCCACCGGGTTGTGCAGGGTGATGGTGCGGATGTTGCGCCAATGCCGGTCCAGGTTGCGCTGCCGGCTGGCCGCACTGGCCCCGCCGAGCTCGAGCAGCCGCGTGGCCGCCTCGGGAGCGACATCGTCAAGGTGAACCTTGACCTTGGCCACCTTGAGCTGCGCCTCTTCGGCCAGGTGCGCATCGGGCACCCCGTCGACCTCCGAGTCGGTGGCGGCACCGATGGCCGCGGCCGCGTCGAGAACCGCGGCCCGGGCCACATAGGCGGTGCTGGCCAGCACGCCGAGTTGGCGCTGCAACAACGGGTCGTCGGTGGGCCGCTCGGTCACGGCATGGCTGAAGTTGCGCTCGCGCGAACGCAGCAGGGCCACACCGTCGTCGACGACATTGGCCAGAATGCCGGCCACCACCGCATGGATGAACAACTGCAATGCGGCGTACTGCACTGTCGGCACCGGGTCGGCATCGTAGGAGGTGTCGGAGAGCACGTCGTCGGCGGCGACCGCGACATCGGTGAACGTCGTGGTGCCGGTCCCGGTGCGACGCTGACCGAATCCGTCCCAGTCGTCGACCAACCGGACACCGTCGCGGTCGGTCGGCACCAGCACGTTGGCCACCGAGTCGTGGTCGGTGGTGGCCGTCACCGTCAGGTAGTCCGAGAACAGTGTCCCGGTGCTGTAGTACTTCTCGCCGTTGAGCCGGTATCCGGAGCCTGCCGGGTCGGCCAGCAATCGGGTGTTGAACACCAGGCTGCCGACTGCCAGTGAACCCTTCTCGCTGAACGCATTACCGAAGATCTTGCCCTCGGCGATCTTGCCCAGCCAGTGCGCCGACACCGGATCGCCGGCGGTGCGCAGCCGTTCCTCGGTGAACCAGAAGTGGGTCCGGAAGATGTGGGCCACGATCGGATCGGCCTTGGCCACGTCGATCACCGCGGAGAACAGCTGTGGCACGGTGAATCCAGCACCGCCGAGGGACTCGGGCAGGCGCAGGGTGCCGAACCCGGACCGTTTCAGCGCGGCGACCTGATCGAACGGATTCTCGTCGTTCAGGTCACGGTCCTTGGCGCCCGAAGCGATCGAGGCCAGCAGGGCGTCCCACTCCGGCGTTCCGGGCAACACGTGGGTGATTTTCTCGACGGTGGTCATGGCACCGTTGTATCGGCCCCGGCTACCGGCAGGCACGCGTTTGGATCAGGGCGAACCAAAGCCTCTGACCCGCATACCGTAGAGGTAGGTGGTCAGGTACTCCTTGATGACGGGGGCCCGAACCTCCGGTGTGTCGGGGATGGTGATCAGCAGCGCGTAGAGCCCGGCGAAGAACGATGCGGCATTGTGCAGCACATCCACTTCGTCGGGAATCTCGCCGACCTCTTTGGCGTGCTGGAGTTCCTTGATCAATGCGACGAGCACCGGATGGTGCGCCCATTCCTCCGAGGGGGGACGGGTGGTGGAGAAGTGCAGGGCCAGAAAGTCTTTGAACAGTGGCCGGCCGAGGCGTCGCTCCAGCTTCTCCAGCATGCGCACGGATTCGGCCAGCGTGGCGTGGACATCGTGCGGTTCGGCGAAGAACCGGATGAGCTCGCCGGCCATGCGGGCCTCTTCACGCTGTTCGAGTTCCACCAGGACGTGTTCCTTGGTGGGGAAGTGGAAGAAGAAGGTGCCGTGGGCGACACCGGCGGCCGAGGCGATCGCGGCCGTGTCGGCCGCGGCCATGCCCCCGCGTTTGAACTCGGCGATCGCGGCCCCCAGTAGCCGTTCCCGGGTCTGCTGACCCTTGCGGCTGCGGGGTGGTGGCGATTGAGCCTTCAGCACGGCCCGATGTTACGACATTCAAGAACTGACTGTACTCAGATTGACTCTTTCCATTGACTGCAGTGGACGCTACGGTTTCGAGAAAGAACAGTCCTGACTGAAGTCAGTTTTGGAGGTGGGGGAGTGCAAATCCTCGAGCAGGTTCAAGACCTGCCGAAAGCCGGAAACATCAAGGCTCAATGGGTGAGCCTGTGGACCGGGCCGGCAGTCGGCGCCGTCCTGTTGGCGGCGTTTCTGGCGTTTCCCGGCTTCTGGCCGCCGATGTCGCCGACGTGGAGTGCGCAGCAGGTGGCCGGGTTCTACGCCGACCACACCGCGTGGATCCGGCTCAGCCAGGTGACGTTCAACCTGTGCGGCATCCTGATCCTGCCGTTCTTCATGGTGATCGTGGTCCAGATGAAGCGCATGAAGACCCAGAGCCACGTGTTCGCGTACTGCTATCTGACCGCCGTCGTCAGCGGCGCCACCATCTTCGCCCTGTCGAACATCTTCTTCCTGGTCGCGGCGTTCCGGCCGGCCCGCAACCCCGAGTTGGTGATGTTGCTCAACGACCTGGCCTGGATCGTGTTCGTGGCGCCGGTGGGCATGGTGGTCTCGCAGTTCGTGTTGCTTGCGGTCGCGGTCTACTTCGACAACGGCCCGGAGCCGGTGTTTCCCCGCTGGGTGGGTCACTACTCGCTGGCGACGGCCATCGCGATGGTCCCGGCTGCGGGGGCGGCGGTGTTCCAGACCGGGCCGCTGGCCTGGGACGGCGTGCTGTCCTTCTGGCTGCGCAACGGCGCCTTCGCGGTCTTCGTCATCGTGATGTTCTTCGTCCTGCGCCGGGCGGTGCTCCGGCAGGCCGTCCAAGAGGGCGTGACGGCCCCGGGGATTCCCGCGTGACCGTCCTGACCCCCGGTCCACCCACCCGCTCCGCGGATGAGGCGCCGCCGGGCAAGCCCGATGTGCGGTTGATGACGTGGTTCTTCCCGCTGTGGTACGGCGCGTTCGGCGTCATCATCTGCATTCTGACCCGGGTGACGCCACCGCCGCGCCCCGACGTCACCGCAGCCGACAAGGTCGCGTTCTTCACCGAGCACGGTTTCACCATCAAGATCGGGTTCTGCCTGCTGTTGATCCTGCTGGGCGGCGCGGCCATGACCAACGGCCTGGTGGCCTACCAGATCAAACGCATGTCGGTCGGTTCGGTATTCGCCTACGGCTACATCGGCGGTATGAGTGTGGGCGCGCTGCCGGGGTTTCTTCTGGTCTCGGTCTGTTTCCTCACCGCAGCGTTGCGGCCCGATCGTGACCCGGAGCTGATCAGCCTGCTCTACGACCTCGGAATGCTGTCCTACAACGGCTCTTTGGGCTGCTTCACGGCCGCCTACTTGGTTTTTGCAATCGCCATCCTCTACGACAAGAACCAGATCTTCCCGGTCTGGTTCGCCTACGTGACCATCTGGCAGATCATCACCGAGGTGATCGCCACGCAGATGTTCGTGTTCGAGTCCGGGCCGTTCGCCTGGAACGGTTCGATCGCGTTCTGGTGGGCCGTGGTGGTGTTCTCGGTCTGGCTGTCGGCGCTGATCGTGCTGCTGCGCCAAGCGGCTGTCCGTGAATCCCTGGACGAGCCGGGACTGGAGTGAGGCGAACCATGTCAAGCAATCCTGTGGTGACACAAGAGGATCCGCCCGTCGACGCAACGTCGTCGCACCTGCCCGGCGACGGGCACATGTGGGTCATGGTGCTCGGTGATCTGGTCATCTTCGGTGGCTACTTCATCGTGTTCATGATCTACCGGACGATGCAGCCGGACGAATTCCTGCGGGCCCAACAGCATCTCGACATCAACATCGGGGTGCTCAACACGGTGATCCTGCTGACCAGTTCGTGGCTGGTGGCGCGGGCGGTGCTGGCCGCCAGGGCCGGCCGGTACGACGCGGCAATCCGGCTCACCTACGCCGGCGGCGTCGGCGGTGTGTTGTTCATGGCCTGCAAGGGTTTTGAATGGGCGGTCAAGATCCGGGCCGGCCACACCAACTCCGAGATGTTCTACTCGTTCTATTACGTGCTGACGGGGGTCCACCTGATCCATGTGTTGATCGGGTTGATCGTGCTGGGCGTCATCGTGCGTGAGTTGCGCAATCCGTCGCGTCGCCGGGCCTCGGTGGTGGAATCGAGCGCGATCTACTGGCACATGGTCGACCTGCTCTGGGTGATCATCTTCGGCCTGCTCTACGTGGTGAGGTGATCATGACCGAGAGAGCTGTGACCCAGACCTGGCTGGTGCTGGTCGCCATCACCGTCGGATCCTGGTGGCTGGCGCCGGCCCAGTACTCGTCCACCCTGGCGGCCAGCGTGCCGATCACCGTGCTGGTGCTGGCGTTGACGCTGGTCAAGTCCCGTCTGATCATCCGGCAGTTCATGGAGGTCCGAACGGCACCGAGGTGGCTCAAACTCGCCACCGACGGCTGGCTGGTGGTGCTGTTCGGGGCGGTATTGGCGATCTATCTGATCTGAGCGCGGCGCGGCACAATGGAGCGCAATGACCATGAACGCCAAGCGCAGGCGCGTGCACGACAAGCTGGCCGCGCTGCCGGGGGTGCGGGCGGTGCGACGCCCGGTCAGCCCTGGGTCGCAGGAGCAGTTCGACCTGTTCTACGTGCGCACCGGGCGCAAGTCGGCACAGCCGGTCGTGCTCATCCCGGGTGGTCCCGGCGTCGCGTCGATCCAGCCGTACCGCGCGCTGCGACGGCGCGCGGCCGCCGCCGGATTCGACGTGATCATGATCGAGCACCGCGGCGTCGGGATGTCGCGGCACACCGACGCGGGTGCGGATCTGCCCCCGGCGGCCATCACCGTCGAGCAGGTGGTCGACGACATCGCCGCCGTGCTCGACGACGCTGGTGTGCACCAGGCGATGGTCTACGGCACGTCCTACGGCAGTTACATCGCGGCCGGGTTCGGTGTGCGCCATCGCGACCGGGTGGCCGCGATGGTGCTGGACTCACCGCTGCTGTCCACGGCCGACATCGAGGCCATGCGTCGCGCCATCCGAGATCTGCTGTGGGACGGACACGATCCCGAGACCGTGCAGCTGGCGCCGAAGGTGCGCCGATTGGTGGCCGACGGGACGCTGGCCACCAAGGGTGGGGACCTGATCGGCCTGCTCTATGGGTTCGGCGGCGCCGCGCTGCTGAACCGCCAGCTCGACCTGCTGTTGCGCGGGCGCACCCTGGTGTGGTCGGTGCTGCGCCGGCTGATGCGGCTCTCGACACGAAAAGCGCCGTACCGCAACGAAGTCGATCTCGTCGGTCGGATCGCCTTCCGCGAGTTGAACTACGCCGGGGTGCCCGACGGGCTGCCCCTGGACCCCGCCCTGGACATGGTCGACATGATCGGCAGCGCGAAGTTCTACGAACCCTTCGAGGCCGAGCCCTTCGACCTGACGGCCGAGTTACCTGGCTTCGACTGGCCCACCGTCGTGCTGTCCGGCGGCCGCGACCTGACCACACCACCGGCCATCGCCGAACGGATCGCCGTACTGGTGCCGGATTCGGTACTGGTCCGGATGCCGACGGTGGTGCACAGCGTGCTCGACACCCGCGAGCGCGCCGCCTTCGCGGTGATCCGAGCGGTGAACGAGGGTGCGGTCGAACAACTCTCGGCGGTCGCCGTCGAGCTCGACGCGCTGCCGGCACGCGTCGTCGTCCGCGCGGCGGTACGTGCGGTCTCGGTGGCCATCTCGGTGGAGGCGGCCACCTTCGGCTACTTGAGGAAACCGATCTTCGTGTAGTCGGCGTCGGCGAGGCCGAAGGCACCGAAATTGGCCAGGTTGCTACGGACCGCGACGTTACCGGGAGACTGGAACAGCGGGAGGCTGAACACCTCGTCGAACAGCATCCGGTCCAGCTCGTTGGCCTGGGCCAGCGCCTTGGCCGGGTCCAGCTCCTCCAGCGTCTGTTCGATCTTGGCGTCGATCTCCGGGCTGCCGATCTTGCCGAAGTTGCTGGCGCCGTCCTGGGCGTAGATCTGGGTCAGGGAGCTCAACGGGAACGCGTCGCCGAGGAAGGCGAACTGGGCAATGTCGAAGTCGCCCTTGATGATGTAGTTGCTGAAGAACCCCGTGCCCGGTTTGGTGTCGAGCTGCAGGTTCACCCCGATCTGGCCCAGCATGTTCTGCGTGATCTGAGCCACCTGCCGGGTGCTGCCGGCGTCGTAGAAGACGTTGCGGATGACCAGTTCCTTGCCGTCCTTCTTCCGGAACTGCTGTCCTTCGGGCACTTTCCAGCCCAGCGCGTCCAGCTCGGCCCTGGCCT
Source organism: Mycobacterium sp. GA-1841 (assembly GCF_001954135.1). GTDB lineage: Bacteria > Actinomycetota > Actinomycetes > Mycobacteriales > Mycobacteriaceae > Mycobacterium. The sequence goes on along the minus strand of NZ_MBEQ01000042.1, from coordinate 71,337 downwards.
GATCCGGGTCGAAGGCCACCGAGCCGGCGTTGTCCTGATAGCCCTGCTGGCCGGCGACGAAGATGTGGTTGTTCAGCGGGACCGGATTGTCGGTGAGACCCCGCTGGGTGATGTTGGCGATGGCCTGCCGATCGATGCCCTTGGCGACCGCGCGGCGTAGGGCTGGATCGGCCAGGATCGAGCCGGGTGCGCCGTTGAACGTCAGGTGATACCAGCTGGCAGACGGTGCCCGCCGGATGCTGATCCCGGCGGTCTTGCGGGCGATGGTCAGCTCGTCCAGAGATGCGGTGCCGGTGGCGTCGATGGTGTTGTTCTGCAGGGCCGGGATACGCGCTGCGTCATCGAGCACCAGGAAGGTGATGGTGTCCAGCAGCGGTGGGGTGCCCCACCATTTGGGGTTGCGGCTCAACGTGATCCGCTGCGCGCCCCGGTCGATGTTGGAGACCAGGAACGGGCCTGCCGCCGGTCCCGGTTCGCTCAGCTGGGCCTTGTTGAAGGCTTCGGGCGTGGAGGTCATGCTCTTGGGCAGCAGCCGCCCATTGCCGGCGAACATGCCCTTCCAGTCGGCGTAGGGCTTGTCGAACGTCATCACGGCCTGCCGGTCGTCCACACCGCGGGTCACCGAGCCCACCCGTTCGCAGCCGTTGGGTGCGGCGATGATGAACGCGGGGTTCTTTCCGCTGTTGGCCTCGACCTGGTACTTGATGTCTTCCCAGGTGATCGGCGTGCCGTCGGACCACACCGCCTTTGGGTTGATCGTGTAGGTGACCACCTGCGGGTTGGTGCCCGTGAGCTCGACGTTGGTGAAGTAGTCGGTGTTCACCGTGGTCGACCCGTCGGCGGCGATCGTGAAGGCCCGCGGCAGCGTCGGCTTGGTGATCGAGCCGACGTCGCCGGTGTTGCCGTCGATGTGCAGCGGATTGAAATTCGACGGGAACTCCGTCAGGGCCAGCCGCAGATTGCCGCCTTGGCGCAGGTTCGCGACATCCTGTGGATTGATGTCGTTGGTGCTGCCGATCTCGGCGTTGCCGCCGGCCGAGGGGGCCTCCCGGTCGCCGCCCGAACAGCCGGCCAGCGCGAGTGCGGTGATCGCCGCGACAATGGCGAACCGCTGGAGCTTGAACACCTTCAACCCGTTCATTCCGTCGATGCTAGAGGCAGCTACCCGTCCGGTGCGGCAATACCTAACCGGCGGCGGGCCCCGGTTGCGGTCTGGCCTGCGGCACGGCGGCCAGCAACCTGCGGGTGTAGGCGTGCTGCGGATCGGTGAACACCGCGTCGCCGGAGCCTTGTTCGACCACCGCACCCTTGTACATCACGGCGACGTCGTGGGCCAGGTGCTTGACCACCGACAGGTCGTGGGACACGAACAGATAGGCCAGGCCGAACCGGTCCTGCAGATCCAGCAACAGATTGATGATCCCGGCCTGGATCGAGACGTCCAGCGCGGAGACCGGTTCGTCGAGCGCGATGATCTTGGGCTGCAAGGCCAGTGCGCGGGCAATCCCGATGCGCTGTTTCTGGCCGCCGGAGAACTCCGCCGGGTAGCGGCCGGCGTCGGCCCGTCGCAGCCCCACCAACTCGAGGAGTTCGGCCACCCGGTCGTCGATACTGGGTTTGTCGAACCCATTGGCCGACAAGGGTTCTGCCAACACATCCGACACCGGCAACCGCGGATCCAGCGAGGCCACCGGATCCTGGAACACCACCTGCAGGTCGGTGCGTAGCCCCTGGCGAGCCCTGCGGTTCAGGGTGGCCACGTCGGACCCGAGCACCTCGATCGAACCGGATTGCGGTGCAGTGAGATTCAGGATCTGGTGCAGCGTGGTGGATTTGCCGGATCCGGATTCTCCGACGATGCCGAGCGTGCGGCCACTGTGCAGGTCGAAGCTGACCTGGTCGACGGCGCGGACCTCGCCGACCTGGCGGCGAAACACCACGCCTTTGGTCAACTTGTAGGTCTTGGACAGGTCGCGTACCCGCAGCACCACCGCGGTGTCCTCGCGCGGGGCGAGCGGGGCGGCCGTGTCCGTCACCTCATAGATGTCGGCCGCGCTGCGCCCGGCGACCTGCTCGGTGCGGATGCAGGCGGCGTGGTGGTCGGGTGCCAGCTCGAGGAGCTCGGGTTCTGCCGCCTCACATTCGTCGATCGCCAGTGGGCACCGCGGGGCGAACGGGCAGCCATGCGGTGTCGTGGTGAGTGAGGGCGGCGCACCGGGGATCGGCACCAGGCGGGTGCCCTGCGGGGCGTCCAAGCGCGGGACCGACCCGAGCAGCCCGACGGTGTAGGGCATCCGGGCCTGCTCGTACAGCTTGGCCACCGGCGCATCCTCGACTGCCCGGCCCGCATACATCACCAGTGCCCGGTCGGCGAACTCGGCCACCACGCCCAGGTCGTGGGTGATGATCAGCACTCCGGCGCCGGTGACGTCGCGGGCGGTCTTGAGCACGTCGAGAATCTGCGCCTGCACCGTGACGTCGAGGGCGGTGGTGGGCTCGTCGCAGATGAGCAGGTCGGGATCATTGGCGATGGCGATGGCGATCACCACGCGCTGCCGTTCCCCACCGGACAACTCGTGCGGGAAGGCGCGGGCCCGCTGCTCGGGTTGGGCGATGCCCACCAGCTCAAGGAGCTCCACGGCGCGGGTGCGTGCCGCACGCCGACTCAGGTCGCGGTGATGGGTTTCGATGGCCTCGGCGATCTGGTCGCCCACGGTGTAGACCGGTGTGAGCGCGGACATCGGATCCTGGAACACCGTGCCGATCGTGTTGCCCCGGACCTGTGACAGCTGCGCGTCGGACAGCCCGATCAGTTCCTCGCCGCGCAGCCGCACCGATCCGGAGACCTCGGCGAACTCGGGTAGCAGCCCGACGACAGCCATCGCGCTGGCCGACTTCCCGGCACCGGATTCACCCACCAGGGCGACCACCTCGCCGGCGTCGACGTGAAAGTTCAGCCCCCGCACCGCATGGACCGCATCGGCGTCGGTGGGGAAGTCCACCGTCAGGTCGGATACCTCGAGTAGCCGGCTCATGCGCGTGACTTCCTGCGGCGCCGCAGCCGGCCGCTGCCCGGATCCAGCGCGTCGCGCAGACCGTCACCGACGAGGTTGGCGCACAAGATGATCAGCACCAGGACCCCGGCGGGGAACAGGAACACCCAGGGGAATGTGGTGGCGGATTTGGTGCCGTCGGCGATCAACGTGCCCAGTGAGACGTCGGGCGCCTGGATACCGAAACCCAGGAAGCTCAAACCGGTTTCGGCCAGGATCGCCAGGCCGACGTTGAGCGCGGTGTCGATGATCAGGATCGAGGCCACGTTGGGCAGGATGTGACGCACGATGATGCGACGGTTGCTGACGCCCATATAGCGGGCGGCCAACACGAATTCGCGCTCCCGCAGGCTCAGCGTCATCCCGCGCACGATGCGTGAGCTGATCATCCAGCTGAACGCCGAGAGCAACACGATCAACCAGAACACCCGATCCGACTGGCTCAACCGCGGCGTGACGATCGCGATCAGGATGAAGCTGGGCACCACCAGCAGCACGTCGACGATCCACATCAGGGTGCGATCGCGCCAGCCGCCGAAGTACCCGGCGACCGAGCCGACCGTGGCGGCGATCACTGTCGAGATGAATGCCACGCAGACACCGATCAGCATGGATTTCTGCATGCCACGCAGGGTTTGGGCGAAGATGTCCTGTCCCAGGGCGTTGGTGCCGAACCAGTGGTCGACAGACGGGGGGGTCTGCAGCGCGTAGTAGTCGAGATCGGAGTAGTTGTACGGCAGTAGCGGCGGCAGCGCGTAGCAGGCGACGAACATGACGATCAACAGCGTCAGCGATATGACCGCGGGCCAGTTACGCAGGAAGCGGCGGAACACAAGAGTGCGCCGGGTGGCGAATTCCTCGGTGTGCAGGCCTGAACGGGCCGCGTTCGCCTCGCCCGCGGTGCCGGAAGTCTGTGTCATGTCACCCGCACCCTCGGGTCCAGTACCGCGTAGATGACGTCGGAGAGCAGGCCGGCGACCAGGATCACCGTGCCGGTGAACACCGTGATGGCCGCGATGATGTTCGTGTCCTGGGTGGCGATGCCCTGCACCACCCATTCGCCCATGCCGTGCCAGCCGAAGATCTTTTCGACGAACACCGAGCCGGTGACCAATCCGGCCACCCCGTAGGCGAACAGCGTCGCCATCGGGATCAGTGCGGTCCGCAGACCGTGTTTGAACAGGGCCCGGCGCCGGGTCAGGCCCTTGGCCCGCGCGGTGCGGATGAAGTCCTGTCCGAGGACGTCGAGCATCGCGTTGCGCTGGTAGCGGCTATAGCCGGCGATCGCCATCAGGGCCAGGGTGAGCGTCGGCAACACGAGGTGCTGCAACCGGTCGACGAACTGGTCCCAGGGGCCGCCGACGGGCACCGGCGCCGTTTCCCCGGTGTACTCGAAGATCTGCACGCCCAGGATCGAATTCACGTTCAGCGCGGCCAGGATGAGCATGTTGGCTATCACGAACGACGGGGTGCTGATCACCAGCAGCGACAGCACGGTGATCACCCGATCCGACAGCCGGTACTGGCGGATCGCGCCCCAGGCACCGACCACCACACCGATCACCGCGCCCGAGATGGCGCCGATGACCAGCAACCGCAGCGTCACGCCGATGCGCCGCCACAGTTCGTCGGACACCGGCTGTCCGGTCACCGTGGTGCCGAAGTCGCCGCGGACCGCCCCGGCGGCCCAGTCCACGTAACGCAGTGGAATCGGCTTGTCGAGGCCGAGCTCGGCGGCCTTGGCGTCGATGGCGGACTGCGGGGGCCGCGGGTTGCGCTGTTCGAGGCTGTCGAGAGGTTTGAAGTTCAGCGACGTCAGCGTGAACGTGAGGAACGAGGCCAAGGCCAGCAACACGATGTAATTGAGCAGCCGGCGCGCCAGAAAGCGCGTCATCCGGTCGTTCCCGCCCACGGCTGCATGGCACACAGGGTAAAACAGCGAGAACGCAAAGCCGGTCAGCGCCCGGCGGCGATTGGCAGCTGGTTCACATGGTGGGCATAGAAATCAGGCGTTCACTGAAATCTATGAAAGTCAGCGAACTCAGGAACCTCAAGGTGATCGCTGCGGCTGCCGGTGGTGCGGCAGTGGTGGGCCTCGGCGTCTTCGGCGCGGTCACCGACATGCACGTGGGCGGCGCCCCCGCCGCAGTGGCGTCGGGATCCCACATGAACCTGGGGCAGACCGTCACCGAGACGACGCCGCCGAGCATGCCGGCGATCTCCATGGCGGTGCCTGCGCTCAAGGGCAACACTCCGCCGCAAGGATTCGCCACCACGCACTGAGCGCCTGCGGTTTCAGCTTCCGCCGGGACGGTTATCCGACGTCTCGGAGGTGAGCTCATTGCGTAAAGCGAAAGAAAACAATCAACGAAATCTGAAGTTGGTCTCTGCCGGGGTCGGCGCCATCGGCGGGTTAGCCACTGTGGCGTTCGGCGTCGCACTGGGCGGCGGCCTCACCGGGGCCGAGCATCGGGTCGAACCGCCGGACATCACCACAGGACAGACCGTCACCCCGACCACGCCGCCGACGGCTCCGGAGATCCCGAACGCCTCGCCGACGGTCTCGGCGACGACGCCGTCCGGGTTTGCCACACCGCACTGACCGACGCCGATCACCGGCGCCGGCGTGCCGGCGGCCCGTTTTACCCGGGGCCCGTATGCCGGTAGGGAAGTCGGCATGGCAGAAGACGGACGCAACAAGCGGACCAGGTACGCGATGGCCGGTGTCGGGGCGCTCGCACTGACTGCGATGGGGGCTTTCGGGGCGATGGTGACCGAGGCTCCGATCAGTAGTGCGGTGATCGGGCCGATACCGGTTGCCACGATGGGCAAAACGGTGACGAAGTCGACGACTCCCAGTGAGTTGGAGACGTCGGTGGCCACACCGCCGGTGAAGGCGGAACGGCCCGACGGTTACGGCGGTTAGCCGGCGGCTTGGCCGATGCTGGTGACGGTCGCCGGTTCTGCCGATGCGGTGCCGGGGCGGGTGGCCTGAACCAGTACGCCGTCGTCGACCCCGAAGCCGGGGACGACGCCGGCGGGCAGGACGTAGCTCTGGGTGAAGCCGTCGTTGCTGCGCACCGTCACAGACGTGCCGGTCAGCTCGGTGACCGTGCCGGTCTGGGTCAGCGTGGTGGTGAAGCTGCCGTCAGGTTCGACGGTCACGGCTTCACTGTGCAGGGCGGGCGTGTCGAGTCGGTCTGGCCCATTTGGTCCACGCATCCCCGGGGGCGGTCCGCCCATTCCCGGTGGCCCGCCGTGGTGCCCGGAGCCGTGGGTGTCGGTCGCCGCATAGACGGCCGCGCCGCCCAGCCCGGCGATCGCCGCCGCGATTCCGACCGCAGCGGCCGTGTGGCGCATGCTCATGTCTCCACGGTGCAGATGTTGTCTGTGAGTCCCCTGTGTCCTGGCTCTGTCCGACATGTGGCCGCGGACTTCACAGCCGGCGCATAGAAATGGCACAGGTTGACCCTATGGGCGGGTCAGATAATGGACCGGTGAGCACTGTGACGAACGGGGCGACCAACGGGACCGATTCCGACTCCGGCCGTGCCGTGATGCGTCGGGCCGACGGCAATCCGATCCACGTCCTGGTGGTCGACGACGAACCGGTCCTGGCCGAACTGGTGTCGATGGCCCTGCGCTACGAGGGCTGGGACATCGCCACGGCCGGCGACGGTGCCAGCGCGCTGGCCGCGGCCAAGGAAAACCCGCCCGACGTCGTCGTCCTCGACGTGATGCTGCCGGACATGAGCGGGCTCGATGTGCTGCGCAAACTGCGCGAACAGATCCCGGGCCTGCCGTTGTTGCTGCTCACCGCCAAGGATTCGGTCGAGGACCGCATCGCCGGCTTGACCGCAGGCGGTGACGACTACGTCACCAAGCCGTTCAGCCTGGAGGAAGTGGTGCTGCGGCTGCGGGCGCTGCTGCGTCGCACCGGGGTCACCAGTGAGGACGGCGGCGCCAAGATCGTCGTCGGCGATCTGGTGCTCGACGAGGACAGTCACGAGGTCACCCGCAGCGGTGATCCGATCACCCTGACCGCCACCGAGTTCGAGCTGCTGCGCTTCATGATGCGCAATGCCAAACGGGTGCTGAGCAAGGCGCAGATCCTGGACCGGGTCTGGAGCTACGATTTCGGCGGTCGGTCCAACATCGTCGAACTCTATGTCTCGTATCTGCGCAAGAAGATCGACAGTGGACGCGAACCGATGATCCACACGTTGCGTGGCGCGGGGTATGTCCTCCGGCCGGCCCGCTGAGGTGACGAGCGGGCCGACGAGCGCCACCCGGTGGTGGTCGCCGCGAACCTGGTCGCTGCGGGCTCGGCTGGTGGTCACGCAGGTCCTGCTGCTGGCTGTCGTGTGCGCCAGCATCGGTGTGGCCACAGAGTTTGCGCTGCAACGGTTTTTGATGAACCAGCTCGACGATCAGCTGATCGAGGCAGGCCGGCGTTCGGCGGCGATCTTCGAGCTGCCGCCCCCGCCGCCGGGAACCCCGCCGCCTCCGGGGATACGCGGACACCGTCACCGCGTGCCGTTCGACCCGGAAGAGGGGCCGGGGCCGGGATTTCTCAACGCTCCGGGGCAGGCCGCGCGCATGGTCGGAGCGGTGGTGTCACCGCAGCGACCGGTGGACGCCGGGGTGATCACCACCGAAGGCGAGCGGATCGAGGTCAGTGCGGCGGCGGCCGAACAGCTCGCCGCGATCCCGGCGACTCGGGATCCCGAAACCGTGGACCTCGACGGGCTGGGCCGTTACCGGTTGATCGGCCTGCATCCGCGGCACAGCAATGTGGCGACCATCGTCACCGGCCTGCCGACGGCCGTCGTCGACGACACCCTGCTGTGGGTCCTCGGCATGTTCTGTGTGCTCGCGGCGATCGCGCTGATCGCCGCCACCACCGGCGGCATCCTGGTCATCCGACGCCAACTCGCGCCGTTGTCCCGGGTCTCGGCGGCGGCCCGCGAGGTGGCCGATCTCGAGCTGGACCGCGGCGAGGTGAAGTTGCCGACGCCGATCGTGCCGGTCGACCCCGCCAGCGCCCACACCGAGGTGGGCCAACTCGGCACCTCGCTGAACCGGATGCTGGACCGGATCGCCAGTGCGCTTTCGGCTCGGCACGCCAGCGAGACACGCGTGCGGCAGTTCGTCGCCGACGCCAGCCACGAATTACGGACGCCGCTCGCGGCGATCCGCGGCTACACCGAACTGGCCCAACGCAAACGCGACGACCTGCCCGCGGATGTGGCGCACGCGATGAACCGGGTCGAGTCCGAGACGACACGGATGACCCAATTGGTCGAGGACATGCTGCTGCTGGCCCGCCTCGACGCCGGCCGGCCGCTCGAACGCGACAGCGTCGATCTGTCGCGCCTGGTGGTCGACTCGATCAGCGACGCCCACATCGCCGGGCCCGACCACCAGTGGGCGCTCGACCTTCCCGACGATCCGGTGATGGTCGAGGGCGACGAGGCCCGGCTGCATCAGGTGCTTGCCAACCTGTTGGCCAACGCCAGGACCCACACGCCCGCCGGAACGTCGGTGACCGTATCGCTGAGGTCCGACCCCGAAGCCGAAGCGAACGCGGTGCTGCTCACCGTCGCCGACGACGGACCTGGCATCCCGGCCTCGCTGCTGCCCGACGTGTTCGAGCGGTTCGCCCGCGGCGACTCGTCCCGATCCCGCCGTGAGGGCAGCACCGGGCTGGGCTTGGCGATCGTGGCCGCGGTGGTCAAGGCACACGGCGGCACCATCGCGGTGCGCAGCGCTCCGGGGTCGACCGAGTTCACCGTGCGATTGCCTGGCACCGGCTCACAGCTCACCCACAGGACGGACAAATCGGGCACCTAGCCGGCGCAGCAAACATGGGAATGTGACCCTTGTTGCCGCCGATCCCGCTACCGACGCGCAGGAGGCGGCACCCGAGGCATCGAAGCCCCGCAGTTCGACTGTGATCGCCCAACGCATTGCCCTCGGTCTGCTGTTGGCCGGCACCGCGGTGCTCTACCTGTGGAACTTGTCGAGCAGCGGGTGGGCGAATGCGTTCTACTCGGCCGCCGCGCAGGCCGGCGCCGAGAACTGGACCGCGATGCTGTTCGGGTCCAGTGACGCCGGAAATGCCATCACCGTGGACAAGACGCCCGCGGCGCTGTGGATCGTGGACCTCTCGGTGCGGCTGTTCGGGCTGAGTTCCTGGAGCGTGTTGGTGCCCCAGGCGCTCATGGGGGTCGGTGCGGTCGCGGTGCTCTACGCCGCGGTGCGCCGGGCCGCCGGTCCGTGGGCCGGTGTGCTGGCCGGCAGCGTGCTCGCGCTGACGCCGGTGGCGGCGTTGATCTTCCGGTTCGACAATCCCGACGCGCTGCTGGTGCTGCTGCTCGTGGTGGCCGCCTACTGTGTGCAGCGCGGTCTCGAAAAAGACGCCGGCCGTTGGTGGTTCGTCGCCGCCGGCGTCGCCGTGGGTTTCGGCTTCCTGGCCAAGATGTTGCAGGCGTTTCTGGTGCTGCCGGCCTTCGCCGCCGCGACGCTGGTCGCCGGGGATCGCCGCTTGGCGCGCCGCGTGCTCGATCTCGTCGCGGCCGGTGCCGCCATGGTGCTCAGCGGTGGTTGGTATCTGCTGTTGGTGGAACTCTGGCCGTCCTCGTCACGGCCCTACATCGGTGGCTCACAGCAGGACAGCATCGTCGAACTGGCCCTGGGGTACAACGGTGTGGGCCGACTGACCGGTGATGAGACCGGTGGCCTGGGCAACCTCAACTTCGACGTCGGGCCGGGCCGGTTGTTCGGGTCGACCATGGGCGCCGACATCGGCTGGCTGCTGCCCGCGGCCGTGATCTGCCTGGCGGCTGGGCTTTACCTGACCCGCCGCGCACGTCGCACCGATACCACTCGTGCCGCGCTGATCCTGTGGGGCGGTTGGCTTCTCGTCACCGCGGCGGTGTTCAGCTTCATGAACGGCATCGTGCACCCGTACTACACCGTGGCGCTCGCACCGGCAGTCGGCGCGGTGATCGGTATCGGTGCCACGCTGTTGTGGCGTCGGCGTCGCGATATCCGTGCTGCCACTGCGATGTCGGGTGCGGTGGCGGTGACCGCGATTCTGGCGGCCGTGTTGCTGACCCGTGCCGATGACGTGTTCACCTGGCTGCGCGCCGTCGTCGCGGTCGGCGGGCTGGGCGTCGCAGCGCTGCTGCTCATGGTGAATCGGCTGGACCGTCCGATGGTGCGGGCGACGGCAGCGCTGGCGGTCGTAACATGTTTGGCCGGCCCGGCCGCGTATTCGATCGCCACCGCGGCGAGCCCGCACAGTGGGGCCATTCCGTCGGTGGGTCCGTCTCGCGGCGGCGGTTTCGGCGGCATGTTCGCCGCACCCGAACCCGGGCCGTCACTGACCGCGACCCTGTCGGCCGGGGCCGACCGATACCGATGGGCCGCGGCGGTGGTGGGATCGTCGAACGCCGCGGGCTATCAATTGGCCACGCGCGCACCGGTGATGGCCGTCGGCGGCTTCAACGGCACCGATCCGGCACCCACACTGGCAGAGTTCCAGCGGTTCGTCGACGAGGGCGCGATCCACTTCTTCATCCGATCCCACATCATGGCGGGCGGATTCGGCGGACACACGCCCAGTGGCAGCCGCTCGTCCATCGAGATCGACGAATGGGTGCGGGCCAACTTCAGCCCCGTCACCCTCGACGACGTGACGATCTACGACCTGACTCACCGTGCGCCGAAGACATAGCCGGCGCATAGCTTCGCCCCACCCAGATCACAAGCCCGCGGAGAACGATGAAGCCATGACAACCTTGGTCCAAGAGCCCGAGCAGCGGTTCCAGTTCGCCTCGCGGCCGAACGCCGCGGTCCTCGCGCGGGCCGCCGGAGTGCCCGTGCTCGACGTCGTCGTCCCGGTGTACAACGAGCAGGCCGCGCTGGCACATTCGGTGCGCCGGTTGCACTGCTACCTCCGAGAGAACTTCGCGGTCCCGGCCCGCATCACCATCGCCGACAATGCCAGCACCGACGAGACTCCGCGGATCGCCACCGAACTCGCCGACGAACTCGACGACGTGCGGGTGGTCCGGTTGGAGGAGAAGGGCCGAGGCCGCGCCCTGCATGCCGTCTGGTCCACCTCGGATGCGCCGGTGCTGGCCTACATGGACGTCGACCTGTCCACCGATCTGGCCGCACTGGCCCCGCTGGTGGCACCTTTGATCTCGGGGCACTCCGACCTGGCCATCGGCACCCGGCTGGGCCGCGGCTCGCGCGTGGTCCGCGGGGCCAAACGAGAGTTCATCTCCCGCTGCTACAACCTGATCCTCAAATCGACTCTGGCGGCGCGCTTCTCGGACGCGCAGTGCGGATTTAAGGCGATCCGCGCCGACGTCGCGCAGCGGCTGCTGCCCCACGTCGCCGACACCGGATGGTTTTTCGACACCGAGCTGCTGGTACTGGCCGAGCGCAGCGGCCTGCGGATCCACGAAGTTCCGGTGGACTGGGTGGATGATCCGGACAGCCGGGTGGACATCGTCGCCACCGCCACCGCCGATCTCAAAGGCATCGGCCGGTTGCTGCGCGGCTTCGCCAACGGCTCGATCCCGGTGAACACCATCGCCGCCCAGCTCGGCTCGTCGCGCAAGTCCGCCGCCCCGGGCTCGTTGTTGCGTCAGGTGGTGCGCTTCGGGGCGGTCGGGGTGGTCTCCACGCTGGCCTACCTGTTGCTGTTCATCGCCCTTCGGGCCGGCCTCGGTGCGCAGGCGGCCAACCTGGTGGCCCTGCTGGTCACCGCGGTCGGAAACACCGCCGCCAACCGGCGGTTCACCTTCGGCATCGCCGGGGCGGGCAACGTCACCCGGCATCACCTCGAGGGGCTCACGGTCTTCGCGATCGCGCTGGCCATCACCAGCGGATCACTCGGGCTCCTGCACCTTGTGGCGCCCGTCCCGCACCGAGGCGTCGAACTTGCCGTATTGGTGGCGGCCAACCTCCTGGCCACCGTGGTGCGCTTCGTCCTGCTGCGCGGATGGGTATTCCATCCGGCCCGGACCCGGCGCGGCACCGGACCGAACCGGAAGACAGGGATATGACAACCATCGTCGACGCCGCACCCGACGCCGGTGCCGCCGCCGCGGACGCTCAGAACACCGTGACCCCGCGCTGGGTCCGGCCGTCCTATTGGGCCCTGTTGGCCGGCACGGCAGTGCTCTACCTCTGGGCACTGGGCTCGTCGGGCTGGGCCAACAGCTACTACGCCGCCGCTGCCCAGGCCGGCACCCAGTCCTGGAAGGCCTGGCTCTTCGGCTCGTTGGATGCCGGCAACGCCATCACCGTGGACAAACCGCCTGCAGCGATGTGGGCCATGGGCTTGTCCGGCCGGTTGTTCGGCTTCAACGAGTTCACCATGCTGTTGCCGCAGGCGCTGATGGGTGTGGGCGCCGTGGCCCTGCTGTATGCCACGGTGCGACGCACCAGCGGACCCGCGGCCGGCCTGATCGCCGGGGCGGCGCTGGCGCTGACGCCGGTGGCGGCCTCGATGTTCCGCTACAACAATCCCGATGCACTGCTGGTACTGCTGCTCGTGCTGGCCGCCTACTTCATGGTGCGCGCCGTCGGTCCGGTATCGGTGCGGGCAAGTGCCGGATGGGTGGCGTTGGCCGGCTGCACACTGGGTTTCGCGTTCCTGACCAAGATGTTGCAGGCCTTCCTGATCCTGCCAGGCCTGGCCTTGATGTTCCTGGTCGCCGCGCCGGCGGTCGGTGTGTGGAAACGGTTGGGCACCTTGCTGATCGGTGCCGCCACGATGATCATCTCGTCGGGCTGGTACATCGCGCTGGTGGCCTTGTGGCCGGCCGGCTCCCGTCCGTACATCGCCGGATCGACCGACAACAGCCTGCTGCAACTCGCCTTCGGGTACAACGGCTTACAACGCATCCTGGGACAGAACGGGCCGGGGCCCGGCGGCCCTGGCCCCGGCCCGGGGGGACCCGGTCACGGCCCTGGTCGCGGTGCCAACCTGATGTTCGGCGGTGATCCGGGTATCGGCCGGATGTTCGGACTGTCCATGGGCACCGAGGTGTCGTGGTTGTTGCCCGCCGCACTGATCGGGCTGGTGGCCGCGTTGTGGTTGACCCGCCGTACCGCGCGGACCGCCGGCCTGCGGGCCGGGCTGCTGATGTGGGGTGGTTGGCTGCTGGTCACCGCGGTGGTGTTCAGCTTCATGGACGGAATCATCCATCCCTACTACACCGTGGCGCTGGCGCCCGCGGTGGCAGCGTTGGTCGGCATATCGGTGTCCGATTTGTGGCAGCGCCGGGACGGTTTGGTTGCTCGGCTGGTCCTGGCGGTGATGCTGGCCGGTACCGGAGTCTGGGCGTTCGTGTTGTTGGACCGGACCCCGGACTGGCTGCCCGCGCTGCGCTGGATCGTGCTGATCGGTGCGGTGCTGACCGCCGTGGCACTGCCCCTCGCCGCCCACCGGCCGGGCAAGCTGCCGGTGGTGGTGGCCCTGGCCGCCGTGCTCTTCGGCTTCGGCGCGACCGCGGCCTACACCATCGAGACGGTGGCGAAGGTGCACGGCGGTGGGCCGATGGCCACTTCGGGCCCGAACCGCGACTTGGGCTTCGGTGGACCGGGCGGACCGGGTGGCCCAGGTGGGCCGGGTGGGCCGCCTGGCTTCGGCCGAGCCGACGATTCGGCCCTGGCTGCGCTCATCGCCGGTGCCGACGGTCGTTGGGCCGCAGCGAGTGTGGGCTCGATGATGGTCAGCGACCTCGAACTCAAGACGGGGGAGTCGCTGATGGCGATCGGCGGATTCACCGGCAGCGACAACTCGCCCACGTTGGCGCAGTTCCAGCAGTATGTCGCCGACGGTCAGGTGCGGTACTTCCTGGACCGGCCCGAACGGGGAAAGGGTGGACCACCCCACGAGGCCCGCGGCAGCGCCGGCCAGATCACCACCTGGGTGAAGGACAACTTCACCAAGACAATGGTCGGTGACACCCCGGTGTACGACCTGCGGGCGCCGCTGAACTCAGCCTGATTCTGTTGCTGGCCATGCCGTGCGTCCTTCGCTAGCGTCGGTTCATGTCTGTCACCGATCAGTACCTGGCCAACAACGAGGCCTACGCCAAGGGCTTCACCGGGCCGTTGCCGTTGCCGCCGAGCAAGCATGTCGCGGTGGTGGCCTGCATGGACGCCCGGTTGGACGTCTACCGCATCCTCGGCCTGGGCAACGGTGAGGCGCACGTCATCCGCAACGCCGGCGGCGTCATCACCGACGACGAGATCCGCTCACTGGCTATCAGTCAGCGGCTGCTGGGGACCAAGGAGATCATCCTGATCCACCACACCGACTGCGGCATGCTGACGTTCACCGATGACGGGTTCAAACAGCAGATCCAGGACGACACCGGGATCAAGCCACAGTGGGCGGCCGAGGCATTCATCGACCTGGAGGAGGATGTGCGCCAGTCCTTGCGCCGGATCGAGGCCAGCCCGTTCGTCACCAGACATGAATCGTTGCGCGGCTTCATCTTCGACGTCGCCACCGGCAAGCTCGACGAGGTCACGCTCTGATCAGCCGACTTTGTACGTGGCGATCGCCTTGGCCACCGGTTCACCGTCGGGAGTGAGGACGTCGGCCTCGCAGTTCACCAGGGACCTGCCCTGGCGCAACACCCGACCCACGCCGATCAGGTCAGTGGCCCGCGCCGGGGCCAGATAGCTGATCGACATCGAAACCGTCACCCCGCGAAGCGAATCCGGTACCTCGACCTGAGCCCAGGCCGCGGCCATCACCGTGACGTCGGCCAGCGCGGCGATCGCGCCGCCGTGCACCATGTCGGCGATCGTCACGTTCGACGCGTCCCACGGCAACCGCAGCCGCACCTGGGGGCCGTCGAGAATTTCGGCGACGATGCCGAGTTTCGCCACGAACGGGGACTGGGGCAGGAACTGCTCCATCACGGCCGGCCCGGTCTGAATACTCATGGCTGTCAGCCTGCAGGCCCAGGGTCAGCGCCTCAATTACCTGACGGGTAATCGGCGCGGGCCAGGGCGGTCAGTGCGTCGGCGGTGCGGTCACAGAACGCCTCCCGGTCGGCCAGACCGCGGGTCATGGCGCGCACCACGGTACTGGCCACCAGGAAATCGAACACCGAGTCGGCGCGGGCGGTATCACCGCCGAGCAATTCGACCATCAGGGCACGCACGTCGTTCTCCGAGCGCAGCACCAACCGCTCGTAGCTCGTCTCGTCGAGGTGATAGGCGGCCAGCAGACCGGGCAGGGCGGCCCGGGTGACCGGGTTGGCCAGCCAGTCCAGAAACATTGCCACCCAGCCGCGAAGGTCGGCACGTAGATCGCCGGTGGGTGCGGGCACCGGGACGGTGTCGGTGTGGCCGAACGCGGCATCCTCGACCAGTGCTTCCTTGGTGGGCCACCGCCGGTAGATGGTGGGCGCACCGACCCCCGCCCGCCGGGCGATCGCCAGCACCGTGGTGCCCTGATAGCCGGCCTCGACCAGCAACTCGCGCGCCGCGGTCAGCACGGCGGCGTCCTTGGCCGGATCGCGGGGGCGCCCGGGTGCGGGGCCGGAACTGGTCACGGCAAAAACCTACCGTCAGCCGGCGCCGCCTGTTACGTTACGGCTCATAACGTAATTACCGGAAGGGATCGCCGATGCTCACCCCGCACGACGAACTGCTGTGCCACCAGTTGCCGACCACGTTCGACCACGTCTCCCAATCCGATCTGCGCTGGACCGAGCGCATCGTGATGTACGGCTTCGACCGGTCCGGGGACATCAACGTGATGACCGGGCTGGCCCGCTATCCCAACCGCAACGTCACCGACGCTTACGCGATGATCACCACCCGTGACGGCAAGGCCCGGGTGGTGCGGATGTCCACCGAGCTCAACCCGGAATCCGGCGCACTCGGCACCTATCGCGTCGGCCCCTTCACCTACCAGGTCGAGGAACCGCTGCACACCGTGCGTGCGGTCCTGGAACCCAACGAGCAGGGCATCAGCCTGGACCTGCGGCTGCGCGGGCAGTTCCCGGCCTATGAACAGACCGCGGCATTCCACCGCACCCGTGGCCGCGTCAACGAGGACGCCCGCCGGTTCTACCAGAACGGTGACCTGGAGGGTTGGATCGAGATCGACGGACAGCGCATCGAGATCGACTCGTCCCGTTGGTGGTTCGGTCGCGACCACTCCTGGGGCATCCGCAACGGCCCCGGCGGCGGCAGCCTGCCCGAGGGCGCCAACCTGCAGCCTCCGGAGATCCCCGACGGCACGCTCTACTACATGGGGATCTTCGAATTCGAGGACCAGCTGGTGCATTTCGCACAACGCGAGACCAGCACCGGGGCGCGTTGGCAGTTCGAAGGCGAGATCCTCTATCCGCTGGACACCGGCCGCGCGGCCGACAGCATCATCGACGTCGAGCACGATCTCACGTTCCGCGACGATCTGCGGGTGATCAGTGGCGGCACCTTCACCGTGCATCATGCCGACCGGACCACCAGCACAATCGAGGTCACCCCGATCACCGATTTCTGGCCCGGGCTGGCCGGCTACATGGAGGTCAACGGGTATGCCTCCGGGCATTGGCGCGGAAAAGATTTCATCGACGGCTTCACCGCCGACACCACCGATCTCGACGTGGTCCGGCCGGTCAGCTTCCTGTCCGAGACGCTGTGTGAGGTGCGAATGCGAGACAACGGCCGGGACAAGACAGGCCACGGACTCGTCGAAATGGTGTTCGTCGGAGCGTATCCGCGGTACGGGTACACCGGATGGTGAGGCCCGCAGCTGACGAACTTGCGGCTGCCTTTGAAACCGTTGCCCGCCAACGTATCCCTGGGGCAAGCAACGCCAAGGTGGTCAACTGGGCGCCCAGTCCCGGCGGGTTCTCCACCGAGACCTTCCTGTTCGACCTCGACGGTCTGGACGACGGCACCAGCGTCGGTCTGGTGTTCCGCCGGCCACCGGAATTCCAGATTCTGCCCGACTACGATCTGCGCCGGCAGTACCTCGTGATGAATCGCCTTGCGGCCGCGCCGGTTCCGGTTCCCACCATGCGATGGATCGACGCGGACGGCGAGGCGCTGGGCACCCCGTACCTGGTGATGGATCGCATCGACGACGTCGTCGGCGTCAGCGACGTGCCGCCCTACCATCAAGCCGGTATCTTCGCCGAGACCGACGATGCAGGCCGCGCCACCCTCTGGAACGGCTGCGTCGACATGATCGCGGCGGTACACCGCCTCGACCCGCAGCGGTACCGCCTCGGGTTTCTCGGAGACGCCACACCGGCCGCGTTGACGGAGTTCCTGCGTTACGCCATCGGCTGGGCCTACGGCGACAAGCCGATCCACCCGGTCTTCACCAAGGCGCTGGCTTGGCTGGAGGCGCACGACTACACGCCGGAGCGGATCGGGTTGTGTTGGGGTGACGCCCGGATGTCGAATGTGCTGTACCGCCGAGACCTCACCCCGGCCGCGGCGCTGGATTGGGAGATCGCCTATCTCGGTGACCCGGCCGCCGACCTCGCCTGGCTGTTGATGACCGACTGGATCAGCAGTCCGCTGCCCGACAACGCGCCGGCGCCCGGCACACCCTCCCGGGCCGAGACCATCGACCGCTACGAGCACGCGGTGGGGCACCGGATCGGCAACATCGCGTTCGGTGACGTCACCGCGCCGCTTTTGCTGGCGGTCGCCATGGTCCGGCTCAACCGGCGCTTCGACATCCCCGGGGTGGACCTCGCCGACGTCTGCGCCCGGCGCATCGACGCGGTGCTCGGCAGCTGACCCGAGTCGCGGGGCTGAACTACATTGCCCCCGATGCGCTCGATCACGGAACCCGAGAACCCGCCATTCCCACGGGGTATGGCGCTGGTGGTGGCCGGCGCGTTGTTCATGGAGATTCTCGACGCCACGATCATCGCGCCGACCATCCCGCTGATCGCCGCATCGTTCGACGTCGCCGCGATCGACGTCAACGTGGCGATCTCGGCCTACCTGGTCACGGTCGCGGTGCTGATCCCGGCCACGGGGTGGCTGGCTGACCGGTTCGGCACCCGGCGGGTGTTCCTCGGTGCGATCGCGGTGTTCACCGTGGCCTCGGTCGGTTGTGCGGTGAGCACATCGCTGCCGATGCTGGTGCTCATGCGGGTGCTACAGGGCGTCGGCGGCGCGATGATGGTGCCGGTCGGGCGGCTGGCGGTGCTGCGTCACAGCAGCAAGGCGGATCTGGTGCGCGCCATCGCCCTGTTGACCTGGCCGGCGTTGACCGCTCCGGTGGTGGCACCGGTTCTCGGTGGGGCGATCGCGACGCTGGGCAGCTGGCGATGGATCTTCGCGATCAACATTCCGATCGGCCTGATCGGAATTGCCGTCGCGCTCAAATATGTCCACGGCGGGCCGCAATCCACGGCCCGATCGTTGGACTGGCCGGGTCTGCTGGCCCTCGGCTCGGGGATAGCTGCGGCCCTGATCGCACTGGAGCACATCCGGGCGTCGGGGACCGAGTGGACACTGGTCACCGCCTGCGGTGCCGCCGCGGTCCTGCTGCTCGGCGCGGCGCTCTGGCGACTGCTCACCGCGCCCGCTCCACTGATGCAACTGCGGGTGCTGCGGGTGCACACCCTGCGCATCACGGTCATGGCCGGATCGCTGTACCGCATGGTGATCACCGCGGTGCCGTTCCTACTGCCGCTGCAGTTCCAACTGGAGTTCGGCTGGTCTCCACTGGCCGCGGGCGTCATGGTGGCTGCCCTGTTCGCGGGCAATCTGACGATCAAGCCAGCCACCACGCCGCTGATGCGCCGGTTCGGCATCCGCACCGTGCTGCTGGTCAACGGGGTGGCCTCGGTGGTGTGTTTCGGCTTGCTGGCCGTGCTCCGGCCGGGGGTGCCGGTGGTGGTGATGGCCGTCGTGCTCTATCTCAGCGGCGCGCTGCGGTCGATCGGCTTCACCGCCTACAACAGTCTGGCGTTCTCCGACGTCGACGGGGACGACTTGACGCACGCCAACACCGTCAATGCCTCGGTGCAGGAACTGGCGGCCGGCCTCGGTGTCGCGGTGGCCGCGCTGCTGCTGGGCCGGCTCACCTCGTATTCGTGGACATACCTGGTGCTGGGTGCGTTGCTGGCCCTGACCCTGATCGCGACCGTGCGGCTGCCGCATCGCGCGGCAGCCCACGTCAGCGGGCATCGCGGCTGACCCGTGCCCGTCATTGACACCGCATCGGCCCGGCGATTAGATTCCAGGTCATGCTTGCAATTCTGGCCATTCCTACCAACTTAATGGGGAAGCGATGACCACCGCGCAAAAATCAGAAGCGGGCCAGGCCGGCCGCTCAGGTAATTACGAGTTGAGCCACCTGCGGTCGCTGGAGGCCGAAGCCATCCACATCATCCGCGAGGTCGCCGCCGAGTTCGAGAAGCCCGTGCTGCTGTTCTCCGGCGGTAAGGACTCCATCGTCATGCTGCACCTGGCGGTCAAGGCGTTCACGCCGGGCCGGCTGCCGTTCCCGGTCATGCACGTCGACACGGGCCACAACTTCGACGAGGTGTACCAGACCCGCGACGAGCTGGTCGAGCACTACGGCGCGCGACTGGTCGTCGCCAAGGTGCAGGACGACATCGACGCCGGACGGGTGGTGGAGACCATCCCGTCACGCAACCCGATCCAGACCGTCACGCTGCTCCGCGGTATCCGGGAGAACAAGTTCGACGCCGCCTTCGGCGGGGCCCGGCGCGACGAGGAGAAGGCCCGCGCCAAGGAGCGGGTGTTCTCGTTCCGCGACGAGTTCGGCCAATGGGACCCCAAGGCGCAGCGCCCCGAGTTGTGGAACCTGTACAACGGGCGCCATCACAAGGGTGAGCACATCCGGGCCTTCCCGATCTCCAACTGGACCGAGTTCGACATCTGGTCCTACATCGGCGCCGAGAAGATCACGCTGCCCTCGATCTACTATGCGCACCAGCGCAAGGTGTTCGAGCGTGACGGCATGCTGCTCGCGGTGCACAAGTACATGCAGCCGCGCAAGGACGAGCCGGTGGTCGAGAAGTCCGTGCGGTTCCGCACCGTCGGCGACGTGACCTGCACCGGTTGCGTCGAGTCAACCGCCGCAACGGTTTCCGAAGTCATCGCCGAAACCGCGGTGTCCCGACTCACCGAGCGCGGAGCCACCCGTGCCGACGACCGGATCTCCGAGGCCGGTATGGAAGACCGCAAGCGCGAGGGGTATTTCTGATGTCGACTCTGTTACGCATCGCCACTGCCGGCTCCGTCGACGACGGCAAGTCCACGCTGATCGGCCGGTTGCTTTATGACTCCAAGGCCGTCATGGAGGATCAGCTCGCCGCGGTCGAACGGACCTCCAAGGAACGCGGCAACGATTACACCGACCTGGCTCTGGTCACCGACGGCCTGCGTGCCGAGCGGGAACAGGGCATCACGATCGACGTCGCCTACCGCTACTTCGCCACGGCCAAGCGGAAATTCATCATCGCCGACACCCCGGGGCACATCCAGTACACCCGCAACATGGTGACCGGTACGTCTACCGCGCAGCTGGCCATCGTGCTCGTCGACGCGCGCCACGGACTGCTCGAGCAGTCGCGTCGGCATGCCTTCCTGGCCTCGCTGCTGGGCATCCAGCACATCGTGCTCGCCGTGAACAAGATGGACCTGATCGACTGGGACCAACAGCGTTTCGAAGCGATCCGCGACGAGTTCCACGCGTTCGCCGCGCGGTTGGACGTGCACGACGTGACGACGATTCCGCTGTCGGCACTGCAGGGCGACAACGTCGTCACCAAGTCGGATGTCACTCCGTGGTACGAGGGTCCGGCCCTGCTGAGCCACCTCGAAGACGTCTACATCGCCGGTGACCGCAACCTGGTCGACGTTCGATTCCCGGTGCAGTACGTGATCCGGCCGCAGACTCACGAGCACGCCGACCACCGCAGCTACGCCGGCACCGTCGCCAGCGGCGTGCTGCGTCCCGGGGATGACGTGATCGTGCTGCCGGCCGGGAAGCCGACCCGCATCACCGAGATCCACGGTCCGAGTGGCGTCGTCGAAGAGGCCTTCCCGCCCATGGCGGTGTCGATCAGCCTGTCCGACGACATCGACATCTCGCGCGGCGACATGATCGCCCGTCCCAACAACCAGCCGCGGATCACCCAGGAGTTCGACGCCACGGTGTGCTGGATGGCCGACGAATCCTCGCTGGAGCCCGGCCGCGAATACCTGGTCAAGCACACCACCCGGACCACCCGGGCCAGGGTCACCGGCCTGGATTACCGCCTGGACGTCAACACGCTGCACCGGGACAAGTCGGCCAGTGCACTAAAACTCAATGAGCTGGGCCGCATTTCACTGCGGACGCAGAGCCCGTTGCTGCTCGACGAGTACAGCCGCAACGCGGCCACCGGCTCGTTCATCCTGATCGACCCCAACACCAACGGCACCGTCGGCGCCGGCATGGTGTTGCGCGACACCCGCAACGAGTCGGCAAGCCCCAACACGGTGCGCCACGCGTCGCTGGTCTCGGCGGGCGAGCGGCTCAGCCGCGGCCGCACCGTGTGGTTCACCGGGCTGTCCGGGTCGGGCAAGTCCTCGGTCGCGGTGCTGGTCGAGCAGAAGCTGATCGAAAAAGGTTTCCCCGCCTATGTTCTGGACGGAGACAACCTGCGGCACGGGCTCAACGCCGACCTCGGCTTCTCGATGGCCGACCGGGCCGAGAACCAGCGCCGGCTCGCCCACATCGCCGCGATCCTCGCCGATTCCGGCCAGATCGTGCTGGTGCCGGCGATCAGCCCGCTCGAAGAGCACCGCGCGCTGGCGCGGCAGGTGACCACCGACGCCGGGCTGGACTTCTTCGAGGTGTTCTGTGACACGCCGCTCGAAGACTGCGAACGCCGTGACCCCAAGGGCTTGTACGCCAAGGCCCGGGCCGGGGAGATCACCCACTTCACCGGAATCGACAGCCCGTACCAGCGGCCGAAGAACCCGGATCTGCGGCTCACGCCGGAACGCAGCACCGATGAACTGGCCGACATGGTGATCGAGCTGTTGGGATTGCCGGGGTGAACGATCACGAGCTGGCCGCCCGGCTCGCCACCAAGGCCGGGGATCTGCTGCTCGATGTCCGCGCCGACTTCGCCGACGCCCCGGCCGCCGAACGAAAAGCCGCCGGGGACAAGCAGTCCCATGAGTTCCTGATGGCCGAGTTGGCCAGGCTGGTTCCCGGTGACTCGGTGTTGTCCGAGGAGGCCACCGCCGATGAGCGGGCCGACCCGGCGCGGTTGAGCGCCGAGCGGGTGTGGATCGTCGACCCGCTCGACGGCACCCGGGAGTTCTCCGAACTCGGCCGCGACGACTGGGCCGTGCACGTGGCGCTGTGGCAGTCCGGGGAACTCGTGGCCGGTGCGGTCGCGCTGCCGGCGCAGAACACCACGCTGTCCACTCCCGAGGTGGCCGCGCCGCGTCCCTTCGACGGCCCGCCCCGGGTGGTGGTGTCACGTACCCGGCCGCCGGCGATCGCCCTGGCCGTCCGGGAGGCACTCGACGGAACCCTGGTCGAGATGGGTTCGGCCGGAGCCAAAGTGGCGGCGGTGATCCGTGGGGTGGCCGACGTGTATGTGCATGCCGGTGGTCAGTACGAGTGGGATTCGGCCGCGCCTGTGGCGGTGGCGCGGGCGGCCGGCCTGCACACCTCCCGCATCGACGGCTCACCGCTGGTCTACAACTCAGCCGACCCGACCCTGCCGGATCTGATCGTGTGCCGGCCCGAACTGGCCGACCGGGTCTTGGCCGTCACCGCGGGGTAGTCCGAGTCGGCACATCGGCGGGCATCTGATCGGTGCCGACGTTCGGACAGGCGAGCTTCAGATCGTGCAGCGCTTTGGTCGAATTCTGGTATCCGCCCATGTAGTTCTTGTCGGGCCACCCGTTCGGGGGTGCGCTGGGATTGCCCTGGCTGAACAGCTGCAGTGCGTCCGCGAAGGCCAGCGCTTTCCGCCTCAGGTCGGGGTCTTCGATCGACGCGGCCTCGGCCCGGGCCGCGGTGGCCGCCTCGGCCGCTTTGCGGGTCACGTCCCGATCGGCCTCTCCGGCCAAACCCGAAATAGCGCCCGGTGCGACCGACACGAAGTGGTGTGCAATCTGGTCGGCGTGTCGGCAGTCAGCACTGGGCTCGTCACTGTCATCGGTGGCGTAGCCAATCGCAACCATGATCAGCATCACCGGCGCCGTGACTGCCAACATGACCAGCCTGATCTTGGCCCCTGACCAATCGGGTAGTCCCACCAATGCAGCCTAAATGCGGTTGCCGGACACCACGCTCACCGAAATGAGCTGCGCGTGGCGCTTCAATCTCGGAATCCGCACCGCTGCAAAGCACTCCGTACTGCAACGGACCGTATCGGTCCGGACTGTGGTCGGCCTGGCAGAATCTGAGGGCATGCGGATGTCGGCGAAGGCGGAGTATGCCGTCCGAGCCATGGTTCAGCTCGCCACGGTCGCCGACGGTGAGCTGGTCAAAACCGACGACCTGGCCAAGGCGCAAGGTATCCCGGCGCAGTTTCTCGTCGACATCCTCTCGGCGCTACGCACTGATCGACTGGTCCGCAGCCATCGTGGTCGGGACGGCGGTTACGAGTTGGCGCGCCCGGCCGGCGAGATCAGCATCGCGGACGTGTTGCGTTGTATCGACGGACCGTTGGCCAGCGTGCGCGATATCGGGCTGGGGGATCTGCCGTATTCCGGTCCGACGGCCGCGCTGACCGATGTCTGGCGCGCCCTGCGGGCCAGCATGCGCTCGGTGTTGGAGGAAACCAGTTTGGCCGACGTGGCGGCCGGCGCCTTGCCCGATCATGTCGACACGCTCGCCGACGCCTACCGCGATCAGGAACACGAGCGCGGGCACCGCTAGTTGGTGCGCCTAATTGGTGGTGGGCGGCGGTGGTTCGAAAGGTTGGTACCACCACCAGTCGGCGCGTTCCCCCGTGGGCCCGCGGTACGGGGATGCCGCCGGTGCCGGGGTGGTGGGTGGACGGGCCAGTGACCGGGAGTGCAGTTCGCGACCGCCGTCATCGATGACGCGGAGTTGGTCGGCGGGGCCGGTGATGGTGATCAGGCCGCGGTGATGGGCCCGGTGATGATAGGGGCACACCAGCACCAGGTTCCACAGTTCAGTGGGACCGCCATCTTCCCAATGTTGGATGTGGTGGGCATGTAAGCCGCGGGTGGTCCCGCAGCCGGGGACCGCACAGCAGCGGTCGCGATGCTCCAAGGCGCGGCGTAGCCGTCGGCTGATGGTCCGCGTCGTGCGGCCGGCACCGATCGGCTGGCCATGGCGCTGCAACCACACCTCACAGGTCGCATCGCAGAGCAGGTATTGGCGTTCGTCATCGGTCAGCAGCGGACCCATGTGCAGCCAGGCCGCAGGCTTGTCGGCATCGGCATGCACGATGACGCTGGTGTGCTGCCCGTGTGGGCGGGCAGCCACGTCGGTGTCCCAGCCGGCGATGACCAGACTCATGAACGCATCGACATTGTTGGGAAACGGTGGCGCGGTGTCGGATGTGGCCTCACCGGTGTCCGCGTCGATGTCGTGGTCGCGTTTCCAGTCGGCGACGAGGGCATCGTGGTGTGCGGCCCGGGCGGCATCGAATTTTGCCGCTTCCACGCGGGGCAGCCGGATCTTGTAGGTGGTGTATCCGTCGTCACCGTCGAGTCGGATGAAGGAGCGCTGCGGTTCGGGTTTCGGCTTCGGCTCGGGGCGGGGTTCGAGCTTGACCGCGGTGCGCAGCTGGCTGACGGTGGCATTTTCGGCCAACTCCAGATAATGGTCGTCAGAACCGGCCGCCGCGCCTTTGGCCAGCACCCCGACCTGATCCAGCGACAGCCGTCCTTCGCGCAGCGCCGCGGTGCAGCGGGGGAATTCGGGTGAGCGCCGGGCGACTGCGGTCAGTGTGTCGGCGTTGGCCGGGGAGATACCGGTTTTCCAGGCCACCAACGCGGGGATCGACCGGGCCCCGGTAATCCCGCCCAACTCGTCGCGATCGATCTCGGCCACGATCTCCACGATGCGCCCGTCGATGGCGTTGCGTTGCCCACACAGCTGCGACAACTCGTCGAACAACACCTCAAGACGCTCACGGGGCGGTACCCGATCGTCCAAAGAAGCCGTCACTGCGGACATGACCCCATCATCACACCGACCACCGACAAAAAATCAGGACCGATGCACGCCTGATGCCGGGCTCGTCAGCCCCCATACGGACGGGTGATGATTTCCAAGGCATGGCCGGAGGGATCGCGGAAGTACACGCCGCGGCCGCCGTCGTGGTGGTTGATCTCGCCGGGGTGCTGGCCATGCGGATCGGCCCAATGCTGCATGCCCCGGTCGCGGATCTTGCCGTAGATCGCATCGAACTCGTCCTCGGAGACCAGGAATGCGTAGTGCTGTACCGCGATCTCGGCATCGGGCGGCGCCTGTGCATAGTCCAGGCTGACCCCGTGATTGAGCGTCACGGCCAGAAATGGCCCGAACTCCTGCGGGGCCGGCAACCCGAACAGCTCGGTGAAGAACTCGGCGGAGGCCTGCCGATCCTTGGCGGCGACGATGGTGTGGTTGAAAGTGATGGCCATATCCGTCCAGTAAACCGCCGGACGCGCGAGGCTGCCAGAACTCAGCGCGGCGCCAGCTCGAAGTACCCGTAGATATAGATCGGTTCGTCGGCTGTATCCGACTCTGCCGGAGCGGCCGACACAACCGCCACGATCCGGTGGTCGGAGAAGAAGCGTTGTAGTCGGCTCCCGCGCTGCCACACCATGTAGAAGTTCGGGTTGTCGCCCTGACGCTCGAGTTCGTAGCTCGACACACTGGTCAGGTGGTCGTCCACACTGTGCCGCAGCGCATCTCCAATGATGTGCCCCTTCGCCGCAAAGAAACGTTCCCCGACGATGGCCGAGTCAGGGTAGACGTCGCTGACGAACGTCCGAAGCGCATCTTCGGACGATCTGCGCGCGGCCGGCGACACCGAATCGATCGAAAACGACTGCTGGCTCATCATGTAAGGCGGGATGTCGGCCAGCTCCGACTTCTGTGCGGACCGGCACTGGTAGAAGACATAACCACCGCCAGCGAAAACCACCACCGCGGCCAACACGATCACAACCCACACGATCATCGGTGCCCTCATCACATGTTGCCTATGTTGATGCCGTCGACGGGGTGGTCGCCCCATCGCGGAGTCCCGGACCCCATCAAGACACTCATCGGGATAGTGATCAGCGGCCCGCCTCCGTTCGGATTGGATTCCCATGGATTACGCAGGGTCACCGTGGCATTGTTTCCGGTGCCGCTGATGCTTTCGACGATGTAGGCGTGATTGTGCACCAGTGGCCCGGCGTCGGAGCTGGTGGACAGGGTGACCGGTTGATGATTGGCCAGTGCCTCGGCGATCCTGGAGTCGATGTGCTCCCCGGTGCGCCAGGCGTCTGCGGGAACCAACGTGTCGCCGCGGTTGCCCGTCACCGCCTCCAGGGCGTCTTTGGTCTGACCGCCTTTGCCGATCGTGTCGAGCGCGTCGTTCATATTGGCTCCCGGTGCCTTGAGCTTTGCGTACGCCGACTCCATGACGGCCGGCCACAGCGGAGCGTCGGGATCGCCGTTGTCGAGTCGGCTGGCACCGTGCTTGTCGATGTTGGTGTTGATGTCGTCCTGGGTGACGGTGATGTGTTTCCATTCGTGGCCGTCCCACAGCGTCACGTCGAAATTGCCGGTGCCGTCGTCGTATTTGATGCGGTCCTTGATCTTCTGCGGGTTCGCGTTGGCCACGGCGCCCAACGTCGAATCGAGATAGCAGTCACCGATCTGGTCCTGTTGAACATCGGCAGCCGTCGGGTCGTGAGGAAACAAGTCCTCGTCGGTCCATTTGCGCTTCGCCGGATCACCGTCGTCATCGCCCGGGCCACCGACATCGGACGGACCGCTGACATCGGAACTGGCTGCTTGGATTGCCTTGGCCAGGACCCGATCTTGCGTGTCGAACTCGGCGAGCATGGTCTTCATCCGGACCGAGGCATCCGCGGCGAGTGCCTGAAGCCGTATCGCGTTGGCCGGGTTGAGCTTCGCGAACTGTTCAAGGGTGCTGCCAGGGCGGATGGACACGGTGCCGTCATCGGCCACCTGCCAACCCTGGCTCTTGAGCTGCTCGAGCAGCGTCACCACGTTGGTACGCGTGGTCGTCAGCTGACTGCCCCCGCCGGCGAGCACCGACTCCATCCGGTGGAGCGTGCCGGCCATTTTCTCGTGCTCGGCGATACGCCGTTCAGTGGCCGCGGATGCCGCTCCGTAGGCGTCGCCGCGCCAGCCCGCGCCCAATTGGGACAGGCTCGTCCGGAGCGCCACAACCTGCCGATCCACCCGAGCCGCCGACTGTGCCGCGTGTTCAGCGGCCTCTGTCAATCGTTCGGGGCGTGAGTTCTGGACCGTGGAAACGGTGGCGGTCACCGTTTCATCGTCTCGTCGATCGCGGTCCCCGATCGACCATCGGCATCGGTGTACATCTGGGCTGCGGTGCGCAGCTTTGCCGACAGCTCGGTGAGATCACCCGATATCCGATGACACGCCGATTCAATCACCACCGCCGCCTGTTGGCACGCTCCGCCGGTCGCCAGTGTGGCGAGTTCTGCGCCGGTGTCACCCAACGCAGAACTGACCGTGAGACTGGGAACGTCGGCGCCCACCTGATGGATCTCGCCGGCTGCCGAATGTAATGCGGCCGGATTTACTCCAAGCGTCAACCCCACGTTCCGATCCTAAGTGGATCCTGCGCACTGCCTGGACACCAAATATGTCGCGCTCAACACCCGCCGTCGCGCATTCCGTGCAGGATGGGTACATGTCCACACCGCAGATCCTGGCCGGTCCACGGGTACGGTTACGCCCGCCGGTCGTCGAGGACGCGGAGTTCCTGTACACCCGGATCGCCTCTGACCGTGAGGTGACGCAATATCTGTCCTGGCGACCACATTCGGGGCTGGCCGAAACACGTCGCGTCATCACCACGCTGTTCAACGTCGGTGACGAGAAGACTTGGCTGGTCGAGATCGATGGAGAGATCGCCGGATTGTGCGCCTTCCGGCGCCTGCAGGCGTACGCGGTGGAGGTCGGCTACTGCTTGGCCCGGCAGTGGTGGGGACGCGGCCTGATGTCGGAAGCGGTTTCGCTGATGCTGGCCGAGGTGCAAGCTGATCCGACGGTGTACCGGGTGTCGGCCTACTGCCATGTGGACAATGCCGGCTCGGCCGCGGTGCTGCGGCGGTGTGGTTTGTCACTGGAGGGAAGGCTGGTGCGCTACGGGATGTTTCCCAATCTGAGTGACGAACCTCAGGACGTGTTGTTGTTCGGAAAGGCGGTCCGCTGATGGGCACATTCGATATTCGCGGACTCCGGCATCCGGTGATCGTGGCGCCGATGGCCGGTGGGCCGTCGACCCCTGAACTGGCCGCCGCCGGTAGCGCCGCGGGAGGCCTCGGATTCGTCGCGGCAGGGTATCTGGGTCCCGACGCGCTGGCCGACCGGATCACCGCCGCACGCGGTTTGACCACGGAGCCGCTGGGGGTGAATCTCTTTGCGCCGCAACCGAGTGCGGGCACATCTGAGCAGATCGCGGCGTACGCTCAGGCATTGGCTGCAGAAGCCCAACGCTATGGGGTGGCACTTGGCGAACCTCGCTATGACGATGACGGGTGGGCCGCCAAGCTGGACGTGGTGCTCGACCTGCGACCCGAGGTGGTGTCGTTCACCTTCGGTTTGCCGAGCGAGGCTGAGATCGCCCGGTTGCGCGGCGCCGGTATCACCACGGTCGGCACCGTGACGACGGCCGACGAGGCCCGCCTGGCGGTGAGCCGCGGACTGGACTCGCTCGTCGTGCAGGGCCCCGAAGCCGGCGGGCACCGCGGGACGTTCGATCCGGCCGCCGCCCCCGCGACGCAGCCGCTGGGCCAGTTGTTGGCCGAGGTCCTGGCGGCAGTCGACGTACCGGTCGGAGCGGCCGGGGGACTGATCAGCGCCGACGATGTCGCCGGCGTCGTGGCGGCCGGCGCCGCGGCGGCGCAATTGGGCACCGCGTTTCTGCTGGCCGATGAATCCGGCAGCAGCCCGGTACATCGCGCGGCTCTGCAGAGTTCGGATTTCACGGAAACCGTTGTCACCCGCAGTTTTTCCGGTCGCTACGCCAGAGGGTTGCGCAACCGCTTCATCGCCGAGCATGATGCGCAGGCCCCGCTGGGCTATCCCGAAATCCACTACCTCACCAGCCCGGTGCGCAAGGCGTCCGTGGCAGCCGGGGATCCGCAGGGCACCAACGTCTGGGCCGGCACCGGTTGGCGCCGCGCCCGCAGCGGCACGGTGGCGGAGATCATCGCCGCGCTGAGCCCGAACCACTGAGCTTGCCGAGCGGTCTTCACGCCCTCAGTTCTCTGCCGGGTTCACCCGCTGCACCACGACATCGCCGTCATTGGAGCGAGCGGTGACCTCGGCGACCGCCCTGGCCGCATCCGTCGTCTCCGACACCCGCACCTGCGTCGAAGAATCGGACTGAGCGTGCACCAGATATGGTCCGCGCTCGGGTAGTCCGATCACCACGTCACCGTTTCGGCTCACCGCATCGACGCGCCGGGGTGCGGTGTCACGGAAGTCCACGGTGATGTCACCGTCAGAAGTGGTGGCACTGAACTGCTCGGTGACGGCGATCGGCGCGCGCGAGACGATCTCGCCATTCACCGTGTGGATCTCGACACGGCGGGCCGCCCCACCGAGGATGATGGCGCCGTCGTCGGTGCGAGCGATCAACTCGTCGACATCGGCAAACGAGAACAACGCACCGATCTCCTGTTCGGTGTGCACACTCAATCGCCTGGCCTGCTCGGGTGGCAGGGCAATCGTGATCTCGCCGCCGCGGGCCCACTCCAGCATCGGAGACGGTTTGCCTTCGATCTGGATGCGGGTCTCGTCACCTTCGGTGACCACCTGCAGCCGGTGCTCGCCGCTGCGGGCAGTGTTCACCAGGCGCAGATCCGCAGTAGCCGAGTGGGTTTCGCGGTCTGCACTGATGCGGATGGCTACCGGGATGCGAGCGGTGTCGATCACCAGCGATTGCATCGTGGCGGGCAAAGCGCGATGATCGGTGACGACACGGACGTTGCTGACGGCCCAGGCCGCCGCGCCGAGGGCCGCGGCTGTGCCGGCTATCAGGAGTACGGCCGCGGCGATCACGGTCACACGGAATGCGGTGCGCCCACCGGAACTCAACTGTGGCGGAGGGTTGACCGGCGGCGGGGTGGCGATGGTGGTCACGATGAAAGTCCTTCCCGGTACAGATGTTCGGTCTAGGTCTCGAGATAGCGCAGCACCGCCAGCACGCGGCGATTCTCGCTCTCGTCGGGAGTGAGATTGAATTTCGTGAAGATCGAAGCGATGTGTTTTTCGGCCGATCCGATCGAGATGTGCAGTGCGGTGGCGATCGCCGAGTTCGTCTTGCCCTCTGCCATCAACTGCAAGACCTCACGTTCGCGAGGGGTGAGCTGGTCCAGGGCGCTGCGTTTGGCCGACCGCACCAAGATCTGTGACACCACCTCGGGATCGAGCACCGTGCCCCCGCGTCCCACCACATCGACGGCGTCGAGAAATGCCGGTACGTCGGCCACCCGATCTTTCAGCAGGTACCCGAAACCCCTTGTGTCCGAGGCGATCAGGTCGGCGGCATACCGCTCTTCGACGTAGTGGGACAGGACCAGCACGGGGGATTCGAGGTTCTGGCTACGCAGCAGGGCCGCGGCGCGGATGCCTTCGTCGGTGAAGGTCGGCGGCATCCGGACGTCGAGGATGGCCAGGTCGGGACGGTGTTCGTTGACCAGGCGCAGAAGATCGGTGGCGTCGGGGACACCGGCCACCACGTGGTGTCCGGCGTCGGCCAGGATCCGCTCGATACCGGCCCGCAGCAGCGCCGAGTCCTCGGCGATTATGACGCGCATGGCAGCACCGCCGTGACGATCGTCGGCCCGGTCGCAGGGCTCGACACCTCGAAGGTTCCACCCGCGGCGCGGACCCGCTCGTCGAGTCCGCGTAGACCGGTGGCGTTCTCACCGGTGTCGACGGCCGCGCCGCCCCTTCCATCG
The DNA here is from genome assembly GCF_001954135.1 of Mycobacterium sp. GA-1841. Taxonomy (GTDB): domain Bacteria; phylum Actinomycetota; class Actinomycetes; order Mycobacteriales; family Mycobacteriaceae; genus Mycobacterium. The sequence continues at coordinate 40,078 of NZ_MBEQ01000042.1, read as the reverse complement.
TCGAACACCGAGACGTGCAGCACGTTGGCGGGATCGTCGAACCGGACGGTGACCACCGCCTGTGCGGCCTCGGCGTGTTTGGCAATGTTGGTCAACGCCTCCGCGACCACGAAGTACGCCACCGATTCCACTTCGTCGGGCAGCCTGTGAGGCAGGTCGACATGCAATGTCGTTGGAACCCCAGAGGTTTCGGACCGCTGCACGACTGCGGACAGCGCGGCGTCCAGACCGCGGTCCGACAGGATGGTGGGGGCGATACCGCGCACCACGTTGCGCAGCTCGACCAAGGCGCTCTTGGCCTCGTCATGGGCCTCGGCGATCAGCGCCTTGGCCGCCGGTGGATCGGTATCGAGTTTTGTCTGCGCCAGTCCGATCGTCATCGCCAGGGAAACCAGCCGCGGCTGCACGCTGTCATGGAGATCGCGCTCGATGCGGTGGCGTTCGGTCTGCGCCGAGGACACCGCGCCCAGCCGCGCGTCGGCCAATGCGCTCACCTGGTACTGCAGCGCAGCGGTGGGCGACGGCGACAACAGCCACCGGTCGATCGCGGCGTCCACAGCCGGGGCGAACACCACGATGGCCAGCGCGGCGACGACGGCGACAAGCGCCAGCAGCCACGCGATCGGCGGTGAGACGAAGCTCAAGCCGGCATCGTCATCACTCTGGCGGATCGCCACCGACGCCGCCGGAGCGGCGAACGCGAACACCAGCAACGCGAGCGCGACGCCGGTGGCCAGCATGTCGTAGAGCATGCGCAGATAGTGGTGGCAGACGCTTTTCCAGAACCGGGCACCGCTGATGTCCAACCACAGCTGATGGGCCCACCCCTGGAACCCGGTGTGCGGCGACAGACGGCGCGGCGCAATGCCGATCCCCAGCCCGAAGACCGCTTCGCTGCGGATACGTTCGAACCACTCGACGCCCCGCATCAGGTAGACGAAAACAACGGCGGCGATCAAGAATCCGATCACCGAGGGAATCGAGGAGATCCCGATGACGATGATGGACAACGGAATCCAGAACCACACCAGCGCCACGGCGGCTCCGGTGATCATCGACGCCGTCGGGACCATGCCGAGGTTGTTCGTTCTCGCCTCGCGCTGCGGGGCCGGCGGTGCGGGGGCGGGCAGGGCGGTTTCGCTCATTGCGACCATGCCTTCAACCTACGAAGTCGCGCGCTCCGGCGATACAGCGTTTACCCGAGAACGACGTGGGGGTTAACCACCCCCGGCGTGTCCGTCTGGGCATGTCAGAATCTTTTGCGTGCGTGTGGGAATGACAATGCCGGTCATGGAACCTCGGTTGGACGCGACGACGCTGCGGGCCTGGGCGCGCCTCATCGACGGCGGGCCGTTCTCGTCACTGTGCTGGGGTGAACGTATCGCTTTCGACAATCCCGACAGTTTGACCCTGCTGGGTGCCCTGTCGGCGTGGACCGACCGGGTACAGCTGGTGACCACCGTGATCGTGCCTCAACTTCATGATCCGGTGCTGCTGGCGAAAGGCCTGGCCACCGGCGATCTGCTCAGCGGTGGACGGTTGACGGTCGGAATCGGTGTGGGTGGACGGCACGAGGACTATCACGCCGTCGGCGCCGATCCGGCCTCCCAGACCCGCCGCGGCATGGCTGAGCGGGTGGCGGTGATGAAGCGGGTGTGGGCCGGGGAGAAGGTCACCGAATCGGTGCTTCCGGTCGGGCCGCCGCCGGTGCAGGCCGGCGGTCCGCCCCTGCATGTGGGCACCATCGGGCCCAAGACCGTGCGTGACGCAGCGGCGTGGGCCGACGGGGTGGCCGGCACCACGCTGGACCTGGATCTGACCCGCCAAGCCGAACTGTTCGACATCGCCCGCACCGCCTGGGCCGAGGCCGGTAAGCCCAAGCCGCACCTGGCCACGTCGTTCTGGTTCGCGCTCGGCGAACCTGAGGTGGCCCGCGCCCAGGTGCACCGCCACCTGCGTCGGTACATGAACTGGATCCCGGCCGAATACGTCGACGCGATGGCTCCGATGACCGGCTGGGCGGGCAGCGAAGAGCAATTGGTCGAGGTGCTCGGCAAGTTCGAGGACATCGGCACCGACGAGGTGCACCTGATCCCGACCAGCTCCGACATCGATCAGTTGCGCCGGGTGGCCGAGGTGGCGAAGGTCTTCGCCTAGGCGCCCCGAGCGGGTGGCAACCCGTGACTCAGTCAGCGGGCCCGGCGATTTCGGTTTAGCGTGTGCGTGCGCTCGTCGTCGGACGGCGTCGGTACAACACAGTTGGGGACTTCATGATCCAGAAGAGTTTGATCGCCACCACCCTCGCCGCGGGCGCCATCGGTGCCGCAGTGGCGCTGGCCGCGCCGGCCTCGGCCGACTCCAAGGGCAACAGCACCGTCGGCTGCTCGCCATGCGACCGCGTGTCGTCGGCCGTCACCGATGCGGTCACCGACGCCGTCACAGGCGCCGCCACCGGCGATGCGGCTCTGCCGGAAAGCCCCATCGTGGACAAGTGGACGAACTTCCCGGGCGAGACGGCGGAGAAGTGGACTGGTTTCCCGGGTAAGACCGCCGAGAAGTGGACTGGATTCCCCGGCAAGACCGCCGAGAAGTGGGGAGGGTTCCCCGGCAAGGTCCTCAAGAAGTGGACCGGCCTGGGCTGATTCCCCGTCGCACGGTCGCCTGCACTCTGTGAATTAGCTGGAATTTCGCTGATCTTAACTGTTCTCGCGGCGCAGCTTGCCCTTTGAAATGGACGCGGTCCGGTCCACCGATCAAAGGAGCTCGTCTCAATGGCTGCGCCCGCGAGGCAGTTGCACCTCAACGCATTCCTGCGCAACATCGGCCAGCACGAAGCGGCCTGGCGCCTGCCCGAAACCGATCTGTCGGGCGTCACCGACATCGGGCACTACATCGAGCTGGCCCGCATCGCCGAGCGCGGCCGGCTCGACGCCGTCTTCTTCGCCGATCACCCGGTACTCAAGGGGCAGACCGAGTTTCGTCCGTTCGATGCTCTCGACCCGGTCACCCTGGTGGCCGCGTTGGCCGGGGCCACCACCAATGTGGGATTGATCGCCACCGCGTCGACCACCTACAACGACCCGTATGGTCTGGCGCGGCGCTTCGCAACGCTCGACCATGTGAGCCGGGGCCGAGCCGGCTGGAATGTGGTGACCACGGCCAACGCCTCGGCCGCCGCCAACTTCGGCGTTCCCAACCATCCGGACCCCGCGGACCGGTACCGGCGTGCCGACGAGTTTCTGCAGGTGGCGCTGCAGTTGTGGGACAGCTGGGAAGACGACGCCATCGTCGGGGACAAGGTGGCGCCGCGATTCGTGGATCCGGCCAAGATCCATGCGATCAACCACTCCGGCCCGCACTTCGACGTGGCCGGACCGCTGGAGGTGCCGCGGTCCCCACAGGGGCATCCGGTGCTGTTCCAGGCCGGATCATCCGAGCCTGGCAAGGAACTCGCCGCCAGATACGCCGAGGCCATCTTCACCGCGCAGCCCACGCTGGCGGAGGCTCGCGACTTCTACCACGACGTCAAGGCCCGGGTCCGCCGTCACGGCCGCAATCCCGACCAGGTGCACATCCTGCCCGGGCTCTCGGCGATCATCGGCGGCACCGAGGCGGAAGCGCGCCAGCGGCAACGTGAGTTCGAGGAGTTGACCGTGCCCGATTACGGGCTCGACCAACTCAGCGCCATCGTCGGTTTCGCGGTCACCAAGGATGATCTGGACCGGAAGCTGACTTTCCCGGCCGAAGAGCCGGGGGACACGTTCATCAAGAGCCGGCTGACCCTGGTGAAACGGTTGGTGGAGACCGACAACCTCACCGTCCGTGAGCTGTTGCTGCGGCTCAGCAGCGGTCGGGGGCACCGGTTGTTCGCCGGTACCCCCGAACAGGTCGCCGACACCATCGAGGAATGGTTCCGCACCGGCGCGGCCGACGGCTTCAATCTCATCCCACCGGCGTTGCCGTCCTCGCTGGCCGATTTCGTCGACCACGTGGTCCCGGAGTTGCAGCGGCGCGGAATTTTCCGTGACGAGTACACCGGCACCACCCTTCGTGACCATCTCGGCCTGGACCGGCCGGGCAATCGATTCATCACCGATGCAGCCGCCGCCGTGTCGGCGGCGAGCTGACAGGGGCTCAGATGCGTAATCCGTTGACTCCGTTCGTGCGTGGGCTGCTGGCCGCCGTTGTCGTCACGGCCGCGGTGACCGCCTGCCAGACGTCGGGAACCGACACGTCGGCGAGCGGTGGACTCGCCGCTGATGCCGCGATCCCCGTCACGGTTCCGGCCGGCACCACGCTGGTGGTGGCCGACGACGCCAATCGGCTCAAGACGCTGTTCGCGTTGTCCGGGGAACAGGATCGGCTCACGGCCGACGTCACATACGCCAACTTCAGCAGCGGGCCGCTGCGGCTGGAGGCGATCCGGTCGGGCAATGCGCAGTTGGGCCGGGTCGGCGACGTCCCGCCCATCCTGGCCCACTATTCCGATGCGGGAGTGCCGATCGTCGGTGCCGTGAAATACGACGGTGACGCCCTGCGGCTGACGACGTCGCCGAAGTCGGGCATTTCGTCGCTGAAAGACCTGGCCGGCAAGAAGATTGCGATCAACGAGGGCACTGCGCAGCAGGCAGTGGTGTTGCGCAACCTCAAGTCTGTCGGCCTGACCATCAAGGATGTGCAGCTGGTCAATCTCGGCCTGGCCGAGTTCGCCGACGGGCTGCGCGCCGAGCAGGTGAATGCCGCGGTGCTCAAGCAACCGGACCGGGTCCGTTACCTCACCTCGACGGCGGGGGAGGGGAGCATCGAAATCCCCAACGCGCCTGGCGCGTACCCGGGCCTGTACTACGTCTACGCCAGCCGAGACGCGCTGTCGGACCCGGGCCGGGCCGCGGCGATCCGCGAGTTCGTCGTCGCCTGGTACCGCGCCGAGCAGTGGCTCAACGATCACAAACAGACCTGGATCGACGAGTATCTGGTCAAGGATCAGAAGGTCAGCCCGGAAGATGCTCGGGTGATCGCCGAGTCCGACGGCACAACCTCGATCCCGGGATTCACCGACGAGGTCATCAAGACCCAACAGGAGACCATCGACCTACTGCAGCAGGCCGGCGCATTCTCCGGCGCGCAACTGCACGCCAAAGACGAATTCGATCTCCGGTTCGCCGACCTCAACGCGAATTCGGCGGGTAATCAATGACCGCCGTCCAGACCGCCCCGGCGTCTTCGACGAAGACCAATTCTGCCGTCGCCCAGGACTATCCGCACCTTGAGCACCGGTCGGGTACTCAACGTCGGCGACGTCTCGGGCCGGGGCGGGCGATTCCCGCCTCACTGGCGATCGGGCCACTGCTGCTGGTCGCGATCTGGATCATCACCTCGCAGCTGGGCATCCTCGACCCGCGGACCCTGCCACCACCGCTGGACATCGTGCGCACCATCGGCGAGATGTGGTCCGACGGTCAGTTGCCCACCAACATCCTCGCCTCGCTGAAACTGGCCTCCATCTCCTTGGCCATCGGCGTAACACTGGGGCTCGCGCTCGCGTTGATCTCCGGTCTGAGCCGCATCGGGGAGGCCATCGTCGACGGGCCGGTCCAGGTCAAGCGTGCGGTGCCGACCCTGGCCATCATCCCGCTGGCGATCATCTGGTTCGGCATCGGCGACACCATGAAGATCATCATCATCGCCACCAGCGTGCTGATCCCCGTGTACATCAACACCACCGCGCAACTCAAAGGTGTCGATCTGCGCCACGTCGAGCTGGCCGAGACGGTCGGACTGTCGCGCAGCCAGTTCATCCGCAAGGTGGCCATCCCGGGTGCCCTGCCCGGATTCTTCACCGGGTTGCGACTCGCGGTGACGATCTCGTGGACCGCACTGGTGGTGGTCGAGCAGGTCAACGCCACCAGCGGCATCGGGTACCTGATGACCCAGGCCCGGCTGTACGGGCAGTTGGACGTGGTGGTGGTCGGCCTGCTGGTCTACGCGGTGTTCGGGCTCACCGGGGACTATGCGGTGCGGGCCGTCGAGAGGAGGGCGTTGTCATGGCGGCGCGCACTGGGAACCTGACCGAGGAAGTGGCCGTCGTACGGAACCTGAGCCGGTCCTTCGGCGGCACAACGATTCTCGACGACATCGACCTGACAATCCGTCAAGGAGAGTTCGTCGCCCTGCTGGGACGCAGCGGCTCCGGTAAGAGCACCCTGCTGCGCGCCCTGGCGGGATTGGACCATGGCGTGGACGGCGACGGGGACCTGTTCGTCGCCCGTGACGTGTCGGTGGTGTTCCAAGACTCCCGTCTGTTGCCGTGGTCACGCGTGCTCGACAACGTCGCCCTCGGCCAGTCCGGTCGCGCCGTCAAAGAACACGCGAGCGCGGTACTGGCCGACGTCGGCCTGGCCGGGCGCGAGCAGGCCTGGCCCTATGAGTTGTCCGGCGGTGAACAGCAACGCGTGGCACTGGCCCGCTCACTGGTGCGCAACCCCGCGCTGCTGCTGGCCGACGAACCGTTCGGGGCGCTCGACGCCCTGACCCGGGTCCGGATGCACCACCTGCTCAAGGAGCTGTGTGCCAAGTACCAGCCCGGCGTGCTGCTGGTGACACACGATGTCGACGAGGCGGTGACGCTGGCTGACCGGGTGCTCGTCCTCGACGGTGGAGCGTTCGTCGTCGACCGGCAGTTGGACTTCGAGACCCCGGACGCACGTACCTACCGCAACCCGGAATTCATCGCGCATCGTGAGGCGTTGCTCGCCGCGCTCGGCGTGGCGACGTCCGGATGAACGGGTGTGCCCCAAACAGATCAGTGGTGACCCGCTGTATACGGGTCACCACTGACGTGAGGCGGTGTTCGGAGGCTTACTCCCCCTAGCCATCACCGCCCGGTGCTCGTGTCCTTCACGTTGGCCCCCTGCCGAAGTACCGATGCACAACGGCCACTGTATACCTTCAATCGGATTTGCTGAAGACGTTTTGTGGGGAAGTTTTGAGATCTTGGCTCAACGGCGGATCTTGGCCGTAAATAGCTGGTAGTTAAGCTAAGCAACATATTCTCGGCTGCGACGCGGAGTCCGCCCGCAAGGTGTTTTCCATGGCAACTTGTTTCGCTGTGTTGCCACCGGCCGAACGCTCAGCCGGAACCTTCACTCTGTGCGAAATGCTCGGCGAGCAGCGCACCGGCGTTGCGGATGTGCCCGGCCATGGCGGCCCGGGCCGGCTCGGGATCGCCGGCCCGAAGATGGTCGATGATGGCGCGGTGATCCTGGGCGGAGGCCTCGGGCCAGCCTTCTACGGCGGCAAAAAATTTGCGTGGCGCGTACGCCAGCGTCGCCTTGATCAGCCAGCGGATCTTCCGTGATCCGCTCAATTGGTAGATCAGGGCGTGGAACTGGTGGTTGAGCCGTTCCTCTTCGTCGGAATCTTTTGTCGCAGCGGCCTGTTCGAGGGCGTCCTGGATCTTTTCGAGTTCGTCGATTGTCGCCGGGGTGATCGTCGCCGCGGCACGGGCGGTGAGCTCTCCGGCCAGAAGGGCCTGGGCGTCGTAGATGTCGCGGATGTCGTCGCTGGACAGGGCGGTCACCCGGAAGCCGCGCCGCGGTTCCACGGACAGGAACCCCTCGGTCTGCAGTTGTAGCAGGCCCTCGCGCGCCGGGGTGGCACTGATGCCGAGTCCCTCGGCGACCGACTCCGGACGGATGAACGCTCCGGGCTGGAGTTGGCCCGAGACGATGAGCTCGCGAACATGGGATGCGGCGACATCCGACAACCGCATCAGGGAGGGCCTCTTCGGGATCATCTCCGCCGCCTCAGATGTCAAGCCCGCCGCGTTTGACCAGTTGCTTGGCGATGACGCCACGTTGGATCTCGTTGGTGCCCTCACCGACGATCATCAGTGGGGCATCGCGGAAATAGCGCTCGACGTCGTATTCGGTGCTGTAGCCGTAGCCGCCGTGGATGCGCACCGCGTTCAGGGCGATCTCCATCGCGGTCTCCGAAGCGAACAGCTTGGCCATCCCGGCTTCCATGTCACAGCGTCCGCCGGCGTCGAGGCGCTCCGCGGCGTCGAGCAGCAGGCTGCGGGCGGCATAGAGCTTGGTGCCCATGTCGGCCAGCATGTTGCCGACGGACTGGTGCTGCCAGATCGGCACCCCGAAGCTCTCGCGGTCTTGCGCGTACTGCAGCGCGTCGTCGAAGGCGGCGCGGGCCACACCGGTGGCCCGGGCCGCAACCTGGATCCGTCCGATCTCAAGGCCCTTCATCATCTGGGAGAAGCCGCGTCCCTCGATCCCGCCCAGCAGCGCGTCCGAACCCACGTGGCAGTCAACGAAATTGAGCTCACAACTCTCGACGCCCTTGTAACCCAGCTTCGGCAGATCCTTGGAGACCTCGAACCCGGGGACCTTCTCCACCAACAGGATCGACACGCCCTTGTGGGCGGGGGAGGCGGTCGGGTCGGTCTTGCACAACAGCGCGACCAGACCGGCCTTGCGGGCATTGCTGATCCAGGTCTTCGAACCGTTGATCACATAGCCGGACTCGTCCTTGGTGGCGACGGTGCGCATGGCTTGCAGATCGGAGCCTCCGCCGGGTTCGGTGAGCGCCATCGTGGCGCGTAGCTCGCCGGTGGCCATCCGGGGCAGGTATTTCTGTTTCTGCTCCTCAGTGCCGAACTGCAACAACAACTTCGACACCACCGTGTGCCCGCCCATCGCGCCGGCCAGGCTCATCCAGCCGCGGGCAAGTTCCTCGGTGACCTGTGCATAGCAGGGCATCGACACCGCGGCGAAGCCATACGGCTCCGGGATCGCCAGCCCGAAGATGCCCATCTCCTTCATCGCCTCGATGAGATCTTCGGGATAGGTGTTGGCATGTTCGAGCTCGCGGACCACCGGCCGGACCTGCTTGTCGACGAAGTCGCGGACGGTACTGACGATGGCCTGCTCTTCGGCGGACAACGTGATCACTGCGATCCTTTCCTGAAATTCTATGGCAAATATTCTATAGAGTTTGAGGATCCGATGCTCTGGCCGCGGTCTGCGCTGATCCGATGCAGATCCTCGACGGGATGGCGCCGCATGTGTGGCAGGGGCCGACCGCCACCCGGGACTGGTGGCACGACGTGCTCGCCGAGGGCGAGCACCTCGGCGCCTCGGGATATCACGTCACGCTCGGCGAGCCGCGCCATGTCGAAGTCAACGGGGCGGACGGCTATGTCGTCGTTCCGACGACGATGACGTTCGACCTCAACGGTCAGCAGATCGTCCAGAACGGGGGAGTCTTCACAATCGCCCTCCGCAACGGCGACGACGGCTGGCGCCTGACCGCGTGGGCATGGTCGAAGGGCATCAACAGCCTCGGCTAGTCGATTTGCATCCGCTCGTTTATCGCACGGTGCAACAATGAAGTGTGACTTTCTCTTTTCGAAACCGGATCAAAATAATTGACAGCCTTCGCAGGCTTCATGTGAACACCGAAGAAATCCGACTTACTGCCTCAGTGTCCGATGAACTGGTGGTCATGCGGTCGGCCACTAATGGTCAACTTGTTGGTGATGCTACAGAGTTGGTCGTGGTCGGCAGTGGATATTCATCAAGTGATCAGGCCCTGCAGTCAGGTGTGAAGTGGCGGCAAGTAGTTTCGCAATATATGGCGCGAATGAGAATCCCAGTTGAATTTGGAAGCGACGACAAGGAGAACGCGCACCCCGAGGAAGTCGAAGTAAAAGGCGACGGCCTGGCGATGATGGGTATTCTTCCGGGAGATGTAATCTACGATGAACGACGGTTTGGACTATATGTGTACCCTACGGAGCCTTCGCGCCGGTTCCTTCATCTGACAATGGGCACGCCATATGTGTGGATGTCGGTGCAGGAGGACGAAGTGCGTGAAGGCATCCTTCCCGCACTATCCAGGCAGAACGGTGTATGGGGTAGCGAATTGAAACTTGCCTATGACCTCGTTCATGCTGCGTTCTCAAATGGCAATCCAGAAGCCAAGTTTATTCTGATGGTTACCGCTGTCGAAGCGCTCATCCCCCACAGACAGCGCAACGATTCCGAAGTTCTATCGCTGCTCGATTCACTGATTGCACAGGTGGAAGGGTGTGCAAGCTGCGATGACCATGTTCGTGACGTTGTTGTCAAGCTTCTGACGAGTGATAAGAATGATTCTGTCCGATCATTCGGTCTAAAGTTGGCTGACAGACTTCCCGGTCAATATGCGAATCTAGCTCCGCGTAAATATTTTGATAACGCTTACGGAAAGCGAAGTGATTTAGCGCACGGCAACCTTCGGGAAGTGGCTACTCTGGGATCTGAGGCGCTTAATCAACAATTTGCCGAGCTGACACGCTTTGTCTTAGATATTTTAGAGCTTTGGACGCCGGATTATTCGAATGCAGAAGGCCCTACGTAGTGTCAGGCTGGTGGTCGGCACCGAGGGGGGCGACCTTGACGCGCGTTGTGGGGTGGGCACGATACGCTCCACGCACTCTGTGGGTGCAATAACGCGCGAGGCGGCAGATCTGGTCGACAGGCGCGGATCAGGCGCGCGAGATCAGTGGCTGCCGACAGGTTGCGTGAGGCTCCAACGCTTGCCTTCGTGCACACCACGTTGCTGCGACCACAGGACATGGTTGCCCTGACCAAGAAGCGTCCAGCCATCGCGCTCCAGCTTGGCCAACTCACCAACACCCAACTGCCACAATAGTCGTGACATATAGAACGCCGGATCAGTCAAAGTCAGGCTTTCGGGGTTGCTTGGCCCCACCTCCTCGAATGGCGCGGTAACTGACGGGCATGTGAAAATCCGCAGCCTCTGATCCCCGAAAGGGCCACGCCACAACGAGTTAGCATAATCGACGGACTGCGCAGCCCAGGCGGTGAAGTCCTTAGCGCTTTGCCAGCCGTCCCCGGTGTGGAACAGCATCGGCATTTTGAACTCCACTGCGAAGACAGGACGTTCGTCTTTCCACAGCTGCGGCTCGCGCGGCCACATGACCGCGTCAACCTTCAGCTGCTTGCCCATCCAGTGCTCGAGCACAACCTCCCGCTCCACGTGGAAATCGGGCTCCAGTTCCGCAAGCGTCGCATCGACAAATGCCTTCTCACTTGGGTACCGAGGCAGCTCTGCGTAGACCTTCCGGCTCAAACTCACACAAGCCATCATCCCGCATCCTGTCCGGAATTCTGGATCAGACAGGGGTACTCCAGGGGGACCCGCCCGGGCAGCACGCTGCCACGGCACGCACTGCAGATTGTGCTGGCTACGAGTACTTGAGTTTTGGAATAGCAATTGTCTCAACACGGGCAAACGCATGCCAGACTGCGGGCGTGTCAGCGCACGAAGGAATCGCCGGGAGGCGATAATCCGGAACGTGGCGGATGGGGGCGGCAGTGCAGGTGGCGCACCATCACCCATGCGCTTTCTGCTGGATACAAACGCTTTTATTGCGTTAGAGCCATTCGCTGGCCAAATGGAAGCGGGCATGGGTCCTGCCGCCACTTTTATGCGCTTGGCGATGAAGCAGGGCCACCGAGTTTTCGTGCATCCTGCTAGTCGAGACGAACTGGCAGAGGGCAACAATCCCGTCCGCGTCCAACAGCGGATGGCGGAACTGAACAAGTTCGACATGCTGGTCGAATCACCGATCAGCTCGCAGATCGACACTGAGCTCGGCCCTGTTGTGCCTGACAGTAATGATCATCGCGACCGCCGGATCCTCGCTGCGCTGCACTCGAACGCCGTCAACTTTCTAGTAAGTGATGATGGCCGTCTTCGGCGTAGGGCCAAGCGTATTGGCGTTGGCGAGCGGGTCTTGACGCTCGCTGATGCTGTCGCGATGCTCGAAGGCCTCGAACCGACCGTTGCCCCTCCTCCGCCCCGGGTCAAGGAGGTGCCGTCCTACGCGCTGGAGCTCGAACAAGAAATTTTCGAGAGCATTCGTGGCGATTATCCAGAGTTCGACGATTGGATTGCCAAAGTGCAGGCGGATTCGGCGAACCGCGAGTGCTACGTCGTCGAAGAGGACGACGGGACCTATGCGGCGATAGCAATTCTGAAGATCAACGAGGAGGACTGTAGCTACGGCTTGGCCTTGCCGATCACCAAGATCTCTACTTTCAAAGTGGCACCGTCATATTCGGGCAACCACTATGGGGAACTTCTCCTCAAGGCTGTCCTGCAGTCCCACCACGACCACGACGTAGGAAGCGCCTACGTTGAGGTCTGGGACCACCACCAACGCTTGATTGACTTCCTCGGCTTGTTTGGATATTCCGACGGCGGGAAGTCGGCGAGGGGCGAAGTTGTATTGGCCAAGGTCTTCCAGCCGCGAGAGGCGTCGCTGAGCCCTCTCGATTTCCACGTTCGCTATGGGCCGCCAGCGGTTGCAAGCGGCGCGTCAGTGTTTGTCATACCGATTCAGGATAATTGGCACAACCAGCTGTTCCCCGAGCGCGCTTCATTCGGAGCTGGTGGTCAGCTTGCGCTACCCGGAATTACCGGACAGACCACCCGCCCCTGGGGAAACGCTTTACGAAAGGCATACCTATGTAACGCGTCAACCAAGCAGATACAGCAGGGTGACGTAATTCTCTTCTACCGTTCCGGGTTCCAGACGGTCGAGGTGATTGGTGTTGTGGAGGACACGCACCGCACGTCTTCACCCGAGGAAGCATTGAATCTGGTCGGTGGACGGACGGTCTACAGCGCGACCGACATCGAGGCGCTTGCCCGGCACCCATCGCAAGTACTCGTTATCTTGTTCCGCCAGGATCGGGTTATCGATCCACCGTGGACACTGGCCGAACTAGTGTCCAACCGCGTGCTGAGGGCACCACCACAAACCGTTCAAAAGGTGAAGGAGGATGGCACCCAATGGGTTCACCAGCAACTGGCAGACAGGTAGTCATGTCTGTCCATCCGCGGTACGCGGAGGCCATCATGGACGGCCGAAAGAAGGTCGAGTTCCGCAAGCGGCCGCTGGCCAGCGACGTGTCCGTGGTGTGGGTGTACGCCACAGCACCAGTTCAACGGATAATTGGCTGCTTCGAGGTAGATGCAACTGTCACCGCGACACCTCGCAACCTATGGCGTCGATTCGCGAGCGTCGGTTGTATAGACCGGGCAGACTTCGACCGGTACTACGCGGGAAGCAGCGTTGGGTCGGGAATCCGAATTGGAAATGTGATCCGGCTTGAGGAGCCCGCACCTATCCGTGAGCTTCTGCCCTCCGGCGTACCTCCGCAGAGCTTTGCCTATGTCGAACCAACTGATCCATCGGGACGGCGTGCCCTTGTCGTTGCGGGAGGCTGACCTCATCGAAGTGCACGGTCGGACCAGTCTGGGCGTGAGCGCTTCGCGCGGCGCGCTTTGCTGGCCGACCACTGGGAAGGATCTGTTATCGCACACTAATCGCACGAGCCTCGTGCCCACGACCCGAAAATGGCCGATGAGCTGCAGAAACGTGAAGTGCCCCCGGCAGGATTCGAACCTGCGGCCTTCTGCTCCGGAGGCAGACGCTCTATCCCCTGAGCTACGGGGGCGCGGGGCTGAAGATCAGCTGCGCCGATTGGGCTTGCATAGCGTAGCGCATGCCGCGGTCAATATGGATTCGGGGCGCGGGGACCCCAGACCATAGGATGGACCCTCGTGACCCCCGCCGACCTCGCCGAGCTGCTCAAGGCCACTGCCGCGGCAGTGCTGACCGAACGTGACCTGGACCCCGCCGCGCTGCCCGACACCGTCACGGTCGAGCGCCCGCGCAACCTTGAGCACGGCGATTATGCGACCAACCTCGCGCTGCAGCTCGGTAAGAAGGTCGGCGTCAATCCGCGTGAGCTGGCCGGCTGGCTGGCCACCGCGCTGGCCGCGGCCGACGGCATCGCTGGCGCCGAGGTCGCCGGGCCTGGGTTCGTCAACTTGCGCATCGAAGCCTCCGCGCAGGGCGTCATCGTCACCAACGTGCTGACCGCCGCCGACGGGTATGGCAACTCCACCGAACTCGCCGAGAAGATCAACCTCGAATTCGTCTCGGCCAACCCGACCGGGCCCATCCACATCGGCGGCACCCGCTGGGCCGCCGTCGGCGACGCGCTCGGCCGGCTGCTGACCACCCAGGGCGCCGACGTCACCCGCGAGTACTACTTCAACGACCACGGCGCCCAGATCGACCGGTTCGCCCGCTCGCTGGTCGCCGCAGCCAAGGGGGAGCCGGCCCCGGAGGACGGCTACGCCGGCACCTACATCAACGACATCGCCGCCTCCGTGCTGGCCAAGCGGCCCGACGTGATGAGTCTGCCCGCCGACGAGCAGCAGGAGACGTTCCGCGAGATCGGCGTGGACCTGATGTTCACCCACATCAAGGAATCGCTGCACGAGTTCGGCACCGACTTCGACGTGTACACCCACGAAGATTCGATGCACACCTCCGGTCGCGTCGACCAGGCCATCGCCAAGCTGCGCGAGACCGGCAACATCTACGAGAAGGACGGCGCAACGTGGTTGCGCACCACCGAGTTCGGTGACGACAAGGACCGCGTCGTCATCAAGAGCGACGGCAACGCCGCCTACATCGCCGGCGACCTGGCGTACTACCTGGACAAGCGTCAGCGCGGGTTCGACCTGTGCATCTACATGCTCGGCGCCGACCACCACGGCTACATCGCGCGCCTGAAGGCCGCCGCCGCGGCGCTCGGGGACAACCCGGACACCGTCGAGGTACTGATCGGCCAAATGGTCAACCTGGTCCGCGACGGTCAGCCGGTGCGGATGAGCAAGCGGGCCGGCACCGTGATCACCCTCGACGACCTGGTCGAGGCCATCGGCGTCGACGCCGCGCGGTACTCACTGATCCGTTCGTCGGTGGACACCCCGATCGACATCGACCTGGCGCTGTGGTCCAGTGCGTCCAGCGAAAACCCGGTCTACTACGTGCAATACGCGCACGCCCGGCTGTCCGCCTTGACACGCAACGCTGTCGATCTCGGCGTCAGCGCCGACACTGCCCACCTGGATCTGCTGACCCACGAAAAAGAGGGCATCCTGATCCGCAACCTCGGCGAGTTCCCGCGGGTGCTGAAAGCCGCTGCTGCGCTGCGTGAACCGCACCGCGTGTGCCGCTACCTCGAAGACCTCGCCGGTGACTACCACCGGTTCTATGACGCCTGCCGGGTGCTGCCGCAGGGTGACGAGACGCCGGGCGACCTCAACGCCGCCCGGCTCGCGCTGTGTGAGGCCACCCGCCAGGTGATCGCCAACGGCCTGGCCATCCTCGGTGTGACTGCACCGGAGCGGATGTGAACGCGCATCCGGCCGGGCCCCGGCATGCCGAGGAAATCCACCAGTCGGGTACTCCGGCAAAGCCGCAGAGTTCCGAAGACATCCTGCTGCTGGCCCCGAACGTCTGGCCGCGCAACCTGGTTCGAGGTGACGACGGCGTCGTCACGATTGCCGGGGTATCGGTCACCGATCTGGCCGCCGAATACGGCACCCCGCTGTTCGTGATCGACGAGGACGACTTCCGGTCGCGGTGCCGCGACATCGCCGCGGCGTTCGGCGGCGGGGACTATGTGCACTACGCCTCCAAGGCATTCCTGTGCACGGAGATCGCTCGCTGGGTCGCCGCCGAAGGCCTGTCGCTGGACGTGGCGACCGGTGGCGAGTTGGCCGTCGCGCTGCACGCCGATTTCCCGGCAGAGCGAATCACGGTGCACGGCAACAACAAATCGGTCGACGAGCTCGCGACGGCGGTCAAGGCCGGTGTCGGGCACATCGTCCTCGACTCCGAGATCGAGATCGAGCGCCTCGATGCCATCGCCGGAACGGCCGGAGTCGTCCAGGATGTGCTGGTGCGGGTGACGCCGGGTGTCGAGGCGCACACCCACGAGTTCATCTCCACCGCCCACGAGGACCAGAAGTTCGGCCTGTCCCTGGCCAGTGGTGCGGCGATGGACGCGGTCCGCAAGGTGTTCGCCACCGACAACCTGCGCCTGGTCGGGTTGCACTGCCATGTCGGTAGCCAGATCTTCGACGTGGCCGGCTTCGAGGTGGCCGCCCACCGGGTGATCGGCCTGCTCCGTGACGTGGTGTCGGAGTTCGGCGTGGAGAAGACGTCGCAGATGTCGGTCATCGATCTCGGTGGGGGACTGGGGATCTCGTACGTTCCAGACGACGATCCGCCGCCGATGCAGGAACTGGCCGACAAGCTCAAGGCCATCGTGAAGAGCGAATCGGAGGCTGTCGGGCTGCCGACGCCGAAGCTCGTGGTGGAACCGGGCCGCGCCATCGCGGGGCCGGGAACGATCACGCTCTACGAGGTCGGCACCGTCAAGGATGTGGCCGTGGCATCCGACAGATACCGGCGCTACGTCAGCGTCGACGGTGGCATGAGTGACAACATCCGCCCGGCACTGTATGACGCCGTTTACGACGCCCGTTTGGTATCCCGCACCAGCGATGCCACCGCAACCCTTGCCCGGATTGTCGGAAAGCATTGTGAGACAGGTGATATCGTCGTCCGCGATACGTGGGTGTCCGATGACATCACGCCCGGTGACCTGCTGGCGGTCGCCGCCACCGGTGCGTACTGCTACTCGATGTCGAGCCGCTACAACCTGTTGTGCCGACCCGCCGTGGTTGCTGTGAAGGACGGCAAGGCGCGCCTGGTGCTCCGTCGGGAGACCGTCGACGATCTGTTGAGCCTGGAGGTGAGTGGTCAATGAGTGAGAAACCCATCGGCGTAGCGGTTTTGGGGCTGGGCAACGTCGGGAGCGAAGTGGTGCGCATCATCAACGAGAGCGCCCCTGATCTCGAAGCCCGTATCGGTGCGCCCCTTGAGGTGCGGGGCATCGGGGTACGCAAGGTCTCCGGCGACCGGGGCGTGCCCAAAGGCCTGCTCACCGACGACATCATCGAGTTGGTGTCGCGGGACGACATCGACATCGTGGTGGAGCTGATGGGACCGGTGAAGCCGGCCCGCAAGGCCATCCTGGCCGCACTCGAGCAGGGCAAATCGGTGGTCACCGCCAACAAGGCGCTGATGGCCCAGTCCACCGGGGAGCTGGCGCAAGCCGCCGAAAAGGCTCGTGTAGACCTCTATTTCGAGGCGGCAGTCGCCGGCGCGATCCCGGTGATCCGGCCGCTGACCCAGTCGCTGGCAGGCGACACCGTGGTGCGGGTGGCCGGCATCGTCAACGGCACCACCAACTACATCCTGTCCGAGATGGACAGCACCGGCGCCGATTACACGTCGGCGCTGGCCGATGCCAGCGCGCTGGGTTACGCCGAGGCCGATCCCACCGCCGACGTCGAGGGTTACGACGCCGCGGCCAAGGCGGCGATTCTGGCCTCGATCGCTTTCCACACCCGGGTGACCGCCGACGACGTCTACCGTGAAGGCATCACCAAGGTGACGTCGGCCGACTTCGAGTCCGCCCGGGCGCTGGGCTGCACCATCAAACTGTTGGCCATCTGCGAGCGGCTCACCACCGACGAAGGTAAGCAACGTGTTTCGGCCCGCGTGTATCCGGCACTGGTGCCATTGACGCACCCGCTCGCCGCGGTCAACGGCGCCTTCAACGCGGTGGTGGTCGAGGCCGAGGCGGCCGGTCGGCTGATGTTCTACGGCCAGGGCGCCGGCGGCGCGCCGACCGCGTCGGCCGTGATGGGCGACGTCGTGATGGCCGCGCGCAACCGGGTCCAGGGCGGCCGGGGTCCGCGCGAGTCCAAGTACGCCAAGCTGCCGATCGCCCCGATCGGCTTCATCCCCACCCGCTACTACGTCAACATGAACGTCTCGGACAAACCAGGCGTCTTGTCCGCCGTGGCAGCCGAATTCGCCAAGCGCGAGGTCAGCATCGCCGAAGTGCGCCAGGAGGGCATGGTCGACGACGAAGGCCGGCCATGCGGTGCGCGCATCGTCGTGGTCACCCACCAGGCCACCGATGCCGCGCTCTCCGAGACCGTCGAGGCGCTGGCCGATCTCGATGTGGTGCAGACGATCAACAGCGTGCTGCGTATGGAAGGAACGAACGCATGAACCCCGGGACGCAAGGCAAGACCAGCGCAGATCCGGTACACCGGCCCTGGCCGGGACTGATCGAGGCCTACCGCGATCGGATGCCGATCGGTGACGACTGGACGCCGATCACGTTGCTCGAAGGCGGCACGCCGCTGATCCACGCCAAGCGGCTGAGTGAACAGACCGGCTGCACGGTGTATCTCAAGGTCGAGGGGCTCAATCCGACCGGTTCGTTCAAGGACCGCGGCATGACGGTGGCGGTCACCGAGTCGCTCGCCCGCGGACAGCAGGCGGTGCTGTGTGCGTCCACCGGCAACACCTCTGCCTCGGCGGCGGCGTATGCGGCCAAGGCCGGCATCACCTGTGCGGTGCTGATCCCACAGGGCAAGATCGCGATGGGCAAGCTGGCGCAGGCTGTCATGTACGGCGCCAAGATCATCCAGGTCGACGGCAACTTCGACGACTGTCTGGAGCTGGCCCGCAAGATCACCGCGGACTTCCCGACCATCGCCCTGGTCAACTCCGTCAACCCGTACCGCATCGAGGGTCAGAAGACCGCGGCGTTCGAAATTGTCGACGCCCTCGGTACCGCTCCCGACGTGCATTCACTGCCGGTCGGCAACGCGGGCAACATCACCGCGTACTGGAAGGGCTACCGCGAGTACCACCGCGACGGCCTGACGGAGCGGTTGCCCCGCATGCTCGGCACCCAGGCTGCCGGAGCTGCCCCGCTGGTCCTGGGTGAGCCGGTCAAGGAGCCCGAGACGATCGCCACCGCCATCCGTATCGGGTCGCCGGCGTCGTGGTCCGGGGCTGTCGAGGCCCAGCAGCAATCTGACGGCCGGTTCCTGGCGGCCACCGACGACGAGATTCTCGCCGCCTATCACCTCATCGCGCGCAGTGAAGGGGTGTTCGTCGAGCCCGCGTCGGCCGCCAGCGTGGCGGGTCTGCTCAAGTCGATCGAGGATGGCTGGGTCAAGCGTGGTTCGACGGTGGTCTGCACGGTCACCGGCAACGGGCTCAAGGACCCCGACACCGCGCTCAAGGACATGCCCACCGTCACCGCGCTGCCCGTCGATCCGGTCGCGGTCGTCGCCGAGCTCGGACTGGCCTAGCCTGGTGAACCAGACCCTCCCCGCCGGGCTGACCGCCACCGCTGTCGTCGCGGCCTCCAGTGCCAACCTCGGTCCAGGCTTCGACAGCCTGGGGTTGGCGCTCAGTCTGTACGACGAGATCATCGTCGAGACAACCGAATCCGGCCTCCGGCTCGAGGTCGAAGGCGAAGGCGCGGGCCAGGTTCCGTTGGATGCCACGCATCTGGTGGTTCGGGCGATCGAGGCGGGACTGCGGGCCACCGGTCATCGGGCTGACGGCCTGATCGTGCGCTGCCGCAACGAGATTCCGCACTCTCGCGGTCTCGGTTCGTCGGCCGCAGCCGTTGTCGGGGGCTTGGCCGTGGTGAACGGTCTTGTCGCGCAAGCTGGTTCAGACCCCTTGACGGAAGACCAGCTGATTCAGCTGGCCAGTGAGTTCGAGGGGCATCCGGACAACGCCGCGGCAGCAGTACTCGGCGGTGCAGTGGTGTCCTGGACGGAGATCGATGAGGGCGGCGAACCGCGGTACCGCGCGGTGCCGATTCAGGTCCACCCCGACATCCGCCTGTTCCCGGCGGTACCGCAGCAGCGGTCGTCGACTGCGGAGACGCGGGCAGTGCTGCCCGACGAGGTCAGCCACCTCGATGCCCGGTTCAACCTCAGCCGGGTCGCGCTGCTGGTGGTGGCGCTGAGCGAACGTCCGGATCTGTTGATGACCGCCACCCAGGATGTGTTACACCAGCCACAGCGTGCCGCGGCGATGCCGGCCTCGGCGGAATACCTGCAACTCCTGCGGCGTTGTGGGGTGGCAGCAGTGCTGTCCGGGGCCGGGCCAACGGTCCTCGGGCTGAGCTCGCAGGCGGGATTGCCTGATGAGGCCACCGAATACGGCGCTGCCAACGGGTTCACCGTCAGGGAAATGTCGGTCGGAGCGGGCGTTCGGTGGACGTCGGGCGTGGCCGCCAAGAACTGACGAGGGGCGACATGAGGAGTAGTGAGCGCCACACGCACACCGTCTGCGTTGCTTGATTACTTCACAAAAGCGAGTTATTCTCGCTTTTGTCCAGCATTCGCAGGGTCTCTGCCTGCGTCGACACCAGGACGACCACCCAATCTTCTTGTGTTCTACTCGTGGACTGACGGTTCGCCGTATATCGGCGAATCCTGGCGATCGCCGTTGCACAGGCGACGGTGTGAGCTACGCGATCAGCGGTTCAGCTGAACGCGCATCGACCTTTGGGGAACCCTCGCGCGACCTGATGAGCGAGGGAAAGAAAGGAAATCCGTGACAGATACGGACCTCTTCACGGCTGACAATGCCAACGGCACTGGGGATTTGCCGACTGCCGTGACATCTGAAAGCGCCGGATCATCTGAAAGCGCTGCGACCGTCGGTACCGCGGCCCCGGCTGCTGCCTCTGCGTCCGGATCGAACACCGCGCGGCGCGCTTCGGGCGCCCGGCCCGCGTCGCTGTCGACCATGGTGCTGCCTGAGCTGCGTGCGCTGGCCAAGGAAATCGGCGTCGAAGGCGCGTCCGGCCTCCGCAAGAGCGAACTGATCGCAGCTATCCGTGCCCACCGTGGCGAGTCCAACGGCGCCACCGAGGCCCCTCAGCAGGCCGCCGCCGACGCCCAGCAGGACACCGGTGCCGATGCCGGCGAGCAGCAGGCGCCGCGTCGCCGTGAGCGTCGGGGCTCCTCGCGCCAGGCCGGTGCGCCCGCCGCCGAGGACGCCGGCAAGGACGACTCGCCCAAGAGCGAGGTCAAGAGCGAGGCAAAGAACGAAGCCAAGGGTGAGGCGAAGGCCGATACCCCGGCCGAGGCCGGAGCCGACGCCAAGACCGAGTCCGCTGAGCCGCAGGAAAAGCAGCCCAAGCGCGACCGGCAGGACCGGCGCGACAAGCGCGAGCAGTCCGACGGCGAGAACAAGCAGGACGAGAAGCGCGACCAAAAGCAGGACCGCGACCAAAAGCAGGACCGGGACCAAAAACAGGACCGGGACCAAAAGCAAGACCGGGACCAGAAGCAGGACAAAGGCCAGGCTCGCGACCAGTCCGATCAGTCCGACAACCAGCAGAACCGGGGCGGCAATTCCAACGCCGATGACGATGGCGATGGAGACGGCCGTCAGGGCCGGCGCGGCCGTCGCTTCCGCGACCGTGACCGTCGCCGCCGCGGGGAACGTGGCGGCGAGGGCGGTGGCGAGACCGAGCTGCGCGAGGACGACGTCGTCCAGCCGGTCGCCGGCATCCTCGATGTGCTGGACAACTACGCCTTCGTCCGCACGTCGGGCTACCTGGCCGGACCGAATGACGTCTACGTCTCGATGAACATGGTCCGCAAGAACGGACTGCGTCGTGGTGATGCGGTCACCGGAGCGGTGCGCGTGCCTCGCGAGGGCGACAGCGGCGGCAACAACCCGCGGCAGAAGTTCAACCCGCTGGTGCGTCTGGACAGCGTCAACGGCGGTCCGGTCGAAGCGGCCAAGAACCGGCCGGACTTCACCAAGCTGACCCCGCTGTACCCGAACCAGCGGCTGCGCCTGGAGACCACGCCCGAGCGGCTGACCACCCGTGTGATCGATCTGATCATGCCGATCGGCAAGGGGCAGCGTGCCCTGATCGTGTCGCCGCCCAAGGCCGGTAAGACCACGATCATGCAGGACATCGCCAACGCGATCACGAAGAACAACCCGGAATGCCACCTGATGGTGGTGCTCGTCGACGAGCGTCCGGAAGAGGTCACCGACATGCAGCGCTCGGTGAAGGGTGAGGTCATCGCCTCGACCTTCGACCGTCCGCCGTCAGACCACACCCAGGCCGCCGAGTTGGCGATCGAACGGGCCAAGCGCCTGGTCGAGCAGGGCAAGGACGTCGTCGTGCTCCTGGACTCGATCACCCGTCTGGGCCGTGCGTACAACAACGCGTCCCCGGCCTCGGGTCGCATCCTGTCCGGTGGTGTGGATTCCACCGCGCTGTACCCGCCGAAGCGTTTCCTCGGTGCGGCGCGCAACATCGAACACGGCGGCTCGTTGACCATCATCGCCACGGCGATGGTCGAGACCGGCTCCACCGGTGACACGGTGATCTTCGAGGAGTTCAAGGGCACGGGTAACGCCGAGCTCAAGCTCGACCGCAAGATCGCCGAGCGTCGGGTGTTCCCGGCGGTGGACGTCAACCCGTCCGGTACCCGCAAGGACGAGCTGCTGCTCAGCCCGGACGAGTTCGCGATCGTGCACAAGCTGCGCCGGGTGCTGTCCGGCCTGGATTCCCATCAGGCCATCGACCTGCTGATGAGCCAGCTGCGCAAGACCAAGAACAACTACGAGTTCCTGGTCCAGGTCTCCAAGACCGCGCCCGGCTCGATGGACGTCGACTGATCCATACGACGCGCGTAAGGCCCCGCCACCGGCGGGGCCTTTTGCGTCAGAGTGCGGGATCGGCTTTCAAGCCCGGCATCACGTAGCGTCGCACGTGGGCCAGTACCGCATCTCCGTCATTGGGGTCCAATGTGTTGCCCGGTACCGTGGCAAGTGAAATGACCACTCGCGCAACCCATTCCGAAGCCTCCGCGGTGTCGATGTCGGCGTGGACCTCGCCTCGGTCGCGGGCGGACCGAAGGTAGCGGGTCCAGAATTCGGCCAGATCGGGGACGAGGCCTTGCACGCCCGCGCCGGCGCAGGCGGCGAACTCCTCGGGCTCGTCGGTGCGAAGTTTGAGCAGCACCGCGCCTGGATCGTCATAGGCGCGTAGGCCGTTGCCCACCCCCCAGGCGAGTTGGCGGTCCAAACCGTCGATCTGCTCGAGCATGGCGTGGGCTTCCGACCAGAACGTGTCGTTGAGTCGCACGATCACCGCGCCCAGCAGCGAGACCTTGTCGGGAAAGTGCCGGTAGAGCCACCCGCGCGACACGCCGGCGGCCTCGGCCACCTCCGAAACCGTCGTCGCGCGAATCCCTTTGGTCCGCAAGCATTCCTCGGCCGCGTCCATGAGTCGATCGCGCACGCTGCGGCCGACCTCAAGGCGCGGATCAGTGCTGGTCAACTCGGGCATCTCCTGACGCTCTGGTGGGGCTGGGAGATGATTGTGCCAAGGACGTTCCCTGTCGCGCCACACCATGGTAGACAGTTTTGTCGATCTGTTCACTTAGCTTGGGGATCCTCCGATGGCCGAAACGCTGCAGCAGTTGCTCCGCGAACACGAAGGGAGCGACGCGATCGCCGTCAAGTACGGCGACAATAGGTGGACCTGGCGCGAACACCTCGCCTCCGCCAAGCGACAGGCGGCCGCCCTGCTGATGCTGGCCGATCCGGGCCGGCCGGTCCACATCGGCACACTGCTGGGCAACACACCGGACATGCTCACCGCGATGGCCGCGGCCGCCCTCGGCGGTTACGTGTTGTGCGGCATCAACAACACCCGTCGCGGCGCCGCGCTGGCCAAGGACATCCTGCGCGCGGACTGCCAGATCCTGCTCACCGACGCGGCCCACCGCGATCTGCTGGCCGGGCTGGACCTACCCGGCGTGCGGGTCCTGGAGACCGACGGCGACGAATGGGCGCAGTTGTGCGCCGACGCCGGGGAACTCGCGCCGCTGCGCGAAGTCGGTCCGACCGACACGTTCATGATGATCTTCACCTCCGGCACCAGCGGTGACCCCAAGGCCGTCCAGGTGGCCCACATGACGGTGCTGTTCGCCGGGATGGCCCTGGTCGAACGCTTCGGTGTCACCGTGCAGGACGTCTGCTATCTGTCGATGCCGCTGTTCCACTCCAACGCCCTGCTGGCCGGTTGGAGTGTTGCCGTGGGCTCTGGTGCGGCGATGGCCCCGGCGACGTTCTCGTCCTCGGGGTTCCTGCCCGACCTACGCCGCTACGGCGCCACTTACATGAACTACGTCGGAAAGCCGCTGGCCTATGTGCTGGCGACGCCGGAAAAGCCCGACGACATCGACAACCCGTTGCGGGTGGCCTTCGGCAATGAGGCCAGCGATCGGGACATCGCCGAGTTCGGTCGCCGGTTCGGCGCCAAGGTGTGGGACGGTTTCGGTTCCACCGAGGGCGCGGTGATCGTCACGCGAGAGGACGGCTGCCCGCAGGGCTCGGTGGGCAAGGGCTTCCCCGGGGTGGCGATCTACGACCCGCAGACCGTGACCGAATGCGCGGTCGCCGAATTCGATGCCGACGGTGTCCTGGTCAACGGAGACAAGGCGATCGGCGAACTGGTCAACACCACCGGCGCCGGGCTGTTTCAGGGCTACTACAACGACGACTCTGCCACCCAGGATCGGCTGCGTCACGGCATGTACTGGTCCGGTGACCTGGCCTACCGCGACGCCGACGGTTGGATCTACCTGGCCGGACGGACGGCGGACTGGATGCGCGTCGACGGCGAGAACATGACCTCGGCACCCATCGAACGGATTCTCGGCCGTCATCCGGCCGTCAACCACGTCGCGGTCTACCCGGTGCCCGACGAGTACGTCGGTGACCAGGTGATGGCCGCGATCGTGCTGCAGGACGACGCGGTGCTGGACCCAACCGAGTTCGCCGAGTTCCTGGCCGCCCAATCCGACCTGTCGCCCAAGGCGTGGCCGCGTCATGTCTGGATCGCCGACCAACTACCGACGACGGCCACCAACAAAGTCCTCAAACGCGAGTTGATCGCGGCCGGTGCCGAAGACCGGGGCCGCGTGCTGTGGCATCGACGGGGGAGTGGCTACACCGTCGGCCCCGCGGGAACGCCGGGGGAATAGCCGCCGCTCATCACGCGTTTAGGCTGTTGGCGGTTGACCTGGCATAATGGACCGCCGACCCTCGGTCCCGGTTCACGTCCATCTGAATCACGGGCGACCCGGGCCAACGATTGAAGAGGAACCCATGAAAACAGGCATTCACCCTGAGTATGTCGACACCACGGTGCACTGTGGTTGCGGCAATACCTTCCAGACCCGCAGCACCAAGCAGAGCGGCCAGATCGTGGTCGAGGTCTGCTCGCAGTGCCACCCGTTCTACACCGGCAAGCAGAAGATCCTCGACAGCGGCGGCCGCGTGGCCCGCTTCGAGAAGCGGTACGGCAAGCGCAAGCCGGCCGGTGACAAGGCTGCCGCCGACAAGTAGCTACGTCAACAGCGCCCGATCTGTCGCAGATGCGCAGATCTGGGCGCTGTTCTCGTTTCACGGCCGAATTCGGGACGGACAGGAAGGAGTTGCCAGTGACCGACACAGATGTGGCGCCGGCGATCGAAGCTTTGCTGGCCGAGCACGCTGACCTCGAGCGCCAGCTCGCCGACCCGAATCTGCACGCCGACGCCGCAGCCGCGCGCAAAGTGGGCCGACGGTTCGCCCAGGTGTCGCCGGTCGTGGGCACCTACCGCAAGTTGGAGGCCGCCCGCGGTGACCTGGAGGCGGCCCGTGAGCTCGCCGCCGACGATGCCAGCTTTGCCGCCGAGGTGGACGAGTTGACCACCAAGGTCGCCGAACTCGACGCCCAACTGACCGACCAGCTGGCGCCCCGGGACCCGCACGATGCCGACGACATCGTGATGGAGGTCAAGTCCGGGGAAGGCGGGGAAGAGTCGGCGCTGTTCGCCGCCGACCTGGCCCGCATGTACATCCGGTACGCCGAACGGCACGGCTGGTCGGTGACGGTGCTCGACGAGACGTTCTCCGATCTCGGCGGCTACAAGGACGCCACGTTGTCGATCACCAGCAAGGGCGATTCCGCCGACGGCGTGTGGTCGCGGCTGAAGTTCGAAGGCGGCGTGCACCGCGTGCAGCGGGTGCCGGTCACCGAATCGCAGGGCCGGGTGCACACCTCGGCCGCCGGGGTGCTGGTCTACCCGGAGCCCGACGAGGTCGAGCAGGTCCAGATCGACGAGTCGGATCTGCGCATCGACGTGTACCGATCCTCGGGCAAGGGCGGTCAGGGCGTGAACACCACCGACTCGGCGGTGCGCATCACCCACCTGCCCACCGGCATCGTCGTCACCTGCCAGAACGAACGTTCGCAGCTGCAGAACAAGGCCCGGGCGATGCAGGTGCTGGCCGCCCGGCTACAGGCACTGGCCGAAGAACAGGCCCAGGCCGACGCCTCGGCCGACCGGGCCAGCCAGATCCGCACAGTCGACCGCAGCGAGCGCATCCGGACCTACAACTTCCCGGAGAACCGGATCGCCGATCACCGGATCAACTTCAAGGCCCACAACCTCGACCAGGTGCTCGACGGAGAACTCGACGCACTGCTCGACGCGTTGGGCGTCGCCGACAAACAGGCACGGCTTCAGCAGGAGACATCGGCCGGCTCGCCGGCGAAGTCATGACCCCACTGCGGCAGGCGATCGACGCCGCAACGGCCCAGCTGGCCGCCGCGGGCGTCGCATCCCCACGTATCGACGCCGAACTGCTGGCCGCGCACGTCGCGGGTGTCGACCGTGGCCGGTTGCTGCTGCTCGACGATCCCGGTGTGCAGTTCCACGCCGCCTACGACGAACTGGTCGCCGCCCGCTCACGGCGGATACCCCTGCAGCACCTTCTCGGTACCGCGGCCTTCGGTCCGCTGACCCTCGCGGTCGGGCCGGGCGTCTTCGTTCCCCGGCCGGAAACCGAGTCGCTGTTGGAATGGGCTCTGGCCCAACCGCTTCCGCCCAACCCTGTGATCGTCGACCTGTGCACGGGATCGGGTGCGCTGGCATTGGCGCTGGCCGCCGCACACCCCGACGCCCGGGTGCTGGCCGTCGAGGACTCGCCCGCCGCGCTCGAATTCGCCCGGCGCAACGCGGCCGGGACGCGCGTCGAGGTGGTGGCCGCCGACGTCACGACGTCCGGGCTGGCGCCCGAACTCGATGACCGGGTGGACCTGCTGGTGTCCAATCCGCCGTACATCCCCGAGGGCACCGTCCTGGAACCCGAGGTGGCCGACCACGATCCGGCCCGTGCGCTGTTCGGCGGCCCGGACGGGATGTCGGTGATCCGGCCGATCGTCGCTCTGGCCGCCCGATGGCTGCGTGCCGACGCGCCGTGCGCCGTCGAACACGACGACACCACCTCGCAGCTGACCGTCGATGCTTTCGTCGACGACGGACATTTCACCGGCGTGACCGGGCGCCGCGACCTGGCCGGACGACCCCGCTTTGTCACCGCGACCCGGATTGGGAGAAGCTGAGTTGATGCGCGCACCGACCGGGGAGCCGACATGACCATCTTCGATTGCACCGATGTCGATCAGCGTGCGACCGGCATCGCCTCGGCGGCCAGCGCGGTCAAGGGCGGCCGGCTGGTGGTGATGCCGACCGACACCGTGTACGGGATCGGGGCCGACGCCTTCGATCGTGAGGCGGTCGGCAGTCTGCTCGCCGCCAAGGGCCGCGGCCGCCACATGCCCGTCGGGGTGTTCGTCGGTTCGTGGAGCACGATCGACGGGCTCGTGTACTCGGTGCCGCCGGCCGCCCGGGAACTGATCCGCGCTTTCTGGCCAGGCGCACTGAGCCTCGTCGTCACGCAGGCGCCGTCTCTGCAGTGGGATCTCGGCGACGCCAACGGCAGCGTCATGCTCCGGATGCCGCTGCACCCGGTGGCGATCGAGCTGCTGCGCGAGGTCGGTCCGATGGCCCAGTCCAGTGCCAACGTCTCCGGCCAACCCGCGGCGGTGACCGCGGCCGAGGCCCACGAACAACTCGGGGACAAGGTCGAGGTCTACCTCGACGGCGGCCCCGCCGAACAGCAAGCCGCGTCCACGATCGTCGACCTCACCGGCGCGCACCCGCGCATCCTGCGCGAGGGCCCGATCACTGCCGCCGACATCGCCAGGGTCGTCGGCGTGGAAGCCGCCAGCCTGACAACGCCTACGGAGTGAACTCAGCTTGCTGCAGTACGGTGCATCGGTGATGACGGCCGCCGACGCAGTGATCCCCGCGGTCAACACCGGCCTTCTGGCGCTGTCGGATCGCGGCGCCGGGGTGCCGCTGAGAGAGCTGGCGCTCGTCGGGCTGACCGCGGCCATCATCACCTACTTCGCCACCGGCTGGGTGCGGGTGTTGGCCATCCGGTTCGGCGCTGTCGCCTACCCCCGCGAACGTGATGTCCATGTGCATCCCATTCCCCGTATGGGCGGCTTGGCCATGTATATCGGGGTGGCGGCCGCGGTGCTGTTGGCTTCTCAACTGCCTGCGCTGACACGAGGTTTCGTCTATTCCACCGGTATGCCCGCGGTGGTGGTGGCCGGCGGGTTGATCATGGCCATCGGGCTGATCGACGACCGCTGGGGTCTGGATGCCCTGACGAAGTTCGCCGGGCAGATCACCGCGGCCAGCGTGCTGGTCACCATGGGCGTGGCGTGGAGCGTGCTCTACATCCCGATCGGGGGAGTGGGCACGATCGTGCTCGACCAGGTGTCCTCGATCCTGCTGACGCTGGCGCTCACGGTGTCGATCGTCAACGCGATGAACTTCGTCGACGGTCTCGACGGCCTGGCCGCCGGCCTGGGTCTCATCACCGCGCTGGCCATCTGTGTGTTCTCGGTCGGCCTGCTGCGCGATCACGGTGGTGACGTGCTGTTCTATCCGCCGGCGGTGATCTCGGTGGTCCTGGCCGGGGCGTGCCTGGGCTTCCTGCCGCACAACTTTCACCGGGCCAAGATCTTCATGGGCGACTCAGGGTCGATGCTGATCGGCCTGATGCTGGGCGCGGCGTCGACGACGGCTGCCGGCCCGATCTCCCAGAACGCCTACGGCGCCCGCGACGTGTTCGCACTGCTCTCGCCGTTCTTGTTGGTGATCGCCGTGATGCTGGTGCCCGCGCTCGACACGTTGCTGGCGATCGTCCGGCGCACCCGGGCCGGCCGCAGCCCGCTCAGTCCCGACAAGATGCATCTGCACCATCGGTTGTTGCAGATCGGCCATTCGCACCGGCGCGCAGTGCTGCTGATCTATCTGTGGGTGGGCATCATCGCCTTCGGTGCGGCCGCGACGATTTTCTTCGATCCCCGCTACACCGGAGCGGTGGTGGCGGCGGCCATTCTGGTCGCGATCGTGGTGACTCTGATACCGCTGTTACAGCGCGGTGGCGAAGGGTCCGATGACGAGCACGAAGACGAGTACGACAAAAAGTAGTAGGCCCGGTTTAGGGGTGTCTACCATGTGTTACCCTTCTGGCAGAACCCGAAAAACCTCGCGGGTTGCCGGCCCGGCCCATCGGTTCGACGAACCGTCAGGTGCCGATCAACGACCGACAAAGGGAGCTACCCCGTGGGTGAGTCCAGCCCGCCCGTTGCCCTCCGATATTCTCGGCGGGCACACACAGGATTTTGCCAGACGGTGGTGGCCGTCGATGGCATGTCCGAGGGGACAGCTTTCCGTGGCAGCGGGATTGGGGTGAAGCGGTGACAACACCAGCGCAGAACGCGCCGTTGGTGTTTCCGTCAGTGGCGTTTCGGCCGCTACGCCTGCTCATCGTTTGCGTCGCACTCACTGCGCTGGCCATGGTGGCCGCCGGCTTCACCGGGCACATCTTGTTCGGCGCCTTCTTCGGCGTCGGTCTCGGACTCGGTTTGATCAATGCCCTGCTGGTGCGTCGGGCGGTCGAGTCGATCACGGCCGAGGACCACCCGCTCAAGAAAAAGATGGCCGTCAACTCGGCGACGCGTCTGCTTATCATCACCGCGATCGCACTCGGCATCGCATTTGTCTTCAAAACGTCCGGCGGCATCGCGGTGCTGTTCGGACTGGCGATTTTCCAGGCGCTGCTGGTGATGAGCACCAGCGTCCCCGTGCTGCGCAAGATCCGCGCGAACGGCCTGGATGTCTTGGATACGGAATCGAAGGGTTGAGCTGACCTAAATGACTCAGACGACGACCGTGCTCGCCGCCGAAGAGGGTGGCGCCGCCATCCACGTCGGCCACCACACCATGGTGTTCGAGCTGTTCGGGATGACGTTCAACGGTGACACCATCCTGGCCACCGCAATCACCGCGGTGATCGTGATCGCGCTGGCGTTCGTGCTGCGGGCCAAGGTCACCTCGACCGGCGTGCCCGGCGGTGTACAGCTGTTCTGGGAGGCGCTGACCATCCAGATGCGCGGCCAGATCGAGAGCGCGATCGGCATGAAGGTGGCCCCGTTCGTGCTGCCGCTGGCGGTGACGATCTTCGTCTTCATCCTGATCTCCAACTGGCTGGCGGTGCTGCCACTGCAGTACGGCGGACCGGACGGCGCCGCGGCCGAGTGGTACAAGCCGCCGGCCTCCGACATCAACTTCGTGCTGGCGCTGGCCCTGTTCGTGTTCGTCTGCTACCACGCAGCGGGCATCTGGCGTCGCGGCATCATCGGCCACCCGGTCAAGGTGGTCAAGGGTCACGTCGCCCTGCTCGCGCCCATCAACATCGTCGAGGAACTGGCCAAGCCGATCTCGCTGGCCCTCCGTCTTTTCGGCAACATCTTCGCCGGTGGCATCCTGGTCGCGCTGATCGCGATGTTCCCCTGGTACATCCAGTGGGCACCCAACGCGATCTGGAAGACCTTCGACCTGTTCGTCGGCCTGATCCAGGCATTCATCTTCTCGCTGTTGACGATCCTGTACTTCAGCCAGTCGATGGAGTTGGACCACGACGAGCACTGAGCATGACCAGCTAGACATCTGTAACCGCACGACACGAACTCCTGGCGGCAACATTTTTTGGGCCACCAGTTATCAAGGAGGATAAAAGGAATGAATCTCGACCCCAACGCCCTCATCACCGCCGGTGCGCTGATCGGTGGCGGTCTGATCATGGGTGGCGGCGCCATCGGCGCTGGTATCGGTGACGGTATCGCGGGTAACGCGCTGATCTCGGGCATCGCCCGTCAGCCCGAGGCCCAGGGCCGGCTGTTCACCCCGTTCTTCATCACCGTCGGTCTGGTGGAGGCCGCGTACTTCATCAACCTGGCCTTCATGGCGCTGTTCGTTTTCGCCACCCCGGGTCTGCAGTAGTCCATCAGCATGGGTGAATTGACACTCCTCGCGGCGGAGGAAGGCGGTGGGGGCCAGAGCAACTTTCTGGTCCCCAACGGAACCTTCTTCGCCGTGCTGATCATCTTCTTGATCGTGCTCGGTGTGATCGCGAAGTGGGTAGTGCCTCCGGTCGGCAAGGTGCTGGCAGAGCGGGAAGCGATGCTGGCCAAGACCGCCGCCGACAATCGGAAGTCAGCCGAGCAGGTGGCCGCGGCGCAGGCCGACTACGACGAGGCGATGGCCGGGGCGCGTACCGAGGCATCGGCAATCCGCGACCAGGCGCGTGCCGCCGGTCGCGAGGTGGTCGACGCCAAGCGTGCCGAGGCCAACTCCGAAGTGGCCGAGAATGTGCGCCAGGCCGACGAGCAGCTCGCTGCCCTGAGTGCCGAGGTGCGGTCCGGGCTCGAGTCGTCGGTGGACGGGCTCTCGCAGACCCTGGCCGGCCGAATTTTGGGCGTCGACGTGAAATCAGGTGGGACGCAGTAGATGTCGATATTTATCGGGCAGCTGATCGGCTTTGCCGTCATCGCATTCATCATCATCAAGTGGGTGGTGCCGCCGGTGCGGAACCTGATGCAGAAGCAACAGGAAGCCGTGCGGGTCGCGCTCGCCGAGAGCGCCGACGCGGCGAAGAAGCTCGCCGATGCCGATGAGATGCATGCCAAGGCACTCGCCGACGCCAAGGCCGAATCGGCCAAGGTCACGGATGAGGCCTCGCAAGACTCCGAGCGGATCGCCGCTCAGCTGACCGAACAGGCCGGCACCGAGGCCGAGCGGATCAAGGCGCAGGGCGCGCAGCAGATTCAGCTGATGCGCCAGCAGCTCATCCGTCAGCTGCGGACCGGTCTCGGATCGGAGTCGGTGGCCAAGGCCGACGCTCTGGTGCGGGCACATGTCGCCGACCCGGCCGCGCAATCGGCCACCGTCGACCGGTTCTTGGCCGAGCTCGATCAGATGGCCCCGTCGGCCGTGGTGATCGAAACCGCCGCCACGGCCCGGCTGCGGGCCGCCAGCCGTGAATCGCTGACCGTCGTGGTCGACAAGTTCGACTCGGTGGCAGGCGGCCTGGACGCCGACGGGCTGACCACGCTGGCCGACGAGCTGACCTCGGTGGCCAAGGTGCTGCTGACGGAGACCGCGCTGGCCAAGCATCTGGCCGAACCGACCGACGACGCCGCTCCCAAGGTGCGGTTGCTCGAGCGCGTGCTGTCCGGCAAGGTCGGCGCCCCCACGCTGGATGTGCTGCGGACCGCGGTCTCGCAGCGCTGGTCGGTCGAGTCGAACCTGGTCGACGCGATCGAACACACCGCGCGTCTGGCGCTGCTCAAGCGCGCCGAGACCGCCGGTGAGGTCGACGAGGTGGAGGACCAGTTGTTCCGGTTCGGCCGCCTGCTCGACGCCGAACCCAAGCTCGCTGCCCTGCTCAGTGACTCCACCACCCCCGCTGACGGTCGAATCGGCTTGTTGAACAAGGTGATCAGCGGCAGCGCGGGCGTGAACGGGACGGCAGCAGCGCTGTTGGTCCAGACGGTGGCACTGCTGCGCGGTGAGCGCGCCGACGAAGCCGTCATCGACCTCGCCGAGCTCGCAGTGGCGCGCCGCGGAGAGGTGGTCGCCCACGTGACCGCCGCGGCCGACCTCAACGATTCCCAGCGGACCCGGTTGTCGGAGGTGCTGACCCGCATCTACGGCCACCCGGTGTCGGTCCAGCTGCACGTCGACCCGGAACTGCTCGGTGGTCTGTCGATCACCGTCGGCGACGAGGTGATCGACGGCTCCATTTCGTCCCGACTGGCCGCCGCCGCGACGCAGCTGCCGGACTAACACGAACCACGAACCACCCCGAAGATCTAGGTAGGAAGACGAAAAACCATGGCAGAGTTGACAATCTCGGCTGCTGATATCGAAGGTGCCATCGAGGATTACGTATCCTCGTTTTCCGCCGACACCGAGCGCGAAGAGATCGGCACCGTCGTCGACGCCGGTGACGGCATCGCACACGTCGAGGGCCTGCCCTCGGTCATGACCCAGGAACTCCTCGAGTTCCCGGGCGGTGTCCTGGGTGTGGCGCTGAACCTCGACGAGCACAGCGTCGGCGCCGTCATCCTGGGTGAGTTCGAGAAGATCGAAGAAGGCCAGCAGGTCAAGCGCACCGGCGAGGTGCTCTCGGTGCCGGTCGGCGACGCGTTCCTCGGTCGCGTCGTCAACCCGCTGGGCCAGCCGATCGACGGCCAGGGCGACATCGAGGCCGAAGAGCGCCGCGCCCTGGAGCTGCAGGCTCCCTCGGTGGTGCAGCGCCAGAGCGTCTCCGAGCCGCTGCAGACCGGCATCAAGGCCATCGACGCCATGACCCCGATCGGCCGTGGCCAGCGCCAGCTGATCATCGGTGACCGCAAGACCGGCAAGACCGCCGTCTGCGTCGACACCATCCTCAACCAGCGTGAGGCCTGGGAGACCGGCGACCCCAAGCAGCAGGTGCGCTGCGTGTACGTCGCCGTCGGCCAGAAGGGTTCCACCATCGCCAGCGTGAAGCGCGCGCTGGAAGAGGGTGGCGCCATGGAGTACACCACCATCGTCGCCGCCCCGGCCTCGGATGCCGCCGGCTTCAAGTGGCTGGCTCCCTACACCGGCTCGGCCATCGGCCAGCACTGGATGTACAACGGCAAGCACGTCCTGATCGTCTTCGACGACCTGACCAAGCAGGCCGAGGCCTACCGCGCCATCTCGCTGCTGCTGCGCCGCCCGCCGGGCCGCGAGGCATACCCGGGTGACGTGTTCTACCTGCACTCCCGTCTGCTGGAGCGTTGCGCGAAGCTCTCCGACGAGCTCGGTGGTGGTTCGATGACCGGCCTGCCGATCATCGAGACCAAGGCCAACGACATCTCGGCCTACATCCCGACCAACGTCATCTCGATCACCGACGGCCAGTGCTTCCTGGAGTCCGACCTGTTCAACCAGGGTGTCCGCCCGGCCGTCAACGTCGGTGTGTCTGTGTCCCGCGTCGGTGGTGCCGCCCAGATCAAGGCGATGAAAGAGGTTGCCGGCTCGCTGCGTCTGGATCTGTCGCAGTACCGCGAGCTGGAGGCCTTCGCGGCCTTCGCCTCCGACCTGGACGCCGCCTCCAAGGCCCAGCTGGACCGCGGTGTGCGCCTGGTCGAGCTGCTCAAGCAGGCCCAGTACAGCCCGTTGGCCGTCGAGGATCAGGTCGTCTCGATCTTCCTCGGCACCCAGGGCCACCTGGATTCGGTTCCGGCCGAAGACGTCTCGCGCTTCACCGACGAGCTGCTGGAGCACGTGAAGGCCAGCCACTCCGACATCCTCAAGGGCATCAAGGAGTCCAAGAAGCTCTCCGAGGAAAACGAGGAGAAGCTGGTCTCGGTCATCAACGAGTTCAAGAAGGGCTTCGCGGCCTCCGACGGCAGCTCCGTGGTTGCCAAGGACGCCGAGGCCGAGGCCCTGGATCCCGAGGACCTTGAGAAGGAATCGGTCAAGGTCCGCAAGCCGGCTCCCAAGAAGGCCTAGGTAACCAATGGCAGCCACACTTCGCGAGCTACGCGGGCGCATCCGCTCCGCCTCGTCGATCAAGAAGATCACGAAGGCACAGGAGCTGATCGCCACGTCGCGGATCGCCAAGGCGCAGGCCCGAGTCGATGCGGCTCGGCCCTACGCCACCGAGATCACCAACATGCTCACCGAGCTGGCCGGTGCCAGCGCGCTGGATCACCCGCTGCTCGTCGAGCGGGAGAACCCCAAGCGGGCCGGTGTGCTGGTGGTGTCCTCGGACCGCGGTCTCTGCGGCGGTTACAACGCCAACGTGCTGCGCCGGGCCGAAGAACTGTTCTCGCTGCTGCGGGAAGAGGGCAAGAACCCGGTGCTCTACGTCGTCGGCCGGAAAGCTTTGGGCTACTACAGCTTCCGGCAGCGGACGGTGACCGAGTCCTGGACCGGCTTCTCGGAGCGGCCCACCTACGAGGACGCCAAGGCGATCGCCGACACCCTGGTGACGGCGTTCATGTCCGGTGCTGACGACGCCGGCGACGACGCCGGCCCTGATGGTGTTCTAGGCGTCGACGAACTGCACATCGTGTCCACCGAATTCCGGTCCATGCTGTCCCAGACCGCCAACGCGCTGCGGATCGCACCGATGGTCGTCGAGTACGTCGGCGAGGCGGAGACCGGTCCGCACACGCTGTATTCGTTCGAGCCGAGCGCAGAGACCCTGTTCGACGCGCTCCTGCCGCGCTATATCGCCACCCGCGTGTACGCGGCGCTGCTGGAGGCGGCGGCCTCGGAGTCGGCATCGCGCCGGCGCGCCATGAAGTCGGCCACCGACAACGCCGACGAACTGATCAAGGGACTCACGCTCGCGGCCAACCGCGAACGTCAGGCACAGATCACCCAGGAAATCAGCGAGATCGTGGGCGGCGCGAACGCGTTGGCCGATGCGCGATAGCCGGACAAAGACGAAAGCCTCGTAGGAAAGCGAAGAGAGAATGACTGCTACTGCAGAGAAGACGGCGGGCCGCGTAGTCCGCATCACCGGCCCGGTGGTGGACGTGGAGTTCCCGCGCGGCGCGGTGCCCGAACTGTTCAACGCGCTGCACGCCGACATCAGCTACGGCGCGCTGGCCAAGACCCTGACGCTTGAGGTTGCCCAGCACCTCGGTGACAACCTGGTGCGTTGCATCTCGATGCAGCCCACTGACGGTCTGGTGCGTGGCGCCGACGTCAGCGACACCGGTGCCTCGATCTCGGTGCCCGTCGGCCACGACGTCAAGGGCCACGTGTTCAACGCCCTGGGTGACTGCCTCGACGAACCCGGCTACGGCAAGGAGTTCGAGCACTGGTCCATCCACCGCAAGCCGCCGGCCTTCGCCGACCTGGAGCCCCGCACGGAGATGCTGGAGACCGGTCTGAAGGTCGTCGATCTGCTCACGCCGTACGTGCGTGGCGGCAAGATCGCCCTGTTCGGTGGCGCCGGTGTGGGTAAGACGGTTCTGATCCAGGAGATGATCAACCGTATCGCCCGCAACTTCGGTGGTACCTCGGTGTTCGCCGGCGTGGGTGAGCGCACCCGTGAAGGCAACGACCTGTGGGTCGAGCTCGCCGACGCCAACGTGCTCAAGGACACCGCGTTGGTGTTCGGCCAGATGGACGAGCCGCCAGGCACCCGTATGCGCGTGGCCCTCTCGGCGCTGACCATGGCCGAGTGGTTCCGTGACGAGGCAAACCAGGACGTGCTCCTGTTCATCGACAACATCTTCCGGTTCACCCAGGCCGGTTCCGAGGTCTCGACCCTGCTGGGTCGTATGCCTTCGGCCGTGGGTTACCAGCCGACGCTGGCCGACGAGATGGGTGAGCTGCAGGAGCGCATCACCTCGACCCGTGGTCGTTCGATCACCTCGATGCAGGCCGTGTACGTGCCCGCCGACGACTACACCGACCCGGCGCCGGCCACCACGTTCGCCCACCTCGACGCCACCACCGAGCTTTCGCGTGCGGTGTTCTCCAAGGGCATCTTCCCCGCGGTGGACCCGCTGGCGTCGTCCTCGACGATCCTGCACCCCAGCATCGTCGGCGACGAGCACTACCGCGTTGCCCAGGAAGTCATCCGAATCCTGCAGCGTTACAAGGATCTCCAGGACATCATCGCCATCCTCGGTATCGACGAACTGTCGGAAGAGGACAAGGTGCTGGTGTACCGCGCCCGTAAGATCGAGCGCTTCCTGAGCCAGAACATGATGGCGGCCGAGCAGTTCACCGGTCAGCCGGGTTCGACCGTGCCGCTCAAGGAAACCATCGAGGCCTTCGACAAGCTGGCCAAGGGCGAGTTCGATCACCTGCCCGAGCAGGCGTTCTTCCTCATCGGTGGTCTGGACGACCTGGCGAAGAAGGCCGAAAGCCTCGGCGCGAAGCTGTGACCACGGTAGACATGCGAGTGCGAGAGGTGGTGTGACATGGCAGATTTGAACGTCGAGATCGTTGCCGTCGAGCGTGAGCTCTGGTCCGGCACCGCTACGTTCGTCTTCACTCGGACCACCGCCGGTGAGATCGGCATTCTGCCGCGCCACATTCCGTTGGTGGCGCAGCTCGTCGACGACGCGATGGTTCGGGTCGAGCGTGAGGGTGAGGACGATCTGCGCATCGCCGTCGACGGTGGTTTCCTCTCGGTGACCGAGGAGACCGTCCGGATCCTGGTGGAGAACGCCCAGTTCGAATCCGAGATCGATGCCGACGCGGCCAAGCGAGATGCCGAGTCCGACGACGAGCAGACAGCGGCATGGGGTCGGGCACGTCTGCGTGCTCTCGGCCAGATCGACTGACGACAGAGACAGACACAGATGAGCGCGCCCATGATCGGCATGGTCGCGCTCATCTGCGTTTTGCTACTGGTGGTCGGAGCACTGAGCTACCGGCTGTGGAAGCTGCGGCAGGTCGGCGGCACAGCGGCCATCTTGCGCGACTTTCCCGCGGTGGGCGGCCAAGGCTGGCGTCACGGCGTGATGCGTTACCGCGGCGGCGAGGCCGGCTTCTACCGGCTGTCCAGCTTTCGATGGTGGCCGGACCGGCGACTGAGCCGGCGCGGGTTGGAAGTCGTATCGCGCCGAGCCCCGCGCGGCGACGAGTTCGACATCATGTCCGATCAGATCGTGATCCTCGAACTGCGCGACACCAGCCCGGAACGCCGGCAGGGTTACGAGATCGCTCTTGACCGAGGCGCGCTGACCGCCTTCACTTCGTGGCTTGAATCGCGGCCGTCCCCCCGGGCTCGGCGGCGAAGCTACTGATCCTTACCTGGCTGCCAGAGCACGTCGCCGTCCGGGTTCGCAACCCGCGACAGGATGAACAACAGATCCGAGAGCCGGTTGAGGTACTTGGCCGGCAGGACGCTCACCGAGTCGCCGTGTTCCTGCACAGCAATCCAGGCTGCTCGTTCCGCCCGACGAGCCACGGTCCGGGCGACATGCAACAACGCTGACAGTGCCGTGCCGCCGGGAAGGATGAACGAGTTCAGGGACGGCAGCGCTTCGTTGAACTCGTCGCACCATTTCTCCAGCCGGTCGATGTACGACTGGGAGATGCGTAGTGGCGGGTATTCCGGGTTCTCGACCACCGGGGTGGACAGGTCAGCGCCCGCGTCGAACAGATCGTTCTGAATCTGGCGCAATACGGCCATTATTTGCTGGCTCGGTTCGCCAAGGGCCACCGCGACGCCGATGGCCGCGTTGGCTTCGTCACAATCGGCGTAGGCGGCCAGCCTCGAGTCGTTCTTTGACACCCGGCTGAAGTCACTGAGCCCGGTGGTGCCGTCGTCGCCGGTGCGGGTGTAAATACGGGTGAGATGCACTGCCATATCTGAACCGTACCGGGCGTGGGAACAGCTGGGCGGGGCTCGCCGGATCTGCGCGAGCAGGCGGAAACTCGACGGCGGGCTGTTTACACTAACCGGCGTGAGCGAGCGATTCTTGGTGACCGGGGGAAACCGGTTATCAGGTGAAGTTGCTGTCGGCGGCGCAAAGAACAGTGTGCTGAAACTGATGGCTGCGTCATTGCTGGCCGAGGGGACGAGCACGATCACCAACTGCCCCGACATCCTCGATGTGCCGCTGATGGCGGAGGTGTTGCGGGGACTGGGCGCCACGGTGGAGCTCGACGGTGACACCGTGCGCATCACGTCTCCGGACGAACCCAAGTACGACGCTGATTTCGCTGCGGTCCGCCAGTTCCGCGCGTCGGTGTGTGTGCTGGGCCCGCTGGTGGGCCGATGCAAGAAGGCCAGGGTTGCCCTGCCCGGCGGGGATGCGATCGGATCGCGGCCGCTGGACATGCACCAGGCTGGGCTGCGGCAATTGGGCGCCACCTGCAATATCGAGCACGGCTGTGTGGTGGCCGAGGCCGACCATCTGCGGGGCGCGGAGATCCAGCTTGAGTTCCCGTCGGTGGGAGCGACAGAGAACATCCTGATGGCGGCGGTCCTGGCCGAGGGGGTCACGACGATCCACAACGCCGCACGAGAACCCGACATCGTCGACATCTGCGCCATGCTCAACCAGATGGGTGCCAAGGTCAGCGGTGCCGGAACCTCGACCCTGACCATCACCGGTGTCGATCGGCTGTATCCCACCGAGCACCGGGTCATCGGCGATCGCATCGTGGCGGCCACGTGGGGGATCGCGGCGGCGATGACCCGAGGAGACATCTCGGTGACGGGCGTGGACCCACAACATCTGCAGTTGGTGCTGCACAAGCTGCACGACGCCGGCGCCACGGTGACGCAGAACGACAACGGCTTCCGGGTCGTCCAGTACGAGCGGCCGAAGGCGGTCAACGTGGCGACGCTGCCGTTCCCGGGCTTTCCGACGGATCTGCAACCGATGGCGATCGGGTTGGCGGCGATTGCCGACGGCACCTCGATGATCACCGAGAACGTGTTCGAAGCCAGGTTCCGGTTCGTCGAGGAGATGATCCGGCTCGGGGCCGACGCGCGTACCGATGGTCATCACGCGGTGGTGCGTGGAATCCCGCAGTTGTCGAGCGCCCCGGTGTGGTCGTCGGATATCCGGGCCGGCGCCGGATTGGTCCTTGCGGGCTTGGTCGCGGACGGGGAGACTGAAGTTCACGACGTCTTTCACATCGATCGGGGCTACCCGTTGTTCGTGGAAAACCTCGTGAGCCTGGGCGCTGAGATCGAAAGAGTAGGCGCGTAGGCGGACTGCGACATCGTGGTCTGCAGCTGAAAATGCCGCTGACCAGCCGATTTGACGTCGCGACGGCGCTAAGGCTAATCTTTTGAAGTCGCCGCGGAGCGGAGAAAACAACCGGGCCGGGAGCGACTTGACAAGTCAGTCAGAGCAAGATTAGGCTGGCGGGGTTGCCCCAAATCGGGGCCAACCAAAAATCTGGTCTGTTGTTTGAGAACTCAATAGTGTGTTTGGTGGTTTTTGTTTGTTGTTTTTGGCCACGCTCTTTTTCCCGTTTAGGG
>NZ_MBEQ01000041.1 GCF_001954135.1 Mycobacterium sp. GA-1841 | reverse complement strand
GGCTGCGGCGGAGTTTGCCCAGGCCAGCGGGTTCAGCGTGGTCGGTACATCCGACAGCGGGTTATAGGCCCACGTGATGTCCATGATCGAGGTGTTGAGGACCTTGGTGACCTTGCCGCCGTTGGCATCGGCATTGGTATAGCTGCCCGCGTCGGGCGTAGTGAGATCGACCCCCATGAGGCTTGTGAAAGGGGTTGCCAGCGCGAATAATCCGCCGCCGGGACGGCTGGGATTGTTGACCATGATCAGCCACTGGCCGGTGACACCGACCTCCCAGTCGTCACTGTTGGACGTGACGGCGTCGATCATGTCGCGGTAGGCCAGCGATGTGGTGAGCCCACCCATGCTCTCGGCCAAGAGGATTGCGCGGCGCTGGTTCAGAATCGGCGCGGCCTTGACGAACTTCTCGACCGCGTCGTCGATGAGGTCCCATATTGTGTTTCCCACAATGGCTTTGATTGGACCGCCCAGCATATCCATCGTGCCGGTCATGGTGTAGTCCAGCCCGTTCACCGCGTCGTACACGTCACTCGGCATCGGGCCCTTCACGCCGGCCTCTACCGGTGACACGGCATCCAGCAGGTCCAGCAACCCGATGACGGTGTCGGCCAGTGCGGTGTTACCCGTCAACCCTCCGGCGGCCTTGATCACGTTCTCGGGCGTGATCCCCAACATCTGCGCCGTCCAGAACACCGGGCCCACCCCGTAGATCCCGACGATGTCAGGAATCCGTCCGACGTCGGCGGACGCGGTCAGCTCAACATCCGTCTGCACGCTTCGGTTATGTGCGGCAAGCGCCTCCGGCGCGGTGGACGCGACACCGGCGGTCAGCGCTGCGGTGGTGGCGACGACAGCCGCTGCAGTGGCGGCAACCTTGGCCTTGTGCAGCCGGGGAGGGGTGGGCTGTGACGTCAATGTCGCCGCCTTCGGGGTGTGATGTGGCCTACAGTGCCCGCACACTGTAGCAATACATTATGGGGCGGATGCAAATTTGCCAAAGTAACAATCTCGGGCGTGAATCACCACGTCGATGGCTACGGAATCCGTCGTCTCTGCGTCTGTGGTAATCGGCCTGCCGGGCCTTTCGGGGCGCATCAAGATCGACTGACGTGGGCACTTCGAGCGTCGAGCGCCGAGTCGATCTGATTGCGAAAATCGCACCGCCTCGACGACTTCAAAAAACTTTGGCAACGTTTGCCACTCTGGCCACAATCCGGCCGTTCTTGTCGGACCATCGAACTAATGTTCGAATCATGACCAGTGCATCAGTGGACCGCCAGCAACTGATGGCGGACTACGAGGCCTATGAGGCGCTGGCCACCAAGCTCGCCTCGGCCTCCCACGATGCGCTCAGCCTGATCGACCTCCACTACATCGCCACGCGGCGTCAGCGGATCGCCCGTGCGCACGCTTCGGTCGACAACAAGATCATCACCGGGATTGCCGAGGCGATCACCCCGCAGACGGCGGGCCACAACTCGCTGCGCGACATATTGGTGTACTCGTTGCGGATCAGTAAGGCCGAGGCGCAAGCGCGGCTCGACGATGCCAAGGTGCTGACTCCTCGCCGTGCGATGACGGGTGAACCGCTCCCGCCGGTGATGCCCACTACCGCTGCTTCCCAGTCCCGCGGTGATATCGGCGTCGAGCACGTACGGATCATCCGGAAATTCTTCAAGAAGTTGCCCGAGGCCGTCACGGCCGAAACGCGGGACCGAGCCGAGGAACTGCTGGGCCGTACCGCCGCCAGGCTGACCCCGGAGGCGCTGCAGAAGGTGGCAGACCGGCTGCGGATGACCATCGACCAGGATGGGCCGGCGCCACGGGATAACGTTGCAGCCCGCAAGCGTGGCCTTGAATTCGGCAAACAGGACAGCGATGGTTTGTCGAAGGTCCACGGGTATATCGATGCGGAGTGCCGGGCGTACTGCGAGGCGTACAACGCCAAGTTGGCGGCGCCGGGTATGTGCAATCCGGATGACGAAAATCCCTGTGTCGACGGCGAACCCGATGAAGAAGCGGTCAAATGGGATCTACGGACCAAGGCGCAGCGCAACCACGATGCTTTCAAGGCCATGTGTCGCGCCGTGTTGATGTCCGGGACGCTGGGCCAGCACCGGGGCTTGCCGGTCACCTTGGTGGTCACGGCCACGCTCGAACAGATCTGTTCAGGTGAGGGCTGGGCGATCACCGGGGGCGGCAGCCTGATCCCGATGGCAGACGTGGTCCGGCTGGCCGGCCACGCGTATCACTATCTGTGCATTTACGAGTCACACTCAGAGGTGCCGCTATATCTGGGTCGTACCAAGCGAATTGCCTCGCCCGGGCAGCGGCTCGCGCTGTTCGGAATGGAAGGCGGATGCACCCGACCAGGCTGCACCGCACCTGCGGATTGGTGCCAGGTACACCACCGCGTGAAGGATTGGGCCGACGGCGGGCAGACGGACATCGACCAACTCACCCTGGCTTGTCCGGCATGTCACCGGTTGCTGTCCAGCAAGGGGTGGCGCACCAGAATCGGCAAAGATGGTCGCACCGAATGGCTTCCGCCGCCGATACTCGATACCGGACAGTCGCGGATCAATGACTGCCACCACCCGGAGCGCTACCTCTTCGAGCGCGACGCCAGTTAGTCCTGCTTTTGGTTCCAGATCCCTCAGGCGGGTGCCGCCTCCTGCGATGCCCCAGCCGGGATCAGGCCGAGCTGCTGCAGCATGCCCAAAGTGTCCCAGGTGACCCAGTTCTCGGCGATCTTGCCGTCCTCGATCCGGGTGGTGTCGGTGAGGTTGATCCGGGCGTGCTTACCCGTGGCCGGGTGTCCCATGATCTCGCCGGTGTTGTCGCCCTGCGCCTCGATCATCGTGCACACGTAGTCGCCCTCCGCGATCTGCATCTTGACGTCGAACTTCATGTTGGTGAACGACTTCCGATACATCTCGATGAGGCTTCGCATGTGTTCGGGGCCGCGCTGATCCCCGAACGGATCCTGGGTGTCGTGATAGGCGGCACCGGGAGCGACGAGATCGTCCAACTCGCTGAGGTCGCCGGAGGCGAATACCTCCCACACCCGACGTGAAATGGTCTTGTTCTGATCATCGGCCATGATTCCGGCCTTTCCGGGAACAACCGCACGGCAGAGAACGTCCGCAGCTCACACGGTAAAACTGCCGAGCGCAATGCGACAGAGACCCCGAGGCGGTTGCTGCCACAGGCAACGACCGACAGTCACTCAAACGGCGCGTGACCTGCCTCGCCGCACCCAATGCAGCGCCGGTTGCAGCTCGGTTTCAAGCCCGGGTGGCACGGCCGCTGCTCATCCCACCCAGCTCGGCGGGCGCTTCTGCAGGAACGCCATCATGCCTTCGCGCGCCTCGTCGGAGACGAACAACCGCGCCGACTGTTGCGTCAATGCCTCGGCGTGCTCGTCGAACCCGCGCAGGATCGAGGCCGTCGTCAACGCCTTCGACGTCGCCAGCCCCTGGGGCGATCCCTTTGCGATCTCGGCCGTCAATGCGGCTACCGCCGCGTCGACGTTGTCAGCGGCGACGGTGACCAGTCCGATCTCCGCAGCCTCGGTGGCGTCGAACTTCTCCCCGGTGACGAAGTAACGCCCGGCCGCCCGCGGCGACATCTTCGGCAGCAGCGTCAGCGAAATGATCGACGGCGCCACCCCGATACGCGCCTCGGTCAGCGCAAACGTACTGGCCGGCCCGGCCACGACGAGATCGCAGGCCCCGACCAGCCCCATGCCGCCGGCCCGCACATGCCCGTCGATCGCGCCGATCACCGGAACCGGTAGCTCCAGGATCGCCCGCAGCGTCGTGGTCATCTCGCGGGCCCGGCCGACGGCGATGTCGCCGGGGTCCTGCCCGGCAGCCTCGCTCAGATCTGCTCCGGCACAGAAGGTTCCACCGGTATGTCCCAGCACCACCACCCGGACTCGGGGATCGGCGGCGGCGTTGTCCAGGCCCTGGTGCAGTTGGGTCACCAAAGCCGTGGACAGCGCGTTGCGGTTGTGCGGGGAATCCAGCGTCAGCCGCGCGACGTTGCCGTCGACGCTGTACTGGACCAGCGTGCTCATCAGTAGGACCGAGGCAGGCCGAGGGACGTCTGCGCGACGAAGTTCAGGATCATCTCCCGGCTCACCGGCGCGATACGAGCGAGCTTCGACGCGTTGACCGCCGCGGCGATGCCGTACTCCTTCGTCAACCCGTTGCCGCCGAGGGATTGCACGGCCTGATCGACCGCCCGCACCGATGCCTCACCGGCGGCGTACTTGGCCATGTTGGCCGCCTCCGCGGCACCGAAGTCATCACCCGAGTCGTACAGGGTCGCGGCCTTCTGCATCATCAGCTTGGCCAGCTCGATCTCGATGTGGTTCTGCGCCAACGGATGTGACAGGCCCTGATGCGAGCCGATCGGCACTTTCCAGACCTGACGGGTCTTGACGTAGTCGACGGCCTTGTTGATCGCGAACCGGCCCATGCCGACCGCCGACGCCGCTCCCATGATCCGCTCGGGGTTGAGCCCGGCGAACAGCTGCGCGATCGCGGCATCTTCCGAACCGACGAGCGCATCGGCCGGTAACCGCACATCGTCGAGGAACACCTGGAACTGGCTCTCGGGGCTGACGATCTCCATCTCGATCTTGGTCCAGTTCAGCCCCGG
The DNA here is from genome assembly GCF_001954135.1 of Mycobacterium sp. GA-1841. Classification (GTDB taxonomy): domain Bacteria; phylum Actinomycetota; class Actinomycetes; order Mycobacteriales; family Mycobacteriaceae; genus Mycobacterium. The sequence goes on along the minus strand of NZ_MBEQ01000041.1, from coordinate 8,442 downwards.
AGTGTCGGTGGGGATGACGAACAGCGCCGGCTTGAGGTTGCCGGTCTTGTGGTCCTCGGTGCGGCCGACGACCAACACGGCCTGGGCCTGGTCGACGCCGGAGATGAACGTCTTCTGGCCCTTGAGGATCCAGTCGCTGCCGTCTTTACGGGCCGTGGTGGTGATCCGGTGGCTGTTGGAACCGGCGTCGGGCTCGGTGATCGCGAAGGCCATGGTGATCGACCCGTCGGCGATGCCGGGGATCCAGCGCTTCTTCTGCTCCTCGGTACCGAACTTCGAGATGATCGTGCCGTTGATCGCGGGGGACACCACCATCATCAACAGCGCCGCGCCGGAGGACGCCATCTCCTCCATCACCAGCGAGAGCTCGTACATGCCGGCGCCCCCGCCGCCGTACTCCTCGGGCAGGTTCACCCCGATGAAGCCGAGTTTGCCTGCCTCGTTCCACAATTCGGTGGTGTGCTCGCCGGCGCGGGCCTTCTCCAGGTAGTAGTCCTGGCCGTAGTTGGCGGCCATCGCGGCCACCGCCTGCCGCAGCGCCTTCTGCTCTTCGGTCTCGATGAAGCTCATGAGTTTTCTCCTCCAGGTGTTTCTACGCGGGCAAGGACGGCGCCGACCTCGACCTGCTGGCCCGCGGCGACATTGAGTTCGGCCAACACCCCGTCTTCGGGTGCGGCAATGGTGTGTTCCATTTTCATAGCTTCCAGCCAGATCAGCGGCTGTCCGGCCGTCACGGTGTCACCGACGGCGGCGCCGACACGGACGACGGAACCGGGCATCGGCGCCAGCAGTGAGCCGTGCGCGACGGCGTCATTCGGATCAGGGAACCGGGGAAGCGCGGTGAATTGCACCGGCCCCAGCGGGGAGTCGACGAACACCTGATCGTCGTAACTCGCCACCTCGAACGCGCGTTCCACACCGTTGACCGACAGCACCACCCGCTCGGGCGTCGCCGACACCAGAGCCACGCCGTCGTCGTCGGGCAACTCCACCCCGGCACGGGTGAAACGGTACCGAATTGGCACTTCCGCACCGGCAGCGTCGGAGTACGTCCGCGTCTGGTGTCCCGAGGCCAGGTTGCGCCAACCGCTCGGTGCGGCGCCGAAAACGCGTGCGCTACGCCGGTTGTGCGCGGCGTCGGCCAGCGCGGCGGCGATCGCCGAGAGCGTCACCGCGCCCGCATCGGCGAGCGGGGCGGACAGGACATCCAGACCGTGGGTGTCGAAGAACGCGGTATCGGTGGCCCCGTCCAAAAATGCCGGGTGCCGCAACACGTTCACCAGCAGATCTCGGTTGGTGCGCAGCCCGTGAATCCGGGTGCGGGCCAACGCATCGGCCAACACGGTCGCCGCCTGTCGCCGGGTCGGCGCGTAGGAGATGACCTTGGCGAGCATGGGGTCGTAGAAGATCGACACCACCGAGCCGTCCTCGATTCCGGTGTCGACGCGGACGTGCGCGGGCACGTCGAACCGGTGCACCGTGCCGGCCTGCGGCTGCCAGCCCTTGGCCGGATCCTCGGCGTACAACCGGACTTCGATGGCCGAACCGCGTGAGGCGGGGGGCTCAGGATCGAGCCGGCCGCCGTCGGCGACGAGGATCTGCAGTTCCACCAGATCCAGACCGGTAGTGGCCTCCGTGACCGGGTGTTCCACCTGCAGCCGGGTGTTCATCTCGAGGAAGAAGAAGTCACCTTTTTCGTCCGCCATGAATTCGACGGTGCCCGCGCCGGTGTAGCCGATGGCCTCGGCGGCCAGCCGAGCCGCGTCGAACAACTTCTCCCGCATCCCCGGCGTGCGCTCCACCAGAGGCGAAGGCGCTTCCTCGACGACCTTTTGATGACGACGCTGAATCGAACATTCCCGCTCACCGACCGCCCACACGGTGCCGTGCTCATCGGCGAGCACCTGCACCTCGACGTGGTGCCCGGCGGCCAGGTAGCGCTCGCAGAACACCGTCGGATCCCCGAATGCCGATTGCGCCTCACGCTGCGCAGCGGCGACTTCATCTGGCAGAGCGGACAGTTCGCGTACCACGCGCATGCCGCGGCCACCACCACCGGCCGATGCCTTCACCAGCACGGGCAGCTGATCGGCGGTCACGGTGGCCGGGTCGAGCTCGGTCAACACCGGCACCCCGGCCGCGGCCATCATCTTCTTGGCCTCGATCTTGGAACCCATGGCCCGCACGGCGGGAACCGGTGGGCCGATCCACGTCAGCCCGGCGGCAAGCACCGCGGCCGCGAAATCCGGATTTTCCGAGAGGAATCCGTAGCCCGGGTGGATGGCGTCGGCGCCGGCGGCCTGGGCCGCGGAGATGATCTGCGTGGCGTCGAGATAACCATTGGTGCCTTCCAGGCGTACGCGTGCGTCGGCTTCGGCGACGTGGGGAGACCCGGCGTCGGGGTCTGTGTACACCGCGACGGTGCCGATGCCGAGACGACGACAGGTCTCGAACACCCGACGGGCGATCTCACCGCGGTTGGCGACGAGGACTCTGGTAATCATCGGGGTGTCTCTCACATCCTGAAGACGCCGAAGTTCGACGTCCCCTCGATCGGGCCATTGGCGATGGCGGACAAGCACATTCCCAACACCGTGCGGGTGTCGCGGGGGTCGATCACTCCGTCGTCGTACAACCGGCCGGACAGGAACATCGGCAGCGATTCGGCTTCGATCTGCGCCTCGACTGCAGCCCGCAGTGCCGCGTCGGCCGCCTCGTCGACCTGTTGACCGCGAGCTTCCGCGGCGGCGCGGCTGACGATCGAGAGCACACCGGCCAACTGGGTGCCACCCATCACCGCCGACTTCGACGACGGCCAGGCGAACAGGAAGCGCGGGTCGTACGCCCGCCCGCACATGCCGTAGTGGCCCGCGCCGTAGGACGCGCCGAGCAGCAGCGAGATGTGCGGGACCGTCGAGTTGGACACCGCGTTGATCATCATCGAGCCGTGCTTGATCATGCCGCCCTCTTCGTACTGCTTACCCACCATGTAGCCGGTGGTGTTGTGCAGGAACAGAAGTGGCGTGTCCGATCGGTTGGCCAGCTGGATGAACTGGGTGGCCTTCTGCGATTCCTCGCTGAACAGCACGCCGCGGGCATTGGCCAGAATGCCGACCGGGTAGCCGTACAACGTGGCCCACCCCGTCACCAGCGACGACCCGTACAGCGGCTTGAACTCGTCGAAATCCGAGCCGTCGACGATGCGGGCGATCACGTCGCGCGGATCGAACGGGATCCGCAGATCGGCGGGAACGATGCCGATGAGCTCCTCCGGGTCGAACAGTGGCTCGACGACCGGTGCGGGGACCGGTCCCAACTTGCGCCAGTTCAACCGGGCCACAATGCGCCGGCCGATCCGGATGGCGTCCAGCTCGTCGTTGGCCAGATAGTCACCGAGACCCGAAGTACGCGCGTGCATCTCGGCACCGCCCAGAGACTCGTCGTCGGACTCTTCGCCGGTGGCCATCTTCACCAGCGGCGGCCCGGCCAAGAACACCTTGGAGCGTTCCTTGATCATCACCACGTGATCGGACATCCCCGGCACATATGCGCCGCCGGCCGTCGAGTTGCCGAACACCAACGCGATGGTCGGGATGCCCGCCGCCGACAGCCGGGTCAGGTCGCGGAACATCTGCCCGCCCGGGATGAAGATCTCCTTCTGCGTGGGCAGATCGGCGCCGCCGGACTCCACGAGGGAGATCACCGGCAGTCGGTTTTCCATCGCGATCTGGTTGGCGCGCAGGATCTTCTTGAGCGTCCAAGGGTTACTGGTACCGCCCTTGACCGTGGGATCGTTCGCGACGATCAGGCACTCGACACCTTCGACAGCGCCGATGCCGCAGACCACAGACGCGCCGACCGTGAAATCGCTGCCCCAGGCCGCCAGCGGGCTCAGCTCCAGGAATGGGGCGTCGGGATCCAGCAGCAGCTCGACCCGCTCGCGTGCGGTGAGCTTGCCGCGGCCGTGATGGCGGTCCACATACTTGGCGCCGCCGCCGGCCAGGGCTTTGGCATGCTCGGCATCGAGTTCGGCCAGCTTGGTCGTCATCACCTCGGCGGCCTCGAGGTAGCCGGGGGAGCGGGAATCGATGGTCGATTTCAGAGTGGTCACGACTGGAACCCCAATGTCTTGGCGGCCAGCGAAGTCAGGATCTCGGTGGTGCCCCCGCCGATACCGAGGATGCGCATGTCACGGTACTGACGCTCTACCTCGGATTCGGCCATATAGCCCATCCCGCCGAACAATTGGACGGCCTGGTTGGCGACCCACTCACCGGTCTCGACTGCCGTGTTCTTGGCGAAGCACACCTCGGTGATCAAATTGCTCTCACCCGCCAACTGCCGTTCGACGACGTGGCGCGTGTACACACGGGCGATGTCGATCCGTCGGGCCATCTCGGCCAACGTGTTCTGCACCGACTGCCGTGAGATCAGCGGCTTGCCGAACGTCTCACGGTCGCGGCACCACTGCACGGTCAGGTCCAGGCAACGCTGTGCACTGGCATAGGCCTGCACGGCCAGACCCACCCGCTCGGACACGAACGCGGCCGCGATCTGGAAGAAGCCCGAATTCTCGGCGCCGATCAGATTCGCGACGGCTACCCGCGCGTCGGTGTAGGACAGCTCGGCGGTATCGCTTGAGCGCCAACCCATCTTGTCCAGCTTGCGGCTGACCTCAAATCCGGCGGTGTTCTTGTCCACCACGATCAGCGAGACCCCCGCCGCGCCGGGTCCGCCGGTGCGGGCGGCGGTGACGACGTAGTCGGCGCGCACGCCGGAGGTGATGTAGGTCTTGGCGCCGTTGAGGACGTACTCGTCGCCTTCGCGTGCCGCCCGGGTGGTGAGATGCCCGACGTCGGAGCCGCCGCCCGGTTCGGTGATGGCCAAAGATCCGATGAGATCCCCGCGCAGCGTCGGTTTCACGTACGTCTCGATCAACCGCTCGTCCCCGGAGGCGGCCATGTGCGGCACCGCGATACCGCAGGTGAACAGGGAAGCGAACACCCCGCCGGGCGTACCCGCGTAATGCATCTCCTCGCAGATGATCACCGCGTCGGCCCCGTCGCCGCCACCGCCGCCGACCGATTCGGGGAAGTTGGCGCCCAGCAACCCGGCCTCACCGGCCTTGCGGTGCAACTCCCGGGGCAACTCGCCGGTGCGTTCCCACTCGGCGGCGTACGGCAGCACCTCGCGTTCGGCGAAACTGCGCACGGTCTTGCGCAGTGCCTCGCGCTCAGGCGAATTCCAGATGCTCACGTGAAGATTTCCTCCGGGATATCGAGATGACGGCTGCGCAACCATTCGCCCAGCCCTTTCGCCTGCGGATCGAATCGGGCCTGATACGCCACGCCCTGGCCGAGAATGCCTTCGATCACAAAGTTCATGGCCCGCAGATTCGGCAGCAGATGCCGGGTGACCGGCAGATCGGCTGTCTCGGGCAGTAATTCACGTAGCTTGTCGACGGTCAGTGCGTGGGCCAGCCACCGCCACTGCTCGTCGCTACGTACCCACACCCCGACATTCGCCGACCCGCCCTTGTCGCCGCTGCGGGCACCGGCCACCGTGCCCAGTGGGGCGCGCCGGGTGGGGCCGGCCGGAAGTGGTTCAGGCAACGCAGGTTCGGCCACCGAGGCCAGGTCGAGGGTGTCGGTGGCGGGGGCGATCCTCACTCTGGTGCCGTCGGCGTGGACGGCAACGTGTGGCACTTCGGCGGCGTCGACGTAACCGGGGACGAACACGCCGTACACCTGACCGTCACCGGGCGGCGCCGTCGTGGTGAATCCCGGATAACTGGCCAACGCGAGTTCGACTCCCGCCGCGGAGAACTGGCGTCCCACGACCGCGGGATCCGGGTCACGGACCACGCAGTGCAGCAACGCGCTGGCGGTCTCCTCGGTGTCGGCGTCGGGATGATCGGTCCGGGCCAGCGTCCAATCCAGCTCGGCCGGCCGCACTTTCAGGCCGGCCTCCAACTGGCTGCGCACCAGCTGGGCCTTGGCCTCGATGTCGAGGCCGGTCAACACGAATGTGGCGGCATTGCGGAAACCGCCGATGCTGTTGCACGACACTTTCAGCGTCGGCGGCGGGGCCTCACCGCGGACACCCGACATCCGCACCCGGTCGGTGCCGTCCTGCGCCAACTGGAGCGAATCGACCCGAAGCGTCACATCGGGATTGGCGTAGCGGGCGCCGGTGATCTCGTACAGCAGTTGGGCGCTGACCGTGCCGACGCTCACCTGCCCGCCGGTGCCGGGATGTTTGGTGATCACCGACGAGCCGTCGGCGGAGATCTCGGCGATCGGGAAGCCGGGCCGGGCCAGATCGGAAACTTCCCCGAAGAACGAGTAATTGCCGCCGGTGGCCTGCGTGCCGCATTCGATCACGTGACCGGCGGCCACGGCCCCGGCCAGTGCGTCGTAGTCGGTCCGGGACCAGCCGAAGTGTGCCGCCGCGGGGCCGACGATCACCGACGCGTCGGTCACCCGGCCGGTGACGACGACGTCGGCGCCGGAGTTCAGGCAGTCGACGATGCCCCATGCGCCCAGGTAGGCGTTGGCGGCCAAAATTGATCCCCCGGTCGCTTCGCTCCTGCCCGCCGGTGGTGTCCCCAACCCGAGCTCGGCAGCCCGGCCCACCAGGTCATCACCCTCGACGTGGGCGACGTTGACGTCGAGGCCCAGGCGCTCGGCCAGCGCCCGGACGGCCGTGGCCAGCCCCGCGGGATTGAGTCCGCCGGCGTTGGCGACGATCTTCACGCCCTTGTCGAGCGCGATCCCGAGGGACTGTTCCAGCTGCAGCAGGAACGTTTTGGCGTAGCCGCGGTCGGGGTTCTTGGCCCGGTCACGAGCCAGGATCAGCATGGTGAGCTCGGCCAGGTAGTCGCCGGTCAGGAAGTCCAGCTCGCCGCCGTCGAGCATGTCGCGCATGGCGGACATGCGGTCACCGTAGAAGCCAGAACAGTTGCCGATACGAACTGCACCAGATTCAGAAGGCACGTGTACTCCTGTCGACGCCGACCATGGACCAACCAACCGGTAGGTTAGCGGGTACCGCCGGTATCGCGTCAAGGGGTGCGTCGCCAGGATCCAGATTGCCCTGAGGGGCAAAATCAGGCGGCGTTTTGTCCATGGGCGCAATCTGGTCGCCAACCACGGCTGCGCAGTGCTCGCTCGACACGCGTGAGGACATCGACGATGTCGTCCTCGGCGATCACCCGAATGACGATCCAGCCCAGGGCTTCCAGCGTGCGCAAGGTCTTCTGGTCCTGCACATAACGCCTGCGGTCGGACTGGTGGAAGATTCCGTCGTAGTTGACTCCGACACCGTACTGTTCCCAGCCCATATCCATGATCGCGATACGGCGGCGGCGGTGAATCACCGCGATCTGGGTCTGCTCGGGAGGCATTCCGGCGTCGGTCAACTGCAGGCGCAACCAGGTCTCCCGCGGGGAATCGGCACCCGCGTCGACCAGCGGCAGCGCGGCCCTCAGCGCCCGGATTCCACGAGCCCTCGGATAGCGTTCGATCAGCGGGACGACATCGTCGACACGGACCTGCAAGGTCCAGGCCAGCGCGTCGATCCGTGCGACGGCCTCGTCGCGAGGGAGGTGACGGCCCAGATCGAACACGGTCCGTGCCGGTGTCGTCACCGGTAGGCCGACCACACGTTTGATTTCGTCATCGGCGTACGTCTCGTTGCGCACGATCAATCCGTGCGGTGGCCTGCCGTTGCGCCAGATGAGCTCGATCGGGATATCGGCGTCGACGTAGGCCGCTCCGTGCAGTGCTGACGCCGCGGCCCCCGCGATCACTGCCCGACGTCCCGACCACAGCCACGCGCCGATAGTTCGGTCACGAAGCGTGGGTTCGCCGCGTACATATATGTCCGGGAAGATTCGTTGGTAGTGATACCTGAGGTCGTTGCGCGTGACGACCCCGTCGGCCAACGCTTCGCTGCCGATCAACACCCCGCCCATGGGCGGAATGCTGGCAGGCGGCACCGACATGCCATCGAGATTGAATCCAGGGACAGAAATGGCCGGGGTTCTGTACCTCAGTGCAATCTCGGCGGCGACGAGGCGACGGGGCGGCAATCTCGGCGGCGACGAGGTAGCGAGGCCGGGGCGGCCAGGCTCTTCCTCCGTTTTGGAGGACCGCCAGGTCAACCGTTACTCTGTAGGGCAGTCGTCTGCCGCTGCGATGCGCGCGGCAACCCCCAAAGCAAGGAGATGCACGTCATGGCTGTGCCCAAGCGCAGAATGTCGCGCGCGAACACCCGTAGCCGGCGCGCGCAGTGGAAGGCCGAGGCCACCGGTCTCGTCGGCGTGAACGTCGCCGGCCAGCAGCACAAGGTGCCGCGTCGTCTGCTCAAGGCCGCTCGTCTGGGTCTCGTCGACCTCGACAAGCGCTAACACCACACGCACCTTTACCAAAAAGCGCTATC
>NZ_MBEQ01000040.1 GCF_001954135.1 Mycobacterium sp. GA-1841 | reverse complement strand
GAGCATCGAGGCGGCGAGCCTGGGGGTGGATCCGGGGCGGGTACGGCTGCTGTTGGTTGCCGTGGCGACGCTGGGCACGGCCGCGGTGGTGAGTGTCAGCGGACTGATCGGGTTCGTGGGAATCGTGGTGCCGCACGCGGTTCGGCTGCTGGTCGGCCCCGGACACCGGTTGCTGCTGCCGTTGTCGGTACTCTTCGGCGCCGCGTTCCTGATACTGGCCGACGTCCTGGCGCGCTCGGTGATGGCCCCGGCCGAACTGCCGATCGGCGTGGTGACGGCGGCCATCGGGGCACCGTTCTTCCTGGTCGTGCTGCGCCGCAGTCGGAGGTTGCCGTGACGGATGCCCTGAGGTGTACCGACCTGACTCTCGTTCGGCGGGAGACGACGGTGCTGGACTCGGTGAACCTGACGGTGTCCGAGGGCGAATGGGTCAGCGTGGTCGGACCCAACGGAGCCGGTAAGACCACGCTGCTTCATGTGATCGCCGGGCTGCTGCCGGCCGGCAATGATGCGCGGTTGACCGGGACGGTGCGGGTGGCGGGCCTGGACCCGCACGCGGTGCGCCGCCGGGAGATCGCCGCGACGGTGGCGCTGATGCCGCAGCGGCCCGTCGTCCCGGAAGGGGTCACGGTCACCGAGTTGGTCGCCCTCGGCCGGACACCGCACCTGTCGCGGTTCGCCGCACCGTCGGCCGCCGATCGTGCAGTGGTGGGCGGTGTGATCGAACGCCTCGACCTGCAGGCCATCGCCGGGCGCGCGGTGACCGAGCTCTCCGGCGGTGAACTGCAACGTGTGGTGTTGGCCCGCGCCCTGGCGCAGCAGCCGTCGGTGCTGGTGCTCGACGAGCCCACCACCGCTTTGGATGTCGGTCACCAACAACAGGTCCTGGAGCTCGTCGACGCACTCCGTGCGGCCGACGGCATCACCGTGATCGCCGCGATGCACGACCTGACGCTGGCCGGCCAGTACTCCGACCGGATGGTCATGCTCGCGGCGGGGCGGGTGGTCTCCGATGGCACACCGGCCGAAGTGCTTACCGTGCAACGGATCGCCGAGGTCTATCAGGCCCGCGTCGACGTGGTCGAGCGCGGCGGCGGAATCGCCGTGTTACCGGTTCGGGGCCCGGTGCGGTGATGGACGCCATGTTGTTGGGCACCGGCAGCGCCGACGGCTGGCCCAGCCCGTTCTGCGACTGCCGGTCGTGTCGGTGGGCGTTGTCGGCCGGTGAGATTCGCGGGCAGACGGCTGCACTCATCGACGACGTCGTGTTGATCGACTGTGGTCCGGAAGCGCCGCGGGCTGCGCTGCGCGGTGGACGAACGCTGGCTGCGGTGCGTCACATCCTGTTGACCCACGGCCATTTCGACCACGTCGGCCCGGCAGCTCTGGTGATGCGCCACTGGGTGGGCCGGACCGAGCCGCTCGAGGTGATCGGGCCACCCGGTGCTCTCGATCAGTGCCGCGACTGGGTGGGGCCGGATGATCCGATCCGATTCCGCACCGTGCACCCAGGCGACGAGCTGACCCTGCCCGCCGCCGGCGGCGCCTACACGGTGCGGGTGCTGGCCGCCGCGCACAGCGACGCACTTGTCGACGACGCCGTGCTCTATGACGTATCCCGCTGCGGGGCAAGACTTCTATGGGCCACCGACACGGGCCCGCTGCCCGCGGAAACGTACGCGTCGATCGCCGCGGCCGGATTCGATGCCGTGTTCCTGGAGGAGACCTTCGGCACCAAGACCGATCACGGTACCGACCACCACGACCTGCCGTCATTTGCGCGCACGCTGGCCGGATTGCGGGAATCCGGCGCCGTCCGAGACCATACCGATGTCGTCGCGGTGCATCTGAGCCATTTCAACCCGCCGGGCCCCGAATTGGCCTACGTGCTCGGGCAATACGGGGCGCGGGCCGGCCGGGACGGCGAGGTGGTGCGGGTGGGCACGCGCCGATCCCGGGTGCCGCCTCGGCCGTCGCGCACATTGGTTCTCGGCGGGGTGCGTTCGGGGAAGTCGGTGCATGCCGAAGGAATGCTGGCCGGCCACTCGCGGGTTCGGTACCTGGCCGCCGGCGGCGCCCGGGACGGCGACGCGGAGTGGGATCAACGAATTCGGCTGCACCGGCAGCGGCGGCCACCGGAATGGCACACCGTCGAAACCTCCGATGTCGCAGACCAATTGCGCAACACCGAGACACCGGTCCTGCTTGATTGCCTGGGCACCTGGCTGGCCGCGCGGATGGATCGGCACGGCTGTTGGGACAGCGGCCAGCTCACGCCGGTGCACGGCGACATCGACGAGCTGGTGGCGGCGTGGCGCGCGTGTGCCGTCACGGCGGTGGCGGTGAGCAACGAGGTGGGCAGCGGGATCGTGCCGGACACCGCCTCGGGACGCACCTTCCGGGACCTGCTCGGAATAGTGAACATGCGGATCGCCGCGGAATGTGACGACGTGCGGCTCATGGTGGCCGGCGTCGCGATCCCGCTGCGCGGGTGACCCTTACGCCGGTGCGCCCTGGCGCCCACGCACGAGCCGGCCCGGCCGCGCATCCGTCGGCACCCCGTTCTCGGCGATGATCTCACCGGAGACGACGGTGGCGACATAGCCGTCGGCGGTCTGGTCGAGGCGACGCCCGCCACCGGGTAGGTCATAGGCGACGACCGGCCGGTGCAACCGCAGCCCGGCATGGTCGATGACATTGAGATCGGCCTTGTAGCCCACCGCGATTCGACCGCGATCGGCCAGCCCGGCGACCCGGGCCGGCACCGACGTCAGCTCCCGCACCGCATCCTCGATGCTGAACGTCCCGGCCGCGCGGTCGCGTACCCAATGCGTCAACAGGTAGGTGGGGAAGCTGGCGTCACAGATCATCCCGTAGTGCGCGCCGCCGTCGCCGAGGCCCAGGACGACGTCATCACGTCGCAGCAACTCGGCGACGGTATCGAGCGAATTGTCACGGAAGTTGGCCAGCGTGACCAGCAGCATGGCGTGCCCGTCGTCGTCGAGCAGGCGGTCGTACGCCTCCTCCAGCGGGTCGACGCCACGAGCCCGGGCCCGCGCGCCGATCGAGTTCGACGGGTCGGGCTCGTAGTCGGGCTGTTCGCCCAGCGGGTACATGTAGTCCCAGGCCTGTACGGCGAACATCAGCGGATGCCCGTCGCTGGCTGAGGTATCGTTCAGAATCCGTTCGCGCACTTCGGGTTTACGCATCTCGGCGACCCGCTCGGCGAGCGGTAGGTGGGCGATCTCGCGATAACTCGGGTAGAGCACGAACGGGTTGCCGGACAACTCGAGCCCGAGCACCAGGCCTATGGGCCGCGGGAAGATCTGAGCGGTGACTTGAGGACCGTCGGCTCCGGAATTTTGGTTGGCCTTTTCCACCATGCGCAGCGCGTCCTCGAAGAACGCCGGGCCGGCGTTTCCGATCGCCAGCGTGAACGTCACCGGCAACCCGACGTCGGCGGCCACGTCGAACACCGTCTGCAGTGCAGGCTCGTAGTCACCCGCGACTAGATCCGGCACGAACTGGATCAGGCCGCCGCCGGCGTCGTCGACGCCCCGGGCGATCGCCTCGATCTCGGCATAGCCGGCGTCGTAACTCGGAATCGGCCGGCCACTTTCGGTCTTGTGAATCGTCAGCCGCGACGAGGCGAAACCCAGCGCGCCGGCATTCACGGCCTCGGCGGCGAGCTTGCGCATCAGGGCCAGATCCTCGGCGGTGGCCGGATCACGATCGACGCCACGCTGGCCCATCACGTAGACCCGCAGCGGAGAATGCGGCAAAAACGCCGCTACATCGATATCGAGCTGTCGAGACCCCAGGGCATCGAGGAACTCGGGGAACGTCTCCCAGGTCCATGGCAGGCCGTCGACCATCACCACCCCGGGAATGTCCTCGACCCCGGCCATCACATCGACCAACACGTCATGATCGTCGGCGCGGCACGGCGCGAACCCCACCCCGCAATTGCCCATCACCGCGGTCGTGACTCCGTGCGCCGAGGACGGGTTGAGCCGGTCCGACCAGATCGCCTGCCCGTCGTAGTGGGTGTGCAGGTCCACGAAGCCGGGAGTGACCAACAGTCCGGTGGCGTCGATCTCGCGTGCGGCGGGAGCGTCGATGGACCCGGTCCCGGTGCCGATCTGGGCGATGACACCGTCGCGCACCGCGACGTCACCGACATACGGTTTGCCGCCCAGGCCGTCGACGATGGTGCCGCCCCGGATACACAGGTCATAGGTCATCTAACAAACGTACGACGCCGCGGCCGATCGCGGAACAGGCGCCGACGTGTCGGTATCGGATGCAAGGATCGTGCCGTGATCGATCACTTCGGAATCAATTGCACCGACTGGGCCAGATCGAAAGAGTTCTACGACACCGTGCTCGGCGTCCTCGGCTACACCCGGCAGCTCGATCATGGCGTGGCCATCGGCTACGGCACCGACGGACATCCGGCGTTCTGGATCGCCGACGCCAGTGCCGGTGAGGCCGGCGGGCCCAACCGCGAAATTCACGTCGCGTTCCAGGCCACCGGGGTCGACGCCGTCACCGCGTTCTACGACGCCGCATTGACACTGGGGGTCGAGTCACTGCATGCACCGCGGCGGTGGCCCGAATACCATCCGGGCTACTTCGGCGCCTTTGTCCGAGATCCTGACGGCAACAACGTCGAGGCGGTCTTCCACGGAGCCGCCGCGTCATAGCGGGCCTACAGATTTACAGCGGCTCCAGCTCCGAGATCAGCCAGTCACCGTCGACCCGGCTCAGGCTGACCCGGTAGGCCAGGGCGTCCTTGGTCGACTGGCCGCCGCCGGCCGGTTGTGAGGTCTGGTCGACGAACACCACCACCTTGGCCTCGTCGTCCGACAGTGACTCCACACCGGTGTTGCGGACCGTGGCGGTCTGGGTGACGTTGTCGGGTTTCTCCCGGATCCGTTTGCGGTACTCGTCGACGGCCGAGCCGGTCAGCAGCTTGCTGACCGCGTCGGTGTCACCCCGGCTTGTGGTGGGCGTGAAGCTGAGCATCTTGACGACATTCGTGCTGACGAAATCCGTCACCTGTTCGCGGGCGTGGTCATCGTCGGCGATCGGTGCCGGCGCTGGTTGGCCTTTGACCGACAGCTGCCAGAAGCCCAGAGCGCCGACCACGACGATCCCCACGATGAGGGTGACGACCAGAACCAGCCAGCCCCGCGTGCGTGTTCCCATCAGTTGACGAACTCCAACTTCGAGGCCTTATAGCTCCCGTCGACATGCTGCACGGTGACCCTGGTCCGTTGCAGTGAAACCACGCCCACCGGGTTACTCGTGACGGTGACCTTGGTGTCGACGGCGACGAGGACGACCGCTTCGTCGGAGAACAACGATTCGACGCCGGCGCCGGTGACCGTTCCTTCGGTGTGCACGCCCAGCTCGCGCGCCTTGCGCTTGATCTCAGGCGCCTGGCTCTGCAGGTCGGCGCGGAACTTGTCGGTGGCCCCGTCCATGATCATTGCGAGATCGGTGTCGACGGTGTCCGCGCTGACGGTCACGGTGTGCAATGCGAAGGTCTCGGCCGCCTCGACGTACGGCTGCCACGAGGGCGTGCTGCGCGCCACGGGCGTGGAGCGGACGAACTGGCTGATGGTGAAGACAAGAGTGCACAACAGCAGGACCGCCAGCGCCGCGGGCACCACAACCCGTGCGGCACTTGGCTTCTTGGCTCGATACGGCTGCGGGATCGGGCTGGGCCCCGACCAGCTTGGCGACAGATGCGGCGCGCTGATCACCGGGGGACCGGGCGCCGAGAACGTCGGGGCCGCAATGATCCGCGGCGGCTCGGCCGACACCGACGGCGCGGGCGGCGTCGGCGCGGGCGGAACGATCGGGCCGCGGTGGGGCGCCGGGATGGTGGGCTGCGGTGACGCCGGGGCCGCGAACGCTTTGGCGAAATCGGCGCATCGTTCGTAGCGCGCGCCGCGCTCCTTGGACATGCCCTTGCGGATCACCTCGTCGAGATGGACCAGCTCGGGGCGCTCGGTCTGCAGGCTCGGCGGCGGCTCGTTGAGTTGCTTGCTGATCACCACCGCGGGATTGGAATGGTGAAACGGTGAATGCCCGGCGAGAAGCTGAAAGGCGCTGGCCGCCAACGCATACTGATCGGCGCGGCCGTCCATCGGTTGCCCCAGCAGCTGCTCGGGAGCGGAGTACGCCATCGAGCCCACGGCCATGTTGGTCGCGGTGATGCCGCTGATGTCGTCGATGCGTCGGGCAACCCCGAAGTCCGCCAACAGAATTCGCCGTCGCGACGTTTGTGGTCCGGTCAGCAGGATGTTGGCGGGCTTGACGTCGCGGTGCAGCAGGTTGCGCTCGTGGGCGTAGTCGAGTGCTTCGGCGATGGCGCTGACGACCTCGACCGCTTCGGTCAGCGGCATCCCGCCCGGGTGCTGATCGCGCACATAACGTGCGGCATCGGTGCCGTCGACGTAATCCATCGCGATCCAGAGTTGACCCTCGTACTCGCCGCGATCATGTAGGCCGACGATGTGGGGATGCCAGAGCGTGGCGGCGATGTCGGCTTCCCGGTTGAACCGGTCACGGTACTGGGCGTCGTTGGTCAGCGAGGCGGGCATGATCTTGAGCGCGTCCAGCCGGGGGAGTCGCGGATGCTGGGCCAGATACACCTCACCCATGCCGCCGGAGCCGAGCAGACGTTGAATCGTGTACCCGGCGAACACGTCACCGGTATTCAACGGCATGCCCGTGATGGTAGTCGGGACGGGCGTCGACCGGTTCGCGAGTAGCGTCGAGACCATGACTGCTGCTGATTCCGACACCGTCCGGGAACTGCTGCGCGACGCATTCACCCGGCTCATCGAACATGTCGACGACCTCACCGACGGGCTCACCGAGGACGTCTCGCGGTACCGCCCGACTCCACAGGCCAACAGCATCGCCTGGTTGATCTGGCACAGCGCGCGGGTCCAGGACCTGCAGTTGTGTGACATCGCGGGGGTGGAGCAGGTGTGGATCCGCGACGGCTGGAAGGACCGGTTCGCCCTCGATCTGCCGCACAACGACATCGGCTACGGACACAGCGCCGAGGACGTCGCGAAGGTGCACGCCCCGGCGGACCTGCTGGCCGGGTATTACCGGGCGGTCCACAAAGACACCCTGGCCTACATCGCCGGCGTGACCGCCGAGGAACTGGGCCGCATTGTCGACACCAACTGGGACCCGCCGGTGACGGCGAGCGCGCGCCTGGTCAGCATCATCGACGACTGTGCCCAGCACCTCGGTCAGGCGGCGTATCTGCGCGGCATCATCCCTTGATCACCAGATGGTGGCCGCCGATCGGCGTGGCCGCCATGGTGCTGCTCGGATGTGCGGTCCGGCGCGGACCCGTGCCGATCGACACCTGGTTCCAACGGCTCGGCAGCGCGATCGGTGTGTACCGCTATGGGTTCCTGGCGTTCACCGAACCTGTGCTGCTGACGGCCGCGCTGGCGATCGGGATCGTGATCGCGGTGCGGCAGCGCCGGCGGGGATTGGCGGTGGCCATGGCGGTGTCTCCGCTGCTGGCGATCGGCATGGTGCGGGCCGTCAAACCGCTGTTCGGCCGTGAGAAGGGTGCGGGCCTGGCCTATCCCAGCGGGCACGTGACTTTTCTCGTGGTGGTGATCGGCCTGCTCGTGGTGCTGGCAGGCGCGACGCTGTGGGCGGTGGTGGCAGCGATCGTGCTTGTCGGGCTGGGCATGTTCGGGCAGGCGATCACCTACCACTACTTCACCGACGCCGTCGGTGCGGCGTTGTTGGGCACGTCGGTGGTGTGTGTGGCCGCGATGTTCGATCGCTTCCGGCAGATCGATCAGGATGCGGGCACAGCCCCAGATCTTCGCTGAGCGATGACTTCCCGGACCCGCCGCGTCCCATCCCGTGACGGCGAACGCCGCGCAGGCATCTGACGCCGCCATTCGTTCCTCGGCGTGCGCACTTCTCAGGCGAGCCTAACTATCAAGTACGACTTAATGGTTCAGGTGTTGGCAGCGACTTCCTGGTGTTGCACCGGACAAGACTTTCGGTTGTCGAGGGCCGCCTCGGCAACGTTCATCATCCGAAGCGAGCTGCGGAAATGGCAACTTTTGTGCCTTTGCGGCAATTGAATTTACTTCGGCGATAATTCCCTATGCAAATACTTTTCGAAAGCTAGCTGAGAACAAGCTGAGATCTTCATGAGTAGGGAGTAATTTTCTTGCGTGCCGAGCAATCGATCGGCCCAAACCGCAAGTCATTGAGGGGATTTCATCTATGAGCAGTCGCGTTTCCAGTGGTCTGACGGCATGCGTGGCCATCGCCGGCGCCAGCGTCATCGCCATCACCCCGGTGGTCGCCTCACCGCCGACGCCGACGCGTGTGGTGGAAGCGCAAACCGCGCTGATGGGGGCGACGTACACGCAACTCCAAAGCATGAACCAGGGCCAGCTGGTGTTCGAGTTCGGCGTTCGAGTCGCGGAACAGTTTGCCCAGGCGCCTCTCCTTCCGCTGGTGCTCGCTGCGCAGGTCGGTGAGAAGAACCGGCTTTACGAACAGGTTCGGCAGATCATCGACGCGCCGCTGTACGTGTCTGATCCGCTGATCGAGCTCGTCCGTGACTCCGGCGGTGGCGAGGAAGTCAAGGTCTGGCGCGACACGGAGTTCTGGGCCGCCACGAATGCCGCGCGGACCCAGATCGCGGAGGCTCTTGGAGTCGACCCCACGCTCGATGCCAACTACGCGTTCAAGCTCGCCCAGGGATTGCTCGAATCCGGCTTCAGATTCGCCGAGTTGCCGGTGCTCCAGGCCTCAAGCCTGATCACCCTTGCCCAGGCAGTGGACAGTGGTAGCAAGGTCGATATCTACAAGGTGGTCCGCGATTACATCGATGGCCCGCAGTGGGCGATCGACCCGGCCATCGAAGGGATCGCGCAAGCGCTCCCGAAGTCGCTCGGTGGCGGTTCCGACGGTGTCTTCAACGACCAGAAGGACGAAGACGGGGCCATCATGCGGTTCCGCAATAAGGAAATGCTTGGTGTGCGGAACGCGGTACGAGTTGCCGCCGCGGACGTCCTTGGAGTCGACGTGAAGCCCGACGGCAACTTGCCTGATCCTGATCTTGCCGACAACCAGTCGCAGCGCACCACCCTGCAGGCCGCCGCGCCCGAGGCCGGCAAGCGTGACGTGTCGAACCTCAAGCCGCACGTCACCAGCCTCAACGCCAAGATCAAGAAGTCGATCGATGGCGCCAGGGATCGCGCCGAGAAGCGTCGGGAGACGGTCAGGGCAAATGTGCAAACCGCGGTGAACAACGCAAGGACCGCGGCGTCGAACTTCACCAAGAAGGTCACGCCGAAGAAGGAATCGAACACCGAGTCGAAGTCCGAGTCGAAGGGCTCCGAGGACTGAGCCTGGGGTGGAGGCTGACAGCGGGCGGTGACCGAGAGGTGGCCGCCCGCTGTTGGCGTTGCGCCGCACCCGGAATTAGCCATTGTCGAGCGTGCACACAGATCGCAAATTCGGCCCTTGGATTCAGGCGGTCGCTGCGGTGAATGTGGACGGGTCTGACAGTAGTCGGTCGAGTTCTTCGGCGGGGGTGCG
>NZ_MBEQ01000039.1 GCF_001954135.1 Mycobacterium sp. GA-1841 | reverse complement strand
CCGCGAGACATCCCTGGGAGCTAAGTGTCAAGCGGCGGCTTGTGCGCGGTGTGCCCAGGCGGTGTGTTCGTCGTAGGGGGTGTGGTGGTGTAGGCAGCCATGCAGGATGCCCACGAGGCGATTGCCGAGTGCGCGTAGGGCTTGGTGATGGGTGTCGTCCAGGGCGCGGCGATGGTCGTAGAAAGCGCGTGCGCCGGGGCTGGACCGCAGACTGGCCTGGGCCCAGGTGTCGATGGCGTCGTAGAGGCGCCGGTTTTTGACGTGGCGGGCCACGATGGCGCGTTTCTTGCCTGAGGCCACTGTGATGGGGGACGTGGCGGCGTAGTTCCTGCGAGACTTGGTACTGGTGAATTTGTTCGGATCGTCTCCGAACTCGCCGAGCACCCGGGCGCCGAGCACATCACCGAGTCCTGGCTGGGAGAGGTAGATGTCGGCGTCCGGGTGTGCCTCAAAATGGTCGGCCAGCTGCGATTGAAGTTCGTCGATCTGGGTCTGCAGAACCCTTAACACGGCGATGGTCGCTGAGGTGCTCGCGGCTAACGCTGTGGCAATGGGACCCGGCGCGGCGAGTTGTTCACTGCGTAGTGCTGCTTGGATTTCTCGGGCACGATGATCGATATAGCGTTGACGCCCACCGGCTTTCAACAGAGAACTGATCTTGGACACGCTTAACGCTGCTCCCTGGGCCGGGGTGGGTGCGCGGCCTAGTACTGCCAGTGCGTCGTGGTGGTCGATATCGCTGAAGGCGGCCAGCGCGCCCGGATAGTACTGGCGTAACCCGGCTTGCAATATGTTGCTGTGTCGAGTCCGGGCCCATAGCAGCGTCTGGTGGGCCCGCGCCAGCACCTTGATGGCCTCGACCGCGGTGCTGTCGCCGGCCAGTCGGTGGTGGTTGTGCCGATCGGTGCGCACGAGATCGGCCAGCATTTTGGCGTCACCGGTGTCGGATTTTGCGCCGGAGACCACGTGCCGGTCACGGTAGCGTGAGGCCGCCATCGGATTGACCGCGTATACCTGGTAGCCCGCGGCATCGAGCGCATTCACCCACAGCCCGGTGTCTGTTTCGATGCCGATCACCACGAGCTGGGGTTCCTCGGCATGCTCGGCCATCAACTGGTGAAACGCCGCAAGTCCCTGGCTGCCTTCAAGTACGCGGGTGCTGGCTAACCGCTGTCCGTGTTCATCCATCACCCACACGTCGTGGTGATCTTGCGCCCAGTCGTCCCCTACGAAAATCATGCACTCTCATCGCCTTTCCGCTAATCGGAACCGATACTGTTGCGAGCGCGGGAACACCCCCGTAGCGACCTAATGGACAAGTGCTCGACACACGGCACGACATCCCTTCAGCACTTCAGGCGAACCCCATGAACCGGCCGGGGCACGGTCTCGCGGTAAGGACTCAACAACTCCAGCGTGCGGGGGTGCTCACCGGCCGGCGGCTCATCGACCAGCATCTCGCAGCAAGTCCCACGAACCCAACAACAAAACGCTGATAGGAATCATTAGCGTGCG
>NZ_MBEQ01000038.1 GCF_001954135.1 Mycobacterium sp. GA-1841 | reverse complement strand
GTGGGGGGGGGGGGGGGGGGAACACTGTGACGTTGCTGACCAGGGCCGGTTGCGGTATGTGCGCCGCGGCGGCGCGGCAGCTGGCCGCGTTGCGCGACGAGCTGGACTTCGAGCTGGTGAACACCGATGTCGATACCGCAGCCGCCGCGGGCGACCCGTCGCTGCGGGCCCGGTTCGGCGACCTGCTGCCGGTTATTTTGCTGAACGGAACCGAACACAGCTATTGGGAAGTCGACGAGCAGCAGCTTCGGGCCGACCTCACCGCCAGGTGAAATTTGGTGGGCGGGGGAGAAAACGATTACCTTGGTGACGTGGTGATGAAGCCGTGAGTGTGCTGCTATTCGGGGTTTCGCACCGCAGCGCGCCGGTGTCTGTTCTCGAGCAGTTGAGCACTGACGAGTCGGATCAGGCCAAGATCATCGACGAGGTGCTGCGATCCTCGTTGGTCACCGAGGCCATGGTGCTCTCGACCTGCAACCGTGTCGAGGTGTACGCCGTGGTGGAGGCCTTCCACGGCGGCCTGTCGATCATCGGGCAGGTGCTCTCCGAGCATTCCGGCATGTCGCTCAACGATCTGACCAAATACGCCTACGTGCGGTACGCCGAGGCCGCCGTCGAGCATCTGTTCGCGGTGACCAGCGGTCTGGACTCGGCGGTCATCGGCGAAGCGCAGGTGCTGGGGCAGGTTCGTCGTGCATACGCCTCGGCCGAGGAACACCAGACCGTCGGACGCACCCTTCACGAACTGGCCCAACGGGCACTCAACGTGGGCAAGCGCGTGCACTCGGAGACGGGCATCGACGCCGCGGGCGCCTCGGTGGTCTCCGTCGCCCTGGGCATGGCCGAAACCAAACTTGACGGCGGGCTCGCCGGACGCACGGCCGCAGTCGTCGGCGCGGGCTCGATGGGGGCCCTGGCCGGTGCCCACCTGGTGCGGGCGGGAATCGAGCGGGTCCACGTGGTCAACCGCTCGTTGCCGCGGGCCCAGCGGCTGGCTCACAACCTGACCGAGCAGGGCATCCAGGCGCAGGCCTGGTCCTTGGACCAGGTGGACGAAGCGCTGGCCGACGCCGACGTCGTCGTCAGCAGCACCGGGGCGGTACGCCCCGTGGTCTCCCTGGCCGATGTGCACCATGCCCTGGCCCAGCGCAACGCCGTCGGCAGCGAGCGGCAGTTGGTCATCTGCGACCTCGGGATGCCCCGCGACGTCGATCCGGCCGTGGCCGGGCTGCCCGGTGTCTGGGTGGTCGACATGGAGCGGATCCAGCGCGAGCCCTCGGCGCGGGCAGCGGCCACCGACGCCGACGCGGCCCGCACGATCGTGGCCACCGAGGTTGCCAACTACCTGGCCGGCCAGCGGATGGCCGAGGTCACCCCGACCGTCACCGCGTTGCGGCAACGGGCCGCCGACGTGGTGGAGGCCGAGCTGCTGCGGCTGGACAACCGGCTGCCCGAACTTGAGGCGACGCACCGCGAAGAGGTGGCCAAGACCGTCCGCCGGGTCGTCGACAAGCTTTTGCACGCACCCACGGTGCGGGTGAAACAACTCGCCAGTGCACCTGGCGGGGACAGCTACGCAGAAGCCTTGCGTGAGCTGTTCGAACTCGATCCGCAGGCCGTCGAAGCTGTGGCGGCCAGCGAATTGCCCTTTATGACAACGGATCTCGACAAGTCTGAGTAGGTCTTGGAAAAAACGCGCGATACGGTAATCCGGATCGGCACCCGGGGTAGCCTGCTGGCGACCACGCAGGCCGGCACCATCAGGGACGCTTTGCTGGCTGCCGGTCACCCCTGTGAGCTGGTGATCATCTCGACCGAAGGCGACCGCAACCAGGGCCCGATCGCCGACATCGGCGTCGGCGTGTTCACCGCCGCGCTGCGCGAGGCGATCGACGACGGCCGGGTCGACATGGCCGTGCACTCGTACAAGGATTTGCCGACCGCGCGCGACGCCCGGTTCGCGATCCCGGCCGTTCCACGCCGTGAGGATCCCCGTGACGCCCTGGTGGCCCGGGACGGAATGGTGCTCGGCGAGTTGCCGGCGGGCTCCACGATCGGCACGTCGAGCCCGCGGCGGGCCGCGCAGCTTAGAGCACTGGGTCTCGGTTTGGAAATCCGCCCCCTACGAGGCAACCTAGATACCAGGTTGAACAGGGTTACGAGCGGTGATCTCGACGCCATCGTGGTCGCCCGCGCGGGACTCGCCCGTATCGGACGACTCGAGGTGGTCACCGAGACGCTCGAGCCGGTGCAGATGTTGCCGGCACCGGCTCAGGGAGCGCTTGCGGTGGAGTGCCGCGCCGGCGACGCCGAGTTGATCTCGGTGCTGTCGGAGCTGGACGACGCCGACACGCGCGCCGCGGTCACCGCCGAACGGATCCTGCTCGCCGAACTGGAGGCGGGTTGTTCCGCACCGGTGGGCGCGATCGCTGAAGTGGTCGAGTCCATCGATGAGGACGGCAATGTCTTCGAGGAGCTGTCGTTGCGCGGCTGCGTGGCGACGCTGGACGGATCCGACGTGATCCGTGCGTCCGGCATCGGGACTCCCGGTCGGGCCGCTGAGCTGGGTCTCTCGGTGGCCGCGGAGCTTTTCGAGCTGGGTGCACGCGAGCTGTTGGTAGAGCGCGGGAGTGAAGAATGACCATGCGAGGTCGCAAGGCAAAGCCCGGCCGCATCACATTTGTCGGCTCAGGCCCGGGAGATCCGGGGTTGCTGACGGCACGGGCACAAGCCGTGTTGGCGCACGCCGAGTTGGTGTTCACCGATCCCGACGTGCCGGAAGCAGTGCTGGCGCTGGTCGGTACCGAGCTGCCGCCGGCTTCGGGCCCGGCACCGGCTGAGCCGGCCAAGGCCGACACCGGCGACGGGGCCAACGTCGATTCCGGCACTGCCTCAGATGCCGCGCAGGCCGCGGTCATCCCGGGTGGCCCTGAGATCCGCCCCGCCCTCGGCGATCCGGCCGAGGTGGCCAAGACCCTGGCCGCCGAGGCCCGGCACGGCTACGACGTGGTGCGTCTGGTCGCCGGTGATCCGCTGTCGGTCGACGCGGTGATCACCGAGATCGGCGCCCTGGCCAAGAGCCATGTGAACTTCGAGATCGTCCCCGGGCTGCCCGCCACCAGCGCGGTGCCCACCTACGCGGGTCTGCCGCTGGGGTCTGCCCACACCGTGGCCGATGTCCGCGGTGACGTGGATTGGGCCGCGCTGGCCGCCGCGCCGGGGCCGCTGATCCTGCACGCCACGGCCTCGCATCTGCCGGACGCCGCGCGCACCCTGATCGAGCACGGGCTCGTCGACACCACGCCCGCGGTGGTGACCGCGAGCGGCACCACCTGCCAGCAGCGCTCGGTCGAGACCACGCTCGGCGGGCTGACCGACAAGGCTGTGCTGGAAAAGCCCGCCGGAAGCGAGCTGGCCGGGCCGCTGACCGGTCCGCTGGTCGTCACCATCGGCAAGACCGTGGCCAACCGGGCCAAGCTGAACTGGTGGGAGAGCCGCGCCCTGTACGGCTGGACCGTGCTGGTGCCGCGCACCAAGGACCAGGCCGGCGAGATGAGCGACAAGCTGGTGGGCCACGGCGCCCTGCCGATCGAGGTGCCCACCATCGCCGTCGAGCCGCCGCGCAGCCCCGCGCAGATGGAGCGCGCGGTCAAGGGTCTGGTCGACGGCCGGTTCCAGTGGGTGGTGTTCACCTCCACCAACGCCGTGCGAGCGGTCTGGGAGAAGTTCAACGAGTTCGGTCTCGATGCGCGGGCCTTCTCCGGTGTGAAGATCGCCTGCGTCGGGCAGGCCACCGCCGACAAGGTGCGCGCGTTCGGGATCAATCCCGAGCTGGTGCCGTCGGGTGAGCAGTCCTCACTCGGCTTGCTCGACGAGTTCCCGCCGTTCGACGAGGTTTTCGATCCGGTGAACCGGGTGCTGCTGCCGCGCGCCGACATCGCCACCGAGACGCTGGCCGAGGGACTGCGCGAACGCGGCTGGGAGATCGAGGATGTCACCGCCTACCGCACCGTGCGGGCCGCTCCGCCGCCGGCGCAGACGCGCGAGATGATCAAGACCGGTGGTTTCGACGCGGTCTGCTTCACGTCGAGCTCGACGGTGCGCAACCTGGTCGGCATCGCCGGCAAGCCGCACGCCCGGACCATCGTGGCCTGCATCGGCCCGAAAACTGCTGAAACCGCAGCCGAATTCGGCCTGCGCGTGGATGTCCAGCCGGAGACGGCTGCGGTCGGACCGCTGGTCGACGCGCTCGCCGAGCACGCCGCCCGGTTGCGGGCCGAGGGGGCGCTGCCCCCGCCGCGCAAGAAGAGCCGCCGCAGGTAGACAACCGCCGGAAAAGGAGACGTGCGCCAGTGGCATTCCCCCGGCACCGACCCCGCAGGTTGCGCAGCACCCCGGCGATGCGCCGGCTGGTCGCTCAATCCTCGTTGGAGCCACGGCATCTGGTGTTGCCGATGTTCGTCGCCGACGGCATCGCGGAGCCGCGGCCGATCTCCTCGATGCCCGGCGTGGTGCAACACACCAGGGATTCCTTGCGCCGTGCGGCTGCCGACGCGGTGGCGTCGGGGGTGGGCGGGTTGATGCTGTTCGGTGTGCCCCGCGACGAGGACAAGGATCCGACCGGCGCCGTCGGCATCGATCCGGACGGCATCCTCAACGTGGCGTTGCGGGATCTGGCCAAGGACCTCGGTGACGCCACCGTGCTGATGGCCGACACCTGCCTGGACGAGTTCACCGACCACGGGCATTGCGGCGTGCTGGACGCCACCGGCCGGGTGGACAACGACACCACCAATGCGCGTTATGTGGAACTTGCTGTGGCACAAGCACAATCGGGTGCACACGTGGTGGGTCCGAGCGGCATGATGGACGGTCAGGTGGCCGCCATCCGCGACGGGCTGGACGAGGCCGGGCACACCGATGTCGCGATCCTGGCCTATGCGGCCAAGTTCGCCTCGGCGTTCTACGGCCCGTTTCGGGAGGCGGTGTCCTCCAGCCTGACCGGAGATCGCCGCACCTATCAACAGGATCCCGGCAATATCCGCGAAGCCGTCCACGAGATCGAACTCGACCTGGACGAGGGGGCCGACATCGTGATGGTCAAGCCCGCGATGAGCTACCTGGACGTGGTGCGCGCCGCTGCCGACATCTCTCCGGTGCCCGTTGCGGCATATCAGATTTCCGGTGAGTACTCGATGATCTGTGCGGCCGCGGCCAACGGTTGGATCGACCTGCAGGCCGCCGCGGTGGAGTCGTTGACCAGCATCCGGCGGGCCGGCGCCGACATCGTATTGACGTATTGGGCGGCTGAGGTCGCCGGCTGGCTCGCGTGACCGAACCGCACCAGATCCCCACCGGGCGCCCCGACGACGTGGACACCGGGTTCTGGTTGTGGACGGCCGCGCTGGCACTGATGGTGCTCGGGTATCTCGTCGACGCGCTGACCGGATCCGGCTCCGGCGCCCAACGCTCGATGACCGTCATCTTCTCCGTGATGTTCCTGGTGGTCCTGACCTCCATCGTGGGGGCCTTCCTGGCGCTCATGCGCCAGGGCTATCGCTGGGCACGCACGGTGTTGACCAGTGGGGGACTGGTGGCGATCTTGCACTCGGTCAGCAGCCTGCTGACCGGCGAGCGCCAGGATGCGGCCGCCGTGGGCTATGCCGTCACCGCGATCGTCGGTTCGGTACTGATCGCCGGCGGGCTGTACTTGCTCTACCGCAAGGATGCCGACGCCTTCTTCACCCGCTGATTCGCTACGCTTTGCCGACAATGCCTTCACCGCCCGCATCGTCAGAGTCACGCCCAGCCCCGAACCGGCCGCTCGTGGCGACCGTCGGCTTCTCCTTTTGGCTGGTCGCGGCGGTTCTGTTGATCGTCGGCGGGATGATCGCGGCGTCGGTGAGCCTGCCGGGGCTGGACACCTGGCTGTTCCGCGGCGGCGGGGTGCTGACCGCTCTTGCCGGGCTCGGCATGGCCTTCCTGGCCGGACGGAGCCGGACCGGTGACCGTCGCTACCTGCGCGCGGCGATCGCGTTGTCGCTGGCGATCATGGTCATCGTGGCGTTGACCGCGCGGTTCGGCGTGGTCCACATTCTCACGGTGTTCGGTGTGGTGTTGCTGATCGTGGGAACCGGGCTGAGCGCGCTGTCGCTGCGGAGGGGAGTCGATGGTGAGTGAGCCGGTGCACAAGGCGGCTTCGAAAGTGCTGTTCTACGAACAGGGCGCGAGCTGGGCGTGGCTGTTGTTGGGGCCGTTCGCCGGGATCGGCATGGCGATCCTGCAGAAGACCGGCGGCTACGGGCACGACCTGTGGATCCCGCTGGTGTTCCTGCTGTTGGTGTCGGGGTTCGTCGCCATCCAGATCAAGGCCGCGCGTATCCACACCTCGGTCGAGTTGACCGCCGACACCTTGCGGCAGGGCGCCGAGTCGACGCGGGTCGACGAAATCGTGGAAATCTATCCCGAGGCCTCGGGTTCCGAGGTGCCGAAGTGGCAGTCCGCCCGAGCGCTCGGTGAGCTCACCGGCGTGCCGAGGGGACGCACCGGCATCGGACTCAAGCTCACCGGTAAACGCAATGCGCAGGCCTGGGCCCGTAAGCATCGCAAGCTGCGCGAAGCGCTGGAGGCGCTGGTCGAGGAGCGCATCCAGTGAAACGCCGGGCTGTCGTCGAGTTCCTGGTGGCCGCGGCCGCTGCGGTGGGCTGTGTCCTGAGCTGGAGCGCGGCCGCGCGCACGATCGACGTGGCGCCGGTACTGGACGGCGAACCCGCGACAACGGCGGTGACGTATTCGTCGCCGCTGCTGGTGTTGTCGTTGCTGCTGGCCGGCGTGGCCGGCGTGCTGATCGTGGTGGGTATCGCGCGGCTGCGGCGCTGACGGTGACGGATTGGCATGCCGTGTCCGGCGGGGAGTCCGGCGCAGCGGTGTTCCGTAGTGCCGACGGTTCGCGGTACGCAAAGACGGTCGGGCCCGACGGCGTTGCCGATCTGGCCGACGAACGGGACCGGTTGTCCTGGGCTCGCAGCCGGGGTGTGCCGTCCCCGCCGGTGATCGACTGGGGTATCGACGACGACGGCGGTGCGTTCCTGATCACCGGTGCCCTGAGCGGTGCCACTGCCGACCGGCTGCCGGAGACGGTCCTGCGGGCATCCTGGCCGGCGATCGTGGCTGCCGTCGCGGAGTTGCACACCATCGCGGTCGAGGTCTGTTCGTATCACCGCGATCTGGACGACATGGTGGCCAGGGCCCGCGCGACCGTCGCCGCCGATGCGGTGGACCGCGAGTTCTTGCGCGACGAGGACCGGGATGTCCCGGCCGCCGAACTGCTGGCTCGCGTCGAACGGGAGGTGGAGCAGCGGCGCGGCCAAGAAGCCGGTGACCTCGTGGTGTGCCATGGCGACCTGTGTCTGCCCAACATCGTGATCGACCCCGACCGGTTCACGGTCGCGGGATTTGTCGACCTGGGCCGGCTCGGACTCGCCGATCGGCATGCCGATCTGGCGTTGTTGTCGGCCAATACAGCTGACACCTTCCCCCGGTTCGCCGAGGGCGCGGCGGCCGGGCTGGCCGCGCACTATCCGGCGCCGATCGACGAGGACCGACTGCGGTTCTACCTCGCGCTGGACCCGCTGACCTGGGTGTGACCTGGCGCCGGCGCGGTGATCAGTCGGTGCTCTCGTGGTCTTCCAGGCCGACGGCGGCGTGCAGTTCGCGGCGGTCCTTGTCGAGGCTGCGGTCGTCGCCGCCGACTTCGCGCATCAGGTCCGACAGCGCGTCGGCGATGGCATTCAGCTTGTGCTGCAGCGCGTTGTCGTTGCGGGTCTGGGTGTTCTGCAGCAGCGCCACCAGCAGGAACGTGATGATCGTGGTCAGGGTGTTGATGATCAACTGCCAGGTGTCGAGATCCAGCACGACGAACGTGGGCGCCCAGATCACCACGATCAGCACACAGGCCACGAAGAACCAGGCCTTGGAAACCCGCTCGGCGACGCTGGAGGCGAAGCGATCGAAGAGGGGCACCTCGTCGTCGACCTGGCTGGGCAGCGACGGTGCGTGGGCTTTGTCTGAGTTGTCGGCCTTGGCGGGCTTGTCGGCCTTGGCGGGCTTGTCAGCCTTGTCGGGCTGGGCGGGTTCACTCACCGCTGAAGAACTGGTCATCGACGCTGATTACCCTGCGGTCGTCTTTTCAACCGCTGGTCAGCCGCGTTTCCGTGGTGATCGGTGAGTGTCGTCACAGACCTCTTGGTACAAAGTGCGAAATCTGTAACACTGTGTCCATGACTGAATTGGTCGAGCAGCCGCAGCAGGCGGACGCCTTGCCGCTGGGGCCCGAATCGCTGGTCTGGAAGTACTTCGGCGACAACCGGATGTACCTGATCGGACCGCGTCCCGCCGTCCTGCAGAACATGTTGGCCCAGCTCGGCCAGGGCGTCCTGGACCACTCGACGTTCTTCGCCGACACCGCCGAGCGGCTCAAG
Organism: Mycobacterium sp. GA-1841; assembly: GCF_001954135.1. Classification (GTDB taxonomy): domain Bacteria; phylum Actinomycetota; class Actinomycetes; order Mycobacteriales; family Mycobacteriaceae; genus Mycobacterium. The sequence continues at coordinate 23,465 of NZ_MBEQ01000038.1, read as the reverse complement.
CGCACCATCCCGCCGATCTTCCGCACGGTCTACGGCTCCGATGAGGAGAATGCCGGCCTGCAGGTGCGTGACTTCCACCACCACGTCAAGGGCGATATGCCGGATGGGTCGAAATACCACGCGCTCGATCCCGACACCTACTTCTGGGCCCATGCGACATTCGTCGAGCAGATCTTCTACTTCGCCGACACCTTCGTGAAGCGCCTCAGCGACGCGGAGAAGGAGCAGATCTATCTGGAGTCCAAGACCTGGTACCGCCGTTACGGGGTCAGCGACCGGCCGATGCCCGCCACCTACGCCGAGTTCGAGCAGTACTGGGACCGGATGCTCAACGAGGTCGCCGTCCCACACAAGTCCGCCCGCTACGGCGTCGGCTATGTCACCAAGGGTTTCCCGTGCCCCAAGGCCGTGCACCCGGCGGTGTGGCGGATCGTCGCCACGGTGTTCAACCCGGTCGCGGCCTTCCTGACGGCAGGCGGTCTGCCGCCGCGGGCCCGGGATCTGCTCGAACTGCCGTGGAGCGAGCGCCAGGAACGCAACTACCAGCGGTTCGCCGCGTTCTGGCGGAGCCGCCCGGTGAACTGGGTGTGGGATCATTTGCCGATGAGCGTCCGCTACAACAAATTTGCCCAAAAAGGCTATGCCCGGGGTTGATTCGGTAGCCGCAATCCTCGATGCGGCCCTGGTCGAATTCGAACGCCACGGCCTGCGCCGCGTTGCGCTCGACGACGTGGCGCGCCGGGCCGGCGTCAGCCGCACGACGATCTATCGCAGATTCGCCAACCGTGACGAGCTGGTCGGGGCGGTGATCGAACGTGAGAATGTCGCGTTGTTCGCCGATATTGCCAACGAGCTGAAAAATGCCGGCCCGCAGTCGAATTACTACGTCGAAGCGTTCACCCTGTCGATCCTGCGGTTCCGGCGTCACCATGTGCTCAACCAGCTGATCGCCGATGAACCGGCCCTGGTGATGGAGATGCTGCACACCCACTACGGCGCGGCGATCGAACGGATGGCCGCGGCGCTGAAGGTGATCTTCCCGGCCGGCTTCGCCGAGCGGATCGGGGCGCAGGCGGTCAACGATCTGGCCGACACCATCCTGCGCTACGCGGCGATGGTGCTGTTGCTGCCCAGTGTCGAGCCGCTGGACACTGCCGAGGACATTCGGGCGTTCGCCACCAGGCACTTTCTGCCGAGCCTGCCGACGTCGCTGCGTACCGTCCCGGCGTGAGCCCTGCTGTTTGGTAGGTCACATTTTCGGGCAGCCGTTAGCCATGACTACACAGGAACCTCCAGAAGTCACCGAAGAACACCACAAAGAAGCGGCGCGCATCATGGAGTCGTATGACGATTCGCGCCCGACGGTAACGTTGCCCGGCAGCGGCGGCACGGTCTCGGGTACCGCTGTCAACGACTGGGTCGACGACGAGGGCAAGCCCCGCTACGGCCAGGACGACACAGATAAGTAACAGCGCAGTCGGGGACGACGCGGTGCCTAAGGTGACGGGGTGACCCCGCTAGAGCGAATTGCGCCCGAGTTCACGGCGATGGCCCACCAGATCGTGTGGGCGTCGGTAGCCACCGTCGACGCCGACGGTCGTCCGCGCACCCGCATCCTGCACCCGATCTGGGACTGGGACGGGACCGATCTGTTCGGTTGGGTCGCGACCGTGCCGAGTCCCGTCAAGAGGGCGCACCTGGCGGTGCACCCGTACGTCTCCGTCAGTTACTGGAGTCCCGACCATGACACGTGTGCCGCAGACTGCCTGGTGGAGTGGTACACCGACGACGACACCTGCAGCCAGGTCTGGGACCGGTTCGCCCAGGGGCCTGCGCCCGTGGGCTACGACCCGCGCATCATCCCGCAGTGGAGTGACGGGCCCACCTCCGCCGAGTTCGCCGCCCTGCGGCTCACCCCGTACCGGTTGCGGGTGATGCCGGGCACGATCATGACGGCCGGGACGGGCGAGGTGCTGAACTGGCGGACGTGACCGCCGGCCACCCCGGTCCGTCGCTGTCATGCCACCCCACGACCACGTCGGCGATCTCGGTGACCTCGGCATCGGATTCGATCACCGCGTACGACGCGTTGTCGGGCAGGCCGTTGACCGAGCATTCATAACCGATCCGGTGTGCCAGATCGCGAGTCCAGCTCGCTGCGAGCGCGCGTCGGCGCCCAGGCAGGCGCCGCGCGTCACAGATCAGCAGGACCCGTCGCGCACCCACCGTGAGTGCGGCCGCGGTCGTCGAATCGCACGCGTCGTTCGCGCTCACCCGCAGCCGGCGGCGCGATGCGCAGTTCTGACGCCCGCCGAACCGTGACCGCACCGCGTGCCCGTCGAAGATGGCTATCACCGATTCGATGGAGTCGATCTCGGCTGCGCTCAATGGCGGCGCTGCCGAAGCCGTTGTGCGCCATCGCTTTCGATCCGGCTTGTGGCTACCCGGCGGGTGGGTGTGTTTGACCGTGATGTCGTGGCGCCCCAGCGCGGCGGTGATCGCCCCGGAGACATCCGTCAGCCAACCGAGCACCAGCACCTGCGGGCCGGCGGTATCCCGATCCGCCACTGTAGTTCCACCCGCCGTTCTCCACGTCAATAAATAATTGTCATATGTCGTCCGATCTTCTTTTTCGCAAAATGGACCACCCTGAACAATAAATTGGGAGCGGTCCGACGCGGAATTTCCAATATCCAATGCGTCAGTTTTATGCGAAGGAAATCCGGACCAGCCGCGCGGGACGCGGCGAAGCGGCTACGTTGGCGGCTGGTAACCGGAAAAACTGCAGTACAGAGGGCTAGGCCCGGTCCGGGCGCTTCCGGCGCGGAATGGTCTCGCCGGCCTCGGCCGCCTTGTCGCGCTTTGCCGCCCGGCGTTCCTTGATGGTCATCGCCGGTTTTTTGGGCGCGCGACCTTGAGATTTATCAGCCATCGTTGCTCCTTACTCGCAAACAATCACTGAGGCCGACCATACATCAGAAAAAAATAAAAGCCAGTCGGTCGTTTTCGTGCTGATCCGCATCGCGGCCCGACAGCAGTCGACCCCCGAGGCCGGCAGCCCCGGGGGTCGAGCACGGTGTTCGGATCAGGCTTTCTCGCGTTGCCGATTCTCTGATTCGGTGTCGGCCAGGTCGTCGAGCTTGTCGGCCTTGACGCGTTTGTCTGCTGCGGATTGCCGGGCGGCGGTGGCGTCGTCCAGTTTGTCTTCCGCAGCGGCCTTCGTGGTCCGCTCTTCGGCGCGGATCTCGGCCAGCTCCGCGGCGCCGGCGGCCTCGGCAGAGTTCTTCCGTCGCTCCGCCACTTCGTCGACGCGTCGCTTGGCCTCGGCGGTCTGCTTCTGAACGCGTTGAGCCGCAGCGCCTTTACGCTCGTTGGCGGTCTGGCGGGCGTCAGTCGTTCGGCGTTGGCGATCCTCGCGTGCCTCGGAGACATCCTCGGCAGCCTGGTCACGGGCGGCCGCGAGTTCGGCGTCGGCCTCCTTCAACTCCCCGTCGGCGACGGCGTCCAGCTGAGCCGCGCGGACCAGCGCGTCGCTGCGATCACGCAGGGCGGTGCCCCGCTGTGCGAGCTCGGTGTCCCCCAGGGCGCCGCCGATCCCGGCGTCCAGCGAGCCGAGCGAGCGTTGGTACAACAACCGCGCCGGCGATTCCGGGTCCAGCTTCGAGATCAGCCGGTCGTCGACCACCTGAAGGGGGAACCGCGCGATCCGGTACTGCAGGCGCAGCGCGGCGAACGGGATTTCCATGACATTCATCGCTTCTCCTCGGGGTTTTCGGGGAGGTCGGCAGAAATCTGATCCGCCGCCTCGCGCCAGCGCTCGGCTTCGACCTTTGTCTCGGCGGCCTCGGCGACGGCTTCACGGTGTTCCTCCACCGCGTCGGCCACATCGGCCACCGCCGCGCCGACTTCGGCGTTCTCGTCGGTTCTGGCCTGCTCGATCTCACTCTGTGCGTCGAGTTCGGCCCGTGTGGTCGCCTGTTGGACGGCGTGGCGGCCGGCCTGTTCGGCCGAACGCTTCTGGGCAGCCCGGGAAAGGTCGACAGAATTCTCGACGGCCTCCGTGCGGGCCTGGACCTCGCCGCGGGATTGCGCCGCCTCGCGTTGGGCCTCGGCGGCCTCTTGCCTCGCCTCCTGAGCTTCGGCGTCGGCGATGGCCTCGGCGTTGTTGGCTGCTCGCCGCTCCTTGGCGGCGCTCTGCTCCAGTTGGCCCTCGGCCGTCAACGAATCGTTGTCGGTCAACGCACCGACGATCTCTTTGGCTTTTCCCTTCACCGAGTCGATCAAGCCCTCGCGCGCCTCGGTTGCCCTGCTGTGTTTGGCCATGTCAGCCCCTTCTCCGAATCATTCGGCCGGTCGGCCACAGTGGAGTGCTTTCGTGACAGGCCACGTACCCGCCGGTTCGCGGAAGTCAAACCCCCAGTGGCCAGGGACACAGTCGCCGAAGAAGGATCGCGCGCCGGGTCCGTTCAGATGACCCGGCGTAACAGCACTGCCTGCTCGAACGGCAGCCGTGGGAACACCGACCGAATCGGCCCCCGGACGTGGGGCGCGGCCTCCGCTTTCGTCACGACGCGCGGGTCGGCGAGTCGGATGGTCTTGCCGTGCCGGCGCATCTGGGCCTGGCCGGCCGCCGTGATGTTCTTGAGCCAATCCCGGTTCGGGCCGTAGGTGAGCAGGATCGCGACGCCCTCGTCGGTGGTGAACACCGTCAGGGGAGTGCGGTAGGGCTTGCCGGAGCGGCGCCCGACGTGTTCGAGGATGCCGAACAGCGGCGCCCATCCCGCCCAGAGCTTCTGGATGGGGTTGGTGACGTACCGGTTGGCTCGGGCCAGCCATTGGGGGAGTTGCATGGCCCCATGATGCGACGCTGGGCTGCGGCCTGGGGGCAAAATCTGGCGTCGCGGGCGATGTATGCCGAGACTGGGGCCATGGCCTATCTCAAACCGCCGTGGTTCGTCCGCAAGGTGGTCAATCGGATCGCCATGGTCACCGGCGCCGGGCGCAGTCAGACGCTGACCGTGACAAGGCGCGGCACCAAACAGTCGCAGCAGCTCCCGGTGGTCGTGCCGGTCCTCGACGGGGTGAAGTACCTGGTCTCCACCCGTGGAGAGTCGGATTGGGTGCGCAATGTGCGGGCCGAACCGCGGGTGCGGCTGGGATCGGACACCTACCTCGCCGCCGAGGTCCCGGTGGAGCAGCGGGCACCGGTCATCGCGGCCTACCGCCCGCTGGCGGGCAAGGTCGTGGAGGGTTATTTCCGGGATCTGCCCGACGATGCGGATCACCCGGTGTTCGCGCTGACGCCGGCCGGTGACGCGGGCGGGTGACACGAATGGGTGACCGTGCCCACTACACCCTGTAGTTGACGCATTTGCACCGGCTGGGACACTGGTGGCCATGCGTGTTGACCAACCGCACACCCAGCGATCGGCCCAGCTGTTCGCCGACGCCTGTGCAGTCATCCCCGGCGGGGTGAACTCCCCGGTGCGTGCCTTCAACTCTGTCGGAGGCACCCCGAGGTTCATCACCTCCGCCCAGGGCTACTGGCTCACCGATGCCGACGGCAATCGCTACGTCGACCTGGTCTGCTCGTGGGGTCCGATGCTGCTGGGCCACGCGCACCCGGCGGTGGTGGAGGCGGTCCAGCGGGTGGCCGCCGACGGGCTGAGCTTCGGCGCCCCGACGCCCTCGGAGACGGAGCTGGCTGCCGAGATCATCGCTCGGGTGTCCCCGGTCGAGCGGTTGCGTCTGGTCAACTCGGGCACCGAGGCCACCATGAGCGCGATCCGGCTGGCCCGCGGCTACACCGGGCGCGCCAAGATCATCAAGTTCTCGGGCTGCTACCACGGTCACAGCGACGCGCTGCTGGCCGACGCCGGATCCGGCGTCGCCACCCTGGGGCTGCCGTCCTCGCCGGGGGTCACCGGCGCCGCGGCGGCCGACACGATCGTGCTGCCGTACAACAACGTCGCGGCCGTGGAGGAGATATTCGGGCGATTCGGTGACGAAATCGCTTGTGTCATCACCGAAGCCAGCCCGGGCAACATGGGCACGGTGCCGCCGATGCCCGGGTTCAACGCCGCGTTGCGCCGGATCACCGCGGCCCACGGTGCACTGCTGATCCTCGACGAGGTGATGACGGGTTTCCGGGTGAGCCGTTCGGGTTGGTACGGGCTCGATCCCGTCGACGCCGACCTGTTCACCTTCGGCAAGGTGATGAGTGGCGGCCTGCCGGCCGCGGCGTTCGGCGGCAGCGCCGAGGTGATGGGTCGGCTGGCCCCGCTCGGGCCGGTGTATCAGGCCGGCACGCTCTCGGGTAACCCGGTGGCGATGGCGGCCGGGCTGGCCACGTTGCGCCACGCCGACGACGCCGCCTACGCGCGGGTGGACGCCAACGCCGACCGGCTGGCCGGTCTGCTCACCGAGGCCCTGACCGATGCCGGTGTGGCGCATCGGGTTCAGCGCGCCGGCAACATGCTCAGCGTGTTCTTCACGCAGGAGCCGGTCACCGACTTCGCCACCGCCAAGGACACCGAAACCTGGCGTTTCCCACCGTTCTTCCATGCGCTGCTGGAAGCCGGGATCTATCCGCCGTGCAGCGCCTTCGAAACCTGGTTCGTCTCAGCGGCATTGGATGACGACGCGTTCTCCCGGATCGCTGACGCGCTGCCCGCTGCCGCCCGTGCCGCCGCGGAGGCCACGGCGTGACGAAAACTGTGCCGACAAGAACGACGGTGCACGTGATGCGCCACGGCGAGGTGCACAACCCCGAGAAGGTGCTCTACGGCCGGTTGCCGGATTATCACCTCTCCGAGCGGGGCCGGGCGCAGGCGCAGGCCGCCGCGGATTGGCTGGCCGACAAGGACATCGTCTACGTGGTGGCCTCGCCGCTGGAGCGGGCACAGGAGACGGCGGCGCCGATCGCCGAGAAGCACGGTCTGCCGATCGCGACCGACGACGATCTCATCGAGTCGTGGAACGTCTTCGAGGGGAAGCGGGTGTCCCCGGGCGACGGCGCCCTGCGCGATCCGCGGAACTGGCCGTTGCTGCGCAATCCCACGAAACCGTCCTGGGGTGAGCCGTACGCGGAAATCGCTCCCCGGATGATGGCGGCCATGCACCGGGCCCGGGAGAAGGCGGCCGGCCACGATGCGGTGTGCGTCAGCCATCAGCTTCCCGTCGAGACGCTGCGCCGGGCGATGATCGGACGCAAGCTCGCCCACCTGCCGTTGCCGCACAGCCGACTGTGCAACCTGTCCTCGATCACGTCGTTCACCTTCGAGGACGACACGCTGATCCGGTGGGGCTATACGGAGCCCTGGGGCATCTGAATGAGGTCGTTCCTCGCCCGGGTGAGCGTGGCGGTGCTGGCAGGGCTGGTACTGCTCACCGGATGCTCCACGGGCGACGACGCCGTGGCCCAGGGCGGCACCTTCGAATTCGTCGCCCCCGGCGGCAAGACCGACATCTTCTACGATCCCCCCGAAAACCGCGGCCGCCCAGGGGCATTGACGGGCCCGTCGTTGACCGACCCGGCCAAGACGATCTCCCTCGACGACTTCGCCGGCCAGGTCGTGGTGATCAATGTGTGGGGGCAGTGGTGTGGGCCGTGCCGGGCCGAGATCAGCCAGCTGGAGAAGGTGTACACCGAGACCCACGATCAGGGCGTGGCGTTTCTCGGCATCAACGTGCGCGACAACAACCGTCAGGCCGCCGTCGATTTCGTCATCGATCGCAAGGTCACCTTTCCGTCGATCTACGACCCGGCGATGCGCACCATGATCGCCTTCGGCGGCAAGTACCCGACCACGGTGATCCCGTCGACCGTGGTGCTCGACCGGCAACACCGGGTGGCCGCGGTGTTCCTGCGTGAACTGCTGGCCGAGGATCTGGAGCCGCTGCTGGCCCGGTTGACGGCCGAACCGGCCGCCCCGCCCGAGGACGCGCAGAAGTGACCGGTTTCGGCGAGATCGCCGCGGCCGGGCCCGTGCTGCTGGCGCTGGGGATCAGTGTGCTGGCCGGGCTGGTGTCGTTCGCGTCTCCGTGTGTGGTGCCGCTGGTGCCCGGTTACCTGTCGTATCTGGCCGCCGTCGTCGGGGTGCAGGAGGACCCGGTGGTCTCCGGCGCCACCCGACAGGCCACGCGCACCGCACGGCTGCGGGTGGCCGGTGCGGCGGCGTTGTTCGTGGCGGGTTTCACCGTGGTGTTCCTGCTCGGAGCGGTGGCGGTGCTGGGCATGACCACCACGCTGATCGCCAATCAGGTTCTGCTGCAACGCATCGGCGGGGTGGTGACGATCGTGATGGGGCTGGTGTTCGTCGGCTTCATCCCGGCGCTGCAACGCCAGGCGAGGTTCGCCCCGCGGCAGTGGTCCACGATGGCCGGGGCACCGCTGCTGGGTGCGGTGTTCGCGCTCGGCTGGACCCCGTGCCTGGGGCCGACGCTGACCGGGGTGATCGCGGTGGCCTCGGCCACCGACGGCGCCACGGTGGCGCGGGGGGTGGCGCTGGTGTTGGCCTACTGCTTCGGCCTGGGAATCCCGTTCGTGTTGCTGGCACTGGGCTCGGCGCGCGCGGTCACCGGCCTGGGCTGGTTGCGCCGGCACACCCGCACCATCCAGATCTTCGGTGGGGTGCTGCTGATCCTGGTGGGCGCCGCGCTGGTGACGGGTTTGTGGAATGAGTTTGTGTCGTGGGTGCGCGACGCGTTCGTCAGTGACGTGAGGCTGCCGATATGACCGACACCGCTGCGCGAGCAGACACAAACCCGCCCAAAAATCGGCGTTTTGGGCCGGTTATGCGTCTGCTCGCGCTGGCGCGCAACACCTGGCGGACCCTGACGTCCATGGGCACCGCACTGGTGCTGCTGTTCCTGCTGGCCCTCGGCGCGATCCCCGGCGCGCTGTTGCCACAACGCAGCCTCAACGAGTCGAAGGTCGACGAGTATCTGGCGGCCCATCCCACGATCGGGCCGTGGCTGGACCGCGTGCAGGCCTTCGACGTGTTCTCCAGCTTCTGGTTCACCGCGATCTACGTGTTGCTGTTCATCTCGCTGGTGGGCTGCCTCACCCCCCGCATGATCGAGCATTTCCGCAGCCTGCGGGCGGTGCCGGTGCCTGCACCACGCAATCTGGGCCGATTGCCCAAGCACTACGACGAGCAGGTGAGCGCCGAGCCCGCCGAGTTCGCCGAGACGGTGACCAAGCGGCTCAAGGGCTGGCGCAAGGTCACCCGGCAGACCGATGCCGGCACTGAAATCTCAGCGGAGAAGGGGTATCTGCGCGAGTTCGGCAACATCGTCTTCCACTTCTCGCTGCTGGGTCTGTTGGCCGCGGTGGCCTGCGGCAAATTGTTCGGCTATGAGGGCAACGTCATCGTGATCGCTGACGGCGGCCCCGGGTTCTGCACCGCCTCCCCGGCCGCGTTCGACTCCTTCCGGGCCGGCAACACCGTCGACGGCACCTCGCTGAACCCGATGTGCCTGCGGGTCAACGACTTCGACGCGCATTATCTGCCCACCGGTCAGGCGTTGTCGTTCGCCGCGCACATCGACTATCAGGTGGGTGACGCTCTGGCTGCCAACACCTGGCAGCCGTACCGTCTGGAGGTCAACCACCCGCTGCGCATCGGCGGGGACCGGGTCTACCTGCAGGGCCACGGATATGCGCCGACGTTCACCGTGACGTTCCCCGACGGCCAGCAGCGCACCCAGACCATCCAGTGGCGGCCCGAGGAACAGATGACGCTGTTGTCGTCGGGCGTCATGCGCATCGACCCGCCGGCGGGTACCTATCCCGATGCCGACGAGCGCCGTAAGCACCAGATCGCGATCCAGGGTCTGTTCGCGCCCACCAAGGAACTGGAGGGCACGCTGCTGTCGTCGAAGTTCCCGGCGCTCGACGATCCGGCCGTCGCCGTGGACATCTACCGCGGCGACACCGGGCTGGACACCGGCCGGCCGCAGTCGTTGTTCACCCTCGATCCCCGGCTGATCGGTCAGAACCGGCTGACGAAGGTGGCCCGGGTGAACCTGGTCGAAGGGCAGGACACCACGCTCGATGACGGCACCAAGGTCCGGTTCGACGGCGCCGTACCGTTCGTCAACCTGCAGGTCTCCCACGATCCCGCCCAGGTGTGGGTCCTGGTGTTCGCGATGTCGATGATGGCCGGGTTGTTGGTGTCGTTGGTGGTGCGCCGCCGTCGGATCTGGGTTCGGATTCAACCCGCTGCTGCGGGTACGGTGAACGTCGAGCTGGGCGGGCTGGCCCGTACCGACAACTCCGGTTGGGGCGACGAGTTCGAGAAGCTGACCGGACGGCTGTTGGAGGGTTACGAGCAGCCGGCAGGAGAGAAGGCGGAGCAGTGAACACCGAGCACATCGACATCGGGCTGGCCAGATATTCCGACTGGGCGTTCACGTCGTCGGTGTTGGTTCTGGTCGGCGGGCTGATCCTGCTCGCGATCGAACTCGCCTACAGCCGGGGCCGCAAAGTCGAAAGCCGCGAACTCGTCGGGGCCACCGTGGGGGCCGACAGCGCCACCCCCGGCGTCGTCGCCGAGGAGCCCCGCCGGTCGTTCGACGAGCGCGTCGGCAAGACCGGTCTGGCCCTGACCTATGTCGGCATCGGCATGTTGTTCATCTGCATCGTGCTGCGCGGCCTGGCCACCTCCCGGGTGCCGTGGGGCAACATGTACGAGTTCATCAACCTGACCAGCTTCTGCGGGCTGGTCGCGGCCGCCGTCGTGCTGCGTAAGCCGCAGTACCGCGCCCTGTGGGTCTTCGTGTTGGTGCCGGTGCTGATCCTGCTGACGGTGTCGGGACGCTGGCTGTACTCCAATGCCGCCCCGGTGATGCCTGCGTTGCAGTCCTATTGGCTGCCCATCCACGTGTCGGTGGTGAGCCTGGGTTCCGGGGTGTTCCTGGTGGCCGGTGTGGCCAGCATCCTGTTCCTGCTCAAGATGTCGCCGCTGGCGGATCGGGACAACGGTCTGGGTCGTGTCATCTCACGGCTGCCCGATGCCCAGACCTTGGATCGGATCGCCTACCGCACCACGATTTTCGCGTTCCCGATCTTCGGTTTCGGGGTGATCTTCGGAGCCATCTGGGCCGAGGAGGCTTGGGGCCGCTACTGGGGCTGGGACCCCAAGGAGACGGTGTCGTTCATCGCGTGGGTGGTGTATGCGGCGTACCTGCATGCCCGCTCCACCGCGGGTTGGCGTGATCGCAAGTCAGCCTGGATCAACGTGGTGGGTTTCGTCGCGATGGTCTTCAACTTGTTCTTCATCAATCTGGTGACCGTGGGCCTGCATTCGTACGCGGGCGTGGGTTAGCTCGCACCGCGATTCACCACCGCAATTCACCACCGCGTCGGAATCCGGCTCGAGGACCGCGCTAAGGTCGGGCCGACGGCAAGTCGTCCGAACGGAGGGAAGATCGGTGTCCGAGTCCGAACAGCCCGTGCCTGATACGGCGAATACCCCGTCCGTGCCGTCGGCCGACGAGCCGACCGTCGTCGATCAGGCCGGCCCACCGGTCGTCGAGGCGCCCGCCGAGCCGTCTCCGCCACGTCCGGACGTCGAACCTCCGCTGGTCCCTTCGGTATTCGCTCCGGTGCCGGCCTTCCGCAATCAGCAACGCTTCAGCAATCCGGCCGAGCCGGGCGTATCCACCCCGCTGCCCGCGGAGTGGACGGCGCCGACACCGCCGCATGGTGTCCCGGTGATCGCCGCACCCACCGCGCCCGCCGCGCTCGGCCGTTTCGAGGGCCCGGGGCTCGCAGCTGACCGTCCGATCGCCGCGGATTTCGCCACCCCCTACCGCGACCTGTCCACCACGGCATTGCTGGGGCAGCGGAAGAACCCGCCGACCTCGGGGTGGCGTAAGGCGCTGTACGTGGCGTCGTTCAAACAGGTCAACGTCGGCGAAAGCCCCAAGACCACCCACCACAACAATCTGGTCGCCGAGGTCAGTCAGCCGTTGCAGGGCTGCTACCGGATCGCCTTGATGTCGCTGAAAGGCGGAGTGGGCAAGACCACGATCACCGCGACGTTGGGCGCGACGTTCGCCTCCATCCGAGGTGATCGGGTGGTCGCGGTCGACGCCAACCCCGACCGGGGCACATTGAGCCAGAAGGTGCCGTTGGAGACGGCGGCCACGGTGCGGCACCTTCTGCGCGACGCCGAAGGCATCGAGCGCTACAGCGACGTGCGCGCCTACACCTCGCAGGGGCCGAGCCGGTTGGAGGTGCTGGCTTCGGAGAGCGACCCGGCGGTGTCGGAGGCCTTCAGCTCCGACGACTATCTGCGTGCACTCGCGGTGCTGGAGCGGTTCTACAGCCTGGTACTCACCGACTGTGGCACGGGCTTGATGCATTCGGCGATGTCGGCGGTGCTGTCGAAGGCCGACGTGCTGGTGGTGATCAGTTCGGGTTCGGTCGACGGGGCGCGCAGTGCCTCGGCGACGCTGGACTGGCTCGACGCGCACGGGCATCAGGATCTGGTGCGCAATTCCATCGCGGTGATCAATGCTGTGCGGCCCCGTTCGGGCAAGGTCGATCTGTCCAAGGTGGTCGACCATTTTTCCCGGCGCTGCCGCGCGGTGCGTCTGGTGCCGTTCGATCCGCATCTGGAGGAAGGTGCCGAGATCAGCTTGGATCGGCTCAAACCGGCCACCCGGGAGGCGCTGATCGAACTGGCGGCCGTGGTGGCATCGGACTTTGCCGGGACGCGCCGGCCCATGGACCCGCGGGTCTGAGGCGAATCAGGTGCGCGGGTTGTCGCCGTGCCCGAGCCGACGCAGGAAATCCGGATCGTCGTCGGGCCCGATCACCCGTGTCCTGGGTTGACTCGAAGAGACCCGCGCCAGCCGCCAACCCACATACACCAGGCTCGCTGCGGCTATGAGCAGGAGTAGATACGCCACTCGAAACCTCCTTGATCCGAATATACGCGCCGTCGGTAGGCTCGGAGCGTGTCCGGAAGTGGTTCGACCTCACGCATGGTCACCGATGTCGCGGTGTATCTCCTTGCCCGGTTGGTGCTGGTCGCCGTGCTGACTGCGGCGATCTACGGCCTGGGGCATCTGATCGCCGGGGATTTCCCGGTGGTGGTGGCGTTGTTGTTCGCGATCGTGATCGCGCTGCCGCTCGGGATCTGGTTGTTCCGCCCGCTGCGGGAACGCGCGACGGCGTCCATCGCGGTGGTCGACGAGCGTCGGCGCCAGGATCGTGAGCAGCTGCAGGCCCGGTTACGGGGCGACGAGCCCCCGAAAGCCCCATAGCGTCATCGCAGGAACGCCGAACCTTTTTCCTGATCCAGGTAGGTGTCGGACTTGTTCTTGAGAAACCCGACGTACACCGCGAGTGAGAGCGCGATGCACACCGTCACGTAGGCGATGAACCACGGCACGTGGTCGCGTTCCTTGAGCGCCTGGTAGATCACCGGCGCGGTCCCGCCGAACATCGAATTGGCCAGGGCGTAGCCGATTCCCACCCCGAGGGCGCGGACGTGGGAGGGGAACAGTTCGGATTTCACCAGGGCGTTGATCGAGGTGTAGCCGGTCAGGATCACATAGCCGACAGCCACCAGAAGGAACGACAGCAGCGGTGAATGTGTCTGCGGCAGATAGGTGAACAGGACGTAGGTGTAGATCACCCCACCGATGCCGAACCAGACCAGCAGCGGTTTGCGCCCGACCTTGTCGCTGATCATCCCGCCGACCGGCTGGATCGCCATCAGGAAGATCAGCCCGATCAGGTTCACCCACGTCGCCGTCATCGCCTGGTCCTTGTAGGTGCTCTTGACGATCGCCGGGGCGTTGACGCTGTAGGCGTAGAACGCCAGGGTGCCGCCCATGGTGATCAGGAAGCACAGCATCAGGGGTTTGCCGTAGCGGGTGAGCAGTTCGCGCAGGGATCCCGAGCTGTTGTCCTTGCCTTCCCGGATCGCCTCGAGTTGTTCGGCGGACAGGGATTCGTCCATGCTTCGCCGCAACCAGAACACGACGACCGCGGCCACACCACCGATGGCAAAGCCGATCCGCCAACCGAATTCGTGGACCTGGGCGGTCTCGAACGCGGTCAGGATGATCAGCAGCGTGAATTGCGCCAGTACGTGGCCGCCCACCAGCGTCACGTACTGGAACGACGAGAAGAAGCCGCGGCGTTCCCGGGTGGCCGCCTCGGACATGTAGGTCGCCGAGGTGCCGTACTCGCCGCCGGTCGCGAAACCCTGCACCAGCCGGCACAGGATGAGGATGATCGGCGCTGCGACACCGATGGTTTCGCGTGACGGCACCAGCGCGATCACCAGTGAGCACGCCGCCATCAGCGAGACGCTGACGGTCAGGGCGGCACGGCGGCCGCGACGGTCGGCGAAGCGGCCGAAGAACCACGAACCGAGCGGGCGGGTGAGAAACGTGATCGCGAAAACCGCGTATACGTACACCGTCGAGTTCGGGTCCTCGCCGAAGAACTGTGCCTCGAAGTAGCCGGCGAACACGGTGTAGACGTAGACGTCGTACCACTCGACGAGGTTTCCCAACGAGCCCCTGATGGTGTTCCAGATGGCGCGGCGGGTTTCGGCGCGGCCCGAGGGTGCGGGCTGATGCGCCTCGGTCGAAGTGGTCATACGCATCTCCCAGGTGGTCGGGGCGGCCTCGGCCGACGGCCACGTTAGTGCAACCGCCGGTGTGCGGCGCGGAATTGGCTTTCGGATGCCGTCCAGAAGTTGTCAAGTTTTCTTGACGCACCCACGGTGTCAAGTTATCTTGACAGAGTGAGTGACGTTGACGAGCTGATCGCCGAGGGTGTCAGCAGCCCTGACCCCGCCGTGGGGTTGCGGGCGGTGCGGGCCCTGCAGCGGCTACAGGAGCGGCTCGAGGCCATACACGTCGCCAATGCCCGGGAGCAGGGCTGGAGCTGGCAGGCGATCGCCGAGGCACTCGAGGTCAGCCGCCAGGCGGTGCATCAGAAGCACAACCGGAAGGGATGACATGTTCGAACGGTTCAGTCGTCACGCGCGCGTCGCGGTGGTTCTGGCGCAGGAAGAGGCCCGCGAACTGGAGGCCAACGACATCCGGCCCGAACACATCCTGGTCGGCGTGCTGCAGAGCTCCGGGCGCGAATTGTCCGCTCTGTTGGCCGGTTTCGGCCTGACCTCAGATGCGGTCCGCGCCGAGTTGGTGGCGGCCGATGCGCCCGGGGACGAGTCGTTCGACGGCGACGCCGAGGCGCTGCGGTCCATCGGCATCGACCTCCGCTCGGTGCGCGCCAACATCGACCGCACCTTCGGCGACGGCGCGTTCGACAATGCGCTGCGCAGCACCGGTCGGCGGCGCAGACGCCGCGGTCACCTGCCCTTCACCAAGCCTGCGAAGAAGGTGCTGGAGCTGGCACTGCGGGAATCGTTGGCGCACAAGGACGGCTACATCGGATGTGAGCACATCCTGCTCGGAATCCTTCGTGGGGGAGATGACCGCGCCGTCGGACTGATCACCGAGCATGTCGGCGCCGGCGAGCTGCGCACCGGCATCGTGGGGCTGTTGGATCCTGCGGCGTAAGCCGGACTCGCCGGTTTCTGCGTCTGGGTCGTGGCTCGCGAGGAGCCGCAACCCTCAGGTCGAAATCGGCGGAGCCTGCCCGCGGGAGAAAGCTAGCCGAGGAACAGTGCCAACGAGACCGCGACCGCCCACACCAGCATGGTCAACCCGGTATCGCGCAGCACCGGGATCAGCCCTGCGCCGGTGCTGCCGTCGCGCACCGGCCGCAGGGCCCGCACCGCCGGCGCCAGTGCCAGCAGGCCGAAAGCGCACCACGGGGTGGCCAGGATCAGCACCAGCGGCAGCACCAGGGCCACGCCGACCAATAGCTGATACAGCAGCCGGGTGCGCGCATCGCCGAGGCGCACCGCGAGGGTGATCTTGCCGGACTGGCTGTCGGTGGGGATGTCTCGGAGATTGTTGGCCACCAGCACGGCCGACGACAGGGCGCCCATCGCCACTGCCGCGACCAGACCGACCCAGTCGATGCGCAACGCCTGGGTGTACTGCGTGCCCAGGACCGCGACCAGCCCGAAGAAGATGAACACCGCCACCTCGCCCAGACCGAGGTAGCCGTAGGGCTTCTTCCCTCCGGTGTACAGCCAGGCCCCGGCGATGCACACCGCGCCGACGGCGATCAGCCACGGTGCGCTCACCGCCGCCAACACCAGCCCGGCCACCGCGCCGATCGCCAGGCTGACCACGGCCGCGGTCAGCACAGCCCGCGGCGAGGCCAGTTTGGAACCCACCAGGCGCAACGGACCGGACCGCACGTCGTCGGTGCCGCGGATGCCGTCGGAGTAGTCGTTGGCGTAGTTCACCCCGATGATCAGTGCGAGCGATACGGCCAACGCCAGCAACGCTTTCCACCACACCGCCGATCCGGCCCAGGCGGCTGCACCGGTGCCGGCGAGCACGGGCGCGACGGCATTGGGCAGGGTGCGGGGACGGGCGCCTTCGATCCATTGCGCGAAACTGGCCACGACGGTCATCGTATGAGCTGACCCGGTGCCTCACCGCACGGACTCTTACACTGGGCCACATGAAGGAGCAGCTCAGCAAGACCGAGATCGGCAAGGACGTGCTGCAGGAATCCGTCGAGGCAGTGGCAACGACGGTCGGGCAGGTCACCTCGATCATCACCACGGCGGTCAAGGACGTCGCCTCGGCGATCGGTGGTCTGGCCACCGATGTCTTCGAGATCGCCGACGGCGCCCGGAAGGCCAACGAGGACTTCGACGGGGATTTCGACGACGACTTCGACGATGTGGCCGACGGCCCGGCTGATTCGGCCGACGTGACCCCGGACAAGGCTGAATAGCGCTGCATGCTGGGCGTCATCGGCGGTAGTGGCTTCTATTCGTTCTTCGGGGCCGAGGCCCGCACCTTCAGCGTGGACACACCGTACGGTGCGCCGAGTGCACCGATCACCGTCGGTGCGGTCGGCGGGCATGAGGTGGCGTTCCTGCCTCGGCATGGGGTGGACCACGAGTTCTCGCCGCACACCGTCCCGTATCGGGCCAACATGTGGGCGCTGCGCTCGGTGGGCGTGCGACGGATCTTCGCGCCGTGTGCGGTGGGCAGCCTGACCGCCGAGTGGGGCCCGGGTTCGATCGTGGTGCCCGATCAGTTGGTGGACCGTACCCGTGGTCGCGCCGACACGTACTTCGATTCCGGCGGCATCCATGTGAGTTTCGCCGATCCGTACTGCCCGGCGCTGCGGGCGGCTGCGGCCGGGCTGCCCGGGGTCGTCGACGGCGGCACGATGGTGGTGATCCAGGGCCCGCGGTTTTCCACCCGGGCGGAGAGTCGCTGGTTCGCCGATCAGGGATTCACCCTGGTCAACATGACCGGCTACCCGGAGGCGGTGCTGGCTCGTGAGCTTGAGATGTGTTATGCCGCAATTGCTTTGGTGACCGATCTGGATGCCGGTATCGAGGCCGGCTCCGGGGTGACGACGGTGGACGTGTTCGCCGAATTCCAGCGCAACCTGGTGCCGTTCAAGAAGCTCGTGCAAGAGGCCGTAGAAGCGGTTGCAGTCGTCGATGCTGCGGTCGACACTGCCGAGCGTGCGTGCACACATTGCCTGGCCCACGATGGGGTGAAGTTGCCGTTCGAGTTGCCGTGAGGGTGCTGCTCACCGGTGCCGCCGGATTCATCGGGACGCGAATCGCGGCCGGGTTACGCCTGGCCGGACACGAGGTGGTGGCGCTCGACGCGCTGCTGCCGGCCGCCCACCGGGCCGGAGTCGAGCCGCCGCCGGGGTGCCAGGTGGCAGACATCCGTGACCGCGCCGCCCTGGCTCCGCTGCTCGCCGGGATCGACGTGGTGTGTCACCAGGCTGCGGTGGTGGGTGCCGGTGTCGATGCGGCCGACGCGCCGTCCTATGGCAGCCACAACGACTACGGCACCACGGTGTTGCTGGCCGAGATGTTCGCGGCGGGGTGCTCTCGGCTGGTGCTCGCGTCGTCGATGGTGATCTACGGGCAAGGTGCGTACCACTGTCCACGGCACGGTGCGGTCGATCCGTCGCCGCGGACCCGGGCCGACCTCGAGGCCGGGGTGTTCGAGCACCGGTGTCCGGTCGGGGGTGAACCGCTGCAGTGGACGTTGGTGGATGAAGCCGCGCCGGTGCGTCCGCGCAGTCTCTACGCGGCAAGCAAGGCCGCGCAGGAACACTATGCGCTGGCGTGGGCCGAAGCGACGGGCGGTTCGGTCGTGGCCTTGCGCTACCACAATGTCTACGGACCGCACATGCCCCGCGACACCCCGTATGCCGGGGTGGCCGCGATCTTCCGCTCGCAGTTGGAATCCGGCCGGGCGCCAAGGGTTTACGAGGACGGCGGACAGATGCGTGATTTCGTCCACGTCGATGACGTCGCGGCGGCGAACGTCGCCGCGGTGGACCGTTGCGAGCCGGGTTTTGCGGCGTTCAACGTCTGCTCGGGACGGCCCGTCTCGATCTTGGATGTGGCCACCCGGCTGTGCGAGGCGCGCGGCGCCGACGCCCCGGTCGTCACCGGACAGTTTCGCAGCGGCGATGTCCGGCACATCGTCGCCGACCCCGTGGGCGCGGCGCGGGGGCTCGGTTTTCGGGCGGCGATCGATCCCCGTGACGGCTTGGCGGAGTTCGCGTTCGCACCGCTGCGGGATTGACCTCGCCCACCCAGTTGACACCCGTCAAGTTCGCGTGCCAATACTGACAGGGTGAAACCCGCTATCTGTGAGCAGTTCGGTATCGACTTCCCGCTCTTTGCCTTCAGCCACTGCCGCGACGTGGTCGCCGCGGTGACCAACGCCGGTGGCTTCGGCGTGCTGGGAGCCACCGCGTACAGCCCCGAGCAGCTCGATCAGGAACTCTCCTGGATCGATGAGCAGGTCGACGGCAAGCCGTACGGCGCCGACATCATCGTGCCGGCGAAATTCGAGGGCAAGGGCGAGAACCTGTCCCGTGGTCAGCTCGTCGACCGCATCCCGGCCGAGTATCGCGAGTTCGTGGCCCAGCTGCTCGCCGCGCACGACATCGAGCCGGAGTCCAAGCAGCGCCTGGGCGGGTCATCGTTGTCCGGCGACACCGGCCGTGAGCTGCTGGATGTCGCGCTCAGTCATCCGATCAAGCTGATCGCCAACGCGCTGGGCGTACCGCCCGATTACATGATCGAGGCCGGTCGGGAGCGCGGCGTCCCGGTGGCGGCCCTGGTCGGCGCCCGCGAGCACGCCCTCAAGCAGGTGCAGGCCGGGGTGGACCTGATCATCGCGCAGGGTACCGAGGCCGGCGGGCACTGCGGTGAGGTCACCACCTTGGTGCTCATCCCCGAAGTGCTCGACAGCCTGGAGCAGGCCGGCAGCGATATCCCGGTGCTGGCCGCCGGTGGCATCGTGACGGGCCGGCAGATGGCCGCGGCGGTGGCGATGGGTGCCGCCGGCGCCTGGACCGGTTCGGTGTGGCTGACCACCGAAGAGGCCGAGACCGCTCCGTACACCGTGCAGAAGATGCTGGCGGCGACCTCGCGCGACACGGTGCGGTCGACCGGGCGTACCGGCAAGCCGGCGCGGCAGTTGAAGTCGGAATGGACCGATGCGTGGCAGCCGAATCCCGCGGGGCACCAGACCCTTCCACTGCCTCTTCAGAACATGCTCGCGGAGCCGGTGATCCGGCGCATCGATGCCCTTGCCGCGCAAGGGCATGCGGGTGCGCAGGCGCTGGCGACCTACTTCGTCGGTCAGGGCGTCGGGTTGATGAACAAGGTCAAACCCGCCCGCGAGGTGGTGCGCGAGTTCATCGAGGATTATCTGGCCGCTACCGAGCGGCTCAGCAATTCGCTGCCGGATTGACGCCCACGACGACGTCGCGGGGGCCTACCGTCGAGTGACATGGCCCCAGATACGGCTCAGGTGACGGTTGTCCTGCCGTGTCTGAACGAGGCGGAGTCGCTGCCCGCGGTGTTGGAAGCAGTTCCGGCTGGGTATCAGGTAGTCGTGGTCGACAACAACAGCACCGACGACACCGCCGGTGTGGCACGCCGCCACGGCGCCCGTGTGGTGACCGAGCGCCGGCCGGGTTACGGGGCCGCTGTGCATGCCGGGGTGCTGGCGACGACGACGCCGATCGTGGCGGTGCTCGACGCCGACGGTTCCCTCGATCCGGCCGAGCTGCCCGCGTTGGTCGCCGAGCTGGATTGTGGCGCCGATATGGCGATCGGCCGGCGCAGGCCGGAGCCGGGGCTGACGTGGCCGTGGCATGCGCGGCTGGGCACCGCCGCGGTGTGCTGGCGGCTGCGGCACCGCTACGGACTGCCGGTGCACGACATCGCGCCGATGCGCGTCGCCCGCACCAAGGCACTGTTGGCTCTGGATGTCACCGACCGGCGCTCGGGGTATCCGCTGGAACTGCTCGTGCGTGCTGCGCAGGCCGGGTGGCAGGTGACCGAACGTGATGTGGCCTACGGGCGGCGCACCGGGGGACGATCGAAAGTCAGTGGCTCGCTTCGCGGCAGTGTCATTGCGGCGTGGGACTTTTGGCGAGTGATCGCGTGACGATCCCGGTGGCCGTGCTGGTGGTGGCGAAGGCACCGGTCGCCGGGTTGGCCAAGACGCGGCTCGCAGCCGCCGTCGGTGCGGATGCGGCGGCCGCGATCGCTGCGGCCGCGCTGCTGGATACCTTGGACGCGGTGGTCGCAGCACCGGTGCAGGCTCGCGTGGTGGCGTTGACCGGTGACCTCGACCGCGCCCACAGCAGCCGTGAAATCCGTGCCCGGCTGGCCGGTTTCACCGTTGTCGTGCAGCGCGGGGACGCTTTCGCCGAGCGGCTGGCGAACGCGCACACCGATGCGGCGGCCGCCACCGGTCTGCCCGTACTGCAGATCGGCATGGACACCCCGGAGGTGACCGCCAGGCTGATCGAGGAATGCGCGGATGTGCTCGCCACCTCCGACGCCGTGCTGGGTATGGCCGCCGACGGCGGCTGGTGGCTGCTGGGCGTGCGTGATCCGGTGACGGCGCAATGTCTGGTGAAAGTACCGATGTCACAACCGGACACCGGTGCGCTGACCCACGCCGCGTTATGCGGAACCGGCGTATCGGTGCACCAGGTGTGCGCCATGCCCGACGTGGACACCGTCGCCGATGTCGATGCGGTGCGACGGATGTGCGCGCCGGACAGCAGGTTCGCCCACGCCACCCTGGCTGCCGGGGTGTGACGTGTGGGGGCAGCTCTACGAGCGTGCGCTCGGCGGGGAGCGATGTTGGATCCGCCATGACAACGGCAACATTCGCGCGCTGCCGATCGCCGGCTGGCTCGGCGGCCGGCACGCCGACCGGGTGTTCGACCATGCGGTGCTCAGCCTGTGCAGTGGGCCGACCATAGATCTCGGGTGCGGGCCGGGCCGGCTGGTCACCGATCTGTTGCGGCGGGGAGTGCCCGCGTTGGGTGTCGATCAGTCCGCCGCAGCCGTGGAACTCGCCCGGCGCGGCGGCGCACCGGTGTTGCGCCAGGATCTGTTCGGGCCGTTGCCCGGCGCCGGGTGGTGGCAAACCGTGCTGCTGGCCGACGGCAACATCGGCCTGGGAGGCGACCCCTGGCGAGTGCTCCGACGGGCCGGCGAACTGCTGAGCAGCACGGGCAGCTGCATCGTGGAATTCGATTCCGCGGTTCGGGGTGTGTGCGCTGGTTGGGTGCGGTTGGAGACGGTCCAGATGGTCGGGCCCTGGTTCCGCTGGGCGAGTGTGGGTGTCGATTGTGCGGCCAAGCTGGCCGAGGATGTCGGTCTGACACTGACGGCGATCCAACCCGTCGGATCCCGGGTGATCGCCACCCTGGCGGGTCGATGAGCCGTTTCGTCGCGGGATTGGTGTGCTGCCTGCCGGTCCGGCCGCTACCAATTGGTCAGGATCGCGTGGTTGAGCACCAGCGCGCCGAGAACGTTGACGGCGAGCCACCATCGGTGTGACCGCGCCGGCAGCAGCGCGGGTGCGGCGGTCAGCCACACCGTGAACGGCAACCAGATGCGTTCGGTCTCAGCCTTGCTCAGCATGCTCAGGTCAGCACACGCAATCGCCAGCAGGGCAGCGCCGAGGACCAGGTGCAGGCCGGATCTCCGCTTGATGGCATCGATGTCGAACAGTCGGCCGATTCCGGCGACACTGCCCAATCCGATGGCGCACACCACCGACGCGAGGTTCGCCCATGCCCAGTACTGAAAGGGCCGGTTGTTGGCGATACCTTGCCAATACCGCTCTTGAACAAGCGTGTACCCGTCGAACCACCAGAACCCGGCGAACAGGAACACCAGCACTACCGCCAGTGCGGCCAGCGCCGCGGGGATCAGGGCTCGCAGCGCGGAGCGTCGACTCGGAGCGGCGATCAGTACTGCCAGGGCTGGCAGCGCCATGAGCGCCAGTCCGTAGTTCAGGAAGATGCCCCAGCCCAACAGCAATCCGGCGGCGGCCGCGGTCGGTATCGGCCATCGTGGGTTGCCTCGGACCGCCAGAGCCAGCAGCGCGATACCCCAGGCCGCGACTCCGGCGTAGTAGCCGTCGGCCGATACCGCGATCCAGATCGCGGTCGGGGCGGCCACGACGAACGGCGCCGCCGCCCGCGCAGTGGTCTCGCCGGCCAATGCACGCACCGTAACGATGATGGCTGCGGCTGCGCTCGATCCCGCCAGCAGACACAGCAGGCCCGCCCACGCGCCGCCGCCGAGTCCGATCCGGTCCAGCCAGACAAACGTCAGCAATGCACCCGGCGGATGGCCGGACACGTGGGTGATCCACGAGTCAGGTTGGTAGTCCAGAATTCTGGACGAGAACGTCCGTAGTGCCTCGGGGATGTCGGTGACACTGGGCACTTGCCGCAGATACTCATGCCGTGCGGTCAGCCTGCCGGCGAACCCCCGTTGCCAGCCGTCGATCATGGCCAGGGAGAACGCCCAGGTTGCCGACGTGCCCCACACCACCCAGGTGAGCGCCCGCCATGGCAGACGCGCAGCCACGGTCGGGCCCCACAGCACCACCGCGGCACCGATCAGGATCGCGAGGGGAGTTCCCCAGCCGGCGTGGGCTTTCCACCAGCCGAAGATCGGTGCGGTGTCGGCGAAGCTGCGGATCTGCGCGGGGGTGCTGTTGATCAGCGGCGTGACGATGCCGAGGTCCAGGTGTGGGACGACGAACGCCGCCACGACGAGTCCCAGACCGCACCCGACCGCGACGATCTCCCGGCGCGCGATCTGCATGAGCCCCAGCCTAGGGGGACGGCGAGTCCTTCTGCCCGTAGATCCCGTAGGTGTGCAGCTCGTCGGTGACATCCGTGTCCGGTTCGGCGCCGGCTGGTGGGGGGGGGGGGGGCCGGCGGCGGGGGGCCGCCCGCCGGGCCCGCGGGGGGCCCCCCCCCCCCCGCCCGGCGGGCGGCGGGGGGCGCGGGCGGCGGGGGG
>NZ_MBEQ01000037.1 GCF_001954135.1 Mycobacterium sp. GA-1841 | reverse complement strand
GTCGTACACCTGGCTGATCTCGCCGTACAGCCGCATGCCGTCGTCGGGAGTCCCGGACACGCCGGGCTCGGTGGCCGGTCCCGGCGCGGCGACCGCCGCCACCACGGAGCCCCCGGCAACACCGGCGAGCAGGTCGCCGGCCCGCGATCCGTGCGCACCGAACCGGGCCAGTGCCCGCGGCGCCAGCACCGCGCTGGACAGCCACGGGCCGGGATGCAACGCAGCGCCCATCTCCTCGGCCACCGAGCCCGGCGTGTCCGGGACTCCCGACGACGGCATGCGGCTGTACGGCGAGATCAGCCAGGTGTACGACGCCGGCGCCGCCGATGTCCTGCTGGTGGCCGCCGGTGACACCCTGCACGCTGTTCCCACCGCTTCACCCTTGGTCGACATCACGGCAAATCCAGGAATCGACCAGAGCCGCAAAGCGTTCCGGGTTGTCTTCGACGGCGCACCCGCCGAGGTGCTGGCCCATGCCGACCGGCGCGCCGCCGAGGCCCTCGTCGACGACATGATCGTCGCCTGGGCGGCCGATGCGGTCGGCGCGGCGCGTCAGGTCCTGCAGCTGACCGTCGACCATGCCAAGGTGCGCCGTCAGTTCGGCGCTCCGATTGGCAGTTTCCAGGCGGTGGCCCACCTGTGCGTCGACATGTATGAGACGGTGGAACTGGCGCGCAGCGGGGTGCTGTACGCGCTGTGGGCGGCCGACTCCGCCGACCACCGGGATCGGCATCTGGCCGCGCTGCGCGTGAAGGGCTTTGCCGGCCGGCTCGCCGCGGTGGGCGATCTGGCCATCCAGGTTTTCGGCGGGATCGGTTTCACCTGGGAGCACGACGCCCAGCTCTACCTCAAGCGGCTGCTGAGCTTCAGTAGGTTCCTGGGCAGCCCCGGCCACTACCTCGAACAGATCGGACAGCAATTGACAAGGAGTGCATCATGATCGATTTCACCGGACAAGTGGCCGTGGTGACCGGCGCCGGGCGCGGGCTCGGCCGGCTCTATGCCCTCGACCTGGCCCGCCGGGGTGCCTCGGTCATCGTCAACGATGTGGGCGGCAGCATGGGCGGCGACGGTCACGACACCTCGGTCGCCGACCGGGTGGTCGACGAGATCTGTGCCGCCGGGGGCCACGCGGTGGCCTCCCACGATTCGGTCGCCAGTGCCGAGGGCGGACAGGCCATTGTTGACGCGGCCGTGCAGAACTTCGGCCGGCTCGACGTGGTGGTGAGCAACGCGGGGATTTTCAACAGCATTCCGTTCGAACAGATTTCCGCACAGGACTGGCGGCAGATGCTGCGCGTGCATCTCGACGGCGGGTTCTATCTGAGCCAGCCCGCGTACAAGGTGATGATGAAGCAGTCCTACGGCCGGTTCGTCTTCATCTCGTCGTCGGCGGGCAACTTCGGCCAGCCCATGGAAGCGCACTACGCGGCGGCCAAGACCGGACTCGTCGGGCTTTCCAACGTCATCGCCATCGAAGGGGCGGCACACGGCATCGCCTCCAACACCGTTCTCCCGACCGGCTTTTCCCGGATGGTCAGCGAGACCGTCGGTGACGAGAAGTTCCTCACCGAATCCGGATTCATGCGGGCCATCCAACCCGATCTCGTCGTGCCGCTGGTCACCTTCCTGGCAAGCCGAAACTGCACATTCACCCACCGCAACTACTCCGCATGCGCAGGCCGCTACGCGCGGGTCTTCGTCGGCCTCGGTGACGGTTGGCTGGCCGAGGACGGAACCCAGCCCAGCGCAGAGGACATCGAAAGCCATCTGGACGACGTGTCACGCACCGATGCCTTCACCGTGCCGGACTCGATCGTCGACGAAGTGCTACAGGTGTGTGAGCGCAGAGGGATCAGCGCCATGCCCGACAACGCCGACGTCGCATTTCCTGCGCCCAGGAGTTGACCATCCAGATTTTCCGTGGGCGGTAGGCTCAGTTCCACGTGTTGGTCCCGGAGAATGCTGACGAGGAGGAGCGCCCGAGATGGCTGGTGCCGATGCCGCGGGTCGGGGCTCCAAACGCGGCCGCCCCGCCGCGAAGCGTCCGGCCAAGCTGGCCGCCGTCACCGATCCGACGCCGAGTGAGCTGAGCCGGCGGAGCGAGATCCTCAGGACCGCGAACACGGTCATCGCCACGACCGGCCTGCGAAGCTCGCTGCAACAGATCGCCGACGCCGCAGGCATTCTCGCGGGCAGTCTGTATCACCACTTCGAGTCCAAAGAAGCCATCCTCGTCGAGCTGATCAGGCTGTATCACGCCGATCTGGACCGGATCGGCGAGGAGGCGTTGCGCCGCCTCGACAACCCTGACCCGGTCCCGGTGGCCGACCAGATCACCACCCTGGGGTGTGCGATCGCCCGCTGCGGAGTCGAGCACCGTGCCGCGCTGCAGATGTCCTTCTACGAGGGCCCGAGCAACGACCCCGAACTCATGGAGCTGACCGGCCGCCAGCCCACGAAGATCCAGGAAGCGATGGTGCAGGCGCTGCGGGCGGGGCGGTGGAGTGGTGAGATCCGCTCCGATGTCGACCTGCCCACCCTGGCCGACCGGCTGTGCCAGAGCATGCTGCACGTGGGTCTCGACGTGATCCGGCACAACGCCAAAGCCGACGACCTGGCCGCCCTGAAATGCCGGATCGCGCTCGAAGGTCTGGCCACCGAGGCCACGTCCGACACCGACCTCGATCGCTCGAAGGCCTTTGCTGCCGCGGAGTCCATCATCGCAACGTGGGACGACGACGAAGACGACACCGACCTCAAAGCCGCCCATCTGCGGGCGGTGGCCCGCACGGAGTTCGGCCGTCGCGGCTATGAGATGACCACCATCCGCGATATCGCTTCCGCAGCGGGGCTCGGAACCGGGACGGTCTACCGGATCATCGGTTCCAAGGATGAGCTGTTGATGTCGATCATGCTGGAATTCGGGCGCAAGGTCGGCGGTGCCTGGGCCGAGATCGTCCGAACCGACTCCACCGCGGTGGAAAAGCTCGACGCGTTGAGCTGGCTGAACATCAACGCCCTGGACCAGTTCCCCGACGAGTTCCGGATCCAGTTGGCCTGGCTGCGCCAGTCACCGCCGGACTCGGCCAACCCGGCCTGGTCGTTCACCACCCGGATACGCCAGATGAAATCCCTGCTGTCCGAGGGTATCCGGGCCGGCGACATCCACATCGACAAGGGGTCGGACATGCTGGCCCGCTGCATCATCGGCGAGCAGTGGATTCCCGAGAACATCCTGGCCGAGATCGGCACCCGCAACGCACTGATCCTGGCTCGCGACACCGTGCTGCGGGGCGTCGCCGTCCGGGGTGCCTGACCCGGGCCCACTCCACCGCGGCCCCAATCCGCGCCGAAGGGTTCCGGACTACGAAAATCTAACAACCAAAGTTCGGCGTCGCAACGGGTTGACCAAATATCTGTTCCACTCTATCGTCGCGCAGCATGGATATGAACGACTTCGTGCTCGTCTCGGTCGACGACCATCTCGTCGAACCGCCGGACATGTTCGATGGGCACATTCCCGACAAGTACAAAGACGACGTGCCGAAGCTGATTCAACGCGAGGACGGTACGGACGCCTGGGTATTCGAAGGCCAGGAGGCCACCAATGTCGGCCTGAATGCCGTCGCGGGTCGCCCGCCCGACGAATACGGCGCCGAACCGACCAAGCTGAGTGAAATCCGCGAAGGCTGCTACGACATCCACGAGCGGATACGCGACATGAACGCCAATGGTGTTGCCGCAGCGCTGAATTTCCCCTCCTATCCGCAGTTCTGTGGCCAGTACTTCGCCCGCGCACAGGACAAGGACCTGGGCCTGGCCGTGCTGCGCGCCTACAACGACTGGCACATCGACGAGTGGTGTGGTGCCTATCCCGGACGAATGATCCCGCAGGCACTGCCACCCATCTGGGACCCGCAGTTGATGGCCGACGAGGTACGGCGCGTGGCCAAGAAGGGTTGCCACGCCGTCACATTCTCGGAGAACCCGACCAAACTCGACTACCCGTCGCTACACGATCCGCACTGGGATCCGTTCTGGCAGGCGTGCAGTGACGAGAACACGATCGTGAACCTGCACATCGGGTCCTCGTCGAGCGTAGTCATCACCTCCGTGGACGCACCGGTCGACACCATGATGACGCTGCAACCGATGAGCATCGTGCAGGCTGCTGCCGACCTGATCTGGTCCCCCACCCTGCGCAGGTTCCCCGATCTGACCTTCGCACTGTCCGAGGGCGGAATCGGCTGGGTGCCCTACTTTCTCGAGCGCATCGACCGGGTGTACAAGATGCACCGCGCGTGGACCCACCAGGATTTCGGCGGCAAGCTGCCCAGCGAGGTGTTCCTCGACCGCATCGCCCTGTGCTTCATCGATGACGAATTCGGTGTCGAGAGCCGGCACAAACTCAACCTCGACATGGTCACCTGGGAGTGCGACTACCCGCACTCGGATTCCACCTGGCCGTTGGCACCGGAATCGTTGGACCTCTACCTGGACGGAGTGTCCGACGTCGAGATCGACAAGATCACCCATCAAAACGCCATGCGGTTGTATTCCTTCGACATGTTCTCCCATATTCCGAAAGAACAACTCACGGTTGGCGCATTACGGGCCCAGTCCAAAGATGTCGATCTCGGATTCCGGTCGTCGCAACGTCTCAAGAAGACGGGCACGGGCACCGTGACGGTACTGGACCTGGCCAAGGGGTTGCCTGCCTGAGTCACCACTGGACCACGTTGCCACCGGCCGGTTCCGCTGTTCTCCGCGGAGCCGGCCGGCCGGCGTCGGTCCACCGGGACCTCCGGCTCCACGCGGCCAGGAGCGCGAGGGTGCCGCTCTGGTAGCCTTAACCAAACATTGGGTCTGATCACCCATGACGCACGACGGGAGCCGGCAATCATCGTGGAGACGCAGTGGGCCGTCCCCAGGTAAAGCCTGGGGAGCGCAAGACGCTCAAGCGCGCCCCAGGTCGAGCAGGCGGGGCCGGCACCGCCACCGAGGAACGCACCCGCCGTACCGAAATCCTGCACACTGCTGCGACTTTGATCGCCACGTCGGGTTTGCGGACCTCGCTGCAGGAGATCGCTGATGCCGCCGGCATCCTGCCCGGCAGTCTCTACCACCATTTCGACTCCAAAGAAGCGATCCTGGTGGAACTGCTCACGCGTTACCACGACGATCTGGACCGGATCGCCGAGCGGGCACAGCAGCGGTTGGACGGCCCCGAACCGATGTCACCATTCGACCGCATCGCCCAGTTCGGCTCGGAGATCGCCCGGTGTGCCGTGACACACCGGGCTGCGCTGCAGATGTCGTTCTACGAGAGCCCGAGCTCCAACCCCGATCTCGTCGCGCTGGCCCAGCGTCGTCCCACCGCGATGCTCGAAGCCATGCAGCAGACCCTGCGGGCGGCCCGGTGGGGAGGTTATCTACGTTCCGACGTCGACCTGGCGGTCCTGGCCTACCGGATCTGCCAGTCCATGCTGCAGGTGGGCCTCGACGTGATGCGGAACAACGCCGCAGCGGAGAAGGTCGCCACCCTGCTGTGCCGGATCCTGTTGGAAGGCCTGTCCACTGGGCGGCCCACCGATGCCGAGCTCGACCGGTCCGCCCCGTTTCGTGCCGCCGATGCCGTGGTACAGGGCTGGGTGGCCGAAGCCAAGTCCCGAACCGACGACAAGACCACCCACATCCGGGCGGTGGCGCGCGCCGAGTTCGGGCGCCGTGGCTATGAGAGCACCACGGTCCGGGACATCGCCTCGGCGGCGGGTATGGGCACCGGCACCGTGTACCGGCTCATCGGATCCAAGGACGAATTGCTAGCGGCGATCATGCAGTCCTTCGGTGAGAAGATCGCTGCGGGTTGGACGGAAGTGCTCAGCGCCGCGGGCACGGCGACCGAGAAGCTGGACGGGTTGAGCTGGATCCACACCAACGCGCTGGACCAGTTCGGTGACGAGTTCCGGATTCAGCTGGCATGGATGCGTCAGTCACCACCCGACACCCCCAACCCGGGGTGGGGGTTCACCCAGAGCGTCAAGCAGGTCAAAGCGCTCCTCGCCCGTGGGATCAAGACCGGTGAGATCAGAGCCGGCACTCCGGCCAACGAAATCCTGGCCCGCTCGGTGATCGGCGTGGGGTGGGTGCCGGAGAACACCCTGCGGGAGTTGGGTACTCGTGCAGCGCAGATCCACGTCCGGGACACCAGTCTGCGCGGCGTGGTCGCCGCGTAGTCCACCCGGTACGGCCGGATATCAGCCGAACACGTGCCGCGGCAACGTATTCGGGATGTCGAGCGAGCTCAACAAGCCGGCCGGAGCCGCGACGACATAGGGTATCGCATTGACCACCCGCATCGCGGTCGCGGCCATCGCCGCGCGCCCCGCGGCATGGCCCTCGGCAGCGCCCAGCGTCATCGCGCAGTGGACATCAGGGTCACCTTCGATGTCCACCCGATAGGTGGCGTCGAATTCCGACGCGGGCCAATCGGGTGCGACGTCCCGGGACATCCGGATGATGTGCTCGACGACGATGGCCTCGCGCCCGTCCACCACGCCCGCGGCACGGGTCGAGACGGCACCGACGGTGCCCGCGGCGATGGTGCCGAACGCCACCTCGATATCGCGGTCGGTGATCCCGCGGTCGAGCGTCCCGGTGATCTCGGACACCTCGGCACCCAGCGCATCGGCGATCAGATGAATCGGCGCCTTCCAGGCCATCTCGATGAAACCGGGGGTCTTGAGCATCGGCTCGAAATCCAGTGGACGACCAAACCCCATGCCGTCCATCATCACGTCGGCCACCGGGTAGTGGTCGTTGAGGGAAATCTCGGTCACTGTGAGACGGTCGATCTGCTTCGACTGGGTGGCCAGCAGCAGCGCCAGCTGATCGGAACCGAATCCCGGGAAGACTCCCGACGCGTACAGCGAGCAGTCGCCAGACTTGGCCGCAGCCTCCAACTGGTCGCGCCATTCCGCGGAATAGTAGGCCGGCGGATAGACCAGGCCGGTCGAAGTCGTTGACACCACATTGATTCCGGCGTTCAACAGCCGCAGGTAATCGGGAACGGCCCCGGCATCACGGTCGGACCCGCTGGCCGCGTAGACCACACAATCCGGACGCAACGCGATGAGGGCGTCGGCGTCAGCGGTGGCGCGCACGCCGAGCGGCCCACGCCCGGCCAGCACCCCGGCATCCTGCCCCACCTTCTCTGCGGAATGCACCCAGACGCCGACCAGTTCGAGATCGGGCCGCCCGGCGATCGCGTCGATCGCGATCGACCCGACTCCGCCCGTCGCCCAGACGACAATGCGTAATGGTCGTGTCACTGCTGACTCCCTCCGGGAATATCCGCCGCTGCCCGATCGGCGGCGGTGGCCGCATGCTGGAGGTACGGCCATGCCACCTCGGGCGGCAGCCCGCCGCACAGCGGCAGCAGCGGCAGCGGCCGACCGCCACGGAGGTAGCCGACTGCCTCATCGATCGTCAGGATCCGATAGGGGCCGTCGGCGTGACGCAACCCCGCCACGGTGTCGGCACGCGAAATGCTGGCCACCGCGTTGTCACCGTGCCGGTAGGAGGCAGCGGTGACGGCATCGTGAAGAAGGAAGGGGCCCAACTCATCCCATGCCCGATCCACGTCGGCGGCCACGAACACCGCGGTCGGGGTGTCCGGCGCGGGAAACTGCACCATACCGGGCTCATGACCGTTGGCCCGGCACTCGGCGTCGTAGAACTCCTTGAGCCCGGGGGCGGCGGTCTGGGAGATGAAGCCGAGGCCATGACGTGCCGCGCGGCGGGCCGCGGCGCGCGAGCCGCCCGCCACGAGCAGAAACGGTCCGGAAAGACTGACGCATCGGGGTGTCACCGTGATCCGCCTACCGTCACGCTCGACGGTCTCCCCCGCGAGCAGTCGTAGCAGTAGGGCCAGCTTCTCATCGGCCGTCTTGCCACGCGTGCTCATGTCCACGCCGAAGTGTTCGTACTCCTCGGCGCGATGCCCGATGCCGAACGCATAGCTCACCCGACCCGCACTGATGATGTCGAGCGCGCAGATCTCCTCGGCCAGCCGAACCGGATCCCAGAACGGAATCGGCACCGCGGCAAGCAGAATCGGCAGCCTGCTGGTTCGGGCGGCGATTGCCGCGGCAAGAATGTGCGGTGCCGCCAGGTGCCCGTCGGCGGTGCCGTGGTGCTCGGACAGCACTGCCAGCACCGCACCGCGGGTCTCGGCCCAGGCACACATGTCCATAGCAGCACCGTAGAGATCGGCCGTCGGCGTATCCGGTGCACGCATGTCGAATCGCAGTGTCAACATCTCGGCCACCGCAACGATGGGGAGCCCACGCCGTCCGACCCTAACCTAAGTTTTGTTCCCCGTCGACGGCGAATATGAGATTGGTTCATGCACCTCTGCCGAGCCCCACCCAAAGCGTTGGCCGCCACTCTCACAGGCTGGACACAAGAAGAGTGCTGCACCCGGACAGGCGGCGTCCGAACCGGTCCAGTCGGTCGCTGTCAGCGATGTTCGAGTCCTCGTCGCCACGGATCAGAATCTCCTCTTGACGTTGTCACCCTGAGCTATTAACGCCCTCGTCGGATGTGCATATTCACTTGATGGATGGTCGCTGATTTCGTTGACCATGTGTCAGTGGGGCGCTAGGCTCCCCGTTCGAACCAAACATTCGGTCCTCTTGCCCACGTGAGAGTCCACTGCGGCGACGCACCTGCATGTGGGCGGGGATTGAGCTGCACGAACGCGGCATCGCGATCGTCGATTTTGGATTGGGGGGGTGGGTCTGCTGGTAGTTTCATCGGAGGACTTTCGGAGCCTCGGTGCGCGGCCAGCCCTGGCGGAGGTGGGCAGGGCCGCCCTGTCTTATGTGCGCGGGCATCCGCTGCGGTCATTGGAAACAGTCGGTGGTCAGACGGCCCTTGGTGTGCGCACGGTGCAGTACCTCTTTGTCGATGTCTTCACCGGAAGGTTCTCGTTCGCAGAGTTCGTCAAGCAGGCGGCATTCATGGCCGGTACGGCTGTGGTTCCCACGATCCTGGTGACCATTCCGGTCGGGGTGACACTGTCGATTCAGTTCGCCGTGCTTGCGGGTCAGGTTGGGGCGGAGTCGTTGTCGGGCGCAGCCAACGGTTTGGTGGTCATTCGTCAGGGTGCGCCCCTGGTGGCAGCCATCCTGCTCGCCGCTGCCGTGGGGTCGGCGGTCAGCTCGGATCTGGGCTCCCGCAAGATGCGCGAGGAGATCGACGCCATGGAGGTCATGGGCGTCTCGGTGATCCATCGGCTGGTCGTGCCTCGGTTCGCGGCCCTGATCGTCGTCGGCATCGGTCTCACGGGTCTGGCCACCTGCGCCGGGTTCTTCGTCGGATACCTGTTCAACGTATTCATGCAGAACGGAACACCTGGTTCGTTCGTCGCGACCTTCGCATCGTTCGCCACCGTGGACGATCTGGTGCTCGCGTTGGCCAAGGCGGTCGCGTTCGGGGCGATCGTCGCCGTTGTGGCGTGTCACAAGGGTCTGGATACGCGGGGTGGTCCCGCCGGCGTCGCCAACTCGGTGAATGCCGCGGTTGTCGAGTCGATCCTGCTTCTGATGATCGTCAATGTCGCCATGAGCCAGGCTTACCTCCTGCTCTTCCCGAGAGCGAGCCTCTGACCGCGATGGCTGTCGCTGTATACCGGCCCCTTGCTTTCCGCCCCGTTCTGCGCGCGGCGCAGGGCATCTGGCTGCCGCTGGCCAGGGCGGGCCACACACTGGACTTCTTCGGCCGGGTCATCGTCGCGATCCCGGTGATGTTCACCCGCTACCGCCGCGAGTTCCTCCGCAACCTCGCCGATATTTCCTGGGGCAACGGATCACTCGTCGTGGGTGGCGGCACGATGGGCGTCGCCGTCGTCCTGGGTATCACGGCCGGCGCGTTGCTGGCCGTCGAAGGCTACAACGCGTTGAACCTGCTCGGATTGGGCCCGGCCACCGGACTGCTGTCGTCGTGGGGGTCCACCCGCGAACTGGTGCCGGTCATGATCGGCATCGCGTTCACCACCCAGGCGGGTTGCCGATTCACTGCCCAGCTGGGCGCCATGCGCATCTCGGAAGAGATCGATGCCATGGATGCACTTGCGGTGAAGCCGATTCCCTATCTGGTGACAACCCGGGTCATGGCCTCGGTGGTGGCGGCTGTGCCACTGTTCCTGGTGTGCCTGGCCTCGGCATATCTGTCGGCTCAAGTGGTCGTCGGCGTCATCGCCCACACTTCGCCAGGTACCTACGAGCACTACTTCTCTCTTTTCAGCAGTGGCCGCGACGTCGTATACGCGACGATCAAAGGTGCGGTCTTCGTGTTCATCGCGGCGCAAATCCAGTGCTATTACGGCTATTTCGCAACGGGCGGTCCCGAAGGGGTGGGGCGGGCCGCAGGTCACGCGATGCGCGCGACCATCACGGTGATGATCATCTTGAACGCATTGCTGACCATGGGTATGTGGGGAGTCGATGCCGGCGCGAGATTCGGCGGTTGACCCATGCCCAACGCCTTCGATCTCCACGGCCGCGGTCCGTCCAATCGGCGCCTTTTCCTAGAAGGCCTGGCCCTCGTGGTGCTCTCCATTCTGACCGCCGTGCTGCTGGTGGCGAAGTCGCAAGGCCATCTCGACCGGTACGTCCGGGTCAGCGCAGAGTTGATCAATGTCGGTGACGGCCTGCCGGAGAAGTCCGATGTCAAGTTCCGTGGTGTGCTGGTCGGGTCGGTTATCGGTGTCACCCCCGCGAAAGAAGGTCGTCCCAACGTTGTTCGGATGAATCTCAAGCCCGGGTTGGCCACCGGGATTCCCGCTTCGGTGACTGCGAGAGTGGTGCCGTCCAATGTGTTCGCGGTGTCGTCGGTGCAGTTGGTCGACAACGGCGAGCAGGCCGGACCGTTGACGTCGGGCATGGTCATTTCCGAGGATCAGACGTTGCCGACGGTGCTGTTCCAGAACACCCTGAAGAAGTTTCGCGAAGTCCTCTCAGCGCTGGGCCGACAGCCCGCCTTCGACAATGTCGGCTGGCTCACCGCGTTGGGCCAGGCCACCAGCGGCCGGGGTGATCGGCTACGGCATGCCGGCGGCGATCTGAACGAGATCGTCAACCAGCTCAACGGGGTCGTCGTCGGCAACGAACTGGAACCGTCAACCTTGTCCGCTCTCACCGCCGCTACCTCGGGACTGCGCGATACCGCACCCGAACTGCTCGACGCGCTCGACAGCGCCGTCCAACCCATGCGTACGCTCGCCGAGAAGCGTTCTCAACTCACAGATCTGATCAGTGGGGGGCTCGGGACTACCGGAACAATCGGTACGGCGTTCGAGAACAACACCGATCGGATGATCCAGATCTCCACGGACCTGACGCCCGTGATGGGGGTACTGGCCGACCATGGCGATACGCTGCACGCGATCTCATCCAGGCTCACCACACTCGTCGGGCGGGTCATGGATGTGGCCTGGAACCATGACACGAACCAATTGCAGGCCCAGGCGATCATCTCGCTGACCCCATCGCGTGCCTATGTGCGGTCCGACTGTCCGCGCTACGGGGACATGGCCGGCCCGAGTTGTTTCACGGCACCCGAAGTGCCCACCGCGCCCGAGTTGTCGACGTCGTTGGAGTCACGTGGGTTTCCGCTTCCTCCTGGAGTGAACGAGAACAGGCCCAACCTGGCGCCTCCGCGGGATTCCGTCGTCCCGCCCGCTGCACCCCCCGCTCCGACGCCGCCTGCGCCCGGACCGCCACTTCCTGCCGAGGCGCCCGCACCGGCACCGGCACCGGCACCGGACAACAGCGTCCAACCCCAGGCCGCATCGATCGAAAGCGGCGTCGGCCCGGTGGGCAGCAGCACCGAAAAGCGTCAACTCGGCCGCATCATGGGCGGCGAGGTCAGTTCGTCCACCGAGATCCTGCTCGGGCCGCTGGTTCGCGGGACGACCGTCCGGATCAACAACGACGGGAATGGCCAATGACATACCGCAAGTCGTTGATCGGTCTGAGCATCTTCGTCGTGGTGACGACGGTCGCCACGTGGCTGGTGTTCGTCACGCTGCGCCGCGAAGTGGGCGGCCCGACCAATACCTACACCGCCTCGTTCACCGATGTCTCCGGACTCCACCCGGGCGACGACGTACGGATCGCGGGCGTGCGGGTGGGTCGGGTTGACCGTGTCGATCTGGACGGCACCTCCGCGAAGGTCACCTTCCGAGTCCCGAAAACACAAGTGCTCTACGACGACACCCTCGCCTCGGTGACGTATCAGAACATCATCGGCCAACGGTATCTGGGCCTCCTGCCCGGCAACTCCGAAACCCGTTCGCCCATACCGGATCGCGGCAACATCCCGCTCGAACGTACGAAGCCTTCGTTCGACATCTCCTACCTGCTCGACGGATTCGAACCGTTGTTCACCCTGCTGAACCCCGAGCAGGTCGACAACATGACCGAAGGGATAATCCAAGCGTTACAAGGCGATTCCAGCTCGGTCGTCACCTTGATCAGCCAGACGTCTGCACTTGCACAATCGTTTGCTGGCCCCGATCAGGTCCTCGGCGACGTGATCGGCAATCTAGACGACGTGACCGCGATCCTGGCCCGTCAGGAGAACGATCTGGAAGCGGTTATCGATCATTCACGGAACACTTTGGCCACCCTGGCCGTGCGGCGCGATTCGCTGGTCACATCGGCAGGTTCGATCAACGCGGCGGTGGGCCGATTGGCCGAAATCCTCAGTGCCATCCATCCGGAACTGCAAGCGGTGCTGCGGCGGCAACCCGGATTCCTCGGTCAGGTCACCGGTGACGGGCACGACCGGATGGCGTTCTATGGATCCAATCTCGTACTCGTCCTCAAAGGACTGGCCCGTGCCTCACAGAGCGGGAGTTACGTCGACGGCTACATCTGCGATATCAACTCCACGATCTTCGCCTCCCTCGGCCGGGTGATCCCCGGGATCGTTCGGCTCGCCTCTCCGGGCAATGTCATCCAACACTCGCCGATTTGTAGGTAGACACACGATGCTGCAGCGACTCAAGCGCCCGATCGAGGGCTACAACAAGATATGGCTGGGCGTCGTGTCGGTCACGGTGATCGGTGTGGTCGTCGCGACGATCGTAGGGGTCGGGCGGCTCTCGCTGGGGCACTCCAGTTATCAAGGCGAGTTCGCGCAGGCCGCGCAATTGGGCTCCGGAGACCAGGTCACGGTCTACGGCATCGAGGTCGGCAAGGTCACCGACGTCGCACTGGCCGGTGACCACGTCGTCGTCAAGTTCAACGTCCGCGACGGCGTGCACGTCGGCAACCAGACGCATGCCGCCATCAAACTGACGACGCTACTCGGACGACGCTACGTCGAGCTTTCACCGGCAGGCGACGAAAAGCTGGACCGCCACACGATCAAGCTGGCCAACACTTCGGTTCCCTACAACCTGCAGGACACCCTGGCCGATGCGACGACGACGTTCGAGCAGGTCGACGCTAATCGCATCGCGCAGTCGATGTCCGAGCTCAACAAGAGTCTCGTCGGCGTACCCGAGGCTTTGCCGCAGGCACTGCAGAACGTCAAATCGCTGGCCGACGTGATCGCCACCCGACGTGGACAGATCGGATCACTGCTGAAGAACGTCGACACCGTAGCCGGTTTGGTCCGCGATCAGAAGGCCAACCTCGGTGCACTGGTGCTGCAGGGCCGAGATCTGTTGCAAACAGTGGTTTCCCGCCAGGAGGCGGTTCGCCGACTGTTCGACAGCACCACCGCGTTGGTCGACACCTTGCACACTGTCGTCGCCGATGTGCCCGAGATGAACGCGATGTTGGCGCAGCTGCAGAACTTCGCCGAGATGATGGGCCGGCGCGACGAGCTGGTGCGCAACACGTTACAGGTCATGCCGGTAGCGTTCCGAAACCTGGCCAATGCCAGCGGCAGCGGCAACGCACTCGACATCAATCTGCCCGCAGGAATTCTCATGGACTCATGGATGTGCGCACTGAGTGCGCGCGGTGAGCAGTTCAATCTGGCCCAGTACTTCACCAACTGTGAACCCACCGCCGATCCCT
Source organism: Mycobacterium sp. GA-1841 (assembly GCF_001954135.1). Lineage (GTDB taxonomy): Bacteria > Actinomycetota > Actinomycetes > Mycobacteriales > Mycobacteriaceae > Mycobacterium. Next base: position 27,802 of record NZ_MBEQ01000037.1, on the reverse strand, counting down.
TTCCCGGCTGGCCACCAGCCGACCCGGCGAGGGCGCCACGATGAGCCGCCGATTCTTATTCGTGAAACCCGTCATCATCGGCCTGATTGTGGTGGCCCTTGCCGGATCCGCAGTCTTATTCGTCAAGGGCCACAACGAGGATGGGCCTGTGACGGTGACCGCCCAGTTCGAGGACAGTGTCGGGCTGTACGTCGGCAACGCGGTGTCGGTGCTGGGGATGCGGGTCGGAAAGGTCACCGCTATCGTGCCCAAGGACACCTACGTCGAAGTGAAACTCGAGATCGACAAACACGTCGACATCCCCGCCGACGTCCAGGCCGTCACGGTCGCGACGTCGATTCTGACCGACCGGCACATCGAGCTGACACCGCCGTATCAGGGGGGACCTACGCTGCACAACGGGGACATCGTGAGCCTTCCGCGCACCCGTACCCCCGTGGAATTCGATCGCACTCTGGCGATGGCCGACAAGCTTTCTCGTTCCCTGGGCGGCAACGGCAAGGGCCAGGGGCCGCTGGGCGATCTGATCGGCGTCGGCGCTCAGATATCCAGCCAGAGCGGACCGGACGTCAAGGCAACCCTGGACCGGCTGTCCGAGGCACTGCGCCTCAGCGGGGACAACGGCGCGCCGACCAAGGAGAGCGTTCAGTCGATCGCCACCAGCCTCGCCGATCTCACCGCGACCGCCGCCGACAACGACACGGCGATCCGCGATTTCGGCACGAGCATCCACTCGCTCAGCGACCTCGTCGCCTCGGAGAATCTTGGAACCGGAGATACCGGTGCGCAGATCAATCAGATTCTCGACCGGGCGACAGCGCTCTTGCAGAACAACCGTGAGGGACTCAAGGGCACTATCGGTAACTTCCAGAAGCTGACCGGCACCCTCACCGACTACCGGCGCGAGCTTCAAGAGATCCTGGATGTCCTGCCGCTGGTCGGCACCAACATGTACAACGCGGTCGACCAGAACGGCCACGCTCTGAGGATTCATCCGCTGCTCGACAAGCTCCTGCTCAACAGCCAGTTGACCAAGGAAATCTGCAATCTCGCCGGGCTGAAGGACCTGGGTTGTGCCACGGGGACGATCTCTGATTATGGGCCAGAGTTCGGCACCACATTCCTTGTCCAGGGTATGACGGGTCTACTCGAACGGATGGCGGGAGCCGGCGGATGACGGTCTTTTCCGGTGCTAGGACCGCACGGGCGCTGGGTGCGGCACTGCTGGGTTTGGGTCTCGTCGGATGTTCGGCGGGGCTGGAGAGCCTGCCGCTACCGGCGCCCGGGAACGTCAGCGGCGACGTGACGGTGACGGCAGTATTCGCCAACGCTATGAACCTGCCACCCAAGGCGAAGGTCAAACTCAACGGCGCTGATATCGGTGAGGTCGAATCCATTACGGCCAAGGAGTTCTCGGCGTTCGTGACGATGAAACTCAGCGCCGATGTCCCGGTGTCCGCCGACAGCAGAGCCGAACTGCGCTCGGCCACCCCGCTCGGAGACATCTTCGTCGCCATCCGCCCCGCTGATCAGCAGGGTCCGGGTGCGTCGCAGCTGCACGACGGTGCCGTTATCGGGTTGGATCACACCACCTCGGCGCCGGCGATCGAAGACGTGTTGGGATCGGCGGCGCTCCTGGTCAATGGGGGCGCCGTGCGGCGAATGGTCTCCACGCTCAATGGCGCAGGCGACGCAATGGGCGGCCGTGGCGCGAAAGCGGCTGCGTTGTTGCAGAATTCGAACGAGTTGTTATCACGTCTCAATGCACGCTCAGGCCAGATCGACAGCGCCCTGCGCAGCACCGCAGACCTCGCGGCGACCCTCACATCGCGCCGTGACACGCTCAGCACAGCCCTGTCGGCCGCCGCACCGGCGACCGCAGCCTTGGACGCCAATACCAGCAATCTGGCTGATCTGATCGATTCGACCTCACGGATCACCAATCTGCTAAACCGGTTCCCGTCGATGCAGAGGACTGACACCCGCAGCATGATGGCCGATCTGAATCGGCTCTCGGACGTGTTCAATCAGATCGCGACCGATCCGGGCCTGAACATGAATATCTGGAATCGGATGATCCTCGGAATAACCCACATCACCAGCGGGCCGAACCTCCATGCCGTCGGAAACGTCCCGCAGTTGGCTTTCGGTGCAGTGCCCGACATGAACTATCCCGGTGACCCCGGCATGCACGGGCCGGACGGAACCGATTGGCACGCCATGGTGGGCAGTCTCCGGTACGAGTGGAACCTGTTGTTGAGTCGCGTCTACGGACCTGAGCATCGGCCCCGGTGATGACAACGCCCTTGGATGTGCTGGAACTCGCCACGCGGCGACTGGTCGATGCGGTCCATGCGCTCGGACGACACCGAGTCACCGTATCGGTGATCGGTCTTGTCGCCGCGTTGGTCGTCGTACTGATATACATCGTCGGCGGAACCCTCGGTATCAGCCCCACCCGGTCCACCATCTCGGTGCGCGTGCTGCTGCACGAATCGGGCGGTCTGCTACCCAAGCAGGACGTCACGCTGCGAGGTGTGCCCATCGGCCGCGTCGATGCGGTCACGTTCACCGACACCGGCGTCATGGCCGTCGTCCAGATCGACAAGCGAGTCCGGGTGCCGCAAGACAGTAGGGTTCGGGTGTCGGCCTTGTCAGCGGCCGGAGAACAGTACCTTGATTTCCGACCCGATAAGTCCGGGGGCCCGGTCTTGACCGACGGCAGTGTCATTACCGAGAACCGCACCAGCCTGCCGGTGTCGTTGGCCCAGTTGCTGGCTGACAGCGACGGCATGCTCGCCCAAATCGACTCGTCGAAGCTGGCCGCCATCACCGACGAACTTCGGGTATCGAACCAGGGACCGGACAAGCTCGCCGCCCTTCTCGACGGTGGCGCGTTCATGATCTCGACCCTGGATTCGGTTCTCCCGCAGACGGTGAGCGTCTTGAAGACCAGCCGCACGGTCCTGACCACCTTTGTCGACGGGAGCGAGGGGTTACGTGATACGTCGGAGAACCTGAACGGAATCATGCAGGGTGTCAGCTCGATGGATGGCGGATTCCGCACCTTGCTGGACCGCGGCGGCACAACTCTCACCACCGCCGATGGCATCATCGCCGACAACTCCGAGACCATGGTCCAGCTGTTGGGCAATCTCGCGACCGTTGCTCAGATCTCGTCGGCGCGGCTGCCCGCCTTCAACGAGTTGGTGAATTCCAGCCGCGGCGGTTCGGCGGTGGAGGCGCTGAGCAGTGTCGTACGCGACGGTGCCGTCTGGGTGATCGCCGATATCTATCCGCGCTACGCCTGTGACTATGGCAAGCCCGGATTGCCGCCGTCGGTACCGAATTACCCTGAGCCGTACCGCTACACCTACTGCAACAATCCCGATCCGTCTGTCCTGGTCCGTGGTGCCCGCAACGCGCCACGTCCGCCCGGCGACGACACCGCGGGCCCGCCTCCAGGCTCCGACCCCTTGGCGCAGACAGACCCGGCTCCGGATGCACCGCTCAAGCTGCCTACGCCATTCGGCGGATCACCGTCGGTGCCGCTGCCCCCAGACCCGACAAACTGACGAAAGAGACTGACATGGCGACCAGACTGTTCAATCGCGAAACTGTCACCGATGTCTTCGACCAGGCCTGCGAGGACGACGATCGTTGCGACGAGGACGAGGCGACCGCTGCCGCTGAAGACGTCGATGAGACCGACGACAAAGCCGATACCGCCAGCGAGTCAAGCGAATCGGACGATTCCGCCTCGGCTGAGGCGTCGGAGCGCAAGGAAGCTGAGAAGGATGCCTCCCCCAAATCCGCCAGCACATCCGTACGCAGACGATGGACACACCGGGCGGCCGGCGCCTTGGCCCTCATCGTATTCGTTGCGGCTATGGCCTCATCGGCGTTTCTGGGCTGGCAGCACAAGCAACACACCGACGTGACCAATGCCGGCAATGCGGCGCTGGACACGGCGAAGAGTTATGCCATCGTGCTGACCAGCATCGACGCCAACGCCATCGACAGCAATTTCGCACAGGTACTCAACGGTGCCACAGGCGAATTCAAGGATATGTACAGCCAGTCGGCCACCCAGCTACGCCAGGTGCTCGTCGACAACAAGGCGACGAGTAAGGGCACTGTCGTGGACGCTGCGGTGAAATCCGCGGCCAAGGACCAGGTCGAGGTGTTGTTGTTTGTAGATCAATCGATCACCAATGTGGCGAATCCGAATCCTCGCCTGGACCGCAGCAGGATCGATATGACGATGAAATTGGTCGACGGACGATGGTTGGCCAGCAGCGTCGAGCTCGAGTAGCGGCATGCGGCACTGGATCTGGGTGGCAACAGCATTCGTCATCATCACGCCCTTCACCGTAAACGCCGCGGGGGCAGAACCTGCCGGCCACACCGACGCACTGATCTCGGGCCAGAGTCCTGACGGGTTGGGCAGCTGGTCGGTCCACTATCAACATTTCGACGGCAATTCCCCGGTGGCATCGGTCGTCAACGACCGCATCGACGCCGCGGCGAATCGCGAAGTTCAGCAAGCCACCTGGAACGGATCGACGCGGCGTCCGTGGACATTCGATGCGACCGGCACCATGAAGGTGCGGCCCACTACCGTCTCGGAGATCTTCGTCGGTCAATACAACACCGACGAACCGAACATGCCGATGCAATCGTTGGGCTCGGTGGTCTGCGATTCCCGCAGCGGCGCCGTCATCACCTGGGACAACCTGTTCCAGGACAAGACATCAGGGCTGACCCGCCTGTCAGCGGAGGTAGAGGCCAGACTGGCGCCCACGGCGTCCCCGAATGAGCTGCGCGACTGGCGCCGATCTGGGCAATTCGCCCCCATCGACGTCAACTTCAAATATTGGGTCGCCACGCCCCAGGGTATCGAACTGCACTTCCCACCGCTGCAATTCGGTGGCGGACTCAAGATCGTCACGGTTCCGTGGGCAGCGATGAGTGATCAGATCACGCCGGAGTTCATCGCGATCACCGAATGAGCCGGATACACCGCGAACAGACGCGTAGGTACCCGGTTTTCACCTTCTTCGGGTACCTACGCGTCTGCTCGCCGGGGAGAGTCGGGAGAAACTCAGCGGCGGGGCAAGCCCAGCACCTGGGTGGCGATGATGTTGCGCTGAATCTCCGAGGTGCCGCCGGCGATGGTCCCGCCGAAGCTGCGGGCATAGCGCTCGAACCAGCTGGCGAAGTAGTGGTCGAGATTCATGTGCTCGTACGGACCCGAAGTGGCCGGGTGGATCAATCCGTCCGAACCCGCGGCGGTCAGCGCGTTCTCGAACGCGTTGCGCTCGGCTTCGGAACCGAACAGCTTGAGCACCGACACCGAGGCGGTGTCCGCCTCGCCGCGCGACGCCTTCGCCAGCGCTGCAGATCCCATGGCGCGCAAGGCCTGATAGTCCATGATCGTGGTCGCGTACTGGTCACGTTCCAACTCGGTCTTCGGGTGGAAATCGGCCAGCATGTTGTCGATGCGGTCGGCGAAGCCCAGCCACATCATGGTGCGCTCGTGCCCGAGTGACCCGTTGGCCACGCCCCAACCGCCGTTGAGCGGGCCGACCAGGTTCTCGGCCGGCACCCGGGCATCGGTGAAGAAGACCTCGTTGAAGTCGAGATTCTCCTCACCGGTCATGTCCGCGAACGGCCGGCACACCACGCCGGGGGTGTCGGTCGGGATGATCAGCACGCTGATTCCCTTGTGCTTCGGCGCCTCTGGATCGGTACGCACGAAGGTCAGCAACCAATCGGCGTCGTGGGCGCCCGAGGTCCACACCTTCTGGCCGTTGACCACGAACTCGTCGCCGTCCCGCACCGCGCGGGTGCGCAGCGAGGCGAGGTCGGAGCCGGCGCTGGGCTCGCTCATCCCCAGCGAGGCGGTCTTCTCACCGCGCAGTACCGGAACCGCCCAACGTTGCTTCTGCTCCTCGGAGCCGAACGTCAGCAGTGAGGCCGCAATGATGTTGACGCCCTGGGGATTGAAGCTGTGGTAGATCCGGCGCCGGCACAGCTCGTCGAGGTGCACGAAGGTCTGCACGACGGTGGCGTTGCGGCCACCGAACTCGGGCGGTTGCGCGGGCAGCAGCCATCCGTTGTCGAACAACAGCCGCTGCCAGTCGCGCGCCCATTGCGGCATGTGCGATACGGAGGTGGGCCGCTCCAGCGTCTGGGCTTCCGACGGAAGGTTGGCGTCGAGGAATGCGGAGAACTCGGCGCGGAACTCCTCGACGTCGGAGTCGTATGTCAGCTGCATTTACAGTCCCCTGTAGGTCGTGCGGTATTCGGCGGCGATCTGGGCGCGGTGCTCGGCGGCGCCACCCAACAGCAGCTCACCGGCCTTGGCCCGCTTGAGCGCGAACTGCACGTCGTTCTCCCACGTGAAGCCCATGGCACCGAACAACTGCAGGCCGTGGCGGAAGACGATCGCCTGGCACTCCCCCGCAGCAGCCTTGGCCATCGCCGACGCCAGCCGCCGGCGCGGGTCGTCGGCGGCGATGGTCAGAGCTGCGAAGTACGAGAGCGCCCGGGCCCTTTCGATCGCGACGTGCATGTCGACGGCCTTGTGTTGCACCGCCTGGAACGACCCGATGGCCACCCCGAACTGCTGGCGTTGCTTGACGTGTTCGAGGGCGAGATCGAGGACGCGCTGGCAGGCGCCGACCATGGTGATCGCCATGCCGGTCAGCGCCAAATGGCGCGCCTTTTCCGTGTCGACGTGAACGCGGTCGGTGTCCTCGACGTGGACGTCGTCGAACCGCACCTCGGCCACATGCAGCACCGGATCGAACACGGAACTACGCGTGACGGAAACTTTGGCCGCGTCGACCAGGAAGACACCGGCATCGGTGATCACGGCGAGGTTCTCGGCGCGATCACCGTCGAGCACATGATGGGCGGTCCCGCTCAGCACCCAACCGGCGGCGTCGCGGTTGGCGGTCACACCGGTGTAGACCACGGTGCCGGCCTTGGCCGCATCGAAGCGGTCTCCTGCCAGCGGCGCGTACTGCGTCATCGTGGCCAGGTAGGGCGTCAGATCGGTGGCGCGGCCGAGCTCTTCCAGAACTATGGCCAGCTCCACCGCATTCTCAGAATCGGTGAGCTCGGTCCAGCCCTGGTCGATATAGCTCTGCCACAGCGGTGTCGGGTCGACACCCTGTTCGGCCACCTCGCGGACCAGCGTTGCCGGGCATTGTTTGGTCACCGCGTCACGCACGGTCTCCTGCCATAGCCGCTGATCGGCATCGAATTCGAGTAGCACCCGCCGCCTCCTACCGCACTGTCACGTCGTTTGGAGAATAGCATTCTCTTCAGACGGTGCTACGTTCTCCTGGGACAAGTACCGATTCTCCGGTTTCTCGAGCTGTGCGAGTGGTCAGCACCCGCACTCACCTGCAGCGAAGCGCTTAGATGTTCCGAGAACAATGTTCTTGCTATCGAAGAATATGGATCTAGACTGGCGGTACGGTCCGGCGTCGCGAGCACGTCGCCATCGACCCGTGCGCACCGCGTACCGGACGAACATCGGAGGACAGTCTTGGCGATCAACGACCCTGCGCAACCTGGCAGTGCGGGAACGCCACTCATCGATGCGAGCGTGCACATCTTCTTCGGCTCGAACAAGGACCTGCGACAGAACTTTTTGAAGGAACCGTTCGCCAGCCGCGGGTTCCCCGATTACGAGATGAACTGGTACGGCGCACCGGGCGGCGAATACGCCACGGGCACCAAGGGTCCCGACCGTCAGTACCCCGGCTCCGATCCGGATATCACCGCGCAGCACCTCTTCGTCGACCGCGGTGTCGACGTGGCGATCCTGCACCCGATGACCCGCGGCATCATGCCCGACCGTCACCTCGGTACCGCGCTGGCCGCGGCGCACAACGCGATGATGGTGCAGCGCTGGCTCGAACATGACGCCCATGGCGACCGCTTCCGCGGCACCATCCGGGTCAATCCCGACGACATCGTCGGCGCCCTGCGTGAAATCGACAAATACAAGGACCACCCCCGGGTGGTGCAGATCGGCGTCCCGATGCAGTCCCGCGAGCTCTATGGGAAGCCGCAGTTCTGGCCGTTGTGGGAGGCGGCTGCCGAGGCGGGTCTGCCGGTGGCCGTGCACATCGAGGGTGGGGCCGGTATCCAGTTCGCACCGACCCCGTCGGGCAAGACCCGAACCTACGAGCAGTACCTGGGCTTCATGGCCCTCAACTACATCTATCACCTGATGAACATGATCGCCGAGGGTGTGTTCGAACGGACGCCGACGCTGAAGTTCGTCTGGGCCGACGGCGCGGCGGATCTGTTGACACCGTTCATGTGGCGGATGGACTGCTTCGGCCGTCCGCACCTGGAGCAGACGCCGTGGGCGCCCAAGATGCCCAGCGACTACCTGCCGGACCATGTCTACTTCGTCCAGGGCGCGCTCGACGGTCCGGGCGACGTCGAATTCGCCGGGGAGTGGCTGAGTTTCACCGGCAAGGAAAACATGGTGATGTTCGGCTCCAGCTACCCGCATTGGCAACTGAACGAGCCGAAGATCCCGAGCGCGTTCAGCTCAGAGCAACGCGAGAAGTTGCTGTGGCGCAACGCGGCCGAGTTGTACGGCCTTCAAGACGCGCTCGCGACCACCGCCGCTGCGGCACAGTAACGCCCGACCGAGGGAGGTAATCATGTCCGTGACGGCGAACCCGCGGGTACCGGCACAAGAGCGGATTGCGATTCGGTGCGTCGACTCCGACGTGCACCCGATGCCGCGCCGCGGTGAATTACTCGACTACATCCCCGAACCGTGGCGCAGCAAGTACTTCCTGAGCCACAAGGTCGGCGAGCAGATCTACTACGACGCCCCCGATTACGCGCACGCCTACGCCATGCGGGTCGACGCGTTCCCCCCGGACGGTGAATTCGCCTGCAGCGATCCCGACATGGCGCTGCGCCAGCTCATCATGGAGGCCGGCTCCGACATCGCGATTCTGGAGCCGACGCACTCCGAGCACCGGCTCAGTGAGGCCACTGCGGCGTACTGCACCGCGGTCAACCGTTGGCTGGCCAACCACTGGCTCGATCCGCACAACAACTGGCACGAACGCTGGCGCGGGTCCATCTGCATCGCCATCGAGGAACCGCAGACGGCCGTGGCCGAGATCGAAGAATGGGCCGAACACCCCTTCATGGCCCAGATCTTGATGAAGGCCGAGCCGCGCCCGTCGTGGGGTGATCCGAAATACGACCCGATCTGGGCGGCGGCCACCAAGCACGACATCACGGTGAGCTGTCATCTGTCCCGCGGAGAGTTCGAGACGCTGCCGGCTCCGCCGGTCGGATTGCCCAGCTACAACCACGATTTCATGGTGAGTTATTCGCTATTGGCGGCCAACCAGGTGATGAGCTTGATCTTCGACGGGGTGTTCGACCGGTTCCCGACGCTGCGCGTCGTGTTCGTCGAGCATGCGTTCACCTGGATCTTGCCGCTGATGTGGCGCATGGACGCCATCTATCAAGCACGGCGGCGCTACATGGACATCAAGCGCAAGCCCTCCGAGTACGTCAAGGACCACATCAAGTTCACCACCCAGCCACTGGATTACCCGGAGGACAAGACCGAGCTGTCGCGGGCCTTCGAGTGGATGGAGTGCGAGAAGATCCTGCTGTACTCCAGCGATTACCCGCACTGGACCTTCGACGATCCCCGCTGGCTGGTCAAACACCTGCCCGAACATGCGCGGGAGGCCATCATGTTCCGCAACGGCATCGAGACGTACAAGCTGCCCGAGACCGTTCCGGTCCTCGAAGGACAGGTGCGGGTCTTCTGATGACACCCGAGAAGCCCGCCAGACTCGCGCAGGGACGCGAGCACGTCGTCGCCACCGTCGACGAAATCCCGCCCGGCACACACAAACTGGTGCCGATCGGCCGCCACGGTGTCGGCGTGTACAACGTCAACGGCACGTTCTATGCCATCGCCAATTACTGCCCGCACGAAGGCGGTCCGCTGTGCTCGGGCCGGGCTCGGGGCCGCACCGTGGTCGACGAGAACGTCCCGGGCGACGCGGTGATGGTGCGCGACAAGGAATACATCTACTGCCCCTGGCACCAATGGGGTTTCGAGCTGGCAACCGGCACCACCGCGGTGAAGCCGGAATGGAGCATCCGTACCTACCCGGTGCGGGTCGTGGACAACGAAGTGTTGGTGATGGCGTGACTAGTGAGCTGGTTGTCGGCACCCCGGAACTCAAGCCGGGCGAGAAGACCTTGGAGATCAACGGCGGCAATGTCGTCTACGAAATCCTGGGCGACAAGGGAGATTTCATCGCCCTCACCCCGGGCGGCCGGTTCAGCAAGGACATTCCAGGTCTGCGACCGTTGGCGGAGGCGCTCGTCGAGGCCGGCTATCGGGTGCTGCTGTGGGACCGGCCGAACTGCGGCCGCTCCGATGTGCAGTTCTACGGGCTAAGCGAATCGCACATGCGGGCCGAGACGCTCTACAAGCTGATCACCGGGCTCGATATCGGGCCGTGTTTCATCCTCGGCGGCTCCGGTGGAGCGCGGGATTCGATGCTGACCACGATGCTGTATCCGGAGATCGTGCGAAAGCTCGTGGTGTGGAACATCGTCGGCGGGGTCTATGGCTCCTTCGTCCTGGGCGGGCATTACGTGACGCCGAGCATCCTGGCCGTGCGCGGTCTGGGCATCGAGGGCTTGCTCAACGTGCCGGAATGGCGCGAACGGATCGAGCAGAACCCGGCCAACCGTCAGCGCCTGCTGGATCTCGACCCCGACGAGTTCCTCAAGGTGATGCTGCGCTGGCTCAACGCGTTCGTGTCGAAGCCCGGCCAGACGATTCCCGGCGTACCGGACGAGATGTTCGACAACATCACCGTTCCCACTTTGATCATCCGGGGTGGAGAGAACGACTGGGATCATCCCAAGCGCACCTCGCTTGAGGTGAGCTGCCTGATCAAGGGGTCCAATCTCATCGACCCGCCGTGGCCAGAGGATGCCTGGGAACGTGCCGGTGAAAAGTTCGCCCAGAGCGGCGGTAAGACGTTCTGCCTGTTCGACACCTGGGTACAGGCGGCCCCGGCGATCGTCGAGTTCCTGAGGTCGTCATGAGCCCTGCACACGCGGGCTCAGACCGTAGTGATGTGGACCTCGCAGTTCAACGAGGCCTCCAGCGCAGTGTGGATACGGCTTTCCGGAATGCGGTCCAGGTCTGCCCTTTTCAGGGCGACCGTGACGATGTCCCATCCGTCGGCATCGGTGGCCCGGCTCACCTCGCCGGTCAGGCCGAAGCCGGCCAGCACACCCAATGCGTCCTCATCGGTTCCCCGGCTGACGAACGTGACCACTCCCGGCGTGGGCGAGGTGCCAAAGGCTTTGGCGCACAGCCCGACAGCGACGGCCTGCAGCTCTGGCGCATCATCGCCGGTGATCAACACCTCGACCTCGCGGCGATGCGCGGGCAGTCCGGCGAGCTGGTGGTCCAGCACCTCGGCCCCACGTTCGACCAGCAACTCCCGGAGCATTGCCATGCCCTCGGATAGCTGCTGCGCCCCGAGCTCCCCAGCCGGGTCGACACCGACGCGCACCACCGCAGTTCTCATGCCGGTAAGCCTAACCGGGGACGGGATGTGACCATGACCGCCGAACTGACCGTCGCGGCCTGGCCGGGGATCACCGCGCGCCTGCTGCGTGACGGGCCCGAAGCCCTGGCCGAGTACCAACAGGCCGGAGGCTATGCGCCCCTTGTTGATCCGGCACATCTGTTGTCCGAGGTCCAGGCCAGCGGTCTCCTCGGCCGCGGCGGCGCGGCCTTCCCGTTGGCGGTGAAACTGCGAGCGGTGCGCGACAACGGTCACCGGCGCGAAAGACCCGAGATCGGCTCCGTGGTGATCGCCAACGGCGAAGAAGGGGAGCCGGCCTCGATCAAGGACCGTTGGCTATTGCGCAATCGTCCACACGCCGTACTCGATGGCCTGCGCCTGGCGGCCGGGATCGTCGGCGCCGATAGAGCCGTGGTGTACGTGTCGGATCCACAGGCAGCCGCCTGCGTCGAGCGTGCCCTCGCCGAACTACCGGCCGGATTCGACGGGCCGACGATCGAAATACTCACCGTCACACCGGCTTATGTCGCGGGAGAAGAGACCGCCGCCGTCCATGCCGTCAACGGCGGCCCCGCCAAGCCCACCGACAAACCTCCACGCCCGTTCGAGGAAGGAGTGGCCGGCAAGCCGACGCTGATCAGTAACGTCGAGACGCTGGCGCACCTGGCGTATCTGCATCAGCACGACGCACAGACGTTCCGGGAACTCGGCACCGAGGGCTCTCCCGGTACGTTCCTGGCCACCATCACCGGGGCCGGACGGCCACCTGCGTTGTACGAGCTTCCGCACGGTGTCGCCTTCGCCGATCTGTTGACGCTGCACGGCGTGACACCGGACAGTGTCCGCGGAGCCTTGATGGGCGGGTACTTCGCCGGCTTGATCAACCGTGACATCGTCGAGACCACGCTGGACCACGAGTCGGTGCGGGCCTTGGGCACCGGGCTGGGTTGCGGCGCGATCGGGATCCTCACCGATGACTGCCCGGTGGCGGTCGCGGCGTCGGTGCTGGCCTACTTCGACCGCGAGAACGCCGGCCAGTGCGGATCGTGCTTCAACGGCACGGCCGCGATGGCGGCGGTGGCCACTGGGCTGCGCGACGGTGTGGCCACCCAGGAAGATCTGGACCGACTCAAACGATGGTCGGTGGTGTTGCGCGGCCGCGGTGCCTGCGCGACGCTCGACGGCGCGGCCAACGTGGCGGCCAGTCTTCTGGCGCAGTTCCCCGACGTGGTGGCTCGTCACCTCGAAAATGGCTGTCAGACATGCCGCTACGGTGCCTTCACCGCAGCACGCCCGTACGAAGTGGAGTCCCTGGAGGCGGTGGTGACGGTATGAGAGTCAAGCTCGATCGCACGGTGTGCGATGGCTTCGGATTGTGTGCCAAGCACGCGCCGGAGTACTTCCCTCTCGACGACTGGGGATATGCCGTGCTGAAAGGCGACGGCAACATCCCGGCAGCGGACGAGGAGGCCGTGCGCCGCGCGCTGCTGGACTGCCCGGTACACGCGATCATCGAGCTGAAAGAGACACGAGGCGAGCGCGAGGCGGGCTGAAGCCCCGGGGCTGGATCACCGCTCCCGCAGACTGGTAACGTGATTCTCCACACAGAATAACCTGCTTACCACCGGAGTCGAGTTGTCACAGATACCGGGACGTCCGCTCCCGACGGTCACCACGCTCAACGAATACTTCTGGACCGCGGGCGCCGATGGCGTACTGCGTATCCAGGAGTGCCAGGACTGCAGCGCCCTCATCCATCCGCCGCAGCCGATCTGCCGCTACTGCCGCAGTCACAACATGGGCGTGCGCGACGTATCCGGGCGCGCATCGCTGGCCGGGTTCACCGTCAACCACCGGTTCGGCTTCCCCGACCTGCCACCGCCGTATGTGGTGGCCGAGGTGGCCATCGCCGAGGATCCTCGGGTCCGCTTGACGACGAACATCGTCGAATGCGACGCCGAGGACCTCAAGCTCGGCATGCCGGTGGAGGTCGATTTCCAGCACCTCGACGACGTCTGGCTGCCGGTGTTCAAGCCGTCGGCGGACACCACCACCACTCCCCCGGTCGCCGAACCGGTCGCGCCCCAGGACATCGCCAAGTACGTCCGGCCGATGCTGACCAAGGAGAAGTTCGAAGACCACTCGGCCATCACCGGGATCGGGATGTCCAAGATCGGCCGTCGCCAGATGGTGCCGCCCCTGTCGCTGACCATCGACGCGGCCGAGAAGGCCGTCGCCGACGCCGGTTTGACGTTCGACGACATCGACGGCCTGTCCACCTACCCGGGCCTGGCGATCGCCGGGATGGGCGAAGGCGGGGTGAGCGCGCTGGAGGGGGCGCTGGGCTTGCGGCCGACGTGGATCAACGGCGGCATGGACACCTTCGGCCCGGGCGGCTCGGTGATCGCGGCGATGATGGCCGTGGCCACCGGGATGGCCCGTCACGTGTTGTGCTTCCGCACGTTGTGGGAGGCGACGTTCGGCCAGCTGGTCAAGGAGGGCAAGATGTCCCCTCCGATGGGTGGCCGCAGCGACAACTGGCAGCACCCGTTCGGCGCCACTTCCGCCGCACACACGTTGGCGCAGAACGCCGGCCGTCATTTCGACCGATATGGGACCACCCGGGAGACCCTCGGCTGGATCGCGCTGAACCAGCGCGCCAACGCGGCACTGAATCCGACGGCGATCTACCGGGATCCGCTGACCATGGACGACTATCTGTCGGCCCGCATGATCACCACGCCGTTCGGCCTCTACGACTGTGATGTGCCGTGCGACGGCGCGGTGGCCGTCATCGTCTCCGCGGTGGACGCCGCACGGGATCTGGCAAAGCCGCCGATCCTGTTCGAAGCCGTCGGCACCCAGATTATCGAACGGCTCGACTGGGACCAGACCACCCTCACCCACGAACCGCAGGTGCTGGGTCAGAGCGCCCACATGTGGTCACGAACCTCGTTGCGTCCCAGTGACGTCGACGTCGCCGAGCTGTACGACGGGTTCTCCTTCAACTGCCTGTCCTGGCTGGAGGGGCTGGGCTTCTGCGGCATCGGCGAGGCCAAGGACTTCCTCGACGGCGGCCACAACATCGCCCGCGACGGCATCATTCCGCTCAACACCCACGGCGGTCAGCTCTCGCACGGCCGCACGCACGGCATGGGGCTGATCCATGAAGCCGTCACCCAGTTGCGCGGGGAGGCCGGTGAGCGCCAGGTGGCCGATGCCCGCGTGGCGGTGGCCAGCAGCGGTGGCCTGACGCCCAGCGGCGTGCTACTGATGCGTCGGGACGACTGAACCGTGCGCGCCCGATGAGTACGCCGACTCCGCACCCCCGGGTGGTGATGGTCGACGGCGTCCCGATGTCGGCGTTGGTCGCCGAGTCCCCCGAACCGCGCGCCGTCATCGTCGCACTGCACGGCGGAGCGACCATGTCGGCGTACTTCGACTGCCCCGGCCACCCGGAGCTCTCGCTGCTGCGTCTCGCCGTGGCCCAGGGGTACACCGTGATCGCGCTCGACCGCCCCGGCTATGGCGCGTCGGCGGCCTACCCGGATGCGATGGTCTCCCCGGAGCAGCGGGTTGCGCTGACCGTCGGCGCGGTCGAGCGCATCGCCGGCCCGTCGGATCTGTTTCTCCTGGGCCATTCGCTGGGCTGCGAACTGGCTCTGCACCTGGCCGTGCAACGGTCCGAGGTGCTCGGCGTCTCACTTGCCGGCACCGGCCGTCGCTATCACGAGAGCGCACGGGCGGTCCTCGCCGGCGCTTCGACCGAACGGCCCCGGCCGCGTGGTCTACGGGATCTGCTGTGGGAGCCGGCGCGGTTGTACCCGGTCGACGTGATCGGGGCCGGCTTGTCCGCCGGCGGAACGGCTTACGAAGGAGAGATCGTCAAAACCTGGGCGAGCCAGGACTTTCCGGCACTCGCCGGCAAGGTCCGGGTGCCCGTGCAATTCCTCGCCGGGGAATACGAGAACGTCTGGCAATCCGACCCCGAGGCGCTGGCCGGCATCGCGGCGATGTTCTCCGGCTCACCGCGGGTGCAGACCGGGGAACTCCCCGAAAGCGGCCACAACCTCAGCGTGGGGTTGACTGCCGCGGACTATCACCGCAAGGTGTTGTCGTTTGCCGATGAGTGCCTGGCAGATCGAGCCGGCACCGAAGTGGAAGTGGAGGCAGGTTGATGCGAGTCGGTTTTATCGGGCTGGGCAGCCAGGGGGCGCCGATGGCCCGGCGGATCGTCGAAGGCGGCTTCGAGACCACCCTGTGGGCCCGGCGCCCGGCCTCGCTGGAACCGTTCGCCGACACCGCGGCGAAGACGGCGGGCACCCCGGCTGAATTGGCTGCCGCCAGCGACCTGGTCTGCCTGTGCGTGGTCGGTGACGACGACGTGCGTCAGGTGCTCGACGGCGAGTCCGGAGTGCTGGCCGGGCTGGCCCCGGGTGGCGTCATCGCCATCCACTCCACCGTGCATCCCGACACCTGCCGCGAGCTGGCCGAAAAGGCTGCCGCTCAAGGCGTCACCGTCATCGACGCCCCGGTCAGCGGTGGCGAGCCCGCGGCCTCGGCCGGCACCTTGCTGGTGATGGTGGGCGGTGACGAGCAGACTGTCGAGAAGGTACGTCCGGTGTTCGCCACCTATGCCGATCCGATCGTGCACCTGGGCGCCGTCGGCGCGGGCCAGGTCGCCAAGATCCTGAACAACCTGCTGTTCAGCGCGAACCTCGGCGCGGCCATGAGCGCGCTGGAACTCGGTGAGGCCCTTGGTGTTCCACGCACCGCGCTGTGCGAGGTCGTCAGCCGCGGGTCGGCCACCAGCAAGGCGCTCAACAGCATCGCGATGTTCGGCGGGACGCTGGACAACCTGGCCCCGATCGCCGGCGCGCTGCTGCAGAAGGATTGCCGGCATGCCGCCAGCCTGGCCGACGACGCGTCGGCCCCACAGGGCGCCGTTTTCCAAGCCGCCGACAATGCGCTGGCCATCATGAACCATCCCCGCTGATGCGCGTCGGTTTCATCGGGGCCGGACGGATGGGCGCACCCATGGTGCGTCGGCTCGCGGCGGTCGGCCACCAGGTGCGGGCGCTCGGCCGGGATGACGACAAGCGCGCCGCGGTGGCCGAACTAGGTGCCGAGCCGGTCGATTCGCCGGTCGCGGCCGTCGCCGACGTCGACGTGGCGATCGTCTGCGTATTCACCGACAATCAGGTCCGCGACCTCTGCCCGGGTCTGATCGACGACATGCTGGAAGGTTCGGTCCTGGTGCTGCACACCACCGGCAGTCCACACACCGCCGAGGCGCTGGCCGAACGCGGGGCGGCCCGCGGCGTGGCGGTCATCGACGCGCCGGTCAGCGGCGGGCCGCACGACATCGCGGCCGGCGCCGTCACGGTGTTCGCCGGCGGCGCCGACGACGCCGTCGCCCGCGCCCGCGAGGTCCTGACCGCGTATGCCGATCCGGTGCTCCACGTGGGTCCGGTCGGCGCCGGGCAACGGGTGAAGCTGGTGAACAACGCGGTGTTCGCGGCACAGATCGGCGTGGTGGCCGAAGCGGTGCGCCTGGGCGATCGGCTCGGCGTCGACGAGAAGACGCTGTTGAACGCGCTCACCCACGGCAGCGCGGCAAGCCGGGCGCTGGGCGGAATAGCGGCGACCGGCTCGGCCGACGCCTTCATCGCCAGGGTCGGCGAGTTCATCGGCAAAGACGTGGCCGTGGTGCGTCGAACCACGGCTGAACTGGGCAGCGACCTGGGCCGGTTGGAGAGCCTGCTCGACGCCGCGCTCAAGTGACCTCGTTGTCCAGAACAGAACCTGATCAGCACCTATTTTGTGCTTTTCAAACACCGCCGATCGGTTTACTGTTAGCGTTACAGTTCCACAGTTTCCCGTAACGTTTCACTGCGCTTCCGGCACAGCCCGCCGCGAAGGAGGAGCCAGCCAATGACCAAGGCCCAGGTGATCTTCGATCCGTTCTCCGACGAGTTCTTCCAGAACCCGTTCGACATGTACCGACGGATGCGCACCGACGCGCCGCTGTACTACAACTCCGATCTCGACTTCTACGCGTTGACCCGGCATGAGGACGTCGCCGCGGCGCTCAAGGACCACGAGGCGTTCTCGTCGTCGCGCGGGTGCGATCTGGCGATGGTACAGAGCAACGAGCCGCCGCAGAAGTCGATCATCTTCATGGATCCGCCGGACCATCGGCACATGCGCAGCCTGCTGAACAAAGCGTTCACCCCGCGGATGATCCAGTCCCAGAAGGATACCGTCATCGAGCAGATCGACCGCTACCTCGGCCAGATCGACGGCGACGAATTCGACGTGGTGCAGGACTTCTCCGGGCCGTTCCCGGTCGAGGTGATCACCCGCATGGCCGGAGTGGAACCTGAGTACCGCCAACAGGTTCGGCACTGGATCGACACCAGCCTGTCGCGTGAGCCCGGGCAGATGGGCTACTCCGAAGCCGGTATGCAGGCCAACATCGACACGGGTATCTACTACTACGGCCTGGTGCAGAAGCGGCGGGAGAACCCGCAGGACGACATGATCAGCCGTCTGATCGCGGCCGAGATCCCCGGCGAGAACGGTGAGATGCGCCGGCTCGACGACATCGAGATCACTGGCTTCGCCACCCTGCTCGGCGGAGCCGGCGCCGAGACCGTCACCAAGCTCATCGGTACCGCCGCGGTGTTGTTCGCGAAGAATCCCGAGCAGTGGCAGAAGCTGCTCGACGACCGCGAGAAGGTGCCGGCCGCGGTCGAGGAACTGCTGCGTTACGAAGGTCCAGTGCAGTACAACGTCCGGTACACGCTGAAAGAAGCCCATGTGCCCAGCGGCACCATCCCCGCGGGCAAGCCCGTGTTCCTGATCAGTGCGGCGGCGAACCGGGATCCCGACGCGTTCACCGACGCCGACACCTTCGACATCGACCGCGATCGCACCGAGGCCCAGAACCTGGGGCTCGGGTACGGCATCCACAGCTGTCTCGGTGCGGCCCTGGCCCGGATGGAAAGCGTCGTCGCCCTGGAGAAGCTGCTCGATTTCATGCCTCGTTACGAGGTGAAATGGGATGGCCTGCGACGCGTTCAGATGCAGAACGTGGCGGGGTATTCCAATGTGCCGGTGAGGGTGCTGCGGTGATGAGCGCTTGCGCGAAGAACAGAAGGCGCCGATGAGCGCTTGCGCGAAGAACAGAAGGCACTGATGGCAAAAAAGATTCACGTCGACTTCGAGATCTGTGAGAGCAACGCAGTCTGTATGGGGATCATCCCCGAGGTGTTCGACCTCGATGATCAGGACTACCTCCACGTCCTGCAGGAAGAGGTGACGCCGGAGAACGAGGCGCAGGTCCGCGAAGCGGTCCGGCAATGCCCGCGACAGGCCATCTCGATCGACGACGATTAGTCCTGCGATCTAAGTTTCGTACGCCGGCTTAGTTCCCCTACCACTGCGCCGTTTTCGACGCCTGGGTCGTTTCGAGCGACTCGGCACAACCCAGGCGTCGAAATCGGCGGCCTGGCCCGCCCGCGCTAGGCGGCGATCACCGTCTTACCGAACTTCTCGGTGGCCTCCAACGCATGCGCCAGGCTGTCCCCGGGCAGCGTGACGTGCAGCCATGACACCCCGAGCGCGGCCAGCTTCTCCACGCCCGCCAGATAGGCGTCGGCATCGAAGTCGTCGTCGCCGGGGTTACCGCCCTCGAAGTTGTTGAACACGATGTCGATTCCGTCGGGATCGCGACCGGCCGCCGAAAGCCGCTTGCGCAGATCCTCGATGCCGGTGGCCAAGGCGTCCAACGAGTCCATCGCTGCGGTTCCGGCCGTCTTGGCCAGTCCCGGCGGTGCGGCGAACGGGCACCAACCGTCACCGTGTCTGGCCACCCGGACCCGCGCCGCCGAGGTGTTGCCGCCGATCCAGATCGGCGGGTGCGGGGTCGCCGCCGGCCTGGGGTGAGCGGTGATACCGCGGGCGGTGAAGTTCTTGCCCTCGTAGGTGTAGTCATCGGTGGTCCAGACGCCCCGGATGACTTCGAGCGCCTCGTCGAACAGTGCGGCCCGCTCGTCAAAGGACACTCCGAGTGCGGCGAATTCCCGCTTGAGATAACCCACTCCGACGGCCAGGGTGAACCGGCCGCCGGACAGCAGGTCGAGGGTGGCGCCGGCTTTGGCCACCACGAACGGGTTCCGGTACGGCAGTACCACGATGTTGGGCACCAGGCGCAACGTCGTGGTGTGGGCCGCGGCGAAGGCCATGGCCACGAACGGGTCGACGGCGTCGTGGCCACCGGCGTCAAGCCAACGCTGAGATGGCGCCGGATGATCGGTGAACCCGAAGCCGTCGAAACCCGCCGCTTCGGCTGCGGTCGCCAATGCCGCCACTCCGCTGCCACTCACCAGATCCGGATGGTACGGGTGGGTGTGCATCGGATAGGTGATGCTGTAACGCACTGCGACCGCCCGGATCAGGACGGGAAGCCGGACAGGATGACCCCGTTGCAGTCGGCTGCGGCCTGACGCAGTTTGACCGCCTTCTGGTAGGCGTCGGAGTAGTACCATTCCCGCGCTGCGTCAACGGATTCGAACTCCAGCACCACTGTCTGGGTGCCGTGCCAGGTGCCCTCGACGACTTCGGCCTTCTGGTCGACGGCGAGGATGGTGGCCCCGGCCATCGCCTGCCCCGCCGCCTTCGCGTACTCGCCCATGCCGGCCGGGTCCTTGATGTCCTCGGTGATGATTACGTAGCCCTTGGCAGATGCCATCTTCACAATCCTTCTCTACTAGTCGATTTCGCTGATTGCCCGTTCTGGGCAGTTCTGTATCGCCTCACGTGCCGCGTCTTCCAACCCGACCGGAACCTCTTCCGGATCGGCGACCGCCCAGCCGTCGTCTGACATTTCGAAGACCTCGGGGCACAGCGTCAGGCACATGCCGTGGCCGGCGCAACGGTCCTCGTCGACCTTGACCCGCATCAGGTGTCGAACTCCAGGTGCAGCTCGGTCAGGCCGCGCAGGATGAACGTGGGGATGTAGTTGTAGCGCCGATCACCGTCCGAGCCGTGCTTGGCCTCGGAAATGCGGATGTCGGTGGTCCGGTCCAGCAACCGTTCGATGCCGACCCGGGTTTCGGCTCGGGCCAGCGGGGCGCCCGGGCAGCTGTGGATGCCACGACCGAAAGCCAGGTGCTGACGGGCGTTCTTGCGCGCCGGGTCGAAGGTGTCGGGTTCTTCGAAGCGCCGCGGATCGCGGTTGGCAGCGCCGTTGAGGACCATCACCGTGGTGCCCGCGTTCAGTTCGGTCTCCCCGATGGTCACCGGGCAGCGGGAAAGACGGAAATCCCCCTTGACCGGGCTCTCGATGCGCAGCGCCTCTTCGATGAAGTTCGGGATGAGGCTGCGATCGTCACGCAGCCGCTGCTGGATCTCGGGCTGTTCACCGAGCACCTTCAGCGCGGTGCTGAGCAACCGGACCGTGGTCTCCTGCCCGGCCGAGAACACGTTGGTGGCCACCCGTGCGACGTCACCGACGTCGGGGATACTGCCGTCGGGGAAGGTGGCCTGCGCCAAGCCGGTGAGGACGTCGTCGCGCGGGTTGGCCCGGCGATCGGCGGTGTAATCGGCGAACTGGCCGTAGAGGAACTCCAGCGGGCTGTGTGACAGCGATTCCTTGCTGGTGCTGCCGATACCACCACCGGAATTCTGCTTGATGCCGTTGACGAATCCTTCGCGGTCTTCCTCGGGGATGCCCAGCAGGTCGGCGATCACCAGCAGGGTGAACGGGCCGGCGAAGCCCTTGATGAACTCGCCGTGGCCCGGTTCCAGGTAGCTGTCCAGCACCTCATCGGCCAGCTGCCACATGGCGTCCTCGTTCTCCTTGAGGCGCTTGGGCGTGATCAGCCGCATCAACAGCGAACGGTGATCGGTGTGGGTGGGTGGATCGAGCGTGGGCAGCTGATCGCTGAACGGCAGTTCGTTGCGGTGCTTGTCGATGAGTGCGGTGACTTCCTCGGTGCTGCGCCCTTCCAGCGGCACCGGGAAGCCGGGGAACGGGCCGGTGACCGACAGGCACGACGAGAAGGTTTCCTCGTCGTTGTAGACCTGGACGGCTTCTTCCCAGCCGGTCACCATGGTCACGTTGTAGTGGTCTTCACGGGTGACCGGGCACTTGTCGCGCAGTGCCTCGAAGAACGGGTACGGGTTGTCGACCAATCGTTCATCGCGGAAGAAATCGATACCGGTTGGGTCGATCGCCATCTGCTGCTCCCGTTCCAGCCGCCACTAGGAGAATGCGGCTCTCATCTATGAATAGCAGATTTCCACAGCGGTCGTTGCGCCGTCAACGCCGGGGACTGCCGACCAGCGGTAAACCGCAAGAATAGGATTCTCCCCCTTATCTCTGGGCACGGTCAGGCGTTTACCTCGATCACTGACCGACAGGCGGCACCTCTTCCGATAGTTAGACAGACGTCAACTATTTCCAAACGCCGAATCCCTGGTTAGAGTGGCGAATATGTCCAGGACGGCTGTGACGGACGGTGCTGACAGCAGTCAGCGACGTGCGTCGTTTCAGCGGGCCCGCTCACATCGGACCAAGCGCGACCTGGTCCAGGCCGCGATGGCGCTGTGGCGCACCAACGGCTACGCCAAGACGACGGTTGCCGACATCTGCCGGGCAGCCGGGGTGTCGCGGGCGTTGTTCTACTTCTATTTTCCGGCCAAAGAAGACGTGTTGTTCGAGGTCGGCTTGACCTCCACGCGCTCGGCGCAGAAGCGCATGCGATCGCTCCTCGTGGGCGACTACGACATGATGGCGGTGATCGTCGAGGCCCTGCGAAGTCTGGAACGCTCGATGGCGCGCAACCCACCCGAGTTGATCGTCGAGACGATCCTGAAGGGCTACCGCCACGAGCATCGAATCCTGGCCGGCGATGCCGCCGAGGACACCCAGGACGCCGATATGT
The DNA here is from genome assembly GCF_001954135.1 of Mycobacterium sp. GA-1841. GTDB lineage: Bacteria > Actinomycetota > Actinomycetes > Mycobacteriales > Mycobacteriaceae > Mycobacterium. The sequence continues at coordinate 5,220 of NZ_MBEQ01000037.1, read as the reverse complement.
TCGGCGAACTGTTCGCCCGCGCCCAGGCCGATGGCCGGCTCGGCGCACACGTCGACGTGAACCACCTGTCCCGGCTGGCCCAGATCCTGGTCAGCGAGGGCGTCCGCCATTGGGCGGGCGGCACTTTCGGCGAGCGTTCATTCACCGACGTCGTCGCGCGCGATATCGGCGCGATGATCACCGGCTTCAACACCATCGATTAGAGCGGAGGACCCCCGATGGCGTGGGATTTCGAGACCGACCCGCAATACCAGGAACTACTGGACTGGGCCGACGATTTCGTGACCAACGAGGTCGAGCCGCTCGACCTGGCTTGGCCGCACCTGCAGTTCACCCAGCTGGAGGGCAAGCGCCGCGAGGCGATCGACCCGCTGAAGGCCAAGGTCCGCCAAAAAGGTTTGTGGGCCACGCATCTGGGCCCCGAGCTCGGCGGCCAGGGCTACGGGCAACTCAAGCTGGCGCTGCTCAACGAGATCCTGGGCCGCTCGCAGTGGGCGCCGATCGTGTTCGGCTGCCAGGCCCCCGACACCGGTAACGCCGAGATCATCGCGCACTACGGCACCGAGGAGCAGAAGAAGCAGTACCTGCATCCGCTGCTCGAGGGTGAGCTGTTCTCGTGCTATTCGATGACCGAGCCGCATGCCGGTGCCGACCCGACGCTGTTCACCACCAGCGCAGTGCGCGACGGGGACGACTGGGTGATAAACGGCTGGAAGTTCTTCTCCTCCAACGCCGCGACAGCATCGTTCCTGATCGTCATGGTGGTGACCAATCCTGAGGTCAGTGCTTATCAGGGTATGTCGATGTTCCTGGTGCCCACCGACACCCCCGGGGTCAAGATCGTGCGCAACGTCGGCCTCTACGGCGAGGCCGACAACCACGGCAGCCACGCCCTGATCCACTACGACAACGTGCGGGTGCCCGCCGAGGCACTCCTCGGCGGCGAAGGGCAGGCCTTCGTGATTGCCCAGACCAGGTTGGGCGGCGGCCGGATCCACCATGCAATGCGTACGATCGGCCTGGCCCAGAAGGCTCTGGACATGATGTGCGAACGCGCGCTCAGCCGCGAGACCCAGGGCAGCCGTTTGTCCGACAAGCAGTTCGTCCAGGGCTACATCGCCGACTCGTATGCCCAGCTACTGCAGTTCCGGTTGATGGTGCTCTACACCGCCTGGGAGATCGACAAGTACAACGACTACAAGAAGGTCCGCAAGGACATCGCCGCGGTCAAGGTCGCGATGCCCACGGTGCTGCACGACATCGCCTGGCGGGCAATGCAAGTCCACGGTGCACTCGGTGTCACCAACGAGATGCCGTTTTTGGGCATGGTCACCGGTGCGGCGGTGATGGGGCTGGCCGACGGCCCGACGGAGGTGCACAAGACCACGGTGGCCCGGCAGGTGCTACGCGACTACCAGCCGACCACGGACACCTGGCCCACCGGATGGATACCGCGAAAGCGCGAGGCGGCCAAGGCGAAGTTCGCGGAGTACCTCGAAGCGGAGGTCGGGAATCTGTGAGCGAGATCGATGGCGCGCGGCTTGCCGATTGGATGGACAACGCCGGGCTGCCCGGCAAAGGCGAGCCACTGACAGCGGAATTCCTGTCCGGCGGAACCCAGAACGTCATCTACCGGATCGGCCGCGGTGAACACACCTGCGTGCTGCGCATGCCCCCGGCCGGTGCGCCCCCGGACCGAGACAAGGGGATTCTGCGGGAGTGGCGCATCATCGAGGCGCTCGACGGCACCGACGTGCCGCACACCGCCGCGGTCGGCGCCTGTGCCGATCCCGAGGTGCTCGGCCGCCCGTTCTATCTGATGGGTTTTGTCGACGGCTGGTCCCCGATGGACACCCACGGCCGCTGGCCGGAACCGTTCAACAGCGACCTGGATACCCGGCCGGGGCTGAGTTATCAACTGGCCGAGGGCATTGCACTGTTGTCCAAGGTCGATTGGCAAGCCAGGGGTCTGGGCGACCTCGGCCGGCCGGACGGCTTCCACGAGCGTCAGGTCACCCGTTGGATCGGATTCCTCGACCGGATCAAGAAGCGCGAGCTGCCCGGGCTCGACGTGGCCACCGCATGGCTGCAGACCCATAAACCGTTGGACTTCATCCCCGGTCTGATGCACGGTGACTATCAGTTCGCCAATGTGATGTACCGCCACGGGGCGCCCGCCGGCTTGGCGGCGATCGTGGACTGGGAGATGGGCACGGTGGGCGATCCGAAGCTCGACCTCGGTTGGATGGTGCAGAGCTGGCCGTCCGACATGGACAACCCGAGCGCGTCCGAGATGGGTTACGTCGACATGCGCGGGATGCCTTCACGTGACGATGTCGTCGCGCACTATGCGAAGGTGTCCGGGCGCCAGGTCGACGATCTCGACTACTACCTGGTGCTGGCCAAGTGGAAACTGGCCATCGTGTTGGAACAGGGCTTTCAACGGGCCGGCACCGACGAGAAGTTACTGGCCTTCGGCCCGGTGGTGACCGAATTGATGGCCTCGGCCGCCGACCTCGCCGAGTCCAGCGACTACCGGTGAGGGCCGCGGTCTGCCGGTCCTACGGACCACCCGAGGTAGTCCGGATCGACGAACTGGACTCCCCCATGCTCGGCGCCGGCCAGGTGCGGGTACGTGTGGGCGCAGCCGCGGTCAATTACCCGGATGTACTGCTGGTGGCCGACCGATACCAGGTACACCTGCCGACCCCGTTCGTGGTGGGCAGCGAATTCGCCGGCGTGGTCACCGAAGTGTCCTGCGACACCGACGGTTTCGCCGTCGGTGACCGGGTTACCGGCACCGGGATGTTCGGCGCGTTCGCCGAAGAGGTGTGCGTGGATCCCGCCGGGCTCAGCCGGATACCCGGCGGTGTCGACGACCGCACCGCAGCAGCTTTCGGCGTGGCGCACCGCACCGCCTATCACACGTTGCGTTCCGTGGCCCGGGTCGAGCCTGGGGACGACGTGATCGTGCTCGGTGCCGGCGGTGGTGTCGGTTTGGCCGCGGTCCAGCTCGGCGCGGCGTTGGGCGCGCGGGTCACCGCGGTGGCCTCATCGAACGAGAAGCTGGCCATCGCAGCCCGATACGGCGCGGTCGCCGGTGTCAACCACAGGGCGGGGGATCTACGTTCCGCGTTGCGCGACGCGCTGCCCGAGGGCGCGCACGCCGTCATCGACCCGGTCGGTGGCGATCAATCCGAACCCGCTCTGCGGTCGCTGCGCCGTGGCGGCCGGTTCGTCACCGTCGGCTACGCCTCCGGTGCCATTCCCAGCATCCCCCTGAATCTCGTGCTGGTGAAGGGAATTCACATCCTGGGGTTCCAATTTCAGGATGTGCCGGCGGCGGAGTTCGTCCGCAATGAAGCCGAGCTTCGGGAACTACTCACCACCGGCGGCGCCACTCCGCACATCGGCGCGGTCTATCCGCTGTCGGAGGTTGCCGCCGCGTTGCGTCTCGTCGCGGACGGCCGCGCGGTCGGCAAGGTAGTCATCGACCTGGGCTAAGCCTCATCGGCACTGTCGTCCGCATCAAAATCCTTGGGTGGATAGAAGTACTCACGCCAGGCGGTGATCTTCTCGTCCTTGACCTCATAGGCACCCATGACCGGCCAACTCATCTGTTTACCGTTCACGATCCAGTGGTCACGGCGCTCCATCAACACGACGTCGCCGTCGACGGCGAGGTAGAGGATCTCCAGGTCGACACAGTTGCCGCCGGCGAAGAACACCTTCATCATCTCGTGGATCGCCTCGCGGCCCTGAAGCTTCGGCCAGTCCGGACCGATGTCGAACGTGGCGTCCTCGGCGAAGTGACTCATCACCGCCTCGACGTCATTGCTCCCCCAGGCGGCGATCTCGGCTCGCACGATCTTCTCAGCGGTCATCGTCTTCCCATCGGTCTATAGCGACAGTTATTTACACTTCACCGACCAACTGTAATGATGGTCGGATACCTGCTAAGCAAGTGCTCAGGAAGACCAGCCCGCATCAGCACTCCTGTCACCCGATGGAGGCCACATGACTGCGCCCACCGCGCCAGCCGCACCCGATCTCTACTACGACCCGTACAACATCGAGCTCAACATGGATCCGTATTCCGTGTTCGCCCGGCTACGCGAAGAAGCTCCGCTGTACTACAACGAACAACACGACTTCTACGCGCTGAGCCGCTACGACGACGTGAACAAGGCCGTCATCGACCACGAAACATTCATCTCGGGGCGTGGCGCCCTACTCGAGATCATCAAGTCGGGCATGGAAATCCCGCCCGGCACCTTGATTTTCGAGGATCCGCCGATCCACAACATCCACCGCAATCTGCTGTCGCGAGTGTTCACGCCACGCAAGGTGCTTGCCTTGGAGCCACAGATCCGCGAGTTCACCGCACGGTGCCTTGATCCACTGGTCGGCGCGGACCGCTTCGACTTCGTACAGGATCTCGGTGAGCAGATGCCGATGCGCGTGATCGGCATGCTGCTGGGCATCCCCGAGGACCGCCAACGGGCCATCACCGATCACGGCGAGGAAACCCTGCAGGGGCAGACCGTCGATGCGCTGGCCACCGGCGAGGTGTTCGCCGAGTTCATCGACTGGCGCACCGAACATCCCTCCGACGACATCATGACCGACCTGCTCAACGCCGAGTTCACCGACGAGACCGGCACGGTGCGCACGCTGCGCCGCGACGAACTGCTGCTGTACCTGACGGTCATCGCCACCGCGGGCTCGGAGACCACCACCCGACTGATCGGCTGGGCCGGCAAGACCCTGGCCGACTATCCCGACCAGCGCAGCGCTTTGGTGCAGAACCCGGATCTGATTCCCCAGGCGATCGAGGAGATCCTGCGCTGGGAGCCGCCCGCCTTGCAGATCGCGCGCTATGTGGCCCGTGACATCGAATACTACGGTCACACCGTGCCGGAAGGGTCGGCGATGTTGATGCTGGTCGGCGCGGCCAACCGTGACCACCGCCGGTTCCCGCCGAACGGTGACGTGTTCGACATCCACCGGGAACAGCGCTCGCACATGACGTTCGGCGCCGGGACCCATTTCTGCTTGGGCAACGCCCTGGCCCGGCTGGAAGGTCGTATCGCGTTGGAGGAAATCCTCAAGCGCTTCCCCGAGTGGCAGGTCGACTGGGCCAACGCCAAGCCGTCCGCCGTCGGTCTCAACTGTGCGCTGGGCGCGCCGGAGATGCGGCCTTACATCGCCGAGATGTCG
>NZ_MBEQ01000036.1 GCF_001954135.1 Mycobacterium sp. GA-1841 | reverse complement strand
ACCGCGGCCTGCCCGAAGAAAAACGAGATCGCCGAACTGGTGAAGGCGGCCGTCACCGACGTGCCCGGCACCGGCGCCGTCAAAGTCAGCCTCGACGTGATGAACGACGAGCAACGCGCCGAGTTGCGCAAACTGCTCCGCGGCGATTCCCGTGAGCCGGTGATCCCCTTCGCGCAGCCGAACTCCCTGACCCGGGTGTACGCGGTGGCTTCCGGCAAAGGCGGAGTCGGCAAATCCAGCGTGACGGTGAACCTGGCTGCCGCGATGGCCGATCGCGGGCTGACCGTCGGCCTGCTCGACGCCGACATCTACGGCCATTCGGTCCCGCGCATGATGGGCACCACCGATCGGCCCACTCAAGTGGATTCGATGATCATCCCGCCGGTCTCGCATGACGTGAAGGTCATCTCGATCGCCATGTTCACCCAGGGCAACACGCCTGTGGTGTGGCGTGGGCCGATGCTGCACCGCGCCCTTCAGCAGTTCCTGGCCGACGTGTACTGGGGCGATCTGGACGTGCTGCTGCTCGATCTGCCGCCCGGCACCGGCGACGTGGCGATCTCGGTGGCCCAACTGATCCCGGGCGCGGAGATCCTCGTGGTCACCACGCCGCAGCTGGCCGCCGCCGAGGTGGCCGAGCGGGCCGGCGCCATCGCCCTGCAGACCCGTCAGCGCATCGCGGGCGTGGTGGAGAACATGTCTGGCCTGACGATGCCCGACGGCACGGTCATGCAGCTGTTCGGTGAGGGCGGCGGCCGCCAGGTGGCCGACTCACTGACCCGCTCGGTGGGCGCCGACGTGCCGCTGCTGGGTCAGGTCCCGCTCGATCCGGGGCTGGTGGCCGCCGGCGATTCCGGGGTGCCGCTGGTGTTGTCGGCCCCGGACTCCCCGGCCGGCGCCGAGCTGCGCAAGATCGCCGAGGGATTGTCAGCCCGCAAACGTGGCCTGGCCGGGATGTCGCTGGGGCTGGACACCACCCGCCGCTGAACTCAGTCGAGGGTGAAGCTCGGCGGCTAGGTGGCGTCGGGATCGAACACCGTACCGGCCGGCTTGGCCGTCGTCTCGCCGGCCGGCTTCTCGGCGGGAGCGTCGCCGGGGACCGACGGCTGCTGCGGTGCCTTGCGATCCTCGAAAGCGCCCGTCAGGAACGAATCATCGCCGTCGAGAAGGTGTTTCGTGATCGCCGCCCGCGGGGTCATCCCGCGCAGCTTCTGCAATTCGGCCAGCGGTTCGCGCAGGTTGTCGAACTCCGGCCCCAAGTCCTGGCGCAGTTGGCTGGTGGCACCGGTGACGTAGTCACGCGCCTGTCGCACGGCGTTGGACGTCCAGCGGATCGCACCGGGTAGGCGTTCGGGCCCGAGGATCACCAGACCGGCGATCACCAGGACCAGCATCTCTCCCCACCCGATGTTGGCGAACACCGCTACTGCTCTTTTTGATCGTCGCCGATCGGGGTGACCATGAACGTCATGGGGCGGCCGTCGCGGAGCACCTCGACCGGGGCCTCCTGCCCGATCTTGAGCAGCCGCACCGCCACCACCATCTCGTCGGCGTCGGCGACCTCGCGGTCACCCACCTTGATCACCACGTCGTTTTCCATGATTCCGGCCTTGTCGGCCGGCCCGCCGGCGTTGACGTTACGGACCTGAGCGCCCGAGGCCACGCTGTTGCTCACTGTGACGGCGCTGAGCAGCAGTGTCGGATGTGCGACCTTGCCGTCCTTGATCAAGGTCTCGACAACCTGCTTGACCTCGTTCACCGGGATCGCGAAGCCCAGGCCGCTGGCGCTGTCCGACAGAGACTTGCCTGCGGTGTTGATCCCGATCACCTCAGACGACATGTTGATCAGCGGACCGCCGGAGTTGCCGTGGTTGATGGAGGCGTCGGTCTGCACGCCGTCGATCACGGTGTCGGTGTCGGAGCCTTCGCCCGACAACGGCACCGGGCGGTGCAGTGCGCTGATGATGCCGTGGGTGACCGTGCTGCGCAGGCCCAGCGGGGCGCCGGCCGCGATGACTTCCTCACCGACCCGCAACTTCTCGGAGTCCCCCAACCGGGCCACCACGAGGTTGTCGACGTTGTCGACCTTGAGCACCGCCAGGTCGGTCTTGGGATCACGGCCGACCAGGTTGGCCGGCACTTCGGAACCGTCGTTGAACACCACGGTGATCTTGTAGTCGGCAGGTTTGCCGGCGGCGTCAGAGATGACGTGGTTGTTGGTGACGATGTAGCCCTTGCCGTCGACGACGACGCCGGAGCCCTGCGAGCCCTCGGTCTTGCTCTTGGCCTCGATGGTCACCACCGAATCCTCGACCGCCGCGGCCACCGTGGCGAACCGGCCCGCATCCGGGGAGGGCAGATCGCCGGTCTCCAGCGTCACCTTCGAGGTGGTGAACGCCTGCACGGTGCCCGCGGTCTTCTGACCGACCCAGCCGCCGACGAAGGCGACGAATCCGGCCACCAGGAACAGGATCAGCAGCGACAGCCATGACACCCGGCCGCCGAACAGCACCTCACGGGCGCCGAGTTTGCCCACCGGGGCCGCCACGACCACCGGCGCGGCCGGCGCCTGAGCGGGGGTGCCCAGCGCCGGGATGGCACCCGGATCGCGCCAGGGATCGTCGAAGTCGTCGTCATCGGCGGCCCGCTCTGCCTCGAGGGCCCCGGCGTCGGTGGGATGGCGCTGCAGAGGATCCGCCGAGCCGGACGGACGACCGAACGCTTCGGCCAACACGGGATCCGGCGGCTGGTCCTTGGGCGCGTACTCGCCCTGGTCCTGATACTTCTCCGCGCCTTGGAAGGAGCCGGCCACGCCGCTCGGGCGGCCAAAGGTGCGCTGCGACAACTGGTCGACGGGTGGCCGCTCGACGGGGCGCGGCTCCAGGCGGCCGCTCTCGTCGGACTGGTCCTGATTGGTCACCGGTGTATCACTCTCTGTCAGAGCGCCCGCCCCAGCCGGTAGGCCGACGCCGGTCACTGATCGCTTGGGTAAGCCTACCGGCGCTTGCGCCGACTCTGCGTCGGGTCGTCAGCCAATCGAGGCTGTTCACCGACGTCAGCGGAAGGCTGTGGACTGTGGTGCGGGATCTGTGACAACAGGCCCAGCAGGGAATTCGGAATGGCTACCGGACAGGAATCCCGCAACGCCGTGCGCGCCTGACTCTGGGCGTCGACGTCGGCCGCGCAGTCCGGACACAGGGAGAGGTGATGGGCAGCTCGCAGGTGCGCGCTCATCCTCAGCTCACCGTCGACGAAGGCCGCGATGGCCTCGGTCGAGAGGTGTTCGGTGGAACTGAACTGGCGAGGCGCACCGACGGGCGCGTCGCTCTGCGAAGCGAACTGCGCAGGCAACCAGGAGAATGCGCGACGGAACACGTGTCCCGGGTCGACCATCACCCAGCTCCTCTCGCCGCGGCCAACTGTCCTGACCCGAATGTAGCGCGACCTGACGCGCAGAACACGAACCACCACTCAGGCGGATTTGGCCGTTTCCGGCGAGTTCTTTGCCAGGTAGTCGCGCAAAGCCTGCCGACCGCGGTGGATGCGACTGCGCACGGTGCCGAGCTTCACACCCAGCGTGGCGCCGATCTCCTCGTAGGACAAGCCCTCGATGTCACACAGGACCACCGCGGCGCGGAACTCCGGCGCCAACGAGTCCAGGGCGGCCTGCAGGTCGGCTCCCAGGCGTGAGTCGTGGTAGATCTGCTCGGGGTTCGGATCGTCGGCGGGCACCCGGTCGTAATCCTCGGGCAGCGCTTCCATCCGGATGCGGCCACGGCGGCGCACCATGTCCAGGAAGAGGTTCGTGGTGATGCGGTGCAACCAGCCCTCGAACGTGCCGGGCTGGTAGTTCTGCACCGAGCGGAACACCCGGATGAAGGTCTCCTGGGTCAGGTCCTCGGCGTCGTGCTGATTGCCCGAGAGCCGATAGGCCAGCCGGTAGACCCGGTCGGCGTGTTGGCGCACCAACTCATCCCAGGACGGCATGGTGGCCTGGTCACCGGTGGCGTCGAACACCGCGGTACCGGTCAACTCGTCGGACGGTTCCACCCATTCGCCTGCGGTGAACTGCTCTAAATGCGCCATGGACACCGGAGCGGCCTGGGTGGCGGGGTTCGAGGCGGCATTCGAGGCGGCAGTGTGCGTGGTCGTCGGATCCTCCTGATCACAGATTTCGTTTTCCTCAACACGACCGATGACGTCGTTATTCCGATCGCTGTCCTGGTTGTGCTGGGCGGTGCGCCAGCGGGCGCGGTGTTCCATGCGAGATACCGTTCCCGATCCCGGTGTGGCGGGTATATGAGCAATCTGAACTTTCCCTGAGAATGCCGACGATACGTCCGGTTACCTGCAGGGACCAGCGAATTTTCGGATGGTGATCGCCACCACCCACGGGCGTGTCGCAACGGCGGCCTCAGCCTCTGGCTTACGCTGCGGGCATGGTCAGCTCGAACCCCAGCCGCGCCGAGGCGATCGTCACGCACGCCGAACGCTCGATCTCCGAGGACGAGATCGTCGCGGCCGCACGCGAGCGCGCCGACGACATCGGCGCCGGCGCGGTGACCCCGGCGGTCGGGGCACTGCTGAGCGTGCTCGCGCGACTCACCGGCGGAAAGGCGGTCGTCGAGGTCGGCACCGGGGCCGGGGTCAGCGGGCTGTGGCTGCTTTCGGGGATGAGCGACGACGGGGTGCTGACCACGATCGACGTCGAACCCGAGCATCAGCGCATCGCCAAGCAGGGCTTCACCGAGGCCAAGGTCGGCCCGGGCCGTACCCGGCTGATCAGCGGCCGGGCCCAGGAGGTGCTGACCCGGCTGGCCGACGAGTCCTATGACCTGGTGTTCATCGACGCCGAACCGATCGACCAGCCGCAGTTCGTGGCCGAGGGAGTCCGGCTGCTGCGACCCGGCGGTGCGATCGTGCTGCACCGGGCGGCGCTCGGTGGCCGGGCCGGCGACGCCTCGGCCAACGACGCCGAGGTCGGCGCGGTACGCGAGGCGGCCCGGTTGATCGCCGAGGATGACCGGCTGACCCCGGTGCTGATTCCGTTGGGTGACGGCCTGCTGGCCGCCGCACGCGACTGATTTTCTCGGCCGAGCCGGGCTTCGTGATCTTTACGCATTCCTGACGGGCCATCCCCTTGACCTCACACTGAACGCGCGTTTAGCATACTAAACATGCGTTCAGTCGATGATCGAACAGCGACGGCCAAGATTCGCGACTCCGCGATCGAGCAGTACGGCCAGCACGGCTTCGGCGTGGGGTTGCGCACCATCGCCGAGTCCGCCGGAGTCAGCGCCGCCCTGGTGATCCACCACTTCGGCTCCAAGGAAGGCCTGCGCAAGGCCTGTGACGCCCACGTCGCCGAGGTGATTCGCGAGGCCAAGAGCGAGACGATGCACAGCAGCGACCCGGCGACCTGGCTGGCCCAGATGGCCGAGATCGAGTCGTATGCACCGCTGATGGCCTATCTGGTTCGCAGCATGCAGTCCGGCAGTGACCTGGCGAAGACGTTCTGGCACACCATGGCCGACAACGCCGAGCAGTACCTGGACGAGGGTGTGCGCACCGGCGTGCTGAAACCCAGCCGGGATCCGAAGGCGCGGGCCAGATTTCTGGCGATCTCCGGCGGTGGCTCGTTCCTGCTCTACCTGCAGATGCACGAGGACCCGACCGACCTTCGCCGCGTCCTGCACGACTACAGCGAGGACATGGTGCTGCCGGCCCTGGAGATCTACTCGCAGGGCCTGATGACCGATTCGACCATGTACGAGGCATTCCTGCGCCAACGCGAAGAGGGCGTCCCGTTCAGCCGCCCCGACAGCAATACCGAGGAGCCAGCGTGAATCCTTCCGTCGAAATCCATGGCCTGTCGAAATCTTTCGGTCGCACCAAGGCCCTGGACGGGCTGGATCTGACCGTGTCCCCCGGCGATGTCACCGGCTTTCTCGGGCCCAACGGCTCGGGCAAATCCACCACGATCCGGGTGCTTCTGGGTTTGTTGCGCGCCGACGGGGGCACGGTGCGCCTGTTGGGCGGGGACCCGTGGCGCGACGCGGTCGCACTGCACCGCCGGATCGCCTACGTCCCCGGCGATGTCACCCTGTGGCCCAACCTGACCGGCATGCAGGCCATCGACTTCCTGTGCCGGTTGCGCGGAGGAGACACCCCACCAGACACCCGGCGCCGAGATGAGCTGATCGAGCGGTTCGAACTCGACCCGCACAAAAAGGCCCGCACCTACTCGAAGGGCAACCGCCAGAAGGTCGCCATCGTCGCGGCATTCAGCTGTCACGCCGAGCTCTATATTCTCGACGAGCCGACCTCCGGTTTGGATCCGTTGATGGAACAGGCTTTTCAGCAGTGCGTGGCCGAGGTGTCCGAGCAAGGTGCCGCGGTGCTGCTGTCGAGTCACATCCTGGCCGAAGTCGAAAAGCTGTGTGACAACGTGACGATCATCCGGTCCGGGCGCACGGTGCGGTCCGGCACGCTGGCCGAGTTGCGGCATCTGATGCGCACGAAGGTCACCGCGCGCACCCGCGCCGACGGCCGGGCCCTGCAGAACACCCCCTACGTGCACGACTTCGCAAGCCGTGACGGGGCGGTCACGTTCTCGGTGGACCGCGGCGATCTGGAGTTCGCCCTCGAGCACCTGACCGATCTGGGTATCGACGAGCTCACCGTGGCGCCGGCCTCCCTGGAGGACATGTTCCTGCGCGAGTATCAGGGCGTGTCCCGGTGAACACCTCGTCGCTGACGGGCACGGTGACGCTGCTGCGGTTGGCGCTGCGTCGCGACCGGGTGCGTCTCGGGGTGTGGATCGCGGTGCTGACGCTGATGATGGTCTACGCGCCCAGCGCGATTCGACTGGCCTACCCCGGAGAAGCGGAGCGACTGTCCCGGGTCAACCTGCTCAAGACGCCGGCCGGGACGATGCTCGGCGGCCCGATGTTCGGTCGCAACGAGACCGACCTCGGGGTGATGATGGCCAACGAGCTGACCTTCACCCTCATCGTCGCCACCTCGATCCTGGCCATTCTCACCGTGATCCGGCACACCCGCGCCGAAGAGGAGAGCGGCGCAGCCGAATTGGTGCTGTCCTCGGTGGTCGGCCGCTACGCCCGAACCGCCGCGGCCCTGATCCTGGTCGGCGGGCTCAACGCGGTGCTCGCACTCACCATGACCTTGGCGATGGCCTCCACCGGGTTCGCGGTGACCGACACCGCGGGGATGTGTCTCGGTATCACCGGGGTGGCAATGGTTTTCGGTGCCGTCGCCGCGGTCACCGCACAACTCCTGCGCCAGGCCCGCACCGCGACTGGTGCGGCGATGGCCGTCCTGGCGGTGGCCGCACTGGTCCGCGGGGTGGGCGACGTGATCGACAACTCGGGCAGCGTGCTGAGCTGGTTCTCCCCCATCGCCTGGGCCCAGCAGATGCGCCCGTTCGTCGCCCTGCGCTGGTGGCCGTTCGGGTTGCTGGTGGTGCTGGCCCTCGGACTGATGGCGTCGGCGGCGATGCTGGAGCGCCGTCGTCAAGACGACGCGGGGGTGATCGCGTCCGGCGGCGACAATCCCGGCGCGCCCGCCATCACCGGCCCCTTGCGATTGCACCTGGCCCTGCAACGGGGCCAGATGATCGGGTGGGCCGTGGGATTGTTCGCCGCGGGCCTGGTGTTCGGCTCGATGACGAAATCGCTGCTCGATGCCGCCAAGACCAACGAGGTGATCGGCCGGGTGTTGTCCGCGACGGGCAACGACGGCGTGTACACCACCATGACCCAGTTCCTGGCCGCGGCGGCCACCGCCTACGCCGTATCGGCGGTGCTGCGGGTGTACGCCGACGAACAAAGCGGGTTGGGTGAGGCGGTACTGGCCGGTGCGGTGTCTCGCCGACGCTGGCTGCTGGGCGCGGTGCTCTGCGCGTTGGCAGGCTCGGCGGTACTGCTGTTCGTCGCCGGGCTGGGCAACGGCCTGGGCGCCGGGCTGACGCTCGGAGAGCCCGGCACGGTCATCCGCCTCACGCTGGCCGCCCTGGCGTATCTCCCCGCGATGGCGGTGATGACCACGATCGCGGCGCTGGCCGTGGCCCTACGCCTGCCGTGGCTCGCCTGGATCGCAGTGACCTTCGTGATCACCGCCCTGTACCTCGGGGCGCTGCTGCGGCTGCCTCGGTGGCTGCTCGACCTGTCGCCGGTGGGTCAGACCAACGTGCCGAGCCAGTTTCCCGGTCCGGCCTTGGCCGTAATGGTCATGGCGGCAACCGTGTTGGCGGTGATCGCGGGGGCGTTGTATCGCCGCCGGGACGTCTGCGGTTAACCCTGCCAACGAGGAGGAACGATGAAGATTGCACTACAGACCCTGGCCTCCGCGGTGTTCGGACTTGTCGCCCTCGGACTCGCCCTGTTCTGGCCGGCGGGCACGTTCGACTATTGGCAGGCGTGGGTCTTCATCACCGTGTTCATCGTCTGCACCATCGGCCCGAGCAGCTATCTGGCGGTGAAGAACCCGGCGGCTCTGCGACGGCGCATGCAGGCCGGGCCCGCCGCGGAGACCCGCGTGATCCAGAAGATCGTCATCTCGGCGACCTTCGTGGCGTCGTTCGCGTTGTTCGTGGTCAGTGCGCTCGACCATCGATTCGGTTGGTCACACGTTCCGTCGGCACTCGCCATCGCGGGCAATGTCGTGGTGGGCGCGGCGCTGATCTTCGCCCAAGCCGTCGTCATCCAGAACAGCTTCGCCGGCGCCAGCATCCAGGTCGAGGACGATCAGCAGTTGGTCTCCACCGGTTTGTACGGATTGGTGCGCCACCCGATGTACCTGGGCGCTCTGGTGATGATGTTGGCCACGCCGGTGGCGCTGGGGTCCTACTGGGGTGTGCTGATCGCCGTCGCGGCGTTACCGGTACTGGCGGTACGCATCGTCGACGAGGAGAGGCTGCTGCGCACCGACCTCGCCGGGTATGACGCCTACACCGACCGTGTGCGCTACCGGCTGTTGCCCTACGTCTGGTAGCCGGATAACGGCGAAGTGCCGCCGACCGGAGCCGAGTTCGCCGCATACTGCACTGATGGAACTGTTGACCGGCTTTGGCCTGGCCACTGCGGCGGGTCTGAACGCCTACATCCCGTTGCTGGCACTGGGCCTGCTGTCGCGCTTCACCGCGCTGGTGGCGTTGCCGCCGGGGTGGGCCTGGCTGGAGAACGGCTGGGTCATCACGATCGTCGCCGTCTTGCTGATCGTGGAGGTGGTCGCCGACAAGATCCCGGCGCTCGACACCGTCAACGACACGATCCAGACCTTCGTCCGCCCGACCGCGGGCGGCATCGTGTTCGGGTCGGGCACGGCGTCGCAGACCGCCGCGGTCACCGACCCCGGCGCCTTCGCGCAGTCCGGCCAGTGGGTTCCGGTGGCGATCGGCGCCATCACCGCGCTCGTCGTCTCGCTGACCAAGTCGACGGTGCGCCCGGCCGCGAACGTCGCCACCGCGGGGGCGGCGGCGCCGGTGTTGTCCACGGTCGAAGACGTCACCAGCGTGGGCCTGGTCTTCGTCGCGATACTGCTACCGATCTTGGTGCTCGTCGCGCTGGTGGCGCTGGCCTGGGCAGCCTTCCGGCTCTGGCGCTGGCGGCAACGCCGGCTGGAGGCCAAGGTCGGCGTCCGGGCGCGCACCCACGCCGCCCCGCAACGTGCCGCCGTAGACCCGTGGGAGTGACGCCCGCCTGACCGTCAGATCCAGACGCCCTTGCCGACGGCGACGACGCCGCCCGCGCTGATCGCGAACCGCTCCCGGTCCTTGTCGAGATCCACGCCGACCATCTCACCGGGACCGACCACCACGTTCTTGTCCAGGATCGCGTGCCGCACCACCGCGCCCCGGCCGATCCGCACCCCCGGCATCAGCACGCTGCCTTCGACGATCGCGCCGTCGTCGATCGCGACGTTGGAGGACAACACCGAATTGCGGACGGAGGCAGCCGAGATGATGCTGCCCGCACCGACCACCGACTCCTGAGCCGAACCACCGTTGACGAACTTGGCCGGCGCCAGGTTCTCCGACGCGCCGCGGATCGGCCAGCGCTTGTTGTACAGGTTGAACACCGGATGCACCGACACCAGATCCATGTGTGCGTCGTAGAACGCATCCAGGGTCCCGACGTCCCGCCAGTAGCCGTGGTCACGTTCGGTGGCCCCGGGCACCTCGTTGTTGTCGAAGTCGTAGACCGCTGCCATACCGTCGGCCACCAGCCGGGGGATGATGTCGCCGCCCATGTCGTGGTCGGAGTGGCCGTCGTCGGCGTCGGCGCGGATCGCGTCGATCAGCACCTTGGTGGTGAAGATGTAGTTGCCCATCGACACGAAGGTCTGCTCCGGATCGTCGGGCGTCCCCGGCGGATCGGCCGGCTTCTCCAAAAACCCTCTGATCCGGCCGGAGTCGTCGGCGTCGATGCAGCCGAAGGCACTGGCCTCCGCCCGCGGAACCCGGATCCCGGCGACAGTGGCGCCGGCCCCACTGTCGATGTGGAACCGCAACATCTGTTCGGGGTCCATGCGGTACACGTGATCGGCGCCGAAGATGATGATGTAGTCCGGATCTTCGTCGTAGATCAGGTTGAGTGACTGGTAGATCGCATCCGCCGACCCGGTGTACCACCGCGGCCCGAGCCGCTGCTGAGCCGGAACCGGGGTGATGTACTCACCGGCCAGGCCCGACAGCCGCCAGTTCTGGCTGATGTGACGGTCCAGCGAATGCGATTTGTATTGCGTCAGAACGCAGATCCTCAAGTAGCGGGCGTTCACCAGGTTCGACAGTACGAAGTCGATGAGCCGGTAGGCACCGCCAAAGGGAACTGCCGGCTTGGCCCGATCAGCGGTCAACGGGTAAAGCCGTTTTCCCTCTCCCCCGGCCAGAACGATGCCCAGCACATGTGGCAACTCCCTCATGGGTCCAAACCTATCCGTCAACCAGGACGGCGGCCAGCCAATGGCAACTTCAAGTGTGCGGTGTGTGGCTGTACCCACCACGACCTACTACCGTCTCGGATATGCGGGTGGCCATGATGACTCGGGAATATCCACCCGAGGTGTACGGCGGTGCCGGGGTACATGTCACCGAACTCGTGGCGCAGCTACGCCGGCTCTGCGAGGTCGACGTGCACTGCATGGGCGCTCCGCGCGACGGTGCCATCGTCGCCCAGCCCGATGCTGCCCTGCGCGGGGCCAATCCCGCCCTGTCCACGCTGTCGGCGGACCTCAACATGGTGAACGCGGCCGGCACACCCGACCGGCCGGCCACGGTGGTGCACTCGCATACCTGGTACGCCGGGATGGCCGGTCACCTGACCGGGCTGCTGTACGGCATCCCCCACGTGCTGACCGCACATTCCCTGGAGCCCCTGCGGCCGTGGAAGGCCGAGCAGCTCGGCGGGGGCTACCGGGTGTCGTCCTGGGTGGAGCGCAGCGCGATCGAGGCGGCCGACGCGGTGATCGCGGTGAGTTCCGGCATGCGCGACGACGTGCTGCGCACGTATCCCGCGCTCGACCCCGACCGGGTTCACGTGGTGCGCAACGGCATCGACACCGGCGTCTGGTATCCCACGCCACCCGACAGCGATTCGGTGCTGGCCGAACTCGGGGTGGATCTGAGCCGGCCGATCGTGGCATTCGTCGGACGCATCACCCGGCAGAAGGGGGTGGCGCACCTGGTGGCCGCGGCCCACCGGTTCAGCCCGGAAGTGCAGTTGGTGCTGTGTGCCGGCGCTCCGGACACTCCTGAGATCGCCGCCGAGGTCTCGGCAGCGGTGGCCGAGCTGGCTCGGGCCCGCAGCGGGGTGTTCTGGGTACGCGAAATGCTGCCGATCAACAAGATCCGCGAAATATTATCCGCCGCAACAGTTTTCGTGTGCCCGTCAGTGTACGAACCGTTGGGAATCGTCAACCTGGAGGCGATGGCCTGCTCGACAGCGGTGGTCGCCTCAGATGTCGGCGGCATCCCCGAGGTCGTCGCCGACCGGCAGACCGGGCTTCTGGTGCACTACGTCGCCACAGACCCGCGCTTCTTCGAGATGCGGCTGGCCGACGCGGTCAACTCGCTCGTGGCGGAGCCGGAGACCGCGCGAAAGTACGGCGAAGCCGGACGCCAACGGTGCATCGCGGAGTTCTCCTGGGCGCACATCGCAGAACAGACCCTGGAGATATACCGCAAGGTGTCCGCCTGAGCGGACACCTTGCGATTCGATCAGCTTGTGACGGCCTTGAGCTCGTCGCCGAGCGCGGCGGCCTCGTCGGGAGTCAACTCGACCACCAGGCGCCCACCACCCTCCAGCGGTACTCGCATAACGATTCCTCGCCCCTCTTTGGTTGCTTCCAGTGGACCGTCACCGGTCCGGGGCTTCATCGCCGCCATCGAGTGCTCCCTCCAACTGAGCCGACCCACGCCAGCGGGCCAGGTTGGGGCCGAAGCCGTCCACTCGTTGACGGCACCCGGCGCTGAACTGCTACTGAACTTCCCCTATTGTTCCTTATCCGCGGTGGTGGTTGTGCAAAGACCCTTCGGATGCCGACTGATGTCACTTTCGATCGACCGCCGGAACCCAGCAGGACGCGACGTGATCGTCGACCATCCCGGTGGCCTGCATCAACGCATACGCCGTGGTGGGGCCGACGAATTTGAAGCCCCGACGCTTGAGTTCCTTGGCCATCGCCGTCGATTCCGGGGTCACCGCGGGTACTTGATCCAGGTCAGCGGGCCGCGGCCGGGCGTCGGGGGCGAACGACCACAACAGTTCGGCCAGATCGACATCGAGCTCGGTGACGGCCCGGGCGTTGGCAATCGTCGCGGCGATCTTCGCCCGGTTGCGCACGATCCCGGCATCGGCCATCAACCGCTCGACATCGGCGTCGGTGTAGCGGGCCACGGTGGCCGCATCGAACCCGTCGAACGCGGCGCGGAAGTTCTCCCGCTTACGCAGGATCGTCAGCCAGCTCAACCCGCTCTGGAAGGCCTCCAGGCTGATCCGCTCGAACAGCGCACTGGAATCCCGCAACGGCCGGCCCCACTCGGTGTCGTGGTAGTCGCGGTAGAGGGTGTCGCCTGATTGCACGGCCCAGCCGCACCGGATCAGGCCGTCGGCGGTGCCGACAATTTGGGCGCCGTCGGCGGTGCCGACAATTTGGGCGCCGTCGGCGGTGCCGACAATTTGGGCACCGTCGGTCACGGCTCCTCCGAGGTGCGGATCTCGCCGGCGGTGGCCGAAACTTCTTCGTCGTCGCCCAAATCGTCGAGGTCGTCGTCGGCGTCGAAGTCCTCTGGCACGCCGTAGGCGGCGCGCACCGCCGCCAGCTCTCCGCGCACCGCGTCCAGTTCGCGGCCCAGGCGATCCAGCACCCAGTCCACCTCACTGGTCTTGTATCCGCGCAGGACCTGGGCGAACTTGAGCGCATCCACATCGGCGCCGGTGACGCCCGAGGCGGGCAGCACCGTCGCGGTGGTACCGCGTGGAAGCGGCGGCAGGGTTTCGCCCCGACCGAAGAGGACGCTGCCCAGCCCGAACAGCACCGTGGCCACCAGAACCAGCACCACCAGGTAGAGCAGTATCAGTGTCACCGCACACACCGCGCAATCACGTAGGGATTCGAGTCCATCAGGGTCCACTATCCACGACGCCACCGACGAGATCCGGCACGACCTCGCCGAGCAGTTGACGGTTCATGTGGGTATACGCCGCCAAGGGTCGTCACGTTCCTCCCAGCGAAAGGTGAACCCATGCTCGGCAACAACACACCGGCTGACCTTGTGCGCATCGCCGGAGCCGCGACGGTGATGGCAGCAGTCGTCGCTTGTGGCGGCGGCCAGTCCTCGACCGCGTCGAGCCCGGTAGAACCGGGCGGGACCGGTGCGGCCGCCCCCACCGGCAACACCGCGCTGCTGGCCGCCGCCGAAACGGTCCGCGGTACCGTTCCCGACAGCACTGTGATCTCGGTCGAAAGCGAGCGCGACAACACGCAATGGGAGGTTCAGGTCGTGACCCCCGATGGCATCGAGCACGAAGCCGAAGTGTCCGCGGATGGTGCCACCGTCCTGAACAGCCCTGTCGCGAAACCGGAAGATCCCAAGGACGTCGCCAAGCACCGGAGCCGTCTTCAGGCGGCCAAACTCGACCACCGCGCGGCGGTCGACGCGATCACCAAGGCGGTCGACGGCCGGATCACCGAGTTGAATCTGGATGACCGCGATGGCGGCACGGTGGTGTGGGAAGCCGACGTCGTCGACTCCGCGAACGCTCTTCACGAGGTCAGTGTCGACGCCGCAACAGGCGACGTCGTCGCCCGGAATTGACCGTCAGCGCGGGCTCAGGGTCACCATGGGCGGCCGGTCGGCCAGCGACACCGGGGACACCCGTGGCGTGAAGTCGTCACCGTCGGCGTAGAACTGCGTCAGCCCCACCCCCGAATCGGCGATCCCGCAGCGGGACAACAACGTCGCGATGACCTGTCGGCTCATCGAGGCCAGCTCGGTCAGCGGACGGTTGCGGTGCGCCCGTACGCCCAGGTTCACCTGGGCGATGGCGTCCAGACCGAGCCGGTCGTAGGTGTCGACCAGCAGGCCGATCTCCACGCCGTAGCCGGGCGCGAAGGGCACCGAGGTGAGCAGTTCACGGGTGCCGGCGTATTCGCCGCCGAGCGGCTGCAGCACGCAGTTGAGTTCGGGCCGCAACGACGCCAGGAGCGGACGTGCCACCAGCTCGGTGACCCGGCCGCCGCCGTTGGCGTCCTCGGCACCGCTGACCTTCAGCGGCCGCCGGTAGAACCCCTTGACCAGATGCACGCCGTCAGCAGTGAGCAGTGGGCCCAGAAGCTTCGGGACGAACATGGGATCGGGATCGATCAGATCGGAGTCGACGAACGCGATGATGTCGCCGGTCGTGGCGGCCAGCGACCGCCACAGCACCTCACCCTTACCTGGTTGCGGCGCGACCTCGGGAAGTGCCGCCTCCCGGCTGACCACCCGCGCCCCGGCGGCGACGGCCCGGATCTCGGTGTCGTCGGTGGACCCCGAATCGAGCACGATCAGCTCGTCGATCAGCCCGCCCAGCAGTGGGGTGATGGTCTGGACCACCGAGGCGACGGTCTCTTCCTCGTTGAGCGCGGGCAGCACCACAGAAACCGTGCGGCCGGCCTTGGCGGCCTCCAGCTCGGCGATGGTCCAGCTCGGCCGGTTCCAGCTGTGGTCGGTCAGCCAGCGGTGGCCGACGACGCCGTCGGCGACGGACAGATCAGGTAGAGCGGTCATGCCAACCCCCTCACTGTTCGTGCGGGTACCCGCACTCCCTGGATCGACGCGACCATCTCCAGCACGCGCCGTGTGGGTCCGACCTCGTGTACCCGGAACATGGCGGCTCCATCCGCGGCGGCCAGTGCCGTCGCGGCGAGGGTGCCCTCCAGGCGTTCGGTCAGATCCACACCTAGAGTCTCCCCGACAAAATCCTTGTTGCTCAGCGCCATCAGGACTGGCCATCCGGTCTTAACAAGATCTTTTACGTGACGCAACAAACTAAGACCGTGATGAGTGTTTTTACCGAAATCATGGGTGGGATCGATGAGGATCCGGTCGCGTGGCACGCCTGTTGCTACCGCCCGCTCGGCCGCCGCGGTCACCTCGGCGATGACGTCGTCGACGACGCCGCGTTCGGTGATCCCGTAGTTCACCCGGAACGGCCGGGTGCGCGGCACCGCGCCGCCGGTGTGTGAGCAGACCAGGCCGGCGCCGAATTCGGCCGCCACTTCCGGCAGGCCCGGATCGGCACCCGCCCAGGTGTCGTTGATGAGGTCGGCGCCGGCCGCGCACGCCTGCTTGGCCACGGTTGCGCGCCAGGTGTCGACGCTGATCAGCTGGTCGGGGTAGGTGGCGCGCAGCCATTCGATGAACGGGACGACGCGGGCGATCTCCTCGTCGGCGTCGACGGCGCTGCCCGGCCCTGCCTTGACCCCGCCCACGTCGATCACGTCGGCACCCTCGTCGATCACCCGCGCGGCCGCGCTCTTGGCGGCCTCGTCGGTGAAGGTGGCGCCGCGGTCGTAGAACGAGTCCGGGGTGCGGTTGACGATCGCCATGATCAACGCGCGGTCATTCGCGACGGGGCGCCCACAGAACTGGCCATTGCACGTCGACAACACGCCCTCCATAGTGCCTGGTGCGGCATCCGTCGCGGCCCGGCGGCTCATCCCCCGCCGTTTTCTACCTCTTGGTCGCGATCCGACGCGGTCCGCAACCCTGAGGTAGAAACCGGCAACCGACCGGCCAAGCGGCGCGCACGCGTTACTTCGGCTTACTTGGGCCGCTTGCCCGCCGTCACTTCGTCGGGGTATTCGGCATAGAACGGCACATAGCCCTCGTCCCGGCCGGCCAGCACGTACAGCGGATCCTCGATGTCAGAGCCGTAGCCCTGCTTGCGCAGGTCGACCTTCTGGCTCTTGAACGTCGAGGTGTGGGCCAACTCGGGGACGACGCGAATGAACAGCGGCACGGCGTAACCGGGCAGATGCCCGTAGAAGGCGTCGGCCAAGGCCTTGCCGTCGAACTCTTTGCCATCCTTGAGCTGCACCGCGGCCATCCCGGCCCGGCCACCGGCGCCGGGCACCTCCACGCCGAACACCGTGCACTCCTCGATCAGCGGATTGCTGGCGACGGCGGCCTCCACCTCGGTGGTGGCCACGTTCTCGCCCTTCCACCGGAACGTGTCGCCGAGCCGGTCGGCGAATGCGGCGTGCCCGAATCCCTGCGAACGCATCAGGTCACCGGTGTTGAACCAGACGTCGCCCTCTTTGAACGCGTTGCGCACGAGCTTCTTCTCGGTCGCCGACTTGTCGGTGTAGCCGTCGAACGGCTGCAGTGCGCTGATCTTGGAAAGCATCAGGCCCGGTTCGCCGCGCTTGACCTTGCGTAGCCGGCCGTCGGCGCCGCGGGCGGGTTCACCGCTGTCGGCGTCGTATTCGACGAACGCGACGGGACTCGGGCAGATGCCGGTGGACTTCGAGACGTTGAAGACGTTGACGAAGGCGGTGTTGCCCTCGCTGGCGGCGTAGAACTCGCACACCCTGTCGATGCCGAACCGTTGGGTGAACTCGTCCCAGATGGCCGGGCGCAGCCCGTTGCCGACGATCACGCGGACCTTGTGTGCGCGGTCGGTCGGCTTGGGCGGCTGGTTGAGCAGGTAGCCGCAGATCTCACCGATGTAGACGAACGCGGTGGCGTCGTAGGAGATGACCTCGTCCCAGAACCGCGACGCCGAGAACGACTTGCCCAGCGCCAGTGCGGCACCGGAATTCAGCGCCGAACCGACGGAGACCGTCAGCGCATTGTTGTGGTACAGCGGCAAGCAGCAGTACAGCGTGTCATCGCTGTGCAGCCGCAGCCCCAACCCGCCGAATCCGGCCAGCGCCCGCAGCCAGCGGTAGTGCGTCATGACGCTGGCCTTGGGCATGCCGGTGGTGCCCGAGGTGAAGATGTAGAAAGCCTTGTCCTTGGCGAGGACGGCCGATGTGCTGGCCGGGTTGGTGGTCGGCGCGGTGGCGGCCAGCCGGCGCAGCTCGTCGACCGTCATCAACCCGTTGGCCTCGGCACCGCATTCGGTGACGTGCTCGATCAGGTCCGTCTCGGCGATCACGGCCGTGGCGTCGAGCAACCCGATGCTGTGGGCGAGCACCTTGCCGCGCTGGTGGTAGTTGAGCATGCCGGCCACGGCACCGCATTTGACGATCGCCAGCATCAACTGCACCGCGTCAGGCGAGTTGCGCAGCATCACCCCGACCACGTCGCCGTGGCCGACGCCTTTGGCGGCCAGTACGGCGGCATAGCGGTTGACCGTCTCGTTGGCTTCGCGGTAGGTGATCCGCTCGTCACCGAACTTGAGGAAAACCCGGTCGGCGTATTGGGCGGCCCGCTCCTGGAACACCTTGCCGATCGAGGTCTTGGCCGTCGGCCGGGCCATCATCCCGGTGAGCACACCCCGCACGATGACCGGCGCATCCATCAGCAGACCGGGTACCTGGCCGGCAAGGTCGAGTAGACCGACGCTGCTCCTGGTGCCAGATTTCTGGTCGGTCATGCCGTGTCCCCCTGCGCATTGTCGTGGGCCGCTCGTGTGGCCAACACCTTAA
This sequence comes from Mycobacterium sp. GA-1841, assembly GCF_001954135.1. Taxonomy (GTDB): domain Bacteria; phylum Actinomycetota; class Actinomycetes; order Mycobacteriales; family Mycobacteriaceae; genus Mycobacterium. The sequence continues at coordinate 4,298 of NZ_MBEQ01000036.1, read as the reverse complement.
ACCGCGCCGGTTACGGCCGTTACCGGCGGTTCTATGTAACCGGTGCGCAGACGTCGAGCGCGGCGGCGACCTCGTCGACGACCACCAACCGCTCCAGAGCCCCGGCACTCACATAACCGGAGTCGACGAGTCCGCGCAGCCAGTTCAACAATCCGTCGTAGTGGCCGAACGGATCCAGCAGCACCAGGGGCTTGTCGTGCATGCCCAGATAACCTGCGGTCCAGGCTTCGAAGAACTCTTCGAGTGTGCCGATCCCGCCGGGCAGCGCGATGAACGCGTCGGAGCGGTCCTCCATCACCTTCTTGCGTTCACGCATGGTGTCGGTGACGACGAGTTCTTCGGCGTCGACATCAGCGAGTTCGCGGTGCACCAGCGCCTTGGGGATGACGCCGACGGTACGGCCGTTGCCCGAGCGTGCTGCCCGGGCCACCGCACCCATCGCCGAGACGTTGCCGCCCCCGGAGACCAGAGTCCAGCCGCGCTTGGCGATCGCGACCCCGACCTCGCTGGCCAATGCCAGCAGCTCAGGATGGGTGGGACCCGAAGCGCAATAGACGCACACCGCCCACTGGCGGTCAGTTTCACCGGACACGTACACAACGTAGAGGGTGCTGGTGAACCATCGGTGTCCGGAGGTCGATGGACGGGAGGCGGTGACGCAGGCGACACTGGAGCGAACGTGGAAGGGCGATCCCAGGTGACAAGTGTCGACGATCAGCAATCTCGGCTGAGCCGCGAGTTCATCCTGGACACCGCGATCGGGTTGATCGATCGTGACGGCCTGGCGAAGTTGACCATGCGACGACTGGGCACCGCCTGCGGGGTGGAGGCCATGGCGCTGTACCGCTACGTGCACAGCCGTGGTGATCTGTTGACCGGCGTCGTCAACCACATCGTGGATCGTCTGTACGCCGATCAACTGGCCGCGCGTCGGCAGGAGGACGGGTGGCAGGACTTCTTGTTGCGGCTGGCTCACGGGGTGCGCCAGATCGCCCTGGAACATCCCGAGGTGTTCCCGTTGGTGGCAACCGAGGCTCCGGAGGCGCCCTGGGTGCGGCCGCCGCTGCGCAGCCTGCGCTGGATGGAAACGTTCCTGGAGACGTTGCTCGCCTACGGCTTCAGCGATACCGCGGCCGTGTCGGCATACCGGACCTACACCACGTTTCTGGTCGGCGAACTGCTGCTGGAGGTGTCTGCCCGCGGCGTGAAGCTCAGCCCCGACGAGTCGACGCTGAGCAACGAGCCGCGCCCGGATACGTCGCTGGCGGACTATCCGAACCTACGGCGCCTGCAACCGATGCTGGCCGAGGATCACAGCGCCGACGAGTTCGAAGAGGCTCTGGAAGCCCTACTCGACCGCATCGAAACCTGGCTGGACGGACGCTGAGCGGCCGCGTTTACAACGTAAACCAAGATCGGTATGCTCGGTCTCATCGTGGAATCGAACCAGCAGAATCACGAGCTGCACTGGACAGCTCACACCGCTCCCGAGGGCCTCATCGTGCAGGTCTTCGGGCAGGTCGATGCCCACAACGAGTCGACCTGGCAACGCATGCTCGCCGAGCAGGCCGACGCCGCGCCCGAGTCCTCGATGCTCGTCGTCGACGGCGGATCGCTGGACTTCATGAGTTGTGGAGCGCTGCTCGCACTGGCCAAGCAGGCCGTCGACTGCCGCCAACGCGGAGTCACGGTGCGGCTGGCCATCGGCCAGCCGAGCATCAGGCGAGTCATCTCCGAATGCGGCTTGGACGACGCGATCTCGGCGTACCCGGATCTCGATTCCGCGTTGAACGGTGGCGGCCCGCCATAGGATTCGGTGGATGGCTGTCGATTGGGTGATCGCACCGCGTGACCGCGTTCTCGACGGCTTGGAGGCGGGCCTGCACGAATGCGGCGGCGCGGCCCTGCTCGGGCCCGCCGGGGTGGGCAAGACTTCGGTGGCCCGTACCGCGGCCGAGCACCTCGGACCGGATTTTCGCCGGGTCGTGTGGATCACGGGTACGGAATCGACTGCGGCAGTGCCGTTTGCCGCGGTGGACCACCTGATCGAGATCCCGGCCGCGGGCCGAACCGCCGACGTGTTGCGGGCCGCGCGTGAGGCGCTCGGGTCCGAGCTGTTAGTGGTCGTCGACGACGCGCACCTGCTGGACCGACTGTCCGCGGCCCTGGTGCACCAACTCGCCGTCAGCGGAGCCGCCAAACTCATCGTCACCGCATCCGCCGACGCACCCGAGGCCGTGGCGGCACTGTGGGTCGACGGGCTGGTGCAGCGCGTCGACATGTCACCGCCGGGTCATGACGACGCCCGGCTGGCCGATCAAGTGGCCGCCTTTTTGGCGGACGTTCCGGAAACCGCGCTGGACGTGTTACGCCAATTGGCGGTGCACGAACCGCTGGCGGTCTCCGACGTCACCGCGCTGACCGCTACGGACGGCGTGCACGAGGCGCAGCGATGCGGTGTGGCCCGCGTCGAGGGACGTCAGGTGCGGTGCGTGCATCCGCTGTTCCTCCGTGCCGTCCGGACCGCCGTCGGCGGGCCTGATCTGCGACGGCTGCGCAACGCCGTGGTCGTGCGACTGGCCGCTGGGCCGCGTCCCGGCGTGGTGGACCGGCTGCGGGTGGCGGTGCTGTCCCTGGACAGCGACGTGTCCCTGCCCACCGACGAGCTTGTCGGAGCCGCCGGCGAAGCGTTGCGGTTGGGCGATCTCGAGTTGAGCGAGCGGTTGGCCCGCGCCGCAGTGGATTCCGGCGCCGGTTTCGCTGGGCTGCTGCCCTTGGCCTACGCGTTGGCGTGGCAGGGACGCGGCCGGGAAGCCGACGCGGTGTTGGGGCAGATCGATCCGGCCGGCCTGGACGAAGACCAGCTGATGGCGTGGGCCTTGCCGCAGGCGGCCAACCAGTTCTGGATGTTGTCCGAGCCCGAACGCGCCACGGCGTTCCTACGGGCCACGCGCCGACGCGTGACGACGCCGAGCGCACAGACCACCCTCGACGCGTTGGCGGCGACGTTCGCGATGAATGCCGGTGCGCCGCAACGGTCTTTGGGCCTGGCGCAGGAGGTGTTGGACTCCCCCCACGCCGATGACACCGCGGTCGGGTGGGCGGGGTCGACGGCGGCCCTCAGTTGCGCGCGGATCGGAGATTTGGACCGGGTCGACGACCTGGCTCAGCGTGCGCTCGCGGCCGGGCATCCGGGGCTGTTGCGGTTCACCAGCGGCTTCGGGCAGACGACGGCGTTGCTGATGGCCGGTGACCTCTCGAAGGCCTGGGGCCTGGCGCGGACCCTCACCGATTTCACCCAGCTCCTCCAACCGGGCCGCGCCATCGGCGAGGTGCTGATGGCCGACGTGTTGTTGGTCCGCGGGCAACTCGACGACGCGATCACCTTGCTGCGCAAGGCAACTACCGCGTTGGCGCCCACCGGCTACTCGTGGGGGCCACTGGCGTGGATGTTGTTGGCGCAGGCGTTCGGTCAACGCGGGATGCCGATGGAGGCTGCGAAAGCCTTGTCGCGGGCGGAATCCCGGCACGGGCTCAAGTCGATGTTGTTCGCGCCGGAGCTGGCTTTGGCCCGAGCCTGGACCTGTTTTGCCCGTAACGATTCAGTGGCCGCGGTAGCCGCGGCACGCGAGGCCACCAAGACTGCCGAGCGGGGCGGTCAGTCCACGGTGATGCTGCGCACCCTGCACGACAGTGTCCGACTGGGGGACACCCGCGCCGTCGATACTCTCGCCCGGGTGGATACGGAGTGCATGTTCGGTCAGGTGACCACGGCCCACGCGCGCGCCTTGGCGGCCGGGGACGTCGCAGGTCTGCAAGACGTGGCGGGACGCTATCGAGACATCGGGATGCTGTCTGCGGCTGAGGATGCTGCGCGTCAGGCCGAGTGAGTGAGCTCGGTTCATGCATGGTGACACGGCACTTTCGCTACATCGGTCACAGCTTTCGGCCAGGTATCCGGTGTGCCCGGCTGCGCGCGACTTTTCAGCGACAATCGCCACACTGGTACCGTTGCGCCTCAGCAATCCCATTGTCGCTCGGCGATTTTGACACTTGTGTATCACTGGCCTCATAGGCATCAGCAGTCCAGTGCCCGCATGCGAGCGACTCTGTCGCTGATGGCTGGACAACGCCAAATCCGTGACAGCTGGGGCATTTGTCACCTCGAGTGGCGGGAGTAATCAATGTCTTCGTGACGAACGATGCCCCTGATGTCTATGGGGCGATTGTCGCTGAAAAGTCGCGCGCAGCCGGGCAGATCGTCAACCCTTCCGCCCCGCGCCACGCCGCGCCGACGG
>NZ_MBEQ01000035.1 GCF_001954135.1 Mycobacterium sp. GA-1841 | reverse complement strand
CAGCATCTCGCAGCAAGTCCCACGAACCCAACAACAAAACGCTGATAGGAATCATTAGCGTGCGTGTCTGCTGCCCGACATGCCGCGATCTGTCGGCAATTTGCGCACGCTCGCACAGGCAAGAAATCGGCCCCTCTCGGGTTACGAGAGGGGCCGATTGCCGTGTGAGCGCTATTCCTTGCTGCTGGTGTCCTTGTCGGCCGCTGCGGTCTTCTTGACCGGCTTGTCGAACGCTTTCTTGACCTTCTGACCGATCTTGTCGAGGGTCGCCGACACCTTCTCGGGGGCTGCCTTGACCGGTTTCACCGTCTTTTTACCGGCGGCGGTGTCAGCGGCAGTCTTGCCCGGGACGGCGACAAGGCTGTGGCGCACCAGGGATTTGGTCGGCTTGGTGTCCGGTGCGTCAGACGTGACGGCCGGGGTCTCGGAGTCGTCGACCGCCGGTGCCGTTTCGGTTTCCGAGGACACCGGGTTCGTGGTTTCTGACGACGTCTCTGCCGGGGCGATCACCGCGGCGCCGGCATCGGCGGGCGACGCTTGCGATGCGGCCTTCTCCGACTTCTGCGTCAGCGGGCCGGCCGAAACACCGGATGCCGCCTCGTCGTCGGCTTCCGCAATGGCCGCAGGTGCACCCTCTGGGCCGGTCACCTCGGTTCCCGTTGCGCCCGGGACAGATTCGAGTGCGGTGCGTGCGGCGGCCGGCGCGGCCGGCGGAGTGATCGCCGCGGCGATCGCCTTGGGGATGTCGATCAGGAACGAGTGCAGCGGAGCGTACATCCGGTCGGGGCTGAACAGCCCGGCGGTCCAGCTGCCAGGTCGGCCGGGCCGATTGGGCGGGACGTAGGACCCATTGAGGATCGAGCTGACGGTATCGGCCGGTGCGTTGATGATCGTGCTCGCGAACTTCACCAGGTCGCCGTCCTGGATGGCGTCATAAAGGTTCTGTCCGATCCGAGCGGCCCCCGCTGACACGTAGCCCTGGACGAGGCTGACGTAGCCCATGCCGACCTGACCTACCAGCCCCACATCTCTAAAAGATTTGAAGGTCAGAAGATTCAGCACGGAGGACAGATTGCCGATCATCTGATCGGGGATCGAGAGGAGATTGAGCATCGGGAAAAGACTCGATGCGACAGTCAGGGTGGCACGTGACATGACATTGCCGACGCCCATGATGTCACCGGCCTCGAACTCGGCGCGGGCCTCTTCCAGGTACTCCGGAATGTAGATGGTCACCGTGTTGATGATGTTCTGGACGATCGTCGACAGTGACTCGCCGACGAGTTCGGCGTAGCCGGTCTGATTGGCGATGATCTGGCGTAGGACCGGCGCCGGGTCGGCCAGCGCGTTCTGGAAGAGCTGCGTCAGGTTGGTGGATGTCAGCTCGAGCACCTCGGCCCACCGCGCAATGGGATCGACGAACGAGGACCCAGCCAGGGTCGTCGCGAATGGGCTGACGTCGACGGGGCTCGGCAGATCCACGTTTTGCACCGCGGCCGACAGCGTCACCGCGCGGTTCTGGATCTCGGGTGCCGCGGCGGTGATGGGGGTGGCCGCGATGACGCCGGCGCCGACAATCGCCACGCCGGCGGTCACATAGGGCCGTAGTGCGAGTTGCAACTCGGTCTCCTTCTGATCGTGAAAATGTGTCAGCGATCACTGACCGAGCGAACGTAGCTGAGAGGATTCTGAGAAACATTCACATTCTGAAACACGTTTCAATTCTTGTGGCTGCGAATGTTCACATCGCTAAACAAAAGTGCGATCGCAGGCCCCGGGCTGCGACGGCGATGGCTCACTTCTTGGCGTGAACAGCTACGTCATCCACCGAGGCGGTAGCCACGCGGTGAAATCCCGACCCGCCGCTTGAATGCGGTGGCAAAGTGACTGGGATTCGAGAAACCAACCCTGACGGCGATCTCGGTGATGGAGTGCGAGGTGGTCAGCAGCAGTGTCTGGGCCCGGGCGATACGCCGGTCCAAGACGAACTGATACGGCGTGGTGTGAAACGCGTTGCGGAACGCCTGGGTGAAGGCCCCCACCGACATCTCGGCCATCTCGGCGAGCGCATCCAGCGTGATGTCGGCGTCGAGGCTGTCGCTCAGGTATTCCACGATCGCTGACCGCGTCGCGGCATCCAGGGTGGTCCGCCGGTGTTCCTTGCGGGGGCGCGGCGCGGTATAGGTGTCGATGACCAGTAGGCGAAGGGTCTCGGCGAGGGACTCGGTCAGCAGTCGCGCGATGGCATCTTCGCGCTCCGCGACGCTGTAGATCTCTTCGACCAGTTGATGGACCAGTGAGTTCTTGTATTTGACCCGTGGGATCAGGGCGGCATCGCCGATCGCGCGCCCGGGGATCGTGATTTCGCAGTATCCGGCCACGTCGCCCTGAACCAGCGCCGCGCACGGGATCCCGGCCGGTTTCCACCAGATGTCGCCTGCGCTGGGTGGAACGCGGCCCGACGGTCCCCAATCGAGCAGGGTGTCCATCGAGCGCATCGAACCGTGCCGGTACACATACATCAGGTGATTGTCGGCATCGAAACTGCACCAGTCGGTCGGTGCGGAGATCTGCTCCGTGGCGAAGGTGAATGACAGGCCGCGGGCGGCAAGGGCATGCTGTTCCAGCACGACACGCGGAGTCTGCGGACGGTCACCGTCCCACGGCTTCATGGCCATCCGGCCGAGTGTATCCACGGCGACAAAGTCGGTATCAGCTGAACAGGTGCCAAACGCTAGAGCCCAGTACGAAAAGCAGCACGCCGCCGACCACCACGAGATACACGTAGCTTCCGGCTGACATCTTCGGCTCCACCGCGCCGCGCCGCAGCGGCACCCGCCGTGTGCCCGGCGTGCTCGCCATCAGCATCTGGTGCGTGCGCGACCATTGCGCGGCCGCCCAGACGGCATGGTCACGTTCGGCGCCGGTGCAGTGTTGGGCATGGGCCTCCCACAGTCGGGAGTTCCGCAGCGCGACAAGCGCGTCCGGTGTCGGACCGGGGGCCTTCGCGACGGCGCGTGAGCTCATTTGAACAATCCGAACATGGTGTTGACCGGCCCCTGAGCCAGGCGCTCATAGAGGTACTGGGTGAACAGTGCCGCCGACAGCAACTCGGGCACGGGAGAGGGCAGGGGCCGCGGGCAGTCGAGTAGGTAGTCGGAGAACCAGACTCGCGGCCGGACGTCGCCCGATTTCAAGGTTTGGCGGTCGATCCGCCCGATCGAGGAGCCGACAGCGTCGAAGATCGGCACGGGATGTTGCTTCCACGAGGCACCCTGATGGACCTCGGTGGCGCCCAACCACTGCCCGTTGGCTTCCAGACCCAAAGTGAAACCGCTGGTTTGGGTGAACTGCGCCACCGGGGCGGTGGTCCTGAGCCGGCCCAGGTCGCGCCCGGCCCCGTCGTGCACCTGGATGAACTGGCCCTGCCAGTCGGTGACGCTGCTGCCACCGAACCGGGTGACGTGCAGTAAGACGGCACCATCGGGACGCAGCATGACAAACCGCATGTCCGCGTGCATGCGGCTGAAGGTCCAGGCCGGGATGTCGGCGGTCGGCCGGATCAGGGCGATCTGCTGGTCGTAGACATTCTCGATCGAGCAGTACACGTTGCGATCGGAGCGGTCGGGCACGGCACGCAGATACAACACCGGTTCCCCCAACGGAAATCCCGCGGCCGGGCGGGCATGGGGAGCCGATGGAGGCACGGGTCCGGCGTACGGCGGTGACGCCTCGATGATCCTCTCCCCCCAGGCGATCTCGGTTCGGTACCGTCACATGCTAAGCCGTCGCGGTTCGTGGGTGAGCCACCAGTTTTGCCGGCCATATTGCCGCGCCTGGGTACCTTCAGTGGGCTTTACCATCGCTGTACAGGTGATGACGAAAGGGCTTTGCGTGCACCCACCGTCCGGCTACCCCTATCAAGGACCGCAGCACAACCAGCCGTACCCGCCCCAATACTCTCAGCCCGCCTACCCGCCGCCGATGCCGCCGCCGCCATGGCAGAACGCGTCTACCGCAGCGCAATCCCCGAAGCCCGGGTCCAAGAACATGACGAAGTACACCGTGATCGCGTCGGGCATCTTCGGCGCCGTGTTCGTTCTGGTCGCCATGTTCCTGATCGGGGGTGACACCGGCGGCTACTTCAGAAACGGAGACACGGTCTCCCCGACGGCGGATGCGCACATCGTTTTCGTCAAAGAGAAACACCTCGACGGCAAGCCGCCCAGCACGGTGCGGTGTTCTGCGACGACCGATGCCGGTGAGGCAGTGTCTGTATCGGCGCCGAGCGAGGTGTTGCACACTACTCGCGGTGCCCGGCCATCGACCGACTATGTGTCGGTGGCCGAACTTCCCACCGACCAAGGCCCCTTGACGGTGACGTGCACAAAGGGTGGTGCGATCGACACCTATCTCGATCTGGTGCTCGGCAAAGCTGACTCGTCCACCGGCCTGACGATCTTCCTCGTCGGGTACGCGTTACTCCTGATCATCCTGGTGACCGTGGCAATCGTAATGAATCGCAGGTACTTTCGCCGCTATCCTCAGCCGCAAGTTGACGGAGGGCGGTGGCAGGTCTGAGTCCGGCCGGCCACGATGTGCGGGACGTCCGGAGTCAACGGGCGTTGGCCACCAGCTTGGCGACGATGGTCGCCGCCTCGTCGCGGACGTGGTAGCCGCACACCTTTGCCTCGACGGACATCTTGCCCACGATCGACAGGGCGTGCTGGCACGTCCATCCTTCGGTGCCGGAACGGATGGACGTCTGCTTGATCAGCTCATCGACGACAATGAGATCTTTGATGTGCCATACCTGTTCGGCTTGGCCCTCGTGGATCGGGATCGTCGAACCGTTGCATTCGTTCCATACCTTCGTCGAGATCCGCAGGGTCGAGCGTGCTGCGTCTTCGGAGGCGAAAAGGATGGCCGACTGTTGAACCCAGTGACGATGCTCGGAGTCAGGGTCCTGGGCGATCTGGTTGCGCACCGCCGTCCAGTAGGAGAACAGGTAGTCCATGTGTTCGGCGGGGTAGAGCGCGGCCAGGCACCTTTCGTCGCGGACCTTGCCGAAATTGTCGTTCATGTCCGCGGTTTTGCTGGTGACCATCAGATTGTTGGCGCCGACGATCGCCTTGAGCTGCTCGATCGGCACCATGATCTGGTCGAGCTTGTTCTCTTCCGGCGACGGGGTTCTGGTGTGCGCGGTGCCGGACACCGTGCTCGTGCAACCGGTCACCCCCATCAATATTGCCGTCGCGACAGCCGCCCATCCCGCTCGAGTTCTGGTCACTCCGACATTGTCCCCGAGGACTGACGCAAGATCAGGACAGCAGCCGGCTGATCATGGTGAACCGCCGCAGCGACCGCCGATCACCGGCGCTGACCGAGATACCTGTCAGTTCGACAGCGCGAGGATGCTGCATGGCCCGGATCACCGGCGCCGGCACGGCCCGCACCCACCAGTCGGTGGGCGCGAACATCTGGCGGCGGAACGGCTCGAAGTGTTCACCGGCCGAGAGTTGGGTGTGGCACTCGTCTTCGAAGTACTCGCAGAACTCGGGCCAGCTGGCCGGCATCGGACGGGTGGAGATTCCATAGCGTCGGTACCACGAACAGCACTCCTGGTAGAGCTGTTCGTGCTCGTCGTCATCGAGCTTGCGGATGAAGGTGTTGACCATCATCACAAGGCTTTCCACGTAGGTGGCGTGCTGGAAGTGGAACACGTCCGGGTTGAGGGCGTGGTACTTGTTGCCGGCCGGGTCGTGACCCTTGACGTGCTCATGGGCGAACCGGATGTGCGGCCGCATGTCGGTGTCTGTGTAGGCGATCCTGATTGCCTGGTTGACGGTTCGCTTCTTGTGCAGCCAGATTCGTTCACGCATTAGTGCGTGTTCGGATATCCCGGTGGCAATCGTGGGATGTAGCAGTTGTAGGCACACGGCACGCGGCAGCACGAAGATGTAGCGTCGGTCGTCGAGGTGACGCCACAGCAGGGTATCGGGACCGAGATCGACTTCCACGGCCGTCAGATCAGGGCCTTCTTCCGCCGGATCCGGCGGCGTACATCCTTCATCAGTACGGCGTAGTTACCGGTACGCAGAGATTTCGGCAGGAACCGGTTGACCACCGCCACGAACAGGAAGAGGTGCTCGAAGCGGCGCCGGTCGGTGTCGGTCCACTCGAATTCCATCGCATCCCGGAATACCGGGGCCAGAAAGCCGATGGTCAAAAACCGTAGCAGCGGCGCCAGGATCAACCGCATCGGCCAGTTGATCATCTTCAGCTCCACCAGCACCATGAGGTAATCCCGCACGAACGGGGTCATTTCGACGCGTTCACACGCGGTGTTCCAGTAGGCGTCGAAGTCGGCGCGGGTGGCCGGCCACATCTCCTCGAGCACCTGCAGCGTGGTGCCGATCGTCATGGCGCTCTGGTAGAAACCTTCGGCCTGCTCGTCGGTCATCTTGCCGTACAGCAGTTGGTGGGTGTCCTCGTAGAAGATGAACAGGCAGGCCGCCACCCACAATTGCAGTTCTCGGTTGAACGCGTTGTATTTCACCGGGCTGTCGTCGGTCGACCGGACCTGTCGGTGGGCGACGTTGACGGCCTCGCGGTAGGCGGCGCGTTCCTCGTCGGTGCCGAGGATCGCCACGGTCAGATACTGCGCGGTGGTGCGCAGCCGCTTCCACGGGTGTTGCACCAAACTTCCTGATTCAACCCGGCTTTCGGCCACGCCGTAGCCCACCTCGGGCCAGCACATCTGCATGATGACGTTGGCGGCTGCACCTGCTGCCGACCAGAAGTCCAGTGCGTCGGACAGATCGACGTCTTTCTTGCGGATCCACCGCGGAATCCGCTGCGTGACGGTGATCCGGGTCTCCGCGGTGGTCAGGCGCGCCTCGGCACCCAAATCCACGTATGTCGCTGGCATGGAACTCCTTTCGGGTCGAACGGTTACACGGTCTGTACGTCGTCGACGATCCAGTGATCGCCGCTGCGCACCAGCTTGACCACCATTCGGTACTTCTGATTGCTGCCCTGGGGTGCAGTCACGTTGGTGACGTGTTGATCGACGAACGCGACGACCGTGGCGGTATCGCCGTCGAGCGACTCGACGGCCACACGGTCAGCGGTAGCTGTCGCCACGCCCTTGCTCGTCACGACGATGTCGCGCAGCGCCTTGACCATCTCGTCGTATTTGGCTGCGAACCCGGGGGTGGAGTTGGCCACGATGTGCTCACGGTTGGCGTCGATTTTCTGGTAGTCGAACGCGGCCATCGCCACCAGGTAGTCGCGAGACATCTGCACGGCGTCGGTGCGCAGGGCGTCGTCCCGGCGGTGCTGGTACTCGCTGATCGACAACAGCACCAACGCGGCCAGCGCCGCCACGGCCACCAAGGCGACCGCAGCGGCGATCAGCCGGCGCCGGAGCCGTCCGGCCGGTGCCGGCTCGTCCGTGCGATCCTCGTCGGTCTCGGCGTCCTCAGGCGTCGCCACCGATTCGCCGGGTCCATCGTCGACGATGTCTTCGGTAATGGTGTCCTCGGAGAGGGTGTCTTTGCCCGAGTTGCTCACTGGGGGCCGCCTTTCAGGATGCTGCGCCATTTGTAGGCCAACTGTGCCAGCGTCGGGATCTGCACCGGGTCGTTGACCACCTCGGGCCCGATCGGATGCCCAGGGGCCTGTGAGTTCTGCAGGCCGAGATCGTTGGGTCGTGGGGCGTTGACCGCGCCCCGCATCAGCATGTCGGGTGCGGGTGGGCAGTACATCACCAGATTGGGTTCTTTCGGGCTCACGTCGCCGATGGCCCGCCGGTCGACGTCGTAGTTGCACACCGGCCCCTGGGTGGCGATCAGGGAGAAGTCGGCGCGGGTCTGGCCTGTGGCGTCCTTCTTGACGATCGAGGTGAGGTCTTGCAGGCCCTGCGGGATCGCCGACAGTCCGGCCTGCAGCGAATCGGTGCGGTCACCGATGATCGGGGTGACGGTGGCCAGGTTGGCCAGGGTGGCGCCGAACGTTCCCCGATAGGTGTCCAGGACCCGCTGCAGGTTGGTCAAGGCCGCGGGTGAACGGTCGGTCAGATACAGGAACGCCGGCCCGCTGCCGTCGAGTTGGTTGGCCAGGCGTGAGCTGGCGGCCATGCCCCGCACGAATGCGTCGCCCTGACCGGCCATCGTGGTGACGAGTTCCGCGGTGCCGTCGATGAGTGGTTGCAGCTGACCGGCCTGATTGTGGATGCGGCCGGAGATGTCCGAGGCGTTGTCGATGAGCATGGCCAGGTCGGGTCCCAGTCCGTCGAACGCGTTCGACAGTTCTGTGCCGACGTCGCGGACCGCTTGGGTGTCAATGCCTTTCACCAGGTGTGCGGCATCGCCCATGATCCGGTCCATCTGGACGGGCTGTCGGTCGGCCGGCGCGGCGATGGTGTCCCCGGAGGCCAGGTACGGTCCGCCGTCGGACTGCGGCATGATGTCGACGCTCTGGATGCCGGCCGCGGTGCCCATTCCGACGGTGAGGATGGCATCGCGCGGGATCCGGGTGGCGGGGTCGATCGCCAACCGCACCATCGCGGTCCCGTCGGCGGTCAGCCACACATTCTCGACCGTGCCGACCTGCACGCCGCGTACCGTGACGCTGGTTCCGGGGGTCAGCCCGAACGCGTCGGCCATAGTCGCAGTGAGGGTCATCGGGGTCCGGAAGCCTTGGGGGCCTGCCACATAGCGGATCCCGAACGGGATGACGATCGCCGCGATCACCGCGAAGATCGCCAGCTGAACCACTACCAGGCGTCTCATTTCAGCCCTCCCGACAGGAACCCGTCCAGCGCCACGTCCCCGGTGATCGGGGTGCCGTTGACGATCAACCCTCCGGTGAGGAGTTTGTCGATGGTGCCCGGGATGTCCAGTGCCCCATCGAACATCAGGTAGTCACCGTGGACGGAGTTGCCGAACTTCTCCAGGAAGTCGTTCATGGACGTGAGCATTCCGCCCAGTCGGTCGTTGAAGGTGTTCATCATCGACACGACGGTGCCGGCGTCATCGACCATCATGCCCAGGTCGGTCGAGGACACCACGTTGTTGGCAGTGGCGGCCAACGCGGTGGTGGAGGAGAACAACGTCTGCAGCTTGGCGCGCTGCACGTCGAGCATCGCCACCACTTTGGGCACCGCATCCAGGTAACCGGTCACGGTCTGCTGCTCATGGCCGAACTGTCCGGCGATGTTGGCGGCCAGGCTCATTGCCTGGTCGAACTCGCCCTGGTGTTCGGAGGCCTTGGCGGCCAGCAGCGACATCGAGTCGATCAGGCCGCGCACTTTGTCGGCGCGTCCGTCGAACGCCTTGTCCAGCTCGGTGACGATGGTGCCCAGCTGGTCGACGCCGCTGCGGGACAGCAGCGCGCCGAAAGTGGCCAGTGCGCTTTCGATCTGAGGTCCCAGTTCGGTGTGGCTGGGCGGGATGACGTCGCCGTCGCGCAACGCCCGTTGGGGGGCCTGCTGAACACTGCTGAGTCGGACGAACGGATTGCCCAGCGCCGACGGCAATTCCACGCTGGCGACGGTGCCGGAGTCGAGCCCGTCGGCGTCGGTCAGGCTCAATTGCACCGAGGCGCCCGAGGCGGCCAGGCTCATCCCGCTGACCCGGCCCACCACCTTCTGCCCGTTGCGAACGTCGGCACCGATGGTGATGCCGTCGGCGGTGGGCAGCACGACGGTGACGGCCATGGTGTCGCCCGGGGTGGTGCGGCCCAAGGGCAGGTCCTGAATCCCAATCTCGAAAATATTGCCGCTGAAGGCGAATGGAATGGCCGCGGCCACGATCAGGGCGCACCCGGTGGCCGCGCCGGTGAGAGATACACGCATGGTCACCTCGGGTACTTCGGGTTCGGCGCCGGCGCGTTGCCCGTGACGGCAGAGACGATGCCCAGCGGATCCGAGCGACTGATCGGGTACGAGATCGGGTTGGTGATCCCGGCGCCCACGCACATCGGCAACATGTTGCGGTCGCAGAAGTTCTGCGCCGCGGCGAACTGGGTGAGCACCGTGGACACGTTGAGCCGGATGCGGCCGCGCCGGTCGGGGCCGATGGTGTTGGACAGGTTCTGCATCATCAGCGGGACCAGGTCCATGAACTCGGCCAGCTGAGGTTGCTTGGCGGTCAACACATCACCGACGGCATTGAGGTTGGCCGCGATGGTGCCCAGATCGTCGCCGTGTTGCGCGACGAAGGTGTCGACCTGGTCGAGCACGGTTGTGAGGTCGTGCATCGGACCAGTGAGGTCGACGTTGGCGTCGGCCCAGCTGCCGCCGACCTGGCCGAGTTCGTCGACCATTTGGTTCAGCGACACCTGACGCTGGTTGAACGCGGCCATCAACGTGCTGAGGTTGTCGACCACCGTGCCGATGTCCTCGGCCCGCGCGCCGAGCACGCCGCTGGCCGCACTCAGGTTGCGCATCGCCGAGTTGAACAGCTTGCCCTGGTCACGCCATTGGTCGGCGCCGCGGGACAACACTGCGCCGATGTCGCCCTGTTGCGGGCCGATGGCCGAGGTGAGGGTGCTCAGGCTGCCCAGCATGCTGTCGAAGGTGATCGGGGAGTGGCTGCGGTCGGCCGGTATGACGTGGCCGTCGGCCAGGGTGGGACCGGATCCGCTGTAGGCCGGGCCGAGTTCGACGCTGCGGTCACTGATCAGCGCCGGGCTCATCACGTAGGCGTCGGGTTCGGCGGGCAGCATGACGTCGTCGGGCAGGGTCATGGTGACCCGCACCGTGGTGCCGTGCGGGGTCACCGCCGTCACGCGCCCCACCGGCACCCCGAGCACGGTGACCTTGCTGCCCGGGTAGATGCCGTTGATGTAGCCGAAGTCGGCGTGCACGGTGCGGGCCCGGTCGGTCCGGCCGAACACGTACCAGCTGCCGGCGCCCAGGCAGAGCACGACAAGGGTGGCAATTGCGGCTTTACGTGTCATCGGCACTCCCGCTGAACGTTGAGGAAGCACAACAGGTTGTCGGGCATCACCACAGACGGTGAGTTGACGTCGGCCCAGGTGCCGTTGCCGGTGGCGTTGGTGACCGCGCGGATCGCCGGGGGCATCTTCAACAGGGTCTGGTCGATCTTGTCCACGTTGGCTTTCAAGGTTCCGGTGACCGCGGTGAGACCGGTGATCAAGCTGCTGAAGTCCGCCTGCTTGTCGGTGTAGATCGCGGCCAGGTGCCGCATGATCGCGCTCAGGTTGGTGACGATGTCGGTGAGCGCTTGTCGGCGCGCGGCCAACGAGGTCACGATGTACTGGGCGTTGGCGGCGGTGTCGGCCAGCGAATCGGTCTGGTGGGACAGCATTTGGGCCATCGACCGGCTGATCCGCAGGATCTCGTCGATCTTGTCGCCGTTGTCGGCGAAGGCCGAACTGGCAGCGCTGATCCCGGCCAGCGCCTTGCCGAGTTCGGCGCTGTTACCGGGCATGGTCTCGGTCAGGGTGGTCATCATCGCGGTCAGCGGCTGCTGGTCGACGTGCTCGGCGGTGTCGGCGGCCTTGCGTCCGACGTCGTCGAGGCTGTACGGAACTGTGGTGCGCGGCAACGGAATAACGTTGGAATCAACCCCGTTTATGGTGCCGGCGGGCATCACATCGAGGAACCGCTTACCCAGCACGGTGCGCAGCCGCACCGTCACGGTGGTGCGGTTGCCCAGCGGCTGGGCCTTGTCGAGCCGGAAGCCGACCCGGACCCGGTCGACGGCCAGGGCGACCTGTTCTACCCGCCCGGCGGGTACCCCGGCGACGTACACCGGGTCGCCGTCGGTCAGGCCGCTGGCGTTGGCGAGTTCGGCGACATAGGCGTTGGTGCGCACGTGGTACACCGCCCGCGGGATACCGACCGAGACCACCATGATGGCGACCAGCGTGATGGTGCCGAGCAGGCCCAGCGCCAACGGAATTGACGGGTTGTGTTTGCGTTGATCCTTGATGAAGAGGAAGATCACCGCGCCGACGAAGAGGTCGATCAGCTTGACGAGGAACATCATCTAAAGACACACCTCGGAATGCGTGTAGCCGAAGATGTTGGCTTCGTGGCTGGCGACTTTCAGCGTGAAGTTACACAGGTACAGGCTGATGAATCCGCCGTAGCTGGAGGTGCGGTTGATCGCGTCGCCGAACTCCGGTAGCCGGGCCAGCAACGTGCTGAATTGCTCGGTGTTGGGCTGCCAGGTCTGCAGCATGGAGTTGAGGTTGGTGATGGTCTCTCCGTAGGCCGCACTGGAGCTGTTGACGGTGTTGGCCAAGGTGGCCAGCACGGCATTGCCCTCGTCGATGAGCAATTCGAACTGCCGGTCGCCGGAGGTGACGGCGGCGCTGAGCCGGTTGAGCCCGAGCAGCATCTGCTCCAGTTGCGGTTGCCGGGCGTTCATCGTGTGCATCAGGGTCGACATGTTGTCGATCAGCTGGGTGAAAATTCCCGCATTGTTGCTCAACGAGCTTGTCATGGCA
This sequence comes from Mycobacterium sp. GA-1841, assembly GCF_001954135.1. GTDB lineage: Bacteria > Actinomycetota > Actinomycetes > Mycobacteriales > Mycobacteriaceae > Mycobacterium. The sequence goes on along the minus strand of NZ_MBEQ01000035.1, from coordinate 14,245 downwards.
GCGATCTGGGTGAGCAGCGTGGTCAGCGTCTGCGCCTGGCCGCTGAAGGTCTCGACGAATCCTCGGGTCAGGGTGTTGACCTGCTCGGGGGCCAGTGCGTCGAACAGCGGTTTGAATCCGTTGAGCAGCGCGGTCAGATCCACTGCCGGGGAGGTTTGTGCCAGCGGGATGACGCCGCCGGCGGCCAGCCGGGCCGGTGGTTCGTCGGTGGAGACGTCCATGATCGCGCCGCCCGGATCGGACAGGGCGACGTAACGGGCACCGAGCATGTCGCCGTAGCGCACCGCCGCGGTGACACTGCTCGTCAAGGTGAAATCGGATTTGACCTCGATGTCCACGTCGGCTCGGCTGGTGCCGTCTGCGTTGGAGGCGAACCGGATCGAATCCACCCGTCCGATGCGGATCCCGTTCATGGTCACCGGGTTTCCGACATTGAGGCCTTCGACGCTGGTGAACTGGGCCTGGTAGGTGACCGTGCTTCCGCGCACCGGCACCGACAAGGTGTTGATCACCAGGACGGCACTGAGGACGCCGGTCGTGCTGAAGGCGCCCAGTTTGGCCCAGGACTGCCATCGCCTGTTGCGGTTCATGAGATCTGTACTTCCGTGCCGCGCACCAGCGGGCCGAGCATGAGCACCGTGGCGATGTTCGGTTGGGTTGACGGGGCGCCGGCCGGCGGCACCAGTTCGTCCTGCAGCACGGCCAGCGCGTGGGCCTGGCCGTCGGCGTCGACGACTGCCGAGGCGGGTGCCGCGACGGCAGGAGAACTCGGGAACGCCTCGGCCGGAAGCGGATCCGAGGGGATGGGCGCGGACTGTGGCAGGCCGGGCCCCGGCGGCAGGGAGGAGTGTGTCGGCAGGTGTGGTGCCGGCGGAGTGAACGGAGTGATCGGCAGGGACGCCGCCGGTCGGGACAGGACATCGGCCGGCTGTGGTGGAACGTTCCCCGACGGTGCGGATTCGGCACACCGGGCGCCCTGGGTGCTGCCGTACACCGGGCAGTCCTGTAACGAGTACGGCATCGGCCCGGCGAAGGTCGCCACCGCGGTGATGTTGAACTTGCCCGTCGCGAACACCTTGGCGCCGGCCTCACCGAACGCTTGCGCGCCGGCCAGGGTGTCGACCAATCCCAGCGGCTGGGCTGCGGTGGTGGCCATGATCTTTCCGGCCGAATCCACCACGGTGATCAGCTGTTCGCGGTGGTCGGACATGAAGGAGGTGAGGACTGAGGAGAATCGGGCGAAACCGTCGATCGCGGAGGCGAACTTCTTCTGATCGTCCACCATCCGGTTGGACACCGAGGTCGCCGCCGACAGCGTGGAGATGATGTCGGGGGTTGCGGTGTTCAGCGAGGCCATCACGTCCCGGAATTGTGGTGTGGTGTCGAGGAATCGGAGGAGTGACGGGGTCAGCACCTCGGCCCCGGCGCTCAGGTTGTCGATCGTTTCGCCCAGTTCCGATCCGCGGTTGCGCAGCGACTGGCTGATCGCGGTGAGCGCGGTCTGCATGCGCTCGGGTTTGATCTGCGAGAACAATTCGACGATCTTGGTGAACACGTCGTAGAGGGCCATGGCGTCCGGGCTCTCGTCGATCGCCACCGTGTCCCCGGGCTGCAGTCCCGTGGTGGACCGGTCGCCTTGCGGGTCGACGAGTTGCAGGTAGATGTCGCCGAAGAAGGTGCGTGGCACGATCCGTGCCACGGCCGAGGACGGGATGATCCCGAGGCTGTCGGGTTCGATCGCCAGCCGAACCCGCGATGTGTGGGTGCCTGACTCGATGTCGGCGATGCGCCCGACGTTGACGCCGTGGTAGCGGACCGGGGAGCCGCCGGTGATCAGGCCGGCCGACACCGGTATCCCGACATACACGTCGGCGCTGCGCTCCAGATGCCCGGAGGCGCGGGCCACCAGCGCGGCCGCCACGGCCAGGGCCACTGCCGCGGCGCCGAGGCCGCGCAGGGCCAGACGTGCCTGACTGGGCTCGGTGCGGCGGCGTGCTCTGCTCAGCCGGCTCACATTCCCATCCCCGGGATCTCGGGAACCAGGCCCCACAGCGCGAAGGTGAGCAGCACGTCGAGGATGCCGACGGCGAGGATCGCGGTACGCAGCGCCCGGCCGGCGGCCTGGCCCACGCCGGCCGGCCCGCCGGAGGCAAAGTAGCCGTAGGTGCAGTGCACCAGCGCCACCACGATGGCGAAGACGATCGCCTTGATCCCGGAGTAGAGCAGGTCGCTCGGGCCGAGGGCGAGATGGAAGAAGTAGTCGTAGGTGCCGGGGGAGGCGCCGTTGAAGATCACCACCACGGTGCGGGTGGACAGGTAGCTGGCCAGCAGGCCGATCATGTAGATCGGGATGACGCAGACCACCGAGGCCAACACGCGGGTGCCGACCAGGTAGGGGATCGAGCGCAGCGCCATCGCGTCGAGCGCGTCGATCTCGTCGGAGATCCGCATGGCGCCGATCTGGGCGGTGAATCCCGTTCCGACCTTGGCAGCCAACGCGATTGCCACCACCACCGGCGCCAGTTCGCGGGTGTTGGCGATCGCGGCGAGCATGCCCGAAAGGGTGTTCATTCCCACCAGGTCCAGCCCGCGCTGGGTTTCGACCCCCAGCATCATCGCTGCGGCCAGCGACATGGCGAACACGATGCCGATGGTGCCGCCGCCGGACAGCAGCGAGCTGGTGCCGAAGGTGACCTCGCCGATCTGGCCCAGCGTGTGCTTGCGGTAATGCACCAGGGCATACGGCAGTGACCGCAACACCTTGACGTAGAACGTGACATGTTGGCCGGCCACCGCGAGGGCGTCGTAACCGGCGACCGCCGGGCGCGAAATCCGGTGTAGCGCAGTGCTACTGCCGAGGGCGGTCATCAGTAACTACCCACTGCGGGAACCACCACGGTGTACAGCGCCGACATGGTGGTGTTGAGGATGAAGACGAGGGCGAAGGCCAGCACCACCGCCTCGTTGACCGCGTTGGCCACGCCGCCGGCGCCGCCTTTGGTGTGCAGGCCCTTGAAGGTGGCCACCAGGGTGGCGGTGAGTCCGAAGACCGCCGACTTGATCAGCGCCATCACGAAGTCCGACACCTGGCCGTACTGGCTGAAGGTGGCCAGGAACGTTCCGGCGGGCAGGTGCTGGACGCTGATGTGGTAGAGGTAGCAGGCCATCACGCCGCCGAAGGTGACGATCGAGCACAGCGCCACGGCGACGATGACAGCGGCGACCAGCCGCGGTGCGACGAGGCGCTCGATCACGTCCAGCCCCATCACCTCCATCGCGTCGATCTCTTCGCGGATGGTGCGCGACCCGAGGTCGGTGCAGATCGCCGAGCCGGCCACGCCGGCCATCATCAACGCGCACACCAGGGCGGCGGCCTGCCCGACGATGATGAACGCCACCACCGCGCCCGAGTAGCCACCGGCGCCGATACGCCCGGCCAGCTCACCGACCGACACCGCGATGAACACGCCGATCGGCATCATCAGCAGCAGCGCCGGTCCGGTGCACACGCGGCCGATGAACAGGGTCTGAGTGACCACCTCGTCGAGCACCAGGCGCCGGCGGACCGAGGCGGTGACGACGCTGACGAGCGCCTGCACGGAGAATCCGAGCACGTAGCCGCCCTGCACCAGGACGTCCCGTACGGGGCCCTTGGACGCCGGTAGCTCGTAGGTCATCGAGTTCCTTCCGCGATGTGGTGGCATGCGCGGGGGCCGGACCGGTGACCACCGGTTGTGCTGACGCACTTTTCGACCCCCCGGTCGCCTGTGGAGCATGTCACATTTTGTGACGCGACCGCAAGAATTAAGTGAATGGTCATTCTCGAGCTGCCCAACCCTGTCTTCTCAGGTCCGCAACAGTTGGACGCCCAAGTTTGTGATTCGTCGATCGTGCCGTGTGCGCTGGAACCGACTCGCCGTGTCAGCCCGGATATGGTGCCGAACCAGCATTAACTTAGCGCCCCCAAGAGTTGCCGAACCGAGGTGGTATCGCTATGGCGGGCGGGATCGACAAACCTACGATGGCCCGGTGACTTCGGTACCCGTGTTGGCGGTCGCCGGGCATCTCGGCGCCGGCAAGACCACGTTGCTCAACCACCTGCTCCGCAACAGTCGCGGCGTGCGCATCGGCGCACTGGTCAACGATTTTGGCGCGGTCAACATCGATGCCATGCTCGTGGCCGGCCAGGTCGACGCGATGGCCTCGCTGTCCAACGGATGCATCTGCTGCGTGGTCGACGCCGAAGAAACCGGCGAGATGCTGGGCAAGCTCGCGGCCGTCAAACCTCGACTGGACCTCATCGTGGTGGAGGCCAGCGGCGTCGCCGAACCGGCCGCGTTGGCCCGCACCATCACCGTTACCGATGATCCGCGCTACCACTACGCCGGTCTGGTGCTGGTCGTCGATGGTCTGCAACCCGAGCTGGGCCATGGGTTGCGGGTGGCGGATCTGGTGGTGCTCAACAAGGCGTCGGAGTGCCCGGATCTCGACGGCCTGGTCTCGCGGATCCGCGAGCAGAGCCCTCGGGTTCCGGTGTTGCCCACCGACTTTGCCCGCATCGACCCCGAGTTGCTGATCGATCCGCCGCGGTCGCGGCCACCGCAGGCTCAGCTGTCCTTCGACGAGCTGCTGCAGGATGAGCACGACCATCACCATCCCGAGTACCAGAGTGTCGAGTTCCGTACCGATGCCGCGGTGAACCCCCGCCGGTTCATGGAGTTTCTGCAGGACCGTCCGCAAGGTCTCTACCGGGCAAAAGGTTTCGTCGACTTCGGGGCCCAGCGCTTCCTGGTGCAGTTGGTCGGAAGCTCCCTGCGGTTCGAGAAGCGGCGAGCGGGTGGCACCGAGTTGGTGTTGATCGGGACCGGCATGGACACGTCGGCGGTGCTGGCCGGGCTGACGCGGTGCACCGAGGAGCCGGCGGACGAGAACGCGATGCTCGGGGTGCTCAAGTACGTGGTGTAGCCGTCGGCAGCGGTTTCCGCCCGGTTATCCTTCCATGCACCCGAATTCAAGGAGCCGCATTGTTCAAGGTCAACGAGTACTTCGGCGGCGAGGTCGCCTCGATCGCCTTCGCGACGCCAGAGGGACCGGCGACCGTCGGCGTCATGGCCGTCGGCGAATACGAGTTCGGCACCTCCCAGCTCGAGATCATGCGGGTGGTCTCCGGTGCGCTGACGGTCCAGCTGCCGGGCGCCGACGAATGGGAAACCTTCTCGGCCGGAGATCAATTCACGGTGCCGGCGGACAGCAAGTTCCAGGTCCGCGTCGAGTCGGAGACGGCCTACCTGTGTGAGTACCGCTGAGCCACGCCAAGCTTTTGCGCCGGTTTCTACTGCCGGGTTGTTGATCGTGTGCGGTCACGACCCCTGGGTAGAAAGCGATGAGTGGCCCCGCCAAGCTTCTGCGCCGGTTTCTACTCCTGGGCTGTTGATGGCGTGCAGTCGCGACCCCAGGTAGCTAACGGCTCCTGAGATAGTCGAGCAGTCGTTGCTCGGCGTGCTCAAGATGTTCGTCGCCCAAACGCGCCGCCCGTTCGCGGTCGCCCTCGGTGATCGCCGTCAGGATGCCGCTGTGTTCCTCATGGATGACGGCCGGGTCCAGCAGGTTATGGCTTTGTACTTGGGCCAGGCACAAGCGCATCTCGTTGACCACCATCCGGTGTGCCCGGTCCAGGTGCGGGCTGCCCAGGCTGCGCACCAATTCGGTGTGCAGGCAAATGTCTGCCTCGACCACCCTGACGAGGTCATCGCCGGCGACGGCCGAAGAAAACGCTTCATGCGCGTGGCGCGCGGAATCTGAAATCGCGCGCTGACGGGCGAGTAGCGCATATGCCTGGCTCTCGATGAATCGTCGGGCGAAGTACAGGTCCTGAACCTGAGCGATGTCCAGAATCGGGACACGCGCGCTGCGGTGCGCGGCGCGGGTAAGCAGCCCTTCGGCGACAAGATGTTCGATGGCTGCCTTCGCCGTCTGGCGTGCGACGCCATAATCGCTGGCCACCGCGGCTTCGGTCACTGGGCGTCCGGCCGGGATGTCTTCGGTCAGAATGCGCTCACGCAGCGAGACCACGAGTGCCTCTCCCACGGACCGAGTATTGAGTTCGAACGTCATACCGGCAGTCCTCCCCAACCGTCGTGGATCTTCAGCTTAACGGTGTGTGTCTGATCGACAGACAATAAGCCCGTTCGTTGTGATAACTTGACGAACAATATTCAGTGACGGAGGACACGTTGGATCGCGAACCCAAGCGGATCGTGCTTGCGCCCGACAAGTTCAAGGGCAGCCTGACCGCGACCGAGGTCGCCGACTCGATGGCCCGGGGTTGTGCCGACCTCGGCTTGGGGAAATGGTGTGTCCCGCTGGCGATTGCGGATGGCGGCGACGGCAGTGTCGAAGCTGCCTTGCGGTCAGGTTGGTCGTCACGTCAGATTCCTACCGTCGATGCATGGGGTCGAGCCGGTACTGCGACAGTCGCGATCCGAGGCGCCAGCGCGGTCATCGAGGTTGCCTCGATCTGCGGCATGGCCGGATTGCGGCTCGGCCCACAGCAGGCGCTGACCGCATCGAGTGCCGGGGTCGGCCTGGTGATCGCGGCCCTGCTCGACGACGGAATCGATGACATCACTGTGGGACTCGGTGGTTCTGCTACCACTGATGGGGGCGCGGGGATGTTGGCGGCCCTCGGCGTGAAGTTTCTCGATGCGGCCGGCGCCGCCATCGATCCGTGCGGTGTCAGGTTGCTGTCACTGGCCGCCGTCGACACCACCGGCCTGCATCCGCGGCTTGCCGCCGCACGGCTGACCATGGCCTGCGATGTGGACAACCCGATGGTCGGAATCGACGGCTCGGCGGAGGTATTCGCCCGTCAGAAGGGCGCCGACGACGACGCGATCGGCTTGCTTTCCGCGGCACTTGCGCATCTGGCGGCGATGGTCGAACCCGTCGTTGATCGGGTCGGGCTGCACCGCGCATCCGGTTCCGGTGCGGCCGGCGGGCTGGCCTGGGCGGGGCTGATCCTCGGAGCCGAATTACGTTCCGGTGCTGAACTTTTCCTGGAGATGCTGGGTGCCCGCGAACTCATCGCAGGGACCAGTCTCGTCATCACCGGCGAGGGGTGTCTCGACGGTCAGAGTCTGCGCGGCAAGGCTCCCGTCGGAGTGGCCGCACTGGCTGCGGAACTGGGAGTGCCCAGCGTTGCGGTGGTGGGGTCCAACCGGCTGGAGCGCGGTGCGCTGGGCTCGCCGTTTGCCGAGGTGACTGCCCTGGACCAGACCGACCCTCTGTGCGTCGACGACCCGGCCCTCACCCGGTCACTGCTGCGTCGACTTACCGCAGAGCTCGTGACGAAACACCTCACGTCCTCCACCGTCGAGTTCGAAGGAGTGCCCTAAATGATCCAGCGACCGTGGAGCTGCGACACATTCGTCGCGCTACCCGATGCCACGCGCAACGGCGCGACGATCTTCGGCAAGAACAGCGACCGGCCGGCCGGTGAAGCACAACCGTTGCGGCGCAGCCCGGCTCGCACCGCAGGCGCACCCCTGCGGCTCGCGTACGTCACCATCGACGACGCGGATGCCTATGCACACATCGGTTCGGCACCGTTCTGGTGCTGGGGTTACGAAATCGGAGTCAACGAACATCGAGTAGCGATCGGCAACGAAGCGCTCTTCACCCGTACATGGGCCGCGGCGGTTGCGAACGAGCGCATCGCGCAGGGCCCACAACCCGGCCTGTTGGGCATGGAACTCGTGCGCCTGGGTCTCGAGCGCGGCGCGACTGCACACCAGGCACTGACCGTGATGACTGGGCTGCTCGAAGAGTACGGGCAGTGGGGCTCGGCGATCGTCGGAAAGGACCATGGGGCAGGGGCGTACGACAACGCGTATCTGATCGCCGATCCGACTGAGGCCTGGATTCTGGAGACGGCCGGATCGAACTGGGCGGCCAAGCGGGTCCGCAGCGGTTCGTACGCGATCAGCAATGAGCTTTCGATCCGTACCGACCCGGATGCGATGAGCGACGGCCTTGGGCGCACGGCCGTCGAGGCGGGTTGGTACCCCGCCGATCGGACCTTTGATTTCGCCGAGGCATACACCGATCCGGGTACACCGCTCCAGGTTTCGCACATCCGCCGGCGGCGGGCCGAAGACCTTCTCACGGGCGTCGCCACCCATGGCGGCCTCGACGTGCCCGCGGCGTTCGGGGTGTTGCGCGATCACCTGGAGGGCACCTTCCTGGGCGGGCCGACGTTCGATGCGTCCCGCCCTGATTTCCTCACGCTCTGCATGCATGAGCACCCCTCCGGGTTCACCTGGGGCAATACCGCAGCCTCACTCGTCGTCGAACTCCATGCCGATCCGGAACGCCCGGTGACGCTGTGGTGGTGCCCGGTCACGCCGTGTACCGGCGTCTACGTGCCGTACTTCGTCGAATCCGGACGGTTGCCCGACACCGTGCAGCGGCCGGCGCCCAACGGGACGTCTTGTGATCCGCGGAACCACGATGTGGCCACCTACGATCCGGTGTCGTCGTGGTGGCGTTGGCAGCAGCTGCTCGACACGGCCAAGGAATCCGCGGCTCGCGACTTCACCGGCCGTGCTGCCGCCATCCGGCGCGAGTTCGATCCGCTCGAATGCGAATGGCTCGCTGCGACAAGCGAACTGACCACTGACCCCGACTGCCTCGCGACGTTCACCGACGATTGCCTCGGTCTGGCCACCCGCACCGCCACGGAGCTGATCGAACGATTCGGCGCGGACCCTCGCCGGCCGATCGATTCGCGATGGGCGGCACCCGTCACCGTCTAGCCGGCTAACTCGGCCGACTGGCACCACAGCGCCCGTGGGCGCCTTGAAACAAGGAGTGTGATGTCCCTACGCAGCGCGTTCCGCGGTCCGGAGGCCTCGATCGACGACCAGATCGAGAGCTACGCCATCGACCGGGTGCCGGATGACAAGCGGTGGCCGATCCCGGCGATAAGCCTGGTGCTGTTGGGCAACGCCACGGCGATGTTCTTCTTCTCGTTCGGCGCCCAACAGACCTTCCTCGTCGGCTGGCCGATGATGCTCATCCCGATCGGCTATTTTTTCTTCGGTGCAATCCTCATCGGCGCGTTGACGATGCGTATGGCCAGCCGAGAAGGGTTGTCGCAGAGCCTCATTTCCCGCGGACTCGGATTCGGCAGTCGCGGGGCGGCCGTCACCTCGTTCATCTACGCGATCAACTTCGTGTATTACTTCCTGTTCGAGGGCACGATCGTGTCCCACGCGCTGGCGTTCTACTTCGACATCCCGATCGGTTCATTGGCCGGAGTTGCGATTTTCGCGCTGATCGGTCTGGTCACAATCGGTTTCGTGTGGCGGGGCATGTATGCGATGTCCGCCCTGCAGACATGGGGCTTTCCGATCTTCGTCGGTCTCCTGGTGTGGGCGCTGATCTCGCTGGGGTCCAAGCACACGGTCGTCGGTCCGAGCGGATGGGAGGCGACCGGAATGTCCGGCGGAGCGGCCTTGTGGACGGCGATGAGTTTCGCCAACGGCCAGATGATCTTCCAGGGGTTGATGGCAACCGATTACGGGCGGTTCGCCAAGCGCACCATTCGCTACCGTGGCACCAGCTCGATCATGCTGCTCGAGCTGGTCCCGATGTTCGCGGTGATCTTCCTCGGCGCGATGCTGGGCGCCTCACTGGTCGGCGAATTCGGCACGGAGAAGGCCCAGGATCCCGGTTTCGTCTTCGTCCACCTGATGGGGTTGGCGGGTGTCGTCTTCGTGTTGGTCACCCAGATCCGCATCAACGTGATGAACCTCTACGGTGGATCGATCACACTGTCGAGTGGGTTCGACGTCATCGCACACTTCCGGCCAGGCCGACCGTGGTGGATGTTCGCAGTGTGGTTGTTCGGCGTGATTTTTTATGCCACGAACGTGATCAACCACCTCGGCACATTCCTCGCGATCACCGGGGTGCTGACCAATACGTGGGTGCTGATCATCCTCTCGGACTATTTCATTTGCCGGCGGTGGCTCAAGTTGGGCCGTGCTGACCAGATCGAGTACCGCGAAAATGAAGTACGCGAATGGAATCCCTGCGGCCTCACCTCGTTGGCCGTCGCAGTGTTCGTCGGGGCGCTCGGCATCCTCGAGGTCTATCCCGTCGCCTACGCGTCGTTCCTCGCGATGTTCATCGGGCCGGTCATCCACGTCGCGCTGACCGTGGCGACCAAGGGACGGTTCTACACCCCGGCAGGTCAGGCCGCCGCGCGCCTCGCCGGTGAGCCCGCATCCCGAGATCGTTGACGCGAGCTCAGGGCCGCCGATTTCTACCCCTGGGCTGTGGCCGCTCCGGCAAGGTGACCCTCGGGTAGAAATCGGCGAACGCGTTCGAACGTGTGCGGCCACCGGGATCGGGGTAAGCAGTCCCACATGCGACCGATCACCTTGGCCAAGACGGCCTCTGCAGCGCTGGCCACCTCGATCGTCGGCGGGTTGGCCAGCCGTCCCGCTCAATCGAAGTGGTACGAGAAGCTGCGTAAGCCCTCGTTTCAGCCGCCTCGCCAAGCCTTTCCGATCGTCTGGCCGATCCTCTATGCCGACATCGCCGTGACATCGGCTCGCACGCTCGATCGGTTGCGCGCCGACGGTAAGCACGACCAGGCCCGGGCCTACACCGCCGCCCTGGGCGCCAACCTGGTGGTCAACGCCGGCTGGTCATGGGTGTTCTTCAGCCGTCGACAGCTCGGTGCCGCGGCGATCACCGCGGCGGTGCTGACGGCCAGCAGTGCCGATCTCACTCGTCGCGCCGTGAAGGCCCAGGGCGCACCGGGAGCGGTGCTCACTCCGTATCCGTTGTGGTGCGCCTTCGCCACGGCGTTGTCCACCCGGATCTGGATGCTCAACCGCACGTGAGTGCAAGTGATCAGCTGAACGGCTTGCGTTGATCCAACCGGTGTGAGGCCAGCCCGGCCCCCCGCCACACCCGCGCGATCCAGTCGTCGTCCTCTTCGGTCACCAGGTTGCCCATCACCCGCACCGCGATGCGCATCAGCGCGGTGGACCGCAGCGCCACCGGACCGGAGACCGGGAGGAACCGGGGCAGGGTGAGCAGCAGAGCCAGCCGCCGGGCCACCGAGAACCCGTGGGCGTAATGCTCCTGCAGCACGGTGGGCCATGATTGCGCATACGAGCCCGAGCCGAGCAGTTCGGCGGCCAGCCGGCCGGTCTCCAGGCCGTAGTCGATGCCCTCGCCGTTGAGCGGGTTCACGCAGGCCGCGGCGTCACCGATCAGCATCCAGTTGGGTCCGGCCACGCCGGACACCGCGCCGCCCATCGGCAGCAGCGCCGACAGCGCCGCTCGGGGCTCCGCGGAGAAGCCCCACTCTTCACGCCGCAGCCCGGTGTAGTACGACAGCAGCGGCCGCAGCGCGGCGTCGGCGGGCCGTTTGGCCGTGGCCAGCGCACCCACGCCGATGTTCGCTTCACCGTTGCCCAGCGGGAAGATCCAGCCGTACCCGGGCAGCACCTGGCCCTCGGGGGAGCGCAGCTCCAGATGCGACGTGATCCACGGCTCGTTGGCGCGGGGAGTGGCGATGTAGCCGCGGATGGCCACGCCATAGACGGTTTCCTTGTGCCAGGCGCGGCCCAGCACCCGGCCCAGCGTGGAGCGCGCCCCGTCGGCCACGATCAGGTCGGTGCAGCCGATGGACGCCCCGTCCTCGAGCTGGACCGACTCGACGCGACCACGCGAATCATGTTCGACACCAATCGCTTTCACGCCAAGGCGCATCTTGGCGCCGTCGTCGGCGGCGACGGAGCGGATACGGTCGTCGAGTTCGGTGCGCGGCACCGCACTTGACGTCGACGGAAACGACGGTCCGGGCCAGGGCACCTCGACGTCGGCGCCGAAGCCCGACATCCGTAAACCGTGATGCCGGATCCGGGTGTCGAGCCACGGGCCCATGCCGAGCCGTTCCAGCTCGGCGACCGCGCGCGGCGTCAGTCCGTCACCGCATGCCTTGTCGCGGGGGAACTGTGCCGCGTCGATCACGAGCACGTCGCGACCGGCCCGCGCCGCACACGCGGCGGCCGCCGACCCCGCCGGCCCGGCGCCCACGACGACCACGTCTGCCTTGATATCCATTGCTCCCAGTATGTTGGACGAATGAGGACACCAGCGACTGTGGTGGCAGGCGTTGATTTCGGGGACGCGGCGTTCGCCGCCGATGTCCGCGACAGCGTCGCCAGGATCGAACAACTGATGTCTGACGAGCTCGGCAAAGCCGATGAGCTCATGGCCGAGGCGGTGCAGCATCTGTTCCAGGCCGGCGGCAAACGCTTCCGCCCGCTGTTTACCGTGCTCTCGGCGTCGTTGGGACCCCGTCCCGACGATCCGGAAGTGGCGATCGCCGGTGCGGTGATCGAGCTGGTGCACCTGGCCACGCTGTATCACGACGACGTGATGGACGAGGCCCAGATGCGGCGCGGCGCACCGAGCGCCAACGCACGGTGGGGCAACAACATCGCGATCCTGGCCGGCGATTACCTGTTCGCCACGGCGTCGCGGCTGGTGTCGCGGCTCGGACCCGACGCGGTGCGTGTGATTGCTGACACATTCGCCCAATTGGTGACCGGCCAGATGCGCGAGACCCGCGGTGCGGCCGAGCATGTCGACTCCGTCGACCATTACCTCAAGGTCGTGTACGAGAAGACCGCCTGCCTGATCGCGGCCTCGGGTCGGTTCGGCGCGACGTTCTCCGGCGCCGACGCCGAACAGGTCGAGCGGCTGCACCGGCTGGGCGGCATCGTGGGGACCGCCTTCCAGATCTCCGACGACATCATCGACATCGACAGCGATCCCGACGAATCGGGCAAGGTGCCCGGCACCGACCTGCGTGAGGGCGTGCATACCCTGCCCGTGCTGTATGCCCTGCGGGAGTCGGGCCCGGACGCCGAGCGGCTGCGGGAGTTGCTGGCCAGCCCGGTCGAGCGCGACGAGGATGTCGCCGAGGCGCTGGGGCTGCTGCGGCGCTCGCCCGGCATGGCGCGGGCCAAGGAGGTCGTCGGCGAGTACGCGGCGCAGGCCCGTGACGAGCTGGCCAGCCTGCCGGCGGGGCCCGGACGCGACGCGTTGGCCACCCTCGTGGATTACACGGTGAACCGGCACGGCTGATCTCGACGGTGAACCGTCACGGCTTTTCCGGAACCACGCCGGGTAACTGAGCGTTTAATCAGCGAAGGTTGCCGAGTAGTTGCCTAGTAGGAGGAAGCTGCGATGACGTGGAACCCGCACGCCAACCGGATCAAGACATTCCTGTTGCTGGTCGGTTTTTCGGCGCTGATCGTGTTCGTCGGTTCGTTGTTCGGCCGCAACGTGATGTACCTGGCGGTGCTGTTCGCCGTCGGCATGAACGTCTACGTGTACTTCAACAGCGACAAGATGGCGCTGCGCGCAATGCACGCCCAGCCGATCACCGAGGTGCAGGCACCCGAGATCTACCGGATCGTCCGCGAGTTGGCCACCACCGCGCATCAACCGATGCCGCGGCTGTACATCTCCGACACCGCCAACCCGAACGCGTTCGCCACCGGCCGTAACCCGCGCAACGCGGCGGTGTGCTGCACCACCGGCATTCTGCAGCTCCTCAACGAGCGTGAGCTGCGGGCGGTTCTCGGCCATGAGCTCTCTCACGTCTACAACCGCGACATCCTGATCTCCTGCGTGGCAGGAGCGATGGCCTCGGTGATCACCGCGCTGGCCAACATGGCGATGTTCGCCGGAATGTTCGGCGGTAACCGTGAGGGTTCGAATCCGCTTGCCATGCTTCTGGTTTCACTGCTCGGTCCGATCGCGGCCACCGTGGTGCGGATGGCCGTATCCCGCCAACGTGAGTACCAGGCCGACCAGTCCGGCGCCGAATTGACCGGTGATCCACTCGCACTGGCCTCGGCGCTGCGCAAGATCTCCGGCGGGGTGGAGGCGGCTCCGCTGCCCCCGCAGCCGCAGTTGGCCGATCAGGCGCACCTGATGATTGCCAGCCCGTTCCGCGCCGGCGAACGCATCGGCAAGCTGTTCTCCACCCACCCCCCGATCGCCGATCGCATCCGTCGCCTGGAAGACATGGCCGGCCGGGGTCCGGGTCATTACTGACCGCTGATCGCCTCGCACCGCGAGACATCCCTGGGAGCTAAGTGTCAAGCGGCGGCTTGTGCGCGGTGTGCCCAGGCGGTGTGTTCGTCGTAGG
>NZ_MBEQ01000034.1 GCF_001954135.1 Mycobacterium sp. GA-1841 | reverse complement strand
AGATTGAGGTCTTCGGTGGGGGTGGCCAGGGCGCCAAACAGGGTGGCGCCGTGGGCCTCGGTGCTGTAGGTGTGCCCGGTGGGTGTGTTGAACACGATGGCGCCGTCGGGGGTTTGGTGGTCGTTCCAGCCGGGGCAGAAGGTTTTCACCAAATGATGTGTGCGGCAATATAGTTTGGTGTTCGACGGGTGGGTAGGGCCGGTCGGATAGGGCACGGTGTGGTCGACATCGCAGTACTGGGCGGGCCGGTCACAGCCGGGGAATCGGCAGGTCAGATCCCGCCAGGTGATGAATTCCCGCAGCGCGGCCGAGGGGCGATACCCCGCCGCACCGGCCGGGGACTTGGTGGTGGGCTCGCTGGTATCCGCGGCACCGTTGACCTCGCTGGCATCGGAGGTGTCGGCGGGCTCACTGGTCTGGGAAGTGTCCGCGGTGCCGCTGGCCTCACCGGCGCTGGTGTCGTCCTCGCGGGTTTGGGTGTCTTCGGGTAGGCGCACGGGTTTTCTGGTCGCATTCGCGGCGAGGTCACGCACACTGTGGGCGGGCAGGATGCCGTAGCCGGGCAGGTAGCCGGGGGTGGAACTGTCGGCGTCGAGGGTGGCCTGATCAGCCAGCACGTGCAACACCGCCGCGTCGGCAGCAGCCCGGGTGCCGGTTGCTGGGCAGTCCTGGGATCGGCACAGACACGGCAGGTGATCTTGTAGCCGGGCCAACGCCCCGGCGGCGTCCGCGCGCCGCTGATCCAGGGTGCGCGGATCGTCGGGGCATACGGTGGCTGCCAGGGCGTCGAGGCGTTGGTCGAGGGCGGCGGCGTCCCCGACGCGCAGATGTCCCCACACCATCGCCATGCCGGGGATGGTGCCGGCTTCGACGGTGAAGTGCCGGCCCTCATCGACCTGTGGGGGGACTCGTTCACCGTGGGGGTCCAGTCGTGCCACCCATTGATCGATGCGGTCACGCAGTTTGGGTTTGGACAACCGCATCCAGGACGCGGCGCGGGCGGCCAGGGCTTGGTCGACGGCAGCCCAGGCCGACGGGTCCACGGTGTCGGTGCGGTTGATGATTGCCAACACCATCCGCATGTCGATGTCCCCGGCAGCGAACAGGGCGGCGATGTGGGGGAGGCGGTCGCGCAGGACGCGGGCTTGGCGGATCTGTTCGCCGGCGCGGTGGCGGCTGATGTTCAACGCCGCTGAGATTTCGGCGGCAACCGCTTCGAACGGGTCGGTGCGCCAGTACACCGTTTCAGCCAGTTCCCGTTCCCGGCGGGTGTCCAGTTCACCGATGGCTGCCAGGCGGTGGGCGATCGCGCTCGATTCCGCTCGCGCGGCAGCACTCATCGCGTCGATGAGAGCGGCATCAGAATCACTGTCGAACACATGTTCGATTATGCCACCGCGAGGTGACACGCGCAGCCTTTTGGTCAGGCCGAATGCTCGCGCTCTCCGCCCGGCAGATCGATCACCCCGGCGCGGATGAGGATCAGCAGGCTGACTGCCAGCACCCAGACCGGGAACGCCAGCACGATCCACATGCTGACATCGCCGCCGATCAAAAGTGCCACCGCAAACAGGTAGGTGGCATAGACCAGCGGCCGGGGCATCAAACCGGTCTTGAGCCAGATCGTGGCCAGCGAGATCATGAACACCGCCGCCATGCGCACGCCGTATGTCTTGCTCAACGCCATCAACACCATCTGGCCGAACGTGGCGACGTGACTGTAGACAGTGCCATCCGTCATGCCCGCCCGGGCGGCGATCAATCCCGCGCCGATTGCCGAGGATACGAACATCGTGGCCAAGAACAGGATGCCGCTGCCCAGGAACACGGTGGCGAAAAACCGGTCCTCGTAACGTCCGAAGCCGTCGCGCACCACGCCGATGAACCACAGGAACGCAATGCCGGCGAACGGCATCAACACCGAGGCGACGCGCAGCCGGGTGGTCGCACCGTCGATCCATTGCGAACCAGGCTCCGCGCCTTCGGGCAGCGCGGTACGGATCAGCACCAGGGCCACCCCGAACAACACGGCGAACACGACACCGGCAAATGCGGCCGCATGCGGCGTCGACAAACGGTGCAAAGGTCGTTGAACCACGGCTCATCGTGACATTTACGATGACCCGATGTCACTGGGCGGGAAAACAGCGTTGGTCACCGGAGCGACAAGTGGCATCGGCCGCGCCACCGCAACACTTCTCGCCGCGCGCGGCGCACATGTGTTGGTGAGCGGTCGCGACGCGGACCGCGGCGCCCACGTGGTGACCGAGATCCGCGAGGCCGGTGGCACTGCGGACTTCCTGGGCGCCACGCTGACCGACGCCGCCAGTGCCGACGCATTGGTGCAGAATGCGCTGACCGTCGCCGGGCAGATCGACATCCTGGTCAACAATGCCGCCATCGCAGTCTTCGGGCCGACGGCGAAGATCGCCGAGCCGGATTTCGATGCCTGCTACGACCTCAACGTGAAGATCCCGTTTTTCCTCGTCGGGGCGATCGCACCGGCCATGGCCGCACGCGGCGAAGGCGTGATCGTCAACGTCAGCACCATGGTCTCCATGTTCGGCGCCCCGGGTTCGGCGGTGTACGCGTCGTCCAAGGCCGCGCTGAACCTGCTGACCAAGTCCTGGGCTGCCGAATACGGCCCAAAAGGCGTCCGGGTCAACGCTGTTGCGCCAGGCCCGACCGTCACCGAAGGCACCACCGCCCAATACGGTGCCGACGGGCTGGCCGCGCTCGCGGCGAAAGCTCCGGCACGACGCCCGGCAGAACCAGACGAAATCGCCCGCGCCATCGCGTTTTTGGTCAGTGACGACGCCAGCTTCATCCACGGCGCGGTGCTACCGACCGACGGCGGCCGGAGTGCCGTCTAAGGCTGTCCGGGCAACAATCTGATCATCAGTCCGTTGGCCTCGGCGAGCAGGTTCTCCTCTGGGTCACGCAGTTCGGCATTCACGAAAGCCTTGCGCCCCTCGGCTTCTCGCACCCATCCCCGCGCAGTGAGGACCGTGTCGATCGGCGTCACCTTGCGGTAGTCGACATGCAGGAACGCGGTGCGGCTGATCGGGCGGCCGGCCGCGTGGATCACCATGCCGAACACCGAGTCGAACAACAACGGCAGCACCCCGCCGTGCACGGCATAGTTGCCGCCGACGTGGAAACGGCTGAACTGCACGTGCAATTCGACGCCTTCGGGTTCGAATTTCGACATGGTCCACGGCGGCATCAGCAGGCTGCCCGCACCCGGTAGTGAGGGAACCCGGTTGGCCGGGCCGACGCCCTCGGCCGCTTGATACGGCTCGAGCATCTTGACGAGCTCCTCGACCTGATCGGCCGCGTCATCCCAGGTGTCGCCGTCAGGGTTGGCCGATACGGCCAGGTCCTGCGCGCGGCGCATCGCCGTCAGGAATCGCTCGAATCCCGGCCCGGGATCGGCCGGCTCGAAAACCGGGAAACCACCGTGCTGTTCGAAAACCGACTCGGGCCGCTCTTCACTCACGGAGCGGCCAGGATGTCGCGCCGCACAATGGTCTGCTCACGCCCGGGTCCCACGCCGATGCACGAAACGTGAGCGCCGGCAAGCTCTTCCAGCCGCAGTACGTAGTCCTGCGCTTTGGCGGGAAGATCAGAGAACTCACGAGCGGTGGAAATGTCCTCCCACCAGCCGGGCAACTCTTCGTAGATCGGCTCGGCCTTCGCGATGTCGGCCTGGGTCATCGGCATCTCGTTGGTGCGCTTGCCGTCAACCGTGTAGCCGACGCACACCGGGACCGTCTCCAGGCTGGACAGCACGTCGAGCTTGGTCAGGAAGTAGTCGGTGATGCCGTTGACCCGGGTGGCGTACCGAGCGATCACCGCGTCGAACCAGCCGCAGCGCCGCGCGCGTCCGGTCGTCACGCCGACCTCGCCGCCGGTCTTGGCCAGGTAGGCCCCATGCTCGTCGAACAACTCGGTCGGGAACGGACCGGAGCCGACCCGCGTGGTGTACGCCTTGAGGATTCCCAGCACCGTGGTGATCCGCGTCGGTCCGATACCGGAACCGACCGCAGCGCCGCCGGCCGTCGGATTCGACGATGTGACAAACGGATACGTGCCGTGGTCGACGTCGAGCAGGGTCCCCTGCGACCCTTCCAACAGCACCGTCTCCCCGTTTTCCAGCGCCTGGTTCAGCAGCAGCCGGGAATCGGCGATGCGGTGCTTGAAACCCTCGGCCTGGGTGAGCAGGTTCTCCAGGACCTCGGCTGTCTCCAGCGCCTTGCGATTGTAGATTTTGACCAGTACCTGGTTTTTGAATTCCAGTGCCGCCTCGATCTTTTCGGCCAGCAACTGCTCGTCGAGCACGTCGGCGACCCGAATACCGATGCGGGCGATCTTGTCCTGATAGCAGGGACCGATGCCGCGACCGGTGGTGCCGATCTTCTTGCTGCCCGCATATCGCTCCACCACCTTGTCGATGGCGACGTGATACGGCATCAGCAGGTGCGCATCGGCCGAGATGAGCAGCCTCGAGGTGTCGACGCCGCGATCCTCCAGTCCCTGCAGCTCGGTGAGCAGCACACCCGGGTCGACCACCACGCCATTACCGATGACGTTGGTGACCCCCGGGGTGAGGATGCCCGAAGGGATCAGGTGCAGCGCGAAGTTCTCCCCCGTCGGCAGCACCACGGTATGCCCCGCGTTGTTGCCCCCCTGGTAGCGAACGACCCATTGCACGCGGCCACCGAGCAGGTCGGTGGCTTTACCTTTGCCCTCGTCACCCCATTGGGCGCCGATGAGGACGATTGCCGGCATGGCGTAATCTCCCGCCTAATCTTCCGCACTAGTGTGGTGCAGCCGGTAGGTCACCTTATCCCAGCACACGCTGGGAACACATTTTCTCTCACGGGCGAGGTGCAGTTTTGACCCCCTCACATGGGATCGCGGTGGTGGGCACGGCGTCGGTTCCGCATTCCCTCCGATCCTTGCCGAGGATCACGGTCGATGACCTGACGACACACCGCAGAGTGGTCGTGACCGGCGGCGACGCCGAGCTGGCGGCCGTGTTGACGACGCTGCTGCGCGCCGATCGACTGGATGTCGAGGTGGCGCCGGTGTCCGGCAGCTGGTCGGCCCGACGTGCCCTGCGCGCCCCGGCCCGGCGTGTCCCGCTGATCCGTGACGAAACCGGAACCGTGCTGGTCACGGCGGCCCAGTGGCACGGAGTCGACGGCGCACCGCTGCAGGGCGAAGCGATCGTCGACGACTGCGTGTTGTTCGATGGCGAGGCCCCCGGTGTCCGCATCGAACCCACGTCAGACATGCCCGGATTGCGCGCCAGCGTGCTGTCGGATCGGGGCCGCCCGCGCGGCTGGGTCGTCGGGCGCGCCGCACAGCTGGGCACCCCGGGTGCGCAGGTGATCCGGGACGGGGTGCCCGCCCCGCGGACCGCACGACGCTCGACGTTCTACCGGCACACCGAGGGCTGGCTCCGCGTCAGCTGAGCAGGGGCAGCACCCGGTAGCGTCGAATCGTGAACATCCGCCCGCTGCATCAGTCGGTCCGGCCGAGCCCGGTTTTCCTGGCCGTCGTCGCGCTCACCGCAGCCGGCGGGGTACTGGCCTGGCTGGCCGGCGTGGAGCGGACCGCGATGTCGTATGTGGGCGTGTTCGTCCTGGTGATCGCGGGTTGGCTGGTGTCGCTGTGCCTGCACGAATTCGGCCATGCATTCACCGCCTGGCGGTTCGGGGACGCCACCATGAAAAGCGAAGTGGCTGGCCGGGGCTATCTGACCCTCAACCCGTTCAAGTACTCCCATCCCCTGCTGTCGTTGGGCTTTCCGCTGCTCGTCATCGCGCTGGGCGGGATCGGCCTGCCCGGCGGGGCGGTCTACGTCCGCACCTCTTGGATGACGGCGCGGCAGAAGACCCTGGTCAGCCTGGCCGGCCCGGCCGCGAACCTGGTGTTGGCGGTGCTGCTGCTCGGCATCACCGCGGTGTTCTACGACCCCGACCACCCCGTGTTCTGGTCGGGCCTGGCCTTCCTGGGATTCCTGCAGGTCACTGCGCTGGTGCTGAACCTGCTCCCGGTTCCCGGGCTGGACGGCTACGGCGCTTTGGAACCGCATCTGAGCCCGGACACCCAACGAGCCTTGGAGCCGGCCAAACAGTGGGGCTTGTTCGTCGTGTTGATCCTGCTGTTCGCCCCGGCGCTCAACCGATGGTTCTTCTCGGTGGTGTTCTGGTTCGTCGATCTGTCCGGGGTGCCGAGCCAGCTGGTGGCGATCGGTAGCCAGCTGACCCGGTTCTGGTCTGCCTGGCTCTGATCCCCCAACCCCTTGCCACATATGCGAACTTCCGCATATATTTCGGGCATGGGTGCCGGCCACGATCACAGTCACCACAGCGATGCCCGCGTCAGCCGGATGGTCATCGCTGCGGCGATCCTCAGCGCGTTCTTCGTGCTCGAACTCGTCACCGCCCTACTGATCAACTCGATCGCCCTGCTGGCCGACGCCGGTCACATGCTGACCGACCTCGTCGCCATGTTCATGGGTTTGACGGCGGTATTGCTGGCCAAGCGCGGCAGCACTTCCCCGGCCCGGACCTACGGCTGGCACCGGGCCGAGGTCTTCACCGCGGTGGCCAACGCGGCCCTGCTGCTCGGGGTCGCGGGATTCATCCTCTACGAGGCCGTCGAACGCCTCGGCCACGCGCCTGACGTGCCCGGTGTGCCCATGATCGTGGTGGCCCTGGCCGGCCTGGCGGCCAACGCCGTCGTCGTCCTGCTGCTGCGGTCACACTCCAAGGACAGCCTGGCCGTCAAGGGCGCCTACATGGAGGTCGTGGCCGACACCGTCGGCAGCATCGGCGTCCTGATCGCCGGCATCGTCACCGTCACCACCGGCTGGCCCTACGCCGATGTGGTGGTCGCGGTCCTCGTCGCCCTGTGGGTCCTGCCCCGGGCCATCGCGCTGGCCCGGGCCGCGCTGCGCATCCTGTCCGAATCCTCCCCGAGCCACATCGACGTCGAGGAGTTACGCGACGCGCTCGGCGCGGTCGACGGGGTCACCGGCGTACACGACCTGCATGTGTGGACGCTGGTCCCCGGCAAGGACATGGTGACCGCACACCTGACCAGCAGCGCGGACACCGCGCGGGTGCTCGACGACGCGCGTGCGGTCCTCACCGCCCGCGGACTGGCCCACGCCACCGTGCAGGTCGAACCGCCCGATGCCGCAGGAGACTGCTCCTGCGACGCCAAGGACTGAATTCAGGAAAGCCCGAGTTCTCCGCGAGCCGACGGGTCGCAATCGTCGAGCAGATCCAGGCACCGCTGGAACTCGTCGGTCTCACCGATGTCGTCGGCGGCCTGGGCCAGCGCTGCCACGCACCGCAGGAACCCCTGGTTCGGCTCATGGGCGAACGGAACGGGACCGAAGCCCTTCCAGCCGTTGCGGCGCAACTGATCCAGCCCGCGGTGATAACCGGTGCGGGCATACGCGTAGGCGGTGACGGCCTTGTCCTCGGCCAGCGCCGACTCCGCGAGTACCGCCCACGCGATCGATGCCGACGGGTGCGCGGCGGCCACCACAGCGGCCTTCTCTCCAGCGGCCAATTCGTCCTCGGCTTCCGGGTCCCCGGGAAGAAGAACCGGATCCGGCCCCAACAAATCACCCATCCGTGTCATGGGCCCTATTGTGCACCGACGGATAAGCTCCACCCGTACCGACGTACGGGAGGACCGCAGCAGGGATGTCGAACCCATCGGGACCGGACGAGGACCGCACGCCGGGCCGGCAAGACCATCACAGTGACGCACCGACGGAGAAGGTCCAGATACCCCGGCCGTCCGAGGTGACCGATCCGGCCACCGAAATCATCGGCTCGCCGGACGAGGTCACCGAGGCGGTCGCGCGCAGTGAGGATCGACGGTTCACGGCGCCGTCTGGTTTCGACGGATCCACACAGAAGATCGATACCCCGCCCGATCCCGAGACCGAGGTGTTCGCACCGCCGGCCGATGGCGACACCGTCGCCGCGGAAGTACCCAAAGGTGCGGCACCGCAAGTCATCCCGCCCCGAGACGAATCGGCCGAGCCGTCGGCAACCACTGCTCGGCGCAGCTGGGGATGGGTGGTCGCGGTCGTGTTGGTGATCGCCGCACTGGTGGCGATCGCGGTGCTCGGCACCGTCCTGCTGACCCGTAATTCGTCGGCGTCGACATCCTCCGAAGACGACGTCCGTGCCACGATCCAGGACTTCGATTCGGCCATCCAGCGCGGCGACCTGGCCGCCCTGAGGTCGATCACCTGCGGCACCACCCGCGACAACTATGTGAAGTACGACCAGAAGGCCTGGGATGAAACCCATGCCCGCGTGGAGTCGGCGAAGCAGTATCCGGTGGTCGCGAGCATCGACCAGGTCGTGGTCAACGGCGATCACGCCGAGGCCAACGTCACCAGCTTCATGGCCTTTGCGCCGCAAACCCGCTCCACCCGCAGCTTCGACCTGCAGTTCCGCGACAATCAGTGGAAGATCTGCCAGGCCCCGACCGGCTAGCCTGATCGGGTGAAACCGGGGGGCTCGAAACTCTGGCCGGCGCTCTGCGCACTCGGCGCCGTCGTCGTTGTCGGAGTGGCGGCCCTGCTGGTCCGGCTTCCCGACTCCGCGCTCGACATCCTGCCCGGCAAACCCGCCTTTCCCCAGATCGACCGCACCGCGCTGGCCCCGGACCAGGTTCGGATCATCGACGTCCTGCAGGCGCAGTACGACGCGCAACCCGGCGGCAGCCACTACTCCGAGGGCATCGAGGAGCCGTGGTGCGCCGACTTCGTCAGCTGGGTGCTCAAGGAGGCGGGCCAACCGCTGTCCAACCCGAACTCGGGACATTGGCGCATCCCGGGCGTGTACACGCTGCAGGAGTACTACCAGGCGACCGGGCAATTCGTTCCCGCCGACGGTTACCGCCCGCAGACCGGCGACGTGGCGATGTACACCGAAGGCAGTCCGCTCGGGTTGCACACGAATTTCGTTGTGGCGGTGGACGGCGAGGCGATCACCACGGTCGGCGGCAACGAGGAGGGCGGCATCCGGGTGCACACGCTCGACGACGAGGAGATCGCCGGCATCCTCGGCTACGGCAAATCGGGCTAGGGCAAATCGGACCAGGGCAATCTGCGCCCTGACCGCCGGTGACGGCACCCCAGGTACCCTTGGGAGCCGTGATCGACACCGCCCTCCCTGCCGCGACGACCAATCTGGCACTCATGCCGGATTTCATGGATCCGCTGCACCTCATCGGATCTTTCGGCACGTGGGCCCTCGTGGGCATCCTCGTCGTGGTCTTCGTCGAATCCGGAGTGTTGTTCCCGGTACTCCCCGGCGACTCCCTGCTGTTCGTCGCGGGCATGCTGGCCGCGGGCACTGCCGCGCAGGGCACGGCGGTGGACGCCAACTTCCAGCTCTGGCAACTGCTGGTGTTCATCCCGATCGCTGCGATCCTCGGCGGCCAGGTGGGCTACATCATCGGACGGACCATCGGCACCTCGATGTTCAAACCCGAGGCGCGGGTGCTCAAGCAGAAGTATCTCGACGAAGCTCACGCGTTCTTCGAACAGCGCGGCCCGTTCGCCATCGTCATCGCCCGCTTCGTGCCGATCGTGCGGACCCTGGCGCCGATCGTCGCCGGCGCCGCCAAGATGCGCTATTCGGTGTTCACCACGTTCAACGTTCTCGGAGCGATCATCTGGGGCGTCGGCCTGGTACTACTCGGTTACTCGCTGGGCCAGTTCGAGATCATCCAGAAGCTGCTCGAGCCGATCTTCATCCTGATCGTGGTCGCCTCGGTCGCACCGATGTTCATCGAGTGGTTGAAGCGCCGCCGCGCCGCCAAGAAGGCCGCCGCACCACAGGTCTAGTGGTGGATACGGCCGTCGGTCTGGGCCAGCGGTCGTCCTCCTCCGCCCCACCGCTGGGCGATGATCTCGGCCGCGATCGAGACCGCTGTCTCCTCGGGCGTGCGGCCGCCGAGGTCCAACCCGATCGGGCTGCTCAGCTTGGACAGCTCCTCGGAGGTCATCCCCGCCTCACGCAGCCGCGCCACCCGATCCTCGTGGGTGCGCCTTGACCCCATCGCCCCGATGTAGGCGGCTCGCGCGTTCTCGGGTAGCCGCAACGCCACCTCCAGCAGCGGGACGTCGAACTTGGGGTCGTGCGTCAGCACACAGATCACCGTGCGGGCGTCGATCGCGCCCGCCTCGGCCTGGGCTGCCAGGTAGCGGTGCGGCCAGTCGACGACCACCTCGTCGGCCGTCGGAAACCGGGCCGGCGTGGCGAACACCGGACGTGCGTCGCACACCGTAACCCGGTAGCCCAGGAACGTGCCCTGTTGGGCGACGGCCGCCGCGAAGTCGATCGCCCCGAACACCAACATGCGCGGTCGCGGGGCGTGGCTGGCCACGAACACCTCCATGCCCCCGCCGCGACGTTGCCCGTCCGGGCCGTAGGTCAACACCTCGCTGCGGCCGGCGGCCAGCAGCCCGCGGGCATCGTCGGACACGGCGGCGTCGGCCCGCGCCGAGCCGAGCGAGCCCTCGTGATCGTCGCTGCGCACCACCAACCGTTTGCCGACCCAGGAAGTGTCCGGGTGGGCGATGACGGTGGCCACCGCGACCGGGCGGTGAGCCTCGATGTCGTCGGCCACCGCACCCAGTTGCCGAAACGTCTCCTGCGACACCGGCTCCACGAACACATCGAGGATGCCGCCGCAGGTGAGCCCGACCTCGAACGCGTCGTCGTCGCTCACACCGTAGCGCTGCAGCACCGGGACCCCGGTGGCCATCACGTCCATGGCCAGGTCATAGACCGCACCCTCGACGCAACCACCAGAGACCGATCCGGTGACCGTGCCGTCGGGCGCGACGAGCATCGCCGCCCCCGCGGGACGCGGCGCGGACCGAAAGGTGCGCACCACGGTCCCGACGCCGGCGGTGCCGCCGGCCCGCCAGACCGCTGACAAGGTGCTCAGCACGTCTCTCACGCCGTTCAATCTAAGGCTTGAGCACTACCCCAGCTCGAGAGCACCGGCGAGTTCGCGCAACGCCGGCCGCGGATCCGCCGTCGGGTTGTCGCCGAGCACCTGCACCACGACGTGGTCGGCACCGGCGTCCAGGTGCGCCGTCACGGCTTTCGCCGCGCTGTCGACCGATCCCATTCCCACCACGCCGCGGGCCAGCCGGTCGGAACCGCCACGCACGAGGTCGGACTCGTCAAAGCCCTGTCGCAGCCACGAATTCCGGTAATTCGGCAGACCGCTGTACACGTCGAGGTGCGCGTGGGCGCGACGCAACTGATCCTCGTCGGTGGCGCCGATGGCCACCGCCTGCTCCGAGACGATCCACTTGTCCGGTCCGAGAATCTCGCGGGTGACCCGAGTTTGTTCCGGAGTGACGAGATACGGATGTGCGCCGTCGGCATGCGTGCCCGACAACTCGATCATCTTCGGGCCCAACGCGGCCAGCAGCCGGGGCGGACGGCCGACGCCCGGTTCGATCTGTTCGGGCACCGCGGCCATCCGGTCGAGATAGTCCCGCATGGTGGCCAGTGGCTTCTGATACACACCCTGCAGACCGTGCTCGACCAGCGGTCCGTGGCTGACCCCGAGACCCAACACGAACCGGCCGGGATACAGCGCGGTGAGAGTACGGGCTCCCGTCTCGGCCGCACTCGGCACCCGCACGTGGATGTTGGCGATACCGGTGCCCACCACCAGGCGCTGCGTCGCGGCCAGGAAGGCCGCCGACTGCGTCAGGCATTCCTTACCGGTCACCTCCGGCAGGAACAACGAACCGTAACCGAGCGATTCGATCTCTCGGGCCACCTCCTGCGCGTCCGGCATCGACCAGGTCTCACTGGCCCACCACACCCCGATCCGGCTTCCGAAATCGATCGTGGCCCGTTGTGCGTTCGTCAACGCCTACTCCTCATCGTGTGTGCGGCCTCCATCAACATCCAGCCCGACAGCTGGACCGAGAGATCACGTTCGGGGATCGCCGAGGCATTGACCGCGCCGTCGACGAACTGGGCCTCCGCGCTGTCACCGGCTTTTCCGGCTTTTCCATCAAGGGCCTCGGGCACCTCGGCGGTCCGGTCCCAGAACGGCCCGAACAGCGGCAGCCCGTCCACGGTCTGCCGGTTGTTCCACGCCGCCTCCGCGGATTTCAGCACGATCGTGCGGGCCGTGTGACGCGCCGCCTCGTCTGCCTCGGTGTCACCGGGCAGCGTGGTCGCCACCAACGCCAGGTAACGCGCCGTGATGCCGTTGAACAGCCCACCGTCGCCACCGCCGGCGCCCTTGATGACGCCGTCGGGCGCCATCTCCTTGTCCACCGCGGCCACCAGGCGGCGCACCCGCTCCCCGTGGCGGGAATCCTGGGTGCGCACCGCGAGTTCGACCTCGAGACCGAGCACCACACCCTGGCAATAGGTGTACTGGGCGCGCACCATCGAACCGGCCTTGATGCCGTCGAACACCAGATGGGTTTCGGGGTCGATCAGGGTGTCGTCAATCCAGTCGGCCATCTGCTGGGCCCGCCGCAGCCGGTCGTCATAGCGGGCCAAGAAGATCCCGGCCGGCCCGTTGGCCGGGGCGTTGAAGAACTGGTCTTGCTTACGCCACGGGATGCCGCCGCCGTCCTCGGGCACCCAGGCGTTGACGAACTGATCGCACAACTTGTCGAGTGGACGGGGTTTTTCCACTCCGGCCAGGCGTCCGGCCCGCTCGAGCGCCAGTGCCAACCACGCCATGTCGTCGTAGTAGCTGTTGACCCACCCCGTGTTTCGCAGCCAGTGCGCACGAATCTGCCGTTCGATGCGGGTTTTGCGCTCCGGCTGCGGATCGCGTACCTGCGCGTCGACCAGACAGTCGAGAAGGTGCGCCTGCCACCAGTAATGCCAGGTTCCGAACTGACGGTACTTCTTGGTCGACGGCCACGCCGTCACGCCGAGCTGCGTGCCCGGAAGGTGCCAGAGTTTGGTCAGATGCCGTTGGGTGATCGCAGCTTCGGCGCTGGCCGCGCGGTTGGCCCATAGCTGATCCATGACAACGATCCTGCCCTACCAGGCCGCCGAAATGTCGGCATGTCGAGCGATCCACGCGTGCATGACTATTCCCGCGGCGACTCCGGCGTTGATGCTTCGGGTCGACCCGAACTGGGCGATGGAAACCGTGACGGCGGCCCCGGCCTGCGCCTCCGGAGTGATGCCCGGACCCTCCTGTCCGAAGATCAGCAGACAGTCGCGGGGCAGCTCGGTCTGCTCGAGCCGCACCGATCCGGGCACGTTGTCCACCGCGACGACGGTCAACCCGGCCTCGGCGGCGAACGACAGCAACTCCGCGGTGGTGTCGTGATGGCGCAACCGCTGATAGCGATCGGTGACCATGGCGCCGCGCCGGTTCCACCGCCGCCGTCCGACGATGTGCACGGTGTCGACCGCGAAGGCGTTGGCGGTGCGGACCACGGTGCCGATGTTCGCATCGCTGCCGAAGTTCTCGATCGCGATGTGCAACCGGTGCCGGCGCCGGTCGATGTCGGCGGTGATCGCCTCACGGGTCCAATACCGGTAGGCGTCAACGACATTGCGGGTATCCCCGTCGCGCAGCAGATCCGGGTCATAACGCGCGGCGTCGTCCCCGGCAGGCAGCGGCCCCTCCCACGGGCCCACGCCCGGCGACTCACCCCACTCGGTGGGGCCGACAGTCTCAACCACCGGTCGTCCACAGCGCAGCGTGTGTCCCGATCACCGACACCGATGCATACAGCAGTGCGGCGTTGATCTCCCCCTGAGAGCACAGCGAGACCCGCACGTTGACCGCGTCCCGCGATGCCTCGGGCAGGATCAGCACCGAGGAGCCGTACACCGAGCAGATGTGGCTGAGCCCCGGCGGGGGCAACGTCGGGCCGACCACCACCATGAGCGGACCGCCGCGCGCGGCCGCATCCTGGCGGTAACGTGATGCGGCCCCGTCGATTTCGAGGCCGAGCAGCATGTACCCCTTGCCGCTGAACGCGGTGGGATCACCGATCGCCGTCGGCGCCAGTTGGGCACCGTCGGCACTGAACCCGTCGACACTCGTGGTCTTGACGGTGACGCCGGTGTCGTTGACATTGGTCGGCAGCATCCCGACCGGGAACGCGGCCGGATACGCGACGGTGGTTCCGGCGATGCGTTCGCGCGGCGAATAGGCGTAGACCCCGCGCACCTGGCTCTGATCGCGCAACGGCCCCAAACACACTGTGCCCGAGAGTTTGTCGGGCGACGGCGCCGACAGAGGCCGCAGACCCAGATTGGCCACCCCGTCACAACCATGCAGGGCGTCGGCCTCGATCGGATGGGCCAGCGCGCCGTACAGACCGAACCTGATGTCCTCGGGCTTGGCCGGGGAATCGCCGGCGGCCGAGCCCTCGACGTCGATCAGTACACGTTCGGAATCGAACCGCAGATCCGAGACTTTCAGGTGCCAACCCAGGATGTCCAACGACTCACCGAGCGCGGCGGTCGACGCCTCATAGGTTCGTGCCGGTTGATCGGACGCACAGCCCGCGGTGACGACGAGGAGTATCGCCGTCACCGCCGCGATCAGCGCCCGCACCGGTACGAAAGTTCTGTTCTAAGTTCTCCCACGACCTTTTCCCACTGCTTTTGTCATGGCGCGCACCAGGTTTCGGGGAGCCAGCCGGCCTCCGGTGGTCAGCACCTTGTACTGCAGGCCGGGCACGATGACCACCTTGCCCGCGGCGACGTCGGACAGACAATCCCGCACGACATCGTCGACCTGCAGCCACATGAACGACGGCGTGCCCGCCATGTCGATACCGGCGCGGGCATGGAACTCGGTGCGGACAAAGCCCGGACACAGCGCGTGCACGCCGACCCCCGTGCCGCCCAGCCCATTGGCCAACCCCTCGCTGAACGAGACGACCCAGGCCTTGGAGGCCGAATATGTCGATCCGCGCCCGGGCACCAGACCCGCGACGCTGGCCACGTTGATCACGGTGCCGGCGCCCGCGTCGACCATTGAGGGTAGGGCGGCATGGGTCAGCTCCATCACCGCGGTGACGTTGACCGCCAACTGGGCCTGCAACTGGGCCAGATCCGCGGTCCAGAACTCACCCGACGTGCCGAACCCGGCGTTGTTGATCAAGACCTGCACCCCGGCCTGGAGCCGCTCGGCGACCTTGGCGCGGTCGGCCGCGCAGGACAGGTCGGCGGGGAGCAGTTCGACGCCGGCACCGGCCTCGTCGCGCAGCTCTGCGGCAAGTTGTTCGAGGCGCTCACCATCACGTGCCACCAGCACGAGGTCGTACCCGTCGCGGGCGTATCGCCGGGCGAACCCGGCGCCCAGTCCCGAGGTCGGTCCGGTGATCAGCGCGACGGGACGAGGCATGCCGACAGCGTAGTCAACTAGTCTGCCGCGCCTCAGCGCTGGTAGTGCGGGGCGTGCCGGCCGTTGCGTGCCGGTGGCGGAGGCCGACGGATCGCATCCGGACGGCCCGGCTCCTGGCGGGGTTGGGTGTAACGGCTGACGTCACCGCGACCCGGCGCAGCGTCGGCGCGGCCCGGCGGCAACTCGCGGCGCCCGGCCGGAGTCGGGGCGAGCGGGCGGCTGGGAGAGCCGGCACGACGGGTCAGCGCAGCCTGACTGCCCTGACCGGACTGCGGCGCCACACCGTTCTGCGGAACCGGCGGCAGCACCCGCAACAGGTCGTTGAACTGACGCACGGTGCGCAGGCCTTCGTCCCATTGGGCGCGGGTACTGGTGACGGGCATGCTGACGAGCGTCCAGTTCTGCTCGTTCCACATGATCTCGGCACAGTCGGGAGCGGTGTGGGCGAACGTGACCATCCGGCGGTCGCAGGCCCGACGCGCGGCGTCGAGGTTGGTGGAGTACACCATCCGCGGACCGATCGCACCGAGCAGCCAGATGTCGCTCTCGCGGGGCTCCTTGATGCCCTTGAGCCGCAGATCGACTACGACATTCGTGCCGACCTTGCGGTGCAGCGCGATCACCGTCGCCACCTCTTCGATGTCAAAGATGAACACCGCCTCGCCACGAATCTGGCCGAGCACGACGTTCTTGGCCGTGACGTCACCGACGGTCGACATGACCCCGCGCTTCCAGCGCTTGAGGATCTCGTGCGACTCATGCTCATAGTCGAAGCCATGCGACTTCGCCCACGATTTGCGGCGCCGTCCCAACCCACGTCGACGATCGATGTCGACGTACAGCAGCACTCCCGCACCCACGAAACAGAGTGCGGACAGCGTGAACCAGAGCGGGACCATCGGGCCTAGCCTACTTGTTGACCGGGGCAATGCCCCAGCCTTGTGAGGTCACAACCCGATTACTGGTGCTCAGGAGGCTGCGGCCGGGACTCCTCGAGGTACGTGACGATCGCATTGGTGAGTCCACGCCGGGCCAAGTCGAGATCTGTGTACGTGCCGAGTTGACGCTCGGAGGTGATGCCGCGCATCGCCCCCGGGATGAATGACGCCACCTCACGCACCCGCTCGGGGTCCACGTCAAGATCGGCGAAGGCCTGCTGACAGGTCTGCAGCCAGCCCTGCCCCCACGACGACAATTCCGCCGCGGTCTTCGGATAGAGCCGTTCGAGTTCGGCACGCTCCCGCGGCAACGCGGCCCGCAGGTTCTCGATCGCGCGTGAATCACTGGCGGTCAGGCCGTCGTAGAGCAGGTCGATGATCGCAGCGACGCGTTGCCGCAGCGGCGCACCGGTATCGCGGCGGGCCAGCATGCCCGCGCGACGTTCCGCCGTGCGGCGCAGGACCGCGGCCCAGAACCCGTCGATGTCGCCGAACTGGTACTTCACCGCGCCCCAGGTGGCGCCGATCTCTTTGGCGATCCGATTGGCCG
Source organism: Mycobacterium sp. GA-1841 (assembly GCF_001954135.1). GTDB lineage: Bacteria > Actinomycetota > Actinomycetes > Mycobacteriales > Mycobacteriaceae > Mycobacterium. Next base: position 35,373 of record NZ_MBEQ01000034.1, on the reverse strand, counting down.
AGACCGCTGTCGGATCTCCGGTGGCCAACGCCTTGCGGGCGGCCTCCAGCATGCTCTCCCGGGTGGCGTGGCCGCGCCGGTTGGTGCGGCGCGTACTCACCTCGGCATCGGTCACCCTTCGAGGCTATCCCAGTTTCACAGAACCCTCTTCCAAAATTTCACCGATGCTCCTACGATTCGCGACATGGCCAAACCACCGTTGTCGATGAAACCGACGGGATGGTTCCAGGTCGCCTGGTCGGATGAGGTGTCGACGGGTGCGGTCCACGCCATGAAGTACTTCGGCGAAGAGATGGTCGCGTGGCGCTCGGAATCCGGGCAGGTGACCGTGATGAACGCGTACTGCGAACATCTCGGCGCCCATCTGGGATTCGGCGGCCAAGTGGTCGGCGAGGTGATCCAGTGCCCGTTCCACGGCTGGCAGTGGAACGCCGAGGGCCGCAACGTGTGCATCCCGTACCAGGACCGACCCAACCGAGGTCGCCGGATACGCACCTATCCCGTCGCCGAACGCAACGAAGCCATCTACATCTGGCACGACGCCGAGGGACGTGAGCCGTTCTTCGACGCACCGGATGTGTTCGCGTCCTTCGCCGACGGCAGCAGCGCCGCCGACTATTACCCGCAGCAGCGGTTGTTCCGCTCCGGGTTGGAGCTGCATCCGCAGTACGTGCTGGAGAACGGCGTCGACTTCGCGCACTTCAAATTCGTGCACCAGACCCCGATCGTGCCGGTGTTCACCCGGCACGATTTCGCCGCGCCGATCTCCTACGTCGACTTCACCATCACGTTCGAGGGCGACGACCAACAGTCGATCGAGGATGTCCGCAGCGGCGTCGAGGCGATCAACGGCGGTCTGGGCATTGCGGTGACCAAGAGCTGGGGAATGATCGACAACCGCACGATCTCGGCGGTCACCCCCGTCGACGAGTCCACCTCCGATGTGCGGTTCATGGTCTACATCGGCCGGACCCCCGGGAAAGAATCCGATCGGGCCGCCGCGAAGGCCGCGGAGTTCGGCGACGAGGTGATCCGGCAATTCACCCAGGACATCCACATCTGGTCGCATCAGCGCTACTCCGATCCGCCGGCGCTGGCCACCGCCGAATACGAGGGCTTCACCGCAATCCGCAAGTGGGCCATGCAGTTCTATCCGGACGCCAGGAAGGCAGACACCGTATGACCGAGAAGAGCCGTGTATTCCAGGTGGCGACCGGCAACGTCGGCACCGAGATGATCAAGCGGCTCATCAAGCGTGACGATCTCGAATTGATCGGATTGCATTGCTACACACCGGAAAAGGTGGGTCGTGACGCCGGCGAGATCGCCGGGATCGATCCGATCGGAGTTGTCGCCACCGGGTCGATCGACGACATCATCGCCGCACGTCCCGACGTACTGACTTTCCATGGCGTGTTCCCGGACGAGGATCTGTACGTGAAAGTCCTTGAGGCCGGCATCAACATCGTCACCACGGCCGACTGGATCACCGGTTGGCACCGCGACACCAACCACCCACACCCGTCCGGAAAGCCGGTGTCGCAGTTACTCGCCGAGGCGTGCGAGAAAGGTGGTTCTACGTTCTACGGCACCGGCATGAATCCCGGGGTGAACCAGATCCTGGGCGTGGTGTGCTCGGCCGACGTCGCCGAGATCGAGAACGTCACCACCATCGAATCCGTCGACGTGTCATGCCATCACAGCAAGGACACCTGGATCGAGGTCGGCTATGGGCTGCCGGTCGACGACCCGTCGATCCCGGGCAAGTTGGAGAAGTACACCCGGGTGTTCGCCGACAGCGTGCTGATGATGGCCGACTGCTTCGGCCTCGAGCTCGACGAGGTGAAGTTCAGTGCCGAACTCGGGGCCTGCACCAAGGACGTCGACCTGGGCTGGTACCAGCTGCCCAAAGGATCACTGGGCGGCAATTACATCAAGTACCAGGGGCTGATCGACGGTGTACCGCGGGTGGAGACGCACCTGGAGTGGCAGATGACCCCGCACACCGACCCCAGCTGGGACATCAAGGGCTGCTACATCACTCAGATCAAGGGCGATCCCTGTGTCTACAACAAACACATGATCTTCCCGAAACCCGGTGTGGACCTGTCCGATCCGGATTCGTTTGCCTCGATCGGCATGACGGTGACCGGGCTGCCCGCACTCAACGCCATCGCCTCGGTGGTCAAGGCGCCGCCCGGGTTGCTGACGAGCGCCGACGTACCACTGCGTGGGTTCGCCGGCCGGTTCGCACTTTGAACCTCGGCTAGAGCCCCAACTCATCGGCAAGCGATTCATACAGGCGCATGGCAGCCTCGTCGTATACCTGTAGCAGCACCTCAGACATCGCCGGGTGCGGCGCCGAATTCGCACTGACCAGCTGGATTTGAACATGGTCTGCTCCGGCGTCGAGATGCGCGCGCAATCCTCGCGCGATGTCGGAGGGTTCACCGTGCACGGCAAGGGCATCGATCAGGCGGTCGCTGCCGTCACCGGAAAGATCCGCGTCGGTGAACCCGAGCCGGAGCAGGTTGTTTCGATAGTTGACCAGACCCAGGTACGGATGTTTGATTCGAGGCCGAGCCAGGGCGCGAGCCCGAGCGGCATCCGACTCGAGCACCACCTTCTGCTCGGGGGCCAGGAACTTTTGCGGGCCGAGTGCCACTCTGGATCGACGCGTGTGCTCGGGAGTGACGAGATAAGGGACAGATCCGCCCGCGCGCTCGCGTGCCAGATCCAGCATCTTGGGCCCCAGCGCGGCCAACGCGCGTCGCTCACGCGGCAATCCTGCGGTGTCGAGGTCGTCGAGGAACGCCTGCAACGTCGCCAGCGGTGTGCCATAGCCTTTCGTCTGCTCCGGATGACCCACACCGATACCGAGTAGCAGCCGTTCGGGAAACTTGTCCTCGATACGCCGATAGGCGTCTACCAAGGTAGCCGCATCACCGCGATAGATGTTGTAGATGCTGGTCCCGACGACCAGATTGTCGGTGACCGCGAGGAGATCGTCGATTCCGGCGAGATCGGCTTCCGGGCCACCCAACCATAGCGCCGTAAACCCAAGTCTCTCCAGATGTCTGGCCATGTCCGGTGTGGTCGCGTAGGCCGGCTGCCACACGCCGTACTTTCCGAAATCCATCGCGTTCCTCCGTGTCTTTCTCGCCGCTGCCACCATCGTGGCGCGAGCTTTTTGGACCGGCAAGTCCAGTCAGCTCGGCCAGGGCGAGCCGATGATGCGCTCAACGCTGGTGGTGCGTTGAAAATCGGGGATGAAGTGCTCAAGAACATCGGAATTCACCGTCCCGTTGGTGGTCTCCGGACGGTCTTTCAACCCGTCGAAGTAGGCATTCAAGAACTCGTTCTTGAAGTCCCCCCGCGGGTGCGCCGTGAGGATCTCGTCCACCTGGTCGGGGTGCAGACCGTCGACGCCCAAACCCACCACATCGGTGAGTACGCCGAGATGGGTAGCGGCAATCTCCGGGCCCATCCGGCCCGGGATTCCCGGTGTCGTGTGGAGCGCGATGGCGGTCCACACCGTGTCGGCCGCAGTAGTCGAGAAGCCATGCTCGATCAGGAACTTGCGGCCGTGGTCGGCCCCGTCGACCTCGAAACGCTGCTCGGTGTCGGAGAACGGCGTGAGCAGCCCGGCGTCGTGGAACAGCGCGGCCAGGTAGAGCAGCTCAGGGTCGGGTTGGATACCGAGGCGCCGAGCGTGAATCCGGCCGAAGAAGTACACCCGGCGCGAGTGGTGATAGATGAGTGGGGTGGTCGTGTCCCGAATCAGGCGGGTGGCCTCGACGACCGCCGCCGATTCCGGTACTTCCACCCCTGCAATGATTTCTTCCATGCCATCCATGCTGGTGCGCAGCAGAGGTCCGCGCCGCTCCAGTCCGGCCAGAAAACCCTCAAATGTGGACAAGTCCCGCCACACCGAAGTGTGGCGGGACTCGTCGGCGATGACGCCGTTGACTCAGCCCAGGACCAAGCCTTCGCCGTCCGCGCTGACGTTGACCGGCACCACGTCGCCGTCGTGCACCTCACCGGCCAACAACATCTTGGCCAGCTGGTCACCGATGGCCTGCTGCACCAGCCGGCGCAGCGGACGGGCCCCGTAGAGCGGGTCGAACCCACGCTCGGCCAGCCACGTCTTGGCGGGCAACGACACTTCGAGGGTGAGCCGGCGCTGTGACAGCCGCTTGGCCAGCTGCTGCAGCTGGATGTCGACAATCGACACCAGCTCCTCGGGATTCAGTGCGTCGAACAGGATCACGTCGTCGAGCCGGTTGATGAACTCCGGCTTGAACGCAGCGCGCACCGCCGCCATCACCTGTTCCTCGGTGCCACCGGCACCCAGGTTGGAGGTCAGGATCAGGATCGTGTTGCGGAAGTCGACCGTGCGGCCCTGACCGTCGGTCAGCCGGCCCTCGTCGAGCACCTGAAGCAGCACGTCGAACACGTCCGGGTGGGCCTTTTCGATCTCGTCGAACAACACCACCGTGTACGGACGCCGCCGCACCGCCTCGGTCAGCTGACCGCCCTGGTCGTAGCCGATGTATCCGGGAGGCGCACCGACCAGCCGAGCCACCGAGTGCTTCTCGCCGTACTCGCTCATGTCGATGCGGACCATGGCGCGCTCGTCGTCGAACAGGAACTCCGCCAAGGCCTTTGCCAACTCGGTCTTACCGACGCCGGTCGGGCCCAGGAACATGAACGAACCCGTGGGCCGGTTGGGGTCGGCGACCCCGGCCCGGCTGCGGCGCACCGCATCCGACACCGCAGTCACGGCCTTCTTCTGACCGATGACCCGCTTGCCCAGCTCCTCCTCCATGCGCAGCAGCTTGGCGGTCTCGCCTTCGAGCATGCGCCCGGCCGGGATGCCGGTCCACGCCTCCACCACCTCGGCGATGTCGTCGGGGCCGACTTCCTCCTTGAGCATCACGTTCTCGCGAGCCTCGGCCACCGGCAAAGCGGCATCGAGCTTCTTCTCGACCTCAGGGATACGTCCGTACCGCAACTCGGCGGCCTTGGCCAGGTCACCGTCACGCTCGGCCCGGTCGGCCTCACCGCGCAGGCTGTCCAGCTGCTCCTTGAGCTCGCGCACCACATCGATGGCGCCCTTCTCGTTCTGCCATCTCGTCGTCAACTCCGCCAACTTCTCGCGGAGATCGGCCAACTCACCGCGCAGTTTCTCCAGCCGTTCCTTGGAGGCGTCATCTTCCTCCTTGGACAGCGCCATCTCCTCGATCTCGAGGCGTCGGACCAACCGCTCGACCTCGTCGATCTCGACCGGCCGGGAGTCGATCTCCATCCGCAGCCGCGATGCCGCCTCGTCCACCAGGTCGATGGCCTTGTCGGGCAGGAAGCGGCTGGTGATGTAGCGGTCAGACAGGCTGGCCGCAGCCACCAGAGCGGAGTCGGTGATGCGCACGCCGTGGTGCACCTCGTAGCGGTCCTTGAGCCCGCGCAAGATGCCGACGGTGTCCTCCACCGACGGCTCACCGACGAGCACCTGCTGGAAGCGACGCTCCAGCGCGGCGTCCTTCTCGATGTACTTGCGGTACTCGTCGAGGGTGGTCGCGCCGACCAGCCGCAGCTCGCCACGGGCCAGCATCGGCTTGATCATGTTGCCCGCGTCCATCGCCGACTCACCGGTGGCGCCGGCGCCCACGATGGTGTGCAGCTCGTCGATGAACGTGATGACCTGCCCGGCCGAGTCTTTGATGTCGTCGAGGACGGCCTTGAGCCGTTCCTCGAACTCACCGCGGTACTTGGCACCGGCCACCATCGAGCCCAGGTCCAGGCTGATGACGGTTTTGTCCCGCAAGCTTTCCGGCACGTCGCCGGCCACGATGCGCTGGGCCAGGCCCTCGACGATCGCAGTCTTGCCGACGCCGGGCTCACCGATGAGCACCGGGTTGTTCTTGGTACGCCTCGAGAGCACCTGCACGACGCGACGAATCTCGTTGTCACGCCCGATGACCGGGTCCAGTTTGCCTTCCCGGGCGCGCGCGGTCAGATCGGTGGAGTACTTCTCCAACGCCTGATACGTGCCCTCGGGATCGGCACTGGTCACCCGGGCACTGCCACGCACCTTGGTGAACGCCTCCCGAAGCGCCTCGGGTGAAGCGCCGTGGCCGGTCAGCAGTTTCGCGACCTCGGAGTCGCCGGTGGCCAGCCCGACCATCAGATGTTCGGTGGAGACGTACTCGTCGTCCATCTCGGTGGCCAGATGCTGGGCCGTGGTGATCGCGGCGAGCGATTCCCGGCTCAGTTGGGGTTGGCTGCTGGCGCCACTGGCGCTGGGCAGCCGGTCGAGCAACCGCTGCGCCTCGGTCCGGATCGTCGCGGGGTCCACGCCGACGGCCTCGAGCAGGGGTGCGGCAATGCCTTCATTCTGAGTGAGCAGTGCCATCAACAGGTGGGCGGGACGGATCTCCGGGTTGCCGGCAGAACTGGCCGCCTGCAACGCTGAGGTCAGCGCCGCCTGAGTCTTGGTCGTCGGGTTGAACGAGTCCACGACACCTCCCTTTTCCGATAGAGAAAATGCTTGTCGCGATGTACAACGTAGTCAAGGTTGAGTCTGTTCCGCTCAAGTTTAAAATTTTTCGATCGGCAGACTCGATCAGGTGGACTCCGCCCTACACGTTGCCGTCGTCGCTGCTTCCGCTCCCAGCCACATGTACCCACATCTCGCGGTTATCCACGAACTGGTGCGCCGCGGGCACCGGGTCAGCTATCTGGTCGGGGGTCACCTGACCAATCTGGTCCAACCCACCGGCGCCGACGTGATCCCGTGCACCTCGGTGTTACCGGGCGCTCCCGGCGCCCCGGAGACATTCGACGAGACCGACCCGGCCGCAGGCATGCGGATCTTCCTCGACGAGGCAATTCACGTTCTGCCGCAGGTGCGCAACGCCCTCGACGCTGACCGCCCCGATCTGGTGTTGTACGACATCGGCGGGATGGCCGGTCCGGTCGCCGCTGCCCACTGGGGTGTGCCCGCCGCGCAGTTGTCGCCCAGCGAGGTGGCGTGGGACGGCTATCACGACGACATGGCCGAGATCTTGGGCCCCATCCTCAACAGTCCGAGCGGACTGGCCTATCGCGAGGCGTTCGACGCCTGGCTCGCCGATTCCGGATCAGGCCTGACTTTCGACGAGGTGACCGGCGCACCGCGACGCTGCCTGGTGTTGATCCCGCGGGTCATGCAACGTCACGCCGACCGCGTCGGTGACCGATACCGCTTCGTCGGGCCCTGCATCGACCCTCGGCGGCTCGATGCGGGTGGGTGGCGTCCGCCGGCCGGGGACGGCCCGCTGGCCCTGCTGGCCTTCGGTACTGCCTATACCGAACGGGCTGACGTGTACCGCAACGTGATCGAGGCGCTGGGCGGGCACGGCTGGCGACTGGTGCTGTCGCGCGGACGCGCTGAGGTGGGGCCCGTTCCGCCGTGGGTCCAACTGCGCGAGTCGGTTCCCCAGCCGGCGGTGCTGGCGCAGGCCGACTGCTTCATCACCCACGCCGGGATGGGCTCGTGCACCGAGGGATTGTGGTTCGGGGTGCCGATGGTGGCCATTCCTCAGGCGGTCGATCAACCCGCGAATGCGGCCCGGCTGGAAACCATCGGCGTCGGCAGGCATTTGTCAGACCCAGTGCCGAGCGTGGCGCAGATCCGCGACGCCGTGCTCGGCGTGGCGGCCGATCAACAGATCCGATTGCGGCTCGATGCCATCAGGGCAGAGATCCGTGCCCACGGTGGGCCACAGTATGCCGCCGACGCCGTCGAAGACATCGCAGCCGGTGGGTGGTAAGTGCCGGCGCCCGGGTTTCGGCGTTGCTAGGTTTTGGCGATGACGGAGAACTGGAGCTCGGTTTTCACCGAACTCATTCCGCTGGCAATGGTGGTGGCGTTGTCACCGCTGTCCATCATTCCGGCGATTCTCGTGTTGCACACGGCTCAGCCGCGTTCCACCGGTCTGGCGTTTCTGGCAGGTTGGCTGATCGGTCTGGCCGGGTTGACCGCGATCTTCGTCGGCGTCTCCGGGCTGCTCGGCGGGCTCGACAAACCGCCGACGTGGGCGTCGTGGTTTCGCATCCTGGTGGGTACCGCGCTCGTCATCTTCGGCGGCTACCGCTTCCTTACCCGAACCAAGTCAGAACACATGCCGGGATGGATGACCAGGCTGAGCACGCTCACCACGGTCCGGGCCGGGGCCGCCGGCGCGGTGCTCACCGTGGTGAACCCCAAAGTGCTGTTCATCTGTGCAGCAGCCGGATTGGCGATCGGCAGTGCCGGCCTCGGCCAGCCCGGGGTCTGGGCCGCCGGGCTGTACTACGTGGCGGCGGCGGGTTCGACGGTCGCATTGCCGATCCTCGCCTACGCGGTATCCGGCAACCGTCTCGACCCCGCACTGGCCCGGCTCAAGGACTGGATGGAACGCCAACACGCCGTGCTGGTCGCGGGAATTCTGGTGGTGATCGGCCTGCTTGTGCTCTACAAGGGAATTCACGCGCTATAGGTAACGCATTCGACGCAATTCGGGCTACGGTGTGGCCATGTCCGAATCCGGCTTCGGTGATTTCGAATTCGAGCGGAAGTTCTTTGTCCGCGAATTGCCCGCGGCGGCGGCCTCCGACCCGACGCCCGCCCTGATCGTGCAGGCGTATCTGTTCGCATCCGACGGTTATGCGGTCCGAGTGCGCGTGCAAGGGCCGGCGCCCGCCGAATTGGACGCCACGGCGGCCGAACTCGTCGAGGCATTGGGCGAGGAATCACTGGGAACCATGACCGCCAAAGGCCCCGCCGTCGGCGGTACCCGCTATGAGGCCGAACGCGAACTCGATCCGTTGGTCGCCGCTCAGATCGTCGGCCGATCTGAGCATGTGGTCGCCAAAGTTCGATACTCGATGTGGCTGGGTGAAGACGGCTGGATCATCGACCAGTTCCTCGGCCGAAACGCACCGCTACTGCTCTCCGAAGTCGAGCGGGGCGGACCCGTGGTCGATCTCGCAATTCCGTCATTCTGCGTTTCCGAGGTCTCCGAAGACGACCGGTTCCGCAACGAATACCTGGCGCACAAGCCATTCGGTACGTGGGCCGACGACTATCTGGGCGAGCTCGACCGGCGCGGGCCTTCGTTTGTGGACACGCTCGGACACAATCATTTCGAGGGCAGGTGAGACGGGTTCTACGCGCAAGGAAATTCAGCGGTCCCGATAGCATCGACAGACCTGGCGCAGCCTTGAGCGAATCTCTGTGGCGGATCCGAAGGGGCAATCATCGACAACAATGTTCCACCGACCGGGCCACCCGGCTGGTTCACTGATCCATGGAACGCTCAGCAACTGCGCTACTTTGACGGCTGGCAGTGGACTGACCACACATCTCCTGAGGCTTCGCCCAGCCCGGTGTCACCTTCCGACTACGCATGGGATTCGGGTTATCCGTTTGGACAAAAGGTCCTGATCCTCAGGGCAATTGCGACCCCACACGATGCCAGCATCATGTGCGGGGTTGAGGCCGAGGACGGCAAGCAGATCGGGTTGATCCAACCGACGACGAAAATTGGCTGGCTCACACGGGGTGCGGAGGCGATGTCGTTCGTCATGATGCGCCCCGATGGGGCGCCGTTGTTGTACTTCACCAGCTCAGGGGGATTCAGAGCGACCATTCAGGTTCAGGACCCCAACGGGCAGGACCTGGGCCGTCTGCGTCGAGGTGGGTCGCGCTGGCGAATTTACACCCTGACCATGGCGATGGAGTCCCACGGAACAACTCTCGGATCGTCCAACGTGGGCACCACCATCATGCAGATGGACAAGAAGGTACACGAACCCATCTACGACGCGACCGGCTCAGTGATCGGCCACGTCCATCGTCAGTGGCACCCAAACACCGGATCACGCAATCCGCATTACGACTACACCCTCGATTGCGCCACCCCAACCTCACGTCCACTTCCGGTTCTGATGTTGACTGTCGCTTTTGCTCACTACATGTACGACCGAATTCAGATGGGTGGTCCGCTCGGAGGACCGCGTTGGAAGTCGCCCAGCAACTGAGCGGAGGCAACCTTGCCCAACGCTGAGTCGCGTGCCGGACACCCGAAATTGCCGCAGAGGGAGGCTGTAGAGCGCTGTTAGGCTCCCCCAGGACAGGAGGTCATGGTGGCAAGACTCGACGATATCCTCGGCGGGATAAACACAGTGTGGTCCGCAAAGAGCCATGTGGAGACTGCGCAAGACACAGACGTACATCCGGTCACGAATGTCTTGACCACCGCATCCGATGCGATAGGGATTACACAGCTGGCCGGGACCGTAGGTCCCGCGATAGCCAACAAATTTTCTCCCAACTTGATCCCCAAATGTCCACAGACCCCCGTGATCCAAGGCGGCCTGCTGGCCATTGCAGCGATGACACTGCACTGCGGGATCGGAACGCCCGACAGCGGCGACCGGTTCGGAAACGGTAACAAGGAATTCGGTAACGTCGGTGAAATCCTCAAATCGGCTATGCCAAGCCAACACTGGCAGGGCAGCGCTTCGAATGCCTATACCGCACAGGATGTGAAACAGCAGGATCGCTCTCAGCTCATGGCTCAGGCCGACAGCATCATCGAATCCGTAGTCAAGAAGCAAGCGGGACAGGTCACAAATACGCGCACGGTGCTGGACGCCTGCTCCGTAGCGCTGGGAATCATGGTGGCACCCGCAATGGCCGCCTACCCCCTCGTTCCCGCGGGACCGGCGATCTCGATGTCGATCCAGATCGGCGCCGTCGCAGGTTCGGTACCGATCGCGATGGCAGCCATGACAAAACTGGGCATCGAGGCAGCGATGAACGGCCTCGAAGTTGCCAAGGCGACCGGTATGTACAACCGAGTTTCCACTACCGCACGCTGACCGAGGGAAATGTCCATGTCCGGTTTCTTGAAGGTGAATACTTCCCATGTGCTGGAACTTGCTGAATTGCAAGAAAAAGCAGCGCAGCAACTACTCGCGGCCGCCGCCGCGGCACAAGGTGTCGGCACATCGATGATGGCCAATCACGGCATGGTGTGCATGACGTCCAACACAGCCGTACTGATTGCTGAGCAAGCAAGGGCCGCTGCCTGTGCCAAGCTGAACTCAGTGTCCGCGTCCCTCTCCACAAAACTGGGGTCCGCCGCGTCACAATACGACCGTGCAGATGCTCAAGGTGCCGGCAAGCTCGACAAAGAAATGCATCCACGCTAAATGCCAGTCGACGGTGCGTCACTGTCGGCGATAACCTTCGCATCGAAACAACCGCACAGGCTCATGCGCGCCGCACACAGAAATCGGAAGTGCTGAAACGTGATCCCTCACGATCCGGACGACGAGTTCTTCGGTTCCGGCAACGACTTGAATGCTCTAGATTTCGCAACCCCTGAGATCCACGAAGATCAATCCGGTCTGGACGCGCTTTCGGAATTCGTCGAGGACAGCAGCGACGACGACATCGCCGAACTGGGCGGCGACTACGACGACGTCATGCACAGCACCTTCACCGATAACGCAGAGTCACCCGACGACGGGCACGACGACTTTGGCGTCGCTGATACGGATGACGGGGTCGAAGATGGCGAGCAGACCTCGGTGGTGCAGGCCGTCAACCCACCGGGCACGGTCGCCGTTACGGCGTACCTGAACGGCTCGGTCGCCCAGGTGGATCTGGATCCGAAGGTCACCACTTTGACCGAGGCTCAACTGGCTGACGAAATTAGGTTTGTGGCTGGCGTCGCCGCCAAGAAAGCGACAGCGGTGGTGCACGTAGGTGTCGTCAACATGATGGTCGAACAGGGTGTTGGTCTTCAGGAGGCCAGGAACTTCGTGGAGACCAACATGCCGTTCGCCACCCCGGAACAGGCCGGCGAGGCAGAACTTGCACTCGTCGCCCGCCACTCCGAGCAGCACCACTGACGCTTTGGGGGTCAGGCAATCGCAGCTCCCATGCATCGTTGGTGGTCATCGGGGGTTTGCGGCAGCCCACGCGAACCACGCCTATGATGCAGCTCCGTGGGACTCGATGACCGTGAAGCGCTGCAGACACTGCAGAGGGCCGTCGACCCTGAGCACGGCTCGCACGCCCTGATCCTGGACTTCTACACCCGGTGGTTTGCCACCGACCTCTCGGCCCGCGACCTGTTTCCTCCCGACATGACCAGCCAACGCGAGGTCTTCGGCCGCGCCCTGACCTGGTTGTTCGGGGAGCTGATCGCCCAGCGCGCCGAGGAGCCGGTGGCATTCCTGGCCCAGCTGGGCAGAGATCACCGCAAGTACGGCGTGGTCCAGAGCCATTACGACTCGATGCAGGACGCTCTGTACAACGCATTGCGCGATCATCTGGAAGCCCAGTGGGACGACCGGCTGGCCGAAGCCGCCCGCGATGCGGTGGCCCTGATCATCGGCGTGATGCGGGGCGCCGCCGACGCCGAGGACTCCCCCGCCTATTGCGACGGCACCGTCATCGAACATCACCGGGTCACCCGCGACGTCTCGGTGATCCGGCTCCAACTCGACCAGGCGCTGTTCTATCACCCCGGCCAGTACGTCACCGTCGAGGTGCCGCAATGGCCGCGGCGATGGCGCTATCTGAGCCCGGCCATTCCCTCGGACCGATCCGGGGCCATCGAGTTCCACGTCCGCTCGGTCACCGGCGGCATGGTGAGCCCCGCCATCGTCGCCGAGACCCGGATCGGTGACCGCTGGCGGCTGTCCAGCCCGCACGGCGGGCTGCACGTCGACCGTGACGGCGAAGACGTGCTGATGGTGGCCGGCAGCACGGGTCTGGCTCCGCTGCGCAACATCATCATGGACATGACGCTGCACGGTGAAAACCCGCGCGTACACCTGTTCTTCGGTGGCCGCTACCCGTGCGATCTGTACGACCTGAAAACCTTGTGGCACATCGCCTCGACCAACCCGTGGTTGTCGGTGACGCCGGTGTCGGAGTACAGCACCGATCCGCCGTGGGCCGGCCAGTACCCCGACGTGCAACCCCCACGTGGCCTGCACGTGCGCCAAACCGGAACGCTGGCCGAGGTGGTGACCCGATACGGCAACTGGGGCGATCGCCAGATTCTCGTCTGCGGCGGCCCCGAGATGGTCACCGCCACCAAATCCGCCCTGATCGAGCGGGGTGCGCCCGCCGATCGCATCCAGCACGATCCGCTGACCCGCTGACGCGTGCCACACTGGCGCCATGGCCGACGTTCAACCAGTCACCCTGCAGGATCCGTCGTCGTCGCTGACTGCCACCTACGTTCCGGGTGCCGGGATGGTGTGCAGCTCCCTGGCCGACAACCGCGCTGACGGCGATGTCGAATATCTGGGCCAGCGACGTGGCCTTCAGGCATACATTTCCGACGGCAAGACGATGGGCATCCCGATCCTCTATCCGTGGGCAAACAGATTGAGCGCCAACGAATACCACGTGGGCGACACGCGCGTGAATTTGACTCCCGGTGCCGACGGTGTACGTGCCGACCCCCACGGCGCACCCATCCATGGTGTGCTCGCCGCGAACCCGGACTGGCAGGTGATCGAACGTTCCGGGAACATGCTGGTGGCCTCGCTGGACTGGGCTGCCGAGCCGACATTGCTGGCGACGTTCCCGTTCCCGCACCGGTTGACGTTGACGGCGACGCTGGCCGACCGGACCCTCAGCGTGGCCACCACGGTAACGTCGACCGGGACGCAACCCGTGCCCCTGTGTTACGGCTACCATCCGTATCTGACGATTCCCGGTGTGCCCCGGGAGGACTGGCGCCTAGAGACTCCGGCCATGCGGCACCGGCTGGTGGACGACCACGGGTTGCCCACCGGGGAGTGCGGAGAGTGGCCAGGCGGGACAACACAATTGGGCAACACCGAACTCGACGAAGGATTCGACGAGGTCGATGCAGGTGCGGTTTTTGCCCTCTCCGGCGGGCGACACCGGGTCGAGGTCACCTTCGAAAAGGGCTACGCCGCAGCGCAACTGTTCGCACCGGGCAACGACGCCGTGGTGGGGATCGAGCCGATGGCCGCACCCACTAACGCTCTGCGCCAGGGCAATTACACGATGGCCGCCCCCGGAAAACCGGAGACGGCCATCTTTTCGATCAGAGTTGGTTAGCGGGCACCTCGACTACTGCGAATGTCGCCGCCGAGCGGCTCCGGGCTGCCACAACACCACAGCCTTCGACGCCGCCGAAACGTCGCGGCGCTGGTCGCTGAGTTGTTCGACCTGCTGCGTCAACTCGGACACCCTGGTGCGCAACGCATCCACCTGATTGGTGAGTTCGATGATGCGTTTGATGCCGGCCAGGTTGACGCCCTCGTCCTGTGACAACCGTTGCACCTCGCGGAGCAGATCGACATCACGTTCGGAATAACGGCGCCCACCACCGGAACTGCGTTGTGGGCTGACCAGACCGAGCCGGTCGTATGTGCGCAGGGTCTGCGCATGCATACCGGCCAGCTCGGCGGCCACGGAAATCAGGAACGTGCGGGCTTCCTCTTGACGCCGGCTCATACGTTGCCAGCCCATCCGGCCCGCGGGTCAAACCCGCTGTCCCGTTCGGCTTTCGCGTACGCCTCCAACGCCTCGGCCGCTTCGCCTTCCAGGTTCGGCGGCACCGCGACCTTCACCGTCACCAGCAGATCGCCGTGCCCGCCGGAGCGTTTCGGCACCCCGCGCCCACGTACCCGCAGGATACGGCCGTCAGAGGTACCCTTGGGCACCCGCACCCCGACCTTGCCCTCCAGGGTGGGAACGGAAAGCGTTGTGCCAAGAGCCAATTCGTGGAAGCTGACCGGAACGCTGACCGTCAGGTCGTCGCCGTCACGCCCGAACACCTTGTCCGGGCGCACATGCACGGTGACGTAGAGGTCACCGGAGGGTGCGCCCCGCAACCCGGCTTCGCCCTGGCCGGCCAGCCGGATGCGCTGACCGTCCTCGACGCCCGGAGGGATCCGCACGTTGATGGTGCGGGTCCGGGTGGTGACGCCGGTGCCCTTGCACTCCTCGCAGGGGTGCTCGATGATCGAGCCGCTGCCCCGGCATTCGGTACAGGGCTCGGAGAATCCGAACGCCCCCTGGTTGCGGTTGACCACACCGGAGCCGTTGCAGTTCGGGCACACCTTGGGGCTGGTGCCCGGCCGCGCACCACTGCCGTGGCAGTTGGTGCAGGGTGCCGGACTGGTCAGCCGCAGCGGCATGGCCACGCCCTTGGTGGCTTCGAGGAACGAAAGCTCGGTCTCGGTTTCCAGGTCGTTGCCTCGACGAGGCCGGCTCGGCCGCGGTTGTGCACCGCGGCCGAACAGCCCGCCGAAGAGGTCACCGATATTGGCGCCGCCGCTCTGGCCGGCCGCGTCGAACAGGTCTCCCAGGTTGAATTCGGCTCCGTCAGAACCGAATCCGCCACTGAAGTTCCCACCCGGGTTGAACCGGCGCCCACCACCGGCGAACAACCGCCGGGTCTCGTCATACTCCTTGCGCTTCGCGGGGTCCGACAGGACGCTGTTCGCCTCGGAAACCGCCTTGAACCGCTCGGCCGCTCCCGCATCGGGATTGCGGTCGGGGTGCAGTTCAGAGGCCAGCTTCCGGTAGGCCTTCTTGATCTCGTCGGCGCTGGCGTCAGAGGAGACGCCGAGTTCTTTGTAGAAGTCCTTTTCGACCCACTCGCGTTGGGCCATGCTGCGCCACCTCCTTACCTCTTCTCTTTAGTCGTTGTGTCTAGTTGTCTGATTCTGCGGCCTGATCATCTGCGGCGTCAGCGTTATCCGCACTGCCGTCGGCATCGGAGACGGTGTCGACCACGCCCACCATGGCGTGCCTGACCACCTGCTCACCGACCCGGTAACCCCGGCGCATCACGGTCCCGACCACCGGGTGGTTGCCTTCGCCCTCGTGCTGCACAGCCTCGTGCAGCGACGGGTCGAACTCGTCACCCTCTTCACCGAAGCCGGAAAGCCCTTGGCCCTCAAGAACACTGACGAGCTTGTCGGCAACCGACTTGAGCGGCCCGGATTCCAGGTCACCGTGAGCGCGGGCCCGGTCGAGGTCATCGAGGATGCCCAGGAGCTGGGTGATGACCGCGACCTTGGCACGGTCTGCGGTGACCTGCTGGTCGCGCAGCGCCCGTTTGCGGTAGTTGTCGTATTCGGCCTTGACGCGCTGCAGGGTGGCCTTGAGTTCGGCGACCTCGTCGGTTTCGCTCCCCGACTCTCCGGCAGGCGATGCGGCCGACGCCGGCCCGCTAGGGGCCGGCGCCTGCTCACGCACCTCACCGGTGTCGGGATCGATGCGCCGTTTGTCGGTGATGGTCACCGGCTCCTGCGGATCGTCGCCGCCGTTTTGAGGTTGCGTCACTTGTTCTCCCGGTCATCGTCGACGACTTCGGCGTCCACCACGTTGTCGTCAGCCGGCGCACCGCCGTCTGCTCCGCCGGCAGCCTGCTCGGCCTGGGTGGCCTCGTAGATCGCCTGGCCCAGACCCTGCGACTCGACGCCGAGCTTCTCCATGGCGTCCTTGATCGCCGAGATGTCGGTGCCTTCCAGAGCCGACTTCGCCTCGGCGATGGCCCCGTCGACCTTCGACAGCGTCTCCTCGGGAACCTTCGACCCGCCTTCGGCCTCACGCTGCTCCTTGACGAACTTCTCCGTCTGGTAGACCAACGATTCGGCCTGGTTGCGGACATCGGCCTCTTCGCGACGCTTCTTGTCCTCCTCGGCGTGTGCCTCGGCGTCCTTGATCATCCGGTCGATCTCTTCCTTGGACAGGCCGGAGCCTTCCTGGATCTTGATCGTGTTTTCCTTGCCGGTGCCCTTGTCCTTGGCGGTGACGTGCACGATGCCGTTGGCGTCGATGTCGAAGGTGACCTCGATCTGCGGCACGCCGCGCGGGGCCGGCGGGATACCGGTCAGCTCGAAGGAGCCGAGCAGCTTGTTGTGCGAAGCGATCTCGCGCTCACCCTGGAAGACCTGGATCTGCACCGACGGCTGGTTGTCGTCAGCGGTGGTGAAGGTCTCCGACCGCTTGGTCGGAATGGTGGTGTTGCGCTCGATCAGCTTCGTCATCACGCCACCCTTGGTTTCGATACCGAGGGACAGCGGGGTGACGTCGAGCAGCAGAACGTCTTTCACCTCGCCCTTGAGCACACCGGCCTGCAGCGCGGCACCCACGGCGACAACCTCGTCGGGGTTGACGCCCTTGTTGGGCTCCTTGCCACCGGTCAGTTCCTTGACCAGATCGGTGACGGCGGGCATACGGGTCGAGCCACCGACGAGCACGACGTGGTCGATCTCGGAAACCGAGATGCCGGCGTCCTTGATCACCGACTGGAACGGCTGACGGGTGCGGTCCAGCAGATCCTGCGTGATCTTCTGGAACTCGGCGCGGGTCAGCTGCTCGTCGAGGAACAGCGGGTTCTTGTCGGCGTCGACGGTGATGTAGGGCAGGTTGATCGAGGTGCTCTGCGAGGAGCTCAGTTCGATCTTGGCCTTCTCGGCGGCTTCACGCAGCCGCTGCATGGCCATCTTGTCCTTGGTCAGGTCGATGCCCGAGGTGCTCTTGAACTTGTCGACCAGCCAAT
Organism: Mycobacterium sp. GA-1841; assembly: GCF_001954135.1. Classification (GTDB taxonomy): domain Bacteria; phylum Actinomycetota; class Actinomycetes; order Mycobacteriales; family Mycobacteriaceae; genus Mycobacterium. The sequence goes on along the minus strand of NZ_MBEQ01000034.1, from coordinate 17,773 downwards.
CGACGATCCGGTCGTCCCAGTCGTCGCCACCGAGGTGGTTGTCACCGGAGGTGGCCCGCACCTCGACGACACCGTCGCCGATCTCCAGCAGCGAGACGTCGAACGTGCCGCCACCGAGGTCGAAGACCAGGATGGTCTGTTCCTTGCTGCCCTTGTCCAGGCCGTAGGCCAGGGCCGCCGCGGTGGGCTCGTTGACGATGCGCAGGACGTTGAGGCCGGCGATCTGACCGGCTTCCTTGGTGGCCTGACGCTGGGCGTCGTTGAAGTACGCGGGCACGGTGATGACCGCGTCGGTGATGTCCTCACCGAGGTACGCCTCGGCGTCGCGCTTCAGCTTCTGCAGCGTGCGCGCGCTGATCTCCTGCGACGTGTAATTCTTGCCGTCGATCTCGACGGTCCAATCGGTGCCGATGTGGCGCTTGACCGAACGGATGGTCCGGTCGACGTTGGTGACCGCCTGGTTCTTGGCGGGCTGACCGACCAACACCTCACCGTTGCGCGCAAACGCGACAACGGACGGGGTGGTCCGGGAGCCCTCTGAGTTCGCGACGACAACGGGGTCGCCGCCCTCCAGAACCGCGACGCACGAGTTGGTGGTCCCGAGGTCGATACCGACCGCACGAGCCATAGTGATGCCTCCTGATAGAGATGGGGTCTGAGCGGACTGCGCTCAAGCCTGCTCCTGGGGAGCCCGGATTGTCAACCTAGACTTGAGTCATGTTCACTCAACTTGCTGTCGATGTGGTCAACGTTGGGCTTCGGGGAATTTGTTCCCGCTGAAAACCACGAATATTCCCGGCGGCTCGGATGTATCTGAATCGATCAAACAGGTATGGGCACACGCCTGTCTGTGAGGGTCAACAGCCGCACGAGTTGCCGATCTGAAGTGTCGGCTCCAGAACCTCGAGCGGTTGCGGATCCCCCATCAGCCGGCTCAGCGCCTGACACGCGATCGTGCCGACGGGTTGCTGCGCCGCGGTGAGCCGGAACTGCCCGTAACCACGGAAGTCGTTGACGGTGCCGTCGAACCCGACCACGCGGATGTCAGCGGGAATCTCCAGCCCGGCGTCGAGCACCGCACGAATGGTCGCCGCGGTCTGCCCATAGGTGCCCACCACGAACGCCTTCGGCCGGCGAGCGGAGTGACGCAGGAAGTCGCCGACGGCGGCATAGGCAGCGGCCGGGGTGAGATCGGTTCGGATGACCGGCACCCGCCCCCCGACGGCCACCTGCGCCCCGGCGTGCCGCTGCTGCACTGCTTCACGGTCACCGAGGCGCACATCGGCCTCGGCGATACCACCCACGAAGACGATGTCTCGGCACCCGTGGCCCTCGATCAGATGCCGAGTGATCAGTTCGCCGGCATGGGAATGGTCGACACCCACGATGTCGGCGGGAACGTCACCACGGACGCTGTGCATCCACACCACCGGAATACGTTCCTGCCGACACAGTTTCGCCGTCTGCGGTGCGTTTGCGGCGCCGATCACCAGTAGGCCGTCGACACCGACCTCGGCAAAGGCCGCGGCGAACTCGATCTCCCGTTCCGGGTCGTACCCGGTGTTGCCGATGAGGATGAGGTGCTCACGGGCGCGGGCTTGCACCTCGATCTGCTCTACGAACTGACCGAACAACGGCAAGGTGACATCGGGGACCAACAGGCCGATCTGTCGCCAACGCCGCGGTCGGCGCAACGCGCGGGCCCGGCCGTCGGGCCGATAGCCCAGCTCGTCGATCGCGTTGATCACCTTGGCGCGCAACACCTCCGACACCGGCCGGGGGCCGTTGTTGAGCACGTAGCTCACCACCGCGGTCGAGGTGCCGGCGTGGCTTGCCACGTCGGCAAGTGTCGGTCGTTTCGCACTCACAACGGGTGGACCCTCCGCTCGTCGTCGACTGCTCGAAAGAGTTCGAATCACCCCGATTGTGACGGTTCCGCGCACGGCTGGCCTGCCTACGCTAATCGATTAGAACCGTAACGAGGAGGACCCGTGCTGGTAACAGGAGATTGGTGGAGTAGCTGACATGGCATTCGTACGGCCCACCGGGGTCAGTCATCTGGACCCCGGCCTCGCCTTTGACAGTTATGTCCTGTTCACCGGCGCCGACGGCATCACCCGACTGATCGACCTCAACGGCACCGTGGTACACGAATGGCCGTATGCCGGTGTGCCACCGCGGATCCTGGACCCAGCGCTCAACGGCGGCCGCCTCGGCGATGTCGGGGTACAGCTGTCCGACAGCGGCGATGCCCGCGGTGGCATCTACGCCAACGGCACGATCGGGCAACTCGATTGGGACGGGGAGGTCATCTGGGAGTGGGGCCGGCAGGCGCCGGATGGAGCGGCTCGCCAAAACCATGATTGGGAGCTGTTGCCCAACGGCAACCGCCTGATCCTGGTGACGGTTCCCCGCGTCGTACCAGGCCTGGGCGAATACACGGCCGGAGACCAGGGACTCTACGAGGTCACGCCGGCGGGAGAGATCGTCTGGCAGTGGCTGGCCGGAGATCATCTCGAGGAGTTCGGATTCTCACCGACCGGATGGGATGGCTTGCGCCAGGCGGTTGCCCGCGACCCCGACGACCCGTGGGGCTACCTGGAAATGAACAGCGCCAAGACTCTCGGCCCCAACCGGTGGTACCTCGACGATCCCGACTCGGCCTTCCATCCCGACAACATCTTGATCAGCTTCCGCAAGGCCAACATCATCGCACTGATCGACAAGTCATCCGGCGCGGTCGTGTGGAAGCTGGGACCCTACTACGACGCCGAGTACGGCGCACAGCATCAGCGGATCAACGTGCACAAGGTGCCGCGTCCCGTTGATCAGACCTCAGGTCAACACAATCCCCACATGATCGCCGCGGGTCTACCGGGCGCGGGCAACATCCTGGTGTTCGACAATCAGGGCGGTGCCGGCTATCCGGCCGCGCCGCTCGGTATCTACGCCGGTTCTCGGGTGCTCGAGATCGACCCGACCACCAAGGAAATCGTCTGGCAGTACACCGCTGAGGATTCCGGCCTTCCCACCTGGACCTTTTTCAGCTCGTTCGTCAGCAATGCCCAACGGCTGCCCAACGGCAACACCCTGATCACCGAAGGGATGCACGGGCGGCTGTTCCAGGTGACCTCCGACGGTGATGTGGTGTGGGAGTACCACAGCCCCTACCAGGGCTACGGCGTGGCCGGTGAACCCGAAGTCAAGCAAACCAGGGTGCCCGGGGTCGACCGGCTCACTCTCACCACCCTGGTCTACCGGTCCCAGGCTGTCCCGTTCGACTGGGCCCCTGAGGACACCCCGAGATCCCCGCTGCGCGTGGTCGGGCCCGAGCCGGAAACCTCTCCGTGACCACCGATTTGGCTGTCTCGACGACGTCGTCGAGCGCGTCCGGTCGCGCCACCCCGCCTCGTCTGCGGTCGGCACTGGCGCGCTTGGGCGTCCTGGGCTGGACACTCGCCGGCCTGGGAATCGCCGCGGCCGCATGGTCGGCGATGGTGGCGACCGGGCGGTTCCCGCGTCAGCTGTTCCCCAGCGTTCCCGAGATTCTGGCCGCGGGGCATACCCTATGGGCCGAAGGCCTGCTCGCCGACGACATCGTCGCCAGCTTGCGCAGGGCAGCAGTCGGTTTCGCGATCGGCGCAGCCGTCGGCATCGTCGTCGCGGTCCTCACCGCGACCACGGCGGCCGGCCGAAACCTGCTGCAACCGGTGCTTCGAGTGTTCTCGCCGATCCCGACGATCGGGCTTGTCCCACTGGCCATTCTGTGGTTCGGGTTGGGCGAGAACAGCAAGACCCTGGTGATCGCGCTCGGCGTTTTCGTGCCGGTGTGGATCAACAGTCATTCCGGACTGGCGAGTACACCGATCGACTATCTGAAGGCCGCACGCTGCCTGGGCGCCACCCGTGTGCAGACGCTCACGAAGGTGGTCCTGCCCGAAGCCGCTCCCGATATCGCGTCGGGCCTGAGGGTCGGTGCGGCGATGGCGTTCGTGCTCATCGTGGTGGCCGAGATGACGGGCACCACCGCCGGCATCGGCTACCGGATTTCACAGGCACAGCTGTTCTCCCAAGCGGATCGGCTCATCTTCTGCCTGATCGTCCTGGGCGTCATCGGCGCCGTGTGCGACCTGCTGGTGGCCTCCGCCACCTCCCCGTTCACCCGCTGGGCTCACGAGGAGCGTTGAGATGGCCATCCAAACCCATGATCTCGTGGTCAAATTCCCCGGCAGGTACGAGCCGACGCTGAAGGGCATCTCCCTGACCATTCCCGACGGCTCTTTCTCGGTGCTGGTCGGCGCGTCCGGCAGCGGCAAGTCCACACTGCTGCACTGCCTGGCCGGTCTCATCACCGCCACGGCGGGCTCGGTCACCGACAATGGAGAGACGGTCACGTCACCAGATCCCCGCCGAGGTGTCGCCTTCCAACGCGACGTGCTGTTCCCGTGGATGACCGTCGCCGACAACATCGACTTCGCCCTGGCTGCGCGACGACTACCGAAAGCCCAGCGGCGGAATATGATCCACGAATTGCTCGATCTGGTCGGGCTGCGCGACGACGTGGCCATCCAGCGCCCCGGGGAACTGTCCGGCGGTATGCGACAACGCGTCAGCATCGCTCGCGTGCTGGCCGGGGAACCGACCGTGATGCTGATGGATGAACCGTTCGCCGCGTTGGATGCGCTGACCCGGCTACGGATGCAGGATCTGTTGATCGACCTGTGGACCCGGCTGAACCGCACGATCGTGTTCGTCACGCATGACATCGATGAGGCGATCCGGCTCGGCGACACGGTCAGCGTGCTGCGCGACGGGAAAATCGTCGACCAGATCAGCAATCCACTCAGCCGACCCCGACCGGCTGACGCGCTGGCAGATCAGCTCGGCTACAGCGAGATTCGTAAAACCCTGCACCACCAGCTCGGCATCGACCAAAGGAACCTCACACCGTGAGAATTTCTCTTCGGCGCCTCGCCGCCGCCACAGTCGCCGCTGCCACCCTCACCGTGTCCGGCACCGCATGCACAGACTCGAGCACCACAGACCCCGATCAGCTCACCGTCGGATTCGTCGTCGACCCGTCCTGGGCGCAGATCCCCGTCGCCGCTGACACCACCCTGTTCGGCAAGCACGACGTGAACGTCAAGGTGGTGAACTTCCAATCCGGTGTCGAAGCGTTGCAGGCCGCCGCGGCCGGACAGGTCGACATCACCACCGCGGCCGACGTGCCGACGGCGGCAACCCTGACGCGCACACCGAGCCTGCGGGTCATCGCCGACGGTTCACGTTGGGAGGGCTCACGAATCGTCGCCCGCCGCAGCGCCGGCATCAACACCGTCGCCGATCTGGCCGGCAAGTCGATCGGCACACCGCTGGGCACCAGCGCCGCCTATTTCGTCTCAAATGCTCTGGCACAAAACACCATCAAGGCAAACCTTGTGCAGATCGCCCCGTCGGCGATCGTCACCGCCGCCACCCAACACAACGTCGACGCGGTGTCGATTTTCCAGCCTTATCAGGCACAGACCATCCAGGCCCTCGGGGACGACGCCGTGACACTGACCGGCGGCACCTACAACCAGCACAGCCTGTTCGTCGCCACCGAGTCGGCCGTCTCGACCAAGGGCAAGGCGATCACCGCCTTCCTGGCCGCGCTCGACGACGCCGGCACTGCCCTGTCCCGGCACGACGACGCCGCCACCGACGCCGTTGCCAAGGCCACCCAGCTCGATCCCGGGCTGCTGCGTACCGTGCTCGGCGAATTCGACTTCACCATTCAGCTGAAGCCTGACCTGGCCGAGAAGCTGGCCGACCTCGGGGCGTGGGCGAAGACGCAGAAGTCCATCGACCCGAACACACAGCTGCCCGACTACGCCGGGTTCCTCGACAACCAATTCCTGCCACAACCCAGCCCGTCGTGACGGCTATATGGCCTTGGCCACATGGACCTGGCTATATCGCCCGGGCCCGCTGGCCCCGAAGCCGCAGCAGGGCCGTGCCGAACGCTCCGATGACCACCAGATCGGCCGCCACGCCGCTGCTGACCGCGGCCAACAGCCAGCCGGCCACACCGGTGGCCAGTACGAACGGTGGTAGCCATTCGAACACCTGTGACCACGATGGCGCCGGGTGCGATGTGTGGGCCTTGGCCCGGGCGTATTCGGGGTAGAACTCCGTGACGGCCACCGCGAAGAACAGCGAGGCCAGCTGCAGAATCCACCCGGTCCAGAAGTTGTCGGTACTGCCGAAGAGCACGTCACCGAGAAACCCGACCGACGCGGAGAAGCCGAAGGCCGCCGCCCACACCGCCGTCAACACCATGTTGGTGCGCTTGAACAGCGGCGTGTCCCAATGCTCGGGCGGATGGACGTCACGGGCGTACGCGGTGGTGTAGGGCCGCCCGATCATCAGGCTGACGAGAGCGAACAAGGCCAGCAAAGCATTGGTGATCTCCCCGGACCACATTTCCAGCCACGCCTTCTGACCGCTGGAAGCCACCAATCCGACGGCCGCCAGCCCCACGAAATACGTCACGCCCAGCCCCTCCAGGACGTGGACGGGAATGTTGCGCCGCCACGCGAGCAGCAGTACCAGCACGGTGACACCGAGCGCACCCAATACCGCGATCTCGTAGCGCCCCGGACCGGCCAGGATCGCCATCAACGCCCACGGCATGACGCCGGACAACGGGGAGTCCAGAAACGCATCCAGGGCTTTGCCGATCACGCGACGAATGTAGGGAACACAGCTGGGAATCTCCCAAGATTGCGTCAGCTGCGCCGATCGGCGCGTCATGACCGACTCTGACCACGTCCGATGCGTAGCCTTGTCGCGGTGAAGGCGTGGCAATCACTAGGCGCTCTGCTGGTTGCGGGTGCGCTGTTGTCCGGCTGCCAATCGAATGTCGACGGCACGCCGCAGACCAGCCCGCAATCGCCGACCGAACCGAGCTATCCGACACAGCGGCCCAGCCGTTCCAGCCCGGCCCCGAGCACCACCGCCCCCGCTCCGCCCAGCTCCTCTCGCACCGCCCCACCTGGCGGCACCACCGAACTCCAGCCGCAGAACGGATACGTCTTCATCGAGACCAAATCCGGTAAGACCCGCTGCCAGCTGTCCACCCCGGAAGTGGGATGTGAGTCGGATTTCAGCAACTCCCCGATGATCGACGGTGCGCATGCGAACGGGGTCAGGCTCACCCCGGACGGTCAGATCTCCTGGGTTCTGGGCAATCTCGGCGACATTCCGGCCGTCACGCTCGATTACCGCCGGTACCGCGCGGTCGGCTGGACCATCGACGCGAGCAGCGAGGGCACCAGGATCAGTAACGACAAGACGGGCCATGGAATGTCCATCGCTGTCGAAGGAGTGGAAACCTTCTAGAGTTGGGGCATGAGCATCTCGCAGCGCGAACGTGCCGCCCTGGTCGAGACCATGCGGGCCGCCGGTCCGGATGCGCCCACGCTGTGCGAGGGCTGGAACGCGCGCGACCTGGCCGCCCACCTGGTGGTGCGTGAGCGTCGCCTCGACGCCGCCCCTGGCATCCTGATACCGCAGCTCGCCGGCTATACCGAGCGCGTGCAGCAGAAGGTGACCGAGGGCACCGACTGGACCGAGTTGGTGGATCAGATCGCCGCGGGACCCCCGCTGTACTCCCCGTTCAAGCTGCTGGACCCGTTGGTCAACGTGGCCGAGATGTTCATCCACAACGAAGACGTGCGTCGGGCCCAACCTCATTGGGAACCAAGGGTTCTCGATCAGGACACGGTCTCGTCACTGACGAAGCAGGTGTCGAACATGGCCCGGATGGCCATGGGCAAATCGCCGGCCAGGGTGGCCCTGACGACCCCGCAGGGCAAGACACTGGCCACCGTCGGCTCTGGACCCGAGGTGACGGTCACCGGCGAACCCGGAGAGTTGCTCCTGTTCGCCGCCGGCCGTGAACCGGCTCAGGTCACATTCTCCGGAGACGACGACGCCGTGGCTGCTCTGCGCGCCGCACACCGCGGGCTGTAGCGCTCTAGGCTGGCTCCGTGGATTTCCGTGTTTTCGTCGAACCCCAGCAAGGTGCAACGTACTCAGACCAGCTCGGAGTGGCCCGGGCCGCCGAAGCCCTCGACTACTCGGCCTTCTTCCGGTCAGACCATTACCTTGCGATGAGCGGTGACGGCCTGCCTGGGCCGACCGACTCCTGGGTGACGCTGGCCGGCATCGCCAGGGAAACCTCGACCATCCGACTCGGCACCATGGTCACCTCGGCCACGTTCCGCTACCCCGGCCCGCTGGCGATCGCGGTGGCGCAGGTCGACGAAATGAGCGGTGGCCGCGTCGAACTCGGATTGGGCGCCGGCTGGTTCGAGGAGGAGCACCAGGCTTACGCCATCCCGTTCCCGCCGCTGGGCGAACGGTTCGACCGGCTCGAAGAACAGCTGCGGATCCTCACCGGGCTGTGGGACACACCCGTCGGCGAGAAGTTCGATTTCACCGGCACGCACTACGCCGTCGTCGACTCACCGGCGCTGCCCAAGCCCACCCAGTCGAACCTGCCGATCATCATCGGCGGGCAAGGCGCCAATCGCACGCCCGCACTGGCCGCCGAGTTCGCCTCAGAATTCAACGTGCCGTTCGTGCCGCTGGACACCGTCAAGACACAGTTCGCCCGGGTGGCCGCTGCGGTCGCCGACGCGGGACGCCCGGCCGACGCCGTGACCTACTCCGCGGCGTTCGTTCTCTGCGCTGGCCGCGATGAGGCAGAGATCGCCAAGCGAGCAGCAGCGATCAACCGCGAGGTGGACGAACTTCGCAGCAATTCGCCGCTGGTCGGCACGCCCGCCGAGATCGTGGACAAGCTGGGCCCGTTCCGGGAAGCCGGCGTACAGCGGGTCTACCTGCAGCTGCTCGACCAGTCGGATCTCGATCATCTCGAGCTCTTCGCCAGTGAAGTCATCCGTCAGCTGCGCTGACGAGGCTCGGCACTACTATCGGTGCCCGTGACCGCTGACAAGGATGACCAGGAGCCTCCTGAGGCGCCGTGGCATCACTCGACGCCGGCGGTCGCGGGAGCCAGTGCGGCCGCGCTGGCCGTGATCGGCCTGGTCGTGTGGGCCGCGATTGCGCTGACGAGCCCGGAGTCCGAGGACGCACCGATCGATTTTGTTCCGCCCGCCTACACGTCGACGTCGGCCAAGACCACGACGACGACCACCACCACCCGGTCCACGACCACCCGCCCGTTGGAGACCACGGAGTTCGGCCTGCCGGATGTGTCCGACACGTCCGGCACCTCCACCACCTCGACGACGACGGGGACATCGGAACCCACCGAGACTTCCGAGACATCGACGACGACGTATCCCCCACACACTCAGACGAGCAGTCCCTACGACGACGAATACTCGACGACCCGCAACCGGCCGCGCACAAACGTGACACGCACCGTGTATCCCGCACCGGGCGGCTGAGCACGCCTACCATCGGCGCGTGTCGAACTATTACGACGATGACGAGCCGACCCAGTACGCCCCCAGCTATGGCGAATACTCGGAGTCGCCGCTGCAGCCCGAACCCGAGCCGGTCCCCTGGTACCGCAGACCGGCTGCGCTGATCGGGCTCGGCGCTCTTGGAGCCGTCATCGCCGCGCTGGTCATTTATGCGTTGATCCAGCTGTTCTCGTCGGACTCGTCATCGACGACAACGACCACCACCTCGACCACCCCCACTACGACGACGTCGATCGCGACCAGTGCGCCCGTCGTCCCGGCACCGACGCAAACCGTCACCGAGACCGTGGCCCCGACCACCACGACGGTTGAGCCGACGACCACCACGACAACCGAGCCGGCGACGACGACCGAGACCACCACGACGACGACAACGACGACCGAGACCACGAGCGCACCGGTGACGACGACAACGACGGCGCCCGAGCCCACAGAGGGCTGAGCACGGTAAGCCGCGGATTGCAGTCACTATCGAGCAGTAATCCGCGGCGTAGGCGGTTATCCACAGGTGCTCGAAGTGCTTCTGGTCACCGGCGCGCTGGTCGACGAACATCGAAATGGTGGACGTCATCGAGATGCTTCGGCAGCAGGACGGGGTGATCGCGCGTCGTCAGGCGTTGGACGCGGGTGTGCAGGAGCACGAGATCCGGCGGTTGCTTCGACGCAACGAGTGGGCACGGGTTCACGCGGGCGTGTACGTCGGCCACACCGGGCCGTTGACCTGGTCACAACGGGCTTGGGCTGCAGTGCTTTACGCGGCCCCGGCAGCACTCTGCTTCGAATCGGCCATGGGCACTGAAACGTCTGTCATCCATGTCGCCGTCGAGCGACAACGAACGACATTGGCTGAGCCGGTAGGAGTGCGCATTCACCATCTCGCCCATCTGAAGGAGCGGGTGCTGTGGAACGTCGGCCCACCGCGAATGCGCTATGACGAAGCCGCGCTGGACGTCGCATGTCGCGCCGCCTCCGAGGTCAACGCCATCGCCGTCTTGGCCAATGCGTGCCAATCGCGATGCACGACCGCGCGGCGGCTGCTGCAGGCGCTCGATTCTCGTGGACGGGTCCGCCGTCGCCGGTGGTTGCGCTCGGTATTGGTCGATATCGCCGACGGCACCTGCTCGGTCCTTGAGCACGGCTATCTTGTTCGCGTCGAGCGGCCGCACGGTTTGCCTCGGGCCACTCGGCAAAAGCGGTCCACCTCATCCGTCGGCGTCTGCTATCGCGACGCCGAGTACGACGAACAGCTCGTCGTCGAACTCGACGGCAAGATGTATCACGATTCAGTGATGCGGCGGGACGCGGATTTCGATCGCGATCTCGACGCCGCGGTCGACGGCCGGTCGACCGTCAGACTGTCCTACGGCCAGGTCTTTGGCCGGCCGTGCCGGACCGCGAGCAAGATCGCTCTGGTGTTGCACCGGCACGGGATTGCCGTAGGCGGTCATCCGTGTGGGTCGGGGTGTGAGTTCACCGGGCTCCACCGCGCTGCATAGACATCAAAGCCTCGGATTGCAGCCACTATCGAGCAGTAATCCGCGGCGTAAGTGCAACTCAGGGTGTCGGCGCAACTGAGGTGGGCGTGGGCTCCGGTGCTGCTGTGGGATCAGGCGAGTGCGTGGGCTCAGGCGAAGGTGAAGGCGGAGGTGAAGGAGTCGACGGCGGGTTGGGCTCGGGCGTGGGCGTGGGACTCGGAGCAGGCGTCGGGCTGGGCACAGGTGCAGGCGACGGCTCGGACACCGGCGGTTTGAACGTCGGGATCGGCAACTGCGGGAGCGTCACCGGCGGAAACACCAACGGCGGCACCGGAATCGCTGGGACCGCAGCCGGCGGAATCATCGCAGGCGCAGGAGCCGGCGCAGGAGCCGGCGCAGGAGCGGCCGGTCGAGGGCGGGGCGCCTGCGGGGCCGGGGCAAGCGGTGCGCTCTGGCCGCTCTGCACCAACCATGGCGCAGCCGCAGGCCGGGGAGCAGCGGCCCGCGTGCCGGGCCCCGGCCACGACGGATCACGCACGACCACGGTGCGGGTCGGTGGAGCCGGCAGGTCCTGCGCCAAGGGCGATTCGGCCGGAACGTTCTGCGGCGCCATGAGACTGGATCCGGCCGCCGACGCATCGAGGCGGTCAGCTCGTGCTGACAACACCATCCCGACGGTGCCGACCACGGCCAGGAACACCCCCGCGTAGACCACGATGCCGCCGCGCCGATACCAGGGGCGACGCGCGGGCGCCGGCGGCACAGGGGCCTCGGCGAACACGAATTCCGGTCGGGCCGAATCGTCAGTCACCGATTCCGGCACGAACGCGGCGACGTCGGCCACCGAGTCTTCCACCGACCACGCCAGCGCCGAGGCCGCGACCGTGGCGGTTCCAAGCACGGGACCGGAAGTCGGCGCAACCGTCACCTGCGTCGCGGTCTCCTCGGCGCCGCGGCGGGCCAGCAGCGCGGCACCGACCGCCGCGATCACCTGTGCCTGCGCCACGGTGGTGACCGGAAGCCGGAAGGCAGATGAGAGTCGTTGTGTGACAAGAGGTATCCGTGCCCCGCCGCCAACGGTGACCAGGGCGGCCAGCTGGGCCGGGTGAACACCGTTGCGGCGCAACAAGTCGAAGAGAGCTTCGATGACGCCGCCGAAGGATTGGTCCACCGCAGCGTCCAGTTCGGCGCGGGTGAGCCGGATCGCGTAACCGGGGCCGCCCACGCTGGTGGCGCTCTGGTCGCTGAGCCTTTCTTTGGCGGCGCGGCACTGATCACGCAGGCGGGACAGCGCGGTCACGGCGGCGGTGCCGCTCGGTTCGGCGTCGAGATTGTTCAATACATGCCGCAGCAGTTCCTGGTCGATCACGTCGCCGGAGAAGTCGTCGTATCGCACCGTCTGACCGATGGTGGCAAATCCTGCCGAAGCGTCGGCCAGGGTCAGGCTGGTGCCGGACGCACCGGAATCGCAGAGAGCGACGACCCCGCGGGCCGGTAGACCGGGATGGGACTGGATGGCCGTCAGTGCCGCAACCGAATCCGGGACCACCCGGGTGCCGGGCAACACCGTGCGCAGCGCATCGAATGCCACCGGGCTCCAATGCGCGGGCACCGCCACCACCGACTCGTCCGGACGGCGTGCAGGGCGCGCCTCACGGGTCAACGCTTCGATCGCCCCGGCCAACAACCGCTCGGCCCGGTGCGCCGAACCGTCGGCTGCGATCAACGGCACCGGGTCACCCACCCGCCCGACGGCATCGCTGAACGCCAACCCGTTGGGCAGTACCGCCGGACGCACGAGCGGTGCCTGGCCGGCGATCGCCACCAGAGTGGTCGTCCCCACGGACAACCCCAGGCAATCACGCATACCTGTATGTCGGCGGCGAGGCCCGATTCGTTAGTGGCGCGACGAGTAAGCGGCCACCAGCGCCTCCGCACTGCGCACCGCGGCCCGGCAGGCCCGCGTGGTGAACGGATCGTTGAGCGGATGATCGGCCCGCCGACGCCAGCGTTGCGCCGCCGCGAAGGCGGCCCGTGGCCCGTCGAACGGCGCGTCGGGCTGCAACCCGAGCCGGCTGGCCGCATCGGTGCCCGAGCCGCCGATGAGGCGACGCAACGAGGCCATCTCGTCGGAGTTCAAGGTCGTGGGACGGGAACGCAGCAGGCTGAGCAGACGCAGTTCCTCGAAGGCGTGCGTGTCGGCCAGCAGCGGGTCGATGTCGGCGAGGATGTAGGGCGTCGCGTAGATCGGGTTGTGCTGCACGAACTGCCGCAACGACAGCAGCGCGGTGTGCGCCTTGAGCAGCTCGGAGCGTTGCGCGAATTGCTGGTCGATCACGTCACGCAGCGCGATCAATCCACTGCGCTCCAGCAGCTCGTCGGCCAGCGCGACGGAGTCGGACACCCCGGCATGCAGCACCGCGATCGAGATGCGGATCCCGAACATGCCGAAGCGGTCCAGCAACGCCGCACGGGTGGCCGAATCGACCGGCAGTGCGCTGTCCTCACGGACGAAGCGGTCCACCGACAGCATCGCCTTGGTCAGCACGGCAGGCTCGACCGAGGCGAGCTTCTGCAGCGCGACGAACTCGCTCTGCCGCAGGGTGCGGGCGGTCAGCGCGAGCAATCCGGACACCGGGACGACGGCCTGGCAGATGCCGGTCTTGTCCATCTCCTCGGTGAACCGCTTGGCCACGTCCTTGGCCGACATCATCGCGTCGATCCGCCCGGCGCCGATCTCGTCGGCCCGTGAGGCCACCCCGATCACGCCGAGCGCCCCGGAGGAACCGCCGACCAGTTCGCCGATCTGCTTGAGCAAGGCGATGTCGGCGGCGTTGAGGGTGCGCAGCAGGAACACCACGGCGTCGACGCGCGGCACACCGTCTTCGGGGACCAGCAGCCGGTGGGTGCGTAGCGAGACGTCCCGCGACAGCGACGAGGTGCCCGGGGTGTCGATGATCGTGCTGTCGATGAGCTCGGCGGCCGGCCACTCGACATCGAGATCCACCACGTCTTCGGCGTCGAGCCCGGCGAAGCTGAAGGTCAGACCTCTGTTTTCCGGCTGGTCGCCGGCACCCCGGGCGATCGGGACATTCGACCGGCGGCCGCCGCGGTGATTGGCGGTGACTTTCGGGGTGGGCCCGTGCCGGAACCAGGTGACGATGCGAGTTGCCTCGGTGGCGTCGGTGGGCGCGATGTCCTCTCCGACCAGGGCGTTGACGAGCGTCGACTTGCCTGCCTTGAGTGTGCCGGCCAGGGCGATGCGGATCGGCTGGTTGAGCCGACGCCCGATGCGGTCGAGCTCGTTGTGCACGTCGGGCCGATTGCGATAGGCCGGGTCACCCCGGTACGCCTTGATGGTGCCGCCCAGAATCGAGCGCACCTGATCGGCCGTGCTCACGCTGCGGAGTCCCGTACCTTTCCCTACCGACGGTCAACTCTTGGAGCTTAGTTGCCGGCTGCGGCCAGTTTCTGGGCGTGGTCGACGACCTGGGTCAGGATGTTCTTCTGACGTTCCAGTTCCCGGACCCGGGTGGTGCGCTCGGCCTCTTCGGTCTTCGCCGCGGCGAGGGTGGCCTGCAGCGACTCGTTGAGGGAGCGGGTGGTCTGGTTGGCGATATCCCGGTAGTGGTCCCGCAGTTGACGCTGGATGCCCTTGAGCCGATCCCGGGATTCCTTGCCGACGACGAAGGCGACGTCGTCGATGAATCTCCGCATGTTGGCCTTGGCCTCGCTACGCACCCGCAGCATGCGGTTCTCCATGTCCTCCTTGTACGCCTTGCGGCCCAGCACCAGGCCCGCCCCCAGCGACAGTGGGTTGAACATGCCGAGCCCGGCGAACGAGGTGAGCATGCCGAACATCAGCACGCCACCGTAGGAACCGCGCATACCGGTGATCACCTTGTGGCCGGCCTTGATCGGTTTGGCCTCCAGCCGGGCCAGCGATTTCATCTCCCCGAATCCGGCGCCCATGTCCCGGGCGTCGATCTGCGGCAACTGCACCGCCTCCAGGCCCGCCTCGGTGAAGGTCCGGGCCACCTCGGCCGCCAGGGCCTCCGCACGCTGATACGCCCAGACGAAGTTGTCCCCGACCGCGGTGGCCACCGCTTCCTCGAGTTCGGAGCCGATCTCGGCCCAGTGCAAGGTCGGATCCCCGGAGTCGATCACCTTTTCGGCGTGGGTGGTGATGTTGCGAAACCGGTGACGCAGATCGTGATCGACGTCGGCGGTCAGATCGGCGATGCCGTCGTTGAGTACCTGCTGCCACAACGCGGTGTGCTGCAACGCATCCTGGGCCTCTTGCTTACGCCGTTCCAGGTCGGCGGTGAGCCGCTCACGTTCGTTCGGATCGGTGAACGCCGACAGCTCGGAGTTCACTGCCAGTAGCAAATGCTCTGCTGCCGAATGGATTTCGGCGACCACCTGGTCGCGGATGCGGTCGGTCTCACGCGTCAGCACCTTTTCGGACAGGAACTTGACGATGGCCGGGAAGTTCGATTCCTCGTTGAGTTCTTTGTCGTTGAGCTGGATCGCGTGGCTGCGCAGCACACTGGAGACGGGAGTGACGGGGGTCGAAATACCGGCCCGCTGCAGGTGGGCGGTGTTGGCGCCGACGATCTCGCGCCAGCGCGGGTAGAGGTCGGTCTTGGTCGCGACAATGGTTGCCACCGGGCAGATTTCGATCGCCTGGCGGATGAAGGTCATCTCCGGCTCGGTGAATTCCTGACTGGTGTCGCTGACCATCAGCAGGGCATCGGCGTCGGGCAACAAGCCCAAGGTGGCCGAAAGATGCGGCTGACCATGGCCACCGACACCAGGGGTGTCGACGAATGCCAATCCACCTTTGAGCAGTGGGCTGGGCGCGGTCACCTCGACCCGCAGCACCTCACGACCGCCGACCTGCGGGGCGCGACGCAGATCGTTGGTCACCTCGGACGGCGGGATCTCGATCAGTTCGGGTTCGGCACCGTCGGGCCGGGCCACCACGAGGCGGGCCGACGGTTGCTCGCCATAGCCGACGACGGTGGCCAGCACGGTGGATTCGTCGTCCCCGACCCGGGCGACCGGGATGTTCAGCAATGAGTTGAGCAGCTGGCTCTTGCCCTGTTTGAGCTGACCGGCGATCACCACCCGGATCTGCGGGTCGCTGATGCGCACCTTGGCCACCCGCAACCGCTCGACCAGGTCGGTGCGGTCATAGGTGGCGGCGATCGTGCTGGTGTGGTCGATGAGTTCGACGATCACCTTGACCGGTCTGGCCGGCGTGCCGGCCGGTCTGGCTTCTGCACTCGGCTGCGTCATGGAAATCCCTCCTGCCCGGCTCAACGGTAGGCGCGCCAATGGGACGGGGACCACCCGCATAACGGATGGCCCCCGCCCCGGTGTGAATCGGATCAGAAGGCGTCGAACCCGGTGTCGATCGGGTTGTGGGACGCGATATCGGTGTGCGACTGCGTGTGGGACTCGTAGCTGTTGCCCGAGCCCAGCGCGGAGCTGGTGTCGTTGTGCGACCCGAAGGACGTGTCGTTGTGTGACAGGGTGTCGTTGTTCGACGCGAACGCGGTGTCGTTGCCCGAGCCGATGTTCGACGTGTAGCTCGACGAGTTGTCCTCGACACTGTGCGTGGTCTCGGTCTGCACCGAGGTGTTCACCGAGTTGTCCTGGGTGTTGCGGCTGCCGTAATCACCGTCGACCGTGGTCTGGTTTCCGCCGACCGCGTGGGTCGAGGCATCGGTCAGGATGATCGAACCGGCGTTGCCGCCGTCGCCACCGGAGGCGCCACCGCTGCCGATGCCGATCAGGCTGTCGCCGCCGGACGCACCACCGCCGTGGCCGCCGCTCATGTCGACGTCGCTGATCACCGGGCCGTCGTTGCCGGAGATCAGGTCGCCACCGGCGTGCTGAGAGTTGTCCTCGATGGCGTTGTCCTTGCCCACCGCGACGTGCGAGCCGGAGCCGGCCCAGATGTCGCCGTTGTTCATGGTGTTGCCGTCACCGAGCACCGCTCCGTCGCCGCTGACGATGTCGCCCTTGTTGTCCCCGTCGACCACCACGCCACCGTTGGTGGCGGTGTTGGTGCTCTTGTCGCCGAGGGTGATGTCACCGAAGCCGAGGTTGAATGCACCCTGCTGGGCGTTGGCGCCGGCGTCCTGGTTGGGGCTCATCACGGGGACGTTGTTGTGGCTGGCCCACTCGGTGTCGTTGTTGCTGGCCACCTCCGGCGCGAACTGCGTCTGCGGGGAGAAGGGCGAAGCTACCTGGTTGCCGAACGAGGCGGGGATGCTGTGGTGGTCGGCGACCGCGCGCTGCAGGCCGAGCACCGGATTGCCGCCGCCGAGCAGGACGCCGGCCGGGGCCGCGGTGGCCGCGACGGCGTGCAGCTGAGCCGCGGTCACATTCGGCAGGCCGGCGTCGCGCAGGCTGCCGTCCGGGTCGGCGATGAACGAAGCTGCCGAGGCGGGGCTGCGGAACAGGTCCAGGATGAAGTCGATCAGAGTGGTCATTTCTCCAACCTTTCGGATGTTTCTGCCGGGCTCTCCGGCGATCTGAAGACAACGTTATGGATTGGCAAGCCCACCGGAAATGGGGTCGGTTCCCCTCCCCTCATCACCCCCACCCGGGATGCACTCGGCCACCCCAATAGGGGATTAGGGGATACCTAGGGGCTTACCGGGGACGCCCATGTTTACGCAGGTAAACGCGATGAGCGCACGACCACTTGGGTCGTGCGCTCATCGCGGGAGGGCAGAACTCAGTCGAAGATGTCGAATCCGCCGGCGTTGTCGGGGTGGTGGTGGT
>NZ_MBEQ01000033.1 GCF_001954135.1 Mycobacterium sp. GA-1841 | reverse complement strand
GCGGCAGCGTCTTTTTCGATCGGTACGGACCAAGCACCGCGGCACCGTAGTCGCGAGTCAGCAACTGGTGCGCCACGGCGTTGACCTCGTCGAGGGTGACGGCTTCGATCTGGGCCAGCGTGTGATCGATCGTGCGGTGTTCACCGTAGTTGAGCTCGCTGCGTCCGATCCGGTGCATGCGGGATCCGGAATCTTCCAGGCCGAGTACCAGACCGCCCCGCAACGAGCCCTTGGCGATCCGGCACTCATCGGCGGTGATGCCGTCGCGGGCAACACCTTCCAGCACGTCGGTGGTCACCCGGACCACCTCGTCGAACCGTTCCGGCTGACATCCCGCATACACCGAGAGAGCCCCGCTGTCGGCAAAGGTGTCCACCGTCGAGTACACGGAGTAGGCCAGGCCGCGGGATTCGCGGATCTGCTGGAACAGACGGGAACTCAGGCCACCGCCCAGCGCGGTGTTGAGCACCGACAGCGCCCAGCGATGTTCCCAGTGCCGGCCGGGGGTGCGAACCCCCAGCGACACATGGGACTGCTCCCCGTCGCGGTCGACCACGAGCAACGACGGCTTGCCGCCGACGCGCCCCGCGCCCTTACGTGGAGCCACCGCGCTGCGTCCGGCTTCCAGTCGCGGACCGAAATGCTCGCGCACCAACGACAGCACCACGTCGTGATCGATATTGCCCGCCACCGCCACGATCATTCGTTCGGGCGTGTAGCGGCGGACGTGGAACGAGTGCAACTGTGCACGCGTCATCGTCTCGATCGACTCGACGCTGCCGATCACCGGACGTCCCACCGGGTGATCACCGAACATCGCCGACAGGAAGACGTCGCCGAGGCTGTCCTCGGGGTCGTCGTCGCGCATGGCGATCTCTTCGAGGACGACGTCGCGTTCCACCTCGACATCCTCGGTGGCACAACGCCCCCGCAGCACGACGTCGGCCACGAGGTCGACTGCGAGCTCCAGGTCGGTATCGAGCACATGCGCGTAATAGCACGTGTGCTCGCGCGTGGTGAAGGCGTTCAGCTCACCACCGACGGCATCGACGGCCTGCGCGATGTCGACGGCGCTGCGGGTCGGGGTGGCCTTGAACAGCAGGTGCTCCAGGAAGTGGGCGGCACCCGCGACGCTTCGTCCTTCGTCGCGGGAACCGACTCCCACCCAGACCCCGACCGATGCCGAACGCACCGACGGGATGTACTCAGTGACCACCCGGAGTCCGCCGGGCAGATCCGTCCGGCGGACATGTGCGGTGTTCAGTGCAGACGCCTTGTGTCGAGCTGAGGCGATCAGGACTCGGCAGCAGCGGCGTCGGCCGTGGCCGGAGCGCCATCAGCAGGCGCCTCGGCGTCGGCCGGAGCCGTGCCCTCTGCCTGATCTTCCGAGACCAGCACCAGCGAGATCTTGCCGCGGTTGTCGATGTCGGCGATCTCCACACGCAGCTTGTCGCCGACCTTCACCACGTCTTCGACCTTGGCGATGCGCTTGCCGCGGCCCAGCTTGGAGATGTGGACCAGGCCGTCCCGCCCCGGCAGCAGTGACACGAACGCACCGAAGTCGGTGGTCTTGACGACGGTGCCGAGGAAGCGCTCACCGATCTTCGGCAGCTGCGGGTTGGCGATCGCGTTGATCTTGTCGATCGCGGCCTGGGCGGACAACCCGTCGGCCGCGCCCACGAACACCGTGCCGTCGTCCTCGATCGAGATCTGGGCGCCGGTCTCCTCGGTGATCGAGTTGATCATCTTGCCCTTGGGCCCGATGACCTCGCCGATCTTGTCGACCGGAACCTTGATCGTGGTGATCCGCGGTGCGTAGGGGCTCATCTCGTCGGGAGCGTCGATGGCCTCGGCCATCACCTCGAGGATGGTCAGACGGGCGTCCTTGGCCTGAGCCAGCGCACCGGCCAGCACCTTGGAGGGGATGCCGTCGAGCTTGGTGTCGAGCTGCAGGGCGGTGACGAAGTCCTTCGTGCCTGCGCACTTGAAGTCCATGTCGCCGAAGGCATCCTCGGCACCGAGGATGTCGGTGAGCGTCACGTAGCGGGTTTCACCCTCGACCTGGTCGGAGACCAGGCCCATGGCGATACCGGCCACCGGCGCCTTCAGCGGCACACCGGCGTTCAGCAGCGACAGGGTCGAAGCACAGACCGAGCCCATCGAGGTGGATCCGTTGGAGCCCAACGCCTCCGACACCTGACGGATGGCGTAGGGGAATTCCTCCACGCTGGGCAGCACCGGCACCAGGGCCCGCTCGGCCAGCGCACCGTGGCCGATCTCGCGACGCTTGGGCGAACCGACGCGGCCGGTCTCACCGGTCGAATACGGCGGGAAGTTGTAGTGGTGCATGTAGCGCTTGGTGGTCTCGGGTCCCAGCGAGTCGATCTGTTGGGCCATCTTGATCATGTCCAGCGTGGTGACACCCATGATCTGGGTTTCGCCGCGCTCGAACAGCGCGCTGCCGTGGGCCCGCGGGATCACGGCGACCTCGGCCGACAGGGCCCGGATGTCGGTGATACCACGGCCGTCGATGCGGAAGTGGTCGGTCAGGATGCGCTGGCGCACAAGCTTTTTGGTCAGCGAACGGAACGCCGCGCCGATTTCCTTCTCGCGCCCGGCGTAGGTCTCAGAAGACCCCGTGAGGCGCTCCAAGACTTCCACCTTGATCTCGTTGGTGCGGTCATCGCGCTCGTGCTTGCCCGCGATGGTCAGCGCCTCGGACAGCGCGTCGGTGGCCACCGCGGCCACCGCGCCGTAGACGTCTTCCTCGTAATCGGGGAACACCGGGTACTCGCCGGCCGGCTTGGCGGCCTTCTCGGCCAGCGCCTGCTGGGCGGTGCACAGCTCTTTGATGAACGGCTTGGCCGCTTCCAGTCCCTCGGCGACGATGGCCTCGGTGGGAGCCTGCGCGCCGCCGGCGACCAGGTCGATGACGTTGTCGGTGGCCTCGGCCTCGACCATCATGATCGCCACATCGCCGTCTTCGAGGACACGGCCGGCCACGACCATGTCGAACACGGCCCGCTCGAGTTGCTCGACGGTCGGGAAGGCGACCCACTGGCCGTCAATGAGGGCGACGCGGGTGCCGCCGACGGGGCCGGAGAACGGCAGGCCGGCCAGCTGGGTCGACGCCGAGGCGGCGTTGATGGCCAGCACGTCGTACAGATCCTTGGGATCCAGGCTCAGCACGGTCACCACGACCTGGATCTCGTTACGCAGGCCGTCGACGAACGACGGGCGCAGCGGACGGTCGATCAGACGACAGGTCAGGATCGCGTCGGTCGAGGGACGGCCCTCACGACGGAAGAACGAACCGGGGATGCGACCGGCGGCGTACATGCGCTCCTCGACATCCACCGTCAGCGGGAAGAAGTCGAAGTGATCCTTGGGGTTTTTGCTGGCGGTGGTCGCGCTCAGCAGCATGGTCTCGTCGTCGAGGTAGGCGACGACGGAGCCGGCGGCCTGCTGGGCCAGCCGTCCGGTTTCGAAACGGATGGTGCGGGTGCCGAAGCTCCCGTTGTCGAGGGTTGCGGTGGATTCGAACACACCGTCTTCAAGTTCAACTACAGACATAGAGTCCGTTGGCCTCTTTCGAATTCATTCAACTGTTTCGCGTCGTCACGCCGGCGATACGCCGCGGGGCCTCGACACGGCTACGGCCGTCGATCGAAGCGGCCGGATGACCCCCAGGGACAGACCCTGTGGCCGGGGTTCCGGCAGCCACTACCGAAGACCGCCCGAGTCGGCGGGCCCGATATGACTCGCAGGGACAACCTCCGCGGAGCGCGGATGTCGCACCTGGTGTTCAGCGCAGACTTCAGCCACTGAACGCCCTCATGTTACACGGGAGCAACGGCCCGACAGCCATGCGTGCCAGCTAGGACACGTCCTCCACGCACACGGTGAATTGGCGTTCGGAGTAGGCGTAGCCGACTCCGCTGGCGCATTGATCGACGTTCGACACGCCGCGCAGAACCTCGGTGGCCCGTTGTCGGTGCGGCGCAGAAGAATCCGCGCAATCGACCCGGTAGGGATCAGCGCCGTTGTCAGGGTCGATGTTCATGCATCCCCCGGCGATCCAGTCGATGTCCAGACACAGCGTCTGAGTCTCGTCGCTGAACGCGCTGTGCACCGAGTAGTAAGTGTCCACGTCGATCGGACACTGCGCACTGTCGGTGACGGTGGAGACCACCTTGTAATTGGAGGCGTCGCTGTCGCACTCCGCCCGGTTCGCCTCCGGACGCTCGAATGTACCGCTCATCTGCAGGCAGTCCCCGGCCTTCATGTCCGCAGCCGCCGCCGACGAACATGCGGTCAGAACGCCGACCAGGCCGGTGAAAAGTATCGCGGGGGGGCGGCGCCCGCGGCGCCGCCGCGAGCGGGGGGAGCGCGCGGCGGCGCCGCGGGCCCCCCCCCCCGCGGAGAGGA
>NZ_MBEQ01000032.1 GCF_001954135.1 Mycobacterium sp. GA-1841 | reverse complement strand
TTGTTGCGACGATTCTTTCGTTTGATGCTGACGCTGCCCCATAAGGAGAAGCCGCGGATGTGCACACGTGGCGCGCCGGTCGAGCCCTCGCCATTGACGCTCTGATCGAAGTTCCCCATCACACCCACACCGTCCACATCCACATTCACCTCGGGCGGCACCAAGATGGTCTGCCCTCCGAAGATCGAATAGGTGCGGACTTCGACGTCGGGAGCGGTGAAATCGGCATATCGCAGATCCACCACCCCGCCGCCGAACAGAGCGAACGTCGTCAGCTTCTTCGGGACGTTCCACCGGCCGCGACGTTCGAACCCGCTCATGATCGCCAACAGCAGTGTCGAAGGTGCAGGGCGACAGGTGGCGGCCGAACAGTTCACGGCGCCGGGGAGATCACGGCTCAGCCGAGCCAGATCGTCGTAGGTTTGTGCCGCGTAGGCCTTTGCCAGCCGGTCCTCATATTCGTTCATCGGGAGCCGGCCCGCCGCGGCAGCATCGGTGAGGAGCTGCGCCACCTGGATCCGGTCGGTGTCGGCAGCCCGCATCGACCTGCCCTGCGGCGCTGAAGTGCTCATCGTTGTCGAGCCTACGACGATCACTGTCACATGCAAGGCCGGAGGCCAAACTGTGTCGGTGCGGTTGCGGTGGCGCGCCCCGATTCGGCGACGGGGACCTATCCGGTTGTAGCGAGAAAGTCCTGGAACGATACGCCTTCGATCGCATTTTGCGGCGCCAGATTTGCTCCCGATCTGTAACCCGCGACGATGCGACCGGGAATGGTGAACCTCGCCACTCGCCGATGGCTTTTGCGCGCGGACAGGTACATCTGTCCCAATTCCGGGTGACTGTAAATGGTCGGGCCGCCAATATCGGATACGCGGCCGGACGGCTCTGTATCGATCAATGCGACCAGTCGCGCGGCCACATCACGCGTGTCGATCGGCTGGAATCGGATGTCGCGCAGCGCCCATAGCAAGGGGGAGAAGCGCTGCACCGAGAACGTCTTTTCGATTAGCTCGTGGAACTGCGTGGCCCGCAGAACCGTGTGCCCGACGCCGGACGACGTGAGCGCCTGTTCGACGCGCAACTTCGTCTTGTAATAGGGCAGAGGAATGTCCTCGATCCCGACGATCGAGATATAGATGAGATGCCCGACGCCCACGCGTCGGGCCGCCTCGATCAGATTCCGGGTCGCTTTGACGTCTTTGTCTCCGGTGGGTTGCGTAGCGCAATGGACGACGACGTCCACGCCGTCGAGCGCGGTATCCAAACCGTCGGACGAAAGCAGGTCGGCACGGTGCCAGTGCACGCCCGTGTAGCCCACCCGATCCCGACGGCTCAGCGCCCGGACATGATGACCGGCATCCGTGGCCTCCGGTACCACATGATGACCCAGCGTGCCGGTCGCGCCGGTGACGAGCACAGTGCGTGGCATGTCCGCCACGCTACCGACGCGCCCCCGGAGCTGTCAGCGATTACGCGGCCGCTTTGGCTGACTTCTCTTTCTGCGCGGCCTTGGCCTTCTTCACCTTCTTCGGCTGCTTGACGTCCTTGGTCGCGTCGTCGACCGCGCCACGCACCTTGGCGACCGTCTCCTTGACCGACCTCTTGACGGGATCGTTGGCGTCAGCGGCGTGGCGCGCCTTCGCTTTTGCCCGAGCGCTCTTCAGCGAATCCTGGTCGACGCCACGGTCTTTGAGAAGTTTCTTGGCCGGTGCCGGCTTTGCCTTGTAGTCGGCCTTGTCGTCGGTCTTGTCATCCGTCTTGTCGACGTCGGTGGTGTCGGTGTCCGAGGCCTCGATGCTCAACGTTCGCAGTTGGTTGCCGCTCGACGAGGTCGACGTGATGGCCTGCGGAGTCGACTGCTTGTTGGCAGTGGACCCGTTGACCTTCAACATGTTGTCGATCGACGATTCCATCTGCGCGTTGAGGCCATCGAGAGCCTTGGTGACCGGTGCCAGGCCCTTCTCGACCGCGTCGAAGACAGGGTCGGCGCCCTTCTGGAGGGTTTCGAGGGCCTCGCTCATGGCCTTGGCCATCGCGACGGCTGCGGCATTCTGCACGACCGGCTTGAAATCTGTCCCGGGCAGCTTCGGCGTCCAGGCTTCGGGATCCAGGGCATGTTCCTGAATGCCATCGATCAGGGCGTCGAAAATCTTCTCGCTGGCGGCCAACTGCTGCGTCGGCGTGAGCGGAGAGTGCCACAGGTAAGCCTGCTCACCGGCCTTGTCGAAGTTGCGCTCCAGAGTGTTCGGGTCGACGTCCTGGTAGCCCATATTGACCATCATCCGCAACGCATCTTCGATGCTGTCGGTCAACGGAGTCGGGATGCCAACGCCCGGAACCAGATTAAGGAGATGCGGGGCCATCCGGAACGGCTCGAGCAACGGGAGATTCCCGGAGTCATACGTGATGTACGTGGCGGTGCCGGGGAACTTGGTGGCGTCCGCGATTTTGTCTAGAGCCTTCTCTAGACCGAGATTCAGGAAATCGATGTCGTCAACGAGGTCGACGAATCCGTTCCATCCCGGAACTAGCTCGAGGCCCTGACCGCCGGTGGGATCGAGCATTACCTTGGTGCCGTCGAGTATCCCGCCGATCAGCTGCGGCAAGACGTGCTCGCCGATGTTGTTGTCTTCGTCGGGTAGGAGGTAAGTGAGGAACGCCCC
>NZ_MBEQ01000031.1 GCF_001954135.1 Mycobacterium sp. GA-1841 | reverse complement strand
GTCCCCCACCGCCATCACGTCGAGAATCCGGGCGAACAGCATGATCACCACGATCGTCGCCACCACATACGGCAGGGCGACACCCACTTCGGTCCAGCCATCGGTACTCAGTCGTCCGAGTAGCCAGCGATACACCTGACGCATCGAGTCGTCGTAACGCTGTTGCAGGAAGGTCTGCCCCGCATTGGCGAACGCCGCCACTGCCACACCCGCCAGGATGATCACCACTTCCGTACGCCCACCGCCCACGCCGCGGCCCAGGAGGTACGTCGCGGTGACCGCCAGGATGCCGCCGGCGAACGCCGCGATCGGAACCGCGAAAGTACTTGCCGCCAAGCCGGATACGATCACCGCGGTCGCGCCGAGACCGGCGCCGCTTGAGACGCCGAGCAGATACGGATCGGCCAGCGGGTTGCGGAAGACGCCCTGATACGCGGCGCCGGCAATGGCCAGGGTGCCCCCGACCAGGGCGCCGAGCACCACCCGCGGTAACCGGATCTGCCAGAGCACGGCCTGCTGGGACGCCGTCAGCCCGTGATCGACGTCGACGCCCGGTAGGCCGTCGGCCAGTGCGAGCAGCACGCCGCGCGCCGGCAGCCCAGCCGGACCGACAAATGTCGCGAGCAACGCGGCGCCGAGCACGCCGAGCCCGGCCGCGGCCATCACCCAGGCGCGGCGACGGTCACCGATGGGCCGGGACAGGATGCACCTCGGAGATGACGGCGGCGATTTTCTGCACCATGTCGACGATGCGCGGGCCCCACCGGCTGGCCACATCCGCATCCAGTTCGTAGATGTGGCCGTTCCGAACCGCCGACACATCGGCCCACCCGGCCCGGTCCGCAACGGACGTCCGGCTGGCACCGCAGCACTGCACGTCGGCCAGGAAGATCAGATCGGGGTCCGCCGTGACAACGAACTCCTCTGACAGCTCGGGATAGGCATCGTCCCCGGTGCCATCGGCGATGTTGGTCAAACCGAACAGGCTGTAAAGCTGACCGGTGAAGGACGCCCCGGTGACACTGAACAACATCGGGTCCAGCTCGTGGTAGTAGCTCAGATGCGTTCTCGGCGCGCTGTCGAGGGCCGCACTGATCTGCCGGCGCATCTGTGCAACCGTTTCGGCGGCATCGGCGCCGTGACCGGTCGCCGCACCGATCTGTTCGATCTGGGCGTAGGCGTTGTCGAGCGTGGCGGGCGCGGGCAGCGACAACAACTCGATGCCGGCCGCCTTCAGGCCCGAGACGAGGTAACCGGGGGCATCGGCCGTGACGACGAGGTCCGGTTGATATCGCACGATGGCCTCGACGTTGGGTTCGTAACCGGACAGATCGGTCTGCATCGGCACGTCGTCCGGATGATTCGACTGCTTGTCGACGGCGATCACCTGGGGGCCGGCACCGATCGCCCACAGCGTCTCGGTCGCCGAGGGACTGAGCGAGACGATGCGCTGTGGTGCGCTGTGTTCGCTGGTTGCGACCGGCCCCGGCACGGACCCGCAACCGACAACGAGAAGCAACGTCGACGACGCCGCCAGCCAGCAGCGCGCGCGTCTCACCAGAACCAACCTTTCGTCCGAGGCGGTTGTCCGGCTCAGCCTAGTCTGACGGGTCGGGCACCCCGCGAGCTCAACCGGCCTATCCTCACGTCATGAGCGTGAAAGTGGACCTCAACCAGCTGGCCGACAAGCTGGCGGACTACACGTTCGCCTACCTCGTCACGGTCGACGACGACTACCACGCACACACGGTGGCAGTGGAGCCGCACCTCGTCGACGGCGTTATTCACGTCGGCCCGGTCGGCAGGCACACCCGCAAGAACCTCGCCCAGCACAAAGACGTCACCTTGGTTTGTCCGCCGGTTGTGCCCGGCGGGTATTCGCTGATCGTCGACGGTCGCGGTGAGTCCGGAGACACCGAAGACCAGATCCAGCGCATCGTGCCCAGCCGCGCGGTGCTGCACCGGCGGGCCGCCCGGCCCGGCCCGCCGAGCAGTCAGTGCGAGAGCGACTGCATCGTCTTGTCGGAGAACTGACCGTCGGCTTGTGCCTCGGCGGCGGTGATGCCGACATACGCCCGACGCCGAGTGGCCAGTTGTGTCACGCATCCGGTATCCCCACGTGCGATAACTGGCCACTGGAGCGGCGGTGATCACTCCCGGTCGGTACCGCTGGCGTTGGAATCTTCCAGCAATCGTTTGAGAACGTCACCCGGGTCACCCTGTCCGGGATTCAACTGGTGGGTGGCGACCCCATTCGATTCGGTGGCGATGCGGTCCGCACCGACGGTGTCACGAGTGGACTGATCTTGCGCTCCCCCCGAGCCCTGACCGTTCTGGCCGGCACCGCCCTGATCGCTCCCCGGTTGGCCGGGCTGGTTCTGGCCGGGCTGGTTCTGGCCGGGCTGGTTCTGGCCGGGTTGATTCCGGCCGGGCTGGTTCTGGCCGGGTTGGTTCTGGCCACCTTGACCCTGATCGGGTTGACCCTGGCCACCACCGCCTTGACCACCCTGACCACCTTGGTCACCGCCCTGGCCGCCTTGGCCACCGCCGCCACCACCTTGGCCGCCCTGGCCCTGATCGCCTTGGCCCTGGCCGCCGCCACCGCCACCGCCACCGCCTTCAGACGGCGGCGGGTCCTTCAACTTGTCCTCGAGTCGTTGTTCGGTTTCGTTGAGGTGTGTGCGGCGCTCTTCATCGGGCTCGGTCGTGGTGTCGAAGCAGCCGGCGGGCGCCTCCTGCGTCACCTTCAGCGCCTCGGTCCAGAACGGCTTGGCCTCGTCCCGGTGCTGGTCGGCATTCTTCAGATCGCCCAGGGCCTCCAGCACCACCTCGAGGTTGATCCGGACCGGGCAGGAGTCCTCGGGGCTGACCAGCGACAGCGATTTCTTGAACTCCGACTCGGCGTCGGCCAGTTTGCCTTCCAGCACGTAGCGATCACCGTCGGCGAAATAGGGCTTGTACGAGTCGATCACGTTGAGCGACTTGAGCTTACGCACGTCGTCGGCCAGGCCGTAGGAGTCGTAGCTGAGGTAATGAGTTCTGGCCGAGTGGCCGTAGATCACCATCGTCACCAGTTTGACACCGATCGCCACCAAGACCACGGCGGGCAGAATCGAGAACACGATCAGCCGACGCCGCAACACTTTGCGGCTCGGTCCCTGTGAGAAGAAGGCGCGGACCCATCTGATCGCCGACTGGAATGCCGACGCACTGCGCTCTTTCAGCATCACGCACCCCGCTGGCTGGTCATGCGGGAGACCCGGTACTCGCGTGCCATCGCGAACAGCTCATAGAACATCAGCAGCATCGCGATCGCCGTGAAAACCCAGTAGAACTCGGTGCGGTCCCCCGGCAATGACACTTCCTGTTGTACCGCGGTCGACGAATTCTCGTCGAGCGGAGGGATGAGCATGGACGTCGAGGCACCGAGCTCACGGTGGAAGTACGGCACGTGCAGTTGGTCGGCGACGGACTTCAACGACGCTTCGTCGAGCACCGAAAGAAACTGCGGGCCGGCACCGGCCGGGTCGGGGAAGTAGGTTTTCTCCCCGTTCTCGGCCAGCCGGCTGGCCACCGGACCGCCGGCGGGCGTGCCGTATCCGACCCCCGCCCCGCCGGCCACCAGGTCGGTCGGCACGTCGAACGTCGTCGCTTCCCGCTTCGAAACTCCGGCTCCCTCTCCGAGATAGAACACCAGATTGTTCGACCCGGGATACTGCTGGGCGGCGAGTTCCAGCTGCTGTCTGAGTTGTTCGTCCGCGGCGCCGACGTCGACCTGGAAAACCGAGTCGAAATCCGATTCGTAGGCCGAGTAGTCCTTGAGCAGCGCCCGCAGACTCCAGATGTCGTCGGACAGCGGCCAGTCGATTCTGGATTTGGTGGCGAACGACGTTATCGAGAAGCGTCCGGCCGGGTACTGGTCGACGATCGACTGCATGTCGGCGCGCACTCCGGCCATCCGAAACTGATTGTTGCCGAAGTCTTCTGCGCGGGAGTTGAGCGATCGGTCCACGACGAAGAACACGTTCACGTTGCCGTTGGCGGCCTCCGCCGCGGCGGCCTGGCTCATCGCCTGGCGATCTCCCTCGATCCCCGGCCGCACCGCCGCCGCGAACAGGCACACGATCACCAGAGTCAGCAGGCTCCACCGGACGACGACCTTGCGTTGGCTACCTTTCCCGACGACCACGAGTACCCGATACAGGGTGTACATCCGCAGGATCAGGGTCAGCCCGGCCAGCACCAGGAAGATCCACCAGGGCAGGATCGGCTCGAAGGTCACCGGCGCACCCCCGCGAGGCTGATCGAGAAGACGATCACGATCACCAATCCGATGGTCAGCACCAGATTGGGGCGGTCGCGCAACTGCTCCACCATGATCGTCCCGTCCGAACGGGTCAGCGCGGGCGGATGTGAGCGGATGTCATCGAGGTGGCTGCGCAGGGCCTTGTCCAGATTGTCCAAATTGTCCTGATTGTCTTGCGCCGCCCCGGCCTTGGCTCCCCCGGCAGCCGCCGCGACATAGCTGATGAAACGTCCACCGGTGGCGTCGGCAAGATCGCTGAGCCCACCACTCGCGTCGAGAGTCGTTCTGGTCAGTACGTTTACCTGGATTCCCGACGATCGCGCCAGCTCGGCGAGCGCGTCGTCGGAATAGATCGGCGCCTCCGACGCACCGGCGGGGCCCATGTAGATCACCGATCGCCGGGCATCCGACGGCTTCCCGGCCCCAGGAAACCCCTTGAGGCACATCGCAAGCGCATCGTTGACGGTCAGCTGGTAGTCCGAGTAGCTGGCCATCGTGCCGAATTCATGCTGCGCACGTTGCAGGACAGCGGCGTCCTCCGGCGTCGGGTTCTGGTTGGACTTCAGCCGCTCCAGGCTCGCGTACCGACCGAGCTCGTCCGACAGGAAGGGGTAGTCGCGGGTCAACGGGATCACCCGGTTGGTGAGGGAGGTCAGGCCGAGTCGTTGCGTGCCGAAATCGGCAGCCTGGTCGGCAAAGTAGGACAGCATCACCGATGCGTCATGGGAGGCCGGGTCGTCCTGCAGACACAGCATCACGTCCTCGGGATGTGCGCGGTTGATCTCAGCGGCGGTGGCCTGTGTGCTGACGGGCCGGGCCGTCGCCACGATGGCGCACAGCAGCACGGCGACCGTGGTGGCCGCGATGGCCGCCAACAGGATTCGATAGCGTCGGTACGCTCGGGCGTACTCGGGCAGTTCGGTCAGACGACCAACCCAGGCCAGTGGGCGCAACCGGCGCGGTTGCTGGCGCGTCGGCCACAGGAACGCGACCAGCGCGATGGCGACGAGCGCCACCAGGCCGGCTATGACAACCCACCCCCACCTCAGCTCCATGACAGGATCGTGCTCCGCACCTGAGCTGCCGTGGCAGCGACGTCTGGACTGTCTTCGAGGTCGAATTGTCTTGAGTACAGGGCCGATACCGCAGGTGCCGCCGCCGCGGCAGGGCTGTCGGCCACCTCACCCAGGGCCATGTACTGCGCGGCGACCCCGGTCCGCAGGTACACGAAGTTGCGCAGGATCCGGCTCATCGCGGTGTAGGCCTGCCGCGACGTCAACTCTCCGGCGTGGTGCCGCTCGCTGACCCGGCTGATCGCCGCGCCGAACTTGCGTCGCAGCACCCGTGCGCTGATGTCGCGGATCACCGGGATGGTGCGCAGTCGCTCCACCGGAAGCGTCCACACCCATACGCCGACGAACCATCCGATGACCCCGAGGCCCAGCAGCACACCCAACACCAGCCATCCCACCGAGTACGGCAGCGGTGCCACGATCCATTTCAGATGGTCATTTGCCACGGCTGGCCTTCTTCAGCATCAGGGTGACGGCCCCGAACAACTCCCCGCTAGCCGACACCCGGGCGCACGGAATTCCCGAGCTGTTGACGTAGTCGGCGAACGCGGCCTCGCGCTGCGCCTCGGCCCGGCGGTACGCCTCCAGCACCCGGTGGCCCAGGATCTCCTCGCGCAGCAGGGTTCTGCCACTGTCGACGTCATAACCCTCACCGCCGAACGCCGGTACGCCGATCAGCGGTGCATCGCGCACGGTGATCCAGTACACGTCGTGCCGGGCCGCCACCTTACGGAACTGTTCGTCCAATTCCGCCGAGACATCGGGTTCATCGGAGATCACGAAGACGATGTGCCGACGACGGAAATGCTGCTGGACGTACTGCAATTGGGTGCAGAGGTCACTGCGGTCGCTGTCGGCCACGTGATGACGGTTGACCCGTTCCAGGATGTGTTCCAGATGCGCCTCACCGCGCCGGTTGGGCATGTGAGCCGATCCGGTGGCGTCCCCGTACACCAGGCCCATCTCGTCGCCCTTGCTGATCGCGATCAGTCCCACCAGGCCGACGGCATTGAGCATCACGCGCTGTTTGACCTCACCGCCGGCGGCCAGCGCGAGCATGTTCCGGCCGAGATCGGTGACCATCAGGACGCGCTGTTGACGGTAGGAGACGAACAGCTTCACCAGCACGTCGGTCGAGCGCGCCGACGCCTTCCAGTCGATGTCGCGGACGTCGTCACCGGGGATGTACGGGCGAAGATCGTCGAATTCCAGGCTGCGCCCGTGGAACATCGATCGATGCTCCCCCTCGAGAAGGCCGCGGGACACCCCGTTCGGACCCGACAGCCGGTTACCGGCGAGGGTCTGGGCCTTCACCTCCTGCAGTAGCACTCCCATAGCGACTACGGGGTACGCACTGCCTGAATGATGTTGTCTATCAAGACTTCCGGAGTGACGTTCTGGGCAACTGCCTCGAACCCCAGGATCAGCCGGTGCCGCAGGATCCGGTGCGCGAGTGCCTTGATGTCGTCGGGCAGCACATGATTGCGCCCCGACAGCAGGGCCAGTGCCCGCGCAGCCTTGGTGAAGGCGATGGTCGCGCGGGGGCTGGCACCGTATTCGATGAGCCGAGCCAGGTTCGCCGGAAGATATTGCTGCGGTGTACGTGTCACCGCGACGATGTGCGTGATGTAGTTGACGATCGCGGGGTCGAGGTAGACGCGTCGAACCACGTCGCGGATGTAGAGGATGTCCTCCAGCGAGGCCACTGCCGCGGTCCGGCGGTTCGCGTACACCCCGGCGTCGATCCGGAAGATCATCTCCGACTCCTCCTGAGGCGTCGGATACGTCAGGATCTCCTTGAACATGAACCGGTCCATCTGCGCTTCCGGCAGCGGATAGGTGCCTTCCTGATCGACCGGGTTCTGGGTGGCCAGCACGAGGAACGGCTCGGGGATCTTGTAGATCTCGCCGGCGATGCTGGTCTGTCGTTCCTCCATCGCCTCCAACATGGCGCTCTGGGTCTTGGCGCTGGACCGGTTGATCTCGTCCAGCAGCACGATGTTGGCGTGCACCGGGCCCAACTGGGTGTGGAAGGCGCCTCGCGACGCATCGAAGATCTGAGTGCCGATGATGTCGCTGGGAAGTAGGTCAGGGGTGCACTGGATGCGCCGGAACTTGGCTTGGACCGCATCGGCGACCGCGCGTGCGGCCGTCGTCTTGGCCAGTCCCGGAACGCTTTCCAGCAACACGTGGCCGCCGGTGAGCAAACCGATCAGCAGGCTCTGCTGCAACCCGGTCTGGCCGACCACTTTGGCCGAGAAGGCATTCGACAGGGCGCCCACCACGGCGCGTGCCCGGTCGAGCTCATCGCGGGTGGGCTGGGGTGTCATGGTGACGCTCATCTGCCCATCCATTTCACGATCAGCGGGTCCTGGGTCATGTCGATCTGTCCCATCAACGGGACGAGCGGGGTGCCCTGCATGGGCGTGCCGTCGGTGCTGTTGGCGGTGAGCTTCCACTCCGAGGTCCCCAACACCCGCAGCGTCATGTCATACGACATGAAGGAGTACTGGAGGCCGTCGAGGTTGGGCGCTTCCCAGTGCGCGGTGCCGTCGGCCAACATGGGGTTGGGGACGCTCTGCGGGCATCCAGGCGGCGACAGCGACGTGGATTTCGCGCATTCGGCGACCGCGTCGGCCACAGCCTTCTTGGCCGCTGCCGTTCCGGCCTCGCTCAGCTGCACCTGGACACCCGACGGCATCGCCACGCCCTGGGTGACCAGGCTGTCCAGCAGCACCGGCCGCAGCGCCGTGACCGAGATGTACTTGTTCGACGAGCCCAGGTCCAGCCAACCGGGCAGCACGTAGACCGTGGATCCGTTCGAAATCGCTTTGCCGAACAGCGTTATCGGCGGAGCCGGCAGCGGCTGACCGGTCGCCGGGTTGGTGGTCAGGGTCGACGCGGCGAGATTGAGCTTGGCGGTTGCCGCGGACAGTTTCCAGCCGCCGTCCTGCTTCTTCACCAGCAGGGTCTGATCGGAGGTCTGGTCACCGAAGTTCGCCACCACGTGCACCTGCGCCATGTCGCCCGTTTCGTTGGCGCTGAGCACCCGGACGTTGGTGATGGGCCATTTCGCGATCTGCTGCTTCAGGATGTCGTCGGTGAGGAATTCCTTCGACGCCGGCTGATCGGATCCGTATGCCAAGGCGGCGTTGGCATCTCCCTTCGACAGCGCGTCCAGGTAACCCTTGACCGCGTCGGTGGGCGAGCTGGCGCCGTGGGCACTGATATCGCCGGCGCCACCGCCCGAGAACGACACGACGGCCACCACGATGCCGACCACCAGGAGCACCGCGGCGGTGGCGCCTGCCGTGATGAGCAAGGCCTTCTTGTTGCGGCGCGGTGCTGGTGCCGGGGTGAACCCGGGCGCAAGATTGTGAAAGTCGCGCTGCAACGGCCCCTGCCAGCCGCCCTGGGGTCCCGGCGGCGGTCCCGACGGTCCGCTGTGGGTGGGCGCACCGTGACCGGTCGGCGTGGGGTTGGGTGCAGCCGGCTGCACACCTCCGCCCCACTGCGGGGACGGAGGTGGAGGCGGGAACTGAGGCGGAGGCGCCTGACGGAAGCCGGAATTCGGCGGGTTAGATCCGTCGACGGGGTTGGGTCCTCCGAACGGCGAATGCGGCGGCTGCGTCACGCAGCAAACCCGCTCATGCGAAACGACAACAATCTGATCTCCCCCCGAAAAGACGCCACGACAGCTATCGCTGGCCGCACCGTATCACGGAGACATCACGCCATACGCCGCGGGTTACCGCACCACATACGGGGCGCGGCAGAGCAAACGAGCGGCGCGCCGAGGAGCTTGGCAACGAAAAGGCCCGGCCTGCCGAAGCAGACCGGGCCTTCCCGTAAACAAAGCAGGACTTAGAAGTCCATACCGCCCATGCCACCGGTCGGGTCGCCCGCAGGTGCGGCGGCCTTCTCCGGCTTGTCGGCGACGACGGCCTCGGTGGTGAGGAACAGCGCCGCGATGGACGCCGCGTTCTGCAGCGCCGAGCGGGTGACCTTCACCGGGTCGGCAACGCCGGCCTTGAGCAGGTCCTCGTACTCACCGGTGGCGGCGTTCAGGCCGGTACCGGCGGGCGAGTTGGTGACCTTCTCGGCGACGACGCCGGGCTCCAGGCCACCGTTGAAGGCGATCTGCTTCAGCGGAGCCGACAGCGCGACGCGCACGATGTTGGCGCCGGTGGCCTCATCACCGGTGAGCGAGAGCTCCTCCAGCGACGGGGCGGCCTGCAGCAGGGCCACGCCGCCACCGGCGACGATGCCCTCTTCGACCGCAGCCTTGGCGTTGCGCACGGCATCTTCGATGCGGTGCTTGCGCTCCTTGAGCTCCACCTCGGTGGCAGCGCCGGCCTTGATCACCGCAACACCGCCGGCCAGCTTGGCCAGGCGCTCCTGCAGCTTCTCGCGGTCGTAGTCGGAGTCGCTGTTCTCGATCTCGGCGCGGATCTGGGCGACACGGCCCTGGATCGCGTCGGCATCGCCGGCACCCTCGATGACGGTGGTCTCGTCCTTGGTGACGACGACCTTGCGGGCCTGGCCCAGCAGCGCGACATCGGCGGTCTCCAGCGAGAGGCCGACCTCTTCGCTGATGACCTGGCCACCGGTGAGGATGGCGATGTCCTGCAGCATGGCCTTGCGGCGGTCACCGAAGCCCGGAGCCTTGACGGCCACAGACTTGAAGGTGCCACGGATCTTGTTGACCACCAGGGTCGACAGGGCTTCGCCCTCGACGTCCTCGGCGATGATCAGCAGCGGCTTGCCGGACTGGATGACCTTCTCCAGCAGCGGCAGCAGGTCCTTGACGGTCGAGACCTTCGAGCTGACCAGCAGGATGTAGGGATCCTCCAGGACGGCTTCCTGACGCTCGGCGTCGGTCACGAAGTAACCCGAGATGTAGCCCTTGTCGAAGCGCATGCCCTCGGTGAGCTCCAGCTGCAGCCCGAAGGTGTTGCTCTCCTCGACGGTGATGACACCCTCGTTGCCGACCTTGTCCATGGCCTCGGCGATCAGGTCGCCGATGGACTGGTCACCGGCGGAGATACCGGCGGTCGCAGCGATCTGCTCCTTGGTCTCCACCTCCTTGGCGGACTTGAGCAGGGTCTCGGTGACCTTCTCGACAGCCTTCTCGATGCCACGCTTCAGGCCGAGCGGGTTGGCGCCGGCAGCGACGTTGCGCAGACCTTCGCGAACCAGGGCCTGGGCCAGAACGGTGGCGGTGGTGGTGCCGTCGCCTGCGACGTCGTCGGTCTTCTTGGCGACCTCTTTGACGAGCTCAGCGCCGATCTTCTCGTACGGGTCCTCCAGCTCGATCTCCTTGGCGATGGACACACCATCGTTGGTGATCGTGGGGGCGCCCCACTTCTTCTCCAGGACGACGTTGCGACCCTTGGGGCCCAGCGTCACCTTTACCGCGTCGGCGAGGCTGTTCAGGCCCCGCTCGAGGCCGCGACGGGCCTCTTCGTCATACGCAATTGTCTTAGCCATTGCGAAGTGATTCCTCCGGATTGGGGATGCACGTCTTTTCGGTCGGGCGCAGTGCCCGCGACGGACGACCAAGGTGTGCTCCCGCAGGTGCGGCCCCGGTCTCACCGTCCCGACCTAGCACTCACTGATCGAGAGTGCCAACTGCATTCTTAGCACTCGACCAGTGCGAGTGCAAGGTTTCGACAAGCCCCTAATCGACTTCCGGGCTACGCCTGCGGCGAACGTCGCCGGTGGGCGGGCTCCCTCCTCGCCGATTTCTACCTAGGGGCTGTTCCCGGCACGGTCTGGCAACCCCTGGGTGGAAAACGGCGGCGGCCTATCGATGGCGCTCAAAGACCCCGCCCCGTCGGCGTCACGAACTGCCACCCCGCGGCCTGCATGGCGGGAATCGCCTCGGCGAAACCGGCATGCGTGCCAGAGGCGGGATGGTTCATGTGGGCCAGCACGATCGATCCCGGCGCAGCGTTCATGACGTTGGCGCGCACGGCGGCCGCGGACGCCGTGGCACCGTCGTCCGCATTGACGCTGAACCCGAGCGGCTGTTCGCCGAGTTCGTGCACGATCTCGACGCCCACGTCGTCGTAATGTGCGGTGCCGGGCCGAAACCACGTCGGCGCCCTGCCGGTCAACGCCGTCAACCGCAGGTGATTACGCCACACCTCGTCGACCGCCTCGTCGGCCGAGCGGGTCCCGGCGATGCCGTAGGCCGAGCGCCCCGTGACCGACAAGGGGACATGCCGGGTCCCGTGGTTGCCGATCTCGAACAACGGATTGCCCGCCAATTGCCTTGCCCGGTCTGGATTCCGGTCGATCCATCTCGCGTTGAGCATGAGCACCGCCGGCACCCCGTTGCGTTGCAGGGTGTCCAGCAATGTGTCATCGCTGGCACCGTCACACGCGTCGAAGGTGAGCGCGATCTGTCGACCGGCGGCGGCGAAGGAGGTCGTGATGCCAGGAAGCGCCATCCCCCACTGTGTCGGGGTGCGTCGTTTGTTGAGCACCGCGACGGTCGCGGGGTCGCTGTCCACCGGCGCGGCCAACGCCCGCGGCATGGTGGCGGCCACAAAGGCTGTGGCTGCTGTGGCTGCGGTGGCGGCCAGAAAACTCCGCCTGGTCATCATCTGCCGGACGGTAAGAGCGAATCTTGATCACAGCCCGACGATCAGCTGTGGGTTGGCTGGAGCCGGTCAATGTCCTTGCGACAGCACGAACAGTTCGGTACGCGCACCGTTACGCACCAGCAACACGGTCTCGCAGTCCGGCGGTGTGCCCCGGTAGTTGTCTGCCAGCACATCGGCACCGTCGAGTGTCCTCGTACCGATCGCGAGTTCCGTGCCGGCGGCGCAGTGGAAGTCCGGATCTGGAGCGAAGTCTTGTGCGACGATCTCGTCGTCACAGGTAACGCTGCGCAATGCCGGAAAATCCGGGTTCGCCTGAGCAAGAGCACGTTTCGCAGATTCAAAGTTGTCGTCGGCCGAATATCGCCCGCGATAGAAATCCGCTCCGACGAACATCCGATCGACAGTCATCTCCTCGAAGGCGAAGCCGTCGGGGATCCCGACGTGACGCAGCTCCATCGCCGTTGCGGCCGCGGCGGCATCGAGATCATGGCGTCCAAGGTCGTCGTCGTCGCCGAAGCCGAATATCGCGACGACGACCACTGATGCCACGATCAACAGACCCACGCCCGACACCAGGACGGCGACTGAGATCAATGCCACCATCCACCAGTTGGTCCGCCTCCTCATCCACCGAGATTAAGTGCCGCGGGCGGACCACGACGCACCAGTTTCGAGTTGACCGCGCCGCAACTCAGCTTGCCGACTGATACGTCTGCACCTGCGCGGCGTAGTCGTCGAGCAGGCGCAGGGACTCGTCCTTGCCCACCGACGGCAGGAATAGACCGAGCTGGCCGAAGCCCAGATCCTCCGCAGCGCGCCAGTAGTCGGCTTTGATCGGCGTTCCGAACATCGCCAAAGGGACGTCATGGCCGGCGCCGTCTCGCATCTGGGTGATACGAGTGGCCAACTCATTACGCGGGAGCGGATTCGAAATCCAGCCTGCGCCATGGCGAATCACGCGTTTGACCGTTGCGTTCGAGTTGCCGCCAATGTAGATCGGCGGGTGCGGCTGCTGGACCGGCTTGGGCCGGCAATAGGACGAATCGAAGTTGACGTATGTGCCGTGATACTCGGCCGGCTCGTTGGTCCACAGCTCTTTGACGGCCTCGATGCTCTCGTCGAGCCGGGCACCGCGGGTTTTCGGATCGGTGCCGTGGTCGCGCATCTCCTCGAGATTCCAGCCGGCGCCGACGCCGAACACAAACCGCCCGCCGGAGATGAGGTCGATGCTCGCGGCCTCCTTGGCGGCGTGGATCGGATCGCGCTGGATCAACAGGGCGACCCCGGTGAACAGCTCGATGGTCGAGGTCACGGCGGCTGCCGCGGCGAGGGTGACGAAGGGATCGAGCATGTTGTAGTACCACGCCGGCAGTTCGCCACCTTCGGGGTATGGGGATTCCCGACTCACCGGGATGTGACTGTGCTCGGCCACGATGAGCGAAGCGAAACGGCGTTCTTCGATCGCACGTGCCAGGGAGACGGCGTCGATGCTGTCGTCATCGACGAACGTGGATATCCCGAACTTCATTTTTTCGACGCTACTCGCGCCCGTAGCCCATCGAGTACCACTATTGCTGCTGCCGACCGGGTAGATCGCTGGGTGCGGCCCTGGCATCGCTCTGATTGCGTGACGCAAGGCTTGCCTTCGCTCAGCCGATCGGCCGCCGGACCCCGCGGGCATTCCTGGCCAATTCCAGACCATGCGCGCTTCGATTCATCCGCCCGACGCTGCCGAGCCCGACCGCCGCCAAGACGCAGGTCGCACAATGCCGTTCGGACGGTCATGGTCGACCCGTCGTCGGATTCGGCAACGATTTGTACCGAGCAACGCGATTATGGCAAATCTCTGACACTCGGTTGATCTGCGTTTTTTCCACGCTTCGGCACTTTGCGGCCATCGGTGGTGCGCGCTAATTTCTTGCCCACGCAACTACCTCGAAAACCGGCTGAGAAAAAGCTGAGATTTTCGCTTGACGAGCCGTAGGTTTCTCGCGGGAGCCGGGGAATCGTCCTCAGGGTAGGGATCTCGCTACTACAGCAATAGTCGTGCTCGACCGGAGACCAACCGCGCCTCGACATTGCCGTCGGCGTCAGCGCCTACAGCCGAAGAGCAGGGAGAATCCGTGGGGAAGCACAGCGTCGCGCAGGGTCGTGGACGGCGAAATTCAGCAGGTCCGATCGCTACCGCTGGTCTGGCAAGCGTGGCGTTGGCGGGCGCCGGCGTCATGCTGCTCTTGGGACCGGACTCACCGACGATGCGGTCGGTGACAGCGGATGTGAAGCTCGTCAATACCGAAGGTCCGTCCAACGACGGCAACTCCGACGCCCGGAAGACCTCCGACTCGGGCGGGACCACCAAAGCCAAGGACAAAGCGAAGAATCCCGCGCGTGTCAGCACCGGGAGCAACCGCGACGCCGGTACGGAATCCACCGAGGACAAGCCCAGGGCCGACAAACACAAACTCCCCAGCGTCAAACAGGTGCGGGAACACCTGCGCGAGCGTGCCGCCGAGGCCAGAAAAACCTTGCATGACGCCACCGACAAGTTGAATGACGTCGCCGAGAGCGCCGGACTCAACCGCGGCGACGCCACCGGAGATCACGTCACCGACGCGAAAGAAACCCCGATCACCCGGCGGGGCAAGAAGTCCACGACCTTCTCGGAGTCCGCGGCAGTCGAATCACTCAACGCCGCATTGAAACAGCGGTCAGAGCGCAAGCCCGTCAATCCGTCGCCGAACCGGCTGATCCCCGGCCAGCGCCTCAGCGACGTGACCGGTCACATCACCGACGCACTGGCGAAGGTCGTCGACGACGCACATCCGGACACCACCACGCCCACCGGCTTGCTCGGCGGCCTGTCGGGAGACTCCGCGCCGGTCGGCCAACGTGCGAAAGCGTTCGTCGCCTCGGCGCCCGAACCGGCCACGACGAAGCAGGTCCCCCCGATCAGCGGACTGCTGTCCGCGGTCACCCTGGGCACCATCCTGGCCCCCAACGCGCCGACGCAGCCTGCCGATACCCCAGCCGTCTGGGCGGTACTGGCCTGGGTACGACGTCAGTCCGCGTACACGTTGGAGAACACCAATCAGCTGGCACCCAACGTTCAACCGTCTGCCCTCAGCGGCCAATCGCGGATCCTGAGTTCATCGTCACCGGCGGTATCCACGCTCGCCGCTCCGGCATCACTCGACGCGGCAGACATCGTCAACTGGCTGGTGTATCAGCCGTTGCACAATGCGGGACAACAATTTTGGGTTGTCAGCCCGATCGGCTCCAGCATCGGCAGTGCGATCAATCGGGTATCCGGGCAGTACCTGATCGGCAACGGCGCCGACGGCACCGCCGACAACCCCGACGGCGGCGACGGCGGTCTCTGGTTCGGTGACGGCGGCGACGGCTACGACGGTGCCGCCACCGGTGTGGCCGGTGGTAACGGGGGTGACGCCGGCTGGTTTGGCGATGGTGGCGAAGGCGGGGACGGCTGGGCCGGACTCGACGGCGGGGACGGCGGCCGGGGCGGTTCGTTCATGGGCTTCGGCGGCGGGGGCGGTGATGGCGGCGCGGCAGGTAACGGTCAGACCGCCGGCAGCGGTGGTGACGGCGGTGACGCGCCCGGCTGGTTCTTCGGCATTGCCGGCGACGGCGGCCGCGGCGGTGACGGCATCACCGGGACCACCGGAGCCGACGGTGACTGGAACCTGGACTACGGCAATGGTTATGGCAACGGTCAGACCGGCGGTGTCGGTGGCGGTAACGGTGGAAACGGCGGTGCCGGCGGTGACGCCACCGGATTCCTCTTCGCCAGCGGGGGCAACGGCGGTGACGGTGGTAAGGGTGGGGCCGGTGGAACCGGCGGCGCGGGCGCCCATGGCGACGCGGCCCATCTGAAC
Organism: Mycobacterium sp. GA-1841; assembly: GCF_001954135.1. Lineage (GTDB taxonomy): Bacteria > Actinomycetota > Actinomycetes > Mycobacteriales > Mycobacteriaceae > Mycobacterium. Next base: position 3,225 of record NZ_MBEQ01000031.1, on the reverse strand, counting down.
GGCGGCTCCGGCGGCTCCGGCGGAACCGGCGGTGGTACCGGCGGAATCGGTGGCGCGGCCGGAACCGGCGGCGGATTCTTCGGCTTCCTCGGCAGCGACGGTGTCTCGGGCATCAGTGGCATGTTGGGCAATGGCGGCGACGGCGGCGCCGGCGGCGACGGCTACGAGCTCGTGTCCGGCACCAACATCACCGGCAGTGCGACCGGCGGAAAAGGCGGTGCCGGTGGCACCGGTGCGCAGTCCACCGACGTCGGAGCCGGCCACGGTGGGGGCGGCGGGGGCGGTGGCGGCGGAGCCGTCCTCAGCACCACGAATGGCGGAACAGTCGACGGCACGGCGATCGGCGGCGACGGCGGGGTCGGTGGCGATGGCTCGTTGACCTCCGTCGGCGGCACCGGCGGAACGGGCGGCACCGCCACGGTCTCGGCCGACGGCGCCAACAGCACCGCCGGCGGCACCGCCCGAGGCGGCAAGGGCGGCAATTCAATCCGAAACGGCAAGGGCGGCAATGGTGGTGAGGCTCTGATCAAAGCCACCAACGGCGGCAAGGTCAGCGCAGCAGACTCCACTGGCGGCGACGGAGGGACTGGGGCCGACGGTGGCATCGGTGGTGACGGCGCTCAAGGCGCGATCTCAGCGCTACGGACGGGGAGCACGGCCTCGGGGACGGCCATCGGAGGCAGCGGCGGGAAGGCCGAGGGAACCGGCAGCACCGGTGGCGATGGGGGAGCCGGGTACATCCAGACCGGGCTCTACAACGGCCTGGGCGACAACAGCAACGCCAGCGGCTACACCCGCGGCGGCGACGGCGGCGAGGGGAACACCGGAGGCCACGGTGGCGACGGCGGTTTCGCCTCGGTGATCGCCGCCGGCACCGGCTCCACGGCGAAAGGCAACGCGAAGGGCGGTGACGGCGGAGAGGGTACGCAGGGCGGAACCGGCGGCGGTTACGTGTATCCCAACGCCAACATGCGGGCGCAGATCACCGCGCAGGGCAACAACTCGCTCGCAAGCGGAACTGTCATCGCCGGCGACGGCGGCCGGGGCACCGGCACCAATGTCACCGGAGGCGCCGGAGGGCAAGCCGTCATCGGTTCGGGACAAAGCTCAGGTGTTGCCGGCGTCAACAGTAAAGCCGACGGCACTGCGACCGGGGGTGGTGGCGGGACAGGCGAGAACGGTGTCAACGGCGGCGCTGGAGGCGGCGCCAGCCTCATGGCCCGGGGCAACGGCGACACCATCAGCAATGGCATTGTGCACGGAGGCGAGGGCGCCACCGGTGTCCAGGCCGTTGGTGGAGCAGCCGAAATCAACGTCACTGGCGGTTCGTCAAGCGTCGTCGACTCTGACGTGACCGGCGGCGACGCTGGAACGGGCCAGGGCGGCGGAAAAGCGTCGGTGGCGGCCAGCGGTGGCGGCAAAATCTCGAACGGCTCTGCGGTTGGTGGCAACGGTTCGGACACCGCCACTGGCGGCGCGGCCACCATCACCGCTACCGGAGCCACCAGCTCCGTGACCGACGCCGATGCGCGGGGCGGCAACGCCGGGCTCGGCGACGCCAACGGTGGCACCGGAGGAAACGGCGGCGCGGCCACCATCACCGCCAGCGGGGGCGGCAAGATCACCGCGGCGACCGCCAAAGGCACCGATGGTGGCAAGGGCACCAACGGCGGCAAGGGCGGCGCCGGCGGTGGGGGCTATATAGAGGCCCTGAGCGCGGGCAGCACCGCCACCGGAATCGCCACCGGCGGTGCCGCCGGCACCGGTGACGGCGCGGACAGCATCGGCGGCAACGGCGGCGACGGCTGGATCAGAGCCAATGCTGTCGGGGCCGATGCGAGCGGCGTAGGCACCGGCGGTGCCGGTGGCAACGGCACCAACGGCGGAAAGGGCGGCGCCGGCGCGCAGGGTGGAGTGTTTGCTCAGCGGGTCAACAGCACGGCCACCGGCACGGGTATCGGCGGTGACGGCGGCAGCGCGGACGGACCGGGCAGCACCGGCGGCAATGGTGCCGGCGGCTGGATCCAGACCGGTTACTCCCCCTCTCCAAACATCGGCACCAACAGCACTGCCAGCGGCTATGCCCGCGGCGGCGCGGGCGGCGGTGGCGAAACCGGCGGCCATGGCGGCGCCGGTGGCATGTCAGTAGTGCTCGCAGTTGCCGACAACTCAACGGCCAGAGGCACCACGTACGGAGGCGCCGGCGGTGAGGGCTCCAATGGCGGCACCGGCGGCATCGGGCATACCGGGCAGGTAGTGACTCTGGGCGCCGGATCTGAGGCAACCGGGACTGCCACCGGCGGTAACGGCGGCAGCGGCGACGGAGCCACCGTCACCGGCGGCAAGGGCAGCCCGGGCGTGGTCAGTGCCGGAGGTGTCAACAGTGTTGCCGACGGCACCGCTACAGGCGGAGACGGCGGGGCCGGCCAGAACGGCATCAACGGCGGGAACGCCGGCCAGGGCGTGATTTCAGCAAAGGGCGAGGGTGATTCGATCACCGGAAGCACTGCGGTAGGAGGCAACGGTGCCACGGGCCGGCAGGGAAACAATGGTCAGATCGTCACCAATGGCAATGGCGGCACGGTCACCAACAGCACTGTGACGGCGGGGACCGGCACCGACGACTTCGTCGGCGGCGGTGCCACCATCACCATCGCCAATACCGGAGGCTCGGTTCGTGATACGCGCGTAACTGGCGGCAACGCTGGGGCCGGGGGTAACGGGGGCTCTGCGAGCGTCACCGTCAACAGCGGAGCTATCGTCAGCGGCGGCACCACAGCCCAAGGCGGGCAGGGTAGCAACAGTGCCAACGGCGGCGGCGCGACGATCACTGCCACCGGTACCGGCAGCAACGTCGTCGACAGCGACGCCATCGGCGGCGACGCAGGCACCGGGATCAACGGTGGCAAGGGTGGCGCCGGTGGTGCGGGCACCCTCACGGCCAGCAACGGCAACGGCATCAACAGCAGCTCGGCCACCGCGGGTGCCGGAGGAACCGGCACGGGAACGAACATCACCGGCGGGAACGGCGGCGCAGGCGTAATTACGTCGGCCTCGACGCCGGTGAACAACTTGGCGGTTGTCGGCACGGCGGGGCAGAACAAGCCCTGACCATCACCGTGACAGGTAGGTCCCCGCACACAACGGCGTGCGGGGACCTATCGCATCTAGTGCGAGATCACACCACCCGCAGACCCTCGGCGACCTTGCTCGGATCGCTCCAGA
>NZ_MBEQ01000030.1 GCF_001954135.1 Mycobacterium sp. GA-1841 | reverse complement strand
TTGTCGGTGGTCGAATGTATGTTCGAATCATGCAGGCAGGTGCGGTTGAGGCGGTGGCGGCGTTACGGTCCGCCTACGACGCGTTAGCGGCCTGCGATGTGGAGTCGTTGACCCACACCGAACTGTTCGCGGTACTCGACGAATACGAAACCCTGCGCTGCCAGATGCCCACGATCTGGCATCGGATGCTGGCCGCGCTGCAGGCCGAAACCACCCCCAAAGCGCTGGGCGCCAAATCCTGGAACGAAGTACTGCGCGTGCGCTGGCGGCTGTCGGCCGCGGAGGCCGGGCGCCGTCTGGCCGAGGTGGCTGCGCTGGGCCCCCGGCGCACGCTGACCGGCCAACCCCTCCCCCCGATCCTGCCGGCGGTGGCCGCCGCCCAAACCGCCGGTCTACTCACCCCCGACCACGTCTCCGTGCTGCGCGACGCGATCCACCGGCTGCCCGGCTTCATCGACCAGACCACCCGCGAACAATTCGAACTCGACCTGGTCCGCGTCGCCGTCGGCGTGGGGCCCAAAGAACTCAAAGAAACCGCCGACCTACGGCTGTTCCTGCTCGATCAGGACGGACCCGAACCCGACGACACCGAACGCCAACGCCGACGCGGTGTCCATGTCTGCGCGCAGGGCGCCGATGCCATGACAACGTTGACCGGCAACCTCACCCCCGAAGCCGCCGCGGTGTGGAAGGTGCTGCTCGCAAAATTCGCCGCCCCCGGCATGTGCAACCCCGACGACGAGCAGCCCTGCACCACCGCCACCCCCACCCAAGCCCAGATCGACAACGACCACCGCAGCCTGACCCAACGCCAACACGACGCACTGCTGGTCATCGGACGCATCGCCTTGATGAGCGACCTCGGTCAACTCAACGGGCTACCGGTCTCGGTGATCATCCGCACCACCCTGCACGATTTGGAATCGCGCGCCGGGATCGGCCTCAGCGGTGACGGCACCAAAATCCCCATCAAAGACGTCATCCGCATGGGCAGCCACGCCAACCACCACCTGGCGGTGTTCGACCGGGCCACCGGGGCAGCACTGGCCTACTTCCGGGCCCGACGCACCGCCAGCCCCGCCCAACGCTTCATGCTCATCGCCCGCGACGGCGGCTGCACCAAACCCGGCTGCACCACCGGCCCCTACGGCTGCCAAGCCCACCACGCCCGCAAAGACTGGGCCGAAGGCGGGCACACCAACGTCGACGACATGGCGCTGGCCTGCGGCCCCCACAACCGCCTCGTCAACACCGACGCCGACGACGGCGGCTACACCACCACCATCAACCCCACCGGCGACGTCGAATGGCACCCACCACCAGCCCTCGACCACGGCCAACACCGCATCAACTACCACCACCGCCCCGAACTACTGCTCATCCCACCCGCGGATGCACCCGAGCCCGAAACCCAGCCCGAGCCCGAGGCAGACCTGACCCCGGGCCCCGAACCAGAACCAGAACCAGAACCAGGGTTCGTCCCGAACAGGAACCAGAGCCGGACCT
>NZ_MBEQ01000029.1 GCF_001954135.1 Mycobacterium sp. GA-1841 | reverse complement strand
GCGTCGGACCCAAGATCGCCTTGGCGACTCTGGCGGTCTATGACCCACCGGCGTTGCGGCAGGCGCTGGCCGACGGCGATGTCACCGCGTTGACCCGGGTTCCGGGCATCGGTAAACGCGGTGCCGAGCGCATGGTGCTCGAACTCCGCGACAAGATCGGCCCGGTGGGGCCGAGCTCGGGCGGTGCGGCCGTCGGCCACGCCGTACGGGCGCCCGTGGTGGAAGCCCTTGTCGGACTTGGCTTTGCGGTCAAGCAAGCCGAGGAAGCCACCGACAAGGTGCTGGCCAACGATCCTGAGGCCACCACGTCGTCGGCGCTGCGCGCGGCACTGTCCATGTTGGGTAAGAAGTAATGGGCCGTTTCGACGATGCCGAGGAGCCCGACGAGCGGGAGGTCTCGCCGGCACTGACGGTCGGTGAAGGCGATATCGACGCCAGCCTGCGGCCGCGCTCGCTGGGCGAGTTCATCGGACAACCGCGGGTGCGCGAGCAGCTGCAATTGGTCATCGAAGGGGCCAAGAACCGCGGCGGCACACCCGATCACATCCTCCTGTCCGGTCCACCGGGGCTGGGTAAGACGTCGCTGGCGATGATCATCGCGGCTGAGCTCGGCTCATCGCTGCGACTCACCTCCGGTCCTGCGCTGGAGCGCGCCGGGGACCTGGCCGCGATGCTGTCCAACCTTGTCGAGCACGACGTGCTCTTCATCGACGAAATTCATCGCATCGCCCGGCCCGCCGAGGAAATGCTGTATCTGGCAATGGAGGACTTCCGCGTCGACGTGGTGGTCGGCAAAGGTCCTGGCGCCACGTCGATTCCGCTCGAAGTCGCCCCGTTCACGCTGGTCGGTGCGACCACTCGGTCCGGGGCGTTGACCGGCCCGCTGCGCGACCGGTTCGGGTTCACCGCGCACATGGATTTCTACGAGCCGGTCGAGCTTGAGCGCGTGCTGTCTCGTTCGGCGGGCATTCTCGGCATCGAGTTGGGTGCCGAAGCCGGCACCGAGATCGCCCGGCGTTCGCGCGGCACGCCCCGCATCGCCAATCGGCTGCTGCGCCGAGTCCGGGACTACGCCGAGGTGCGCGCCGACGGGGTGATCACCCGCGATATCGCCAAGGCGGCGCTGGAGGTCTACGACGTCGACGAGCTCGGCCTGGATCGCCTGGACCGGGCCGTATTGTCCGCGCTGACCCGCACTTTCGGGGGTGGCCCGGTCGGGGTGTCGACGCTGGCGGTGGCGGTGGGAGAGGAAGCCACCACGGTCGAGGAAGTCTGCGAACCCTTCCTGGTGCGCGCGGGCATGGTGGCCCGCACGCCGCGAGGCCGGGTGGCCACGCCGCTGGCGTGGACGCACCTGGGCATGCAGCCGCCGGTTACCGGACTGGGACAGCCCGGCCTGTTTGAATAGACCGTATGGTCATCACCGGTCTGGTGTTCGCCGCGCTCGCCGCGGCCCTGCATGTCTACATCTTCGTGATGGAGTCGCTGACCTGGACCTCGCCACGTACCCGCGCGACCTTCGGTATCAGCCAGGAGGAGGCGCAGGCCACCAAGGAGCTGGCGTTCAACCAGGGCTTCTACAACCTGTTTCTGGCAATCGTCACGGTGGTCGGTATCGTCGCGATTGGCTTGGGGCACAATGCAGTCGGCGCCGCATTGGTATTCGCTGGGGGCGGCTCGATGCTGGCGGCGGCCGTCGTGTTGCTCACCAGCTCACCGGATAAGGCGCGCGCCGCGATCACCCAAGGTACCTTCCCGTTGATCGCTGTCGTATTGCTCGCGATCGGCCTGCTCTAGGCTGCGGATTTGTTGACCACGATGTGGATTTCGCGGGTCAGCCTTCGGATTCCGCCGGGTAATGGTGGTGCAGTCGAACGGTAGATGGCGCCGGTCGGAGTGATGTGCTCAGTGCAGTGGCGGCCGAACGCGTCGATGGCCGGCACCACTTGCCAGCCGGGTGCTTCTTTGACGTAATTGCAGCGTTCACACAGTCCTTCACCGTTGGCAGCGCTGGTCGGCCCATGGCGGTGATGCGGGGTGATGTGGTCGATGTGTCGGATCGGGGCATTGCAGTACGGAGTGCGGCAGATTTCGTCGCGGACCGCGATGAACCGGGCGAGACCTTTGGGGAAGCGCCGTGATCGCGATTCCATGGCGACCAGAGCGCCGGTATCCGGAGCGGCGTAGAGCCTCCGCAGGGTGGCCCAGGAATTGTCGTCGGCGACGGCGTCGCTGATCAGGCGGCGCGCCAAGGCGGCTGGGATGGGTCCGTAACCTTCCAGGCGCGCGCTGGGTGGGCGGCGCCACCGAAGAGTGTTTCGTCGGAAAGCACGAGATTGACGGCGACGCGGACAGGCGCCGTCGTCTCGCGGCCGGTGATCCGCGCAACCACGGTGTCGGCCATTGCCTGCCCACGGTTGCGACCGTCGGTGCGGCTGTCGGCAGCGGCGTTGAGGGAACCGCGGACAGCCGCCGCATCGGTGGCGGGCAGCACGACGGTCATCAAGGCCATGTTGTCGGTCGTGGGCCGGAACGTGACGTTGCGGTCTTCCGGTGCTCTGGTGGCCCGGTTGGCAACTGCCTGTGGATCCAATTGGCACGCGATTCTTTTGGCGTCTGTTGTGATGCGCGCATCGCCGAGACCGATGAGTGTGGTGGCATCGCCACACAACTCTTCATCGAGGCGGCGCCGGTCGGCGGGGGAGAGGCAAGCTGCCTCGCGCACGATCAGGCGGGCGCGGGATTCGGTGAGGATGCCGGTTTCGAGTGCGTGCAGGGTATGGCGAAGGTCGCGAACCAGGATTCTGGCATCGTTGAGGTGATGGCCACCGCGGATCGGGGAATCCAGGCGCGCCAAGCCGATTTCCGATCCCAGCCCGCGGCCGCGCCGCGTGACAGGTATGCCGTCGGCGGCTTCAGCGGCCCGGCGTGCAGTTTCCAGCGCGGCGGTGGCGCGGGCTTGCCCAGCTGCGGCGGCCGACTTGAGCCGTTCGAGTTCGGCAATCCGATCCCGCAGGGTCGCCTCGTCGGCGTCGGGAGCAATCGAAGCAAATTCTTCGAACATGTGTTCGATATTACACCGGGTTAGCATCAATTTGTGCGGAATCGCACCGCTGTCCTTCTGGATTGGACTGCTCCACCTGGCAATTTTGGTGTAGGCCAGCGCGTTGCCGGCCCTTACGATTGGCCGATGCCCGAGGACTCCCCGGCGCTGTTATCGCACAATGCGGCAACAGCTACATCGCCGGCCTGATCCCATCCCGCGCCTGAGGCTGCACATACTGATTGGCCGCGGTCCTGGATAAGGACCGCGGCCGCTCAGGGGGGGCCTTCCCTTGTGGGGAAGTCTTCTTACAGCAATCCGAGCAGTTTCAGATCGCTGATGTACTTGACGATGACCTCGCGGGTGACATGCGGGATGTCCTTGTCCGGCCCGATCTTCGCTTCCTGCACGGCGGCACGGAACACGTCGGTCGGTGCCATCGCGCCGTTAACCGGCATGCCGGGCTGCTGGTAGTTGTGCAGCAACGGCAGGAGTGAGGCCTGACGTTGCTTGTCGGGCAATGCCCGCAGCGTCGTCTCGAAGCGGGACAACCACTCCTGGTAGTCCTCCACCCGCTGGATCGGGTAGCCGGCCTCGACGAGCCAGTCGACGAACTCGTCCATGCCCAGGCCGTCGTCGTGCGGGTTCATCACGTGGTACGTCTCGAAGCCGTCCTGGACGTGGGCGCCCAGGGTGGAGATGGCCTCGGCGATGAACTCGACGGGCAGCCCGTCGTAGTGCGAGCGCTGCCGGTTGCCGTCGGCGTCGAGCTGGTTGAAGGACTTCGGCGCGACACCGGTGGCGACGAGGCTGAACATCATGCGGGTGAACATGTCCGGCAGGTTCAGCTGCCCGGCATAGGTGGTGTCGGCCAGGATCATGTCGCAGCGGAACACCGTCACCGGCAGGCCGGCCAGATCGTGGGCTTCACGCAGCAGAACCTCGCCGGCCCACTTGCTGTTGCCGTATCCGTTGGCGTAGCTGTCGTCGACCCGCCGGGTCGCGCTGATTTGACGGATATCGGCGTCCTCCACGAACTTTCCGGGCTCGATGCCGCCTCCCACGCCGATCGTCGACACGTACGCGAACGGCTTGATCCGCGTGGTGAGCGCGATGCGGATGAGTTCGGCAGTGCCAAGGGCGTTGGGACCGAACAGCTCGCTGTAGGGCAGCACGTGGTTGACCAGCGCGGCCGGGTCGACGATGAAATCGACGGTGTCGGCCAGGCGCTGCCAGGTCGCCTGGTCGAGGCCCAGGTCGGCCTCGCCCTTGTCGCCGGCGATCACTTCGAGGTGGTCGGCGGCAAGTTTCTGGTAGTGCGTCAACAGCTTGGGGTCGCCGCTGTCGAAGGTCTTGTCGAGCCGCGCGCGGGCTTCCTCGTCCGACTTCGCGCGGACCAGGCAGATGACCTTGCCGTCGACCAGGTCCATGCGCTCCAGCCACTCCAGGGCCAGGTAACGACCCAGGAAACCGGTTGCGCCGGTGAGTAGTACGGTCCGGATCTCGCTGACCGGACCGGGCAGGCCCGGTGTGGCGGCCAACGTCGCGGCGTCGATGAACTTGTCCAGCGTCAGATCGGAGGCATGGACTTCGGTCGCGTTGCGCCCGTGCACGGAGGTGAAGGTCGGTCGCAAATTGGTACCGGAGCGCTGAGCCTCGATGTACTCGGCGATGGTCCGCAGATCCGAGGCCGGGCTGACGATCGCCGACACGGGCACCTCGACGTCGAAGATCTCCTGCAGCAGGTTGCCGAAGGTCAACGCGGACAACGAATCCCCACCCAGATCGGTGAAGTGGGCCTCGGGCGCGAGATCGGACGCCGCGGCACCCAACAGGGCGCCGGCCGCCCGGCTCACGGTGTCGAGCACGGGAGCCTGAGCACCGTTGCGTCGCAGCTCGCTCAACTCGTTGGCCTGACCTTCGGCCAGCTCGGTGTAGAGCTGCTCCAACCGCTCGCCGTAGTGAGCCTTCAGATTGGGCCGGGCCAGCTTGCGGATCCCGGTCAGCAGGCCGTTCTCCAGGCTGAAAGGTGTTGTCTCCACGAGGAAATCGCGTGGGATTTCGTAGGACTGCAGCCCGGCGGCGCGGGCGGCGTCCTGCAGCGAATCGTTGATCGCCTGCTTGGAGGCAGCGGTATCGGTGGGCACCACGACCGCCAGCAGGTATGAACGCGAGCTGTTGCCGTAGATGTAGATCTGCTGCACCAGTGGGCTGTCGCCGAAGACCGCTTCCAGCTTGGAGACGGTGACGAACTCGCCTTGCGACAGCTTGAGCACGTTGTTGCGCCGGTCGACGTACTCCACCTGGTCCGGGCCGAGTTCGGCGACGATGTCACCGGTGCGGTAGTAGCCGTCCTCGTCGAACATCTCGGCGGTGATCTCCGGGCGCTTGTAGTAGCCGGGGAACATCTGCTCGGACTTCACCAGCAGCTCACCACGCGGGTATGGCTGGTCGGTACGGAAGTAGCCCAGATCGGGGACATCGACCAGCTTGTAGTCGATCACCGGCGGACGCTGGATGTGGCCGTCGACGAAGACCGAACCGGCCTCGGTCGAGCCGTACCCTTCCAGTAGGTGCATGTCGAGCAGGCGTTCCACCCAGCTGCGCATTTCGGTCGAGATCGGCGCCGAGCCGGTCAGGGCGGAGACGAACCGTCCGCCGAGGAGGTCGTCGCGGACCTCGGCGAGCACCTCGTCTTCACTGGCGCCGGAGCGGTCGAGGCGGCTCTGGTACTCACCGAACAGCATGTCCCAGATCCTGGGCACGAAGCTCAGCTGGGTCGGCCGGACCAGGGCGAGATCCTCCAGGAAGGTCGAAAGATCGCTGCGGGCAGCGAAGTAGGCGGTGCCGCCCGAGGCCAGGGTGCCGATCAGAATGCCGCGGCCCATGACGTGGCTCATCGGCATGAAGTTCAGGGTGAGGGCGGGCAGCGTGGCCTGGTTCTCATCCCAGCTGGCCTTGGCGGCCAGTTGCCACATGTTGGCGACCTTGCTCTCCGGGTACATCGCGCCCTTGGGGGTGCCGGTGCTTCCCGAGGTGTAGATCAGCATGGTCAGCGGGTCGGGTTGGCCCGGCGTGTACAGCGGCGCGTCGGCCAGTGAACGGCCGCGGTCCAGCACGTCGGCCAACGGTTCGACGATGACGTCGGTGTCGGCCAGCGCTGCCTTTGCGGCGTCGAAGGCCTCCCGCGCAGTGTCGACCTGTGGCTGGTAGTCGAACACCACCAGACGTCGGGGCGCGGGGCCGGACTTCACCAATTCGACTGCGTCGTCGACGAAGTCGATGCTCGCCGCGATGACGGTGGGCTCGGTCTCGGCGACGATGGGCCGCAGTGTGGTCACCGGCGCGCTGGTCTGCAGTGGTACGGAGACCGCGCCGAGCTCGATGAGTGCGGTGTCGATCGTGGTGTAGTCCACGCTGGTGAACCCGAGGATGGCGACGCGGTCGCCGGGCTTGACCGGGTGGTTGTGCCAGGCGTTGGTCACCGCTTGAACGCGGTCTCCCAACTGGCGGTAGGTGATGGTGTCGAACCGGGGGAGCAGCTGGGCCGACGTGCGGCCGGCGGCGTCGGTGACGTATTCGACGGCGCGCTGTCCGAGGGCGGGGCGGTCGGCGTATCCGGCGAACAGCCCTTTGACGATCGCCGGCAGCCGCAGATCGGACTGGGCGACGGCGGTGTTGACGGCATCGCTGGGCCGAGCGTCGGCGAATTGCTGATCGGTCTCATACAGATGTGCGATCCGGCCTTGCAGCCGGTCCTCACGCGTTTCGGTGGTCATATCGGTTCCCCTGAGCAAATCAAGATAAATATCGTCGGCACGTTGGTCGCGCCTACTGATTACTACGTTAGTAAAACTAATTATATTTCGAGATGCCAGCTCAGATGGTGCGAGATGCGTCACGCCCGAAGGCGCCCGCCCCACTCGGGTGTGGGGCGGGCGCGGGGGCTAGAGCAGTCCGAGCTGCTGCAGGTTGGTGATGTACTTGACGATCACCGCCGGGCTGACATGGGGGATGTCCTTGTCCGGCCCGGTCTTGGCTTCCTGCACCGCGGCCCGGAAGTGGTCCGTCGGGGCCAGGGCACCCAGCATCGGCCTTTCGGGCTGCTGGTAGTTGTGCAACAGCGGCAGCAGGGAGGCCTGACGCTGTTTGTCCGGCAGCGCGCGCAGGGTGCTCTCGAAGCGCTGGATCCACTGCCCGTAGTCGGCGATGCGCTCGATCGGGTAGCCGGCCTCGATCAGCCAGTCGACGAACTCGTCCATGCCCAGGCCATCGTCGTACGGGTTCATCACATGGTAGGTCTCGAAGCTCTCCACGGACTGCCCGCCCAGCGTCGAGATGGACTCGGCGATGAACTCGACCGGGAGCCCGTCGTAGTGCGAGCGCTGCCGGTTGCCGTCAGCGTCGAGTTCATAGAACGACCCGGGCGCGATACCGCTGGCGACGAGGCTGAACATCATCCGGGTGAACATGTCGGGCAGGTTCAGCTGGCCCGAGTACGTGGTGTCGGCCAGGATCATGTCGCAGCGGAACACCGCCACGGGCAGCCCGCACAGATCGTTGGCCTCGCGCAGCAGGACCTCGCCGGCCCACTTGCTGTTGCCGTAGCCGTTGGCGTACCCGTCGTTGATCTGGCGGACCGCGCTCATCTGGCGGACATCGACGTTCTCGACGAACTTCCCGGGCTCGATCTGATCGCCCACGCCGATCGTCGACACATAGGTGTACGGCTTGATCTTCGTGGTGAGGGCGATCTTGATCAGTTCGGCGGTGCCGAGGGCGTTGGGCCCGAACAGTTCGCTGTAGGGCAGCACGTGGTTGACCAGAGCCGCCGGGTCGACGATCAGGTCGACGTCGTCGGCGAGCCGCTGCCAGGTCTGCTGATCCAGGCCGAGGTTCTCGTCACCCTTGTCACCGGCGATCACCTCGAGGTGGTCGGCGGCCAGTTTCTGGTAATGGGCAAGCAGTTTCGCGTCGCCGCTGTCGAAGGTGGCGTCGAGCCGGGCCCGCGCCTCCTCGTCGGATTTGGCCCGAACCAGGGCAATGACCTTGCCGTCGACGAGGTCCATGCGCTCCAGCCATTCCAGTGCCAGGTAACGGCCGAGGAAGCCGGTGGCGCCGGTGAGCAGCACCGTGCGCACCTCGCTGCGCGCCTTGGGCAGGGTTGGAGCCGCGGCCAGGGTTTTGGCGTCGAGGAACTTGTCCAGCGTCAGATCGGCCGCACTGACCTCAGCGGCATGCCTGCCGTGCACCGACGCATAGGACGGGCGCTTCGACCCGCTGCGCTGCGTCTCGATGTGGCCGGCGATGGCCGCCAGATCGTTGGCCGGGCTGACGATCACACCCACCGGGACGTCCACGTCGAAGATCTCGCGCAGCAGGTTGCCGAAGGTCAACGCGGACAACGAATCTCCACCCAGATCGGTGAAGTGGGCGTCAGGCCCCAGGTCGGACGCCGCGGCGCCCAGCAGGGCACCGGCGGCCCGGCTCACGGTCTCGAGCACCGGGGCATCGGCGCTGAGCGACCGCAGTGCTCGAAGTTCACCGGCCTGTGTCTCGGCCAGCTCGGCGTAGAGCTGCTCGAGCCGCTCGCCGTAGTGCGCCTTCAACTTCGGCCACGCCAGTTTGCGGATGCCGGTCAGCAGACCGTTCTCCAGGGTGAAAGGTGTTGTCTCCACGAGGAAATCACGCGGGATCTCATACGACTGCAGATCGGCTTCGCGAGCGACCTGTTGCAGGGACTCGGCGATCGCCTCCTTCGACACGTCTGCGTCGGTCGGCACCACCACGGCCAGCAGGTAGGGCTGTGCGCTGTTGCCGTACACGTAGATCTGTTGCACCAGCGGGCTGTTGCCGAAGACAGCTTCCAGCTTGGCCAGCGTGACGAACTCACCCTGGGCGAGCTTGAGCACGTTGTTGCGCCGGTCGACGTAGCGCAGCTGATCCGGGCCGATCTCCGCGACGACGTCGCCGGTGCGGTAGAAACCGTCTTCGTCGAACACCGACGCGGTGACCTCGGGACGCTTGTAGTAGCCCGGGAACAGGTTCTCGGTCTTGAGCAGCAGCTCGCCGCGCGGGTGCGGCTGGTCGGTGCTGAAGTAGCCGAGGTCTGGGACGTCGACGAGCTTGTAGTCGATCACCGGCGGACGCTGGACCGCACCGTCGAACAGGGCCATTCCGGCCTCGGTGGAGCCGTATCCCTCGAGCAGGTGGATGCCCAGCATTTCCTGGGTCCAGGCCTTGAGCTCGGGGGAGATGGGCGCCGAGCCGGTCATCGCGGCGATGAAGCGGCCGCCGAGAACCTTGTCGCGCACCTCGGCCAGTACCTCGGCTTCGACTGCGTCACGGTCCTGGTCTGCCTCGGCCAGGCGCTGATCGACACGACTCTGGTACTCGCTGTGGATCATTTCCCACACGCGCGGAACGAAATTCAGCTCGGTGGGTCGCACCAGGGCGAGGTCCTCCAACAGCGTCGACAGATCGCTGCGTGCGGCGAAGTAGCAGGTGCCGCCCGCGGCCAACGACGCGTACAGGATGCCGCGGCCCATCACGTGGCTCATCGGCATGAAGCTGAGGTTGATCGACGCGGTGGTCGGGGCCAACCAGGCGCCACTGTTACGCCGCCAGAATTTTGCCACCGCGCTTTGCAGATACATCGCACCCTTGGGTGCGCCGGTGCTGCCGGAGGTGTAGATCAGCAATGCGAGCGGGTCGGTGTCGTCGGCCTCGGGAGCAGGCGCGGCGGGCAGGTCGGCGCCGCGGGCGATCAGGTCGGCCAGGGTTTCAACGGCAGTGCCGGCCGACTTCAGCCGTTCGGCGGCGGACGCCACGGCGTCGCGATGATCGTCGACCTCGACGTGGTGGTCGAAGACGACCACTGTGGTGAGAGCGCGGGCGGTCGACGCCAGTTCGACGGCATCGGAGAGGTGGTCGACGCTCGCGGCGATCACCGTGGGTTCGGTTTCGGCCACGATCGGCGCGAGCGCCTCGGGCGAAGAACTGGTCTGCAATGGAACCGACACCGCACCGATCTGACCCAGGGCGGTGTCGATCACGGTGTAGTCGGCGCTGGTGAACCCGAGGATCGCGACGCGGTCGCCGGCAGCCACGCCGGAGGCGTGCAGGGCGGCGGCCAGGGCACGCACGCGTTCGAAGAGTTCGCCGTAGCTGATGGTGTCGAACCGGGGGAGCAGACGGGCGGTGGTGCGGCCGGTGGCGGGGTCGACGACGAAGTCGAGCGCGCGTTCGCCGAGCGCCGGCCGCTCGGTGTAGCCCTGCAGGAGGGTCTGGACGATCTCGGGCAGCCGCATCCCGGGGACGTCGACGGCAGCGGTAACGGCGTCGCTGGGTATCGCGGCGGCAAACTGGGGGTCATCGGCGGTCAGGCTGGCGATACGGCTCGCCAGGTGCTCATCGTGGGTATCAAATGGCATCAAAAATTCCCTCTTCGCAAATAGCTGAATAATCACCCGCGCGACGTTGCGCTACCGAACTACTACGTTAGTGAAGCTAAACTTATTTCCGAAAAACCAGCTCTGGAGCTGTCAATGTGCTGTGAGTTCGATCGTTCCGGTCCGCGGGCAGCGGCGTGAAGCTAAGCGCCGGCCGATGCGTTACGTCTGCTGTCGGCGGGGTACCCACCGGGGTGTCAAAGGAGGCATCATGACCGAAATCGATACCCGCGGCTCGCGCCTACGGATGCGGCGCAGTCGCGGCGCCGCCAGCGGCCTTTTGCTGGTCCTGCTGGGACTCTGGGGTGCATTGATCCCGTTCATCGGGCCATACTTCGACTTCGCCTTCACCCCGGACCAAGCCTGGGTGTGGACGTCGGCGCGTGGCTGGTTGGAGGTGCTTCCGGGCGCTGTGACGGCGCTGGGTGGCCTGCTCCTGCTGGTTTCGGGTAACCGGGCCACGGCGCATTTCGGCGCATGGCTGGCCGTCTTGGGCGGAGCGTGGTTCGTGATCGGCCGCGCGCTCGCCGGACCGTTGGGCATCGGCGACGCCGGGATGCCGATCGCCGTGACCGACGCCAAGCGGGTGTCGTTGGAACTGGCCTACTTCTCCGGCCTCGGCGCGCTCATCGTGTTGCTGGGTGCCATGGCGGTCGGTCGGTTGTCGGTCCGCAGTCTGCGTGACGTCGAGTACGCGCGTCGCCCCGTCGCCACGACGACGTCGACCGAGCCCGTCGCGGTTGCCGATGCACAGCCGACGGAGGTCGTCCCCGCAGGGCGTGAGCGCCGGCACTGGGGCGGAATGTTCGGCCGTCGGCACACCCACGCGCACTAGCGCTTCACAGGTCGCGCAGGATCAGCTCGAGCACATCGAGCCCCTCGATGAGCAACTCGTCGCTGATCGTCAACGGCGGCAGGAAGCGCAGCACGTTGCCGTACGTGCCGCAGGACAGCACTATCACCCCCGCCTCGTGGGCACCGGCGCACAGTGCTTTGGTCAGCTCCGGGGCGGGGGTGATAGTGCCGGACGTGACCAGTTCGACGGCGATCATCGCGCCTCGGCCCCGTACGTCGCCGATCCGGTCGTCCTCGGCCTGCAGACGGCCCAGGCGATCCTTCATCAACGCTTCGATCTGCCGAGCACGGGAGATCAGACCCTCGGCCTCGATCGTCTCGATGGTGGCCAGCGCCGCCGCGCACGCGATCGGATTGCCGCCGTAGGTCCCGCCGAGGCCCGAGACATGCGGAGCGTCCATGATCTCGGCGCGCCCGGTCACCGCGGACAGCGGCAGGCCGTCGGCGATGCCCTTCGCGGTGACGATCAGATCGGGGTCGATGCCCTCGTGTTCGCACGCGAACATGGCGCCGGTGCGGGCGAACCCGGTCTGCACTTCGTCGGCGATGAACACCACGTTGTTGTCGCGGCACCAGTCCAGCAGGGCGGGTAGAAAGCCCTCGGCCGGCACGATGAACCCGCCCTCGCCCTGGATCGGCTCGATGATGACTGCGGCCAGGTTGTCCGCACCGATCTGTTTCTCCATCACGTCGATGGCCCGCCTGGCGGCCAGCGCACCATCGGTGGCCAGGTCCTTGCCGAACTCGGCGTCACGGAACGGATAGGACAGCGGCGCCCGGTAGATGTCGGGTGCGAACGGGCCGAACCCGTGCTTGTAGGGCATGGCTTTGGCCGTCAGCGCCATCGTGAGGTTCGTGCGGCCGTGATAGGCGTGGTCGAAAGCGACGACTGCGGAGCGGTGGGTGTGGGAGCGGGCGATCTTGACGGCATTCTCGACGGCTTCCGACCCGGAGTTGAACAATGCCGACCGCTTGTCGCCGCGGACCGGGGTCAGCCGGTTGAGGTGTTCGCAGACCGCCACATATCCCTCGTAGGGCGTCACCATGAAGCAGGTGTGGGTGAACTCGGCCGTCTGCGCGGTGACCGCCCCGACCACCCGCGGCGCGGAATTGCCGACGGTGGTGACCGCGATGCCGGAGCCCAGGTCGATGAGTCGGTTGCCGTCGACGTCCTCGACGATGCCGCCGCCGGCCCGGGCGGCATAGACCGGCATGGTGGTGCCCACGCCGCGAGCCACGGCGGTGTTCTTGCGATCGATCAGTGCCTGGGATTTGGGGCCGGGAATCGCTGTCGCGAGGTGGCGGCTCTGCTCGGGGTGGCTCAACTCGGCCTCCTGATACTCATCGGCATACTCATCGACGATGCCGGAAGGAGTGCGGTACGAGCCTAGTCGTCAGGCCTGCCAATCGGCGGCGAATGGGGTGGCGCGGGTCGACGGCGGTATCGTGGCCTCGGTCGCCCTGACTTCTGACCCGACACGAAAGACATTGTTGACATGGATCTCGTCATTTTCCTGCCCCTGCTGATCGTCATGGGCGCATTTATGTTCTTTGCGTCGCGTCGTCAGCGCAAGGCCATGCAGGCGACGATCGACCTGCACAATTCGCTGCAGATCGGGGACCGCATCCACACCACCTCGGGTCTGCAGGGCACGATCACCGGTATCACCGACGACAATGTCGACCTGGAGATCGCCCCCGGTGTCATCACCACCTGGATGAAGCTCGCCGTGCGCGACCGCATCGAGGAGGACACCGAGGATGAAAGCGAATCCGGCGCGACCGAATTGACCGAGAGCACCGGTGTCACCGACACCGACGGTCTCAAGAAAGACTGACAGCTGAGCACCCAGGCCAAGCACGTACCCTTTGCGGTGCTGACGAACTGATCTCGAGGAGACCCTAGCAACGTGGCATCGTCTTCGGCGCCGGTGCATCCTGCCCGCTACCTGACGCTTTTCCTGGTCCTTCTGATCGGCGTTTATCTGCTGGTGTTCCTCACCGGCGACAAGCAGGCCAAGCCCAAACTGGGCATCGACCTGCAGGGCGGTACCCGGGTGACGCTGACAGCGCGCACCCCGGACGGCTCTACGCCCACCAGAGAGGCCCTCAACCAGGCCCAACAGATCATCAGTGCCCGCGTCGACGGTCTCGGCGTTTCGGGCTCCGAGGTCGTCATCGACGGCGACAACCTGGTGATCACCGTGCCCGGCAACGACGGCAACGAGGCCCGCAACCTGGGCCAGACCGCCCGGCTGTACATCCGGCCCGTTGCCCGCGCAATACCCGTCCAGCAGCTCAAGCAGCTCACCGCCCAGGGCGGACCAGCGGCACCCGGAGCGCCGGCAGCACCCGGAGCACCGGGCGCGCTGCCAGGGCTTCCCGGTGCGCCGGCCGGTGAGCCCGTCGCACCGCCAGTCGGAGAGCCTGCTCCCGGTGAGCCTGCTCCCGCACCGCAGCCCCGGCCCTATCCGCAGGAACCGGCACCGACGCCGGGGGAGCCCACCCCAGCTCCGGCTCCGGCGCCCCCGGCTCCCGGCGCCCCGGGTCCCGGCGCCCCGGCACAGCCTGACGAAGCGCAGACCCGCGCTGCGTTGATCACGCTTGCGAAGACGATTCGCCAGAGCACCAACCCCATGATGCAGATCCAGGCGATCATGGAGCGCGCCCAGAACTGCGACAAGGACGACGTGCTGGCCGGCAACGACGATCCGAAGTTGCCTCTCGTGACGTGCTCCACCGACGGGCAGACGGTCTACTTGCTGAGCCCCTCGATCATGAGCGGCGAGGAGATCGCCGACGCCACCTCTGGCCTGAACCAGCAGCAGGGCCAGTACGTCGTCGATGTCACGTTCAAGAGCGGCGGAGCCAAGACCTGGTCGGACTTCACCGCGGCGAACGTGGGCACGCAGACCGCGTTCACGCTCGACTCGCAGGTGGTCAGCGCACCGGAGATCCGCGAGGCCATCCCTGGCGGGAACACCCAGATCACGGGCCAGTTCAATTCGGACACCGCCAAGGAACTGGCCAACGTGCTCAAGTACGGCTCGCTGCCGTTGTCCTTCGAATCGTCGGAGGCCGAGACAGTGTCGGCGACCCTCGGTCTGTCCTCGTTGCGAGCCGGCCTGATCGCCGGTGCCGTCGGTCTGGCCGCGGTCCTGCTGTACTCGCTGCTGTACTACCGCGTGCTGGGCCTGTTGGTGGCGTTGTCGCTGGTTGCCGCCGGCGCAATGGTTTTCGCGATCCTCGTGTTGCTCGGCAGGTATATCGGCTACACGCTTGACCTGGCCGGTATCGCCGGTCTGATCATCGGTATCGGCACCACCGCAGACTCTTTTGTGGTGTTCTTCGAACGCATCAAGGACGAGATTCGTGAAGGCCGGTCCTTCCGGTCGGCGGTGCCCCGAGGCTGGGCACGCGCCCGTAAGACGATCGTGTCCGGCAACGCTGTGACGTTCTTGGCTGCCGCGGTGCTCTACGCGCTGGCCATCGGCCAGGTCAAGGGCTTCGCCTTCACCTTGGGGTTGACCACGATCCTCGACGTCGTGGTGGTGTTCCTGGTGACCTGGCCGCTGGTCTACCTGGCGTCCAAGTCCCCGACGATGGCCAAACCTGCCCTCAACGGTCTCGGCGCGGTCCAGCAGATCGCGCGGGAACGCCGGGCGGCTTCGCATGCGACTGCGGGACGGGGATAACACATGGCTACAGAGAACAAGACCTCCGACGAGAACAAAATCTCCGAGGACACCAAGATCTCCGAAGACACTGCCGCCGAGGACGTCACGACCAGCGCGGTGGAGGCATCCAGCCTCGAATCCACGTCGGCTGCCCTGCCCAAGCACGGGTTCTTCGTCCGGCTCTACACCGGTACCGGGGCCTTCGAGGTCATCGGTCGCCGCAAACTGTGGTACCTGGTCAGCGGCGTCATCGTGGCGATCGCGCTCGCCAGCATGGTGTTGCGCGGATTCACCTTCGGCATCGACTTCGAAGGCGGGACCAAGGTCTCGATGCCGTCGGCCGGTTCCGCGGGAACCGTCACGGTCCAACAGGTCGAAGACGTCTTCAACAAGACCATCAACCGGGCGCCCGAGTCCGTCGTGCTGGTCGGCAGCGGCGACTCGGCGACCGTGCAGATCCGCTCGGAAACGTTGACCAACGACGAGACCGAGAAGCTGCGCACTGCGCTGTTCGAGGCGTTCCACCCCAAGGGCAGTGACGGCCAGCCGAGCAAGCAGGTGATCAGCGACTCGGCAGTGTCGGAGACCTGGGGCGGCCAGATCACCCAGAAGGCCTTGATCGCGCTGGTGATCTTCCTGGTGTTGGCTTCCATCTACATCGCGTGGCGCTATGAGCGGTACATGGCGATGGCCGCGATGGCCACCCTGGTCTTCGACCTCGTCGTGACCGCCGGTGTCTACTCGCTGGTCGGGTTCGAGGTCACCCCGGCCACTGTCATCGGCCTGCTGACGATCCTGGGCTTCTCGCTGTACGACACCGTCATCGTGTTCGACAAGGTCGAGGAGAACACCCACGGCTTCGAGCACACCACCCGGCGGACCTTCGCCGAACAGGCCAACCTCGCGGTGAACCAGACCTTCATGCGCTCGATCAACACCAGCCTCATCTCGGTGCTGCCGATCATCGCGCTGATGGTGGTCGCGGTGTGGCTGCTCGGCGTGGGCACCCTGATGGACCTGGCGCTGGTCCAGCTGGTCGGCGTCATCGTCGGCACGTACTCGTCGATCTACTTCGCCACGCCGCTGCTGGTGTCGTTGCGTGAGCGGACCGAACTGGTGCGCAAGCACACCCAGAAGGTGCTCAACCGTCGGGAAAAGGGCGCCAAGGCGTCGACAGGCAAGGACGCCGCTGATGCGGAGTCCACCGAGACCGAGACCGTATCGGCCTCGGTGGCGGCCGAACCGGCACCGGACAAGCCGGCGCCCGGCGCACGTCCGGCCTCGCGGACCGGCCGTCCGTCGGGTAAGCGGAACACCCGGCGGTAAACCCGATGGTGCAGTGGCGGGTCCGGGCCCGGACGGTCGCGGCGGCGGTGACGCTGGCCCTGGTCGGCGGTTCGGGGCTGGTGGCATGCTCGGGCAGTTCGGCTGACGAGATCGACTACGCCGTCGACGGCACACTGACGACCTACAACACCAACACGGTGGCCGGTGCTGCCTCGGCGGGCCCCCAGGCGTTCGCCCGCGCCCTCACCGGTTTCGCCTATCACGGCCCGGAGGGCCAGGTCGTCGCCGACAACGATTTCGGCGCGGTGTCGGTCGTGGGCCGGGCTCCGCTGGTGCTCGATTACGTGATCAGCGACAAGGCGGTCTATTCCGACGGCAAGCCGATCACCTGTGACGACATGGTGCTGGCCTGGGGCGCGCAATCGGGTCGGTTCCCGGGATTCGACGCCGCCAGCCGAGCGGGCTACCGCGACATCGGGTCGGTGGAATGCGCGCCCGGCCAGAAACGGGCCAGGGTGTCCTTCGCCCAGGACCGCGGCTTCCTCGATTACGGCCACCTGTTCGCGGCGACCTCCCTGATGCCCGCCCACGTCATCGCCGACGAGCTGGGGCTGGGCGACGGGGGAGTGACGAGCGCGCTGCAGACCGGCGACCAGCCCACCATCGCCAAGATCGCCGACGCGTGGAACACCATCTGGGACCTCAAACCCGACCTGGATCTCAAACGGTTCCCGTCCTCGGGGCCCTACCGGATCGACTCGGTCACGCAGGACGGTGCGGTGGTTCTGGTGGCCAACGACAAGTGGTGGGGCACTCCGCCGATCACCAAGCGGATCGAGGTGTGGCCGCGCGGAGCCGACATCCAAGATCGGGTCAACGAAGGCGCCTACGACGTCGTCGACATCGAGTCCGGGTCGTCGGGCCTGCTCAACCTGCCCGACGACTACGTCAGCATGGAGAGTCCCTCGGCCGGGGTCGAACAGTTGATCTTCGCGCCGTCCGGTCCGTTGGCGGGGCCGCCGGCCCGCCGCGCGGTGGCCCTGTGCACGCCCCGTGACGTGATCGCTCGCAACGCCGGTGCCCCGATCATCAACTCGCGCCTGAGCCCGGTCGCCGACGACGCGTTCAGCGCGGCCGAAAACACCGGTGAGGCCGGTCAATTCGCCGTGGCCAATCCCGATGCAGCGCGTGCCGCGCTCAACAACAAGCCGTTGACCGTGCGCATCGGCTACCAGACACCCAACGCCAGGCTGGCGGCCACGGTCGGTGCGATCGCGAAATCGTGCGCCGCGGCCGGCATCAAGGTAGAGGACGCCGCGTCGCCCACGGCCGGCCCGGTGGCCCTGCGCAACAACGAGTTCGATGCGTTGTTGGCCGGCACCGGGGGCGCCGCGGGCAGTGGATCGTCGGGCTCCTCGGCGATCGACGCCTACGCGTTCCACACCGGCAACGGCAACAACCTGCCCAACTACTCCAACGAACGGATCGACGGCATCATCGACGCGCAGGCCGTCACCACCGATCCGAAGGAGTTGGCCCGGCTGGTGGGAGAGGGTGCGCCGATCCTGTGGGGCGACATGCCGACGCTGCCGCTGTACCGCCAGCAGCGCACCGTGCTGACGTCGAACAAGATGTACGCCGTGAGCAACAACCCGACCAGATGGGGCGCAGGCTGGAACATGGACCGCTGGAAACTGTCGACATGACCACGGCCGGCGACATCTCGCAGCTGATCGAGACCCTGATCCGCGAAGTTCCCGACTTCCCGGAACCCGGCGTGCAGTTCAAGGATCTGACCCCGTTGCTGGCCGATGCCGAGGGTCTGGCCGCGGTCACCGATGCGCTGGCGGCCACGGCCGCCGACGCCGATCTGATCGCCGGTTTGGATGCCCGGGGCTTCCTGTTGGGCGCGGCGGTGGCCACCAGGCTGGGCACCGGGGTGCTGGCGGTGCGCAAGGGGGGCAAGTTGCCGCCGCCGGTGCACAGTGCGACGTATCAGCTGGAGTACGGCACGGCGACGCTGGAGATTCCGGCCGACGGAATCGACATCACCGGACGCAACGTTGTGATCATCGACGATGTCCTGGCCACCGGTGGGACCCTGGCTGCGGCGACGCGGCTGTTGTCCGACGGCGGGGCCAACGTCCTGAGCGCGGCCGTAGTGTTGGAACTCACGGCTCTGGACGGCCGGGCGACCGTGGCGCCCCTGCGGGTCAGCAGTCTGCACACGGTGTGAGGGATATCCTCGAATTCTGAATGCTTGCGGGAGGTGACGATGGCCGGCGATACGGGTACGGACGCGGGTACGGGCCAGGCGGTGCAATCGCCTCCTCCTCTGCCGGCGCCCACTGTGCCGGCGCCCGCTGCGCCGGCATCGCCGGAGGCCGCCAAGACCAGCGCCTCGCGTCGAGTGCGGGCGCGCTTGGCCCGCCGCATGACCGCGCAGCGCAGTGCGGTCAACCCGGTCCTCGAGCCGCTCGTCGCGGTCCATCGCGAGATCTACCCCAAAGCCGATCTGCAGTTGCTGCAGCGTGCCTACGACGTCGCCGAGCAGCGTCACTCCGACCAACTGCGCAAGTCCGGTGATCCCTACATCACCCATCCGCTGGCCGTGGCCAACATCTTGGCCGAACTCGGCATGGACACCACCACGCTCGTGGCGGCCCTGCTGCACGACACCGTGGAGGACACCGGATACACCCTGGAGGCTCTGACCGCCGAGTTCGGCGCCGAGGTGGGCCACCTCGTCGACGGCGTCACCAAGCTGGACAAGGTGGTGCTCGGCTCGGCGGCCGAGGGCGAGACGATCCGCAAGATGATCATCGCCATGGCCCGCGACCCCCGGGTGCTGGTGATCAAGGTGGCCGACCGGCTGCACAACATGCGCACCATGCGGTTCCTGCCACCGGAGAAGCAGGCCCGCAAGGCCCGCGAGACATTGGAAGTCATTGCGCCGCTGGCGCATCGGCTCGGTATGGCCACGGTCAAGTGGGAGCTTGAGGACCTGTCGTTCGCGATCCTGCATCCCAAGAAGTACGAAGAGATCGTGCGGCTGGTCGCCGACCGGGCGCCCTCACGCGACACCTATCTGGCCAAGGTGCGCGCCGAGATCGGTGTGGCGCTCAGTGCCATGAAGATCAACGCCGTCGTCGAGGGTAGGCCCAAGCACTATTGGTCGATCTACCAGAAGATGATCGTCAAGGGCCGCGACTTCGACGACATCCACGACCTGGTGGGCGTGCGGATCCTCTGTGACGAGATCCGCGACTGCTATGCCGCCGTCGGCGTCGTGCACTCGCTGTGGCAGCCCATGGCGGGCCGGTTCAAGGACTACATCGCCCAGCCGCGCTACGGCGTGTACCAGTCGCTGCACACCACGGTCGTCGGCCCCGAGGGCAAGCCGCTGGAGGTGCAGATCCGTACCCGCGACATGCACCGCACCGCCGAGTACGGCATCGCCGCGCACTGGCGCTACAAGGAAGCCAAGGGCCGCAACGGGGTTCCACACAGTCACGCCGCCGCCGAGATCGACGACATGGCGTGGATGCGGCAACTGCTCGACTGGCAGCGGGAGGCCGCCGATCCCGGCGAATTCCTCGAGTCCCTGCGGTACGACCTTGCGGTCAAAGAGATTTTCGTGTTCACCCCCAAGGGTGACGTGATAAACCTGCCGACTGGGTCGACGCCGGTCGACTTCGCCTACGCGGTGCACACCGAGGTCGGGCACCGCTGTATCGGGGCCCGGGTCAACGGCCGGTTGGTCGCCCTGGAACGCAAGCTCGAAAACGGTGAAGTCGTCGAGGTTTTCACCTCGAAGGCACCCAATGCCGGACCATCGCGCGACTGGCAGACCTTCGTGGTGTCGCCGCGGGCCAAGACCAAGATCCGCCAGTGGTTCGCCAAGGAGCGCCGTGAGGAGGCGCTGGAATCCGGCAAGGACGCCATCGCCCGCGAGGTTCGCCGGGGTGGACTTCCGTTGCAGCGCTTGATCAATGCCGATTCGGTGGCGGCGCTGGCCCGCGAGCTGCGCTACACCGACGTCTCGGCGCTTTACACCGCGGTCGGTGAGGGGCATGTCTCGGCGCGCCATGTCGTGCAGCGTCTGCTCGCACAGTTCGGTGGCGACGACGCGGCCGAGGACGAACTCGCCGAACGGTCCACCCCGTTGACCATGCCGGTGCGGCAACGCAGCACCGACGACACCGGTGTCGCGGTACCCGGGGCGCCGGGCACCCTGACCAAACTGGCCAAGTGCTGCACGCCGGTACCCGGCGACACCATCATGGGTTTCGTGACCCGCGGCGGCGGCGTCAGCGTGCACCGCACCGACTGCACGAATGCGGCGTCGCTGCAACAACAGTCGGAACGCATCATCGAGGTCAACTGGGCGCCGTCGCCGTCGTCGGTGTTCCTGGTGGCCATCCAGGTCGAGGCCCTGGACCGGCACCGGCTGCTCTCCGACGTGACGCGGGTGCTGGCCGACGAGAAGGTCAACATCCTCTCGGCCTCGGTGACCACCTCCAACGACCGGGTGGCGATCAGCCGGTTCACCTTCGAGATGGGCGACCCCAAACATCTGGGGCATCTGCTGGGCGTGGTGCGCAACGTCGAAGGCGTCTACGACGTCTACCGGATCACGTCGGCGGCCTGATCGGCGCGGGCGTCAGTCCGCGGTCACCGACACCAACTCGACCTCCATGGCAGGCCTACCGTCCGTGCCGCCGCCGGCGACACCCGCCGCCGCGATCTTGTCGAGGGTGGCCAGCCCGGTCCTGTCGACCGTGCCGAACACCGTGTACGTCGGGGGCAACCACGAATCCTGGTACACGAGGAAGAACTGGCTGCCGTTGGTGCCGGACCCGGAGTTCGCCATCGCGACGGTGCCGCGCGGATAGACCACGGGCTGCCGCAACGCGGGATCGGAGAGCCGGTACTGGTTGGTCGGGTACTCGTTGGGGAACCGGTAACCGGGCCCACCGCTACCGTGGCCTGACGGGTCACCACAGTGCAGTGCCGCGAGGTCTCCGGTGGTCAGCCGGTGACACCGGGTGCCGTCGAAGAATCCTTGCGACGCAAGGCTGGCGAAGTTGTTCACCGTGCACGGCGCTTTGCCGTTGGCCAGCTTGAGGCCGATGGTGCCGCGGTCGGTGACGATCCCGGCTTCGACGCTGGCCGGTGCGGTCGGGACGGTGCCGGTGCGTGGCAGCTTGACCGGCGTGGTGGCCGGTTCGGTGGTCGGCGGGTACTGGCAGTTCGCACCGAGGTTCGGCGGCGGTGCGAACGGCGGCAGTTCGGACGCGGCGGAGGCGGTGCTGCGGTCCCGCGTCGACACACTTTCTGCGGTGCGTGCCATGAACGCGGCGAACACCACCAGCAACACCGCCAGCAGGATCGACAGCGCGGTCATCACATAGCCGATCACCAGGCCTGCGATCGCCAGACCACGGCCCTGTTCACCGCTGCGTTTGACCTGCGACAGCGAGATGTGACCGAAGACGATGCCCAGCGGTGCGATCACGAAGGCGCACACCAGTGCCGCGACCGCCATGCCGTTGGTGCGGGCCGGCGGCGGGTAACCGCCGTACGGAGGCAGGACGGTCAACGGCTCGGTGACCTAGTCGAGGGCCACGGACTTCAGCTCAACGTCCAGCGCCGGCTTGCCGTCCGGTCCACCGCCGGCCACACCGGCTGCCGCGATCTTGTCGAGGGTGGCCAGACCGGTCTCGTCGATCTTGCCGAACACGGTGTAGTTCGGGGGCAGCTGCGAGTCCTGATACACCAGGAAGAACTGGCTTCCGTTGGTGTTCGGCCCGGCGTTGGCCATGGCAAGCGTGCCGCGCGGGTAGGTCACCGGCTGCTGCAGCGCCGGGTTGTCCGGCTGGTACTGGTTGGTCGGGTACTCATTGGCGAACTGGTAGCCGGGGCCGCCGGTGCCCTGCCCGGTCGGGTCACCGCACTGCAGCACCGACAGACCACCCGTGGTCAGGCGGTGGCACGGGGTGTCGTTGAAGTAGTTCTGTCCGGCCAAGCTGGCGAAGCTGTTCACCGTGCAGGGCGCCTGGCCGTTGTTGAGCAGCAGGCCGATGTTGCCCTGGGTGGTGACCATGCTGACGCTCACCGTGGCCGGATCGGTGGGAACCTTGCCGGTGCGGGGCGGGGTGTTCGGCTTGCTCGCCGGTGCCGCGGCCGGGTACTGGCAGTTGGCGCCGAGGTCCGCGGGTGCGACGAAGGCCGGTAGCTGGCCATCGGCGGCCGGTTGGGCGGGAGCGCCCGACGTCGCGGTGGTGGTGTCCGCCGAGGCGGTGGTACTGCCGGAATCCTTACCGGTGAACACGAACGTCGCCACGACGGCACCGATCACGACGATGGCTGCCACCACGGACCCCGCGATGGTCACGATGCGTCGTTTGCGTTCCTGGGCGGCATGGCGCTCCAGCTGTTGCTCCAGCTTGCGCTTGGCCGTCGCACGCCGTTCTTCGTTGGTCGGCACCGCGGCAGTCCTCCTTGTGTGCGGTTGGGTCGTCACGAGTCTGCCAGGCGTTCGGCGGTCCGGGCTTCTCGACCCGCGGCCATGGGAAACTGGCAACGTGTTCATCACCGGATTTCCGGCCGGAATGCTGGCTTGCAACTGCTACGTCCTGGCGCAGCGGCCAGGATCCGACGCGATCGTCGTCGACCCGGGCCAGCGGGCCATGGACCGGCTGCGCCGCATCCTGGACGAGAACCGTCTCACCCCGGCCGCGGTCCTGCTCACGCACGGTCACGTCGATCACGTCTGGTCGGCGCAAAAGGTGGCCGATACCTACGGCTGCCCCGCTTACATCCACCCCGAGGACCGGTTCATGTTGACCGATCCGATCAAAGGGTTCGGGCCCCGATTGGCACAGCTCGCGTTCGGTGCGCTGTTCTCCGAGCCCAAACAGCTCATCGAGTTGGACCGCGACGGCGCAATCCTCGATTTCGGCGGCCTCGCCGTCTCCGTCGACCACACTCCGGGGCACACCCGCGGCTCGGTGGTGTTCCGGGTCTCCGGCGGGCCGGAGCAAGCATCGGCCGCTGGGAACGTGTTCACGGGCGATACGCTGTTCCGGTCCTCGGTGGGCCGCACGGACCTGCCCGGTGGCAGCGGACGTGACCTGCTCACCTCCATCGTGACAAAGCTGTTGGTGCTCGACGACGACACCGTGGTATTACCAGGGCACGGCCCGAGCTCGACCATCGGGCACGAACGCCGCACCAACCCGTTTCTCGAAGGTTTGACTCTGTGACTTCTGCATTCCAGGCGCCCAAGGGCGTGCCCGACTACCTCCCGCCGGAGTCGGCGCAGTTCGTCGCGGTCCGCGACGGTCTGCTGGCCTCGGCGCGTCGAGCCGGCTACGGCGACGTCGAGTTGCCGATCTTCGAGGACACCGCGTTGTTCGCCCGCGGGGTGGGGGAGTCCACCGATGTGGTGTCCAAGGAGATGTACACGTTCGCCGACCGCGGTGATCGCTCGGTGACGCTGCGACCCGAGGGCACCGCCGGCGTCATCCGCGCGGTGATCCAGCATCGCCTGGACCGCGGCGCGCTGCCGGTCAAGCTCTGCTACTCCGGCCCGTTCTTCCGCTACGAACGTCCGCAGGCCGGCCGCTACCGCCAGCTACAGCAGGTCGGGGTGGAGGCGATCGGCGTCGACGATCCCGCGTTGGACGCCGAGGTGATCGCGGTGGCCGACGCCGGTTTCCGGTCGTTGGGGCTGGACGGTTTCCGGCTCGAGATCACCTCGCTGGGCGACGACACCTGCCGCCCGGCCTACCGGGAGCTGCTGCAGGAGTTCCTGTTCAAGCTGGACCTCGACGAAGAGACGCGCCGCCGCGCCGAGATCAATCCGTTGCGGGTGCTCGACGACAAGCGGCCCCAGGTGCGGGAGATGACTGCTCACGCGCCGCTGATGCTCGACCACCTGTCCGACAGTGCCAAGGCCCACTTCGAGGTGGTGCAGGCCCACCTGGACGCGCTCGGTGTGCCGTACGTGATCAATCCGCGCATGGTTCGCGGCTTGGACTACTACACCAAGACAACCTTCGAGTTCGTCCACGATGGTTTGGGCGCCCAGTCCGGTATCGGCGGTGGTGGCCGCTATGACGGGTTGATGGCGCAGCTCGGCGGGCAGGACGTGTCAGGTATCGGTTTCGGGCTCGGGGTGGACCGCACCCTGCTGGCGCTGCAGGCCGAGGGCAAGTCCGTGGCCGGCGTCGGTGGCGTCGAGGTGTTCGGGGTTCCGCTGGGCGACGCAGCCAAGCTGGAGCTGGCGAAGCTGGCCGCACGGCTGCGGGCCGACGGGGTGCGCGTGGACCTGGCCTACGGCGACCGTGGCCTCAAGGGCGCGATGAAGGCGGCCGACCGCTCGGGTGCCAAGTACGCCCTGGTGGCGGGAGACCGCGACATCGAGGCCGGCACGGTCGGGTTGAAGGACCTGGCGACCGGCGAGCAGGTCGATGTCTCCGCCGATTCCGTTGTCGTCGAGGTCCTTTCCCGTCTCGCCCGCTAGCGTCTCCCGGCGGGCAGTACGTGGTCGGCGACCTTGTCTGTGCTGACGCACAGTGAGCACACGAACGCATCGTGCGTCTCGCACTTGAGCATGTCCGGACGCTCGTAATCGTGGTGGCAGACATGGCATTTGAGGTGCGCGCCGGACGGGTTGCCGAATTCGTCGAACATCGGCAGGTCGATACCGTCGTCGGTACGGCGTAGGTAGTACCTGCCCTTGGTCGCGACGGCGATGACCGGCGGCAGCACCATCGCCAGGCCGATGGCGACCAGCGGAGAGTAGGGCCGGATGGCCTCGCCGAGTCCGCCGAAGAACGCGATCACCGACAGCCCGGCCGCGATCAGCATCGAACCGAAACCGACGGGGTTGAACGCGTACAGCATGCCGCGCCGGAATTCGGGCTCCTTCGGTGAGAGCTTGAGCAGGTACTTGTTGAACACGATGTCGCTGGCGACCACGACCACCCACGCCATGCCGCAGTTGGCGTAGAAGCCCAGGATCGTGTTGAGGAAGTCGAACATGTTGGCTTCCATCAGGATCAGCGC
This sequence comes from Mycobacterium sp. GA-1841, assembly GCF_001954135.1. Taxonomy (GTDB): domain Bacteria; phylum Actinomycetota; class Actinomycetes; order Mycobacteriales; family Mycobacteriaceae; genus Mycobacterium. Next base: position 96,698 of record NZ_MBEQ01000029.1, on the reverse strand, counting down.
GATCAACAGGTTCAGGCCGAGGAACACCAGACGTCCGGGGTAGTGCTTCGTCACGCGGGTGAATGCATTCGTCCAGGCCAGTGAACCGGAGTACGCATTGGTGACATTGATTTTGATCTGGCTGATCACCACGAGAACCACTGCGAGTGTCATCGCGAGCCAGCCGGGCAGGAAGTTCTCGTAGATCTCCAGGAACTGGTGCACGGGCTGGTTGGCGATCCCGGCACTGTCGGCGACGTTGGCGATGAGGTAGACGGCGAGGAAAAGCCCGACGATCTGCTTGACGGCGCCGAAGAGTACCCAGCCCGGCCCGGCCAGGATCATCCAGGTCCACCAGCTGCGCTTGTTCTCCGGTGTCAGCGGCGGCATGAAGCGCAGGTAGTCATTCTGTTCGGCGATCTGTGCGATGAGGGACAGGCACACACCTGCGGCCAGTAGGGTCGAGCCGAGATCGAAGCCCTTGACCCCGTTTTCGCCCTGATAGGCGAAGAATTGACCGACCGATTCCGGATGGCTCACGACGAGATAGACAAACGGGGCCACCATCAGGATCAACCACAGCGGGGTCGTCCAGACCTGGAGTGTGGAAAGCGCTTTCATGCCATAGATGACCAGCGGGAAGATGACCAGGGTGGACACCGCGTAGCCCAGCGACAGCGGGATGTGGAGGCCCAGTTGGAGCCCCTGGGCCATGATCGAGCCTTCGAGCGCGAAGAAGATGAACGTGAACGTCGCGAAGATGACGTTGGTGACAACGGAGCCGTAGTAGCCGAATCCGCTGCCGCGCGTGACGAGATCGAGGTCGATGTTGTAGCGCGCGGAGTAATAGGCAACCGGAAATCCGGTGAGGACGACGACGACCGCGAAGATCAGGATGCCCCACAGCGCGTTGGTGGTGCCGTACGAGATGCCGATGTTGGCCCCGATCGCGAAGTCGGCCAGGTAGGCGATGCCGCCGAGGGCGGAGATCCCCACCACCCCGGTCGACCACTTCCGGTAGCTGCGCGGCGCGAACCGCAAGGTGTAGTCCTCCAGGGTTTCCCTGGTGGCATTCATGGTGTCGAGGCCAGGCTCGACCGTGTCGTCCGCCGGCTTACTGCCGAGGTCTTGTGTCATGCGGGAAAAATTAAGAGCGGCTTGTTACCTCCCGATGACGGTCATGTTCCCAGCGTGAACAGATTTCGGACGTTGTCCGCGCATCGGTGTGCACCACTGGTCCTGTCACACGTGTAACAAGGCGGTAGCGTGCTGGGATATGACGGGTATGACGAATATGCGAAAAGCGACAACCACGGTCGGAGCGGCGCTGGTCCTGGCAGCCGCAGGGATGGCGGTCTCCAACGCAACGTCGTATGCGGAGCCCGACGGCCAGGGGCATCAGGTCAAGTACACGCTCACTTCGGGCGCTCCCTACGAATTCGACCTCTACTACCTGACGACCCAGCCACCGAGTAAAGACGCCTACAACGCCGACGCGTACAAGTACCTGCAGAAGGCGACCGTCAACGTCGGGCCGGACGCCCCATGGGTGTTCGAAACGACCCTGGCCGACCCGCAGTGGGCGATTTTCACCGTCGCCAGCACCACCCACGGTGGCCGGGCTCAGCCCAACGCGCACTGCGAGATTTCCGTCGACGGCCAGGTCGCCGTGCAGAATGATCATCCGTACAGCCCGCGGTGCCAGCTCGGCCAGTGGTGAGCTGAAGCTCCCGGGATTCGCCGGCTCCCACGATCTGAGATCCGCCTTGACGGACATACTCGAACTGGTGTTCGATGATCATGTGCACGACGGACCGGTTCCGCTTCCGGTCTGAACTGCGATTGACTGGGCAAGCGCCCACGGCGCGCGCCGATGCCGTACCCGAAACCGCGGCATCGGCGCACCAGTCTCAGCTCGGCTCAGCGGCATGCACCGCAACCGTGATGGCGCGCGCAAGGGTGGCCGGTGCCTCGACATGTGCCAAGTGGCCTTGCCCTGGCAGTCGGACGAGGTTCGCCTGCGGTAATGCATCCGCGAACGGGGCAAAGGCGCTGCCGTAAGGGATCCGGTCTTGGTTCAGGGCGCCGAGGATGAGGGTGACGGGTATGTCGATGTGTCGGTAGCCACCGAATGCTGGTCGGTGCGAATTGATCGCGGCCAATTCGTCGGCCAGTGGGGTCGCGAGTGTTCGGAGTACCGGCCAAGCCGGACTGCGCCGTAGCTCGGCGACATACTCGTCGGAAAATCCTGAGACCTCGGTATTGACCAGCGTGACCGCCTGGTCGAGGTCGCCGGCGGTGACGGCGTGGCGAAGCTGAGGTACGACGTTCGGGGCGAAGGGCCGGCCGACCGGTTCGTAGGCGATCACCGACCGGATATGAGTGGTGTCGAGCGCAGTCTCCAATGCGACGAGCGCGCCATAGCTCCAGCCGAACAGGTGGACGGGGCCGAATCGACCCAGGGCGTGGCGGAGGTCGGCGATCTCGACACCCACCGAATAATCGGTACCCAGGGCGCCGCTGGGGAAGCGGCCCCGGCGGTTGAGGGTGATCACCGGGTTGGGTAGCTCGATGGCGTCCACCACCGGCTGCCACGTCGCCGCGTCGGCCATGACTCCGGGGACGAGTACCAGGGGAGTGCCGATGCCGGGACGGACCCGATGGCTCAGCGTGGTACCGGCGCGGTTGTACTCGACCGTGCCGGTCAGTGGTGGCGTGAATGTCATTCTGGCCCAGGTCCAATCGTGAGTCGTCGGAATACGTGCAGTGGCCGGTCGTCGGCCGGCTCACTGCTACGAACCCGGCGCACGCGCACGGTGTTCCGCGGACGCGGCCCAATCGACACGTGTGGAATTACCTTGACATCGTGATCGAACTGATGTTCGATGAGGTGTGCGTTGGGACGGGCAGGCGATCGGAGTCGACGATGGCGCACTGCCGGGCCTGCAACGGGTTGGCTTCGTCCGGAGTGTCCGCTCGCCGCAGTTCGAGGGAATGACCTTCCATGAGGTGCTCTGCAAGTCGGCCCTCAACAAGGTGCCGGCAGCTTCGGCACTACCGTTTCGGTTCACGGTCAACGGCTATCGCGGGTGCAGCCATGCCTGTCGGTACTGCTTCGCCCGCCCGACGCATGAATATCTCGACTTCGACAGCGGCGCAGATTTCGACAGCCAGGTGGTGGTGAAGACCAATGTCGCCGAAGTGCTGGGGCGCGAGGTGCGACGCCGGTCCTGGACGCGTGAGACGGTGGCGCTCGGTACGAACACCGATCCTTATCAGCGTGCCGAGGGCAGGTATGCCTTGATGCCGGGAATCATTGCCGCGCTGGCCGATTCGGGTACACCGTTTTCCATCCTCACCAAGGGCACGTTGCTGCGACGGGACCTGCCGTTGATCGCCGAGGCGGCGCATCACGTCGATGTCAGCGTGGCCGTGTCACTGGCGGTCGGCGACGCGGAACTGCACCGTCAGGTCGAGCCGGGAACTCCCTCACCTGATGCCCGGCTCGGCCTGATCGCGGCCATTCGCGAGGCAGGACTGCGCTGTCATGTGATGGTGGCGCCGGTGTTGCCGTATCTCACCGATTCCGCCGAGCAACTCGATGATCTGCTCGGGCGTATCGCCGCGGCCGGGGCCACCGGCGTGACGGTGTTCGGCCTGCATCTGCGGGGGACGACGCGCGGCTGGTTCATGTCCTGGCTGCAGCGCGAACATCCTGAACTGCTCAACGATTACCAGCGGCTGTACCGGCGCGGAGCCTATCTGCCGCCGGACTATCGCGACATGCTTCGTACCCGGGTGGCACCGATGGTGGCCCGGTACGGATTGACCGGGCGAGCGCCCGCGGCGCGCGCCGGTGCCGTACGTGAAGCCGCGGCACCGGCGCACCCGGTCCTGTTCTAGCTCGAGAGCCTGCGCACGGGTCAGGCTTGCAGCGCCTTGGCGCAGTTGGTCAAGATGGCGCGGAAGTTCCACGGCAGCAGCCGTGAACTGAGGGCCTCCAATGCCTTACCGCCGGCGCGCAGGGGATGGGTATAGCTCGTTGTCCAGTCGACATGCGTACCGTCGCCGTCTGGTGTGAAAGTCAGTGTGCCGCCGTCATGATCGAACGGTGGAAAAGAGTCGATGATCAGATACGAGTAACTGTTCGGACGGTCGTAGGCGGTGATCTCCTCGCGAAACCACATGCCGGCTCCGGTCACCGCGCGTACGGCCCCGACTGCGGGTTTTGAAGTCCCGGCCACCCAGCCGGCTCGCAGCACCAAGGGGGCGGTGGTCAGCGCCGACGGGTCGGCCATCCAGTCGAAGACCTGCTCGGGCGGTGCTGCGATCACCCGTTCCAGATGAATGGTGGGCATGGAATCCCCCCTACGTCGGCTGACACCTACCGTACGCGGCACACCTGTCGATGCGTCCGCTTCACGGCCGAGATGACAATCAGCTCTTGTTGCGCTTCACCTGATTGAACGGCACGCCACGGTCGGCGGCGTGCTCGCGCGGGAAGCCCAAGATCCGCTCGCCGATGACGTTGCGGGCCATCTCGGAGCTACCGCCGCCCAACGAGCCGGTCTGGCGGGACAGATAGCGCACCCCGATGTCCAGCAGGCCGGGTACATCCGGCGAGCCCTCGTCGACGACGCCGGCGGTGCCGGCGATGGCCAACGCGGTGTCGACCTCGAGCTCGGTGGTCTCGGCGTGGAACAGCCGGATCAACGTACCCGCATTCGGTGGTAGTGAACCGTTTCCGATCGCCCTGCCGACGTGATCGATGAGCTGCTTCTTGACGATTCGACGCACCAGGGCCCGGCCGGCCAGGTCCTGTACGCGGGCGTCGTCACCCTGCCCGGTGGCCTCGGCCAGCCCGACATGGTCGGGCGGCATCTCGTTGGCGTTTTCTGCGCCGGTCCCGCTGGCGAACTCGGATCCGCCGCCGACGGCACGACGTTCGTGGTGGAGCTGACGCGAGGCGACTGTCCAGCCGTCGTTGACCTCACCCACCACAGCACCCGCGGGGAGTTCCAGGTTGTCGAAGAATTCCTCGCAGAATTCCTCGTTACCGTTCACCTCGGTGATGCGGCGCATGGTGATGCCAGGCGCATTGAGTGGCACCAGGAACATGGTCAGGCCCTCGTGTTTGGGCACCGTCCAATCCGTGCGGGCCAGCATCAGTCCGTAGTCGGCGGCGAAAGCGCTCGTGCTCCAGGTCTTGGCGCCGTTGATGATCCACGTATCGCCGCGGAGCTCGGCCCGGGTGATCACACCGGCCAGATCCGAGCCGCCGCTGGGTTCGGACAACAACTGGCAGAGCACCTCGTCACCGCGGATGGCGGCCGAGATGCGTTCGCGTTTCTGCTCAACGCTACCCATGTCGAGGATCGTCGCGGCGCAGATGGTGAACGAGGGGGTGTTGAGGATCAACGGCATCTCGTAGTTCACGCACTCGTCGTTGAATGCCTTCTGGTACGCGTAGTCCAGGCCGAGGCCGCCGTACTCGCTCGGGAAGCAGATTCCGGCGAACCCGCCCTCATAGAGTCGTTTCTGGAGTTCCTTTGCCCGCTCCCAGGATTCGGTTTCGGCGCGCACGGCGAACGGCGGGTTGTCCGGGTCGATGGAGGGCATGTTCTCGGCCAGCCAGGTCCGGGCGCGCAGCGCGAACTCCTCGACAGATTCTGTGGTGGCGGTGGTGCTCACGGTGTCGGTCATACCCCAACTTCCTCGGCTGCGCGGTTCTTGCGGCTCAGCGCGTACACGGCGCGGTGGTGGTCCTCAGGCGAGCCGTACATCGCCCGGTACAGGGCGACCCGCCGCAGATACAGATGCAGATCGTGTTCCCACGTCACCCCGATGCCGCCGTGTAACTGCACGCAGTCCTGAAGCATCACCGGCGCGCGTTCGGCCACATACGCTTTCGCCACACTCACGAGCTTGGCCGCCTCGGGGGAGCGGCCGGCCACCGCTGCCACGGCCCCTGCGGTGGTGGCGCGGGCGGCTTCGAACCACATCTTCATGTCGGCGGCCCGATGCTTGAGGGCCTGGTAGGAGGCCAGCGGCCGGCCGAAGCTGTGCCGGTCGGTGAGCCACTGGTTGGTCATCGTCAGGACGGCGTCGAGGATTCCGACGATCTCGGCGCACTGCAGCACCAGGGCCACCTGGCGCTGCCGTTCGAGGATGGCCGGTGTCTGCTCGGCGGTGCCCACCGCGGCGTCCTCGCCGACCTCGACTCCGTCGAACTGCACCCTGGCGTAACGCTTGACCAGGTCGACCGAGTTCTGGGTGGTGACGGTGACTCCGGGAGCATCGGTCGGAACCACGAACTGGCGGATCTGACCGTCGCACACCGCAACCACCAACACCGTGTCGCTGCGGTCTCCGGCTTCGACCCGGTCCTTGGCGCCGTCGATGCGGTAGCCCGAATCGGTGCGGGTCGCGGTGGTCTGCGCCAGTGCCGGGGCGAACGGACGGTTGGGCTCGTAGACCGCCCAGGCGGAGACGGTTTCGCCGGACACCAGCGATTCGATCAATTCCTCATGTCCGCCGGGTGCTTCGACCAGGCCGGCCAGCACGGTGCTCACCGGATGCAGCGGCCCGGGAGTGACGGCATGGCCCAGCTGTTCGGCGAGCAGGGCGAGGTCGGTGACACCGTCGCCGGACGGGCTGCCGCCGCCGAGCTCCTCGGGGACCACCAGGCTGGCCCACCCCAACTCTGCTGCGCGGCCCCACCATTGGGTGTCGAAGGAGTTGCCTTCGTCGTGCAACCCACGCACCCGGCTGAGCGGCACCTCCTTTTCCAGGAAGGCTTGCGCGGTGGAGGTGAACAGCATCTGTTCGGGATTTGCCACATCGGTCATGTAGTCGGCCCAGCTTCTTGGTTGAGTGGAGGACGGATCAGGTCAGGACGAGCGCCGGGACATCGGGCCGGTAGACCTTCTTGTTCTCGACCTTGAAAAGGTCGACGAGGTTGCCTCCCATGACCTTTCGCACACCTTCCTCGTCCAGGCCGTGGGCCTGGAGGTCATCGACGAGGTTGATCGGATCGGCCAGGCCCTCGGGGTGCGGCCAGTCGGACCCGAAGATGATGCGGTCGATGCCGCACAGGTCGGCCATCTTCTTGAAGTCGTCCTCCCAGAACGGGGCAACGTAGACGCCACGCTTGAACGCCTGGATCGGGTCCTCGGGGAACTCCTGCGGCATCTTCGAGTACACGTCTTCGAATTGGTAGAACAGATACGGCACCCACGAGGCGCCGTTCTCCACCGACAGGATGCGCAGATCTGGATTGCGGGTCAGCGCCCCGTGGCAGACCAACGCGGCCATGGTGTCTTCGATCGGCCGCTTGCCCATCGCGACCATCCGGAACGATGTCGGCTTGAACGGCAGGAACTCGTCGGCCGGTTCCCAATCGTTGAGGTACTGCGCATATCCGCTGTCGGAGGCGTGCATGCACACCGGGATACCGGCTTTGACGCACGCATCCCAGAACGGGTCGAACTCCTCCAAACCCATGGAACGGGTGCCGCGGTAACCGGGTACCGGCGCCGGGCGGACCAAGACGGTCTTGGCGCCGCGCTCCAGACACCACTCGAGCTCTTCGAGGGCTCGGTCGACGACGCCGAGATTGATGACCGGGGTGGAGAAGATGCGGTCGGCGTAATTGAACTGCCAGGTCTCGTACATCCACTCGTTGAGGGCGTGGATGATGTCGAGGATCAGGTCCGGGTCATCCTTGAGGCGTTCCTCGACGAGGCTCGCCAGCGTCGGGAACATGATCGTGTAATCCAGGCCCAGGCCGTCGAGAACCTCAAGGCGCGCTTCAGGATTGCGGAAGGCGGGGATGGCCTTCATGGGCTTGCCCATCACCTCGCGGTAGCTTTTGCCGCCGCTGCCGTGGCGGAAGTACTCCTCCTGGGCGCCGGGTCGGGCGACCACCTCGAACGTGGGGTTCGGGATGTAGTCGCTGATCTGGTTGCGCACCACGATCTTCGTGCGGCCGCGGACATCGATGTAGTCGATGACGCCTTTGCGGTGCTCGGGCAGGAACTTGGTGAGCGCTTCTTTGGGCTCATAGAAGTGGTTGTCGGCGTCGAACACCGGATAGGGAAGCTCGCGTGAGGGCATGTTCGCCTCCTGGAAGAGTCACGTTTCCAAAACTGGTAATGACGTTACCATGGGAGCGCGGGCAGGGAAGATCGGATTCGGGCGATCGCTCAGCGGCCGGGAAAAGCGCTGGCCACACCGTGGATCAGGGGGTCAGGCCGCGGAGGCAGAACTGCGAGATCTGCGCACCGTCGATGGGTGTGCCGTTGAGCTCCACTCCGAGGGAGCGCAGGCGCATCGCGCCCAACACCGATTGCATGACGAGCGTCGCGGTGGTCTGCACGTCGACGTCCGAGCGGAACCCGCCGGCATTGATTCCGCGTCGCAGAATGTCGCCGATGAGCTGGTGCAATGGCGCCAGCACCCGGGCATATTCCGTCGGCAGCGATTCGGCCAGGTGGTCGTTGTAGAAGGTCAGGCCGCGGTTGATGCTGTCCTGGATACTCGAGGAGGCCGGCGTCGTGATGCGCTCGATGAGGGTCTCCAGCGCCTCGGGGCCGGCCAACCCGTCGGTGTCGGCGCGCCAGCGCTGGGTGGACTCGGCCATGATCTTGTCGATGAGCGCCAGGAGCAGCTCGTCTTTGGTCGAGAAATGCTGGTAGAACGACCGCAACGAGGTCTTTGAGCGCTCGACCACCTCGAGCACGGTGAAGTCGGTCCGTCCGGTCTCGCCCAGGATGGCCAGCGCCGACTTCATGAAGCGTCGGGCCCGGTCCGCCTGCGCCTCGGCGCGTGTCGTCTCCGACGCTCGTTCGGCCGACCTAGCCATTGCGCCCATCACCTCCGTCATGCTGCACTTGCGAGAATGACGTTACCGGTTCGGTAGAAGCAATTAGGCGGCTTGTGATTATGTGTTGCAGCGATGAGTGAGTGGTTCCTTTTCCTGCCGCAGGTGCGGCTGGATGTCGGCGACATCGTCGAACGAGCGAAGGTGGCCGAGGCCGGCGGGTTTGACGGCATCGCGTTCATCGATCATCTGGAGGCGCCCGGCGCCACTCATCAAAGCATCTGGGAGGCAATGACTGTCGGCACCTGGGTGGCGGCATGCACCGAACGCCTGCGGATCGGCCACCTCGTTCTGTGCGACGCGTTCCGGCATCCGGCAGTGCTGGCGAAACAGGCCGTCACGCTGTCGGAGGCCAGTGGCGGCCGGTTCGAGCTCGGCCTCGGTTCGGGTTCCTGGCCCCACGAATTCGAGCGTTTCGGAATCGAGACCGGGGACGCGGCGGCGCGGGTTGGCAGGCTGGGAGAGACCCTACAGCGCCTGCGCCAGTACTGGGGTGATGACGAGCGTGGGCAGGTGCCCGGGCCCAGCCACTCGATTCCGTTGGTACTCGGCGGAACCGGAAAACGCATGATGGAGCTGGTGCGGACGCACGCCGACTGGTGGAACATTCCGTCCCATCAGCTCGATCGCCTGCCCGCGTTGCTGCCGACCGTCGGTGCGGCCCGCGTGTCGCTGCAACAGATGGTCGGTTTCGTGGGCCGCGAGGCCGACCGGGCAGCGGTGACGGAACGCAGCACACGACTGTTCGGGCACCTCGGTGACGGGCTGGTGTGCGGCGACGCCGCAGAACTCACCGAACACTTCGCCGGGTTGAGTGCTCAGGGCGTCGAACGCTTCTACGTCTGGTTCGCGGATTTCGCCGCACCACAGACCATTTCAGAATTCGCCGAGACAGTCATCAACTCGTGACAGAGAGGAAGAACATGACCACAGAACCCGAGGCTGCCGTGGCGCCGACGCAGTGGACGCTGCAGATGCTGCTCGACCTGTTCGACGCAGAACCCGCCGGAGAGAACCGCTTCACCGTGCCGAGCGGCATCGCCGGGGTGGACGAGCGCCAGGTGGTGGAGGGTACGCAGATCCTGGGCGCGGCGATCGTCGCGGCGGCAAAACGCTTCCCGGAGAAGTCGATTCGCACCGCTCATGCGGTGTTCGCCCGGGCCGTCCTGGTGGGCCCTCCGGTAGCTCTCGACATCGACGTAATCAGTGAGGGGCGTTCCACGGCCACCGCTGTGATCACTGCCTCGCAGAACGGCAAGCGCTGCATCACCATCACGGTCTTGGCCGATGTGCCCTCCGGTGACGTCATCCGCCATCACCTGCCACGGCCTCAGGTGGCCGGGCCGGCCGATGCCAACGTCTCGCGCATGCCGATGACCGGACGGGAGCTGCGACTGGTCGACGTCGTCGACGTCAACAGCCCCGACGAGGTCGGGCCGCCGGAGCTCTATGCCTGGCTGCATTACGACCCCGTCCCGGCGCGTGACGATCTGGCCAAGGCGCTGATCGCGTACTTCACCGGGCACCTGGGCATTTCGACCACCATGCGGGCCCACGAGGGCATCGGCACCGCCCAGGCGCATCTCACGGTGTCGACCGCGCCGATGACCGTCACGGTGAGTTTCCACGAGCCGGTCCGCTGGGACGGCTGGTTGCTGTACAGCCACGAGAGCACCCAGGTGGGCGCGGGCATGTCGTATGTGCGCGGCGCGGTGCACACCGAAGAGGGTGAGTTGATCGCATCCTTCAGTCAGGACGGGTTGATCCGCCCGCTGCGTACGACCGATACCAAGATCTCCGAGCACGCGCGGTTGTAGCTGCCGTCAGATCGGTCTCGGCGGCATCCATGACGTCGTTGAACACCTTGCTGAGCGCGGGCCGTCCGATCCAGCGGGTCAGTGCGGCGCCGACGATCGGGAACTTGACCCGGAACGTCGTGGTCCACACCACGTGGGTGCCGCCGTCCACCGGGGTGAAGCTCACCCGGCCGTGCCGGTGTTCCGAGGGCGGGAAACTGCGTTCGACGGTGTAATCGAAGGAATGTGGCGCGTCGTAGTCGGTGACGCGTTCCCGGAACCAACCGATCGCCCAGAGCAGGATGCGCAGCGCCCCTTGGCCGTAGGCCGCGTCATGGCCGGGTTCGGCCAGGCGCTGCCGAAGCACCAGCGGGGAACGGGTGAAATTGGCGGCGTTGCTCATGAAGTCGAACACCGCATCCTGCGGCGCGTAGATGGTGCGTTCCACGGTGACGGTCTGCATCAGTCCTCCTGGCGTCGAGTCAAGGTGCGGGTGGTGGCGGCGGCGCGGAGTTTGTCGGGGTTGCGCATCGCGTAAAGAGCGCTGATGAATCCGTCGGTCACCTCGACGAGCAGCACCGAGTCCAGCGTCCCGCCGCGACAGAACAAGATGGCCGGCAGGCAGTTGTATCCACCGAAGGAGATGTCGAAGCCGGCCATGCTGCCCTGAGCGAGACCGGCCATGAACTGGGCGACCCGTTGCGGCCCGACGATTGGGCGACGTGCAGCGGAGACCTGACCGCCGCCGTCGGACAATGCCACGACGCCGGGGGCCATCACGGCGATGAGACCGTCGATGTCCCCGGTGTGGGCGGCCTGCAGAAACGTCGTGACGGTGGCCCGTGCCAGGTGCGCGTCGGGCGTGAAGCGTCGGCGTCGGGCCTGCACGTGTTCCCGGGCGCGATGGGCGATTTGGCGCACCGTGGCATCGGATTTGCCGACCACGCGGGCAATCTCGGGATGGCTGTAGCCGAACACCTCGTTGAGGACGAAGACGACGCGCTCATCGGGGCTGAGTGTCTCCAGCACCAGGAGCATGGCCATCGACACGGATTCGGCGAGGACGGCGTCCTCGCTGACATCGGGTGCGGTCTGGATCGGCTCGGGAAGCCAATTGCCGATGTAGTCCTCGCGCCGGCGCTTGCTGGTGCGCAGGGCATTGAGGGCTTGGCGGGTGACGATCTGGACGAGGTACGCGTGTGGGTAGGTGACCTCGTCGGCGTTGATCCAGCGCAGATAGCTGTCTTGCACCACATCTTCGGCGTCGGCGGCGCTACCGAGAATCTCGTAGGCCAGCGTGAACAGCAGTGGGCGGTGGTGGGCGAATATCTCGGTCGCGTTCAGGTGATCCCCCTATGCCGTTGTGGTCACCCTCTCGGACACCGCGCACAGGCCTAACCGTGACAGCTTCCGGCTGTGAACCCGATCACATGACAACATGTGGGTCAGACGGCCGACAATGCCGATTTCAGCACATCGAGCGGCAGTCCACCCAGATCGAGCGCGCGGCTGTGGAATTCCCGCAGCGAGGATCCGCGGCGCAGCGCGTCGTCGCGTAGTTCGTGCCAGATTCGTTGTCCGATGGCATACGACGGGGCCTGCCCCGGCCAGCCGAGGTAGCGATCGAGTTCGAAGCGCAGATTGTCTTGGGCCATCGCCGAATGCGAGGTCAGGAAGTTCCAGGCCCGCTCGGCGTCCCACACCTCTCCGTCGGGCGCGGTCATGCCACAGTGCACCCCGATGTCGATGACCACGCGCGCCGCCCGGAAGCGTTGGGCATCAAGCATTCCCATCCGATCGCCCGGATCGTCGAGCCAGCCGAGTTCGGCCATCAACCGCTCGGCGTACAGGGCCCAACCCTCACCGTGGCCCGACACCCAGCAGCCCAGCCGCCGCCACCGGTTGAGCTGGTCGGCCAACGCCACCGCACGGCCGATCTGCAGGTGGTGGCCCGGGACGCCTTCGTGGAACACCGTGGTGGTTTCCTGCCAGGTATGGAACGTCCCGACGCCAGGCGGAACCGACCACCACATGCGCCCCGGTCGCGTCCAATCCTCGGATGGACCGGTGTAGTAGATGCCGCCGGTCTGAGTCGGCGCAATTCGGCACTCCAAAGTGCGAAGCGGCCCGTCGATGTCGAAGTGGGTACCGGCCAGGGAGTCCACCGCGCGATCGGACAACTCCTGCATCCAGGCCTGCAACGCCTCGGTGCCGTCGATGACGTACCGCGCCTCGCCGTCGAGCCGATGCAGGGTCTCGGCCACGGTGGCCCCGGGGTAGAGCTGCTGTGCGATCGATTCTTGTTCGGCCACAACGGCATCGAGCAGGCTCAGGCCCCACTCGTAGGCCTCGTCGAGGTCTACCTCGGTACCGAGGAACTGTCGTGACATCAACCGGTAGGTGTCGCGCCCGCAGGCGTCGGCTTCGCGGGCCAGCGGGGCGACGTCCTCGCGCAGTGCCTCGCCAAGTTGCCGGTACGCGTCGGCTGCTGCGTCTGCCCGCTGTCGCAGTTGGGCCTGCAGGCGCGGATTGTCCAGCGCTGCAACTGTTCCCATCTCGGCGAACAACCGGGCGATCTGCTGAGCCTGGCCGATCCCACGGGTGACTTGGCGTCGGGCCGGGGCGTTACCGGCGCGGGCAGTTTCCCGCAGCGCCTGGGCGTAACCGTCGGCGCGCTCGGGTACCTTGGCCAACCTGGCGGAGATCAGCGCCCAGTCGTCCTCGGTGTCGGTGGCCATCAGGTCGAACACATCGCGCATGGTCTGCAGCGGTGAGGCGATGACGTTGAGCTCGCCGAGGTCGAGCCCGGCGTCGTGGAGGTCGACGATGGCGCCGAGACGTTCACGCAGCGCAGCCACGGTGACCACGTCGACCTCGTCGACCGGTCGGACCCCGTCGAGCTCGGCCAGCGTGACTCGCGCGGCCTCCGCCCGTGCTGCGACTCCCTGCGGGGAGTAGTCGGTCAGGTCGTCGTCGTGGCCGGTGATGCCCAGCTCTGTTGCGGCACAAGGATCCAGGCGCGCGTACGTGTCGAGGTAGCGCTCGGCTACCGCGTCGACGGCGGTGGCGGGCCTAGCCAAGGTTGTTGGTGGCGAAGGTGTCGCACTTGTTCGGGTCACCGGTCTGATAGCCGATGGTGAACCACTTCTGCCGTTGTTCGGAGGAACCGTGGGTCCAGGCTTCGGGGTTGACCCGCCCGGTCGCCGCGGCCTGGATACGGTCATCGCCCACCGAGGAGGCCGCGGACAGCGCATCGGCGATGTCCTTGTCGCTCAGCGGTTCCAGGAACGGCACGTCGGTGCCCTCCTGTCGGGTGATCGACGCGTAGTGTGCCCACACGCCGGCGTAACAGTCGGCCTGCAGTTCGGTGCGGACTCCGCCGCCGGTGGCGCCCTCGGGGTCCTGCTGGGCCCGGCCGAGCACGCCGCGGAGGTTCTGCACGTGGTGGCCGAACTCGTGGGCGACCACGTATTCCTGCGCGAGCGGGCCTCCGCTGGAACCGAACCGGTCGACGAGCACCTGGAAGAAGTCCGTGTCGAAATACGCGGTGCGGTCCACCGGGCAGTAGAACGGCCCGACGTCACTGGTGGCCGGACCGCACCCGGTCTGCACCTGGCCCTTGAACAATCGGACGTGCGGACGGGTGTATCCCTTGAGTAGCTGCTGCCACACGCCGTCCACCGAGTTGCCGGTGGCGACCACGCGGCACTCGACCTTCTCGTTGGCATCGGCGCCGGTCTTGCACTGGCTCAGGTCGAAACCCTCACCCCCGATACCGCTGGTGTCCGTTTGCTGCTGTTGCTGGGGCAGCACCGTTCCCGGATCGACACCCAGGAACATGGCGAGCACGACGATGATCAGGCCGCCGAGACCACCGCCGATCGCGATGCCGCGGCCCGGGCCCCGACCACCACCGGAACTGGAAGTGGTGCTCGTGTCGATCTGCATACCCTCGTTGAAGGTCATCGCATCACTCCATCGCTTTCGGCGGTAGGTCGGTGCTCCACAGCCCGTTCAGCTTCCCACACTACGATTCAGGCGTGTCCGTCGTCGCGGAACATCCGACCCTCGCCCACACCTCGCATGGGCAGCTACGCGGCGCCCGTGAAGGCGGGGTCAGCGTATGGCGGGGCGTGGAGTACGCCCAACAACCCGTCGGTGCGTTGCGCTTCCTCGCACCGCAGCCCGTGGTGCCCTGGACCGGCATACGTGACGCCGTCGAGCACGGACCGTTGCCGCCGCAGGGACGTTCGTTCGTCGGGGGAGGCCGCGACGACCCCAAGGTCCGCGACGAGGCGTGCCTGACCCTCACGGTCTGGTCTCCGGACACCGGTGGATCGCTACCGGTCATGGTGTGGATCCCCGGCGGGGCGTTCGTCTACGGGGCCGGACAACTTCAGCTGTACAACGGTTCGCGGCTGGCCGCCAACGGCAATGTGGTCGTCGTCAATGTCACCTACCGGCTCGGCGTGTTCGGCGGGTTCGAGCTCGGCGACCTGGGGGAGGGGTTCGACGACAATCTGTGTCTGCGCGACCAGATCGCCGCGCTGCGATGGGTGCGCGACAACATCGCGGCATTCGGCGGTGATCCCGCGCAGGTGACGGTGTTCGGTGAATCGGCCGGTGCCACTTCGGTGTTGGCGCTGCTGGCCAGCCCGGCCGCCGACGGACTGTTCACCAGGGCAATCGCGCAGAGCCCGGCGCTGCCGCTGATCGCCGACCGCGAGGACCGGGCCCGTCAATCGCGTCGCTTCATGCAGCTGCTCGGCGTCGGGGCCGAGCAGCTCAAGGTGTTGCCGCAGCGTCAGTTGCGACGGGCCGCCGGTCAGCTGCAATTGGAGAGCGCGCAGCACACTCCGACGTTGGCCTACGGGCTGACCCACGGCGTGGACCTGCTGCCGCTGCACCCGATCGAGGCTGCCCGGGCCGCAGCGGTGACGCCGGTGCCGCTGATCATCGGCACCAACAGCCACGAGGCGTCGATGTTCGCCTGGGGCAAGCCGCCGATGCTGCCGACCACCCTTGCCGGCGTCGAAGATTATTTCCGTCGGCAGCCCCCGCACGTCCGGGAGCGGATCCTGGCCGGCTATCCGGACTTCCCGCGTCGCCGGGCACTGGTGGCATTCGGTTCCGACGTCATGTTCAGCGCCCCGACGTGGGCATTCGCCGACGCTTACAGCGTCCACGCACACACCCACGTCTACCGGTTCGACCACACCACCTGGACGCTCAAGGTGCTGGGGCTCGGAGCCACCCACGGTAGCGAGATCGTGCACATCCAGCACAGCTACGGGTCCTACCTGGGCCGCAAGCTGCATCCGTTGGGCCGGCGGGTCCAACCGTCGGTGGGGCGGCGGATGCAACGCACCTGGCTCGATTTCGCCACCGCCGAGGTGGCCGACTGGCCGCACTACGACGTCGATCAGCGGCTGACGCGGGTGATCCGGTCTGCGCGTGACGAGACCGTCGCCGATCCGGATGCGGTCCGGCGCACGGTGTGGCAGGACCTCGTCTAGGTGTTGTAGCGCTGGTCGGTATAGCGGCGCAGGTTGTGCAGGAAGCGCTGGAACATCCACGCCATCACCGGCCGGCCCACGGTCATGCCGAGCCGTCCGAGGAGCCCGTTGGGTTTCAATGCCATGACCCAGGTGAGGTGGCAACCTTCGGCGGTTTCCACGACGCGGTAGTCCTCGGCGAAGGCAGAGATCGCGTTCGAGGTGCTGGTGTTGAACCGGAAAGCCATGTGGGTGAAAGGTTCCCAGGCCAAGAATTCCTCGTCGCCGACGATGTGTCCGCGCATCGTGACGGTACGGGTGGTGCCCACACCGCGCGGTTCGGGGCTCGTCCACTCCACGTTGGTGATGACGGTGGCCCACTGCGGCCACGAACTCGCATCGCCGAGGACCTCGAACAGTTGCTCGGGGGTGATCGCGAGGTCGACGGTGCTGATGAAGCGGAACGGCGCACGGTCGATGAAGTCCAACTCGACGCGCTCGCACGGGTAGGTCCGGGCCATGGGTAGACAGACTAGGTGAGAGTGTCTACTCGAGTGGCATCCCCGGCCCGGTCCCGATATCGATGAGCAGTGCGCCGGCGGCGCGGGCCGGGTCTCTAGACTGGTCAGTCGTCCCACCAGTCAACATTCAGGAGTATTCGTGCTGCGCAGTCATGCCGCCGGTTCGTTGCGGCCCGCGGATGCCGGTCAAACGGTCACATTGGCGGGGTGGGTGGCACGCCGCCGTGACCACGGCGGCGTGATCTTCATCGACGTGCGCGACGCGTCGGGCGTGTCGCAGGTGGTGTTTCGCGAGGGTGACGTGCTCGCTGCGGCGCATCGGTTGCGCGCCGAGTTCTGTATCGCGGTCACCGGCGTCGTCGAGGTACGGCCCGAGGGCAACGAGAACCCCGACATCCCGACGGGGCAGATCGAGGTCAACTCCACCTCGCTGACCGTGTTGTCCGAGAGTGCCCCGCTGCCGTTCCAGCTCGACGAGACCGCCGGCGAGGAAGCCCGGCTCAAGTACCGCTACCTCGATCTGCGTCGCGAGGGTCCGGGGCAGGCAATCCGGTTGCGTTCCAAGGTGAATGCGGCCGCGCGCGGTGTGCTGGCCGAGCACGATTTCGTCGAGATCGAGACCCCGACGCTCACGCGCTCGACGCCGGAGGGGGCCCGCGACTTCCTGGTGCCCGCGCGCCTGCAGCCCGGCTCGTTCTACGCGCTGCCGCAGAGCCCGCAGCTGTTCAAGCAGCTGCTCATGGTGGCGGGTATGGAGCGCTACTACCAGATTGCCCGGTGCTACCGGGATGAGGATTTCCGCGCCGACCGCCAGCCGGAGTTCACCCAGCTCGACATGGAGATGAGCTTCGTCGACGCCGACGATGTGATGGGGATCGCCGAAGAGGTGCTGCGCGCGGTGTGGTCGACCATCGGTTACGACCTGCCGCTGCCGTTGCCGCGGATCAGTTACGAAGAGGCGATGCGCCGATTCGGCTCCGACAAGCCCGACCTGCGGTTCGCGGTGGAACTCGTCGAGTGCACCGAGTACTTCAAGGACACCCCGTTCCGGGTGTTCCAGGCGCCCTACGTCGGCGCCGTCGTCATGCCCGGCGGGGCGTCGCAGCCGCGCCGCACTCTCGACGGTTGGCAGGAGTTCGCCAAGCAACGCGGGCACAAGGGCCTGGCTTATGTGCTGATCGGCGAAGACGGCAGCCTGGGCGGGCCGGTGGCCAAGAACCTCACCGACGCCGAGCGCGAGGGCTTGGCGGCCCACGTCGGCGCCAAGCCGGGGGACTGCGTGTTCTTCGCCGCCGGGCCGGCGCGGGGCGCACGAGCCCTGCTGGGCGCGACGCGTATCGAGATCGCCAAGCGCCTCGACCTGATCGACCCGGCAGTGTGGGCGTTCACCTGGGTGGTGGATTTCCCGATGTTCGAGACCGCCGACGAGGCGACGGCCTCGGGCGACGTGGCGGTGGGATCGGGTGCCTGGACGGCCGTCCACCACGCCTTCACCGCGCCGAAGCCCGAATCGGAGGGCACGTTCGACACCGATCCCGGCAGGGCGCTGTCGGATGCCTACGACATCGTCTGCAACGGCAACGAGATCGGCGGCGGCTCGATCCGTATCCACCGGCGCGACCTGCAGGAGCGGGTGTTCGCCATGATGGGCATCGACCACGACGAAGCGCAGGACAAATTCGGATTCCTGTTGGACGCCTTCGCCTTTGGTGCACCCCCACACGGCGGCATCGCCTTCGGCTGGGACCGCATCACCGCGCTGCTGGCCGGGGTGGACTCGATCCGTGAGGTCATCGCGTTCCCCAAGTCCGGTGGCGGGGTCGACCCGCTGACCGATGCGCCGGCGCCGATCACCCCGCAGCAGCGTAAGGAATCGGGAATAGACGCCAAGCCGGGGGAGCTCAAGAAGTCATGAGCGAGATCGATTCGGACTTCGACAAGAGTGAGCTGGTCGCCGACGTGGCGGCCCTCGACGACTTCAACCGCAACGTGGTCGAGGAGTTTCGTGCCAACGGCGGCAAGGTGGGTGGCCCCTTCGAGGGTGGCACGCTGTTGCTCCTGCACACCAAGGGAGCCAAGTCGGGTCAATCCCGGCTGTCACCGCTGGCCTACCTGGATGTCGACGGCAAGGTCCTGATAGTCGGCTCCTATGCCGGCGGCCCCAAGGACCCGGCGTGGGTGCACAACCTGCGGGCCCATCCGCAGGCCCGCATCGAGGTCGGCACCGACGCCTACGACGTCACGGCCCGTGAATTGCCGGCCGACGAGCGCGACGCCACCTACCCGAAGATCGTCGAGCGTGCCCCGGTCTTCGCGGAATACCAATCGAAGACCACGCGGGCGATCCCACTGTTCGAACTCCAACGGCTGTAGATCAGAATTTGCCCGCCTGGCGAGCGACAATTCAGCGACCACAAGAAAATGGTTGCTGACCTGCAAGTAACGGCCTATTATCGAACGTATGTTCGAGTTGCTCGATCCGGCGTCGCTCACCGACGCGGCGCTGATCGGCGCGCTGGAGCACCGAACCCGGGCTGAGGCGGTCGCCGCCGCGCAGCGGTTGGCCTTGATCGGAGAAGTCGTGGCCCGCCACTGCGACGACGAAGACGACGTGTCGGCGTATTCGGCGATCGACGGGTGGGAGATCGCGGCCGCGGCGGTCAGCGCGGCGTGCAATGTGAGCCGGCACCAGGCCTCGGGGCAGATGCGGATCGCCCAAGCGTTGCGGCAACGGTTACCGAAAGTGGCGGCGGTCTTCGCCCGGGGTGAAGTCTCGGCGAAAGTGATCGCCGCCATCACCTGGCACACCCAAAACATCCTCGATCCCGAGGCGTTGGAACTGGTCGATACCGCATTGGCCGGCACCGCCCACAGTTACGGTGCGTTGTCGGTGGACAAGGCTGAACAGGCCATCGACGTGTGGGTGGAAAAGTTTGAGCCCGCCGCGCTGCGTCGTGGCCGTACCGCCGCGCGGAGTCGTGAGGTCAACTTCGGTGACGTCGACGACCCGCATGGCACCGTGTCGATCTGGGGCCGATTGCTGGCCACCGATGCCGCCCTGTTGAAAAAAGCGCTGACCGAGATGGCCCGGACAGTGTGTGAGGCCGATCCGCGGACCATGGCCCAGCGTCGCGCCGATGCGTTGGGGGCGTTGGCCGTCGGAGCGGGGCGGTTGACCTGCCAGTGCGGAAGCCCCCAATGCCCCGCCACCGGTGCTGACCCCCGCTCGACCAACGTGATGATCCACCTGCTGACCGATCAGCTGCCCCACCACGCACCCGCCTCACAGGACAACGACGGCCAGGCCGGGCCCGCCCACGACACCACCGGGCCCGCCCACGACACCGGGCCCGCGGAGAAGGTGATGGCCGAGGCGCCGCGGGATGCCCGCTTGCACGGCGACTCGACGAACTTCATTGCCGATGACATCCCGGCCGTCGCCGGCAGTCCCGCAGTCATCGTCGGCGGCGGGATCGTGCCGGCCCCGGTGCTGGCCGAGTTGATCGCCACCGGCGCCACCGTCAAACCCCTCACCGACGCCGCGGACTTGGGTGCCCAAAACCATTACCGGCCCTCAGCGAAACTGGCCGCGTTCGTGCGATTGCGCGACATGCGGTGCATGTTCCCCGGCTGCGGCGTGGCTGCCCCACATTGCGACCTCGACCACTGCGTCGCCTGGCCGCAAGGGCCCACGCATCCAGGCAACCTCGGTGCCAAATGCCGAACCCATCACCTACTCAAGACCTTCCCGGCCGCAGACGGTGGCTGGACCGACCTGCAACACCCCGACGGCAGCCACACCTGGACTGCACCCACCGGACAGACCTACCGCACCACCCCGTTCAGCCAGATCCTCTTCCCGCACTGGCACACCCAAACACCACCACCAACACCACCACCACCAACAACACCACCACCAACACCACCAACACCAACACCGCCACAGACTGGGCCGGTGCCCACACCACCGGCCCAGCGCGACCTCAAAATGCCCACCCGCACCCGCACCCGCCAACAAACCCGCACCCAACGCATCAACGCCGAACGCAGACTCAACACCGAAGACGGCGGCGATGACCCACCCTTCTAGACCCTCACACGATTGCGGAGCGGTCTGGCGGCTGCTTGCGCGAGAGTTGCTTGCGCCGTTGAACTATCGCGGCGCTACGACAGGTCGGGTCACTGGCGGCAGGCTCAGACCAGGCGCCAGCGCGGTAGGTGCGTTCGCTGCCGGAATTGCCGCGGGGACTCTCGCGACGGGCACTCTCGCAGCCGGCACGGTCGCAGCCGGCACGGTCGCAGCTGGCAGGGCGCCCGCCGGAAGGGGAGCACTCGGCAAACCGGCCGCCGGAGCCGGGGCGGCAGCCACTCCCGGAGCCCCGGCGACTCCCGGTACCCCGGCCGCTCCCGGTACCCCGGCCGCTCCCGGAACGACCGGTGCGCCTGGCACCCCAGCGACACCTGGCACCCCAGCGGCACCTGGCACCGCGGGCGCTGCCGGCGCCGGATTCGCTGCAGCGGCAGCCGCGGCCGCGTTCTGGTTGAGCACCCGCAGGAGGTCGGGCTTCATCTGTTGCAACTGCGAACCCCAGTAGTTCCAGTTGTGCGTTCCGTTCGGCGGGAAGTTGAACACCGCGTTGCGACCGCCCGCGGCGACATACTTCTGCTGGAACTCCTTGTTGGTGTTGATGGTGATGTTCTCCAGGAACTGCGCGCTGTACAACGTGCCGAAGTTGCCGCCGGGCCCGTCGAGCTCCGAGGGGACACCGTTACCGCAATACACCCAGATCGCGGTGTTGTTGGCCACGAGGCGGTTGACGTTGACCATCGGGTCGTTGCGTCGCCAGGCGGGATCGTTGGAGGTGCCCCACATGTCGGTGGCGTTGTAGCCGCCGGCGTCCTTCATGGCGAAGCCGATCATCGTGGGCCACAAGCCTTGTGAGGGATTCAGGAAGCCGGACAGCGCTCCGGCGAAGATGAACTGGGTGGGATGCCAGATCGCCAGGGTCAGCGCCGCACCACCGGACATCGACAATCCGACCACAGCGTTGCCGGTCGGCGCCACGTCGCGCTTGGCGGCCAGGTAGGCCGGCAGCTCCTGGGTCAGGAAGGTCTCCCACTTGTAGGTGGTGGTGCCGGCGCTGCCGGCGGCCGGGCGGTACCAGTCGCTGTAGAAGCTGGACTGCCCGCCGACGGGCATGACTACCGAGATGCCGGACTGGTAGAACCACTCGAACGCCGCGGTGTTGATGTCCCAGCCGTTGGCGTCGTCCTGTGCGCGCAACCCGTCGAGTAGGTACAGCGCGTGCGGCCCGCCGCCCTGGAACTGCACCGTGATGTCACGGCCCATCGCCGCCGAGGGCACTTGTAACCGTTCCACGGGCAGGCCGTCGCGCGAATACGCCGCTGCGGTCGGCGTCGACCCGGTGATCCCGACGATACCGAGCCCGGCAATCACCGAACCCGCCGTCACCATTGCCGCTGCGCGGCGCGCCATCCGACCGAACAATCTCAGTCTCACACCGGCACGCTAACAACGCCCGGGCACCCGACACCAGGGCCGCGCCCGGCGTAACCCCTCCGTTATCAAGGTGATTCGGTTCCGAAGCCGCGGGACTCGTCCGGGCTGAACGCCGCCGGGTCGGCGACGGGGATGAGCAGGCTCGATGGTGACGGGCCTCCCTGATGGAGCAGGTAGGTGCCACCGGCGAGGGCCTGGCGGGCCGGCCGCGTGGGCACCAGATGCGGAAAGTCGTAGGTGGTCAGCGTCAACCGCAGCCGATGGCCCGGCGCGATCAGCGCTGCGGTGGGGAAGATTTCCAGGTCGTAGCGCGTCAGCTCACCGGGGACCACAGCCTGTGCGGCGTCGCGAGTACTGATGTGGTGCGGCCGCAGCACCTGCCCATCGCGACCGGCAAGACTGTCGGGACCGGCGGCCGAGTACCACGTCGTCTCGGGATCCAACGCGCGATGCGAGCCCAGCAAGGCGCCCTGGGTCAGCGGTCGGCTGGCTCCGTCGGGTGCGACGTCATCGAGGTGGGCCACCCACAGCGTCTCGGTGGTGTCGGCCGTCGCGTGAACGGTCAAAGTGACCGGGCCGGCGATGAGTCGGGCTTCGGCGAATTCACTTGTGGTGTAGGTCAGTGCTTCTCGCTGCAGTCGCCGGTTGTCCAGGTCGTAGCTGATCCGGCGACCGGTCTGGGAGGCCATGAAGCTGCCCATACCCAGGCTCCACTGCTCCAGGCTGCGACCGGAGATCGGACCGCGCACCGTATAACGCAAGGTGGCTTCGGTCGGCTCGGCCGCCGGTTCGGTGGTGAGGTGGCCCCCTTCGGCCAAAAAGAGCCGCGTCGGTGTGGCTTCAGGAAACGGATAGTCCTCGGCCTGGAACCAATCCGAGCTGCCGATGGCCTGGAAGCGGATCGGCGCACCGGTCACCGCGGCAGACGCATCGTCCTTGAGCCAACGGTCGAACCACCGCAATTGCAACGCATGCAGATGCAGGCCGTCGAGATCCGACACGTGATACCAGGGGCCCATGATCAACTGCACGCGCTCGGACAGCGGCTGGCCCGGCTGCATCGGGACGTGCGATGGACGCCCCGCGTAGGCGTTCTGCAGCGCGACATAGTTCAGCGGGGCGCCACGCTGGAAAGCGTCGTGCCAGCCGCCGACCAGGAAGACGGCAACCTGGTTGCGCGCAATGTCGGGTAGCACGTCCGATGCCCGCATGGAGTCCCAGAACGGGCCGTCGAAAGCGGTGTCGCCGCCGGCTGCGGCATCGGCGATCATCGTGCGGAAATACTGGCGTTGGTCGCGCCCGCGCTGACGGACCGCGGCCAGGCCACCGACCCGGGGACGCTCATGGGCGCCGCGCTTGGCGAACTCCAGGACCGGGTTGACGACGTTGAGCAGTGAATAGACCGCACCATAGGCCCGCACCGTACGCATGTGCGGCACCCCGCCCATCGTGACCACGTCGCGATAGAAATCGTTGGCGGCCATCACCGGGAAGATCGCCTTCAGCGGCGAATCGGGGCCGACTGCCGCAGCGGTGAGCAGTTGGTTGGCCGCGAGATAGGAGATTCCGAACATGCCGACCCGGCCATTCGAATTCGGCAGCCGTGCAGCCCAATTCACCAGGTCGACACCATCGGAAACCTGTACGGCACCCAGCATCTCGAACGATCCGCCGGAGGCGCCGGTGCCGCGCACATCGGCCATCACCTCGATGTAGCCACGCCGGATCAGGTAGGGCGTCGCCCCGCCGCCGATCTGGGCGGCCGGCGGTGGAGCCTTCTTCCCGTAAGGGGTGATGGACAGCAGGACCGGGAAGGGGCCCGGCGCCGGTGCACCGGTCTCCGGGATCGTCGGATAGTGGATGTCGACGCGGAGCACGGTGCCGTCCGAGGTGCGGACCGCGACGTTGTGGTGGATCCCGACGCCGTAGCGGGCCGGTCCGGGCGTCCATTCCGGTTGCAGCGGCGACGGAGTGCGTTTACGGACGCGGGTCGTGGTCCGCCCGGCCACCTTCTTGCTCCTCCGAAGCTGCCACCGGTTTGCCATCCCGTCCTCCTCGACGTGTTGACCCTGGCTCCACGTTAATGAGTCCAGACAAGCCAGCGGCCCGCCGCCACGACGTCCAGTCGCAGCGACGGGCCGAGGCCCAGCGGTTTAGCCCGCCATGAACTCGTTATAAGCCGAGGACAGTTCCGGCGACAGCGCGGTCACGTTGCACGCACGCTGGGTGTCCCCGATGGGCGCCAGGATTCCACGCAGGTCGTTGTACTCCTGCGGGTTGGCGGTGAAGTAACCGCGCAGCGTCGCCGCGGCCTGCGGGCGAGGCTGGCTGAACGCGGTGGTCACGGCCTGGTTGGCGCCGGGGTGGCTGTCGAGATATGCGCGCGCGGCGCCGGTGGTGCTGCTGACGGTGCCGGCCACCCCGCTGGCGCTGCAGTCGGGTGCGGCCGCTGCCGTCGGAGCGCCGATCATCGCCGCAGCCACACCGCCGAGCAGGCCGGCGGCACACGTACCGACAATTCCACGACGCGCGGTGGTACCAGTGAATTTCATGATCATTTCCTTTGGCATTAGTGATGGGTCGCGATTGGTGATCGCGGTGATCCCCGCCCGAAATCGAAAGTAGCCGCAATGCCGACGAGCAAAACATCTGCCGATTGAAACCAATGTGACGGAAGTTGTTTCGTTACGCCCTATCAGGGTGAATTGCGCCTCAATACCGAAGAATTGCCGCCGATGATCTTGAATAGTCTCAGAGACCGCCCGGCATTCTTAATTGATCGTGATCTGGCGCCGGAAGCGTGGTAACCAAATCGTTATATGGGTACCCGTCCAGCTAACTTGTCGGGTCACCGCTTGAGTGTTAGCTCGGCCAGGGAGTTGCGGAGCCCGCCATCGTGGTGGATCTGCACTCCTGCCACCGTAAGCATCACAGCGGCAGTTGCCAGATGGACGATCGCATCGGTGGTGTTGTTGGGGAAGGCGAAGACGTACGCCACCTGATTGGAGAAGAAAGCCCAGAGTCCGGGAAGCGCTCCGGCCATCGCGGCGAGCAGCAGATAGAGCACGGCCCACGATTTTCGCCGGCAGAGAATCAGGCCCGGACCGAACAGCGTCAACCCGGCCACGGCGTGCCAGCCGTTGTAGTCCATGCCCAGAATCGGTGTTGTCGGCGCGTCCGGACCGATGGCGAAACTCGGTTCTGCAATGAAACCGACGATTGCCTGCACCACATGAAACAGCGAGATGATCAGCAATCCCCATTGTGCGAAACTCCACCGCCGCATGCCGGGGACGTTACGTCTACTACAGCGTGTAGTCAATGGTGCGAAAGCCGGCTGCAGCGGCTACCAGGTGTCGATGAACCGCGAACGGGGCGCGGGCGTTTCGTGCTGCGCGGCCGCGGCCAACGTGGCAGCGATCAGCTCCCGCGTATCGGCCGGATCGACGACGTCGTCGAGCTCGAACATGGAGGCCGAGTTGAGCGCCCGCGCGTTCTCCTCGGCCGCCGCGGTGGCTGCGCGCACCGCCTGCTCGCGCTCGTCGGGGTCGGCGATGGCCTCCAGTTCCTTGCGCATCCCCAGCCGGACGGCGCCCTCCAGGCCCATCGGGCCGAGGTGAGCGCCCGGCCACGCCACCGTCAGCAGCGGTTCGTGGAGACTACCTCCGCACATCGCCTGTGCGCCCAGGCCGTAGCCACGTCGCAAGATCACCGCGACGAGCGGCACGGTCAGCGCAGCACCGGCCACCAGCAGCCGGGAGCCACGCCGTACCAGGGCCTCGGCCTCGGCCGCCGGGCGACCGCGTCGGGCCGGCCGGCGTCCTCCGTCAGCGCCCGGCGGCGTAGCAGTTCGGCGAGATCGTCGGGCACGGGAACGTCGGGCACGGACGACTCCTAGCTGACCGGGATCTCGGCGGCGATCCGGTCCAGCACCGCGGGATAGCGATTCGCCTCGCGGTGCGCGCCGGGCTTACCGCTGCTGACGACGGCTGCCGACAAGTGTCGCGCCGGATCGGCCCACACCGCGATGTCGACCAGGCCGGTGTGCCCGAATGCCGAAGGCGTGTTGCGGCCGAACGGTCCGAAGCGTTTTCCGCCGAGCATGTACCCGGTGCCCCAGCGCATGGGCTTGAGTCCGGTCGCCACATCCGGGCGCATCCGCCGACACGGCGCCGTCGCAGCCTGCAGTGTCTCCGGCTTCATGATCCGCACCCCGTCGAGTTCGCCTCCGCGGCGCAGGATTTCGGCGAACCGTGACAGCTCGTCGGCATTCGAGACCGTGGTCGACGACGGGATGACACTGGTGAGGAACAGCGGCGTATTGCTCAGCGGGATGATGCGATCCGGCGTCCCGCCGACCGCGGCCCGGAACGCCGCGGCGATCGGTGCCGGCAGCGGCTTGCCGGTGACGTGGCTGGGCGCCACCAGCGGAACCTCGTCGGGCTTGACGCCGTAGTTGGTCCAGCG
Organism: Mycobacterium sp. GA-1841; assembly: GCF_001954135.1. Classification (GTDB taxonomy): domain Bacteria; phylum Actinomycetota; class Actinomycetes; order Mycobacteriales; family Mycobacteriaceae; genus Mycobacterium. The sequence goes on along the minus strand of NZ_MBEQ01000029.1, from coordinate 70,038 downwards.
GAATCCCAGCGGGTCGAGAATCTCCTCGGCGAGGATGTCGCGGATGTTGCGGCCGGTGGCGGCCGAGACGATTTCGCGGACCAGCGGGCCCCAGGTCAGTCCGTGATAGATGTGCACCAGGCCCGGCCGGTACACAGGTTTGAGCAGCGCCAGTTGCTCGCGGGTGTATTCGCTGTCGTCGACGCGGGTGACGTCGGGACGCGGCCCGGTATGGATGGGGACCCCGGCGCTGTGGGTGATGACGTGCCGGATCGTGGTGCGGTCTTTGCCGTGGCTGGTGTAGGTCGGAAGGTAATCGCAGACCCGGTCGTCGAGGGAGAAGTGCCCCTGCTCGACGAGCATGTGGACCACGGTGGTGCTGATGGCCTTGGCCGCCGAGTACACGCAGAACGGGGTCTGTGTGCTGACCGGGATCTTCTCGACATCCGGCCCGTCGTCGGGTCCATTGCCCCAGCCGTGCCCGATCGCGCGGTTGAGGATTACTTTTCCGTTGCGCCGCAGGCACACCTGGATGGCCGGGTGCAGCCCCGCGCCATACCAGTACCGGACCGATTCCCAGATCCGTTCGATGGCCCGGGGATCGATCTCCGAATGATCCTCGTCGCCGATGTCGGTGACAGCGTCCAGGTCGGAAGGGAGGTCGATCTTGCCGGTCGGGGCTGGTTGGCTCATACGGTTTTCCTGGTCAGCGTGGCGGAAAGGTGATGTTGTAGCGGCAGGCCGACCGCACCCATCTGCAGGTCATAGCTCAGCTGATCGCCCTCGACATGGACGGAGCGGGACAGTGCCGCAACGTTTTTGGCTGATGCGGTGAGGCCGATGGTGGACGCGGCCAGCTCCAGGTCGATGCGTCCGTCGGCGACGTGCACGGTGCCTTCCTGAATTTCGGTGATGCCGGTCGGGTGGGCCAGTACCCATTCGACGCGACCGGGCTCGGGCACCCGCAGGTATCCGGTCTCGGCGTGTAGTGGACGACCGTCGTCGCGGGCCTTGGTGCGCTGGCTGTAAGTCAGGAACGGCTTGCCGACGTGGCCGAAGGTGATCTCCTCGAGGTATTCGAACGATTCGATCGTCGGGTATTCACCGGCTCCGGGCCCGGCCCAGGTGCCGAGCAAGGGAGCCAGCACGGTCAGGTTCGGGTGGAGGTCAGGCACAACGACAGGGTACGGCCCGGCTCAGGTGGCTGCCCAGGCCGCGCTCCCCTCCGGCGTGATGCGGTCGCCGCCGCTGCGATATCCGGCGAGGCCCAGAAGCGCGGAGTCCCAACCGACTCCGACCGCCCCGGGACCGAACTGCAGCCAGAACTCGTCGTCGTCGGCCGCGTGCATGATGTGGTTTAGCGTGAAGGTGGCCCAATCCTCACCGGCATCGGTGATGGTGACCTCGATCCAGCTGGTGGCGCCCATGGCCGGCGAGTATGCGCGATGACCACGGCCTGAGCCGTCGGCTCATTCAGGTGTGCTTGTCGCGCTCGCTTGGTCGTGGCGTACACGGTGAACCCGGAGGCCGCCAATGCAGCGCAGACGGTGGCGGTGTCGTGGCGCAGGAATGTCAGCGCCACGTCCCGGCCGAAAGCCTGCTCGTAGATACCCGGTTCCCCGTCGGTCTGGAATGCGAGCAGCAGCCAGCCCGGGTCGGTGAGGATCCGTCGGAATCCGGTGAACAGCTCGGGTAGGGCGTCGGCGGGGGTGTGGATGATCGAGTACCAGGCGCACACTGCGTCGAAGCTTCCCGGGGCGTGTGCGAGGCCGAACATGTCGGCGGTCTGAAACCTCAGCTGAGGCCATCGTCGGCTCGCCAGGGAAACCATCGCCGCAGAACCGTCGACGCCCTCGGCGCACAGGCCACAGTCGGCAAGTTCGGCGGTGGCCTCGCCGGGCCCGCAACCGGCGTCGAGCACCGAGCGGCCGCCGGACTGTGTCACCAGATCGGCGAAAGACCTCAAGACGGCGCGATCGAACGGCCGCTCGTCGAACTGGCCCGCGAACGTCTCGGCGTACTGATCGGCGATCAACTCGTACTGCTCATACACCCGGCCGCCCACCGCGCCAACTCTAGGCAACCGTAAGATTTCGCAGGTGAGCACGCCCGTCAAGCAGGCCGCGCGGTTGCGTGGCGGCCTGGTCGGTGCGTGTTCGGCGCTCACCGCGACAGTCGCCCATACCGCAGCCGGGGGACTGCCTCCGGCGAGTAGCCCGCTGATCGTGCTGTTGCTGCTGTGTGCGGCACTCGGTGCCGCCGTCGGCGGACTGAACCCGGAAACCCGCGCCGCCAGGAGCGGTCTGTTGATCGCCGGGCTGGGTGTGGGCCAGCTGCTCGGCCACCTCGCGCTGGCCACGGCCGGCGGGCATCACCACGGCGGGTCGCTGTTCACTGCCCCGATGGTGGGCATGCACGTCGGCGCCGCGGTGGCCCTCGGTCTGCTGATCGGTGCGGCCGAGTACCTCTACGTGATCTGCGCGTCGGTGCTGTGCTGGCTGCGCATCTTTGCCACCCTCCGGATCCCTGCGTCGGGGCGTCAACCCCGATGGCGCTCGAATGTGGTTGCGGCGCGCCCTGTTCTGTTGCGCGCCGGTCTGGGAATGCGGGCACCACCGTCGGTGTCCGGCATGGGCTGACAGCCCGCACCTTCATCTGAGTCCGTCGGTTTGACGGGCTGTTATCGGTTGCGCGCGTGCGCTTCTCACATTCCTTTCACCTGAAGGCCTTCCATGACCACCACCCCCGACGATCAACTGCGCGAAGAATTCCCTCCGCCCGTCACCACCCATTCCCTCCGCCCGCTGCTGGTGCGGTTGCACTTCTATGCCGGCGTGTTCGTCGGACCGTTCATCCTGATCGCAGCGGTCACCGGGCTGCTCTATGCGCTGATCCCACAGATCGACACCGTCGTCCACCGCGACGAGCTCACGGTCGAGCACGTCGGCACCCAACGTCTGCCGTTGGCCGACCAGATCGCCGCGGCCCGTCGCGTTCACCCGGAAGGCACGGTCGAGAGCATCCGGCCGCCCGTCGAGCCCGACGAGACCACCCAGATTCGGTTGGTGCTGGACCCGGCGCTCAACGATGTTCCACCGGAGTACTCGCGCACGGTCTTCGTCGACCCCTATACGGGTGAGGTGCAAGGCGCGCTGACCACCTACGGGCAGTGGATGCCGGTGCGGGCCTGGTTCGACGAGTTGCACCGCAACCTGCATCTGGGTGCGCTCGGCCGCAACTACTCCGAGCTGGCCGCGAGCTGGATGTGGGTGATCGCCTTGGCCGGGCTGGCCTTGTGGGTCATGCGGCGCCGCGAGAACCGCACGGTGCGCAATCTGGTGGTGCCGGACCGGGCTGCCTCGGGACGACGCCGCACGCTGTCCTGGCACGGTGCGGTAGGGGTGTGGATCGTGGCGGTCCTGCTGGCGTTGTCGGTGTCGGGTATCACCTGGTCCCGTCACGGCGGCGAGACGGTCAACGCCATTCAGGCGAAGTTAAACACCACCGCACCTGCGATCCACACGGGCTTGCCCACAGGTGCGACAGCGGCGCATCACGGCCACCACGGTGGCCCGGCGGACCTGCGCGGTGCCGACACAGTGCTGCAGACCGCCGAGCAGGCCGGCCTACGTGGGCCGATGTGGATGTACCCGCCTTCCGAAGCGGGGCAGGGCTGGAAAGTGGCTGAACGCAAACGTGATTGGCCCACCCGCTACGACGAGATCGCCGTCGACCCGGAAACCGGTGCGGTGACCGACCGGGTGAACTTCGCGCAGTGGCCGCTGCTGGCCAAGCTCACCGAGTGGACCATCGAGGCCCACATGGGCCTGCTGTTCGGCGTCGCCAATCAGATCGTGTTGGCGTTGACCATGATCGGTCTGATCACCGTGATCGTTCGTGGATATCGGATGTGGTGGCAACGCCGGCCCACCCGCGGTTCGGACTGGGCCGTGGGCCGGCCACCGCTGCGCGGAGCGATCCGTCGCCTGCCGGTCTGGGGAATTGCCGCCGTCCTGGCGGTCGCGGTTGCGCTCGGCTGGGCTCTGCCGCTGTTCGGGCTGAGCCTGCTGGCCTTCCTGGTCGTGGACGTGCTGGTAGCCAGGATCGCACGCACTTCACGTTGCTGATCTACGCTCGCGGGTATGACCGATCACGATAAAGCCGCGGCCCGGCGCGAAATCGCCGACGCTCTGCTCAATGCCCTCAACCGGCGGCACGAGGTCCTCGACGTGATCGTTGAAGCCGACGATCGCCCGGCCGCCGTCAACGCAGTTGCCGACCTGCTCGGCACCTCACATCTGGCGGCCGAGGCCGTGGTGGGGTTGTCGTTCTCCCAGATCACCAAGGACTCCCGGCGTGGCATCGCCGCCGAACTCGACGACTTGAACAGCCAGCTGAGCTTCACCGTCGCCGAGCGGCCGGCCGCCTCGGGCGAGTCGTTGGAGCTGCGGGCATTCCAGGCCCCCGACGACCGCGACATCTTCGAGGCCAGGACCGCCGACGTGAAATCGTCCGGGGACGGCAGCGGGGCTCCCGCGGCCGATGTGGACGACGAGATCAAGGCGGCGCTGGACCGGGTGTACGCCGAGGAGGCGGCCTGGTTCGTCGCGCTGGAGGGCGACCAGAAGGTCGGCATGGTGTTCGGCGAGCTGACCCACGGCGAGGTCAACGTCCGGATCTGGGTCCGGCCGGAGTTCCGCAAGCGCGGGTACGGAACGGCGGCCCTGCGTAAGTGCCGCTCGGAGATGGCGACGTATTTCCCGGCCGTGCCGATGGTGGTGCGGGCGCCGGGCGCCGAACCCCCGGCCTGAGCCGTCTCAGCCGCCGGACTGCAGGCTCACGACGATGGCGCGGGCCATGGTCTCGGCACGCTGTCGGGAGTAGTCGCGTCCCTCGGACAGGACGGGATAGACCACGCCGCCGAGCAGGGCGTCGGCCGCCGCTGACGCCAGGTCGGCATCGACGTGTTCGGCCAGCAGTCGGGTGCGCACGGAATCGAGCAGCGGTCGGCTGAAACCCGCCCGTAGTCGGGCTGCGGTGTCCTCGTGCTCCAGCGATGCCGCGGTGAGGATGCGCAGCATGGCGTTGCCGCGTTTGGTGGTCAGTGCCGCGGCCAGCGTGCCGGCCCACGACACCAGGTCTGCGGTGACGTCGTCTGTGCGCGGCATGGCGGCCAGGATCTTGTCGGCGTCCTCCAACAGGACGTCGGCGACCAGGGCCGGCCGGCTCGGCCACCAGCGGTAGATGGTCTGCTTGCCAACTCCGGCCCGCGCTGCGACGGCCTCGATGCTCAACCCGTCGAAACCCCGCTCCAGCAGCAATGCGCGGGTGGCGTCGATGATCGCCCCCCGCGACTTCTCGCTGCGCCGCCGCGGTGGCGAAACCTCGTTCGCAGAGCGCGTCATCGGCATGTCCTCGTCGGTCCGTCGCTGGGATCTTTACACGGAAAGCTACCCGCCGTAGTCTCCCACAAGACGAGACGGAGCGTCTCGTAAACGAGTGGGACGACGAACGCAAGGGCGCATGGCAACAAAGAAACTGGTCATGGGGGCCAGCGGGTTCCTCGGTTCGCATGTCGCCCGGCGGCTCGTCGAACGCGGTGAGAACGTGCGAGTGCTCATCCGCAGTACCAGCTCCACCCGGGCGATCGACGATCTCGACGTGGAGCGGGTGTACGGCGATATCTTCGACCCCGAGTCGGTGCGCGCCGCGATGGACGACTGCGACGTGGTGTACTACTGCGTGGTCGACGCCAGGGCCTGGCTGCATGATCCGGCTCCGCTGTGGCACACCAATATCGAAGGGCTCCAAGAGGTTCTGGATGTTGCGGTAGAGGCAGGGCTGAGCAAGTTCGTCTTCACCAGCTCGATCGCCACGATCGGTGTCGCCGAAACCGGTTTGGCCACTGAGGATCTGCCGAACAACTGGCTCGACGTCGGCGGCGACTATGTCCACACCAGGGTGCTGGCCGAGCAGATGGTGCTGCGGTACGCCCGCGAGCACGGGCTGCCCGCGGTGGCCATGTGCGTCTCCAACACCTACGGCCCGGGTGATTGGTTGCCGACGCCGCACGGACGGTTGGTGGCCGCCGCGGTTCGCGGAAAGATGCCATTTTATGTGAGGGGCGCGGCGGCCGAGACCGTCGGTATCGCCGACGCCGCCGAGGCACTGATCCTGGCCGGTGACAAGGGCCGGGTCGGGGAACGCTACATCGTGTCCGAACGCTTCATGACGGCCCAGGAGATCTACCGGACCGCCTGTGCGGCCGTCGATGTCGAACCGCGCGGGCGCGGGGTGCCGATCGGACTGCTGGCGGCGGCCGGCGCGGTGGTCGATCCATTGGCGCGCCTGCGAAAGAAAGAAAACCAGCTCAGCCCCCTGACCGTGCGGTTGATGCACATCATGTCGCCGATGGATCACGGCAAGGCGGTACGTGAACTCGGTTGGCAACCGCGGCCCGTGGCTGAATCCATCGCCGAGGGTGCACGGTTCTTCGCCTCCGGCCGATATGCATCGAGGCGGCGCGCATGAGCCACGCCTCCAGCCACGTCTCCATTGCCGTCACACCCGAGCAACAGCAACTGGGTGAGGCCGTCACACGGTTCGCGGCCCGGCACGCCCCGGTCGAGGGGACCCGTTCCTCGTTGGCCGACCTGGCGGAGGGAAACCTGCCGTCCTGGTGGAAGGACTTGGTGGACGGCGGTTTCCATGCCGTACACCTACCGGAATCGGTGGGCGGGCAAGGCGGTGGGCTCGAAGACATGGCCTGCGTGCTGGAGGCCGCCGGAGCCGCTCTGTTGCCCGGACCGCTGCTCACCACGGCGATCGCCGGGGCCGTCCTGGATGCCGAGCAGGGCACCGCGGCCGAGACGTTGCTCAAGGAGATCGCCGCGGGAACCCCGGCGGTTGTGGTGTCCGACCATTGGTCCGACATCCGGGGCCGGCCAGACGGAGAAGGCTGGCGGCTCACCGGGTCGTCCGGACTGGCCCTGGGTGTCTGCTCGGCGCAGCGTGTGGTGGTGCCTTTCCGCGATGAGACTGGTGTTCTCCGGTGGGCGGCGCTGGAACCCCTTGCCGGACAGGTGGAATCACGCCGCGGAACCGATCTGACGACGGATCTGGGCGTCCTGCATCTTCAGGACCAGTCCGTGTCCGCCTCGGCGGTGCTGACCGGGATGGACGCCGATCGGGTGACGGCGGTGACGGTCGCGTTCACCGCGTCGGTGGCCGCCGGCATCACGCAGTGGTGTGTGCACACCGTCACCGAGCACCTGCGCACCCGGGAACAATTCGGCAAACCGATCGGTACGTTCCAGGCTCTGCAGCACAAGGCGGCAATGCTTTTGGTGAACAGTGCCCTGGCCACGGCAGCGGCCTGGGACGCGGTGCGGTCTCTGAGCGGATCCGACGATGCCGACCAGCACCGCCTCACCGCCTGCTCGGCCGCGGTGATGGCGGTCATGCCGGGTCCGGGTCTGGTGCTCGAGGCGCTCACCATGCTGGGCGCCATCGGCTTCACGTGGGAGCACGACCTGCACTTGTACTGGCGGCGGGCCACGAGTCTGGCCGCCTCGATCGGCCCGGTATCACGGTGGACCCGGGCACTCGGTGAGCTGTCGGGTACCGCGACGCGCGACGTGACGGTGAATCTCGGCGACGCTGACGCGGATTTCCGGGCTCGGGTCGCCGAGGTCTTGGACCGTGCACTTGAGTTGTCCGACAACGGTTTCGGAAAACAGGGTGATTATCCCGAGTTCACCGTCGGCGCCCGACGCGAGTTGCTGGCCGGCGCCGGACTGATCGCCCCGCAGTGGCCCGCGCCGTGGGGGCTCGACGCCGGTGTGCGCCGGCAGCTGATCGTGGCCGAGGAGTTCGCACGGCGCGCCGAGTTGGTGCGGCCGTCGGTGAGCATCGCCGAGTGGATTCTGCCGAGCGTCATCGCGGCCGGATCGGCCGAACTGCAACAACGTTTCGTACCCGCCACCCTGCGCGGCGAACTGGCGTGGTGCCAACTGTTCAGCGAACCCGGTGCCGGCTCCGACTTGGCATCCTTGAGCACCCGGGCCGAGCGGGTCGAGGGCGGCTGGCGCATCAACGGACACAAGATCTGGACGTCGCTGGCGCATCGAGCTGATTTCGGCGCGCTGCTGGCCCGCACCGATCCGGACGCCGCCAAGCACCGTGGCATCGGTTACTTCATTCTCGACATGCGCTCGCCGGGCGTGGAATTCCGGCCGATCACCCAATCCAGTGGGCGGGCCGAGTTCAACGAGGTGTTCCTCACCGACGTCTTCATCCCCGACGAGATGCTGCTCGGCGACCCAGGGTCGGGCTGGCAGTTGGCGATCAGCACCATGGCGCATGAGCGGGTGGCGATCAGCGGTTACGTCAACATCGATCGGATGGGTGCGCTGCGCGAACTCGTCGCGGGTAGCCCCGATCCCGACCCGATCCGGCACGCCATCGGCGAGATCGACGCATACACGAACGCGCTCAAGGCTTTGGGCGTGCGCGAGACCCTGCGGTTGCTCGACGGTCAGCCACCGGGGCCGGCGTCGAGCATCGCCAAGGTGGCCACCAATGTGATGCTGCGCCGGGCCGCCGAGCTCACCCTCGGCCTCACCGGGCCGCTCGCGCTGGAACAGGACAGCAGCCCCGCGGTGGTGTCGCCCTATCTGGACCTGCCGGCCGAGCTGATCGGCGGTGGCACCACCGAGATCCAACTCAACATCATCGCCCAGATGATCCTGGGTCTGCCCCGTAAGTGAGGAGCGAGTATGGGAGCGCATAGGGGACTGCAGGGCGGAGCCGCGATCGTCGGCTACGTCGAGCTGCCGCCGGAGCGGATGAACAAAGCGGCGCCGGCCCCGTTCACCTTGGAGCAGTGGGCGTTGTTGTCGGCGGCCGCGCTGGAGGATGCCGGTCTGTCGGCCGAGCAGGTCGACGGCATCGTCACCTCGCATCTCGGCGAATCCGAGATCTTCGTGCCGTCCACCGTGGCCGAGTATCTGGGCGTGCGAGCCAATTTCGCCGAACTGGTCGACCTGGGTGGAGCCAGCGCCGCGGGCATGGTGTGGCGGGCCGCAGCCGCGATCGAGCTGGGCCTGTGCGACGTGGTGCTGTGCGCGCTGCCGGCGCGCTACATCACCCACAGCTCGGAGCACAAACCGCCGACCCTGAGCGACGCGGTGTTCTTCGGTTCGTCCAGCAACCAATTCGGCTCTCCGCAGGCCGAATTCGAGATCCCCTACGGCAATCTGGGCCAGAACGGCCCGTACGGGCAGGTGGCGCAGCGCTATGCCTACGAGTACGGCTACGACGAGCGGGCGATGGCCAAGATCGTGGTGGACCAACGCGTCAACGCCAACCACACCGAAGGCGCCATCTGGAAAGACACCCCGCTGAGCATCGAGGACGTGCTGAACAGTCCGGTGATCGCCGACCCGCTGCACATGCTGGAGATCGTCATGCCGTGTGTCGGCGGGGCCGCGGTCGTCGTGGCCGGCGCCGAGGTGGCCGCCCGCGCCCGCAACCGGCCGGTGTGGGTCAAGGGTTTTGGCGAGCACGTGCCGTTCAAGACCCCCACGTACGCCGAGAACCTCCTGGACACCCCGATCCGCAAGGCGGCCGACACCGCGTTCGGGATGACCGGGCTGACCCGCAGCCAGATGGACATGGTGTCGATCTACGACTGCTACACCATCACGGTCCTGCTCAGCCTGGAGGACGCCGGGTTCTGTGAGAAGGGCAAGGGCATGTCGTTCGTCTCCGATCACGACCTGACCTTCCGGGGCGACTTCCCACTCAACACCGCCGGCGGCCAACTCGGTTTCGGCCAGGCCGGATTGGCTGGCGGCATGCACCACGTATGCGATGCGACCCGTCAGATCATGGGGCGGGCCGGTGCGGCTCAGGTGGCCCACTGTGATCGCGCGTTCGTCTCCGGCAATGGCGGCATCCTGTCGGAGCAAACCACCCTGATCCTGGAAGGCGACTGACACCGATGAACGGATTCGCCCGGCCCCTGCCGGTGAAAACCCCTACCAGTGCGCCGTTCTGGGATGCGTTGGCGCAGCACCGCATCGTCATCCAGTACTCGCCGTCGACGCAGGCCTACGTGTTCTACCCACGGGTGCTCGCCCCGCGGACCCTGGCCGATGACCTCGAGTGGCGCGAGATCTCCGGGATGGGAACGCTGTACTCCTACACCGTGGCCCGGCGCCCGGTCGGTCCGCACTTCGCCGACGCGGTTCCGCAAATGCTGGCGATCGTGGAATGGGATGAGGGACCGCGGTTCTCCACCGAGATGGTGGACATCGAGCCGGACAACCTCAGCGTCGGGATGCGGGTCAAACCCGTCTTCTGCGACCAGCCGGAAGCGTTTGCCGGAGCGGGTGTCACGATGCTGCGCTACACGCGGGCTTGATCACATCACTTGGCAGGAGGCTCACAGCGTAGGAGTATGGAGTCATGCTAACCATACGAAAACTCATGGGGCCAGTGTTCGTAGCGGGAGCCGCAGCGGCGATTGCAGCAGGACCGACAGCCGCACTTCTTTCCGATGCGCCTGCCTCGACCGCCACGATCAGCGCTCAACCCAGCGGTAGTGGCGACGCCGGCGGCGGCGGTGGCTGCGACAGCGGCCCCGGCTGGCAGGGCTGTGGTGGCTGGAACCCCGCGCAGGGCGGTTGGGGTCACGGCTGCATCAACGGCATCTGCGGTGGCTGGGACGGCCAACGCGGCTGGGGTAACTGATAGCCCGGCCCGGCGCAGGCTCGTGGACGCCTGCCCGCCTCGGTGATCTCACCAACAGGCGGATTGTGGTGACCGGCGCCACCAACGGCGTCGGACTCGGTACCGCGAGGGCTCTGACGCGCGCCGGTGCGCACGTCATCCTCGCGGTGCGCAACACCGAGCTGGGTGCGCAGCGTGCTGCCGAGATCGGCGGATCGACCGAGGTGATCGAACTCGACCTGGCCGACTTGTCCTCGGTGCGTGCGTTTCCCGGGAAGCTGGACGGTGACGTCGACGTCCTGGTGAACAACGCCGGGGCGCTCAGTCAGCACCGCACCGATACCGTCGACGGTTTCGAGATGACCATCGGGACAAACCTGTTGGGGCCATTCGCGTTGACGAATCTGCTGTTCGACCGGATCCGGACGCAGATCGTCAACGTCGGCTCCGACGCCCACAAATCGGCGACGCTACGACTCGACGATCTGCACCTGCGCCACCATAAATGGACGGTGATGGGCGCGTACGCCGCCTCCAAGCTCGCGGTGATGCTGTGGGGCCTGGAGCTCGACCGTCGGCTGAGGGCCGCGAAATCACCTGTGTTCACCCAACTTACGCATCCCGGTTGGGTGTCCTCCAACCTGCCGAACGTGTCCGACAAACCGCTGATGTCGATGGTGCAGCGCGGTGTCAAGCCGGTGGCCGACGTGTTCGCCAACGACATCGACGAGGGAGCCGCTCCGACGCTGTACTGCCTGAGCGAACCGATTCCGCCCGGCAGCTACGTCGGGGTCGAGGGCAGGTTCGGCCTACGCGGCGGGCCGGTGCTGATCGGGCGCTCGGCGCTGGCGTGTGATTACGAGACCGCGGCCCGTGTCGTCGAATTCGCCGAACAGGAAACCGGCACGACCATTCCGGTCTAGCCGGAGGCCTCCGGCGCCGCGGCGGTGAGGGCCTGCGCCGCCGAGCCGAACATGACCTGCTTGATCGCGCCGAGGGTGCCGGAGTCCTTGCCACCCAACGGCCGCAGCAGTTCGGTGGCGGTGGTGGTGACCGACCCTTCGGGTGCGGTGTCGTCGACCAGACCGTGGGCGTGGGCGTCGGTGCCGCCGAACCGGCGGCCGGTGGTCATCGAGGCGACGGCCGCCTGCGGCGTGAGTTTGGCCTGGATCAGCGCGGCCATTCCCGGGGTGAACGGGATCCGGATGTCGACCTCGGGGAAGCAGAAGAACCCGCGGTCCGCACGCATCACCCGGAAATCGTGGGCCATGGCGAGCATGGCGCCGGCGCCGAAGGCGTGGCCGACCACCGCGGCCGCCGTCGGGATCGGCAGGGTCAGTACGCGAGCCAGCAGACCCTGTACCCGGCCGACGTACCAGGCGCCCTGATCGCTGTGGGCGCCGAGCCAATCCAGATCCAGGCCGTTGGAATAGAACTTGCTGTCGGCGGTGGTCACCAGGGCGTGCGCACCCTTGGCCAGCACGGTGTCGAGGTGGGTGTGGATGTCTTCGAGAAATTCGGGGGAGAACCGGTTCTCGTCGTCGCCGAGGTCCAGCACGGCGATGTCGCCGTCGTAATCCAGGGTGGCGGTCATGAGCGTCCTTTCGGTTGAGGGAGGGGAGCGGGGCCGACCGTCAGCACGGCCGTCACGGCCGCATTGAGATGGTGGCGGGCAGTCGGGTCGGCAAGACGATTGCGCTGCAACAGGATTGCCGTCGGCAGGTCGACGATGCACGTCGTCACGGTGTCGACGGCGGCCCGGTCGCACCGGTCCCACGCAGCCGTCGCAAGCTCGATCATCAAATCGACCAATTGGGTTTCCAGGGCCTGCAATTGCTCGGCGAGGTCCCCGGGCACGTCGGGGCCGAGGATCTGTTCACGGCGCACCTGCAGCAGCAACCGGGCCGAGGCCGGGTGACGCTCGGCGAAGACCACCGGCGCGTAGGCCGCGGCGGCGATGGCGTCGGTGCCGGGTCGAGCGGCGTCGACCAGCTCGCGTTGCAACGCCAGGAATCGACGCCCGGCCCGCAGCCAGGCCTGCCCCAGCAAGCCGGCGCGGGATCCGAACGAGTGATACAGCGCGCCGTTGGACAACCCGACCGCCTCACTGATGGCGCGGATGGTCACTGCTGCCGGTCCGGCCTGTGCAGCCAGGGTTTCGGCAGCATCGAGAACCGCATCGGGGTCATAGCGTCGGGGCCGGGGCACCTCGACACGGTAACAGAGCACTTGCTCTGTTAAAAAGAAAGTAGTTGACGATGACTAAGGTGACCCTTAGTTTGTGGGGGTAACTTTCCCACGGAGGTAGTCGTGACCGGATCTGGTGTCGCCGCGCGAGTGGGCGGCCGGCCGCCGCTCATCGCGCTGTCCGACATCGTCACCGCCGGGCGCGACCTCGGTATGCGCAACCTGAGCATCAACGGGGTGGCGGCCAAACTCGGAGTGTCGGCAACCGCCCTGTACCGCCACCTCAGCGGCCGCTGGGAACTGGAACGGCTGGTCGGGGAAAGTCTGCTCGCCGAACTGGTGCTGGTCGACGATCCCGCCCGGTCCGTCGAAGAACACCTGCTCGCCTTCGGGGTGAGCCTGCACGGATACGCGCTCGGACACCCGGGGCTGGCCACCTACATGCAGGTGCTGTTCCCGCGCGGCGAGGCCGGCGCGCGACTGCTGGCCGACGAGATCGCCGCGCTGGGCCGGCGCGGCTACACCGCCGAGGCTGCGGCCCTGCTCAGCAGTTCGGTGGCGGTGCTGGCCATCGGGCTGGCCGCCCAGCACGAACTCAAAGCCGAGGCCAGCGGCGGTGACGACGGATTCGTCACCGAGCGGGACGCGGCGGCCGAACGGCTGGCCGACGACGCCGCGCTGGCTCCGGTACACGCAGCGGGCACCCAACTGCGCAGCCCGCAGTACCTCGAATTTCTGATGAAGGCTCTGATCCGGGGACTGCTGACCTCCGTGGCGCCCGGCAGACCCATTACCGACATCGTGGCGGAGTTGACCGCCGTGAGAGAGGACCGCTGATGGCACGCGGATTTCAGGGAGTGATGATGCGCGGCTTCGGCGCGCGCGATCACCAGGCGACCGTGGTCGAGACCACCTACCTGACTCCCAACATGCTGCGCCTGCGCCTGCATTCGCCGACGGTGTTCGAGGATGCTGTCGCCGAGCCCACCTCGTATCTGCGCTTCTGGGTCCCGGATCCCGACGGCTCCAAGACCGAGTTCCAGCGCGGCTACACCATGTCCGAAATGGATCCCGACACCGGACATTTCGCGGTCGACGTGGTGCTGCACGAGCCGTCGGGACCGGCATCGAAGTGGGCCCGGACGGCCACACCGGGCGACACCATCCCGGTGATGAGCCTCGGCTCCAAGGGGTTCACCCTGCCGGAGGATCTGCCGGCGGGCTACCTGTTGATCGGTGACGCGGCGGCGATCCCGGCCATCAACGGGATCATCGGCATTGTGCCGCACGACATCCCCATCGAGGTGTACCTCGAGCAGCACGACGAGAACGATCGGCTCATCCCCCTCGCCGAGCATCCGCGACTGCGGGTGCACTGGGCCGAACGCCACGACGCGACGTCACTGGCCGCCGCGGTCGAGACCCGGGACTGGTCGGACTGGTACTGCTGGGTGACGCCGGAAGCCGGCTCACTCAAACACCTGCGCACCCGACTGCGTGAAGAATTCGGCTTTCCCAAGTCCGAGCTGCACGCCCAGGCCTACTGGACCGAAGGCCGGGCGATGGGTACCGATCGCACCGAGGCCGAGACGGCGCCCGAGGCCGTGCCCGAGGTCACGAAACCTGAGGCCGCCGAGCCTGTCACCGCACCGGCCGCCGCGTCGCCCGCCCGCGGTACCTGGCGCGCACAGGGAGCCGGTCGACTGCTGGCGCCGCTGAAAACCCCGCTGATCGTGTCGGGCGTGCTGCAGGCGATCATCACGTTGATCCAGCTCGCGCCGTTCGTGCTGCTGGTCGAATTGTCCCGGCTGCTGGTAGCCGGCGCCGACGAATCCCGGCTGTGGACTTTGGGTTTGACCGCGGTCTGGCTGATGGGACTGGGGGCGCTGCTGGGCGCCGGGCTCACCTTGTGGTTGCACCGGCTCGACGCGACGTTTGCCCGCGAGCTGCGCACCCGGCTTTTGACGAAGATGGCGCGACTGCCGTTGGGCTGGTTCACCGCCCGCGGCTCCGGCTCGATCAAACAGCTCGTGCAGGACGACACCCTGTCCCTGCACTACCTGGTCACCCACGCGATCCCGGATGCTGTCGCGGCGGTGATCGCGCCGGTGGCCGTGCTGGTCTATCTGTTCACCGTCGACTGGCGGCTGGCGCTGGTGCTCTTCATCCCGGTGCTCACCTACCTGGTGTTGATGTCGGTGATGACGATCCAGTCCGGTGCCAAGATCGGTCAGGCACAGCGCTGGGCGGACCGGATGAGCGGTGAGGCCGGCGCCTACCTCGAAGGTCAACCCGTCGTCCGGGTGTTCGGCGGCGCGGCCTCATCCAGCTTCCGCCGTCGTCTCGACGAATACATCGGCTTCCTGGTCGACTGGCAGCGTCCGTTCACGGGCAAGAAGTCGCTCATGGATCTGGTCACCCGGCCCGGTACATTCCTGTGGCTGATCGCCGTCGTCGGCACGCCGATGATCATCGGCGGTTCCATGGCTGCGGTCGATCTGATGCCGTTCCTCTTGCTGGGCACCACATTCGGGGTCCGGTTGCTCGGCGTGGGCTACGGGCTGGGCGGGATCCGCGGCGGCATGCTGGCCGCACGGCGCATCCAGAATACGCTCGACGAGGCGGATCTGGCGGTGCGCGACGACGCCACCAGTGCCGACGCGCAGGGCGCCCAGGGCGCTGTCGCGTTCGACCGAGTGACCTTCGGATACCGCCCGAGCGTGCCGGTGATCCACGATGTCTCGCTGACCCTGCGCCCGGGCACGGTGACCGCGCTTGTCGGCCCGTCGGGCTCGGGCAAGTCCACCCTGGCCGCGCTGCTGGCCCGGTTCCACGACGTCGACTCCGGCTCGATCCAACTGGGCGGCAGGGATATTCGATCGATGTCGGCTGAGGAGCTGTATCGCCAGGTCGGATTCGTCCTGCAAGAGACCCAACTGGTGGCCGGCACCGTCGCCGAGAACATCGCGTTGGCCGATCCCGACGCGTCCCTCGAGCGCATCGAACGGGCGGCCCGGGATGCCCAGATCCACGAGCGGATCCTGCGGCTGCCCGACGGTTACCAGACGGTGCTCGGCGCGTCGTCGGCATTGTCCGGCGGCGAGCGGCAGCGCCTGACCATCGCCCGGGCCATCCTGGCCGACACGCCGGTGCTGATCCTCGACGAGGCGACTGCCTTCGCCGACCCGGAGTCGGAATACCTTGTGCAGCAGGCGCTCAACCGGCTGACCAAAGATCGGACTGTGCTGGTGATCGCACACCGGCTGCACACCATCACCCACGCCGATCAGATCGTGGTCCTCGACGGCGGCCGCATCGCCGAGATCGGCACCCACGACGACCTGCTGACCGCCGGCGGGCGCTACCAGCAGCTGTGGCAGACCGGCCAGTCGCTGCACCCGGCAGATGCCGTCACCGCAGGAGAGGTTGCCCGATGATCCGCACTCTGATCACCCTCATCCCGGCCGACCGCCGGGGAAAGGTCAGCGTCTACGCCGCGCTCACGCTGGTCTCGGTGGTGATCCGGGCGGCGGGCACCGTGCTGTTGATCCCGCTGGTGGCAGCGTTGTTCAGCGATGTGCCACGTGATGCGCTGCCGTGGCTGGGCTGGCTCACCGCCGCGACCGTCATCGGCTGGATCGTCGACACCGCCACCTCGCGCCTGGGCTTCGATCTGGGCTTCGCGCTGCTGGACCACACGCAACACGACGTGGCCGACCGGTTGCCCAGCATCCGGATGGACTGGCTGGGCGGTGCCGCCGGCGCGAACACCGCCAATGCCCGCCAGGCGATCGCGGCCACCGGACCGGAGCTCGTCGGCATGGTGGTCAACCTGCTGACCCCGCTGATCGGTGCGATCCTGCTTCCGGCAGCCATTGCGGGCGCGCTGCTGTTCATCTCGGTGCCACTGGGCGTGGCCGCATTGGCCGGCGTGGCGATCCTGCTCGGTGCGCTGTGGGCATCGGGCCGGCTCAGCCGCAAGGCCGACGCCGTGGCCGACGAGACCAACCGCGCCTTCACCGAACGCATCATCGAGTTCGCCCGCACCCAGCAAGCGTTGCGCGCCGCGCGCCGAGTGGAACCGGCCCGCAGCATGGTGGGTGACGCCCTGGCCGCCCAGCACGGAGCGAGCATGCGGCTACTGCTGATGCAGGTGCCCGGGCAGTTGTTGTTCAGTGTGGCCAGTCAATTGGCGCTGCTGATCCTGGCCGGCATGGCCACGGTGCTCACGGTGCGCGGCACTCTCGGTGTACCCGAGGCGATCGCGATGATCGTCGTGGCCGTCCGCTATCTCGAACCGTTCACGGCATTGTCGGAGTTGGCGCCGGCGATCGAATCGACCCGGGCCACCCTTGATCGCATCGGGGCCGTGCTCGACGCCCCGGTGATGACCGCGGGCACGGCCACGCTGTCCGTCACGGACGCGCCGCGCATCGAATTCGACGGCGTCACTTTCGGTTACGGCGACACCCCGGTACTGCAGGAGGTCAGCTTCGTGCTGCAACCCGGTGGCACCACGGCGATCGTCGGTCCGTCCGGGTCCGGCAAGAGCACCATCCTGTCGCTCATCGCCGGGCTGCACCAGCCGACCGCGGGCCGGGTGTTGATCGACGGCGTCGACACAACCCAGATGGACGCGGAAACCCGCAGGGCGGCAACGAGTGTGGTGTTCCAGCATCCGTATCTGTTCGACGGCACGATCCGGGAGAACATTCTCGTCGGCGATCCGGACGCCGACGCCGAGCAGCTGGCGACCGCCGCGCGGCTGGCCCGGGTGGACGAGCTGACCGCCCGGTTGCCCGAGGGCGACGGCGCCAAGGTCGGTGAGGCCGGTACGGCCCTGTCCGGTGGCGAACGCCAGCGGGTCAGCATTGCCCGCGCGTTGGTCAAGCCGGCGCCGGTGCTGCTGGTCGACGAGGCCACCAGCGCGCTGGACACCGAGAACGAGTCGGCCGTCGTCGACGCGCTGACCGCCGACGAGCGGTCGCGCACCCGGGTGATCGTCGCGCACCGACTGGCCAGCATCCGCCACGCGGACCGGGTGCTGTTCCTCGACGGCGGACGGATCGTCGAGGACGGCAGCATCGACGAACTGCTGGCTGAAGGCGGCCGCTACTTCCGTTTCCGGGAGTTCTGGAATCAGCAGCGCGAAGCCGCGGACTGGCAGATCACGCACTAGCCGATCGCCTACTTGTACCCAACCTACTGTAACTATTACAGTTGGGCGTCCCGGAATGATGTCGGGGGCGGGTCGGGTGTTCCAGCGGGAGGTCATGGTGACGACGTCACAGGTGGTGTTCGATCCCTTCTCGGAGGACTTCTTCAACGGGCCCTACGAGACGTATCGGCGCATGCGGGTCGCCGGCTGGGCGCACGTACCGGTGCGGGTGCTGCGATGAAAAGCGGAAAAGACTGCGGCGCTGTGACTTACCGCATGCACGTGATCGCCCGTGACGCCGCGGAACTCGCCGCCAACGCCGGGGGCTTGATCGTCGACCGGATGATGAGTGGCTGGCGGGTCAGCGTGCAACTCCTCGAGAACGCCGGCGCCCCGGACGCGGCTCGGCCCGTCCAGATTCTCGGTGCGGAGCTTGTCGACGAGGCGGCAGCGCCCGGACTTCCGGATGAAGAACAGTGTGTTCTGGTCATGGGGGCCGACGCGTATGCACGTGCCATTTCCGGGGCCGGTCAACAGATCCCCACGGGGTGCGCCGAAGTGCTCGTCTGGGGTGAATCGCCGGACCCCAGCCACGTTTTCGGGCACAGCCTCAGCTCGGCCGCGCGGGCGTTCAAAGCACTGGCCGCGACCGCAGCGTGCATCTCTGCCGAAGACGTCGCCGCTGCGGAGGCCTTCACGTCGATGAACGCGAAGGGTGGCGGCGTTACCCTGCGCGCCTGAATGTCGTCATCGAATTGTTGAGCCTGCGCTGAGGGCGTTGTGGACTCGAACTGTC
This sequence comes from Mycobacterium sp. GA-1841, assembly GCF_001954135.1. GTDB lineage: Bacteria > Actinomycetota > Actinomycetes > Mycobacteriales > Mycobacteriaceae > Mycobacterium. Next base: position 51,184 of record NZ_MBEQ01000029.1, on the reverse strand, counting down.
CCGCCCTCAGCGCAGCGTCAACGCCGGCCTCAGGCCTTGGCGAGTTGCTTCTGCTCGTAGAGGCGGGCCCACTCCGCGCGCGGGCGGATCGAGGTGTCGACGTCGGTGGCCTTGGCGCGAAGGGCGCCGACGTTGGCCTGATCGCGTGCGGTGTGCTTGAACGGATCCCAGCTGAAGAACCGGGCCGAGTTCTCCCACGTGATCTTGTTGATGTCCGAATCGCTTGCGCCGGCGGCGTTCAGCTCAGCCAGTACCCGCTCGGGGGCGTCGGGCCAGAAGCAGTCTGAGTGCGGGTAGTCGCACTCCCAGGCGATGATGTCGATGCCGATCTCATGGCGCAGCTTCAGCGACGTCTTGTCCGTCACGTAGCAGGCCAGTGAATGCTCACGGAACACATCGGAGGGCAGCTTGTCGCCGAAGTCGCGGCGCAGCCACTTCTGATTCGTGTAATGCCGATCGCTGCGGTCCAGATAGAACGGAATCCAACCGATTCCACCCTCGGAGAAGGCGAACTTGAGGTCGGGGTAGTTGCGCATCGCCGGGCCCCAGAGCAGGTCCTGGGCGCACATGGCCGAGACCTGGGTGGCCAGGATGATCAGGTTGTCGATCGGGGCGTCCTTGGCCATCGAGATCGCGCCGAACCCGGTGCCGATGTGCAGGCACATCACCACGTTCTCCTCGGACAGCGTCCGGAACACCGGGCCCCAGTAGTCCTCGTCGAAGTAGCTCGGCAGGCCTTCGAGGTGGGGCAGTTCGGGCATGGTGACCGCGCGGCAGCCTTTGGCGGCGACCCGGCGGATCTCCCGACACATGGCCTCGGGGTTCCACGTGGGCAGGATCGCGATCGGGACGAACCGGCCGGGGTACGACCCGGCCCACTCGTCGATGTGCCAGTCGTTGTAGGCCGACACCATCACCAGCGTCGACTCCTCGCGGTGCATGTTGAGGTGGCGGGCGGAGAAACCGGTGAAGGTCGGGAAACACATCGAGGCCAGGATGCCGTTGCGGTCCATGTCGCGGACCCGCTCGTGCACGTCGTACACACCGGGGCGCATCTCGGCGAAGCCGGCCGGATCGCGGCCCCACTCCTCGGCCGGCCAGGACACCACGGCGTTGAGCCCGGACACGCCCTGCGGGCGGCCCTGGTACATCCACTGGTCGACGCCCTTGTCGTCGGTGACGACGATCGGAGCCTCTTCCTTGTACTTCGCCGGCACGTGCCGGAGGAACATGTCGGGAGGCTCGACGACGTGGTCGTCGATGCTGATCAGAATCAGGTCGTCGGTCTGCATATCTAAGTAGTACGCTGCGAAAGCATGACCGTCTCTGCAACTTCGGACAGAGATTTAGCTCAATCGGCCAGGCCTCGGCACATCGACCTGCGTCGGGGCGGCCGGGCGGCAGCGGGCAGCTACCTGTACGAGGGTGAAGGGCTGATCACCGGTTGGCATTTCCACGACGTGCATCAGATCGAGTACGCGCTGCACGGGGTCGTGGAGGTGGAAACCGAGGCCGCGCACTATCTGCTGCCACCGCAACAAGCCGCGTGGATACCGGCCGGCCTGCACCACCAGGCCGTGATGAACCCCGACGTGAAGACCATCGCGGTGATGTTCGATCCCGAGCTGATCCGGGACGGGGGAGATCGAGCCCGGATCATCGCGGTGTCGCCGCTGATCCGGGAGATGATGGTCTACGCGCTGCGGTGGTCGATCGAGCGGGCCGACCGTGCCGCCGATGAACCCGAATCCGATTCGTTCTTCCGGACCCTGGCCAATCTCGTGGTCGAGGCACTCGACCACGAGGCCCCGTTGAGCCTGCCCACCACCGACCACCCGATCGTGGCAGCCGCATTGGCCTACACCAAGGAACACCTGGATTCGGTGACCGCCGAAGAGGTCAGCCGGGCGGTTGCGGTATCCGAGCGCACGCTGCGCCGGCTGTTCGCCGAAACCATCGGAATCTCTTGGCGCACATACCTTCTCCACGCGCGGATGCTGCGGGCCATGGCCCTGCTGGCCGGGCCGGAGCAGTCGGTGCAGGCCACCGCGACCGCCGTCGGCTTCGAGAACCTGAGCTCGTTCACCCGGTGTTTCACCCAGTTTTGTGGTCAGAATCCGTCGGCGTATCGGGCCCGCGCCCGGGCGGAGCTGTAGGGAGGGCCAGGCCCGCCCGCTCGACGCTGAGCAGGCTCTCGGTGTGATGCTCGGCGCGGTGCCGGCGCGGCTAGACCCGGCAGCTGAGCTCCATGCTGTCGCTGTCCCGGGCCAGGAAGTTCACGCTCACATAGCCGTTGGACGGCGCCCGCACGTGGTCCAGATACGGCTGGGTGTCGTCCATCGAGGTGTTGTCCGCGACCAATATCGCACCCGGCTTGAGTTGCGGCTCAAGGAGTTCGAGCACCGGTAGATAGAGCTCCTTCCAGCCGTCGAGCAACACGAAGCCGATGTCGCCGGTCACCGTCTTGAGCGTTTCGAGCGCATCGCCCTCGAGTACGGTGATGACGTCGTCGAGGCCGGTGTCGGCGAACGTCTGCCTGGCCGAGGCGATCTTGGTTGCGCTGAGCTCGGTGGTGAACACCCGCCCGGTTCCGTTGTCGCGCACCGCCGATGCCAGATGCAGCGCCGAGAGGCCGAACGACATCCCGAATTCGACGACGATCGCCGGCTTGGTGGCCCGCACCAGGGAGTACAACAACCGGCCGGCCTCCCGGGTCACCGGCATGTAGATGTCGCTGAGCGCATCGGCACGTTCCTGTGCGCTGGCGTGGGACAGGTCGGCGAACTTGCGGGACCCCTCCTCGCGCAGTTTCGCGAACTGTTCGGCCGACGCCGCGTACATCCGGTCCAATGTGTCTGCGACCCGGGGGTCCTCGAGAGTAGTCACCCTGTCGAAACTACGCCCGCTCGGTGAAAGATGGCCGTGTGCGAAAACTACGAGCACTGCCACTGCTGTCTGCGATCGTTCTCGTTCTTGCCACGCTGCTGGCGCCGAACGCCGGTGCGGGCGGATACCGTTCCATCACCCTCACCTTCGTCCGTCACGCCCAGTCGGCGGGCAACGCCTCGGGCCTGATCGACAGCTCGACCCCGGGACCAATCCTCACCGAGCTGGGGCGCAGCCAGGCCGTCGCCAGTGCGCAGCGGCTGGCATCCCACCGTTACGACGGCATCTTCGCCTCGACCATGGTCCGCACCCAACAGACCGCCGAGCCGATGGCCGACGCCTTGGACGAGCCGGTGACCGTGTTGCCCGGGCTCCGCGAGGTCGAGGCGGGCGTCTACGAAGGCCAACCCGAGGCGAGCGCGGTGAACACCTACTTTTCGGCGCCGGAGAAGTGGCTGCGCGGCGACCGCGCCGCCCGGATACCCGGATCGATCGACGGCAACGAGTTCGACGCCCGGTTCGACGGTGCCGTCCAGCAGATCTACGACACCGGCGACGACAATCCCGTCGCGTACTCACACGGAGCCGCGATCATGCTGTGGGTGCAGATGAACGTGGCCAATCCCGATCCCCAGCTGCTGCTGAAGCACCCACTCGACAACACCGGATATGTGGTGGTGAAGGGCAATCCCACCGACGGCTGGACGCTGGCCGACTGGGACGGGGCCGGAACCTAGCCGTCGCGGCCGGGCGCGGTTACTGTGGCAAGGCACGCGGAGATGGAGCGGGACTATGAGGTTTCTGTCATGAGGTTTCGAGTTTTGCCATACGTGACCGTCGAAGTCGACGACCGGGTCCGGCTGCGCGCGCGCCGGGCCGGGGAGCGGCTGCGGATCAACCTCAGGGCCTACCTGCGCAGTGCCGCCGACGACGTCGAGACCGCCAGCGGCCGGGTCCGCGACCTGTGCGATACCGCGGTGAACCGGGTCGACCTGGCCGTGGCAAGCGTCAACGACAAGATCGCCCCCGCTCCCGATGCGCCCGTTCCCGACGCGCCCGCTGCCACCACCGGCACCACCGACGAGCCGCCGAAGCGGCACCTGCAGGTCGTCTAGCCCCGCGCGGCGTATCCGCCGCCGGCGCTCTACGGTTGAAGGGCACGGGCCTTCTCCCCTCCGGAGAGGCCGACACACCGGCCCGGAAGGGGTTGACGAGGCTTGCTCGGCAACAGTCTTGCGGTGCTGTTCGCCCTCTGCGCAGCGGTTTTCGCCGCCGTCGGCATTGTGGTCCGGCAGCGCGCGACGATGGACGTCCCGCCCGAGAAGGGCGTCAGCAGTGTCATGCTGCGCACCTTGCTGCGCCGCAAGCTGTGGTGGGCGGGCACCGCATCGGCGGTGGCCGGGTATGTGTTCCAGGCGTTGGCCCTGGGATTCGGATCGTTGCTGCTCGTCCAGCCGGTGCTGGTCTCGGCGTTGTTGTTCGCGTTGCCGCTCAGTGCCCGGCTGGCCCACCGCCGGGTCAGCCGCGCCGAATGGCTGTGGGCGCTGCTGCTGACCGGTGCCTTGACCGTGTTCGTCGCGCTGGCCAGAGCCAGCACGGGAACCTACGCCGTCTCGGTGGCCACCACTCTCACCGTCGCCGTGGTGTGTGCGGCAGCGGTGACCGTGTGTGTCCTGGCCGCCACCCGCAGCACCAACTGGCGGCGTGCGGTGCTGCTGGCGTTGGCGGTCGGCGTGATGTTCGGCGTGGTGGCGGTGCTGACGAAGATCGTGATGCACACGATCGCCGTGGACGGGCTCCTCTCAGCGCTCACCACGCCCGCCCTGTACCTGGTGGTGATCCTCGGTGTGGTCGCGACGTTGCTGCAGCAGTCGGCTTTTCACGCCGGATCGTTGCAGACCTCGGTACCGACCATGCTGGTGCTCGAGCCCGTTGTCGCGGTGGTCATCGGTTCGGTCGTGCTGGGTGAGCACCTGGCGATCACCGGATGGGAACCGGTGGCACTGTCGATCGCCATCGGCGCGATGGCCGCCGCCACCGTCGCACTCGGCCGCGATGAGGGTGCTTACGAGGAGAAGCTCGAGGCCGAACTGGAGTACAAGGCAGCAGGCCGCTAAGGGTTGATGGTGTGCTCGCCGATCTGGCGGCCCCACACGTACTCGGTCACCAGCGGCTGACCCAGCTCGAAGTGGTTGTACGGCGCGATCGAGGCGCCGGTATCCATGACCAGGTACGGCGCCGGCCACAGATCCTTGGTGATCGGTTGCCAGCAACCGGGGCGTCCTTCCGGACCGCCGGTGGCGTTGACCCGGGGCAGGTTGTCGGGATAGACCCAGGCGTTCGGCGCGCCGACCAGGAAGTCGTGCAGTTCGAACGCATAGCCGTTGCGGGTCTGCTGCGCGAACTTCGGAGCAGCCTCGGCGTAGTTGTGGATCATGCAGTACAGCGCCGGGCTGTTGCGGTCGAAGTTTGCGCTGACCGGCAGCAGATCCTGCGCGCCGCGGACCAGATACGGGCCACCGCGTTCGAAGATGTCCCCGCCGGTGTTGCCGAAGCCGACCGCGGCCACCAACACCTGGTCGAGGTTGCCGCGCTGCTCGTTGAGCGTGTGCGCGGTGGTGACGGCGTTGGTCAGGCCATCGAACAAGTCTGGGGCCGCGTTGGCGTAGACCTCACCCAGATCGGCCAGGCCGGCGATGTCGCGGCGGATCTCGGGCATGCGCGGGTTGAGATCGCTCAAGATGTCGTTGCCGTTGACGATCGACTGACCGAACTTCTCGCCGAGGCCGTCGAGAGCCTGCGCGGTGGCGGTCAGAGTCTCGTTGAGTTTGATCGGGTCGATCTGTTCGGAGATTGCGGTGATGGTCTCGAACAGCGTGTTGAACTCCGTCGTCACCCCCTTGGCGCGAATCGGGATGGACGGGTCCACCCGCGCTGACGAGGGATTGTCGGGTGCGACGAACGAGATGTACTTGTTGCCGAACACCGTGGTGGCCTTCAGTTCGGCGGTGACGTTCTCGGGAATCAGCTTGAGGTACTTGGGCTTGACGTCCAGCGTGAGCTGGGCCTGCTGCTCGCCGTCGACATCGGCCACGCCCACGGCCGTCAACCGGCCGATGGGCACGCCGTTGAAGGTGACCTTCGATCCCGGGTCCATCGACAGACCCGAACGGTTGGACAGCACGGTGAGCTGCGTTTTCTCGTCGAAGGCGCCACGGAACTGCATCCAGGTCAACACCAGCACCGCGACGATCAGGATCGCCATGCCCGCGCAGGCGGACTTGTAAGGCGGGTCGTATCGCCAATGCTTGAACCGCTGTTGGAAGCGGTCCCGCAATGTCGCGGTGGATGAGGCCACGCGCAAAACCTCCGAATTATTGACGCAGCCAGCAACTAAAGGCCTGAAAACTGTCCCAAACAACCAGAGATAAGTGCAACTACTGAAGCCTCTGTGCGGCGAATCTCAAACCGCCGGTGCCAGGAGACCCCGATCACAGCGTAAGCCCTGAGCAGGGATTATGGCCGTGGTTCAGGCCCAACGAGCGCTCAGGCCGAGCGACGCGCCCGGGCCGCCGCCGATTCCGGCATCGGTTCGTAACGGGCAAATTCCCGGCTGAACGAACCCGCACCGTGCGAAAGTGACCGCAGATCAATGGCATACCGCGTCAGCTCTACCTGGGGAATTTCGGCTTTCACCAGGGTCCGATCGTCGTCGGCCCGGTCCGTGCCCAGCACCCGGCCGCGTCGTCCCGCCAGATCGCTCATCACCGTGCCCACCAGATCGTCGGGCACCACCACGGTCACCTCGTCGATCGGTTCGAGCAGGGTCACGCCGGCTGCCTCAGCCGCCTCACGCAACGCCAACCCGCCGGCCATCTGAAAGGCGAAGTCCGACGAGTCGACGCTGTGCGCCTTGCCGTCGACCAGGGTGACCCGGATGTCGACGACGGGATAATCGGTGATTCCCTTTTCCATCTGGGCCCGTACGCCTTTCTCGACGCTCGGGATGAACTGGCGCGGAACGGCCCCGCCGACGACCTTGTCGACGAATTCGAAGCCACTGCCCTGCGGAAGCGGCTCGACCTCGATGTCGCACACCGCGTACTGCCCGTGGCCGCCCGACTGTTTGACATGTCTGCCGTGGCCTTTTGCCTTGCCGCCCAGTGTCTCTCGCAATGGAACCCGCAGTTCTTCGGTGTCCACCGAGACCCCATAACGACGCGACAGGGCGTCGAGCACCACCGCGGCGTGGGCCTCACCCATGCACCACAGCACGATCTGATGGGTCTCCGGATTCTGCTCGATCCGCAACGTCGAATCCTCGGCGGCCAACCGCTGCAACCCGACCGACAACTTGTCCTCGTCGGTCTTGGCCCGGGGCGCGACCGCGACCGGCAGCAGCGGATCAGGCATCGTCCACGGCCGCAACACCAGGGGATCGCTCTTGTCGCTGAGGGTGTCCCCGGTCTCGGCCCGGCTCAGTCGTCCGATCGCACAGATGTCCCCGGCCACCACCGACGGCGCCGGACGCTGCTGCTTGCCCAGCGGAAAGGACAGGGTGCCGATGCGCTCGTCCTCGTCATGATCGGCGTGACCGTGTGCACCGGCCGGCGCCACGGAGCCGTTGAAGGCAGAAAAATGGCCCGACACATGCACGGTGGCGTCGGGCCTGATGGTGCCGGAAAACACCCGGACCAGGCTGACCCTGCCGACATAGGGATCCGACGTCGTCTTCACCACCTCGGCCAGCAGCGGTCCGGCCGGATCGCAGGCCAACGGTTCGCGAGCAACTCCGTTGGCGGTGAACACCTCGGGCAGCCGGTGTTCGGGCGGTGACGGAAAGCCCCGGGTCGCGACCTCGAGAAGTTCCAGTGTGCCGACTCCGGACCCACTGCACACCGGGATGACCGGGAAGAACGAACCGCGGGCCACGGCCTTCTCCAGGTCGGCGATCAACACCGCTTCGTCGATCTCCTCGCCGCCGAGATAGCGCTCCATGAGCGTCTCGTCCTCGGATTCCTCGATGATGCCCTCGATCAGGGCGCCCCGCAGTTCGGAGATCTCGTCGTCGAATGAGCCGTCGGGGGGGCGGTTGCTGAGGGTGATCAACCCGATGAGGCCACCGCCGGCGGAGCCGGCAGTCGAGCCACCGCCGGCGGGGAAGTACAGCGGCGCCACCTTGTCGCCGAAGGCCTGCTGGGCGCCGGCCAGCGCGCTGGCGTAGTTGGCCCGGGCGTGGTCGAGCTTGGTGATGACCACGGCTCGCGGCATGCCCACCGCCGCGCACTCCTGCCACAGCGCCTTCGTCGGCTCGTCGATGTCCTCGTTGGCGGCGATGACGAACAAGGCGCAGTCCGCGGCGCGCAGCCCGGCGCGCAGTTCGCCGACGAAATCGGCGTATCCCGGGGTGTCGATCAGGTTCAGCTTGATCTCGTTGTGCAGCAACGGCGCCAAGGCGAGCCCCACCGAGCGTTGTTGGCCGATTTCGGCGTCGTCGAAATCGCAGACCGTCGATCCGTCGGCCACCGAGCCCGCGCGGTTCAGCACGCCCGCGGCCACCAACAAAGCCTCCACGAGCGTGGTCTTGCCCGATCCCGACGGGCCGACGAGCGCCACGTTGCGTATGGAGGCGGGACTGTCCGCGGTGGGTACCGCTGCGTTGCCGGCCGAGTTCGACTTGTCCGCCATGGCGTTCCTCCTGGTGTCCCCCGGGGCGCCCCGCTACGGCCCGCCGGACCTGCCATCCACCATTCCCCGATGTGACCTGGAGCACAAGAGTCGTGGTCGCCGCCGCCGGGCCTCGAAGTTGGGACGCGCTGGTCGCATGGGTCTGTCGCTGGTAGCTGGACAACGCAAATCCCGTGACAAATGAGGTTGCTGGGATGCGAGAGGCAGGAGTATTCAATAGTGGTGTGACCAACGATGCTCACGATGCTGGTGCGGCGCCCGCGGGGTGTGTCGCCGTGCCGTGCCGAGCGCACACCGCACTCACCCCTGCCAACTCGCCCAACGCGTGACTCTGACCGTGATCACAGGGCCGTTCAACGCAATCCGTTCGTACTGCGGGTATTTGGCACGCAATAACCCGTAGCCGGTAGCCATCTCCTCGCCGCTGTGGTGGATGGCGGCCTGCCCATCGGCACGCACCCACCACAGATGTGTCCATTCGTCGACGTAATGATCGACCAACAGGCTGACCCGGGAATCGTTTTCGATGTTGGCCAGGCGGCGCAGACGCTGGGTGGTCTTGGGTTTGGCATCCACCGCGGTGTAAATCGTGGCCGGGACATCTGCCGACGTCGACAACTGCACGGCGAAGACCACCGGCACGAGGTGCGGTGCGCCATCGGCTCCCAGGGTGGCCAGCACCGCGACGGGCGCGTTCGCGAACTCGGTCACTGCCTCGAAACCGGCCATGGGTTCAGCTTATGGCTCAGTTGCGCGGATGCCTCGGCTGTGGGGCCACGCTGATCGGTGAGCGGGTCACCGGAGTGCGGGTCACGCCGATCTCGGGTTTCTTGGTCGGGGTCGGCCGGTGCGTGGGCCGGTACACCGGAGCTTGCTGGGTTTCCTCGGGCGGCGGCGGTGGCGGTGCCGGCGGCGCAGGTGGCACCCCGACCCGCAACGACGGTGAGGGCGACGGGCTGGTGGTCGACGGCGCGGGCGATGTCGTCGGGGACTGGGTGTCGCCCGGTGCCGAATCCCTAAGCAGCAACAGCACACCCGAGACGACGATGGCTGCAGCGGCCAGGCCGGTAGCGATCAGTGCGAGCATGGCGCGGCGGGTGCGGTACCAGGGCACCGGCGCCGGTTTGAACGACCAGTCGTGAAGATCGAAGTTGCTGACGGGTCCGGGGACAGACACCACGCGATGCTATCGCCACTGCCGCGACAATGAGCGCCCAGTTTGAAGAGGTCGCGGTAGGGTGCCGGTGCGCGTTGTCCGCGGACTCGTTCACTCCGGCGACAGGTTCGGGCAACCGCTGCGCCATGACGGCGCTTCCTGAGCATCGGAGGGTTTCGCAGTGATCACATCCAGGTTCGCGAAGGTATCCGTCCTGGCCGTCTCGGCCCTCGTCACCGTGGGACTGGCTGCGTGCGCACCGCCGCAGAAAGACACCGACGGTGCCGAAACCGACACCGGTGTGAAGATGGCCGAAGCCACGTCCGTTGCCGATTTCGGCGGCATCGACAAGCTCGTCGCGGCGGCGAAGGCCGAAGGCGAACTGAATGTGATTGCGTTGCCGCCGGATTGGGCCAACTACGGTGCGATCATCAAGGCCTTCTCGGACAAGTACGGCATCAAGGTGAACTCGGCGCAGCCCGACGCATCGAGCCAGGAAGAGATCAACGCGGCCAACCAGCAGCAGGGCAAGAGCACCGCACCCGATGTGTTCGACCTGGGGCAGTCGGTGGCGCTGGCGAATACCTCGATGTTCGCGCCCTACAAGGTGGCCACGTTCGACGACATCCCGGCGAAGCTGAAGGATCCCGACGGCACCTGGGTCAACGATTACGGCGGGTTCATGTCCATCGGCTTCGACTCGACGAAGGTGCCACCGATCACCAGCATCGACGATCTGCTCAAGCCCGAGTACCACGGCAAGGTCGCGCTCAACGGCGACCCGACCCAGGCCGGCGCCGCGTTCGCCGGAGTACTGATGGCCGCGGTCGCGCACGGCGGGTCCGCCGACGACATCGCCCCGGGCGTCGAGTTCTTCGCCAAACTCAACGAGGCGGGGAACTTCCTGCCGCTCGATCCCACCCCGGCCACGATCGAATCGGGGCAGACCCCGGTGGTGATCGACTGGAACTACCTCAACGGCACCGAAAGTCAGAAGGTGCCCGGCTGGCAGGTGATGGTGCCCCACGAAGCCCTGGTTGCCGGCTACTACTTCCAAGCGATCAACAAAGATGCGCCGCACCCCGCGGCGGCCCGGCTGTGGCAGGAGTTCCTGTTCAGTGACGAAGGGCAGAACCTGTACGCCAAGGGCGGCGTTCGGCCGGTCCGCGCCGACAAGATGATCCTGGCGGGTACGGCCGACCGGTCCGCTTTCGGCCAGCTGCCCATCATCGACGGGCCGGTCACCGTCGCCACCCAGGACCAAACCGACACCGCCAACGAGTATCTGGCCGACAACTGGGCCAAGGCGATCGGCTGAGACGCACCATGCCGGATCGGATCTCTGGCCGACGGGTGCGGGCGGGCATCCGCGACGCTGTGCCGCTGTTGCCGTTCGTGGCCGTGGTCACGGTGTTCCTGATCGTGCCCACGGTGACCGTGATCGTCATGGCGTTCTTCGCCGACGGCGCATTCACACTGGACCGCATCGCCGCCCTGTTCACCGGAACCGCGTTGACCGCGTTGTTCAAAAGCATTGCGCTGTCGGCCAGTACGGCACTGATCGGCGCGGTCCTGGGCACCGTGTTGGCCTGGTTGATCATCAGTAGTCCGCAGGCGTCGATGCTGCGGCGGACGGTGCTGGCGCTGTGCAGCGTGTTGGCCCAGTTCGGCGGGGTGGCACTGGCTTTCGCATTCCTGGCCACCATCGGGCTGAACGGGGTCCTGACGCTGTGGGTTTCCGAGCATCTGGGCTGGGACCTGTCGGGCTCCGGCTGGCTGTACGGGTTGGCCGGCCTGATTTTGGTCTACACCTACTTTCAGATCCCGCTGATGGTGATCGTCTTCCTGCCGGCCCTGGAAGGTCTGCGCGAACAGTGGCGCGAAGCCGCGGTGAGTCTGGGCGCGTCGCGGTGGCAGTACCTGCGTGAGGTGGCCGCCCCGTTGCTCGCCCCGGCGTTCCTCGGCTCGGCGTTGCTGTTGTTCGCCAATGCTTTTGCCGCCTACGCCACCGCGGCGGCCCTGGTCAGTCAGGGCAGTCCGATCGTGCCGTTGCTGATCCGGACCGCACTCACCAGTGAGGTGGTGTTGGGCCAGTCCGGCTTCGCCTATGCGCTGGCGCTGGAGATGATCGTGGTGGTGGCCGTGGTGATGTTCGCCTACAACGCCTTGGTTCGCCGGACGGCGAGGTGGCTCAAGTGAACCGCGTGATCCGCGGAGTGCTGTGGCTGCTGTTCGGCCTGTTCTTCCTGTTTCCGCTGTACGCCATGGCCGACTTCTCCACCCGCAACCTCATCGAGGGCGGACGCACCGCGGCGGCCTGGCGCAACCTGGTGGCCGACGAGGCGCTGTATCAGGCCATCGTGATCTCGCTTCTGCTCGCGGTGTTCACGGTGCTCGCAATGCTGATCCTGTTGGTACCCACGATGATCTGGGTGCGGTTGCAGGCCCGGTGGGCGGAACGGTTCGTGGAGTTTCTGTGCCTGCTGCCGTTGACCATCCCGGCGTTGGTGGTCGTGGTGGGTCTGCGCAACGTCTACCTGTGGGTCACGTACCTGCTCGGCGAATCGGCGCTCACCCTGACCTTCGTCTATGTGGTGTTGGTGCTGCCGTTCGCCTACCGGGCAATCGATTCCGCGCTGGCCGCCATCGATTTGCAGACCCTCTCGGAGGCTGCCCGATCGTTGGGCGCGGGTTGGATCTCCACGATCGTGAGGGTGATCGTGCCGAACATCTGGTCGGGGATTCTGTCCGCGGCCTTCATTTCCATCGCGGTGGTGCTCGGTGAGTACACCATCGCCTCATTGAGCGGCTTCGAGACACTACCGGTTCAGATCGTCGCGATCGGCAAGAGCGACGGACCCACCTCGGTGGCGGCCTCGCTGGCCACTCTGCTGTTCGGTTTCGCGCTGCTGTTGGTGTTGGCGGCAGTGACCCGAGGTCGCTCCCGGATGTCAGGAGCCAGGGCGTGAATACGAGTGTGGGCGTGGAACTTCGCAAACTCACCCGTACCTATGGCAACGTCAACGCGCTCGACGGGCTGAACCTGTCCATCGGGCCGGGGGAGTTGGTGGCGCTGCTCGGCCCGTCGGGCTGTGGCAAGACCACCGCGATGCGAATTCTGGCCGGTCTCGACGAGGCCACCTCCGGTGCCGTCCTCGTCGGCGGTCGTGACATCAGTTCGGTACCGGCCAACAAGCGCGACATGGGCATGGTGTTCCAGGCCTACAGCCTGTTCCCGCACCTGACCGTGTTGGACAACGTCGCCTTCGGTTTGAAGATGCGCGGAAAACCCAAGCGGCACAGGCTGTCCCGGGCTGGCGACATGCTGGACCTGGTCGGGCTGACCGCGCACCGGAACAAATTCGCCAGTGAACTGTCCGGCGGTCAACAGCAGCGGGTGGCACTGGCGCGGGCACTGGCGATCGAACCGAGAGTGCTGTTGCTCGACGAACCGTTGTCCGCGCTCGACGCGCAGGTACGGACCCAGTTGCGCGACGAGATCCGGCGGGTGCAACTCGAGGTCGGCACCACCACATTGTTCGTCACGCATGACCAGGAGGAGGCCCTGGCGGTTGCGGACCGGGTCGGCGTGATGAGCCACGGCAAACTCGAACAACTCGCCACCCCGACCGAGCTGTACGCGCGCCCGGCCACCCCGTTCGTCGCCGAGTTCGTCGGGCTGCACAACAAGGTGCCCGCGCGGGTGTCGGGCCGGCGGGCCCGGCTCCTCGGGACCGAGGTGCCGACCCTGCGCGGTTCGGTGACCGCAGGCGCCGGTACGGCCATGGTGCGGCCCGAATCCATCAGGCTGCGTGCCGATCCCGGCGGACGCGCGGTGGTGGCGTCGGTGGCCTTCCTGGGCTCGATCTCGCGGGTGTATCTAACGCTGCCGGACGGCACCGTGATCCACGCGCAGTTGCCGAGCTCGCAGGCCCGCTTCTTCGAGCCAGGTGCACCGGTGAGTGTTGCGCTGGAACCGCTGCCGGTGTTGGTGATCTAGCTCAGACCGGTGATCTGGCTCAGACGGCCCTAAACATCCTTGACCGGTTCGATTCCCAGATCGCGGTAGGTGACCAGCGCCGCGAACGGCACCCCGCGCGCGGCGAACCGTCCGGTGGCGACGTCCCCGCGGTCGACCATCGGGATGACACCGGTGACGACGGCGCCGACGGCGGTCACCCGCTCATAGGCGATCTCGGTGGACCCGCCGGTGCTGATCACGTCGTCGACCAGCAGTACACGCGTGCCCGGCTCAAGTCGGGTTCCCTCGATCCACTGTTCGCGCCCGCGGGACTTCTGTTCCTTGCGGACCGAGAACCAGGCCTTGCCGGTCACCATCGCCACACCGTGGGCCAACGGGTCGGCGCCCATGGTCAGGCCGCCGACCGCATCGAACTCGATGCCGCGCGCGGCGGCCAGGTCGGCGACCGCCCGGCTGACGATGGCCATCCGCTCACCGGTGTCGATGGCGTACTTGCCGTCGATGTAGTCGTGGCTCAATTGCCCGCTGGCGAGCCGGAACGGTTCCTCGCGGTGTTCGTAACCGCGGGTACGGATCAGATCGAAGGCGGCTTGCCAGGTCTCCGGGCGCTCGGGCATAGAGCGATCGTATTGCACGGGACCGACGGGCGCTCAGGCCTGCCTGGCGCGGCGCGCCAGCTCCGCTGTGGCAGCCCGCAACTCACCATATGAGCTGATCGGCGCGCTGTAGCCGACGCGGATGTAGGCCTGGCCGCGCTCGGTGGTGACGCGCAGATCGAGGCCGTAGCGGTCGGCCGCGGTGCACACCGCCGCGACGGTGTCGGGATAGCCGCCGAAGGTGCGGGCCATGTCGGCCAGGGAATCGGCATGGTCGGCGTTGAGGTGCTCGATCGCGCCGGCAGCCTGAGGCGAGACCGGGTCCGGCTCAGCGGCCGCGTAGGCCTGGCCGGTCGTCGAGTCCATCCGACCGTAGCCACCGACCCAGCGGACACGCTGTACCCGCAACACCCACAGGGAGAAATCGCTGAAGTCGATGTAGTAGCGGGCGGCGGCCACCGCGTCGAGGTGGGCCTGCCGGGCCGCGGCGAGCTCGTCACCGGCGGGGCGTTCGGCGACCCCGGCCAGCGTGATGCGGCTGCTCGCCAGGGGATCCGACCCGAAGCCGGGGTCAACGATCGAGATGCTGGCCCGCGGGTCACGGGCGAGGTTGCGGCCGTGCTCGGCCATGTTCGACACGCACAGCACGGGCGCACCGGCCAGCAAGCCGTAGGTGACGAAGGATGCCCACGGGTCGCCGTCGGCGGTGAGTGACGCCAGCGTGCCGGCGTTCGTCGACGCGGCGATCGTGCGGGCTTCTTCGGCTGCTGACGGACGAGCCCCCTCGGTCACCTCCGTCAACGGGGGAGGAACCGAAGGGGCGTCGCCGGGGTCACCATGATCGCGTGTCACGCTGTGACCCTATCGCCGGCTATCCGCCGAGCCGTCTCGCCGGCTCAGCCGCCGAGCGCGGCGATCAGATCCTTGATCTGAGCGGTCTCGGACTCGGTCGCGGGCTCCTCGGCCTCGACGGCCTCGATCAGATCCTTGCGCAGCCCGACGCCGTTGGCGGCTTCCTGGGTGGACAGCTTCGCGCGGTTGCGTGCGACGTAGAGACGCTGACCGAGCGTGGCGCCGGGCCCCTCGGACGCCGTCGTCATCAACTCGTCGTAGCGGTGGCGCACACCGCTGAGCGCGACGATGACCGACGGGGTGACCCGGCTGCGGCCGGCGGCCTCCGACAGCGAGGTCTGCAGCTTGCGCAGACCGCTGAGGACGAGCCCCGCGCGATCGGCGTACTCCGGGTCCCCGACGGGAGGTAGTGCGTCGATGGCGGCGATGTACATGTGCATCGCCGCATCGGACAGTCCAACGATTACTGGTGCTTCACCGTCATTTGGTGCGGACTCACCCACAGGCCATCCCTCGTCGAATGTTCGTGATCGCCGGCCCATAGCCGACGAGGAGATCAAATGCGGGAAAAACGTAACCCGTCCCGGTCTCTTATTCAACCGTTAGTTTTCCCGCAAACACGTCCCGACCGGCGAATCACGTTGCTGCAGGAACCTTTCGGAGTGTGCGGTCTCGTCCGGGTGTCGAGTACTGCCGAAGTGGGTACGTTGGGAGCCTGATGGACAACGTGCAAGCGGACAACGGTCAAGACCCTCGCGCGGTGGTCGAGCATCCGGCCGCCGAGGACTTCGTGCATGCCAGGACCCTGCCGACCGACCGTGACTGGTTCAAGCATGCGGTGTTCTACGAGGTGCTGGTGCGCGCGTTCTACGACTCCAACGCCGACGGCATCGGCGATCTGCAAGGCCTGACCCAACAACTCGACTACCTCAAATGGCTGGGCGTGGACTGCCTCTGGCTGCCGCCGTTCTACGATTCGCCGCTGCGCGACGGCGGCTACGACATCCGCGACTTCTACAAAGTGCTGCCCGAGTTCGGCACCGTCGAGGATTTCGTGACGCTATTGGACGGGGCACATCGACGTGGTATTCGGGTCATCACCGACCTGGTGATGAACCACACCTCGGACTCCCACGCCTGGTTCCAGGAGTCGCGCCACAACCCCGACGGACCGTACGGCGACTTCTACGTGTGGAGCGACACCAGTGACCGCTATGCCGACGCGCGGATCATCTTCGTCGACACCGAGGAGTCCAACTGGACCTTCGACCCGGTGCGCCGGCAGTTCTATTGGCACCGCTTCTTCAGCCACCAGCCCGATCTGAACTACGAGAATCCGGCCGTGCAGGAAGCGATGATCGATGTCCTGCGGTTCTGGCTGGACCTCGGAATCGACGGCTTCCGGTTGGACGCGGTGCCCTACCTGTTCGAACGCGAAGGCACCAACTGCGAGAACTTGCCGGAGACCCATGCCTTTTTGAAGCGGTGCCGCAAGGTGGTCGATGACGAGTTCCCCGGCCGGGTGCTGCTGGCTGAGGCCAACCAGTGGCCGGCCGATGTTGTGGAGTACTTCGGAGATCCGAAGACCGGCGGCGACGAATGCCACATGGCGTTCCACTTCCCGCTGATGCCACGGATCTTCATGGCGGTGCGACGGGAATCGCGATTCCCGATCTCGGAGATCCTGGCCCAGACGCCGCCGATTCCCGACATGGCGCAGTGGGGCATCTTCCTACGCAACCACGACGAGTTGACGTTGGAGATGGTCACCGACGACGAGCGGGACTACATGTACGCCGAGTACGCCAAGGATCCGCGTATGAAGGCCAACGTGGGGATCCGCCGCCGGCTGGCCCCCCTGTTGGAGAACGACCGCAACCAGATCGAGCTCTTCACCGCACTGCTGCTGTCGCTTCCCGGTTCTCCGGTGCTGTACTACGGCGACGAGATCGGCATGGGCGACATCATCTGGCTCGGTGACCGCGACAGTGTGCGCACCCCGATGCAGTGGACCCCCGATCGCAACACCGGGTTCTCCAAAGCTAACCCCGGCCGGCTCTATCTACCGCCGAATCAGGATGCGGTGTACGGATACCAGTCGGTCAATGTCGAAGCGCAGCGAGACAGTTCGACGTCGCTGCTGAACTGGACCCGCAACATGCTGTCGGTGCGGGGGCGACACGATGCGTTCGCAGTGGGCACATTCCGGGAGCTCGGTGGCTCCAACCCGTCGGTGCTGGCCTATATCCGTCAGCTTGAGGAGGACGGCGGGGACCGTGGGGACGCCGTCCTCTGCGTGAACAACCTGTCGAGATTCCCGCAGCCGATCGAACTGAATCTGCAAGAGTGGTGCGGGTATACGCCCATCGAGATGTCGGGATACGTGGAGTTCCCCAGCATCGGCCAGCTGCCGTACCTGCTGACCCTGCCGGGGCATGGTTTCTATTGGTTCGAGCTCCGCGAGCCCGAGCAGGAGGCCGGACAGCAATGAGTATCGAATTCGGTGAATGGCTGACCCAGCAGCGCTGGTATGCCGGTCGCGGCCGTGAGTTGGCTTCCGCCACACCGGGTCTGGTCCTCGGTCTGGGTGACGATCTGGAACTGAACCTGCTGGACGTTTCCTACGCCGACGGCACCGCAGAGCGGTACCAGGTGCTGGTGAAGTGGGACGCCGACCCGATCGACGAGTACAGCTCGGTGGCCACGATCGACAGCGTCGAGGGCCGGACCGCTTTCGACGCACTCTATGACCCCGAGGCGACGCGGTATCTGCTGCAGATGGTCGACCGGTCGGCCACCGTGGGCGAGTTGCGGTGTACCAGGGAACCCGAGGCCACCTTGCCGCTGGACGCCCCGCCGCGGGTGTCGGCGGCCGAGCAGAGCAACACGAGCGTGGTGTTCGGTCAGGACGCCGTGTTCAAGGTGTTCCGCCGGATCACCCCGGGCATCAACCCAGACATCGAACTCAACCGGGTATTGGCGCGCGCCGGCAATCCGCACGTGGCCAGATTGCTCGGGTCGGTCGAGATCGACTGGGACGGCGAGCCGTTCGCGTTGGGGATGGTCACCGAGTTCGCGGCGAACTCTGCCGAGGGTTGGGATATGGCCACCGCCAGCACCCGCGATCTGTTCGCCGAGGGCGACTTGTATGCCGACGAGGTCGGCGGGGATTTCGCCGCCGAGTCGTATCGGTTGGGGGAGGCGGTGGCCTCGGTGCACATTTGCCTGGCCGAGCAGCTCGGCACTGAGTCGGCACCGTTCCCCGCCGAGCTCATGTCCGCGCGGCTGGCCACTGCCGCCGAGGCGGTTCCTGAACTGCGCGAACATGTTTCATTGATCGAAGACCGCTACCGGAAGCTGGCCGACGAGCAGGTGCGGGTGCAGCGGGTACATGGTGACCTGCACCTCGGTCAGGTGTTGCGCACCCCCGAACACTGGCTGCTGATCGACTTCGAGGGTGAGCCCGGCCAGCCGTTGCAGCTGCGCCGCAGTCCGGACTCCCCAATCCGCGACGTCGCGGGCATGGTGCGGTCCTTCGAGTACGCGGCGTACGCGCGCCTGGTGGACCTGGCCACCGACGATGACCGGGCCCGGCAGTTGGCCGCCCGGGCTCGCGAGTGGGCCGACCGCAACAGCGCGGCCTTCTGTGACGGCTACGCCGCCGTGGCCGGTAGCGATCCGCGCGACCATGCCGCGCTGCTGGCGGCCTACGAGTTGGACAAGGCCGTGTACGAGGCGGCCTACGAGGCCCGGTACCGGCCGAGTTGGTTGCCCGTCCCGCTGGCCTCGGTGGCCCGGCTGATCGGCTGAGAATCGCATCGGTCACGGATTTCGGCGGGGTGTCCGACGTGCCCGCCTAGTAGCGACAATCGAGCGACAATCGGCACACCGGTATCGTGGCGTCTCACCAATCCCATTGTCGCTCGCCGTTTTTGACACAAGGGCACCTCTGGCCTCATGAACATCAGCTGTCCAGCGCCCGCATGCGAGCGACTCCGTCGCTGATAGCTGGACAACGCACAATCCGTGACCAATGGGGCATTTGGCATTGGAGTGACGTGAGTGGTGACCAGCGTCGGGGCGCACGGTACCTATGGTGCCGATGTGGCGATTGTCGCTGAAAAGTCGCTGCTAGGCGGGCAGATCGGCACCCCACCCGGGCGCCACTGTGCAGGCGCCGGCTCAGATAGGAACGCTAATCAATTATCTTCTGGGGATGCCTGAACAGCATGTGCAGCGATCGGCGTCCGGTGGACTGCTGATCGCCGTACTCGCGGCAGCGGGTATCAGCGTCTCCCTGATGCAGACGCTGATCATCCCGTTGATCCCGCAACTGCCCGCTCTGCTGGACACCAGCGCGGCCAACGCCTCGTGGGCGATCACCGCGACCCTGCTCACCGGTGCCGTCGCCACGCCCATGCTGGGCCGTCTGTCAGACATGTACGGCCCCAAGTGGATTCTCGTGCTGTGCGCTGCGCTTCTGTTCACCGGCTCGATCATCGCGGCGCTGACCACCTCGCTGATCCCACTGATCATCGGCCGCGGGTTGCAGGGGTTCGGTGCCCCGGTCATCCCGCTGGGCATCAGTGTGCTTCGCGCCGCCCTGCCGCCCGAACGGGTGGCCTCGGCGATGGGCTTGATGAGCGCGTCGCTGGGGGTCGGCGGCGCCTTGGGTCTGCCGTTGTCCGCGGTGATCGCCGAGCAGCTCAATTGGCACGCGCTGTTCTGGTGTGCCGCCGCGCTCGGCCTGGCCTCGGGCATCCTGTTCGTCCTGTTGGTGCCCCACCTCGAACCGCTGTCCGCCGATCACCGCTTCGATCCGTTCGGCGCCCTCACCTTGGGAATCGGCCTGGTGCTGTTGTTACTTCCGATCTCCAAGGGCGGGATGTGGGGTTGGAGCAGCGCCACCACCCTTGGACTGTTCGCGGGCGCGGCGGTGACCTTGACCTTGTTCACCTGGTGGCAGTACCGCGTGCCGTCGCCGATCGTGGACATGCGTACGACCCTGAAGCGCCCGGTGTTGCTGACGAATCTGGCGTCCATCGCGGTGGGTTTCGGCATGTTCGCGCTGTCGCTGGTGGGTCCGCAACTGCTGGAGATGCCCCGCGACACCGGGTACGGCCTGGGGCAGAGCATGATCGCCACCGGTCTGTGGATGGCGCCCGGCGGTCTGGCGATGATGGCAGCCGCACCCGTCGCGGCCCGGGTGGTGGCTGCGCGCGGCCCGAAGATCGTGCTGGTGATCGGCAGCGCGATCATCGCCGCGGGCTATCTGTCCGGCATGCTGTTGCTCGGCAGCGCCCTCGGCGTGATGGTGCTGGGCCTGATCGTCAGCTTCGGGGTCGGGTTCGCCTTCGCGGCCCTGCCGGCATTGATCAATGCCGCGGTCCCGGTCGCCGAAACCGCCTCGGCCAACAGCATCAACTCACTGGCCCGCTCCCTGGGCACCTCGACGTCGAGCGCGGTGATGACCGCAGTGCTGGCCCAGATGACGCTTACCGTGGCCGGGCAGGTGCTGCCCTCGCCGGCCGGCTTCCGCGTCGCGCTGCTGATCGCCGCGGCCGCCGCCGCCGGCGCCGCACTCATGGCGCTGGCGATACCGCGAGAACCGGCCGGGCGGTCCGGGTCAGAGCGTGGCGATCTCGTAGCTGCTCAACTGGCCGGCCAGGGTCGCTAGCTGTTCGGCGGACGTACCCAGGGTGTGCTCGATGGCGGTCAGCCGGGCGGCGTAATGGCCGATGGGGTACTCGGCGGTGACGCCGATACCGCCGTGCAGCTGGATCGACTCCTGCGCGATATGTCGCCCCGAGCGTCCGATCTGAAGCTTGGCCCGTGCCGCAATCACCGGATCGACCCGTTCGTCGGCAATCGACATCGCCGCGTAGGTGCCCATGCTGCGGGCCAGCTCCAGCGACATGTACATGTCGGCAGCGCGTTGCGTCAGTGTCTGGAACTTGCTCAAGGTGACGCCGAACTGCTTGCGGGACTTGAGGTAATCGGTGGTCAGGCGCAGCGATTCGTCCATCGCGCCGACCGCCTCGGCACACAGACCCGCCGAGATCCGCACCAGCGCATTGGCGATCGCGGCACCGGCAGCGTCGGCGTCGACGGCCTCACCGAGCGGCTCGGCAGCCGTGGCATCGAGGGTGATCTGCGCGCCGCGCTGGCCGTCGAAGGTGCGGTAGCCCTGGCGGCTCACGTTTGCGGCGTCGACGAGGAACAGGCCGGTGCCACCATCGGGCAGGGCCGCAGTGACGATCAGGGTGTCGGCGACATCGCCGGCGAGCACCGGGTTCTTGGTGCCGGTCAGCGTCCAGCCGTCGCCGCTGCGCGTCGCGGTGGTCGTCACACCGGACGCCCCGCGGACGCCAGGCTCGGTGTGGGCGAAGGCCAGGATCCGCTCACCGGAGGCGACCTCGTCGAGGAGGGCACGCTGGGCGTCGGTGCCGACCTCAGCGATGATCGCGCCGGGGCCGAGAGCACCGTGCAGTACCGGCTCGGGGGCCAGCCGGCGCCCGATTTCGTTGAGCACCACCATGATCTCGATCTGGCCACCGGAGTCCTCGTCGAAACCCAGGCCCAGAACCCCGATCTCGGCGAGCTGTCCCCACACCTGGCGGTCGAATCCGGGCTCGGTTTCCACCACCTTGTTCCGCTTTTCGGTGTCGTAGCCGCTCAGCAGGTCACGGGTGGTGTCGGCCAGCAGGTTCTGTTCGTCGGTCAGCTGAAAGTCCATGGCTCAACTCACAATCCGAGAATGGTGGACGCGATGATGGTGCGTTGCACCTCGTTGCTACCGCCGTAGATCGAGGTCTTGCGGTAGTTGAGGTAGTGCGGGGCGGCGTGCTGGGCCCAGTCCGGTGAGGCGATGTCGCCGGCCTCGTACGGCAGCGCGTCGGCGCCGGCCACCTCGACCAGGAGCTCGGTGGCGATCTGCTGCAGCTGGCTGCCGCGCAGCTTGAGCACCGAGGACGCCGGGCTCGGCTTACCGTCGGCCGAATCGGAGGTGACCCTCATCTGTGTGAGTTCCAGTGCCAGCACGTCGTTTTCGGCCTCGGCCAGCCGGGCGGCGAACAGCGGGTCGGCGATCAGACCGTTGGCGGTGGCACGTTCCTTCACCTCGGCGAGGCGCACCTTGGTGCGCGCCACCTGGGCGATGCCGGTGCGCTCGTTGCCGAGCAGGAACTTGGCGTAGGTCCAGCCCTGGTTCTCCTCGCCGACGAGCTGGTCGGCGGGGACCCGGACGTCCTCGAAGAACACCTCGTTGACCTCGACGCTGCCGTCGATGAGCTTGATCGGGCGCAGTGTGATGCCGGGCGTGTTCATGTCGATCAGCAGGAACGAGATACCGGCCTGCTTCTTGGGGGCCTGTGGGTCGGTGCGCACCAGGCAGAAGATCCAGTCGGCGTGCTGGCCCAGTGTGGTCCAGGTCTTCTGACCGTTGACGACGTAGCTGTCACCGTCGCGGAGCGCGGTGGTGCGCAGCGACGCCAGGTCGGACCCGGCCTCGGGCTCGGAGAAGCCCTGGCACCACCAGATGTCCAGCGCCGCGGTCGGCGGCAGGAAGCGTTCCTTGACCTCCTGTGAACCGAACTCGGCGATCACCGGGCCCACCATCCGGGCATTGAAGGTCAGCGGTTCCGGAACGCTCGCCAACTGCATCTCGTCGAGCCAGATCTGGTGCTGGTTGGGCGTCCAGTCCTTGCCGCCCCATTCGACGGGCCAATTGGGCACAGCCAGGCCGTGCTCGTGCAGGATCTTGTGCGCCGAGACGATGGCGTCTTTGCCGAGCGGCAGGCCCAGCCGGTTCCGTTCCCGGATCTCGGCGGGGATCTTCGTGGTGTAGAAGGTGCGCAGCTCGTCGCGGAAAGCTGCTTCCTCCGGTGTGAGCGCCAGTTGCATGACCGTCTCCCTCTCGGTGGATCTGACTGCACACTAAACCACCCGGTTGGTTGGGGATCGGGAGGGGCGAACGCGAGCAACACCCATACTTATAGTTATTAGTCTGGAATTAACCCAACATGTATTGATAAGCAAGCAGGACCGGGGCCATTCTTGACGGCATGCAAACCCTCAAGCGCTACGACGTCGTTGTCGTCGGAGCCGGCATCGTCGGCCTGGCCCACGCCTACCACGCCGTGCGCCACGGCTTGTCCGTTGCGGTGATCGAACAAGCCGACCGGGTCGTCGGGGCCTCAGTGCAGAATTTCGGCCACGCTTGCATCACCGCCCAATCGGGTCCGGCGCTGCGGTATGCCCGCGCCGGCCGGGCGCACTGGCTCGACCTGGCGCGCAGCGCCGGATTCTGGGCCGCCGAGCCCGGCACACTGTGCGTAGCCCGGCATGACGACGAGCTGGCCCTCATGGAGGAGTTCGCCGCACTGCGCGGGCCGGAGGAAGTGGAACTTCTCGACCGTCGCGCGATCCTGGCGCGGTTGCCGATCCGCGACGAGGGTGTCACCGGCGGGATGCACATGCGCGACGACCTTCAAGTCGATCCGCGGACGGCGGCTCCCGCCATCGCCGACTGGCTCGACAGCGTCGGTGTCGACTTCCACTGGCGCACAGCCGCGGTCGGCTTCGATCCCGGAGTGGTACACACATCGCGTGGCGACGTGGCAGCCGAGTGGATCTTCGTCGCGGTCAATGTCGACGTGGACCGGTTGTTCCCCGGTTACGCCGACCGTGACCGACTGCAACGCTGCCGACTGCACATGCTGCGGGCCCGGATGCCGTTGCGCTTTGCACTCCCGACACCGTTGTTCACCGGCTGGTCCATGGTGCGATACTCCGCATTCGACCAGTTGACAGCCAAACCGGCTGTGCTGCAACGGCTCCACCGGCAATACCCGGACTATGCCGAACTCGATCTGCACCAGATGTACACACCCCAGCCCGACGGCACGATCCTCATCGGCGATACCCATGCCAGGGACACCTCGACCTCCCCGTTCCAATCCGAACGGGGATTCGCAGCGCTGATCGATGCGGCCGAGGCGCTGTTCGGGGTTCCGGTGACGGTGACCGAACGCTGGCAAGGGGTCTACTCGTCTGCTCCCGACAAGGAGTTTCTCATCGAGGAGCCGATGCCGGGCGTGCACGTCGCCACCGTGACGACCGGGATCGGCATGACCACGTCGATGGGGCTGGCCGCCGAAAGCGTCGAACGTTCGCTGAACCACGATGGCATCCCGGTCGAAGTCTGAATTCTCTGTCCGACAAACCAACTCACCCCAAGGAGAAAACTGATGTCAGTTCAACTGGTCGTGTTCGACATGGCCGGAACCACCGTCGAAGACAGTGGGCTGGTGCAACAGGCCTTCCTGATGGCCGACGACCATGCCGGGCTCTCCGGTACTCCCGCGGAGCGAGACGACATGCTGCGCTACGTCACCGAAACCATGGGCCAATCGAAGATCGAGGTGTTCCGGCATCTCAGTGGCGGTAACGAGGAGCAGGCGCAGGCCGCGAACAAGGCCTTCGAGGCCGGTTACGCCGGACTGGTCGCCCAGGGGCGGTGCAGTGAAATCCCGGGTGCGACCACGGTCATCGCCAACCTGCGGGGGCGGGGGATAAAGGCAGCGCTCACAACCGGCTTCGCTCATGAGACGCAACAGGCGATCATCGACACCCTCGGCTGGAACGAGGTCGCCGACATCGTGTTGTGCCCGGGGGACGGCCTGCGGGGGCGGCCATACCCCGACATGCCGCTGGCCGCTCTGATCCGCACCGGGACCGACTCGGTGCGCGAGATGGTCGTGGTCGGCGACACCGCCTCGGATGTACTGAGCGGGGTGCGCGCCGGCGCCCTTGCCGTGGTCGGGGTGCGGACCGGCGCACACCACGACGATCAGTTGCGGGCCGCCGGCGCCACCCACGTGATCGACAGTGTGGCCGACCTGCCGGCACTGCTCGACACCTTGGGCTGATGATCCGGCTGCACAGCCACCGTTTTCGACGATTACCGATCTGCCCGCGGCCGAGTGAGGCCGAGCCCTCGACCCGTCGCGGCCATCGCGTCGCGCGGGTCGATGGTGCGTGAGTTGATGATGCTGAAGGCAACCCGGTCGGGGCGATAGCGGTCATCCGCGTACTCGAACGCTTCTCCGGCGGAATTCCACGAGCACCGTCGCTCCCGCAGAAGGGGCGCACCGGTATCGATTTCGAGAGTCTCACTGTCCACCGCGTCGGCCGCCACCGCGTCGAGCACATGCCTCATCGAATCGAATCGCACCCCGTTGGAGGTGAGATAGTCGGTGATCGAACCCGAGTCGGTGTCGAAATCGAACAACAACGAGCCGACCTCCTCGGTGTACGTGGCCCGTTCCAGCATCGTCGGTTCACCGTCGAGCAGGCGCAGCCGCAGAAGCTCGACGACGAAGTCGCCCTCGGTCAGACCCAGTGCGGTACGGGCGGGTTCGGACACTCTGCGGCGAGCGATCTCTACCGTGCGGCTCCCCGCGGTGCGCCCGGTCAGGCGCGCCCACTGGGTGAACGGGGTGAAGGTGTCGAGTGTCTGGGTGGCGTCGAAGCTTCGCACCACGGCGGGCTTTCCCCGCGACACCGAGACCATCCCCTCGTTCTTCAGCATGGCCAGTGCCTGTCGGACCGGACCCCGTGACACCCCGAATTGTGCACACAGCATGCTCTCGCTCGGCAGTGAGTCGCCGACGGCGTACTCCCGGCGCAGGATCTGCAGCCGCAGTTCACGCGCAACGATCTCGTAACGCGGCTCAGTCACGGCCGAAACCTCCGTTCGACTCACGGGTTGATGTCCGATTCTAAAGAACCCGGTTACGGCACCAGCCTCCGCGAGGCGAGCGAGTGGCAGTCAGGTGAACACCGAATGAATCGGGAAGGCGGCGCACGCGGCAAACCCGCTGAGAAGCCGCAGCCGTGGCCGCAGGGTAGTTGCCGCCGCTCTTCGGCTCGTACCCGCCGGCCCGCCCGGCCGGTGACATCGAACTAGCGCTCAACGTCTACTGAGGCGGCCACGGCTGCTACATGTTCAAGGTACCAGACTTCCTGGTTACGGCAGGCGGATCGACGCGATGAGCAACGCTTCGAATTGACGCTCAATCTGATTCGGCGTGGAGGACAAGCACCGCGCGGGCGTCGACGCTGACCGTGTCGCCGGCGGCGATCGGGTCCGCGCTCGAGTTTGCCGACGTGCTGATCGCCGGAACCCATCGCGCCGCGAATTGTGCCGGTGGTAAAGCAAACTCGATCGGTTCGTGATGCGCGTTGAAGCACAGCAGGAACGAGTCGTCGACGACGCGCTGACCGCGCATGTCGAGATCGGCGATACCCTGCCCGTTCAGATAGACCGCCACCGACTTCGCGTACCCGGTCTCCCAGTCCTCTGTCGTCATGTCCGATCCGTCGGGGGCGAACCAGGCGATGTCGGGCAACACCGCCGCCCCCGCCTCGCGGACCGGTCGGCCGTCGAAGAACCGGCGGCGCCGGAACACCGGGTGCGCGGCGCGCAACGCCGACACCGAACGGGTGAACTCGATCAGATCCGTGTCGGCACTGGCCCAGTCGATCCAGGAGATGTCGTTGTCCTGGCAGTACACGTTGTTGTTTCCGCGCTGCGTGCGACCCAGCTCGTCGCCGTGCGAGATCATCGGAACACCCTGGGAGAGCAGCAGAGTGGTCAGGAAATTACGTTGTTGACGAGCCCGTAAGTCGTTGACGGCGGGATCGTCGGAGGGCCCTTCGGCGCCGCAGTTCCACGACTTGTTGTTGCTCTCCCCATCGCGGTTGTCCTCGCCGTTGGCCTCATTGTGTTTCTCGTTGTAGGACACCAGGTCACGCAACGTGAAACCGTCATGGGCGGTGACGAAGTTGATCGAGGCGAACGGTCGTCTGCCGGTCTGCTCGTAGAGGTCGGCCGAACCGGTCAGCCGGGAGGCGAACTCATCGAGTGTGGCCGGCTCGCCACGCCAGTAGTCACGCACGGTGTCACGGTATTTGCCGTTCCACTCTGTCCATTGCGGAGGAAAGTTGCCCACCTGGTAGCCGCCGGGCCCGACGTCCCACGGTTCGGCGATCAGTTTGACCTGGCTGACGACCGGATCCTGTTGCACCAGTTCGAAAAATGTGCTCAGTCGGTCCACATCGTAGAACTCGCGGGCCAGCGTGGCGGCCAGGTCGAACCGGAACCCGTCGACGTGCATCTCGAGCACCCAGTAGCGCAGCGAGTCCATGATCAGTTGCAGTGCGTGCGGATGTCCGACGTTGAGACTGTTGCCGGTGCCGGTGTAATCCATGTAGTACTGCTTGTCGTCGTCGACCAACCGGTAATAGGCGGCATTGTCGATGCCGCGCATCGACAGCGTCGGACCCATGTGATTGCCCTCGGCCGTGTGGTTGTAGACCACATCGAGGATCACCTCGATCTCGGCCTCGTGCAGGGCCCGCACCATGGCCTTGAACTCCTGCACCTGACCGCCCGCGGTCGAGCTCGAACTGTACTTGGCGTCGGGCGCCAGGAACCCGATGGTGTTGTAGCCCCAGTAGTTCGACAAACCCTTGTCGATCAAGGTCGAGTCGTTCGCGAAGTGGTGCACGGGCATCAGCTCGACCGCGTTGACCCCCAGCGCCTTCAGGTGCTCGATGATCACCGGGTGCGCGACGCCGGCGTACGTGCCGCGGATGTTCTCCGGGATGTCGGGATGGGTCTGCGTGAGCCCTTTGACGTGCGCCTCGTAGATGACGGTGTCGGCGTATTCGTGACCGGGCGGTCGGTCCACACCCCAGTCGAAGTACGGGTTGATCACCACGGACTTGGGCATGCTGGGCGCGGAATCGTCGTCGTTACGGGTGTCCGGATCGCCGAAGGTGTAGCTGAACAGTGACTGATTCCAGTCGAAGGTGCCGTCGATGGCCTTGGCGTACGGGTCCAGCACGAGCTTGTTCGGGTTGCACCGATGTCCGGCGGCCGGGTCGTAGGGCCCGTACACCCGGTAGCCGTAGCGTTGGCCCGGCTCGATCCCGGGAATGAACCCATGCCAGACGAATCCGTCCACCTCGGGCAGCGGCAAACGGGTCTCGTGCTGGGCACCGGACTCGTCGGTGTCGAACAGGCACAGTTCGACGCGTTCGGCGACCTCGCTGAACAGCGCGAAGTTCGTGCCCGAGCCGTCGTAGGTGGCACCCAGCGGGTAGGCCTTGCCACGCCAGATTTCCAGGGCATTTTCGTCGGTTCGTTCCACGGCGGTCACAAATCGACCATACGGCGCTCGGCGGACTGCGGCCCGGCGAATGAGCAGCGGTACGTTGGGCAACCGTGGGCAGTACGTCTGATCTGCCGGACTACCGGACGCTGCGGGTCACCGTCGACGGGGCGGTGGCGACCATCACCTTGGACCGGCCGCAGCAACGCAATGCGTTCGGTGGCGGAATGCGCGAGGAGCTGGCCGACGCGTACACGCGGTGCGACGGCGACGACGCGATTCGGGTGATCGTGCTGACCGGTGCCCCGCCCGCGTTCTGCGCCGGAGCCGACCTCGGCGCCGGCGAGCACACCTTCACCGGACCCGGTGAGCAGTTCAGCGCGGCCGGTCTGGCCGCCCCGGCCTGGGACCTGTCCAAGCCGGTGATCGCGGCGGTCAACGGACACGCCATCGGCATCGGGCTCACCCTGGCATTGCAGTGCGACATCCGGTTTTTCGCCGCCGACGCCCGCTACGGCGTGGTGCAGGTCCGTCGCGGCATGGTGGGGGACGCCTACTCGCATTGGGTGTTGCCACGGCTCGTGGGCCTGGCCAACGCAGCGGAGATCCTGTTGGCCGGGACCACGTTCGACGGCCACCGCGCCGTGGAACTCGGTCTGGGCAGTCGCGCGTTACCTGCCGAGCAGGTGCTGCCGGCAGCGCTGGAACTCGCCACGGACATCGCCGTCAACACCGCGCCGATGTCGGTAGCGGCCAGCAAGCGGTTGCTGTGGGACTCCTACGACCTCGACCGGGGCGCAGTCGGCGCCCGGGAGACTCAGATCCACCTGCGGTTGATGGCACACGACGACGCCCGCGAAGGCGTGCGGGCCTACGTCGAACGGCGCGAACCACATTGGACCGGCCGTCCCGTCGACCCGACTAGCTGATTTCCACCCCGGCCGAACGTAATTCGGCCAAGGCGGCCGCAGAACTCTCGGGCGCCACCCCGGCCGTCAGGGCGGTCAACACCCGGGTTCGCAACCCGGCCTTGACGGCGTCGGCAGCCGTGGCCGCGACGCAGTAATCGGTGGCGATGCCCACCACGTCGACGGCCGCGGCGTTCCGTTGGCCCAGCCAATCCGTCAGCGTCGTCCCCGTATCGTCGATTCCCTCGAACCCGCTGTAGGCCGCCGAGTAATGCCCCTTCTCGAACACTGCCTCGACCGGGGCGGGGTCGAGATCGGGGTGGAAATCCGCGCCGGTCGTCTCGGCGACGCAGTGCCGTGGCCAGGACGTGCGGTAGTCGGGAGTCTCCGAGAAATGGTCGCCCGGATCGATGTGGAAATCCTTGGTGGCCACCACGTGGTCGTAGCCGTGGTCGGTGGCCAGCAGATCGGTGATGCCCTGCGCCACGGCCGAACCGCCCGAGACCGCCAGCGAGCCGCCCTCGCAGAAATCGTTCTGCACGTCGACGATGATGAGCGCGCGGGTCTGCCTGGACCTCTGCATGCCCCCGAGGCTACCCGCCGAACAGCAGGTAAAGCCCGGTGAAGGTATAGCCGACCATCACCAGCATCGTCGCGAGCTGCCCGGTGAGCTGATGCTGCTTCGGCAACAGGCGAAGGGCACGGTCGTGCGCCGCGATCACCCCGGCGACATGACCGGCCAACACGAACCCGACCTTGAGCGTGGCCAACACTGAGGGGTGCGCCGAGAGGAAATAGCTCACCTGCAGATCGTGCAGCCCGAACAGCAGGATCACCGTCTGCTGCCCGCGCTCCACCAGGTAGGACAGATAGTGCGCGAACACGTAGCCGATGACGATCGGCACCAGGGAATGCGCCATCAGTCCGGGTAGCTCGCGTCGTAACCGGCGATCGACCCCGCCGGTGGTGCGGGTGGCCGCCCAGAAGGTGACCGCCACCGTGGTGGCGAACACCAGCAGTCCCGCGGTGCGGATCAGGCTGGCCTCGACCGCGGACCCGGAGTGCGCGTCGACGAAATTGCGCCACTGGGGCATTGCCGAGAAGCTGTCGAACGCGGTCGAACCCAGCAACACCGCCAGCAGTGCCACCAGCCCAGAGCGCACCGGTAGCGACGGCAGGTGATCGAACGGGTTGCCGATCACGAACCGCCCGTCATGGCGGCGCAGCGGCGAGAGCTTCGAGGCGGCCATGCTGTACACCTCGAACGGGTCGGCGCTCTCCAGCCAGCGCGGCCCGCAACACACCGCACCGGCCAACGTCACCACGAGGTAGATCAGGAGCCAGTTGCGAATGGCGGCAAGCGATCCCGGATCCGGGCTGGCCAGTTCCAACCACACGAACGCGAACAGCCCGACGGCCGCCGGCCAGTAGCCGAGCCGCTCCGGGTAGGCCAGCCGGCCCGTTCCCGGGACGAATCGGTACAGCGCCCGCACCGGTGAGATCAGCCGCCATACCGGTCCGAACAACACCGAGGCTGCCACCACACCCACCCACAGCAGCACGTAGAAGACCCCGGGCAGCGGATTGGCGTTCGGCGCCCGGGTGACCGCGGTGAATGCCACCCACCCGACGACGGCGAGTGCGAGCAGGCTGACCGCCCACCGGGTCACCGCGGAGTCGACCACCGACGTCACCCAGGACGGCAGCGCCACACCGGGTTTGCCCGGATCAAACCGGGGCCGGCGCCAGGCCAACGCCACGACCGCAAAGGTGAACGTCAACGTCCACGCCGCGCCGATCAGCGCGTACGTGTAGGGAATCGGCAGGTCAGTCGAGCCGCCCAGACCATGGGCCAGGACCGCGGTCGACTCGGGCGTCACTGCTGCACTTGCACGCTGGCGATCGTGCGGTTGGCGTGATGCAGCTCGATGTCCACCACGCCGGGCACGTCGACCGTGAACTGGAACTGCTGGCCGTCACGCGGCTCGACCTTGAAGCTGTGCTCAGGGTTGGAGTGCACATGCAGTTCGTCGTCGGCGTCGCTGTTGACCCGCACCACGATCGGCTGGCCGACCTTGCCCTGCAGCCGCTCGTTGGTGGGGGTCACCTCACCGCCCTTGATCGTGACGTCGATGAGGAGGCGGGGCGGACCCTGCTGCTCATCGGTCATGTCCGACGGGCTGATCGTGGTTGCCGTGGGACTGCCCGAACCATCGGCATTCTCGGCGGTTTTCGAGCCGCCACACCCCGCCGTCACCAGCGCGAGAGCGGACGCCACAACGATGACACTGCTTTTGAGGTTGATCACGGTGAACCATCTTCGCTTGAGGTGTCCGACTCTTCATCTCGACCGCGGCGCCGGTCCCGCATGGCGACGTACACCACGACGCCCACCACGACGACGGCCGGGGCGAAGGCCGGCAACGCCAGCAACAACGTGTGATCGGCCTGGTACTGAACCTGACTCACCGTCATGTCTGTCCAGCGGGTTCCCGGCCGGAGGCCAACTCCTTGGCATTGATCCGGCCCGCGCCCCAACTCAGTCCGGCGATCAGGATCAAGGTGCACACCAGGACCACCAGCGAAGCCACGTTGTACAGCCAGGCCGGATGGTTCAAGTTCCGTTCGCGCTGCAGGATCGTGATCTCCTGCACGAACTCCCGGTCGCTGGACGCCAACGCCGGGGTCTCGGTGGCGCCGATCCCCGGATCGGCAGGTAGGTAGATCGGTACCCCGGCCATGGTGGTGCCGTCTTGTACCCGCAGCAAGGTCTTCCAGCTTCCCGACACCGGGATCGGTTGCGTCGAGCGGTAATGCCCGGGCCCGACGTTCTCCAGCCGGTCGATCACCAGCCCGTGCTGATTCGCCAGGCCACCCTGCCAGGCCAGGATCGACACCCACTCCGGGTTGTCGCTCACCAGATCGCTCGGGGTGATCTGGACGTCGGCCGAGACCATGCGGTGGCCGTTATGTTCCGGAAGGTCGGTCAACGTGATTGTGGCGCGGGCGTTCTCCGGCACCTCGGTGCGCAGCCCGTTGGCCACGGCACCGCCGATCACCAGGACCGTGATCACCACGATGGAGATGCCTGCGGCAGGCCGCGGCAGCGGTTGGCCGTTGAGCACCAACGCCAGCAGCGCGCCACACATCCCCATGGCGACGGCCACCGGGATCGCCATGGCCAACGCCTCACCCCACATGCTCGTGGGCCACGGATAGTGATAGACCGCGCCGATCCAGAACGACTCCAGCCACAGCCCGACGGTGGCCACGCCGACACCACCGATCGCACCAAACAGGATGGGCCGCTTGATCAATGGGGTCAGGGCGATGAGCTCGACCACCAGCGCGGGCCCCAGGTAGAGCGCGAACCAACTGGTCGGGGCGCCGAGAACCGGCCCGACGATGACGGCGACCGCCCCGCGCAGCACGATGGCGAAGGCGGCCCCGATCAGCGCGCCACCCGGGCCGAGTACGAGCCGGGCGGCGACGGCGGCAAGTGCGGCCGCTGCGGCGATCATCATGGGTTGCAGCACCAAACGGAACTGCTCGACGCCGAAGTCGTACTCGATCTGGAACACCGAGAGCCCGATGAACAGACCGCCGAACGACAGGTAATAGAGGAACCGGTTGAACTTGGTGTCCTCGCCGGCGTCCGGGCCCATCGCCACCCGGCCTTCATGTTCGAGCAGCAGCACCGCGATCAGAGACAGCCCGGCGCCGCCGATCAGCATCAAATGCGTTGGCCCCCAAAGCGTGACATCTTGGCCGAAGATGCGGTGCCAGATGTCGTCGAGCGGGAAACCGATGAGCGCGTACAGCCCGCAGGCCGCCATCAGGACGCCACCCACCGGGGCGTACCAGCTGCGGGTGATCCGGAGGGCTGCCGGGCCGGGCTTGTCGTAGGGCAGGACGATGGCCATCGAACCGGCGATGAACAGCAGGAACAGGCCGATCAGGATGAAGTAGTGCGCCGGGTTCGCCAGTGGGCCCGCGTCGCGTCCCTTGCCGATGTGCAGGCTGACATCCCAGATGAAACCGAACAACGCGCAGATGATGGTCGCGGTGAACAGAAACACCTGCAGCGCCACCCACGGCGGCCGGTGGAACTTGCGGCCCAACCGTTCGGCGAAGTCGTTCAGCCACGTGATACGGCGGTTGCGGTGCAGGTAGCCGATCCACAGCAGCGCGACGGTGACGATCGTCGCGGCCACCGACATGCCGATCACCTGGTCGAGCGCGGCGCCGCCGCCCTCGGTGCCCGCGGCCGCGGTGAGCGTGACATCGGACGAGCTCATCGTGACCCCCGATCGAACCGACTGAGTGTTCGATCAGTGATGTTGCCAGAACTAGGCGGGCAGAAACAGGCGTTCGCCCTCGATGAAGACGTCGACCCGCTCGTCGAAGAAACAGACCCGGTCGCGGATGGGCTCCGCCTCGACGAGGGGTTCGTGGTACGACCAGGCCAGGTCGGCCGGCCCGCCCGGCAGCGAGTAGTAGGTGGCCCGACCCTTGTACGCGCAGTACGTGACGGTCTCGCTCAGGTGCAGCCTGGTGACGACATCCTCCCGCGGCAGGTAGTAGCGGGTGCGTAGTCCGGTCTCGAACAACAATGCGGGATGGGATGATTCGGCCAGAACCTGGCCCTCGAGCTCGATGCGGATGCGTCGTCGACTGCGCCGGATGTCGATCCGGTGGAACGGGTCGTGCGGATGGGCGACGATCGACTCGTCCTCCTCGCGCCATTCGAAGGATGCGAAATCCAGGATCAGATAACCGGCCAGATCGGCGTCGTCGGGTTGATACGCGGCGGCCGCGCCCGTCTCGTCACCGGCGATGACATCGAACGCCGTTCCCGGGCACGTGTGCGCAGTGAATGGGATCGACGGATCGAGGAAGCCGGGGATCTCGTCGTCCCCGACGTCCCCGCCCGCCGGAACCAGTTGCGCGGTCAGCGCCGAACGTGGCACGGCGTACGTCGGCACCACCCGGCGCGGCTCCCACACCAGGAGCGCGTCGGTGGTGTCGGCCACCGGTTCGCCACCGAGGCAGACTCGAATTCGCTTGGGGGTGGCCTGATATCGCAGGGAACCGAGCCGGCTGCCCAACAGATCGGCCATCTTCACCGCCATCGGGCCATTATCGACTGCGAATCCGTCGTTGTCTCCTACTTGACGTCGACATATACGGTGCGTTGGGTGACCGCGCTCAGCGTGTCGGTGCGGCTGTAGCTCGGCCCGGGTCGCACGGCCACGACCGTGGCCTGATCCAACGGTGTTGCGCCGAGGCGGTTGACGACCACCGCGTAGCCCTGGGACTGCAACTGCTTGATGGTCTGCTCGGCATTGCCCGATCCGCTGGGAGCGGCGCCGGCCGGCCCGGCCATGCCGATGACGGCGGCCGCCAGACCGCCGAGAGTGGCGACGAGGATTCGTGACTTTTCGGTATTTCGCACTGGATGTCCTCATTTCTGGAATTCGCTACGCTGCGATATGTCGGTTCAAACCGGCAGCTCACAGGGTTTAGTTCCGATGGCAGGAATTGAGCGCCAAGATGACCGGATCTGTGTGAAGCCAGGGAAACTGGCGGCGTTACGGCTACGGCAGCGCGACGGGGTCACGTGTGGCCCGACGGTCGCGGTGGTGGCCGGCGCCATGCTGGACCCCGTATACCGCGCGGAGTTGCTGACCCCCGACGGCGATATCTGGTTCGCCGCCGAGCAGGGCCGAATCCACGGTCTGGTCAACCGGATCTGGCCCCGCCGACTCGGGACCACACCGGCGGGTATGGCCCGTGCTCTCACCGAGCACAGTGCGAAACGTGGTGTGGCATACCGGTGGCGCCACTTCCGCGGTGCGCGCGACACGTTGTCGGATGTGCGTCGCGCCGTTGCCGAGGAGTGGCCGGTGGCCATGCTGATCGGTGAGCGCGGCATCCCGCGGCACTGGGTGTTGATCGTCGGCGAGTGCCGCGAGGTCCTGCAGTGCTACGAACCGTCGTCAGGCAAGGTGCTGCCGGTAGAGCTCGAGGCCGTGCGCGGCGCACGGCTGACCGGGCTGGGATTCCCGCGGCCGTTCGCGTTCGTGCTGCCCGGCTAACGTCGAATCATGGCCCGAAAATATGCGACCGCCGACACCGTCGGGATCGACGAACTCCTGGACTTCATGCGGCCGAGGCATCACATGGTGCTCACGACGTTCCGCGCGGACGGCTCGCTGCAGACCTCGCCCGTGACGGGCGGGGTGGACGAGCAGGGCCGCATCGTGATCGCCAGCTATCCGCAGCGGGCGAAGGCGGCCAATCTCCGTCGTACGCCCCGGGCGAGCGTCACCGTGCTGTCCGATGAGTTCAACGGGCCGTATGTGCACGTCGACGGCGACGCCGAGGTGATCGGACTGCCCGACGCGGTGGAGCCGCTGGTCGACTACTTCCGGGCGGTCGCCGGTGAGCACCCGGACTGGGATGAGTACCGACAGGCGATGGTCGACCAGGGCAAATGCCTGATTCGGATCACGCCTACCGGCTGGGGTCCGGTGGCCACGGGCGGCTTCCCGCCGGCCTGAGCACTGCCCACGCGTTGCGTCCACTAGCAGGTCAAACTATAGTCTGGACACATGTCCAGAGGGTTCGGAAACGACGCGTGAGCGTGTATTTCCAGCTCAGCACGTCTCCGGCCGTCGGGTGATCTGAATTATGCGTATCGCGTTGCTGTCCTATCGGAGCAAGACTCATTGCGGTGGCCAGGGCGTCTACGTGCGCTATCTGAGCCGCGGGCTCGCCGAACTCGGCCATGAGGTCGAGGTGTTCTCCGGCCAGCCCTACCCGGAGGGGCTGGACCCTCGGGTGAAGCTGACCAAGGTTCCGAGCCTGGACCTCTACCGTGAGCCCGACCCGTTCCGCGTGCCCAAGCCCAGCGAGATCCGCGACCGTATCGACGCGCTCGAGCTCGCCACGATGTGGAGCGCCGGGTTCCCGGAGCCCCGGACCTTCACCATGCGCGTCGCCCGGATCCTGGCCGACCGCCGCGACGAGTTCGACGTGGTGCACGACAACCAGAGTCTGGGCTCGGCGCTGCTGAAGATCGCCGAGAGCGGTCTGCCGGTCGTGGCCACCGTGCACCACCCGATCACCCGCGACCGCGTCGTCGAGATCGCCGCCGCCAAGTGGTGGCGCAAGCCGCTGGTCCGGCGGTGGTACGGGTTCGCCGAGATGCAGAAGAAGGTGGCCCGCCAGATCCCCGAGCTGTTGACCGTGTCGTCGTCCTCGGCTGCCGACATCGCCGAGGACTTCGGGGTGACGCCGGACCAGCTGCACATCGTGCCGCTGGGCGTCGACACCGAGCTGTTCAAGCCGGCCGAGCACCGGGTGAACGGACGCATCATCGCGATCGCCAGCGCCGACGTGCCGCTCAAGGGGGTCAGCAATCTGCTGCACGCGGTGGCGCGGCTGCGGGTGGCACGCGACCTCGACGTGCAGCTGGTCTCCAAGCTCGAACCGAACGGCCCGACCGAGAAACTCATTGCCGAACTGGGCATTTCCGACATCGTGCACAGCTCCAGCGGATTGTCCGACGAAGAGCTCGCCGCGCTGCTGGCGTCGGCCGAGGTGGCCTGCATCCCGTCGCTGTACGAGGGTTTCTCACTGCCGGCGGTGGAGGCGATGGCCAGCGGGACCCCGATCGTGGCCAGCCGCGCCGGTGCCCTGCCCGAGGTGGTCGGTGACGACGGCGCCTGCGCCCGGCTGGTACGTCCGGCCGACGTCGACGAGCTGACCACGGTGCTCGGCGAACTCCTTGACTCGCCGCTGGAGCGACGCAAACTCGGCGCCGCCGGGCGGCAGCGGGCGCTCGACGTGTTCAGCTGGGAATCGGTTGCCGCACAGACGGTTTCGGTGTACGAGATGGCCCGGGAGCGGGCCAGGAAGGTGGCGCCATGCTGACCGTCGACTTCGATCGTCTCGGCGTCGGGCCGGGCACGCACGTGATCGACGTCGGGTGTGGCGCAGGCCGGCACACCTTCGAGGCGTACCGGCGCGGGGCCAACGTGATCGGCTTCGACCAGAGTGTGTCCGACCTCAACGACGTCGACACCATGCTGCAGGCCATGCGGGAGGCCGGCGAGGTGCCGTTGTCGGCGAAGGGAGAGGCCGTCAAGGGCGACGCCCTGGACCTGCCGTATGCCGACGCGAGCTTTGACTGCGTCATCGCCTCGGAGATCCTCGAGCACGTACCACAGGACGACCAGGCGATCGCCGAGCTGGTGCGGGTGCTCAAACCTGGTGGCTCACTGGCGATCACGGTGCCGCGGTGGTTGCCGGAGAAACTGTGCTGGCTGTTGTCGGACGAGTACCACGCCAACGAGGGCGGGCACATCCGGATCTACAAGGCCGACGAGCTGCGGGACAAGGTGCTGGCCCACGGGCTTCGTCTCACCCACACCCATCATGAGCACGCCCTGCACTCGCCGTACTGGTGGCTGAAATGCCTCGTCGGTACCGAGAAGAACGACCACCCCGCCGTCAAGGCGTACCACCAGCTGCTGGTGTGGGACATGATGGGTCGGCCCTGGCTGACCCGCACCGCCGAATCGCTGCTGAACCCGGTGATCGGCAAGAGCGTCGCCCTCTATTTCCGCAAGCCGGAACTCACCAGGTAGGCCGCCGTGCTGATGCCTGAGATCCCCGGTGTGCCCGGAGTTTTGACACCAGAAGATTGCTTGCAGACGGCGAAATCGATTGCCGCCACCCAGGAATCCTCAGGCGCCCTGCCGTGGTTCGACGGCGGACACACCGACCCGTGGGATCACGTCGAGAACGCCATGGCGTTGACCGTGGCCGGGTTGATCGAACCGGCTCGCGCAGCCTTCGACTGGTGTCGCACCGAACAGCGCGCCGATGGGTCCTGGCCGATCCAGCTTCGCAATGGCGTCATCGAAGATGCCAACAGCGACAGCAACTTCTGCGCGTACGTGGCCACCGGGGTGTGGCACCACGTCCTGATCACCGGAGACCGGGCCTTCGCCGAGCTGATGTGGCCGGTGGTGACCCGGGCCCTGGATTTCGTGCTCGGCCTGCAGGCCCCCGGCGGTGAGATCTATTGGGCAGAAAGCCCGTCCGGGCCGGTTTCCGAGGCGCTGCTGACCGGCTGCGCCAGCGTGTACCACAGCATCCGGTGCGGCCTGGCTTTGGCGGAGTACCTCGGTGATCCGCAGCCGGAGTGGGAGGTCGCCGTCGGGCGCCTCGGTCACGCCATCGCTGACCATCCAGAAGCGTTCTCCGCCAAGGACACCCACGCCATGGAGTGGTACTACCCGGTGCTGGGCGGTGCGCTGCGCGACAGTGCGGCCCAGGCCCGCATCGATGACCGCTGGGACGATTTCGTGGTGCCCGGACTGGGCATCCGGTGCGTCGACCATCGGCCCTGGGTCACCGGCGCCGAAACCTGCGAACTGGTGATGGCCCTGGACGCGATCGGTGACAGCCGGCGGGCCCACGAGCAGTTCGCGGCCATGCAGCATCTGCGTGAGGATGACGGATCCTATTGGACCGGGCTGGTTTTCGCCGACGGCAAGCGCTGGCCCGAGGAGCGCACCACGTGGACCGGTGCGGCCATGATCCTGGCCGCCGACGCGTTGTCCTCGACCACCGCGGCCAGCGGCATCTTCCGGGGTGTCGGGCTGCCGCGTGGCCTTGAGGGTGAGTACGACTGCGAGTGTGTCGCAGGCCGTTAGTCGAGCACTCCCGGTTCGCCGGAGGTCCGCTGCAGCACCCGCATCGAACCCATTGCCATCACTTCGTCGAACGCGCCGGTGCCCAGCGCCCGCTGGTAGATGTGGAACGGGGCCTGCCCGCCGTCGTTCGGATCCGGGAACACGTCGTGGATGACCAGCGCGCCACCGACCTCGACCCAGCGGGCCCAACCGTCGAAGTCCCGCTGCGCGGCCTCCTCGGTGTGCCCGCCATCGATGAACAACAGCCGCAACGGCATTCGCCAGCCGCGGGCCACCACGGGTGATCTACCGACGACGGCCACGACGTGGTCGTCGAGGCCGGCGGCATCGAGCGTGTGGCGCATGGTGGGCAGCGTGTCGAACAGCCCGGTGACGGGATCGACCATGGTGGTGTCGTGGTATTCCCAGCCGGCCTGATGTTCTTCGGAGCCGTGGTGATGGTCGACGGTGTAGAGCACCGAGTCGGTCTCCTGCGCCGCCGCACCCAGCATCACCGTCGACTTGCCGCAGTAGGTGCCGATCTCCACCCCGACGCCGCCGCCGAGGTAGCGCACCCCGGCGTCATAGAGGGCGCGGCCCTCGTCGGCGGGCATGAAGCCGGTGACCTGCTCGGCCAGGGTGAACAGGCGCTCGGCGCGCGGCGGTAGGGCGGTGTCAGCGGAGCTCATGAATGCACAACCTACCGTTGCTGGCCATCAGCGGTTGTAGTAGCGTCCGGACACGTGTCCGATGCGGCTCTGGAGTCGACGCGCCGCCGCCTGAGTGCACGGCAGGCTGACACCGTCGAGCGTCTCGGTCAGGCTGCCCTGCAACTGATCATCCGGGACGGGTTCGCCGGGCTCACCGTGCGCCGGGTTGCCGCCGAAGCCGGCGTCGGCGCCGCGACGGCATACACCTACTTCTCGTCCAAAGAACACCTCGTGGCCGAGGTGTTCTGGCGTCGGCTCTCGGCCGCGCCGCCGGCCGCGCACGAGTCGGACGATCCGGCCACCCGGGTGGTGGAGGTTCTGCAGCACATCGCGTCGCTCGTGGCCGATGAACCCGAGTTCGCCGGGGCGGTGACCAACGCCCTGCTCGGTAAGGATCCCGATGTGGAGGCGTTGCGGCAGCGGATCGGCGCCGACGTGCGGGGCCGACTGGTCGCCGCACTCGGACCCGACGTCGACCTCGATGTGATCGAAGCGCTCGAGTTGCTCTACACCGGCACCCTGGTGTGGGCGGGGATGGGATACGAGACTTATCCGGGCGTTGTGCGCCGGCTGGAGAAGTCAGCCCGGCTCGTGCTCGGTCAGACCGGGTCGTCGCGCATCGTGGAGTACCAGTAGGTGAGCGCAGCCGCAGTGAACTCGACGGCAGCGGAAGCCACGAAGATCCAGTGCGGCCTACCGGTATCGACCATCGAGATCACTCGCGCAACCGCGAGAAGCGCCATGGTCGCCGCGAGGAAACGCAGGAGGGCCGACGGAACCGTCCGCTGGCATACCGCCCAGACGTAGCCGCAACCAAAGGCGATCAGCGCGATTCCTGTGACGGCACCGAGAGTTCTGAGGATCTTGATGATCACGGTGACCTGCTCAAGCTGTCAGGACGGTCTTGAGGGCGTCGCCGTAGCAGTGTTCGCGCAGGGCGGCGGGGGCGTCGTCGAACGAGGCGATGTTGGTCGTCACCAGTTCGGGCTGGAACTCGCCGGTCGCGATCATGCCGAGAACGTCGGGCATCACGGAGCGCACATGGGCGCGACCGACGTGCAGCGTGACATTGCGTACGTAGCAGGCCGCCAGTGGCACCCCGGCCCTGCGGTGCAGTGACCACACGCAAGTGCAGATCCCGTCGGGAGCGGTGTGCCGTAGAACGTGGCGTAATCCGGACGGAGTCCCCGTGGCATCCACAGTCAGTGCAGCCGTGGGCCACGTCCGCGGTCGGTGCGGATCCCAGGCTTGAAAACCCAGCTTCACGGCGCGCTCCCGCAGCGCCGGCCACGTGTCGACAACGCTGATGCGGCGCGCTCCCAACGCGCGGGCGATCAGCGCAGTGAAGAGCACGGTACTGGAGGTGAACGGGTGGTTGCGTTCCAAGCGGCCCACGATCAACACTTCGGCGTCGGGGTCGGTGGCCAGCAACCCGGGAAGGTGGGGCGCGACCTGCCGGTAGGCGTCGCTGATGTTGTCTGCCACACCGGCCGCGGCAGCTGGATCGACACCGTCGGGGAGTCTCACCAACATCGCGTCGGCGAACGGTACCGCCATCAGGTCAGCCAGCGCCCCACCCCACAATCCGCCCGCAATCCCGAACCCGTACATCGATGTCGGAGGTACCGCGAGGCAACTCGCAGTGTGACCGCGCAGGCATGCACTGCAAGTCCCGCAGCTGATCTGGAATGGAACCACGACTCGATCACCGACCCGAACGGTACTCACCTGCTCGCCCACCTCGACGACTTCGGCGGCGCATTCGTGCCCGAGGTGCAGGGGCAGTGGAAAGATGGTGCGGCCCAACATCATCGCTCGATCGACGTCGCACGTAGCGACAGCGAGCGGACGTACCAGCGCGCCGTGTGGCCCTGGTAGGCCAGGCCTCGGCACCGCACGCCACCGAAACCTCCCGCCGGCAGAGACCATCAGGCTCCGCATCCGCCCGTGGTTGCGGCTGAGTGGGCCGCGGGCCACTTGAGTGATGCGCTCGACCCGCATCGGCAGGTCACGGGCCAGCGGCAGCTGCGCGGCGGCCAACGCATCAGGTGTCAGCAACCTCGCGTAGTGCCCCACCCGACTACGCGGCCGGATCCGCGGATTGGTGTCCAGCACATTCTTGTCGGCAAGCATTACCCACCCTTTCGGGAACGATGTCGTTCTAGTTTTCTATCAGGAACCGCGATGTGTCAATATCGATGTGTGCAACCACGGACGCGGGTCTATCGAGGTGCAACACCGCTACAGCGCGTCGAGCAGCGTCGTGCGCAAATAGTCGACGCGGCTGTGGACGTGTTCGGAACCGTCGGGTACGGCACCGCCACCGTCGACCACATCTGCGCGCGGGCGGGGTTGTCCAAGCGGTACTTCTACGAATCGTTCACCGACCGCGAAGCTCTGCTGCTGGCCTGCTACGAGCGCTGCGCAGACGAGATACACAGCGCGATGGTGTCCGCCGTCGCCGAGGCGACAGACAACGTCGATGCCCAGTTACGCGCTGCCCTCACAGGCTATTTCGGCGCCATCGATGCCGATCAGCGTAGAGCGCGGATCACCCTGCTGGAGATCCTGGGGGTCAGCCCCGCTGTCGATGCCGCGTACGCGGCCCAAACCGAGCGGTTTGCCAATTCGGTCCAGGTTCTGGCCGATCGTTCCTTCAAAGCCAGTGCCCTCACGAAACCGCAGCTGCACATCATCGCGCAAGGCATCATCGGAGCGGTCACCACGATCGCCACGCAGTGGCTGCTCGATCACCGCCGCCGCCCGCGCGCGCAATTGATAGATGCCGCCCACGTTCTGGTCCTGGCTGTTCTGGACCGGCTGCCCAACGCCACAAAGTGATACGGCGCGGTTCTTATCGCGGTCGAGCGCCTTCGCCGGTCAGGCCGGTGCGGAGCCCAGGATTGCTTTCGACGCGGCCACCGCGGGCCCGTAGATCTCCTGGATGTCGCGGCCGTCCTCGACGATCCGCGCGGTCAACTCGCGTAGGCCGCCGAGCAAGATGATGGCCATCGGCTCGGTGAGCCGAAGTATGCCGGCCCGCTGAAAGCCGGCGCTGCCACTGAGTTCGATGAGCAGATCGGTCAGCTCGCGCAGGGCCTCGCGTTGCAGCGGGCGAGCTCGGCTGCCCAGTGCGGGCAGTTCGCGGATCCAGCTCAGCGTGATGGCTGGGGCGGAGGCGATGTGATCGACGTAGGCGCCCACCGCCTGCCCGATCTGATCCGGCCAGGGTGCCTCTGGGTCCACTGCGGTCTGAATGCCGTTGACCAGCGCGGTGTTGTTGGCGCGAAGCAGTTCGAGGAAGCCGTCTTCTTTGGTGCCGAACTGGTCGTAGAAGGTGCGCTTGGAGGTACGGGCGTGACGGACGATGTCGGCGACCGTGGTGTCGCGGTAGCCCTTGTCGTCGATCGCCGCCGCGAGCCCGTCGAGTAGGCGCAGGCGGTAGGTGTCGGCCGGTGAATCGGCATGGCCGAGCGTCGTCATGGTGCTCGACCCCCTTGCGTCGCCTGGTACCTGAGAGTACCGTACCTCACAACCGATGGTACCGTGCGGTACCAGAACCTGGCTGGAGATGGTATGACCGAGCTGGCAGCAGCTGAGAAAACCACCGCGAAGTCGACCGAGAGCGCTGCGCCGGGCCGGATGCCACCTGCCGCCCGCGTGCCGAAGCCGTTACAGGCCATCGGCTTTGCCCTGACCAGGCGCTGGGTGGTCAAACAGATCGCTGCGCGTCAGGGCGACGTCTTCCGCCTCAAACTCCCGATCTTCGGTCCGACCGTGATGATCGCCGACGCCCAACTGGCCAAGCAGCTCTTCTCTGCCAACACCGACGACGTCGGCAACATCCAACCCAACCTGAGCCGCATCCTCGGCTCCGGTTCGGTGTTCGCCCTCGACGGCACCGATCACCGGCGGCGGCGCAAGCTGCTCACGCCGCCGTTTCACGGCAAGAGCATCAAGAACTACGAGAAGATCTTCGAAGAAGAGACCCTGCGGGAAACGGCGACCTGGCCCGAGGGCGAGCAGCTCGAGACGCT
This sequence comes from Mycobacterium sp. GA-1841, assembly GCF_001954135.1. GTDB lineage: Bacteria > Actinomycetota > Actinomycetes > Mycobacteriales > Mycobacteriaceae > Mycobacterium. The sequence goes on along the minus strand of NZ_MBEQ01000029.1, from coordinate 7,484 downwards.
CGAACCGATGATGCGGATCACCCTCAACGCCATCCTGCGGGCGGTGTTCGGCGCGGACGGAGAACAACTCGACGAGTTGCGTCGCATCATCCCGCCCTGGGTCACCCTGGGCTCTCGGCTGGTGGTGGTGCCGACCCCGAGCCGCACCTACGGCCGGTTCAGTCCGTGGGGCCGGTTGGCCAGATACCGCCGGCAGTACGACGCCGTCATCGACCGGCTCATCGACAAGGTCGAGGCCGATCCGGACTTCGACCAACGCGACGACATCCTGGCGCTGTTGTTGCGCAGTACCTACGAAGACGGATCAGCCATGTCCCGCAAGGACATCGGCGACGAACTGCTGACCCTGCTGGCCGCCGGGCACGAGACGACGGCCTCGACCCTGGGTTGGGCCTTCGAGCGGATCAGCCGGCACCCACACGTGCTGGCCGAGCTGGAGGCCGAGGCGGACACCGACGGCAACGAATACCGCCAGGCCACGATCCTCGAAGTCCAGCGCAACCGTACCGTCATCGATTTCGCCGGCCGCCACGTCTACGCACCATCGATCCGGCTGGGGGAGTGGGAGATTCCCCGTGGACACTCGGTCATCGTGGCGATCTCGCAGATCCAGGAGGCCGAGAAGGAATTCACCGACCCGGACCGGTTCGACCCGCAGCGATTCGTCGGTAACCGCCCCGGCCTGGGCTGGCTGCCGTACGGGGGCGGCACCCGCCGCTGTGTCGGCGCAGTGTTCGCCAACGTCGAGATGGACGTCGTGCTACGAACCGTGTTGCGTCACTTCGCCATCGAGACCACCACCGCCCCGGGTGAAAAAGTGCACTCCCGGGGAGTGGCCTACACGCCGAAGGCCGGCGGGCGCATCACGGTCCGCCGCCGCTAGCTGGCGGTCTGCCGCTTGGGCAGCTTCCACCCCGCCCGCGGGAAGTGGCAGGTGTATCCGTTCGGGTAATGCACCAGGTAGTCCTGATGCTCGGGCTCGGCCTCCCAGAAATCGACAGCCGGGGTCACCTCGGTGACCACCTTGCCCGGCCACAATCCCGAGGCATCCACATCGGCGATGGTGTCCAGTGCGATGCGCTTCTGCTCGTCGTCGAGGTAGAAGATCGCCGACCGGTAGCTGGTTCCGACGTCGTTGCCCTGCCGGTCCTTGGTGGACGGGTCGTGGATCTGGAAGAAGAACTCCAGCAGCGCACGGTAATCGGTCTGCGTCGGGTCGTAGACGATCTCGACGGCTTCGGCGTGACCTGGATGGTTCCGGTACGTCGGATGGTCGTTGCGACCGCCGGTGTAACCCACCCGCGTCGAGATCACGCCGGGCTGCTTCCGGATGAGGTCCTGCATACCCCAGAAGCAGCCGCCGGCCAGGATCGCTGTCGAATAGTTGCCCATGCATCCCATTGTGCTCCGCGCCGGCTTTCTCGGCAGAGTCCTCGACAAAGGCTGGTAGAACGTGTTCTAGTTTTGGGGTGACGAGCAGGTCTTTCAGCCGCGATGAACTCGCCGCCGCCTTCGAGACGTTCGAGCAGACCGTGGACCGGGCGGCCCAGACCAAGAACTGGGACATCTGGGCCGACCACTACACCGTCGACGTCGACTACATCGAGCACGCGGTGGGCACCATGAAAGGCCGCGAGCAGGTACGGCCGTGGATCTGGAAGACCATGACCACCTTCCCGGGCAGCTACATGACGGCGTTCCCGTCGCTGTGGTCGGTGATCGACGAACCCACCGGCCGGATCATCTGCGAACTGGACAACCCGATGCGCGACCCGGGCGACGGAACCATCATCAGCGCCACCAACATCTCGATCCTGACCTACGCCGGTGACGGCCTCTGGTCCCGTCAGGAAGACGTCTACAACCCACTGCGATTCGCCTCCGCAGCGCGCAAGTGGTGCCGCAAGGCCGCCGAACTCGGAACCCTGACCGACGAGGCCGAGGCCTGGTTGCAGAAGTTCGGCCGATGAGCGCAAAACTGGTCATCGGCGCCAACGGATTCCTAGGCTCGCATGTGTTGCGGCAACTGGTCGCGGCTGATGACGGATCCGAGATCCGGGCCATGGTGCGGCGCGGCGCCAACACGATCGGGATCGACGACCTCGACGTGAAGCGCTTCGAGGGCGACGTCTTCGACACCGAGGCGCTACGCGAGGCGATGACCGGTTGCGACGTCGTCTACCACTGCGTCGTCGACGCCCGTGGCTGGCTGCGTGACCCCGCACCGTTGTTCCGCACCAATGTGGACGGCACCCGCAACGTGCTGGAGGTGGCCGCCGAGGTCACGGGTCTGCGCAAGTTCGTCTACACCAGCAGCTATGTCACCGTCGGCCGCAAGCGCGGCAAGCGGTCTACCGAAGCCGACGTGGTCGACGTCGCGAAGGTGACCCCCTACGTCCGGTCCCGCGTGCAGGCCGAAGAACTCGTGCTGCAATACGCGCGTGACCGCGGCCTGCCGGCCGTGGCGATGTGCGTGTCCACCACGTACGGCAGCGGCGACTGGGGACGCACCCCGCACGGCGCGATCATCGCCGGGGCCGCTTTCGGCAAGCTGCCGTTCGTGATGAGCGGGATCGACCTGGAAGCCGTCGGGATCGACGACGCGGCTCAGGCCATGCTGCTCGCCGCCGAACGGGGCACACCCGGTGAGCGGTACCTGATCTCGGAGAAGATGATCAGCAACGCTGACGTGGCGCGATTGGCTGCCGAGGCGGCCGGTGTCGCCCCGCCGCAGCGGTCCATCCCCCTGCCGGTGTCCTACCTGTTGGCCGCCGCCGGCACACTCAAGGGCGCGTTGCGCGGCACCGACGAACGGCTCTCTCTGGAATCTCTGCGGCTGATGCGGGCCGAAGCCGAACTCGACCATTCCAAGGCTGTGCGCGAACTGGGTTGGCGGCCAAGGCCGGTGGAAGAATCCATCGTCGAAGCGGCCAAGTTCTGGGTGGGCCTGCGCGCGGCCAAACGTGCACGTAACGGCGGCTGAACACCACGCCGTGCGGTGTTAAGTCACTGGGCGGCAGGCGCATTGCGGCCTAACCTGGCGCTATGACCGACAAGCTCAAAGTCGACCTCTCCGGTGCGCCACAGACCATGCTGGCGACGTTCTATGCCAAGGCCCTCGACGCCGGGCTGCCGAATCCGATCCTTGGTGACCAGCTGGCCAAACAGATTGCCGAGCGGATCGACTACGACTGGAGCCGCACCGCGATCACCGAGGCGACCTCACCGTCGGTGACCACCCGCAGCGCCCACTTCGACCGGTGGACCCGCCAGTTCCTGGCAGTGCACCCGGATGCCGTCGTCCTGCATGTGGGGTGCGGACTGGACGGCCGGTTCTTCCGGGTGCAGCCCGGACCCGGTGTCGAGTGGTACGACATCGACTATCCCGACGTCGCGCACCTACGCGAGCAGCTCTACCCCTCGTCCGAGCACTATCACGTGGTGGCCGCATCGGTGACCGACCCGGCCTGGCTGCACGACATCCCCGCCGACCGGCCCACGCTGATGCTCGGAGAAGGCCTCACGATGTATCTCACCAAATCCGACGGGGTTGCCCTGCTGCGCCGCATTGTCGACCGATTCCCTTGCGGAGAACTGCAATTCGACGCATTCAACACGTTGGGTATCAAATCGCAGTGGGTCAACACCGTGGTGCGGCGGTCCGGAGCCAAGCTGCATTGGGCCATCGATGAACCCGAAGACATCCTGCACTCCGTACCGGGTACCCGACTGCTGGCTTGGGCGTCACCGTTCGACGACCCGGTCTTCAACACGCTGCCCTGGTACTACCGGCTGATGCTCGCCGTCATGAAACCGGTGCCGGTGCTGAGATACATGGCGCAGTATCACCGCTACGCGTTCTGAGTTGTCGATCTCATCGACCGCTGTGGCGCACCGAGGTGTCCACCTTCGGCACCATCGGCTTGGGATGGATCTGATCCAACCAGTCCAGGTGATCGACACCGGTTGAGATGGTGACGGTGCTGGGAGCTGCGGCGTGAGCGGGCTCGGCGGCCTGCGCCGGTCCGGCCAGACCCAGGACGGCTGCGCCCAGTCCGCTTGCGGCGATGACGGCGAATCCGAACTTCTTCATTTCCCTGCCTCTTCCTGTCTCGACCGGCGTTGAGTTTGGTGCTCTTCGTGCCGGTATGACTGTCCAAACCGGCTGGCCGGACCCAGCATTTCCGGTGGCAGAAATTGATCCCCGATTGGCAGAAAGAACTATGTTCTCCCCGCGCGTTCTGCCCGTGCCCTGGCAGAATCCAGCGGTGGCCAACACGGTGAACGGCAAGGTTTCCCACTGGTTCGACGAACTACCCTCGCCGCGCCCCGCGCTGCCCGGGGACCGGGACGCCGACGTGTGCATCGTCGGCGCCGGCTACACCGGGTTGTGGACTGCCTACTACTTGGCGCGGGCCGATCCGTCGCTTCGGATCACCGTGCTGGAGGCCCGTTTTGCGGGCTTCGGAGCCTCCGGACGCAACGGCGGTTGGCTGTCCGGCTTGGCGCCCGGCGATCGGCACCGGATGGCCGCGCAGCACGGCCGCGATCCGGTGCTGGCCTGGCAACGAGCCTTGAACGATGCGGTCGACGAGGTCGTTGCGGTGGCAGACCGTGAAGGCATCGACGCCGGCGCGGTCAAGGGCGGAACCATGGAGATCGCCCGCAATCCCGCCCAGGCCGCCCGGCTGGCCGCCGCGGTGGCCGAAGAACAATCATGGGGCGTCGATGTGGTTTCGCTGACGAAAAGCCAAGCAGCCGAACGCATTCGATTTGACGGCCTGGTCTCGGCCTACCACACCCCGCACTGCGCCCGGATCCAACCGGCCCGGCTCGTCCGTGGGCTGGCCGAGACCGTCGAACGGCTTGGCGTGACGATCCACGAAGACACCCCGGTCACGATGATCGCCGGTGCTGTCTCGTCTTCGCGCGAGCGCTCATCGGCGGCACGCGCCGTCACCGCCCGGGGCACGGTGCGGGCGCCGATCGTGCTGCGAGCCACCGAGGGCTTCACCCCTTCGCTTCCCCGGTTCCGCCGGACCTGGCTGCCGATGAACAGTTCGATGATCGCCACCGAACCGATTCCGGCCGAGATCTGGGATGAAATCGGTTGGGCCGGACGGGAAACCGTGGGTGACAGCGCGCACGGTTTCTTCTACGCCCAGCGCACCGTCGATGACCGGATCGCGATCGGCGGGCGCAGCGTGCCCTACCGCTTCGCCTCACGCACCGATGTCGACGGACAGGTTCCGGCCCGCACGATCCGTCTGCTCACCGGCGTGCTGCATTCGATCCTGCCGCAGGTGCGCGACGTGCCGATCGCCCACGGTTGGTGCGGGGTGCTGGCCGTACCACGCGACTGGCAAGCCGGCGTCGCACTGGACCGGGCCAGCGGTCTGGGCTGGGCCGGCGGATACGTCGGACACGGGGTGACCGCGACCAATCTGGCCGGCCGCACCCTGGCGGACCTGGTGCTGGGCCGCGATACCCCGATCACCGAACTGCCGTGGGTCGGTCACCGATCTCGCAACTGGGAGCCTGAACCCTTGCGTTGGCTCGGAGTGCGTGGCCTCTACGTGGCGTACCGACTGGCCGACCGCCATGAGGCCAGGGGACGGGCGACCACGTCGCCGATCGCTCGCGTCGCCGACGTCCTCACCCGCAAACCGCACTGACCTCGGCGGCCAACCCTCGTCGAGGTGTTGAGAAACGCCTAGGCCGGACTGCTCGAATGCGCCACGCACCTTGATGGCCTGGTCCTTGACCTCATCGCTCAATACCGAAGGGCTGGGCTCCGGCCGTCGAGTTCCGGGTTCGAGCACCGCCCCGCGAGGTGCGTTATCGGGCCTTTGGGCGATCGCGAGGCGGACACGAGGATCGATGGATTCATTGACGGCCACCGCCAGAGCTTGAGGCCAGAAGTGTCACCACCAAGACCACCGGAACTGTCACCGATGTTTTTGCGACAAACGCATGCGCGTGGCAATGTGTGGTGGCATAATCGAACATGTGTTCGACAGTGATTCTGATGCCGCTCTCATCGACGCGATGAGCGCCGCCGCACGGGCAGAATCGAGCGCGATCGCCCACCGGCTGGCAGCCATCGGTGAACTGGACACCCGCCGCGAACACGAACTGGCCGAAACCGTGTACTGGCGCACCGACCCCTTCGAAGCCGTCGCCGCCGAAATCTCGGCCGCGTTGAACATCAGCCGCCACCGCGCCGGGGAACAGATCCGCCAAGCCCGCGTCCTGCGCGACCGCCTCCCCCACGTGGCGGCCCTGTTCGCTGCCGGGGACATCGACATGCGGATGGTGTTGGCCATCATCAACCGCACCGACACCGTGGACCCCTCGGCCTGGGCTGCCGTCGACCAAGCCCTCGCCTCCCGCGCCGCGTCCTGGATGCGGTTATCCAAACCCAAACTGCGGGACCGCATCGATCAATGGGTGGCGCGGCTGGACCCCCACGGCGAACGAGTCCCCCCACAGGTCGATGAGGGCCGGCATTTCACCGTCGAAGCCGGCACCATCCCGGGCATGGCGATGGTGTGGGGCCATCTGCGCGTCGGGGACGCCGCCGCCATCGATCAACGCCTCGATGCCCTGGCGGCCACCGTATGCCCCGACGATCCGCGCACCCTGGATCAGCGGCGCGCGGACGCTGCCGGGGCGTTGGCCCGGCTGCAAGATCACCTGCCGTGTCTGTGCCGATCGCAGGACTGCCCGGCAGCGGGCACGCGGGCTGCTGCCGATGCGGCGGTGTTGCACGTGCTGGCTGATCAGGCCACCCTCGACGCCGACAGTTCCACCCCCGGCTACCTGCCCGGCTACGGCATCCTGCCCGCTCAAAGCGTGCGTGACCTCGCCGCACATGCGACCAGAAAACCCGTGCGTGTACCCGGGGACACCCAAACCCGCGAGGACGACACCAGCGCCAGTGAGGCCAGCGGCACCGCGGACACTTCCGCTGCGCCCAGCGACACCCACGAGACCACGGAATCGGCGGCCGCCCGCGACACCCGCGGCGCCACTAAACGGGCGGCAACTACCGCTACCGACACCACCGACACCGCGGACGTGACCGGTGCCGCGCCGACCACCACCGCCAAGCCCACCACCGCCAAGCCCACCACCACCAAGACCCCAGCCGGTGCGGCGGGGTATCGCCCCTCGGCCGCGCTGCGCGAATTCATCACCTGGCGGGATCTGACCTGCCGATTCCCCGGCTGCGACCGGCCCGCACAGTACTGCGATATCGACCACACCGTGCCCTACCCGACCGGACACACCCACCCGTCGAACACCAAATTATATTGCCGCACACACCATTTGGTGAAAACCTTCTGCCCCGGCTGGAACGACCACCAAACCCCCGAGGGCACCATCGTGTTCAACACACCCACGGGGCACACCTACAGCACCGAGGCCCACGGCGCCACCCTGTTCACCGCCCTGGCCACCCCCACCGAAGACCTCAATCT
>NZ_MBEQ01000028.1 GCF_001954135.1 Mycobacterium sp. GA-1841 | reverse complement strand
CGCCGTTGTGTGCGGGGACCTATCGCATCTAGTGCGAGATCACACCACCCGCAGACCCTCGGCGACCTTGCTCGGATCGCTCCAGAATGCATCGTGGACAAAGCGATTGAACAGATCTGGTGGTAGCACGGTCTCTCGTGACTCGGCTTGTACCTTGCCACGCACGGTGTGCAATCCGGGTGTACCGGCTCGTTCGTCGAACTCGGTGACGTCGTAGTCGACGTGACTGAAGTCATGCTCGAAATCGGGCTCACCGATGAATTCATAGACGGCGCGCATAACCTTGGCCGGCTCGGTGGACAACGTTTCGTATTGCACCACCAGAAGGCGATCACGCTGGGCGCCGTAACACGCCTGCTTGAGGGCGTCGTAGGGGCCGCCCACCATACCCTCCTGTGCGGCCACATCATTGGCCCGCGTGTACACGGTGCCCCCGGGGTTGTAGTTGAAGATTGACGATGGGCTGAACACGTTGCGCTGGACGAGTCGCTCGATGCTGTCGATCACCCACGGCAGATCACGCACGCAGGCAATGACTTTCGCCTCCGGGAAAAGCTGCGCGATCGCCGGCATCCGGGCACACCAGGCCCGGTTGGTGTCGAAGACCACCTCGGCGGAACAGTCGGCGTAGTAGCTGTCGAACAGCCCGCGCAGGATACGTTCCCGCTTGGCATCATCGAGGAATACCGAGAATTCATTGCGGGCGCTCATCTGACCGAGTAGGGCATCGAAAAGTCCGGCCAATGGCCCGGACATCCCGGCCTGGACCCGCGGGTTCTGCCGCAGCAGCGCCGCCAACAGCGTTGAGCCTGAACGCGGTAAGCCCGAGATGAAATGAATCGCCGTCACCGAGCTCGTCCTCCCACCCGCAACCCGTCGAACACCACCGACGTGACCCGATCGGCCACGTCGTCGTTGTAACTCTGCATGGCCTGACAACCCACCAGCAGGGCCGTGACGTCGGCGACCGTGACGTCGCGTCGCACGGTGCCCGCCGACTGTCCGGCGGCCAGCAGATCGCCCAGCACGGAAAGATATTCGTCCTCGGCTTCGGGCACAACGGTTTTGACGTCGATGCCGAGCCCGGCGAGTGCGTCGACCAGCCCGCGATCTGCCGCACCCCACTGCAACACCATCGAACGCAGGAACGTGAACAACGCGTCGGCGGGCGGCTCGTCGGCGAGCATGGCCCGTCCTTCGTCGACCACGCTGCGGATCCGCTCGGCGATCACTGCCCGGAACAGGTCCTCCTTGGAGGGGAAATGCCGATAGACGGTTCCCGCACCGACCCCGGCGCGACGCGCGATCTCGTCGATCGGCACCGACAGTCCGTCGGCCGCGAATGTCTCGTAGGCGACCTCGAGCACCCGGGCACGGTTTCGCGCCGCATCCGCACGCATTCGTTCTCACCTCACACGACGTTGACAAAACGGGGCGATCGCTCCGTATAGTCGACCAAACCGGAGAGTACGCTCCGGTTAACCCATCAGGAGTCTCTCATGGCCAAGTGGACCACCGTCGCCATTCCGGACCAAACCGGCCGCACGGCCATCGTCACCGGCGCCAACACCGGTCTCGGCCTCGAAACCGCCAAGGCTCTGGCCGCCAAGGGCGCTCGCGTCATCCTCGCCGTCCGCACCCTCATCAAGGGCGAGGCGGCCGCCGAGTGGATCTCCCGGTCGGTGCCCGGCGCGGACCTTCACCTGCAGCACCTCGACCTTGGTTCGCTGGATTCGGTACGCGAGGCGGCCGACCAACTCAAAGAGCAGTACGACCGCATCGACCTGCTGATCAACAACGCCGGGGTGATGACGCCGCCGAAGGAGGTCACCGCCGACGGGTTCGAGTTGCAGTTCGGCACAAACCACCTCGGTCATTTCGCCTTCACGGGTCTGCTGCTCGACCGTCTGCTGCCGGTTATCGGCTCACGCATCGTGACGGTCAGCAGCATGGGCCACCGCGCCGCTCGCCGTGGTATCCGGTTCAACGATCTGCAATGGGAGCGTAGGTACAACCGGCTGGGTGCTTACGGGCAATCCAAACTCGCCAACCTGATGTTCACCTACGAGCTGCAACGCCGCCTCGTCGGGCAGCACACCACGGCGTTGGCCGCCCACCCTGGAGGGTCCGACACCGAACTCGCTCGTCATCTGCCGCGCCCCGTACAGCGCGCCGTCCCCGTGCTACGTCTGGTGTTCCAGGAGGCCGCCATGGGTGCGTTGCCAACGCTGCGCGCGGCGACGGACCCGAGTGCCCTTGGTGGTCAGTACTACGGCCCCGACGGCCTCGGTGAGCAGAAGGGGCATCCGAAGCTGGTCACCTCCAGCGAGCAGTCCTACGACATCGATCAACAGCGCCGACTGTGGACGGTGTCCGAGGAACTCACGGGTGTCACCTATCCGATTCTCGACGAAGCCCGCGCCTGACCGCGTCACCGGTTTCTACCGCAGGGCTGCTCGGCCGCGATGCGAACGACCCCTCGGTGGAAATCGGCGACACGGAGACGGCGCAAAGATCCAGAACGTTTGCTCCCCCACCGCCGCAGCAGGCCGATTTCGACGGGTTCGCCCAGTTGGCGTACCGCACCGGCGCCGAACGAGCCAGGTGGCGCCTCCACAACGACCGCCCACCCAGCCGGCGACACGCCCGACACCGTCCTGGGGATATGCGCTGACGTAACGCCCTGCCATAGACTGCTTTCCGACCGAGAGGAGTCCTTGGGTGCGGGCTGATGCAGCGCCCAGCACCCAGGCACTGCGGGGCTGGCAGCGCAAGGCGCTGGTGAAGTATTTGACCGCGAAACCGCGGGATTACCTGGCCGTGGCCACCCCGGGCGCGGGTAAGACGACGTTTGCGCTGCGAATCGCCGCGGAATTGCTCAATGACCGCACGGTCGACGCGGTCACCGTGGTGGTGCCCACCGAGCATCTCAAGATCCAGTGGGCGCAGTCGGCGGCCCGCAACGGCATCGCGCTGGATCCGAAATTCAGCAACTCCAACTCCCAGACCTCGGCCGAGTACCACGGTGTCGTCGTCACCTACGCCCAGGTGGCCAGCCATCCCACCCGGCATCGCGTCCGCACGGAGAACCGCAAGACGCTGGTCATCTTCGACGAGATCCACCACGGCGGTGACGCGAAGAGCTGGGGTGACGCGATGCGCGAGGCGTTTGACGACGCGACGCGGCGCCTGGCCCTCACCGGTACCCCGTTCCGCAGCGATGACAGCCCGATCCCGTTCGTCAACTACGAGCCCGACGAGGCCGGGTTCCAGCGCTCGCAGGCCGACCACGTGTACGGCTATTCCGACGCGCTGGCCGACGGTGTGGTCCGCCCGGTGGTGTTCCTGGCCTACTCGGGTGAGGCCCGTTGGCGCGACAGCGCCGGCGAGGAGCATGCCGCGCGCCTCGGCGAGCCGCTGACCGCCGAGCAGACGGCACGGGCCTGGCGCACTGCGCTGAATCCGGCCGGCGAGTGGATGCCCGCGGTCATCGCCGCGGCCGACAAACGGTTGCAGCAGAAGCGGCAACACGTGCCCGACGCCGGCGGCATGATCATCGCCACCAACCAGACCACCGCCCGCGCCTACGCCGACCTGCTCACCAAGATCACCGGCGAGGTGCCCACCGTGGTGCTCTCCGACGATCCGACCGCGTCGGACCGGATCAGCCAGTACTCGGCGTCCACCAGTCGGTGGCTGGTGGCGGTGCGCATGGTGTCCGAAGGCGTGGACGTGCCGCGACTGTCGGTCGGCGTGTATGCCACGAGCGCGTCGACGCCGTTGTTCTTCGCCCAGGCCATCGGCCGGTTCGTCCGGTCGCGCCGCCCCGGCGAGACCGCGAGCATCTTCCTGCCGTCGGTCCCCAACCTGCTCCTGCTCGCCAGCGAGATGGAAGCCCAGCGCAACCACGTGCTGGGCAAGCCGCACCGCGAATCCGACGGCCTTGACGACGAGGCGCTCGAAGCTGCCGAGAAGCGCAAGGACGAGAAGAGCGAGCTGGAAAACGGCTTCGAGTACCTGGGCGCCGACGCCGAACTGGACCAGGTGATCTTCGACGGCGCGTCGTTCGGCACCGCGACCCCGGCCGGCAGCGACGAGGAAGCCGACTACCTGGGTATTCCGGGTCTGCTGGATGCCGAGCAGATGCGAGACCTGTTGCGGCGCAGGCAAGACGAGCAACTGACCAAGCGAACGGCCGAGGCTGCGGTGTCAGGCGGGCCCCCGCCGTCACGCACCACGCACGGCCAGTTGCGCGAGTTGCGTCGTGAACTCAACGCTCTGGTCACCATCGCGCATCACCGCACGGGCAAGCCACACGGCTGGATTCACAACGAGCTACGACGCATCTGCGGTGGCCCTCCGGTGGCGGCCGCGACCACCGATCAGTTGAAGGCACGTATCGAGGCCGTGCGGGATCTGAAGGCCTGACAGCCCTCGCAGTTTCGGGCGGCCCAGACGCCGTTTTCCACCTGAGGGCCGCCCCCGCTCGAAAAGCACAACCCAGGTGTAGAAAACGGCGCGGCGGCCCAGCCGGCCGAAGACCTACAGCCCCAACAACTCCGGCAGGTCGGCCACCGAATCGATGACGTGGTTGGGCTGCATGGCGAATTCGTCTGTGGCCCAACGGTCCAACGTGGACTGACGGAACTTCCCGGTGCGCACCAACACGCCGGCCATCCCCACCACCTGGGCGGCCAGTACGTCGTTGTTGAGGTCGTCACCGATCATGTACATCTCCTCGGGGTCGACGCCGAGGCGGTTGGCCGCGGCCAAAAACCCTTCCGGGGCCGGCTTGCCGACGGCGGTGGCCTTCCGGCCCGAGGTCTGCTCCATGCCGGCCAGATACATGCCGGTGTCCACCCGTAAGCCGTCGGTGGTGTTCCACGCGGTGCTGCGGTGCATCGCGACGACCGGGACGCCTTGGGCCATCCAGTCGTACACCCAACTGAGCGTCAAATGGTTGTACTCCGGGCCGGCGCCGCCGAGCAGCACCACATCGGGGGTTTCCGGCGCGCGCGGTCCCTCGCAATCGTCGGAGTAGACGATCTCGACGCCGGGCATGTCCTCGTCGATCCGCCCACTGTTGACGAGGAAACATCGGGCACCGGGATAGCGGTCACGCACGTATTCGGCCGTGAGCGCCGCCGCGGTGATCACCTCGTCGGGGGCGACGTCCATTCCGGCCGCAGTGAGCAGGTCGGCGATCTGCGCTCGGGTACGAGTGGTGGTGTTGGTCAGATAGGACCGGGCGATCTGGTGCTGGGCCAACAGCCGCAAGGTCCGCGCCGCGCCGTCGATGGGCTGCCAGGAGGTCACCAGCACACCATCGATGTCGAACAGCACTCCACCGATAGCCATGCAGCGACAGTAAACGCCTGCGAAGTCAGCGCAACTCGGGGCCCGCCGCGCCGGTGACCACCCAACTGTTGTCGGCCACCCGCGGTGAGGCCGCCGCCACCACCGACCAGGCCTGCCCCGCGGGGACATCGATCACGGTGTAGCGCTTCTCCCCCGCCGCGGTCGCCGCGATCAGGGTGGCCACGCCTGCGCGGCGCTGAAAGAACGTCTGGCGCACCGTCCATCCGATGATCCCGGCGGCTTGGAGGTGATCGCGGCGCCGTTCCACGCTGCCGGACCGGGCGACCAGCCAGCCCTGGCGTACCAGGTGTCCGAGCGACCGGGCCCGGTCCGCGGCCAGCAGGCAGGCGCACCCGACGACCAACGCCCACACCACCCACGCCCACACCGGCACCCCAACGGCGACCATCGCCACACCGAGCAGCACCGGCAACGTCAGCGCCCGGGTCCAGCGCCGGCGCAGCGCCGCCGGACCGTGAGCCACCAGAGGTGCGTCGACCGCGCCGGGATCGTCGATCAATTCGGTCAGCACGGTCCGGGCCGTACCGGCGGGGCATGGCGGCAGCAGCAGTGATGCCTCGCCTTCGCCGCCCACGCCGGTCATCACGGCGTCCAGGCGCGCGCCGCCGAAGCCCCGGACCAGCAGCGGCTCGCGCAAAGTGCCGCCGCGTAGCCGTCCCATGTCGTAGGTGTGCTCACGCACACGCAACAAGCCGTGTTGCAGGTGCAGTACTCCAGCCTTTCCCGGGATGTCCCGCCGAGCCAGCACCAGATTCCCGTAGGTGAGCAGCGATCTCAGCACCGACAACACCACCGACGCCACCAAGACCGCGATCACACTCACCACCACGGTGAGAAGTACGCCGAGCCGTTCGGCGAACGCGATACCGGATCGTGCGAACTGCGAATCCTGCAGTGCCGCACCGACTCCGGCTTGGTAGATCACCCCCGCGGCCGCCGCGATCATGGCCAGCCCGGTGAAACTCAGCGGGCTGTAGCGCAGCCAGGACGGCTGCCACCGAGCCAACACCCGTCCCACCGGCGCGTCGGCGGCCGGTACGGCATCCGCCAGCAGGATCGCCCGCAGCCGCGGCACCTGTTGCGCCTCGACCGCGTCGAGGGCGAATTCGGTGTCGCCTTTGGCCTCCTGGCCGGTACTGATGCGCAACACGGTCAGCCCGAGTACCCGGTGCAGCAAGCGGGCATCGGTGGACACCGACCGAATCCGGTTGCGCGGCACCGAAAGCACCTTGCGTTGCAGCAGGCCGGTACGCAGTTGCACCTCGTCGGGTTCGATGCGGTAGCCGGTGGTGAACCATCGCGCCATACCGACGGCGATCGTCAACGCGATCGCGGCGACGGTCCAGCCGGCGTTACCGGTGGCCGACCCGAGCACCACAGAAGCCACGAGCAGCGGAATCTGTTGCAACACCTCGTGAACCGGATGCACCAGCAGCATGCGGGGGCTCAGCCGCTGCCAGGCCGGCCCGGTGGGCCCGGGTGGCACGGGCGGCTCGGCGGGTGCGGTCACGTGGCGTCCTGTTCACCGATCGCCGCGATATCGGTCAGCTGGGCCACCACCTGCTCGGCGACGGCGTCGTCGAGCGCCACGATGCGCACCGCACCGGCCGAGGACGCCGTCGTCACCGTCACGTTCGCCAGGCCGAACAAGCGATCCAGCGGGCCGCGGTAGGTGTCCACGGTCTGTACCCGCGAGATCGGCGCGATGCGTCGTTCCTGCACCAGCCATCCGGTGCGGGTGTAGACCGCCGGCGTGCCGGATCCGATGTTGATGTCCCAGCGGTGCACGCGATAGCGCCAGATCGGGACAATCACAATGAACAGCACCGCACCCAGCACGGTGACGAGCGCGGCCACACCGTGCAACCACCACAGTCGTCGGTCCAGCGCGAGCCAGATCATCTGGGCCAGAGCCAGAAACGCCCACGGGATCGCGGCGCTTAAAGCCCACACCAGTGGGGCCTTACGGCTGGGCGGATGCGCCGGATCGTTCAGCCTCACGCCGGGAACACTGTCCATGGTTCGAGGATGCCGCACCGATACCCCGACTAGGTGGACGCGAAGGGTAATTCGGCCGTCATCTTCCGCAGGTACGGACAGTCCTCCGCAGGGTTCGCGTCCGGACAGGTCAGCAGGTGCTCAAGGTGATCCTTGGCTTTCGCCAGTCGATCCTGTTGTCGCTCGATTTCACCGAGCCGGTCGCGCACGGCGTCGCGCCAGTCATAGTTACCGGCGGTGACAACCGCCTCGATTTCGTCGAGGCTCATGAGGCCGCTTTCGCGCCACATTTTGATCAGCCCGATCCGGTGGAGTTGGTCAGGACCGTACAGCCGCCAGCTGGACCGGCGCTGGGCCGGATGGAGCAACCCGCGCTTTTCCCAGTACCGCAGTGCCGATTCGGCCAGACCGAACCGCCGCGCGGCCGCACCGATGCCGATGAAGTCGTCGTCACTCATGTCGCCCCGCATTCAACGCCTTGATCTGAAGCCCACTTGAAGTGCTCGTGTTAGGACACCCTAACTAATCAGGCGTCCAAAGAAAGGCTCTCTCATGAGCAAGGAATACATCGGGACCGTCATCATCGGAGCCGGTCAACAAGGCTGCGGCGTGGCCGGCGCGCTACAGGAGATCGGACACGAGTCGATTGTGTTCGAGAAAGGTGTGGTCGGCCAACGGTGGGCGCACGAACGGTGGGACAGCCTGCGCGTCGGCAGCGGAAACCGATCGATCCGACTGCCCGGGTGGGATTACGACGGCGACGAACCGTTCGCCTTGCCTTCGGGGCCGCAGATAGCCGGCCATCTGCGGCGCTATGTGCACGACCGTAACCTCACGGTCCGAGAGCACACCCCGGTACAGGCTGTCGAGAGTCTGTTTGGTGCAGGCGCCGACCGCGTGCGGTTCAGGACCCGGTTACACGACGGCGGGACCGTCGAATCACGCAATCTCGTCGCGGCTGTCGGCGGCTATGCCCAACCGCGCAAGCCCGTATTGTCCTGCGACATCGATTCGACCATCCACCAAAGCCATTCGGCCGACTACCGCAATCCCGATTTACTTCCAGCCGGCTCGGTCCTGGTGGTCGGTTCGGGCATCAGCGGTCAGCAGATCGCCGACGAACTGATAGACGCCGGACGACGGGTCTACCTGTCGGTGGGGCGGCACCGCGCCTGGCCCCGGCACTACTGCGGCCGCACCATCCACGAGTGGATGCACGTGTTCTCGCTGTACGAGGACTTCGTCACCGCCGGTGCCGACAGCGGCTCACGGCTTCCGGGATTGCCGGTCTGCGGCAACAGGCTTGGTACCGCCGAACTCAATCTCGGCACCCTGGCCGAAAAAGGTGTCATCCTGGTCGGTTCGGTGCGCGGGGCACGAGGCAGTGTGCTGATGCTCGAGGACAACGTCGTCGACATCGCCGAGGCATCCGCACTCTCATTCCAGGACGTGATCAGTAAGATCGACGCCGGGCTGCGCGATCGCGGCTTCGTCGCTCCCGAGGCGGCGACGCCACACACAGTGAACCTCGATGTGATCGCAGGCTTCGAGACCCGGCTCGACCTCCTCCGGCACGACATCTCAACCATCGTGTGGTGCACCGGCTTCCGACCCGACTATCGGATCCTGCCCGCTCACGCGCTCGACGAGAACGGGGCGCCCCTTCAAGAAGGTGGCATCCTGGGCGCACTCCCAGGCCTCTACTTCGCGGGGCTGCCCGACGGCGACTCACTGGCCCGCACGGGCCTGGCCGCGGTCGCCGACAACGGCCGGTTCATCGCGAGCCAGATCCATGCCGACCACGTTATGCGGACGCAGTCGTCAGCATCCCTGATCGCAGGAGTGTGAGGCACACCGGCATCCCCGTAGAGTTCGACGCATGAGCGCCAATTCCAAGTGGACCGAGGCCGACGTCCCCGATCAGTCCGGCCGGATTGCCATCGTGACCGGCTCCAACACCGGTCTGGGCTATGAGACGGCGCGCGTGCTCGCGGCCAACGGTGCCCACGTCGTCATCGCGGTACGCAATCTGGACAAGGGTCGGGACGCCGTTCAGCGGATCACCAAGGCCGTGCCGAAAGCAGACGTTGCGCTGCAGAAGCTCGATGTGGGTTCGTTGGACTCGGTCCGCGCCGGGGCCGACGAATTGAAGGCCGCGTATCCGCGGATCGACCTGCTGATCAACAACGCCGGGGTGATGTACCCGCCCAAGCAGACCACCGTCGACGGTTTCGAGCTGCAGTTCGGTACCAACCATCTCGGCGCCTTCGCGCTGACCGGGCTGCTGCTCGACCACCTGCTGCCGGTCGAGGGGTCGCGCGTCGTCGCGGTCGCGAGCATCGCCCATGACATCCAGGCCGGCATCCACTTCGACGACTTGCAGTGGGAACGCAGTTACAACCGGGTCGCCGCGTACGGGCAGTCCAAGCTGTCGAATCTTCTGTTCACCTATGAACTGCAGCGGCGGCTGGCGGCCAAGAACGCACCGACGATCGCGGTGGCCGCCCATCCCGGCGTCTCGGACACCGAACTGACCCGGCACATCCCCGGTGCCGGGTTGCCGGGCGTCAGCCGAGTCACCTCCCTGCTCGTCAACAGCGCGCTGAAGGGCGCATTGGCCACGCTGCGCGCCGCCACCGACCCAGCCGTGCGGGGCGGGCAGTACTACGGGCCGGACGGTTTCCGAGAATTGCGCGGCTATCCGAAGCTGGTGAATTCCAGCCGGCAGTCCCACGATGAGGAGTTGCAGCGCCGGCTCTGGGCGGTGTCCGAAGAACTCACCGGCGTCACCTTCGGAGTGTGATGATGCGGACTGTCGAAGAACACCAGCACGTCGTCGCCGCACTGATCAAAGCCCGTCCCCCGCAGGATCTTCCACTCAACGACACGCTCGGCCTGGTGTTGGCGGCCGACATCGTCGCCCCGCTGTCGCTGCCCGGTTTCGACAACTCCGCGATGGACGGCTACGCCGTTGTCGCCGACGACGTGGCGACCGCCACCGAGGACACCCCGGTGCGGCTGCCGGTCGCCGAGGACATCCCGGCCGGCCGCACCGATCTGCTGACGCTGCAGCCCGGCACGGCCCACCGCATCATGACCGGGGCGCCGTTGCCGTCGGGCGCCACCGCGGTGGTTCCCGTCGAAGCCACCGACGGCGCCACCGATACCGTCACGATCCGCGCCGGCGCCCGGGCCGGCCAGCACATCCGCCGGGCCGGTGAGGACGTCACCGCGGGCACCGCGGTGTTGCAGGCCGGTCAGGTGATCACCCCGGCCGCCCTGGGACTGGCCGCCGCGCTGGGTCTGGCCACGTTGCCGGTGGTGCCGCCGATGCGCGTCATGGTGATGTCCACCGGAACCGAGCTGGTGACCCCCGGCACCGAGTTGCGGCCGGGACAGATCTACGAGTCGAATGCGGTGATGCTGGCGGCGGCGGTCCGTGACGCCGGCGCCCAGGCCACGATCGCGCCGATGTCTGCCGACGATGTGGACGCCTTCCGCGCCGGGCTGGCGGCCCACGCGCATGACGCCGATCTGATCATCACCACCGGCGGGGTCAGCGCAGGCGCCTACGAGGTGGTCAAAGAAGCCCTGGCGCGCGATTCCGGCGGTTCTGTCGAGTTCGTCAAGGTGGCCATGCAGCCCGGGATGCCGCAGGGCGCGGGCGTCGTTGACGACGTCCCGATCGTCACGCTGCCCGGCAATCCGGTGAGCGCGTTGGTGTCCTTCGAGGTGTTCGTCCGCTCACCGTTGCGCGCGGCGATGGGATACGCCGAAGCCGACCGGCCCCGGCGCACCGCGCAGCTGACCGAGGACCTCACTTCTCCGCGCGGGAAACGGCAGTTCCGCCGTGGTGTGCTGACCGGTGATGCGGTCAGCAGCTACGGCCCGCCGGCGTCGCATCATCTGCGGTGGCTCGCCTCGGCGAACTGCCTGCTGGAGATCGGCGAGAACGTCACCGAACTGACGGCCGGGTCAACGGTTCCCGTCTGGGACCTGAGCTAGCGAATCCGCCACGGTCCGCACGTAGAATCCTCCCGATGGCCAGACGCCCCGATCTCCAATCCGGCCCAGAACGCCTCGCGGCGCTGGTGCGATCCAGTGTTCCGCCGATGCATTCGGCGGGCCTACCGTTTGTCGGCGCCAGCCTCGCCGTCGCCGCCCTGGGCCGCAAGCGCCGCTGGGTGCGACGCGCGGGCCTGTTGGCGGCCGGGGCGAACGCCGCGTTTTTCCGTCATCCGCCGCGGGTGCCGCCGACGCGCCCCGGCGTGGTGGTGGCACCGGCCGACGGCTTGGTGTGTCTGATCCAGGACGCCGTGCCGCCGGCCGAGTTGGGTCTGCCCGCCACCCCGCTGCCGCGGGTCAGCATCTTCCTGTCGGTGCTCGACGCCCATGTGCAGCGCGCCCCGATCGGCGGTGACGTGGTGGCCGTGCAGCACCGCCCGGGCCGCTTCCACTCGGCCGAACTCGAAGCCGCCAGCGAGGACAACGAACGCAACAGCGTCGTCATCCGTACGCCCGACGGCACCGAGGTGATCGCGGTGCAGATCGCCGGGTTGGTGGCCCGGCGCATCGTGTGTAACGCGCACGTCGGCGACAAACTCGCGATCGGTGAGACCTACGGGCTGATCCGGTTCGGTTCTCGCCTGGACACCTATCTGCCGGCCGGGTCGAAACTGCTTGTCAGCAACGGGCAACGGACGTTGGCCGGGGAAACCGTCCTGGCGGAGTTGCCGTGATCAAGGCCCGCGTGAAGCCGCGCATCAAACCGCCCACCTTCACGGTGCGGATGCTTCCCAGCGCGATGACGGTGGCCGCGATCTGTCTGGGCTTGTCGGCGGTCAAGATGGCGCTGGACGGCCGGCCCACCGAGTCGATGGCGTTTCTGGCGGTCGCGGCGATCCTCGATGCGCTCGACGGGCGGGTGGCCCGCATGCTCAACGCCACCTCCAAGATGGGCGAGGAGATCGATTCCCTGGCCGACGCGGTGAATTTCGGCGTGGCACCGGCCTTCATCGTCTACGGCACGCTGCTGTCGCATTCCCGCATCGGCTGGATCGTGGTGCTGCTGTACGCGGTGTGCATCGTGTTGCGGTTGGCCCGGTTCAACGCACTGCTCGACGTGGACCAGCCCGCCTACGAGAAGGAGTATTTCGTCGGCATGCCTGCTCCGGCGGGTGCCATCGGCGCGATCGGCCTGCTGGCCGCCAAAATGCAGTTCGGTGAAGGCTGGTGGACCAGCGAGTGGGCGGTGTCGATCTGGATGATCGGCGTCTCGCTGCTGGTGGTCAGCCGGATCCCGATGCGCAAGATCCACACTTTCTCGGTACCGCCGAACATGGTGGCCCCGCTGCTGGCACTGGTCGCCATCGGCGTCGCAGCCTCGGTGTTCTACGGCTACATCGTGATCATGGTGATCATCGTCGCCTACGTGATCCACATCCCGTTCGCCATCCGCACCAAGAAGTGGGTGGCCAGCCATCCCGAGTCCTGGGACGAGAAGCCGCGGCAGCGTCGCGCGGCCCGCCGCGCGATCCGACGGGGACAACCGCACCGCCGGTCGATGGCGCGTCTGGGGCTGCGGAAGCCGGGACGCTGACATGTCGCAGCTCGAGGTCGACGAAGATCCGGCACTCGGACATCTGCGCCTCACCGCGCGGCTGAACACCTCGGCTCTCGATTCACGGCGCGGGGTGGTGCGGCTCCATCCCGAAGCGATCGCCGCGTTGGGACTTCGCGAATGGGACGCGGTCTCACTGACCGGGTCGCGGACGACTGCGGCCGTCGTCGGCGTCGCTGTCGCCGGTACGCCCAGCGGTACCGCGCTACTCGACGACGTCACCTTGTCCAACGCCGGAATCCGAGAGAACGCCACGGTGATTGTGTCGCCGGTGACGGTGTACGGCGCCCGCGCCGTCACGGTGAGCGGGTCCAAATTGGCGACCGATTCGATCTCGTCGGCGACGCTGCGCCAAGCACTGCTGGGCAAGGTGATGACGGTCGGCGACACGGTGTCGCTGTTGCCCCGCGATCTGGGCCCGGGCACCTCGACGTCGGCGGCAACGGCGGCGCTGGCATCGTCGGTGGGTATCACCTGGACCTCGGAACTGTTGACGGTCACCGGTGTCGATCCGGCCGGGCCGGTGAGCATCCAGCCCAACTCGGTGGTGTCGTGGGGGTCCGGCCTTGAGCCGACCGCGACCTCGAAGGGGATGACGGATTCCACTGGCGCCCATACGGTGAGCCCCGCGCGCAGCGAGCCGACGGTCAGTTTCGACGATCTCAAAGGCGCCCACACCCAGGCCGGCAAGCTCACCGAATGGCTCAAGCTGTCTCTCGACGAGCCTCAGCTGCTCGAAACCCTCGGTGCCACGCCCAATCTCGGCGTGCTGGTGACCGGCCCCGCTGGCGTCGGCAAGGCCACCATGGTTCGGACGGTGTGTAGTGAGCGCCGGCTGGTGGAGCTCGACGGGCCCGAAGTGGGGGCCCTGGCCGCCGAGGACCGGCTGAACCGGGTGTCCAACGCGGTGGCCACGGTGCGCGACGGCGGCGGGGTGCTGTTGATCTCCGACATCGACGCACTGCTTCCCGCGACCGCCGACCGCGCTCCCGAACCGGTGGCCGCGCTGATCATCGCCGAGCTGCGGGACGCCGTGGCCACCCCCGGCGTGGCCTTCGTCGCGACGTCGGCCGTGCCCGTCGGCGTGGACCCGCGTCTGCGCGCGCCGGATCTGTGCGACCGCGAGCTGGCCCTGACCCTGCCCGACGCCGCCACTCGCAAGTCCCTGCTGGAGGTGGTGCTGCGTGGTGTCCCGACCGCCGAGCTCGACCTCCGGGAAATCGCGGACCGCACACCCGGTTTCGTGGTCGCCGATCTGGCTGCCCTGGTCCGCGAGGGTGCGCTGCGGGCCGCCTCGCGGGCCAGCGCCGACGGCAATGAGCCGGTGCTGTGGCAGGAGGATTTGACCGGTGCCCTGACCGTGATCCGGCCACTGTCGCGGTCGGCGGCCGAGGAGGTGTCGGTCGGCTCGGTCACGCTCGACGACGTCGGCGACATGGTCGAGACCAAGCAGGCGCTCACCGAGGCGGTGCTGTGGCCGCTGCAGCATCCCGACACGTTCCAGCGCCTCGGTGTCCAGCCGCCGCGCGGCGTGCTGCTCTACGGGCCGCCCGGATGCGGCAAGACTTTTGTGGTGCGGGCGCTGGCCAGCTCGGGAAAGCTCTCGGTGCATGCTGTCAAAGGCGCTGAGCTGATGGACAAGTGGGTCGGCTCCTCGGAGAAAGCCGTGCGCGAACTGTTCGCCCGAGCTCGGGATTCGGCGCCGTCGCTGGTGTTCCTCGACGAGATCGATGCGTTGGCCCCACGGCGGGGACAGAGCTTCGACTCCGGGGTGACCGACCGCGTGGTGGCCTCGCTGCTGACCGAACTCGACGGCATCGAACCGATGCGCGACGTCGTGGTACTCGGCGCGACGAACCGGCCCGATCTCATCGACCCCGCACTGCTCCGGCCCGGCCGGCTGGAGCGGCTGGTGTTCGTCGAACCGCCCGATACAGAGGCCCGTCGCGAAATCCTGCGCACGGCAGGCAAATCCATTCCACTGGCCCCCGATGTCGACCTCGATGCCCTGGCTGCCGAGTTGGACGGTTACAGCGCCGCCGATTGCGTGGCGTTGCTCCGCGAGGCGGCGATGACGGCGATGCGCCGGTCCATCGATGCGGCCGACGTCACCGCGGCCGACGTGGCGAAAGCCCGTGAGACCGTGCGCCCGTCGCTGGATGCCGCGCAGGTGCAGTCTTTGCGAGAATTCGCCGCCGGGCGCTGAGACCAGAGTGACCAGTCAGCAGCTCGGCCGGCTTGGGGTGGGCGTGCCCGGCAGTCACATTCGGCCGCTGACGGGTCACTCTGCCCGGCGGTCACATTCGGCCTCTGACGGGTCACTCTGCCCAGCAGTCACATTCGGCCTCACCGGCCGCGCCTCCGGAAGCGTTGGCCGAGTTGCCCGCCTATCCGCGACAATCGAGCGACAATCGCCTCCTGAGTCGCATAAGCATCACTTGCCCCAAAAGGGCGGGTCACATCCATCACATGGCTATCCTGACGCCTCGTTAGCATCAGCAGTCCCACGCCCAGTTAACAGCGACTCTGTCGCTCTTAGCTGGACAACCCGAAAACCGTTACTGCTGAGGCAAATACGCACTTGAGTGACACAGGTAAACAACGTCTTTGTGTCAGCAGTTAACAGGAGTTACGTACGTGGCGTTTGTCGCTGAATTGTCGCGGATAGGCGGGCACAACGCCCCCTACTCCGATCCCGGCGACCAGCGGGAAAAATGAGACTGACTACGACTCCGCCAGCGCGGCAAGCCGGTCGATCGATGCCCGTAGCTTGTCCGCAGTGGTCGCGCGGGCCCGCACCAGCCGCTTCTCATCGTTGAGCTGTGACCAGTCATAGGTGTGGGTGACCAGAGTCCGGTTGTCGCCCAACGGCTCCAACTGCCAACGCCAGAGATGGCCGGGCGGTTCTTTACCGACCTCCGAGGGACGCCATGCGATGAGTCGGCTTTCCTCGAATTCGACAATGCGATTCTCGCGGCTGCCGCCCTGCTTGATCGTCATGGTGAACACATCTCCGACCTCGCGCACCCGCTGCCCGGCGGGTGCCTCGGCCAGGTTTTCATTGCCATCCCAGCGAGGCTGTTGTGAGGGATCGGCGATCAACTCGAAAATCACCTCGGCCGGTGCGGCGATCTCTCGGCTCGCAGCGACAACTCGTGCAGCATCGGCCTCGTCATCCATAGGCGAAACCATACCCACCATTTCCGCGCCAATTCGCTACCGAACCAACAACCTCCGTGCCGCGTCGGCCAGATCTTCCTCCAGCCAAGCGGGCAGCTCGGCGTCATTGGCGTGGCGGCGCACCACGGCGTAAGGCAGGTCGACGACCGCTCGTGAGATCGCGTCCATCGACCGCGCGTCATCGCTACCGAAAATTCCGCGTGCCAGTTCGTGTATCCGCTCGATGAGTGGAGCGTTCATCGCAGCCAATGTCGCGGTGAATTGCGAGTCGGGCTCCCCGTCGAGCAGGTCACTGGGCCGCAGGGTCAACAGCAGGCGGGCATCGTCGGGCACCGAACGGGCGAAACCGATGGCAGCCACGGCCATCGCCACTGCCACCTCGACGGGGTCGGCCCCGACCGCCGACATGGCCCGGGACTGAAAACGCTCCAGTGCTCGCAGCCACGCCGCGGTCAATACGCCGTTGCGATTGCCGAAGCGGTGATACAGCGTGCCGGCCGGGGCGCCGCTGACCTTGGCGATTGCCGCCACGCTCGCGGCGCGGGGTCCTTCGGCAAGGACCAGCGCCCGAGTCGCATCCAAGATTGCGTCGGTTTCATGCTTCCGCGGAGGCGCCATGATCTAGTACGGTCCTTCTATATGGAACGTTTACCCTATATCGATGAGCATGCCATAACCGTCGACGCCGATACGGCTACGACATGGGCCGCCGTCCTGCGCACCCTGTGCGGAGATCCGGCCGACCCGCGCGCCCCGTTCGGATTCGCAATCGGTGAACGCACCCCACGCGAACGCCTGGTCCTCAAGGGCCGTCACCCCTTCTCGATCTACGAATGGATCTTCGAGCTCGACACGCTCGGCCCGCACCAGACCCGGGTGCGCTCACAAACGCGGGCGGTCTTTCCCGGCCTGCACGGGAAGATCTACCGAACCCTGGTGATCAACTCGGGCGCCCACGTGGTCGCGGTACGTCGAACACTGAAACGGATTGCGGGACAGCTTCGCCCGCGACCGGACGTGCTGGCATGATCCTGAACTGGGGCGCGACGGCCGACGAACGATCCGCCACACTGCCGTGCGATGCACTGGCCCCCGACGCCGCGATGTGGGCGGACCGGGCCATCAGCATCGCCGCCTCGCCGGCGACAGTATTCGGCTGGCTCTGCCAACTCCGCGTCGCGCCGTACAGCTACGACCTGATCGACAACCTCGGTCGACGGAGCCCGCAAACCCGCGACCCGGACCTGACCGCACTTCGGGTCGGCCAACGCTTCATGCAGATCTTCACGCTGGACTCGTTCATCGAGGGCGGGCATATCACGCTGCGATCCGGAACGGTCGCGGTCACGTATGCCACCCGAGCCGAAGCCGGCGGCACTCGATTGCACGTGCGGGTGCGTTTCGGCGCGAACCGGATCCTCGGCTGGGCGCTGGCACTGGGTGACGTGGTGATGATGCGCAAACAGCTGCTCACCCTGCGCGGGTTGGCCGAACAGGAAACGGCCAAAACCTAAATCTTGACGGTGACTAGTTACGGTGGCATAGTACAACTTGTCATTGACTAGATTCACGGGAGTTGAAATGGCCGACACCGCCTTACACACCGTTGAAACCGCCCGCGCCGGTGACCGGGAACGGGAACGAACCGCGAACGACCTCGGGCAGGCACTCACCCAGGGCTACCTGACGATGCCGGAGTATGAGGACCGCCTGCAGTCGGCGTTTCGGGCGCAGACCACCGACGAGTTGCGACGACTCGTCTCCGATCTACCCGTCACTCGGCTCCGCCGTCACGATCCCCGCCGCCGCGCCGCACAACAGCGCACTGCCCGCATGAGCGTCAGGATTCACCTGGCCGGCTACGTCGCCGGATCGCTGCTGATGCTCGGCATCTGGCTGGCCGTTGGCCTAGGTGGTGGCGGTTGGTACTTCTGGCCGGTCTGGCCGATCATGGGTTGGGGCATCGGGGTTGTGTCCCATGTGATTCCGGTGTGGGCTCACGGTTCGATGAGCCCGGCTCGGATCGCGTAACGCGTCAACGCCAACCGATCCCGCAGACCGAGCTTGGCCAGGATGTTGGTGCGGTGTCGGTCGACGGTCTTGGCGCTGATCGTCAGCGTCGAAGCGACCTCGCGCGTCGAGTACCCCTCGGCGATCAGCTTGAGCACCTCCTCCTCACGCGGCGTGAGAATGTTGTGCGGCAGCTCGTCTCCTTGGCGCGAACGGTGCAGATAATCGCGGATCAACGCCGTCACGGCCCCCGCATACAAGAACGGCTCACCACGCATCGTGGCTCGACAGGCCTCCAGCAGGTCGCGGTCGGCCACGGATTTCAACACATATCCCGAAGCCCCAGCCTTGAGCGCCTCGAAAAAATACTGCTCGTTGTCGTACATCGACAGGATCAGGATGCGCACGTGCGGGTGGGTCCGGTTGATCTCCCGGGCGGCCTGCAGCCCCGTCATCCGTGGCATCGCGATGTCCAGGATCGCCAGATCCACCGGTGTCGTCTCGACCGCGCTCAACGCCTCGTATCCATCGGCCGCTTCACTCACCACCTGCAGATCAGGTTCGGCATCGATGATCATTCGCAATCCACTCCGGACCAGGGCGTGATCGTCGGCAAGCAGGATTCGGGCAGTCATCAGAGCGGGATCACCAACCGCACCTCGGTGCCGCCGTCCGGCGGGGACGTGATGCTCAAGGCGGCGTTCACCAGCAGGGCCCGCTCGCGCATGCCGGTGATGCCGGCACCTTCGACATCCACACCGCCGCAACCGTCGTCAGCCACCCGCAGCGTCAGTTCGCGCTCGGAGGTATGCAGATCCACCCACACCTTGCGCGCCCCGGAATGGCGCGCCACATTGGTCAATCCTTCCTGGGCGATGCGGTAACACACCAACTCCACATCGGAGCACAACCGATCCGCATGCACGGCAATGTGTTTGACCACCGCAATGTCGGATGCCTGGGCGAAGTCGCTGCACAGGGCGTTCAGCGCGCTGTGCAGACCGAGGTCCTCCAACGCATCCGGTCGCAGCCGTCGGGCGATGTCGCGTACCTCGTCGAGACTGGCCCGCACGATTTCCTGCGCATCGACGAGTTCGGCGTGGATCGACTCCGGCGACCGGTCGACGGCCCGTTTGAGCGTGAGCAGCGCGACGGTCAGCGTCTGCCCGATCTCGTCGTGCAATTCCCGCGCGATGCGCTGACGCTCGTTTTCCTGGGCAGCCAACGCCGATGCGCTCGCGGTGGTCCGTTCGGTCTCCAACCGATCGAGCATCGCGTTGAACGATTCGATCAGGTGCTGCAGATCGCCGCTGTCGCGGTCGTCGACACGATCGCTGCGCTTGGGCGGATCGACTCGCCGCATCGACGCGGCGAGCCGATCCAGTGGGGCAAGACTGGACCGCAGGAGTACGGCGTTGGCGGTCAACATCACCACCAAACCGACCAACAGGACCGGGATTTCGGTGGCTCTGATGCGGGTGGACACCGACGCCGGCGATACCGCCAGAACCAGCGTGCCCAGCGTGAAGATCAACCCGTTGATCAGGAACACCCGCCGGAACAACGCGGCCGCCGGGGTGCGCGCCGGTTTCACCACACCAGCGTGACCCGCGGACGGTGCTCTTGTCCATACAGGCAGAACCCCCCGCCGAATGGGTGTCTGCCCTGATGTTCACCGCCCACCAGCACAAACACACTTGAAACGACAGCGGGAGGAGCAAAGACGCGATTCGATCG
The DNA here is from genome assembly GCF_001954135.1 of Mycobacterium sp. GA-1841. GTDB lineage: Bacteria > Actinomycetota > Actinomycetes > Mycobacteriales > Mycobacteriaceae > Mycobacterium. Next base: position 27,873 of record NZ_MBEQ01000028.1, on the reverse strand, counting down.
GAGAACAAGGACCATGACACTGCGGACGACACCGACGACGACACTGGCGCATTGGAACGAGCTCATGCAGGCACATGAAATCGCGGCCCACCTACCGACGGTTCGAATCGATGATCCGGTCTCCAAAGCCGTCCAGCTCATGGTGGTCAACCGATTGCCCGGGCTGGTGGTGGTCGACGACGACGATCGTCCGGTGGCGGTGCTGCCGGGCACTCAGGTGCTGCGGTTGGCGATTCCCGAGTCCTACCAAGACGATCCGGCGTTGGTCCGCACCGTCGACGAAATTCACGCCGACCTGTTCTGGCACGGTCCCGGCAAGCTCACCGTGGGTGACTGCCTTCCGGGGCCCGCCACCAAACCGGCGACCGTGACGCCCGACGCGACACTGTTGGAGATCGCCACGGTGATGGCCAACAAGCGCAGCCCGCTGATCGCCGTCGTCGACCGCGGCGGACGGCTCACCGGAGCGGTCACACTCGAGCGGCTGTTGACCAGTCTTGCGGTCGCCGGTCCCGGCGACTGACTCCGGCACCTCACTCCCCCCATGTTGGCCCCGGTCCTGGCGCTGACGATCTTCGTCGTCGCCTTCTGGTTCATTGCCACCGAACGAGCCGACAAGGTCAAGACCGTCCTGGTGGCCGCGGGTCTGATGGCCCTGCTCGGGCTGATCCCCGGCGCGCAGGTGTTCTACTCCGAGCACCAGGGCATCGACTGGAACGTCATCTTCTTGTTGCTCGGGATGATGGTGATCGTCGGCGTCATCAAACAGACGGGGCTGTTCGACTTCCTGGCGATCTGGGCCGCCAAACGCTCCCGCGGCAATCCGTTCCGGCTGATGGTCATGCTGATGGCGATCACGGCCTTCGCCTCGCCGGTGCTCGACAACGTGACGATCATCTTGCTGATCGCCCCGGTCACCCTGGTGATCTGCGACCGGTTGCGTATCGCGCCGCAGCCCTATCTGATCGCCGAGGTGCTGGCCTCCAACATCGGCGGCGCCGCCACCCTGATCGGTGACCCGCCGAACATCATCATCGGCAGCCGCGCCGGCCTGAGCTTCAACGACTTCCTGATCCACATGGCACCGATCGTCGTCGTGATCTTCGCGCTGTTCGTGTTGTTCACCCGGGTGTTGTTCCGCGCAGATCTGCGCGCCGATCAAGTGCACGTCGACGAGGTGATGGCGCTGCAGGAACGCCGGGCGATCAAGGACAAGCGGCTGCTGTTGCGATCCCTTCTGGTGCTCAACCTGGTGATCGTCGGGTTCGCGTTGCATTCGGTGCTGCATGTCGCGCCATCGATCGTTGCGCTGCTGGGGGCCGGTGCGATGTTGTTGATCACCGACATCGACGTCGCCGAGGTGCTGCCCGAGGTGGAATGGCCCACGCTCGTGTTCTTCATGGGGCTGTTCGTCATGGTAGCCGGCCTGGTGCACACCGGGGTGATCGGTGCACTCGGTTCGGTGGGAGAGTCGGCCTTCGGCGACAACTGGTTCGCCGCGGCCACGGCGTTGCTGTTCGGGTCCTCGGTGGTGGGCGCGTTCGTCGACAACATTCCCTACACGGCGACGATGACGCCGGTCGTCGAGGACATGGTGGCCCAAGCTCCGGATGCGCACACCGGCCAGGCGCTGTGGTGGGCGTTCGCCCTGGGCGCCTGCTTCAGCGGCAACGGCACCGCCATCGCCGCCAGCGCCAACGTGGTGGCTCTCGGCATCGCCAAGCGGGCCGGGCATCCGATCAGCTTCTGGCATTTCACCCGCTACGGCATCGTCGTCACCGCGCTGAGTACCGCTCTGGCCTGGGGGTACGTCTGGCTGCGGTACTTCTGATGGCTACACGATGGCGGGGCAGCACCGGAACTCCTTCAGCCACCGGAAGATTCATCCCAACCCCGGGCGGAGCCTTTACCGACCCGGGGCCACGACAACGGCCCACGTAGAATGGGGTAACACCAGTCATTAGCCACTTACGCCGATGCTCTTCGCGCAAGCGCTCATCGGTGGCCGACACCCCGACCCCAACCCGATCGGAGTGCCATGCTCGCCGTCCTCCTCGCCCACGCGGTCGCCACCGCGCTGGCGCCACTTCTGGTGGCCAGATGGGGACGGAGGGCGTTCTATCCGCTCGCGCTGGTGCCGCTGGGCTCGCTGGCCTGGGTCGCGCTGAACTGGCCCAGCCATGATCGCGTGCCCACGCTGAACATCCCGTGGGTGCCCGAACTGTCGATGGACATCGCGCTGCGGTTCGACTCGCTTGCCGCGATCATGAGCGTGCTGGTGCTGGCGATCGGTGCGCTCGTGCTGTTCTACTGCGGCGAGTACTTCCACCATCACGACGGACGGATCGAGAAGCGCCTACCCAGCTTCGCCGCCGAGCTGGTCGCTTTCTCGGGGTCCATGTTCGGCCTGGTGATCAGCGACAACATGCTGGTGCTCTACATCTTCTGGGAAACCACCACGGTGCTGTCGTTCCTGCTCGTCGGCCATTACGCCGAGCGGGCCACCAGCCGCCGCGCGGCCACCCAGGCCCTGTTGGTGACGACGTTCGGCGGGTTGGCGATGCTGGTCGGCATCATCGTGCTGGGCAATCTGGCCGGCACCTACCTGTTGTCGGAGCTGATCGCGGCGCCGCCGGCGGGGACGGCGGCTGCCATCGGGGTGGCGCTCATTCTCGTCGGCGCCCTGTCGAAGTCGGCCATCGTGCCGCTGCACTTCTGGCTGCCCGGCGCCATGGCCGCCCCCACTCCGGTGAGCGCCTACCTGCACGCCGCGGCCATGGTGAAGGCCGGTGTCTACCTGGTGGCGCGCATGGCGCCCGGGTTCGCCGACACCTCGTTCTGGCGTCCGATGGTGGTGGGCCTCGGGCTGGTGACCATGCTGCTGGCCGGCTGGCGCGCGGTCCGCGAATACGACCTCAAACTCATCCTGGCGTTCGGCACGGTCAGCCAGCTGGGTCTGATCACCGTGATGGTCGGCACCGGCGGCAGCGACATGATGCTGGCCGGCCTGGCCATGCTCTGCGCACACGCGATGTTCAAGGCGTCGCTGTTCATGGTGGTCGGCGTGATCGACCACGCCACCGGCACCCGCGACATTCGCCGCCTGGCCGGCCTGGGCCGTCAACACCGGCCACTGTTCGTCATCGCGGTCGCCGCCACCGCGAGCATGGCCGCCCTGCCGCCGTTCTTCGGTTTCGTCGCCAAGGAAGCCGACCTGGAGACGGTGTTGCACAGCCCGGCGTTGGGCTCGACCGCCCCGTACGTGCTCACCGGCATCGTGGTCGGCTCGGTGTTCACCACGATCTACAGCCTGCGGTTCATGTGGGGCGCGTTCGCGGACAAGGGCTCACCGGAACCGAGCGCCCGGGTGGCCGAGATGCACCGCCCGTCGGTGGTCTTCCTCACGCCGCCGGCCGTCCTGGCCATGGCCGGTCTGCTTTTCGGGCTGTGGCCGGCCGGGCTCGACTCGGTGCTCGACGAGTATGCCGACACCATGCCCGGCGGGTCCGGCTATCACCTGGCGCTGTGGCACGGCTTCGGCTTGCCGCTGGTGTTGTCGGTCGTGGTGCTGGCCGTGGGCACCGCGGTGTTCGTCACCCGTCGTCGCCTGCCCCGTGCCCGGTTCGCCTATCAGCCGCTGGGCAACGCCGACCGCATGTACGACGCGACGATCCGGGCGCTGGACGTGGTCTCACTGCGCCTGACCGGGTCGACGCAACGTGGTTCGCTGCCTGCCACGCAGTCGGTGATCCTGTGCACGCTGGTGGCACTGCCCCTCGCGACTTTGATCCTGGGCGCGCGCGACCATCCCGATTTCGCGTTGTGGGACTCGCCGCTGCAGGTGGTGGTCGGGTTGCTGATGTTGGCCGCCGCGGTGGGAGCGATCGTGATGCGCAACCGTCTGGCCGCGGTGCTGCTGGTCGGGGTGACCGGCTACGGCTGCGGCGCCATCTTCGCCTTCCACGGCGCCCCCGACCTGGCGTTGACCCAATTCCTGGTCGAGACATTGGTTTTGGTGATCTTCGTGCTGGTGCTGCGGACCCTGCCGGCCGAGGCCGACGCCGCCAACATCAACAGCCACCGCCTGCCGCGGGCGCTGCTGGCCCTGGCGGTCGGCGTCACCGTCACGTCCCTGGCCGTCTACGCCATGGCCGCCCGCAACGGCGTCGGCATCGCCGAACTGTTGCCCGATGCCGCCTACTACCGCGGCCACGGCGCCAACACCGTCAACGTACTGCTGGTCGACATCCGCGCCTGGGACACCATGGGCGAGATCATGGTGCTGCTGGTCGCCGCGACGGGCGTGGCCTCGCTGGTGTTCCGGCACCGCCGTTTCGGCACCGCGCCCCGGGTCAGCGCAGCGCCCGGGCAACCCGACATCGGGCCCGTCGGCGCCTACAGCCCGGCCATCGGCGACGTCACCTGGTTGCGCGGGTCCGAACTACGCGATCCGCGGTACCGGTCACTGGTGCTGGAGGTCGCCACCCGGGTGATCTTCCCGCTGATCATGGTGTTGTCGGCGTACTTCTTCTTCGCCGGGCACAACACGCCCGGCGGCGGATTCGCCGGTGGGCTCACCGCGGGTCTGGCCCTGGTGTTGCGCTATCTGGCCGGTGGCCGCTACGAACTCGGCGAGACGCTGCCGTTGGACGCCGGCAAGATCCTGGGCACCGGGTTGGGTCTGTCGGCCGGCACGGCCGTGGTCTCCATCCTGCTGGGCGCCCCGGCCCTGTCTTCGGCGGTTCTGCAGTTCGACCTACCGGTGTTCGGCCATGTCAAGCTCGTCACCGCGCTGTTCTTCGACCTGGGTGTCTACCTCATCGTGGTCGGACTGGTACTGGACGTGCTACGCAGCCTCGGGGCGCGGGTGGACGTCGAAACCACCGGTGTCCCGGCGACTTCGAAGGCGATGACGCGATGACGACGTTCATGATTCCGCTGATCATCATCGGCGGCCTGACCAGCGCCGGGGTATATCTGCTGCTCGAGCGCAACCTGACCCGAATGTTGTTGGGACTGTTGCTGATCGGCAACGCGGTCAACCTGCTGATCCTGACCGTCGGTGGGGCCGGCGGCAATCCGCCGATCCGTGGCCGCACCAGCAACGGGGCATCGTCCACCGCTGATCCCCTGGCGCAGGGCATGATCCTGACCGCCATCGTCATCAGCATGGGGATCGCGGCGTTCGTGCTGGCCCTGGCTTACCGGTCCTATCGGTTGACCACAGTCGAAGAAGTCAGTAACGACCCCGAGGACACCCGCGTCTCGCAGCAGGCCGGCGCCGAGCCAGGCGCCGACGACGAGGTTCCCGAACCCGAAACCCACCTGGACACCGACGCGCCCGACGAACTCGATGCGCTGCCCGGATTCGAGGGTTCGAAATGACGCCCCAGGCGCTGATCCCGCTGCCGGTGCTCATCCCGGCGCTGGCCGCGGCGATCACGTTGGTGGCCGGACGTCGTCCGCAATTACAGCGGCTGATCACCCAGATCGCGCTGGCGGCCGTGGTTGCGGTGTGTGCGGCCCTGCTGTATCTGGCCGATCGCGACGGCACCCTGGTGCTGCACGTCGGCGGCTGGGGGCAGAGCGTGCCCGGCATGGGGCCGCTGGGGATCACCTTGGTGGTCGACCGGCTGTCGGCGTTGATGTTGGTGGTGTCTTCGATCGTGTTGCTCGCGGTGGTCGCCTACGCCATCGGGCAGGGTATCCGCGACGGCGACGAACGCCAGCCGGTGTCGATCTTCATGCCGACCTACCTGGTGCTGTCGGCCGGGGTGTGTACCGCATTCCTGGCCGGTGACCTGTTCAACCTGTTCGTCGGGTTCGAGGTACTGCTGTCGGCGAGCTTCGTGCTGTTGACGATCGGGGCCAGCGAGGAACGCGTCCGGGCCGGCATCTCCTACGTGATGGTGTCGATGGTGTCGTCGCTGATCTTCCTGATCGGCATCGCCCTGGTCTACGCCGCCACCGGCACCCTGAACCTGGCCGAGCTGGCCGTACGCCTCGATGACGTACCCACCGGAACCCGTAACGCGTTGTTCGCGGTGCTGCTGGTGGCCTTCGGCATCAAGGCGGCGGTGTTCCCGCTGTCGACGTGGTTGCCCGACTCGTATCCGACCGCGCCGGCCCCGGTCACCGCGGTGTTCGCCGGGTTGCTGACGAAAGTCGGTGTGTACGCGATCATCCGGGCGCACGCATTGTTGTTCCCCGGCGGCAGCCTGGACTCGGTGCTGCTGGTGGCCGGACTGCTGACCATGGTGATCGGCATTCTCGGTGCCATCGCCCAGAGCGACATCAAGCGGTTGTTGTCGTTCACGCTCGTCAGCCACATCGGTTACATGGTGTTCGGTGTCGCGCTGGGCAACGAGCTCGGCATGTCCGGGGCGATCTATTACGTCGCCCACCACATCGTGGTGCAGACGACGCTGTTCCTGGTGGTCGGGCTGATCGAGCGGCAGGCCGGCGCGTCCACCCTCAACCGCCTCGGCGGGCTGGCCGCGGCGAGCCCGGTACTGGCCTTCGTGTTCGTCGTCCCCGCGCTGAATCTGGGTGGGATCCCGCCGTTCTCGGGCTTCATCGGCAAGGTGGCATTGCTCGAGGCCGGGGCCGCCAACGGGTCGGTGCTGGCCTGGATCCTGGTGGCCGGCGGCGTCGTCACGAGCCTGTTGACGCTGTATGTCGTGGCCCGGGTGTGGACGAAGGCGTTCTGGCGGTCCCGTGCCGACGCCCCTGAAGGGCACTTGTCGGCCGCCGCTCCGGCGGTCCTGCTCGACGATTCCGAAGACATCGAGTTCGCCGACCGCGACAGCGTCGGCCGGATGCCGGTCGGCATGCTGGTCCCGACGGCCGCGCTGATCGTCGTCGGATTGGTGCTGACGGTCGCGGCCGGTCCGATCTTCGGCTACGGCGAACGGTCGGCGGCCGAGGTGCTCGACCGCGGGCAGTACATCTCGGCAGTGCTGGGAGGTTCACCCCGATGAGACATCTCGTGCTTCGGGTCTGGCTGGTGTGCTTCCTGACGCTGGTCTGGGTGCTGCTGTGGGGCCACTTCAGCGTCGCCAATGTGGCCAGCGGACTTGCGGTGGCACTGGTCATCACCGTGTTGCTGCCGCTACCGTCGGTGCCGGTCGAGGGCCGACTGCACCCGTTGTCGCTGGTGAAACTTGTTGCGGTGGTCGGCTACTACATGGTGTTGTCGTCTTTCCAGGTGGCTTGGTTGGCGATCCGGCCTGGCCCACCGCCGCTGGTCGCCGTGCTGCGCGCCAACCTGCCGACTCTGAAATCCGATCTCGTGCTGGCCCTGGCCGTCAACATCTTCAACGTCATTCCCGGCACGATCGTGCTGGAGATCGATCAGGCTCGCCGGATTCTCTACATGCACGTCATCGACGTCGGCTCGGAAAGCACGGTGCAGCGGTTCTACCGTCAGGTCGAGCAGATTCAGCGGATGTTGGTGGCCGCCTTTGAGCGGCAAAGCGATTGGCAACCGTCGGCCGAGCGGGAGGCGGGTCACACATGATGACGGTCTGGATCATCGCGGCGGTCATGCTGACCGCCGCGGCCGCGATCACGATGTTCCGCGTCCTGGCCGGGCCGAGCACGCTGGATCGGCTGGTCGCGCTGGACACCCTGATCGCGGTGACGATGTGCGGTATCGGCACCTGGGCAGCGTTCAGCCTCGACACCACGGTCACCTACAGCCTGACCGCGCTGGCGTTGATCAGCTTCGTCGGCTCGGTGAGCGTGGCCCGCTTCCGCGTGCCGGACACCGACGATCGCCGGCCGCGGCTCCGACCCCGACGGGGGCCGCGATGAACATCCTCGACATCCTCACCGCGGTGCTGATTCTCAGTGGATCCACCTTGGCGTTGACGGCGGCGATCGGGGTGGTCCGTTTCCCTGACACGCTCTCACGCATGCACGCGGCCACCAAGCCGCAGGTGCTCGGCCTGCTGTTGGTGTTGGCGGGTGCAGCCATCCGGCTGCGCGGCCACGCCGACATCGGCATGGTCATCCTGACCGGATTGTTCACCTTGATCACCGCACCGGTGATCGCCAATCGCGTCGGCCAGCTCGCCTACCACGAGCAGAACATCCGCGACGATCTGCTGACCCGTGACGAGATGGCCGAACTCGACGAGACGGGCAGCGCCGACGGGGAGTGAGGGGCGGCGTCACAGAGACAGGGCGTCACAGTGGCACAGCGTCACGGCGTCACGGCGTGGCAGAGGCGCGGAGCCGCAGAGCACGTCGGCGGGGCCTCACACTGTGTCCGACCACATCGGTCGTCGTTGCCGGAGCGATATCCGATGTGCCCGACTGTTAGCGACAATCGAGCGACAATCGCCACACCAGCAACAGTTAACTCGCCAAAACCATTGTCGCTCACGGTTTTTGACACATGTACACCACCAGTCGCATCAGCATCATCTGTCCAATGTCCGACTGTCAGCGACTCCGTCGCTGATAGCTGGGCAACGCAAAATCCGTGACGAGCGAGGCAGCTGGGGCGTGAGCGACGGGAGTCGTCATCGGCCACGTGACAATCGGTGCCGGCGGTGCCCACGCGGCGATAGTCGCTGAAAAGTCGCGCATAGGCGGGCAGATCGGCACCCAGTCCCATCACGCGACACGCCGAAGCCGACTCGGCCCGCCGGAGAATATGTCTGAAGTCGGGCTTTAGCGGGCACACTGGCAGCGATGACCAGAACTGACGACGACAGCTGGGAGATCACCGAGAGCGTGGGTGCCACGGCGCTCGGTGTGGCGATGGCGCGGGCCGCCGAAACCGCCTCCGACACCCCGTTGTTCACCGATCCCTATGCCCAGATGTTTCTCGACGCCGCCGCCACGCGGGGCTGGCGTCCACCGACCGGCGCGATGGCCCAGCGGGTCCGCACCATCGGCAATTACGCCGCCTCGCGCACCAGGTGGTTCGACGAGTTCTTCGTCGCCGCGGGCGCGGCGGGAATCCGTCAAGCCGTGATCCTGGCGGCCGGCCTGGATGCCCGCGCGTGGCGGTTGCCGTGGATCGACGACAGCGTGGTCTTCGAGATCGACCAGCCGCAAGTCTTGCAGTTCAAGGAAGAGGTGCTGGCGGCGCACCGGGTGGTGTCGAAGCCCCGCTATGTCCCCGTGGGCGTCGATCTACGTCACGACTGGCCGAAAGCACTGCAGGAGGCGGGTTTCGACCCGTCACAGCCGACAGCATGGTCGGTCGAGGGGCTGCTGCCCTATCTGCCCGCCGAGGCCCAGGATCTGCTGTTCGAGCGGATCACCGAACTGTCGGCACGCGACAGCCGCATCGCCGTCGAGGCTTTCAGCGCAGACTTCTTCTCCGAGGAGCACCTGGCCCGTCGTCGTGAGCTCATCGAGCAGATGCGCGCGGAGGCCGCCGAGACCGGTGACGAGATGCCCGATCCGGAGCAGTTGTGGTTCATCGAGGATCGGCCCCACGTCGCCGACTGGCTCAGCCGGCGCTGCTGGGAGGTGGCGGCCCTGCCGGCCGACGATCTGATGGCGCGCTACCACCGCACGCTGCCCGACGACACAGAACCCACCATGGCGACCGAATTCGTCGAAGGGGTGATGACGGCGGCCGGGTGACAGAGCGCGTCTTTACTCCGAAAGCTGGAACTCCACCATCGCCGTGACGGTGTCGACCGCTTCGCTGAGCGCCTCGACCCGAGCCGCCTCCGATGGTGCAGCCAGCAGCGAGTACCGGTCGGCCTGTCCCATCGGTAACCGAGCGGCCAAGGCGTACAAGCGGTTCTCCGCGTCCACTCGGGCCGACTCCACGATCTCGCGGCTACGGATCGGGGTGCCGCGCGCCTCGCCGATCCGGTCCAGCAGCGCCACCATCCGGTCTTCGACCTGGCCGATGCGGGTGGCGTCGGCCGGCTGGTCCGGATCGTCGGGCCACGGCTCGATCTCGGCACGCGGATACGGATCGTCGTCGAGCCACCGCTGCACCCGGATCCGTTCGCCCATCACACACAGCAGCCGATACTTGCCCACGCCGAACTCCTGACAATCGACGATCAAGGCCCGCGCGCCGACGTCGCAGCGCCGGTCACCACCACCCACCTCGCGTCCGGCCGAGATCAGCACCACCCCGAAAGACGGCTCCGGCATCGCCATACATTCGGCCACCATCGCCACGTAGCGCGGTTCGAAGATCCGCAGCGGCAGTTCCTGGCCGGGCAACATCGCCACTTCGAGAGGAAACATCGGTGAGACCGTCATCCGGCCAGGATCGTCCTCGGCCCCGATTTGGTCAATGCGCGTTTGGTCTTGCGCCGGCGCACCTGGGCTCAGATGTGTAGTTCGCCGATCAGGGCGTCGACGACTTCGCGAAGGTCGCCGTCGTTCTCCTCGGCCACCCGGCGCTGTCGTTGGTAGGACGCGCCGCCGCGGTAGATGTCGGTGACCGCGGCCAACTCATCGGCACACCGCAATGACTTGGCCACCGGCTCAAGACGATTCAACAACTCGTCGAGGTCCTCGGTGACCAGCCGCTCGTTGCTGTCGGCGTCCAGGATGATCACCGCGTCCAGTCCGTACCGGGCCGCGCGCCACTTGTTCTCCTGCACATGCCACGGCGGCATGGTCGGCAGTTCCTCACCGGCGTCGAGCCTGCGGTCCAGATCGACGATCAGACAGTGCGTCAACGCCACCAGCGCGCCCAGCTCACGCAAGTTGGACACGCCGTCGAAGATCCGCACCTCGACCGTGCCCAGGTGCGGGGAAGGCCGGATGTCCCAACGGATCTCGTTGAGATGGTCGATGATGCCGGTCTTCTTCTGATCGTGGACGAAGCCCTCGAACTCACGCCAACTCTGGAACTGGAACGGCAGACCGGCCGTCGGCAGCTGCTGGAACATCATCGCCCGGTTACTGGCATATCCGGTGTCCTCACCGTCCCAGAACGGCGACGACGCCGACAACGCCAGCAGGTGCGGATACTGATTGAGCAGTGAGGAGATGATCGGCATCACCTTGTGGGCCGAGGAGATCCCGACGTGCACGTGCACGCCCCAGATCAGCATCTGCCGCCCCCACCACTGGGTGCGTTTGATCAGCTCGGCGTACCGCGGCGCGTCGGTCAGTTGTTGTGCCGACCATTTCGCGAACGGATGGGTACCCGCGCAGAACAGCTCCATGCCGCGGTCGTGCACGATCTTGCGGACGGGGCCGAGGGTGCTGCGCAGGTCCTCCATCGCCTCACCGGTGTTGTCGCAGATCCCGGTGACGATCTCGATGGTGTTGCGCAGCAACTCCTTGTGCACGTGCGGGGTCTCGCCGACTTCGGCGATCACCTCGGCGGCGCCGTTGCTCAGATCACGAGTGTCGGCGTCGACGAGAGCGAACTCCCATTCGACGCCGACAGTGGGCCGGGGCGACCCGGCGAAATCGATCCGGCTGTCAGCCGGCGCCGATAACACCGCACGCCACCCGACTGCCGGCGTCGCCGGTGGCCAAGGTCGCCTGATCGGGGCCGGGCGCGCCGCCGATGACCTGCTGGTACTTCTCCGGCGGGATGTTGGCGAAGTTGTCCGACTTCTCGTGGATGATGATCGCGGTCTTCGCGCCGCCCGTCAGATCCTCGGCGGTGAATGCGTCGGTGGTGGTCACCAGCTTGCCCGAGCCGTCGGCACGGATCTGCAGCGAGCTCAGGTCACCGCTGGAGGGATGGCCCGTGTGTCCGGAGACCTGGAGATGGCCGCCGGCCGAGTTGAAGTCGCCCGGCGCGCCGCCGGTCGGAGCCACCGAGTTCGCCTCGCACTTGCCGACCGAGTGGATGTGCAGGCCGTGGAAGCCGGGAGCGAGCTTGCCCGGAGCGGTGGTCTCCACAGTCACGGTCGCGAAACCATCGGCGAACTGGAAGTCGGCGGTGGCCACGGAGGTCCCGTCGGCGGTCTTGAGTTCGGCGGTGAGCGTCTCGCCACCGGTGGTGGCCTGTGCTCCGTGCCCGCTGCCGTGCTCACCGGGAGCGGCCGAGGGCGAGGGCGATCCGGTCCAGATCGCCGGCGTCGTGCCGGGGGTGTCGGAGGGCACCTGGCCGGGAGGGCTGCAGGCGCTCAGCGCAACAACAGGGGCGGCGAACAAGACGGCAACACTGACGGGCTTCAGCATGGTCCAAAGCCTAGCCGGTGACTACCACGATCACTCCCGGTGGTTGCTCGAGAAGTTCCGGGCGCCGGGGTTCGACGGGTGCGTGCAGTACCTTGCCCGCATTTTCGGCGGCTTCCTTCTCATCGGGCGTGTCACCGAAGAACACCGTGGTGCCTGCGATGCCTTCCATTGGCGGCAGGTTGCCGGTCTCGGTGACGTTCCAGCGCGCCTCACGCAACTGGTTGGCCGCGGTTTCGGCGGCGCCCGCAACATCGGAGATGTTGTAGACCCGCACGTCGGCCTTGACCTCGGGGGCGGGTTCGGCCTTTGCCGACGTCTTCGCGGCAGTGGTCGTGGCGCTCGTCGTCGCCACGGACGACTGGTCCGCAGAGTCGTCATCGGAGCCGAGCGCCTGGAAGCCGACCAGCAGGAACACCACCCCGAGGAACAACAGCACCATCACCATGGCGCGCAGGGGTAGCCCGGAGGAGTCTCGCTGATTCATCGCCACCACTGTATCGAGCGAAGCGCCCGATCCCTCACTCCGGCCATCAGTCCTCCTCGCGTGCGGGAAGACCTTTAGGTGCTGATATCGAAGCCGAGCCGCCGCGCAGCCCGCGCTTTTTGACGGCTGGCCCGCAACCGACGCAACCGCTTGACCAGCATCGGGTCGGCAGCCAGCGCCTCAGGGCGGTCCACGAGCGCGTTGAGCACCTGGTAGTACCGGGTTGCCGACATCGAGAACAGCTCTTTGATCGCGTCTTCCTTGCTGCCCGCGTACTTCCACCATTGGCGTTCGAACGCCAAGATGTCGTGCTCGCGACGGGTTAGCCCATCGGTCAGATCAGAGTCATCCCCGGATTGCTCAGTCCGCGCGATAGCGCCGTCCATATTGCTCCTTGGACCCTTCCGACACTCGAAAAATTACATGGCTGTGGTTCGTCGATTATTCAACCACGGCTTGCTGGGTCTGGCTGACACATAAACCCGCGAGTCGGCCCACAACGATTGCCACCTTAAGCTTCCCCCATGGCCGTAGTACCGATCTGCATCGTCGGGGATCCCGTTCTGCACACGCCGACCGAGCCGGTGCCGGTCGGGCCGGACGGTTCGCTTCCCGCAGACCTCCCCGAACTCATCCAGGACATGTTCGACACCATGGACGCCGCCAACGGAGTTGGCTTGGCAGCCAATCAGATCGGTGTGGCCAAGCGGTTGTTCGTCTATGACTGCGCCGCCACACGCGGGCACACGACCCGCCGGCGCGGCGTGGTCATCAACCCGGTGCTCGAGACCTCCGAAGTGCCCGAGACGATGCCGGATCCCGACGAGGACGAGGAAGGTTGCCTGTCCGTTCCAGGCGAGAATTTCCCGACCGGCCGGGCCGACTGGGCGCGGGTCACCGGGCTGGACGCCGACGGGTCACCGGTCACTTTGGAGGGCACCGACCTGTTTGCCCGCATGCTGCAGCACGAGACCGGGCACCTCGACGGATTCCTCTATATCGACCGTCTCGTGGGCCGCCATGCCCGTGCGGCGAAGAAGACCGTCAAGCGCAACGGCTGGGGTGTGCCCGGCCTGTCCTGGATGCCCGGCGAGGTCCCCGACCCGTTCGGTCACTGATGCCCAACCTGCCGGCGCTCGGGTCCCGGATCAGCCTGCGTTACCGGCTGCCGGCCGGGTCGGCCAAGCCGCTCACCGATGTCATCGGGTACCTCGAACGCGCTGAGCCCACAGTTCAAATCCGCACCAAGGATGGCGAACTCGTCGAGGTGGCACCGGCCGATGTCGTCAGCGTGCGCGAGTTGTCGCACACCCCGGTGCGGGGTTCGCAGATCCGCGCGCTCGAACATGCTGCGGCACTGGCCTGGCCCGGCGTCGAACAGCAATGGCTGGGCGGTTGGCTACTGCGCGCCGGGCACGGGGTGACGAGCCGCGCCAATTCGGCGATCCCCTTGGGCGCGTCGGCGCAGATCGCCGATCTGGACGCGGTGCTCGCCTGGTACCGCCAACGCGACCTGCCGGCCTGGCTGGCGCTGCCCGAGCGACTGCTGCCGCTGCGCAACCCGGGCATCAAGCCGGCGCGGGTGATGGTGCGCGAGCTGCCCGCTCCGGCACCCACTGTCACACCGGCGCAACCCTCGACCTCCGGCGTCACGCTGGCGCAGCAGCCGGACGCGCAATGGCTCCGAATCTACGACCGCGAAGTTCCCCTCGACGTATTGACGGCCGTGGTCGACGGGCGGTTGACCTTCGCGACGGTCCCCGGATGCGCGGTCGGCCGTGGCGCGGTGACGACGGCGCCGGACGGCACCGTCTGGCTGGGCATCTCCTCGGTCCGGGTCTCCCCCGAGCATCGCCGTCAAGGCCACGCCCGCGCGGTCTGCCAGGCGCTGTTGGTCTGGGGCGTCGAGGCCGGCGGTACCCGGGCCTACGTCCAGGTCGAGGTCGACAACCACGAGGCCATCGCGTTGTACACGTCGCTCGGCTTCCGGCTGCATCACCAGACCCGTTATGTGGCGGCCGACGACCTGCTCGCCTGAGCCCGGCACGTACCCTCTAACCCCATGCGCCTGGCCACCTGGAACGTCAATTCGATCCGAACCCGAGTGGACCGCGTGGTCGACTGGCTGGAACGCGCCGACGTCGACGTTCTGGCCATGCAGGAAACCAAGTGCACCGACGCGCAGTTCCCGATGATGCCGTTCGCCGCGTTGGGCTACGAGGTGGCCCACGTCGGGCTCAACCAGTGGAACGGCGTGGCGATCGCCTCACGGGTTGGCCTCGACGACATCGAGATCGGCTTTCCGGGTCAGCCGACCTGGAGCAGCAAGCCCGAGGAAGAGGCCACCGCCGAGGCTCGCGCGCTGGGAGCCACGTGCGGCGGGGTGCGGGTGTGGAGTCTGTACGTGCCCAACGGTCGCACCCTGGCCGACCCGCACTACACCTACAAGTTGGGTTGGCTTGCCGCCCTTCGTGATACCGCCGCCGGATGGCTCAAGGACGATCCGGAGCAGCCGATCGCCCTGGTCGGCGACTGGAACATCGCACCCACCGACGAGGACGTCTGGGACATGGCCGCATTCAAGGGCAGCACCCATGTGTCCGAACCGGAGCGGGCCGCCTTCCAGGCCATGCACGATGCCCAATTCACCGATGTGGTGCGGCCTTTCACCCCGGGCCCCGGGATCTACACCTACTGGGACTACACCCAGCTGGCATTCCAGAAGCGCCGCGGCATGCGCATCGACTTCATCCTCGGGTCCCCCGGCCTCGCCTCCCGCGTGACGCACGCCGACATCGTCAAGGACGAACGGCGCCCCAAGAAAGGCACCACCGCCCCCAGCGACCACGCGCCCGTCGTGGTGGAGCTGAGCTGACGCTTGGCGGCTACGACGCCGACTCTGATGCCGACGCAGCGATGATCTCCACGGCTTCTGCCACACTGTCGGTGCAATGGAGCAGCGCCAAGTCTGATTCCGAGATCTTCCCTTCGCGCAGAACCGTATTGCGAATCCAGTCGATCAGACCGGACCAGTAATCGACGCCCAGCAAGATGATCGGAAACTCCGTGACCTTGTGCGTCTGGACCAGGGTGAGCGCCTCGAACAGCTCGTCGAGGGTGCCGAACCCACCGGGCAGACAGACGAATGCCTGTGCGTATTTGACGAACATCGTCTTACGGACGAAGAAGTAGCGGAAGTTGATGCCGAGATCGACCCAATGGTTGAGGCGCTGCTCGAACGGGAGCTCGATGCCGAGACCCACGGAGTAGCCGCCGGACTCACTGGCCCCGCGGTTGGCGGCCTCCATCGATCCCGGGCCGCCCCCGGTGATCACCGCATAGCCGGCCCGCACCAGCGCGATGCCCAGTTCCTCACCCAACCGATACTCCGGCGAATGCGGCTCGGTCCGAGCCGAGCCGAAAACCGTGACCGCCCTCGGCATTTCCGCCAAGGCATCGAAACCGTCGACGAACTCACCCTGGATTCGCAGTACCCGCCAAGGATCGGTGTGCACCCAATCAGTGGGGCCGCGCCGGTCGAGCAGGCGCTGATCGGCGGTCGAGGTGGCGCAACGGTCCCGCCGGAGCTGCACCGAGCCGCGAATCTGGAGCTCGGTGTCGTCGTTCTCGGTCACGTGGGTTTGACTCCCACGGTGATGACGTCGGAGATCGGCGTCCACACGGGCCGGCGCACCCGGTGCTGCTCGACGACGGTGAATCCGGCCGCCTCGAACAGCGCGCGCATCTCCTTCTCGGTGGGGCTGTGCGCGGGTGCACCGAGGTCGGCCGACAGCGCGTGCAGCGGCAGGAAGGTGCGGCGCGGGCTCATCGTCGTCACCGCGACCATTCCCCCGGGCGCCAGCACCCGATAGAACTCCGCGAGTGCGGCCGGCTGGTCGAAGAAGTGGAATGCCGACGTGGTCACCACCGCGTCCAGGAAGTCGTCATGGAAAGGCAGTTCCTCGGCAGGGGCCGACTTCCACCGCACGTCGCCCGAACGCTTGCGGGCCTGGGTCAGCATGCCATCGGACATGTCCAGGCCGTACACCTCATCGGGTTGCAGTTCCCGCTGGATACGGTCAGCCAGGATGCCGGTACCGCAGGCAATGTCGGCGATCGTGCGGGCACCGCGTTCCTGAACTTGGGCGATCACCTCATCCTGGGCGGGCCGGTACACCCAGCGCTGGAGGCAACCCTGGTCGTAGGCCGGTGCGGCGACACTCCAGAAGCTCGTGATGGCGTCGTTGAATCCGCGGCGCTGTGTGGTGGTCACCGACCCGAGTGTAGGTCGACCCCTCAGGCCTGATTGTCGGCTCCCGCCTCTCAGGCTTGATTGTCGGCTCCCGCCTCTCAGGCCTGATTGTCGGCTCCCGCCTCTCAGGCCTCGTTGTCGGCTCCCGCCTCCGTCCCATACCGGCCCGCACTGAACATCGACGCCACCGCACCGATCACCATCATCACCGCCGCGGCGGTGAACACCACCGTCAATCCGGAATGGAACGGCTCGGTGATCAGCTGCGGGAAGAACGTCTGCCCGGTGATCACATCGGCGTTCACGCCGGGTTGATGCAACGCGTCATAGGGCGCGAGCAGTTCGGCCATGGGGTTGTAGCCCAGGAAGGCTGCGAACAAGCTGCCGACCGGGGGCAGGCTCGCCACATCGTGAGCCACCGATGCCGAAACCCCTTGCTGCGTCAGGCCGTTGGTCAACGCTGCAGGCAACGTGTTGGCCAGCCCGACGATCATGAGCGAGAAGAAGATACCGATCGACAGTGAGTTGCCGGCGTTGAAGAAGGTGGACCGCACGCCGGAGGCCGCCCCACGCTGACCGGCCGGCACGCTCGACATGATGGCCGCGGTGTTGGGGGCGGTGAAGATGCCGCCACCCAGGCCGTTGAGGAACACCAGGATCGCGAACACCCAATAGTCGAAGTTGACCGGGATGAGCAGCAGGGCGACGAAGGTGGCCGCCATCAGCAACATGCCGCCGACGGTGAGCGGTCGCGCGCCGATGCGATCCGACAGCGATCCCGCGATCGGTGCGGCGACCAGGAATCCGACGGTGACCGGCAACAGGTAGATACCGGCCCACAACGGAGTCGACTCGAAGCTGTAGCCGTGCAGCGGCAGCCAGATGCCCTGCAACCAGATGATGAGCATGAACTGCAGCCCGCCGCGGCCCACCGACGACATCAGCCCGGCCAGGTTGCCCATGCCGAAGGCCGCCGATTTGAACAACCGGATGTCGACCATGGGCGACGACACCTTCAACTCGACGATGCAGAACGCCACCAGCAGCAGCAGGCCGACGACGATGGCGCCCAGCACCCACGGGCTGGTCCAACCGGTCGTGGAGTCCCCGTAGGGCTGGATGCCGTAGGTGATGCCGATGAGCAGCACCGTCAGGCCCAGCCCGAAGGTCAGGGTGCCGGCCCAGTCGAGCCGTCCGGCGGTGCGGACACCGAGTTCTTTGAGGGAGCGGTAACTCCAGATGGTGCCGATGACACCGATGGGCACACCCACCCAGAAGACGGCTTTCCAATGCCATTCGGACAGGAAGCCACCGATCAGCAGGCCGAGGAACGACCCGGCGACGGCGGCCACCATGTTGGTACCCAGGGCCATCCCGCGCTGGTTGGCCGGGAAGGCGTCGGTGAGGATCGCCGAGGACGACGCCATCAGCATGGCGCCCCCGACGCCCTGGATGACGCGCCAGCCGATCAGCCAGACGGCGCCGCCACCGAGTTGGAACGGGTCGAAAGACAGTGCGATCGCGGCCACGGTGAAGACCACAAAGCCGAGGTTGTAGATGCGCACCCGGCCGTACATGTCGCCGAGGCGTCCGAACGGCACGACGAGTACTGCGGTCACCACGAGGTAGCCCATCAGCATCCACAGCAGGTAGCTGACGTTGCCGGGGGCCAGCGGGTTCAGGCCGATGCCGCGGAAGATCGCGGGCAGCGAGATCAGCACGATCGAGGCGTTGATCGAGGCGAGAAGGATGCCCAGCGTGGTGTTGGACAGCACCACCCACTTGTAGAAGGGGTGGTCGTGGTCTATCCGTTTACGGCGGTCGGCGGTCTCGGCCTCTGCGCTGTCGACGCCGGCCACAGGTTTGGTCATTTCAGCTTCAGTCGTCATCTCGTATCGCTTCAAGAACAAAATCGGAGGTCGTCAGGACCCGAAACCATGCAAAACACATATATTAGCTATGCAAATCAAGGCAGGGCAACTCGAACGGTTTCTGTCAATTGGCTGACTCCCGGTATCCCTGGCCGCGCGCCTGCGCTACGTTGGGGACTGCAAACCACACGCGGGAGTGCGCACGAGCGCACTGAGAGGACGGGTACGCCCGTCGACCGTAAGAACCTGACCGGGTAATGCCGGCGTAGGGAGATGAAAAATGAGTAGTTCTGTTGACGGCACGTTCCACAGCACGGTCGACGCATCCGTGACCACCGGTCCGATCACCGGAAGCACCAAGGTCTATCGCGAGATCTACCATGACGGCACCGCGATGCAGGTGCCGTTTCGCCGGGTGAACCTCACCAATGGCGAGCACCTGGACCTGTACGACACCTCGGGCCCCTACACCGCCGACGACGCGGTGATCGACCTGAACACGGGTCTGCCGCCGCGTCCGGCAGTGGTCAAAGACCGTGGCACGCAACTGCAGCGGGCCCGGGCCGGCGAGATCACCGCCGAAATCGCGTATATCGCTGAACGCGAAGGTGTTTCCGCCGAGCTGGTGCGCGACGAGGTGGCCCGTGGGCGGGCGGTCATTCCGGCCAACCACAACCATCCCGAGGCCGAGCCGATGATCATCGGCAAGGCGTTCGGCGTGAAAGTCAATGCCAATATCGGTAATTCGGCCGTCACCTCCTCGATCGGCGAAGAGGTCGACAAGATGGTGTGGGCCACCCGGTGGGGCGCGGACACCATCATGGATCTGTCCACCGGCAAGGACATCCACCAGACGCGGGAGTGGATCCTGCGCAATTCCCCCGTTCCGGTCGGCACCGTGCCGATCTACCAGGCACTCGAGAAGGTCAACGGGGATCCCACCAAGCTGACGTGGGAGATGTACCGCGACACCGTGATCGAGCAGTGCGAGCAGGGTGTCGACTACATGACCGTGCACGCCGGCGTGCTGCTGCGCTACATCCCGCTCACGGTCAAGCGCGTCACCGGCATCGTGTCCCGCGGCGGGTCGATCATGGCGGCCTGGTGCCTCGCGCACCACACCGAGTCGTTCTTGTACACCCACTTCGAGGAATTGTGCGAGATCCTGGCCCGCTACGACGTGACGTTCTCCCTCGGTGACGGATTGCGGCCCGGTTCCATCGCCGACGCCAACGACGAGGCTCAGTTCGCCGAGCTGCGCACGCTGGGTGAGCTGACCAAGATCGCGAAATCCCATGGTGTGCAGGTGATGATCGAAGGTCCGGGCCATGTCCCGATGCACAAGATCGTGGAGAACGTGCGCCTGGAGGAAGAGCTCTGCGAGGAAGCGCCGTTCTACACACTGGGCCCGCTGGCCACCGATATCGCCCCGGCCTATGACCACATCACGAGCGCGATCGGTGCAGCCATCATCGCCCAGGCCGGCACCGCGATGCTGTGTTACGTCACGCCGAAGGAACACCTGGGCCTGCCCGACCGCAAAGATGTCAAGGACGGGGTGATCGCCTACAAGATCGCCGCGCACGCGGCCGACCTGGCCAAAGGCCATCCTCGCGCGCAGCAACGTGACAATGCGCTCTCCACGGCCCGCTTCGAGTTCCGCTGGCACGATCAGTTCGCGCTCTCGCTCGATCCCGACACCGCCCGCGAGTTCCACGACGAGACCCTGCCTGCGGAGCCGGCCAAGACCGCCCACTTCTGCTCGATGTGTGGGCCGAAGTTCTGCTCGATGCGCATCACGCAGGACATCAGAGACGCCTATCCCGACGGGGTCCCGGACGACATCGCAGCGGGCATGGCCGCCAAGTCCCAGGAGTTCGCCGACCACGGCAACCGCGTCTACCTACCATTGGCGACGTGAACTACTTGCCGTTGGCACCCGCCGGGGACACACCGCGACGGGTGATGACCATTGCCGGGTCCGATTCCGGCGGTGGCGCCGGAATCCAGGCCGACATGCGGACCTTCGCCATGCTCGGCCTGCACGGATGCGTCGCGGTCACCGCCGTGACGGTGCAGAACTCGGTGGGTGTCAAGGGTTTTCACGAGATCCCGGTCGACATCGTCTCTGACCAGATACGGGCAGTCGTCACCGATATCGGCATCGAGGCCGCCAAGACCGGGATGCTGGCGTCTGCGGAGATCATCACCACGATCGCCGATACCTGGCGCGCGGAGGGGCTGGCGTCCACCGTGCCGCTCGTCGTCGACCCGGTCTGCGCATCGATGCACGGCGACCCGCTGCTGCATCACAGTGCGCTGGATGCGCTGCGCACGGAGTTGTTCCCGCTGGCCACGCTGGTCACGCCGAACCTCGACGAGGTGCGGCTCCTGGTGGACATCGATGTCGTCGATTCCGCCTCCCAGCGCGATGCGGCGCGTGCGCTGCACGCGTTGGGGCCGCAGTGGGCACTGGTCAAGGGCGGGCATCTGCGCTCGTCGGCAGCCAGTCCCGATCTGCTGTTCGACGGCACCGAGTTCCACGAGTTCCAGGCGCCCCGGGTCGACACCGGACACGATCACGGCGCCGGCGACACCCTCGCGGCGGCGACGGCATGCGCTCTGGCCCATGGCCTTTCAGTTCCCGAGGCGGTGGCGTTCGGTAAAGCGTGGGTGACCGAATGTATCCGGGCGGCATATCCCCTGGGCCACGGGCACGGACCGGTGAACGCGCTCTTCCGGTTGCCGCGATGACGCTCGAGGAGATCGCGGGCGTCGCGCACGAACCGGAAGGACCGGCCCAGGGCGTCGTCATCCTCACTCACGGCGCGGGCGGCAACCGCGACGCGGCGATGCTGATCAAACTCTGCGATGAGTGGGCATCCCGGGGTTGGCTGGCCATCCGCTACAACCTGCCCTACCGCCGGCGCAGGCCGAAGGGGCCACCGTCCGGGTCAGCCGCTGCTGACCAGGACGGGATCGCGGAGGCGATCGCCCTGGCCCGCACTCTCAGCGACGGCCCGGTGATCGCGGGTGGTCATTCCTACGGCGGCCGGATGACGTCGATGGTGGCGGCGGCGGGCGATAAAGACGCGCCGGATGTCCTCACACTCTTCTCCTACCCGCTGCACCCGCCGGGCAAGCCCGAACGTGCCCGCACCGAGCACCTGCCCCGCATCACGGTGCCCACCGTATTCACCTGTGGCACTTCCGATCCGTTCGGCACGGTCGACGAGCTCACCGCTGCAGCGGCAAAGGTGTCCGGTCCGACCGAGCTCGTCGTCATCGAGGGTGCGCGTCACGATCTCGGGTCCAAGGCCGTCGACGTGCCGGCCCTCGCCGTGGACGCGGCCTTGCGGGCACTCGATATCGTCGAGCCATGACCTACCCGCCCGGTCCGCCGAATCACAACTACCCGCCGCCTCCGCCACAGCCGTATTCCACCGGGGCGGGCCAGTTCTCGGCGCCGCCACCGAAGCCTTCCTCGGCCCTCAAGTGGGTGTTGTTGGCGGTCGTCGTGTTGATTGCGCTGGTGGTCGCTGCCGGCGCGGTGTTCTATCTGGCCCGGGACCGCGGTGCCACCGACGCCAGCCAGATCAAGTCGGGGGACTGCCTGGCCGAGATTCCCGACAGCAGCCGCGTGCTCTACGTCAAGACGGTGAGTTGCGATCAGCCGCACAAGGGTGAGGTGTTCGCAGTACTGTCGCTGCCCGACGGGGATTTTCCCGGCGACACCGCGGTGATGAAATACACCGACAAGTGTGCGCCTGCCCTCGCCGGCTACGCCCCCACGGCCCACGAGGAATCCGGGATCCAACTGTTCGTGCTGTATCCGACCGCGGACTCCTGGCAACGCGGGGACCGCACCGTCACATGCATTGCGACCAGCAAAAATCCCCGAACTGGGAAAATAGGGTAACGCACTACGCTAGGCCGTCCGACGCCGACGACCGGAGACTCGACGCATGGTCGAGATCCAGCTCGCGCCGGCGTCGACGGCGCTGCCCCTGGCACCACGTAATCCGCTGCCCTACCGGCAGCAGCTGAAGTCGTTACGGGACTTCGCCGTCGGTCAGCTGCGACTGCACGAGGCCGGCGGTCCCGTGACCCGAGCCGTGCTCGGTCCTCGGTGGCTGATCCCTCCGCTTCTCCTGGTCGCCACCCCGCAGGGCGCGCACGATGTGCTCAGCCGGCGTGACGGCGTCGTCGACCGCGGCGGTGTCACCACGATGGTGCAGCTGCGGCAGCTCATGGGCGGCAACCTGCTCGACCTCCCGCATGACCGCTGGCTGCCGCGCCGTCGCACCTTGCAGCCGATGTTCACCAAGCAGCACGTCCCTCGGTACGCCGGTCACATGGCGGCCGCGGCGCAGTCGTTGACCGATGGGTGGATACACGGTGAGCGCATCGACCTCGACAATGCCTGTCGTGTCCTGACTTTGCGCGCCCTGGGCCGCTCGGTGCTGGGGCTGGACCTCGACGAGCGGGCCGACGAGATCGGGCCGGCGTTGCGCACGGCGTTGTCGTGGGTGGCCGACCGTGCGGTGCGACCGGTCAACCTTCCCCAGTGGTTCCCGACGGTGGGCCAGCGCCGCGCCCGGGCGGCCAACGCGCGGCTCCACCGGTTGGCCGCCGAGATCCTCGCCGTGGTGCGTGCCGAGCCCGGCCGGGACGCGCCCCTGGTCCAGGCACTCATCGAGGCTACCGACCCGGATACCGGTCGCCGGCTCACCGACGACGAAATATGCCATGAATTGGTGCTTTTCATGCTTGCCGGGCACGACACCACGTCGACCACGCTGTGCTATTCGTTGTGGACATTGGGCCGCCGCCCTGACATCCAAGCCCGGGTTCACGACGAGGTCACCGCGCTCGGTGAGCGCATGCTCACCCCGGACGACGTGCCACACCTCGACTACACGGTGCGGGTACTGCACGAGGCATTGCGGTTGTGCCCACCCGCTGCGGGCATGATCCGGGTACTCAGCGAAGAGATCACGGTCGACGGCTATCGGGCAGAGGCCGGATCGATGGCGAGCGTCGACATCTATGCCCTGCACCGGGATCCGGCGCTGTGGGACGATCCGTTGACCTTCGACCCGGACCGGTTCACCCCGGAGCGTTCTGTCGGCCGAAATCGCTGGCAGTACCTGCCTTTCGGCGGCGGGCCACGATCCTGCGTCGGCGATCACTTCGCCATGCTGGAGGCCACCCTGGCGCTGGCGACAATCGTGCGTGAGGTCTCGATGTGCTCGCTGCACGACGAGTTCCCGGTGGCAAGCCCGTTCACCGTGGTCGCCGCGGGGCCGGTTCCGGCCCGCGTCACCAGGCGAAACGCGTCGCCGCCGGGGTGACCCCTCGACAAAGTACCCAGTACCTGCGGTACTGTTTGCGGCATGGGCCCGGGAAATTTCGAGGCGATCATCGTCGGCGCCGGTTTCGCCGGCATCGGCGCGGCCATCCAACTCAAGCGGCTGGGCATCGACGACTTCGTCATCCTGGAACGCGAGGAAGACCTCGGCGGCACCTGGTACGTCAACCATTACCCGGGCCTGGCCGTCGATGTGCCCACCACGACGTACTCCTATTTCTTCGAGCCGAATCCACAATGGTCGCGGTTGTTCTCCACGGGCGCCGAGATCAAGCGCTACGCCGACGACGTCGCCGACAAGTACGACGTGCGCCGGCACATCCGGTTCGACACCACGGTCGAGGGCGCCCGCTGGGATGAGGAAGCCTCGCTCTGGCGCGTCACGCTGACCGAGGGCGAGGTGCTCAGCGCCCGGTTCCTGTTCACCGCCACCGGGTTCCTGTCCCAGCCCCGCACCCCCGACATCCCCGGCATCGACGATTTCGGCGGCACCGTCATCCACACCACGCAGTGGGACGACAGCTACCGTCCCGACGGCCGGCGGATCGCGATCATCGGCACCGGCGCCACCGCCGTCCAGCTCATCCCCGAACTGGCCAAGACAGCCGCGGACCTGACCGTCTACCAGCGCACCCCGATTTGGGTGGTGCCCAAGATCGACCTGAAGTTCTCCGCCCGGATCAAGTCGTTGTTCGCCCGGGTCCCGCTGACCCAGCGCGCGGTGCGGGCGGTCACCGACGGCATCTATGCGTTCATGGTCGACACCGCGGTGCTCAAGCACCGGCACTTCCGGCGGTTCAACATCGCAGCGGCCGATCTGGCCAAGCTGCACCGGTTCGCCTCGATCCGCGATCCCGAGCTGCGCCGCAAGCTGACCCCGGATTACGACTTCGGTTGCAAGCGCCCGACATTCTCCAACAGCTACTACCGGACGTTCACCAAACCGCACGTGCACCTTCAGGCCGACGGCATCGAACGCGTCGAAACCGACGGGATCGTCAACGCCGACGGCACCACGACGAAGATCGACACCCTGGTGCTGGCCACCGGGTTCGATCTGTGGGAGGCCAACTTCCCGGCCATCGAGGTGATCGGACGCGACGGCCGCAACCTCGGAAAGTGGTGGCGCGAGACGCGTTTCCAGGCCTATCAGGGTGTCTCGATGCCGTATTTCCCGAACTACCTGAGCCTGGCCAGTCCATACGCATTCCTGGGATTGAACTTCTTCAACACCATGGAGTATCAAATGCATCTGATGACGCGGTTGTTCGGCGAGGTCAAGCGTCGCAACGCGACGACGTTCGAGGTGACCGAGCAGGCCAATGCCCAGTACCTGGACCGCATGACCGAGGCGCTCGGCGATTCGCTGTTCACCCTCGGAAACTGCGCATCGGCACGGTCGTACTATTTCAATCCGGCCGGTGAAGCCACGCTCCTCCGACCGATGACGACCCGCCGGGCCGTCGCAGAAGCTTCACGATTCCCGTTGAGCGACTACACATTTGCCTGATCAGAGAGGATCACACATGGCAGAGGGCAACAACTCCACGCTGGCCAAGATCGCCGGACTCGGGCTGGCCGGTGCCGGTATCTCACATTTCGTGAAACCGCAGCTGTTCGAGTCGATCACCAAGCCGGCGTTTCCCAAGAACACGCAGAAGCACATCTACACGAACGGCAGCATCGAGACCGCCATCGGTGTGGGGCTGCTCGTGCCCAAGACCCGCAAGCTGGCCGCCATCGGCTCGCTGGGTTACCTGGCCTACCTGGCCGGCAACGCCGTTCGTAATCGGTAACGACCGAGCAGCGTGAGATCGATCATCGTCGAGACGACGGCGCGGGCCGGCTCGGAGTTCTGATAATTCATGAGCCGGCCCAAGTCGATCACCAAAGCCATCGCCGCATGAACGGCGAAGCGCGCCTGCCCCGCACTCCACTGCGGGTGCACCGGCGTGACCACCTCGACCCAGGATTCCACGGCCGCACGCTGCAGGTCGCGCAGGATCTTCTGGTCGGCCGGGGTCATGTTCAGACGTTCGGTGTAGTAGACGTAGTCGAGTTCGGGGTGGTCGAACGACCGGGCCACGTAGTCGTCGATCAGGGCCCCAAGCGCCTGCTCGGGATCCTGAGCCGCACCGAGCACCTCGGCCATGTCCGCCGACAGCCGGTCGGCAGCCCGGCGGAACCCGGCGGCCAGGATGTCGGATTTGCCGGAGAAGTACCGGTAGATCCCCGAGGCGGGCATGCCGACCGCGGCGGCGATGTCCTCCATCGTGGTGTCGCGGTAGCCGTTCAGGTTGAACAGTCGCATCGATTCGGTGAGCAGCGCTTCGTATTTGGTGGTGGTCACCGCGGGCTGGGGGGTTTCCACCGGATCGCTCGCCGTGGGGAATTCGGGCAGTTCGGCGGCCAGCACGGTGTCGCAGATGTCGGCCAGCAGGGCGCGAACCTGCCCGGCCGGCAGTTTGGACCGGTGGTCGACGACGCTGCCGATCACACCGAGGACTGCGGTCGACATCGTCCAGCGTTCCCGCGAGCTCAGCTCGGGCCGCAACTGCGTCAGTGGCCGATGTATCCGGCGGTGCACGGTGCGTACCTGCGCATCCAGGGTGCTCTGGTCGTCGCCGCGCAGATAGCGCGCCTCCCAGCGGTGCAGGCCGCCGGATTCCCGGTTGGCCAGCGCGGTGTCGCTGAGCGCGGCGACGATCCGGCGCAGCTGCTCCTGCGGGTCGCCCTCGGCTTCGTCAGCGAACGTCGTCCCGTCGACAAGTTGCTGGCTGAGGTTGAGCACCGCGTCGCGAAACAATTCGTACTTGCTGGAATAGTGCCGGTACAACGCGGCTGCCGAAATTCCGACCCGCGAGGCGATGGCTTCCATGCTCACCCCGTGGTAGCCGAGAGCGCTGAAAGACTCCGCCGAGGCCCGCGCTATCTGGGCCTTTCGATCCTTCGGTCGTCGTCGCACACCATTGGCACCGCTGTCCATCGACCGGGGCGAGGTGCGCGCCATTCCGTCACCCTAACCGACCGAACAGCCGGGTCAAAATGGTGGTTCCAGTGAGAATCGTCATTAACATAGATGGCATCGTCGCTGGATGGGGGTCTCGTGCTTGCCAGGTTGCGAAGGTTGCTGGCCTACCGCGCCGCCCTCGGCGAACTGATCGTCGTCGCGGTGGTGCTGGGGGTGCCGTACCTCTTGATCGGCACCGTCTGGTCCGGCACCCATACCGATCACCTGCAGTCGATGGCCGGTCTGGATGCGGTGGTGTCGTTCCTCGGGTCGATCGTCTCGTGGCCCGTTTTGCTGTTCACCGACGTCTGTATGACCTGAAGGGGGATGCGTGAGTTATCGCGCTGTCTACATCGGACTGGCCGGCGCCGTGGTGCTCGCCATCGGGCTGTACCTGATGAGCATGCCGGTCTATCTGAATGACTTCGACCAGTACGGCATGCAGATCCCCTGCGGGTCCGGGTTCTCGGCTCACCTCGTGCAGGCCACCGCGGCCGGCCAGGAATACGTCGACAAGTGCGGGAGCGCCCTGACGATGCGTCGGCTGTGGACCATCCCGGTCGTCGCACTCGGAGCACTGGCACTGATCGCCGTACTGTTCCGCGCCGCGACGTCATCGGCACACGAATCCCTGCTGCCCAAGCGCGATACGCCCTGACCTGAGCCGCGGGACTTGTCGGTGGTCGAATGTATGTTCGAATCATGCAGGCAGGTGCGGTTGAGGCGGTGGCGGCGTTACGGTCCGCCTAC
>NZ_MBEQ01000027.1 GCF_001954135.1 Mycobacterium sp. GA-1841 | reverse complement strand
GGTGTGCTGCTGCGCCCGTTCGCCCGGTTGATCGCCTCGACCGGTGACAGTGTCACCACCTACGGCGAGCCCTGGAACATGAACTGAGCACATGAACTGAGCACATGAACTGAGCGGTTGACAAGAGTGGCCCCCGGAAAAATCCGGGGGCCACTTTCGTATCTGCCGGTGTGCGGGTCAGGTTCGGTCGGCGCTGGTGTGTTTGGCGGTGTCCGGGCTCGGGCCGGTGCCGGGCCCGCTGACATGTTCGTGTTTGCCGCTGGATCCATTGGCGTTCTCGGCGAGCAAATCCCGGATCTCGGTGAGGATGCTCAATTCCGTGTCCTGGGCCTGTTCCACCTCGCCCCGCTCGCGCAGTTTCTTGTACGGCAGGACGATGACGAAGTAGATCACGGCGGCGACGATCAGGAAGTTGATGAAGGCGGACAACACCGCATTGAGGTCGACAAACTGTTCGGGATCACCGCCCAGCGAGATCTTGAGGATGCCGTATTCGCGATCACCGCCGGCGCCGACCCGGTCGACGAGCGGCTGGATCACCTTCTCGGTGAACGCGGTGACCAATCCGGTGAAGGCGGCGCCGATGACCACAGCAACCGCAAGGTCGATGACGTTGCCACGGGAGAGAAACTCCTTGAAGCCTTTCAACATGCTTCGGACCCTTCCTGCAGTGGGGTGTGTTGGGTGCGACAAGCAAACAGTAACGGAGTTGTGAGTACGGCCGGGGTAGTTGCGGGACCGGCGAATCAGTGAATTGTCAAGGTGACGGCCTGCACCAGACTCGTGGCCGCAACCTCATTGGCCGAGCGCGCGGGCAGTGCCACCAACGCCACACGGTCACTGCCAACCCCGGCCGCGCGGGGCTTTTCGGACACGAGCACCACGACTGCACCCGAGGCCACCACGATGGGCCGGGCCGGTTGCGCGTCGTCCCGATCGGTGTCGACGGTCAGCACATCGACCACGTCGCCGGTACGGATCAGATCCAGCAGCGCGGTGTCGTCCAGGGGTAGCGGCACGATGCGGGCGTCGGGCCCGGCGGCCGATTCGGCCAGCCGCGACCCGAGTAGCCGAACATCGGTGAGTACCTCACCACGCCGGGCCGGTGCGGTCAGCGTCGCGCCGAGCACCGCCTCGACCTCGTGTTGCGCGCCGTCGGGCAGGGACGCGCTGCTGCGTCGCTCCAGTCGAACATCGGCACTGGTCAGGGCGGCGCCGGGGGTCAGGTCGTGAGTTGCGACGGCAACCTCGGAGTAGTCGCCGTGCGGATCGGAGCGCAGCGCCGCGATGGCCGCCAACACCACCAACCCGGCCGCCGCCACGCGGCGCGCGGCGACGGTGCGGGTCCAATCAGGCCGCGCAGCAGTCAGCCGACGCCAAGGCGGTGGGTTGAGAGACTCGGCCATGACGCCACGCTAGGCGCGACGGGGCCGAGGAGGGAACGGCGTCTTCGCCGTCTTGTGGATAACTCGGCCCTGTGGATATCTCGGCCGTGTGGATGACTTCGACGCTAGCTCGACGCGGCGGCCGGGGCCGGGCTCGAACTGCTCGAAGAAGACGAGGCGCTCGACGAAGTACTCGATGAGGACGACGAATCAGAGGAGGAGCTCGAGGAGCTGCTCTCGGAGCTCTTGGCCGAGCCGTTCGACGAGCTCTTACCCGACTCGCGGTTGTCGGTGCGGTAGAAGCCGCTGCCCTTGAACACCACTCCCACCGAGCCGAACAGCTTGCGCAGCTTGCCCGAGCACTTGGGGCAGGTGGTCAGCGCATCATCGCTGAAAGCCTGCACCGCATCGAACCGATTGCCGCACTCAGTGCAGGCGTAGGAATAGGTAGGCACGAAAACCCTCCGAGTTGGTCAAACTTGTTAGCACTCTACCGGCTCAAGTGCTAGAACCGCTAGGTGGGCTAGGTCATTCCCGCGGGGCGGCCCCGCTAGCCCGGATAGCGCGGCGCGATCATCACCGGGACCGGGGAATGACGCAGGATCTTGCCCGCGGCCGAGCCGAGGAACACCTGCCGGCTCGGAGCCGCCGCGCCGGAGCCCAGCACCAGCAGGTCCCCGGGCTGCCACGGCACGCTCTGCACTGCGGTGCCCCAGTCATGACCCGCGCCCACCACCACCTCGACATCGTCGATCGGCATGCGGTCGCGAATCGCGTTGAGCTGTCTGGTGATCTCGGCCCGGGTGCGCCGGGACCACTGCGCCACCACCAACTCCTCGGCCGAGGACTCGATGGATCCGTAGAACGCCGCGGTGTTGCGGACGGTGAACGACACGATGCGCAGGCCGGCCGACCAGTCGTCGGCCCATTTGGCAGTGGCCGGAATGAGCCCGTTGACGTCGGCCTCCCCGCCGTACGCGGCGGTGAGTCGCTCGATGCGCCCACTCGCCTCGGCGTACCCGCGCGGCGCGAACGCCACCGGCACCCGCGCGGTGTGCACCAGACGTTCGGTCACGCTGCCCAGCGTCACCCGGCCGAGCATCCCCGACGAGGAGGACCCCACCGTCACCACCGACACCCGATTGGCATCGGCCAGCTCGATCAAACCTGTTGGTATCGATGAGGACTCGTGCACCACCTGGCTGAGGGTGATGTCCGTGGGCAATTCGGTCACAGCCCGCTGCAGCGCCTGGGCGGCCTGCGTGCGGACGTAACCCAGATACTCCGTCTCGACCGGATCGTCCCGTGGCGGCCAGGCCCGCTCCACCACGGCCGCCGCGATCACCGGTTCCCCGGTGGTGCGGGCGATCCGGACGGCCAGATTCAGCGGTGCGCTGCTGTGCCGGCTGGCGCTGAACGCCGCCAAGATGGTCACGACGCATGCTCCTGGGTGTCGATCCGCGACACCACATGGGTAACCGGGATCTGATGCTCGGCGCGAGCGCGGTCGACGACGTCGAAACGCTGCCACACCGAATCCTCCGGGGGCAGTGTCGAAATCACGATCTGGTCCGGCTGGAATGCCGTGACACCTTGCGACAGGGCCCGCAGCGGACGGTAGTCACCCAACTCGCCGTCGGCCTGCAGGCCGTTGTTGCGCAACGTGCCCAAGGTCTGCTCGAGGCGTTGCTCGGCGGCGCGCCGGGTGGCCTCGGAGATGTCGAGAGGACCGTGGGTGGCGGCCACGCCCGTCTCGATCGGACTGGCGGGCACCACCACGTGATAGACGGTCTCGCGGTCGGCACCGATGCGGCGCAGCTCGTCGAGGAGCTCATTGGATTCCACAGTCTTGTTGGCCAGCACCAGAACTCGATGCGGGCGCGGTGAACCTTCGGTGCGGGGCACCTCGGCAGCTTCGGGCCTGCGCTTGACGAACCACCGATTGGCCAGGAACAGCACGATCACCACGGCCCACGACAACAGACTCAGCGTCAAGGCTTTCCGATTGTCGCCGCCCTGCACGAACATCTGCACCAGGATCGCGACGATGGCCACGGCAGTCAGGATCGACAACACCGGGAACAACCACATCTTGACCTTGAGGGTGTCCGGGGACGTCCGATAGCGCAGCAGGATCTGCGAGATCGCGATCAGCAGATAGACGAACAGGATCACCGCACCGCTGGAATTCAGCAGGAACGCGAAGATGGTGTTGGGTGAGAACGCGGCGGCGATCACGCAGACGAATCCGACCACCGACGAGGTGAGGATCGCGGTGGCCGGAACCCCACGCCGGGTCACCGCCACCAACTGTGGCGGCGCCTCGCGACGGGCCGCCAGTACGAACAACATTCGCGAGGCCGTGTACATCCCGGAGTTCAGGCAACTCAGCACGGCCGTGAGCACCACGGCGTTCATGATGTGGTCGGCGTAGGGGATGCCCAGTTCGGTGAACGCCGCGACGAACGGCGAGGCCGCGGTCTGCTCGCTGTTCCACGGCAGGATCGTCACCAACAGGAAGGCCGATCCGACGAAGAAGATCAGCACGCGGATGATCACCGAGTTGGCGGCCTTCGCGACCGCCCGTTCCGGATCGGCCGACTCGGCCGCGGCGATCGTGGCGATCTCCGCGCCGACCATCGAGAAGATCACCGTCACCACGCCGACCGTGATGGCCGTGGCGCCCAACGGAAAGAACCCGCCGTGTTGGGTGAGGTTGGAGAAGTCCATGTCCTTGTTCGGCCACAGTCCGAAGATGAACAGCCCGCCAAGGGCCAGGAACACCAGGATCGCCGCGACTTTCACCCCGGCGAACCAGTATTCGAACTCGCCGAACGAGGACACCGAGAACAGGTTGGTGGCCGTCATCGCCACCAGCAGCACCAGCGCGGTGAGCCACAGCGGCACGTCGATCCAGTACTGGATGATCTTGGCTCCGGCGATCGCCTCGAAGCCGACGACGATCACCCAGAAATACCAATACAGCCAGCCCACCGAGAACCCGGCCCAATTGCCCAGCGCGTTGCGGGCATAGTCGGCGAACGACCCGGTCGACGGATTGGCCACCGCCATCTCGGCCAGCATCCGC
Source organism: Mycobacterium sp. GA-1841 (assembly GCF_001954135.1). GTDB lineage: Bacteria > Actinomycetota > Actinomycetes > Mycobacteriales > Mycobacteriaceae > Mycobacterium. Next base: position 29,339 of record NZ_MBEQ01000027.1, on the reverse strand, counting down.
ATCACCATGATGATCAGCAGGCCCGCCAACGCGTACGTGATGAAGGTGCCCGGACCGGTGTCGGCGATCACCACGCCCGATCCCACGAACAGGCCGGCGCCGATCACCCCGCCGATCGCGATCATCCGGAGCTGTCGCTGACTGAGTGCCTTCTTCAACGCCGGCGTCTCGCTCATGTCCGTCGCCTCTCTTGTCATATGAGGACAACCGCATACCCCGGGAGAGCCGAAGCTATGCTCAGCCGCCGAGCGCCGTCACGCCGCCGGCGGGCGTCAACGCATGCGTCATCCGCACGTCGTGCGGTTCGGCCGGCAACTCCTCGACCAATTCGTCGTCACGCACCACGGCGACCAACCGGGCCTGCGGTGCGGCGTAGATCAGGCTGCGGTCATAGAACCCCGCGCCCCGGCCCAACCGCGTACCGTGCCGATCCACCGCCAGGGCGGGCACCAGGATCGTCTCGGCGTCGGCGATCCGGCCGGCGGGCAACCACGGTGGTGGCGGTTCCCGCAGGCCGAACTCCGCCGCGACCAACGCGCCGGGCTGATACGGCCCCCACTGCATCGGCCGGGCGCGGCCGTCGTCGTCGTTGCGGGCCACCGGAAGAAGCACGCGCACACCGAGTTCCGTCAGGGTGTCCAACAGCGTCGGCGAACCCGGCTCGGAACCCACCGGAACGTAGGCGCACACCGTTTGCCCGGCGCCGGCCAGGGCCGGCAGCCAACGGCAAAGCGCCTGCGCCTCGCGGTCGCAGATCTCGGTGGGCACCGCCCGTCGGGCACGCAGAACCTCGGCTCGCAACTCGGTCTTGGTCGGCGGGGTCACAGCCACCACCATCCCAGAACGGACGTTAGTGTGTGAACGATGAGCACCTCCCACAAGGCGCCTGAAGTGCCGATTCCCTATACGGCCGTGGTCCCCGCGGCCGGTCTGGGCACGCGCTTTCTGCCCGCGACCAAGACGGTCCCCAAGGAACTGCTCCCGGTGGTCGACACGCCCGGCATCGAACTGGTGGCGGCCGAGGCGGCCGAGGCCGGCGCCGAGCGGCTGATCATCATCACCTCCGAGGGCAAAGACGGTGTGGTCGCGCACTTCGTCGAGGACCTGGTACTTGAGGGCACGCTCGAGGCCCGCGGCAAGAAGACCATGCTGGAAAAGGTGCGTCGCGCACCCGAGCTGATCAAGGTCGAGTCGGTGGTGCAGGCCGAGCCGCTGGGCCTCGGCCATGCGATCAGCTGCGTCGAGAGCGCGCTGTCACCCGACGAAGACGCGATCGCGGTGCTGTTGCCCGACGATCTGGTGCTGCCGACGGGCGTGTTGGAGACCATGTCGAAGGTGCGGGCCAAGCGCGGCGGCACGGTGTTGTGTGCCATCGAGGTGCCCGGCGACAAGATCAGTGCCTACGGCGTCTTCGACGTCGAGACCGTCCCCGACGCGGCGAACCCGAACGTGTTGCGGGTCAAGGGCATGGTCGAGAAACCCAAGGCAGAAGACGCGCCGTCGCCGTACGCAGCGGCCGGGCGCTACATCTTGGACCGGGCGATCTTCGACGCGCTGCGACGGGTGTCGCGTGGCGTGGGCGGCGAGATCCAGCTGACCGACGCCATCGCGCTGTTGATCGACGAGGGCCATCCCGTGCACGTCGTGGTGCATCGCGGAGCCCGACACGACCTGGGAAATCCCGGCGGCTACCTGAAGGCTGCGGTTGACTTTGCGTTGGAACGTGACGACTACGGCCCGGAGTTGCGGCAGTGGTTGGTCGAACGGTTGGGCCTGGCCGGACAGGAGGGCTAGCGACACGCTGGTCCGGTAGTCGCGCCTGAGGGCTCGCAGACGGGATAGAAAGGCGTGTTGTGCGTTCGGTCGAGGAACAGCAGGCTCGGGTGGCGGCCGCCGCGGTGGCGCCCCGGCCGGTGCGGGTGGCCATCGCCGAGTCACAAGGCCTGATGTGCGCCGAGGAGGTCGTCACCGAACGGCCCATGCCGGGGTTCGACCAGGCGGCGATCGACGGCTATGCGGTGCGCAGTGTCGACGTGCTGTCGGTCGGCGACGGCGCCGGAGAGATCAGCCTGCCGGTGATGGGCTCGATCGAGGCGGGTGCGCGCACCCCCAGCCGGTTGCAGCCCCGCCAGGCGGCCCGGGTGCAGACCGGCGCGCCGATGCCGACGCTGGCCGACGCGGTGCTGCCGTTGCGATGGACCGACGGCGGCGAGAGCCGGGTCCGGATCCTGCGCAGTGTGCGTTCGGGCGCCTACGTCCGGCGCACCGGAGACGACGTGCAACCCGGTGATGTTGCGGTGCGGGCCGGCACCATCATCGGTCCGGCCCAGGTGGGTCTGTTGGCCGCGGTCGGACGGGACCGGGTGCTGGTGCACCCGCGGCCGCGCTTGTCGGTGATGTGCGTGGGTGGCGAACTCGTCGACGTGTCCCGCACACCCGGCACCGGGCAGGTGTACGACGTGAACTCCTACGCGCTGGCCGCTGCCGGCCGCGACGCCGGTGCAGAGGTCAACCGGGTCGGCATCATCAGCACCGACCCGCGCGAGCTCCGGGAAACCGTTGAGGGGCAAGTCAACCGAAACGAGATCGTGGTGATCGCCGGTGCCGTGGGCGGGGCCGCCGCCGAATCGGTGCGCAGTGTGCTCGCCGAACTCGGTGAGATGGAGGTGTCGCGCATCGCGATGCATCCGGGGTCGGTGCAGGGCTTCGGCCAGCTGGGCCGTGATCGCGTTCCCGTCTTCCTGCTGCCCGCCAACCCGGTCAGCGCGCTCGTGGTGTTCGAGGTGATGGTGCGGCCGCTGATCCGGCTGTCGTTGGGCAAGCGCGCGCCGATGCGTCGGGTGGTCCAGGCGCGCACTCTGTCGCCGATCAGCTCGGTGACCGGTCGCACCGGATATCTGCGTGGGCAGCTGATGCGCGACCAGGACACCGGTGAGTACCTGGTGCAGGCGCTCGGCGGGGCGCCCGGGGCGTCCACCCATCTGCTGGCGACACTGGCCGAGGCCAACTGTCTGGTGGTCATTCCCAGCGAGGTCGACGAGGTTCGCACCGGCGAAACCGTGGATGTGGCGTTCCTGGCCCAGCGCGGCTGATAAGACTTCATTCGATGAATGACGGTGTGACGAATCGACGGTGTGGATGAGCCTGTTCCGATCCGACGGATTTCACCCGGGTTGGCCCGGTCCGATCGGGCCGCTGCGGGTACCGGCCGGGGTGGTGCGGCTGCGTCCGGTGCGGCTGCGCGATGCCGCGGTGTGGAGCCGGACCCGGCTTGCCGACCAGAAGCACCTCGAACCGTGGGAGCCGGTCAGTGGCGTGGATTGGCAAGTGCGCCATGCCGTTTCGTCCTGGCCGGCGATCTGCTCGGGGCTACGCAGCGAGGCCCGACGCGGCCGGATGCTGCCATACGTGATCGAGCTCGACGGTCAGTTCGCCGGGCAGCTCACCATCGGGAACGTCACCCACGGGGCGTTGCGCTCGGCGTGGATCGGCTACTGGGTGGCCAGCGAAAAGACCGGGGGAGGAGTGGCCACCGGGGCCCTGGCGTTGGGGTTGGACCACTGCTTCACCGCGGTGCAGCTGCACCGGGTGGAGGCCACGGTACGGCCGGAGAACGCCGCGAGCCGGGCGGTGCTGGCGCGGGTGGGCTTTCGCGAAGAAGGTCTGTTGCGGCGCTATCTCGAGGTCGACGGCGCCTGGCGGGACCACCTTCTGGTGGCGATCACGTTGGAGGAGCTGACGCATTCGGCGGCGCAGGGGCTGGTGTCGGCGGGGCGCGCGAGTTGGTGTTGACGTCACCGTTTGCCGCGAGACAGCCCGCTGGGTCGTGAAGATGTCGGTTTGAGTGCCCTGACGTCATCCTCGCGAGCAATCGGGGCGGCGATCCTGTTACCGATGTGACACATGTGACTGTTGGTGCTTGTATCGATCGAATTACAGGTGTGTAATTGTGTCGGCGCGCCGTCCATGGATGCGCTGGTCACAGACCTAGCCTGAAGGGGAAAGGAGCAGGCTTCATGCCAAGCATCCCCCAGTCACTGCTGTGGATTTCCCTCGTCGTTCTCTGGCTCTTCGTGCTAGTTCCGATGTTGATCAGCAAGCGCGACTCCGTGCGGCGTACCAGTGACGTCGCCCTGGCGACTCGAGTGCTCAACAGCGGCCGCAACGCGCAACGGTTGCGGCGCGGTCCGGCCGCCGGGCACCACAGCGATCCGCACTGGCAGCCCAGCGCCGACCACCTCGACGACGAACTCGATGAAGATCTCGAGACGGACCTCGAGACGGACGAGGCGCCGGCCGAGGTCCGGGTGCATGCCACCGTGCAGCGCACCGTCGTGGTGGCCGCGGTCAGCGTCGAGACAGCCGAACCCGACTACCTCGACGTCGACGTCGTCGACGAGGACTCCGGGGCGCTGCCGGTTGGCGCGATGACGGCCGAAGCCGAAGTCGAACCCGAAGCTGAAGTCGAGCCGGAGCCCGAACCCGCGCCCGCCGAGCCGGAGCCAGAACCCGAGCTTGAGCTGGAGTACGAGAGCGACCCCGAACCGGAACCCGAACCCGAACCCGTCGAGAGTGTCGAGGCGGCCGAGGCGGAGGCTGAAACCGAGCGAATCCCAGTGGATTTCGAGGAGGCCGACGACGCTGGGGACGCCGAGGATCTCGACGATCTTTCCGACGACGAGTACGAATACGTCGCCGACTCGTCGGGACTGGAGCCCGAGGCCGAAGAAGAGCCGGCTGACGACGACCGCGCCGCGGCGCCCGTCTCGTCGCTGAGCGCGACCCGGCAGCGGCGGTTCGAATCCAAGACCGCCGCGGAGGTCAGTGCCCGCAAGTTCCGGTTCCGCAAGCGTGTGCTGGCGGTGCTGGCTGCCACGTTGCTGTTCTCGGGGGCCGCAGCCCTCCTGCTGACCCCGTCGGCCTGGTGGGTCTGTGGCACGGCCGGCGCGCTGACCGTGCTGTATCTGGCTTACCTGCGGCGGCAGACGCGGATCGAGGAGCAGCTGCGGCGTCGTCGTGCGCAACGGATGGCGCGGTCTCGGCTGGGGGTGGAGAACACCGACGACCACAAGCTGGACGTGGTGCCTGCGCGGTTACGTCGGCCCGGCGCCGTCGTGCTCGACATCGACGACGAGGACCCGATCTTCGAGCACCTGGCCTACACGTCGATGGCGCACGATTACGATCTGCCGCGAGCCTCCGGCCAGTAAGCGGCCGGTTTCCGGTTGCGGGCCGACGGCTGGTAGCCTTTGCAACCGGTATCAGGGGCTATAGCGCAGTTGGTAGCGCGTCTCGTTCGCATCGAGAAGGTCAGGGGTTCGATTCCCCTTAGCTCCACCAGTAAAACCGCTGGCAACAGCGGTTTTTTTCGTTTGCTAGCTGAAGCGGTTTGGTCGCCGGGTACGCAGCGATGCTGGGAAGCGACTCATTCTGCAAGCGGCAAAAGTCCGTACTCATGCAGCCAGCTGTCCCAGGCTGCGACGGCTTCGGTCGCCAGCTCCAGCACGTCGCGCTCGTCCTCGCCTACTCTGATCGTCCAGTGGGTGGCGGCGAAGTGAAACGGCAGGCTCCTCGGGAACTTGGCACCCTGAACTTGCTTGGTTGGCTCAGCAGGCCCACTCGGGGTGTAACTCCCGTGATTCAACTTCAGGTGTTTCGATGCGTTAGCGATGTCGGCACATGCAGCAATGGCCGCTACCGATTGCGGAATTTCAGAGAGGTTCTTCTTCGGGAGGACCTGTCTTGCCGCGCTGCGCACATCTGCACCGACTTGTTCGCACTCGGTGATCCAGTCCTTCAAATGGAAGACGTCACAACAGAAGTGGTACAAGGCGTCACGCGCGTTGTCTGGCTGGTGAAGTTCGGCCTCGGCGTTGTATTGGTCAGCTACGCGACAAAGCCGCGTGTAGGACCGTTGCATGCATTTGTATTGGTCCACCCACGACTCATTGAGCATGACCGGAGGGTAGCGCCGAGCGTGGGCGTCCCGTGCAGTTGGCTAGTCAGCGACGCGCACTTCGACCGCATCCAGATTGTCAGCCCTCAGAACCATTGGTGTAGCGGTCGCGTCGGCCCAGCCATGCGCAAGCACGTGCAGTCTGTCTGAAGGATCGTCGGGAAGCGGTTCGTAGTCGGAGTCCTTCACCTCGAGCACGTCGACCCTGACTGTCCCAGCAGGAGTTTCGATCAGAGCTCCTGCGGGTCCCGCCCGCTTCGCTCCGCTGCTGAGCAACAAATCAAGTTGCGACGGGTCGTCACCCCGCCGACGGTCCACCGTGTCGACGTCTGTTGTGGCCCGGTACGGACTGCTGAGTCGGCATACGACTGCCAGCCGCCTATCAGGACGACGGCCCGCCCGGTGCGCTCGATCGCGATCGGGATGGCATGCACGAGCGCGCTCATCGAGGATCCAGCCAAGTCGACGCCAGGGGGAGGCGACTTGCTACCAGACACGGATCCACCTCGCAGGTGGAGTCCAATCAGACAGAATCTCTAGGCCGCGGCCGGGATCTTGAGCCAGATCTAATGCAACAAACAGGGGATGTGCGAGGGGCCATGCCGATTGTGAGTAGTCGGTCACCCGCTGTATCGAAACGACGCGCACCGGCGCGGCTCTGAGCGTCGCGGATCGAGTGGATGACGTCGTTGCCGGACCCAGGGTTTGGACGGCCCGTCGTAGAGTGGCGTCGTCAGGTACGTAGAGGACCGGAGGGTAGTCGCGGCGTAGTGCGATCGGCGCACCGTAAATCATTGCCGCGGGGGTGTCGGTCAACGCCCACCCCGGCCCATTTCCGTTGTCTTGACCGACCTTCAGGGTGTTGAGCAACACCCTGTCGTCGCCTGGGAGAGACGCAACGTCCAGTGATGCAGGTTGCCAGGCCGGTACGAGACTCCAAAACAAATCGGGTAGAACGGCGGTCAAGCCGTCGATCAAATGAGCTTCTCGGAGGCGGCCGACGACGTCGGAAACTGTGCTCGGCGATCGGCCGACTCGCTTTGCTATTGATCGGACCCTCACAGGCTCTCGTGGATTGAGAAGTATGTCGGTCGCGACCTCCAGCCCACTTCTGCCGGAGAATGGATCGGCGGTTCGATGCGCGTGCGGTTGAGTTGGCTCGATATCGGCATCAATGAACAGTCCGGGGCCAGCTACGTGCATGTGGCCGCGAAGATCGAGCCATCCCCAATCTGCATTGCGCAAATAGCTCCGTGCATCTGCTGTGATTCTGTTGGCGACAAGGACCTTGGTGATCGGTTGGCCGTCCGCCGCTTCCGGAGTTCGGCGGTTCCATCGGTCAAGTTTTTCCTGTAGTCCGTCGACGGATGCGAGGGATGCGTATTTGACCTCGATGGCTATGGTCCCGCCGCCCGGGACGTCGACCCAGATGTCGACGTACGTGTCAGGATCGGTCGGCTTGATCGCTGTCAACCCAATGCTGGTCAGGGCGTCGAGGAGCGCCTGTTCAGGTTCGATCCTGTTCTGGATCACATACACCACAGTGGCAGGTGTTCGGTGTTCGGTCAAGACCGAACACCGAACGTTTCGTCAGATTTCTTGCCGCAACATGGACGTTCGGTGTTCGTCAGCGGCCGAATTCAAGAACCTAGACGACTCCGATCGCTCATTTGACACTCTGCCTCCGCGCCCTCAGGGTGATCGGCAGATCGTCGGCCGGCGTCGGCCCGGTACCCCAGGTCAGCTGCGGCCGGTAGTCGTCGGGCACGCTCCACTCGAACCGCCTGAGCAGCTGATGCATCGTCGTCTTGACTGTCATGTCGGCGAACTGCTGCCCGATGCACTTGTGTGCCCCACCGCCGAAGGGCGCGAACACGTAGCGGCTCACGGCGGCACGCGATGCGGCGTTGTTCACGAACCGTTCCGGGTTGAACGTGTCGGGTTCGGGCCACCAGTCGGAAAGTCGCATGGAGGCATAGACATTGATGGCCACCTGGGTTTTGCGTGGGACGAAGTGGCCGAGAATCTCGGTGTCGCGGACGGTTTGGCGGAACAGCGCGCCCGCCGGGGCGTACATCCGAAGGGTCTCTTTGAACGCGGCGTCGAGCAGCGGGTAGGCATCCAGATCGAGGACGGTGGGACTGTCGTTCGGCAGGCTGATCGCCTCGTCGCGAAGCGCGTCCTGCCACTGCCGGTTTCGGCCCAGCTCATAGGTCAGCATCGACAGCGCGATCGCGGTGGTGTCGTGTGCGGCCATCAGCAGGAAGATCATGTGGTTGACGATGTCGGCCGGCGTGAACCGGGCGCCGTCCTCGTCCTCGCTGCGACACAACATCGAGAACAGATCGCTGCCCGCGCCACGCTGACGGTCGGGAACCTGCTCGGCGAAGTAGCGCTCGAGCCGCTCACGGGCTCGCAGACCCCGGGCCCACACCCCGCCGGGGACGTCGGCGCGGATGAGGGCCTGCCCGCCCCGGACCGTGTCGTGGAAATCCGCCGACAGCTGGTCGGACTCGGGCCCGAGATGCGTGCCGACGAACACCTCGGCGGCTTGCTCCAGCAGCAGGTGCTTGATCGACGGATAGAACGGAAAGCCTTGCGTCGAAGGCCAATTGCTCAACGTGCGATCGATACTGGGCCGCATCAGATCCAGATAGCCGTCCAGGGCGCTGCGGGTGAACGCCTGCTGCATGATGCGCCGGTGGTCGCGGTGTTCGTCGAAGTCCAGCAACATCATTCCGCGGTGGAAGAACGGTCCGATCACCGGTGCCCAGCCGCGCGTGCTGGAGAACACCTTGTCCCGGTTGACCCAGGCCGTCTCGAGGGCGTCAGGACCCATCAGGCCGACGACACGGAAGCCGACGCCGCCGGCCCATGACACCGGCCCGTAGCGCTCGTAGCGGTCGCGGGCGAAGGACAGTGGATCGGCCAGCGAGCTCAACACGTGGCCGAGGAACGGGAAACCGTAATTGCCCATCACCGGCTTGAGGTTCGAGCCCGGTGGGGGCGTGGCCAGTGGATGCTCGCCGCTGGGGAATCTGGAGGTGACGGCGGCGCCCAAGGTTTGGAGGCGGTGCGCGTGCGCAGGCGAACAAAGTTCCATGGCGTCCTCCCGGGTAACCATCTGGTACAAAACCGTGCCAGAATGTGACCGTGGTGTCAACGACCGAACGTGCCTACGGGGGGCAGTCCGCCCAGGATCGTCGCCGGCACCGCCGCGAGCGTCTGCTCGACGCGGCGATGGACGTGATGGCACGCAACGAGTGGCGCGGCGCCACGGTCGAAAAGCTCTGCACTGCAGCCAATCTCAATAAGCGGTACTTCTACGAGAGCTTCACCGACCTCGATGCCTTGGCGACCGCCGTCGTCGACGACATCGCCGAAGCCGTGCGCAGTGCCACGGTGGCCGCCGCGGATGCCGCTGCGGCCGAACCGCTGGAGGTGCAGGCACTCGCGAGTGTGAGCGCCGCGGTGCGGACGCTCGTCGACGACCCACGTCGGGCTCGGGTCCTGCTCGGTGGCGTCGCGGCCTCACCCGAGTTGGACACCCACCGCGCCGGCGTCATGCACCGGCTCACGTCCGTGCTCGTCGACCATGGAAGGAGCGTGCACGGTGTCGAGCTGGAAAAGGACCCTCTGGCCAAGGTGGCCCCGGCCTTCATCATCGGCGGAACGGCCGATGCCATCCTCGAATTCGTCAACGGTGGCGTTCGATTGTCCCTCGACGAGTTCATCGTGCAGCTGGCCACGCTGTGGCTGATCACCGGCAACGGCGCCGCCGAGGTGGCGCGCGCTCGCCTTACGTCCTCTGCGCGTCCTACGACGACGCGAACGTCGCACCGGTGAGTTCCTCGGAGACCTTCCAAAGACGGTTTGCGTTTGCGTTGTCCCGCAGCGGTTTCCACAGTTTCTGCACACCGGGTGGACCGCCGACGTGGCCCGGCCACTGCGGTCCGTAGAACGCGCCGCCCGTTGCCTCAGCCGATACCGCTGCCATCAGCGCCGGGAGTTTCGCGCTGGCCACGGTGCCCACGATCAGGCCACGCGCCGAGAGCCAGCGGATCAGCCGCACGCCGACGGTGTCCTCGGCGCGGCCCACCTCCGGCCGGGCGGCGAGCAGACTCGTCGGGGCCACCCCGGGATGGGAGATGTTGCTGGTGATGCCCCAGCCCGCGGCGGCGCTACGCCGGTTGAGCTCCAGCCCGAACAAGCCGACCGCGATCTTGGACTGTCGGTAGGCGGCCATGCCGTCATAGGAGCGCTCCCGATCGAGGTCGGCCCAGTTGATCGCGCCGCTGCGGGCGGCGACGCTGGTCTGCGAGGTCACCCGGGCGCGGCCGGCCGTCAGGAGCGGTAGTAGATGGGCGGTGAGCGCGAAGTGCCCCAGATGGTTCGTGCCGAACTGCAACTCGAATCCGTCGGCGGTGGTCTGCCGATCCGGTGGCGTCATCACCCCGGCGTTGTTGATCAGCAGGTGGATCGGCGCGCCGTCGGCGCACAGTTTCTCGCCGAGCGCGGCCACCGACCTCAACGACGACAGGTCGAGTTCCTCGAGGGAGAGCTTGGCCCGCGGATGCTGGGTGCGGATCTTCGCGACGGCCGCCGCACCCTTGCTCGGGTTTCGGACCGGCATGACCACCTCGGCGCCTGCGCCGGCCAACCGCGTTGCGATCCCGAGACCGATGCCGTCGCTCGCCCCGGTCACCACAGCCCGTTTTCCGGCCAGGTCCTCGATCGTGATGTCGTCATCGTGTGGCATGTGCTCGAGCCTGCCCAGCCGGCGCCGACGTATCCACGGTCTGACGATCCGTGGCTGAGCGACCGGGCCCGGGAGAAGATGGCACGCATGATCGATCGAGCCGGGCTGGCGGAGTTCCTTGTCCGCCGACGCGCGGCGTTGCAGCCGGAGGACGTCGGGCTGCCACGCGGGCAACGCCGCCGAACCAGTGGACTGCGCCGCGAGGAAGTCGCCGCGCTGTGCCACATGTCGACGGACTATTACTCACGGTTGGAGCAGGAGCGCGGCCCGCAGCCGTCGGAGCAGATGATCGCCTCGATCGCGCAAGGGCTACATCTGTCTCGTGACGAGCGTGATCATCTTTTCCGGCTCGCCGGGCATCAACCGCCGACGCGTGGCGCGGGCACCGATCACATCGGCCCCGGCATGCTGCGAATCTTGGATCGGCTCACCGACACCCCGGCCGAGATCGTCACCGAGTTGGGGGAAACGTTGCGGCAGACCCCGCTCGGCGTGGCACTCGTCGGCGACCTGTGCCGCTACACCGGCCCCGCGCGCAGCATCGGGTATCGGTGGTTCACCGACCCGGCCGCGCGCGACATCTACCCGCGCGAAGACCACGGGTTCTATTCGCGGATGTTCGTCTCCGGGCTTCGAGGAGTGCTCGCCTTGCGCGGTCCGGAGTCCACGGCCGCTCGATACGCCGAATTGCTCACCGCCGAAAGCGAGGAGTTCCGGGCACTGTGGGACCGGCACGAGATCGGCATCCGGCCGCGAGAGATCAAGCGCTATCAACATCCTGAGGTTGGGCGTCTTGAGCTCAATTGCCAAGTACTGCTCGATCCCGAGCAGTCACACTCGCTCTTGGTCTACACCGCGGTGCCGGGAAGCGAGAGCTACGAGAAACTGCAGTTGCTTTCGGTGATCGGGGCGGCATCGAGGTGAGTGGTCACTCCCGCGGGGTCGCGCGAACCTTGATGATCTCCATGGTGGACCAGCTCTGAGTCGGCCGCGGTCCGTTCTCCTCATGCATGGTCCCGTGCATCCAGGCAATACCCAGTGACACGGCTGCTGCGGCGGCGTTGTGGGTAGCAGTGAAGTTGAAGGTACGGCCACCGAACGAAAGGCTTGCCGTAGTGGGCTGCTTGCGATCGCCACGGCGTTCCCAATGCACCTTGGATCTGACCGCGTCGTTGACGGCGATGACGGGAGCCTCGCCTTCGCGCTGGAATGTGGCGGTGGCGTAATTGCCGGCGCCGAGCATGGCGTTGCCGGTCTCCCAACGCCCGTCATCGAGGATCGAGCCCCAGACGAACCAATAGTGTTCCAGTTCGGCGATTTTCGACACCTGTGCACTCAGGCCGGGAAGGCAGTACATCCGGTCCAATCCACCGTAGCCACCGGTGATCGGCGAGCCCTCGATGCTGCCCGACACCGTGCACCCGGAGCTCGTGTAGCCGACGTCGTCCGGCAGTCCTGGGACGTAGATGGCTGTCACGTTCATCGGCAGCGGGGTCAACGTGACGTCGATGCTGTCATCGTGCTCCTTCCACCGGTATCTGTCGGGGCCGAGGGTGATGGATATGGGATGCCGTTTGGCCATCGCCCCATTGGCGGGGAAAACGCTCTGCCTGCCCTCGGATTCGAACCACAGGATGGGGCCCCAGTACAGGTCGTTCTCGCCGGGGAACCGCAGATTGGTCGGGTGCTGCCACAGATCGGTCGAGCATTCGTGCAGGTTGAAGTCGAACGCAGCACTGGCTGACAGGCACCGCACCATTTCGTAGCGCTTGCCGTTCTCGGTATCCACCATCGCCCAGAGGAACAGCAGGTCATTGTGCAAGCCGGGGAACTGGCGATCCCGCGTCGAATGGTCCTGAACTGAGGCGTCGGTCAGCGATACGTACGGGACGATGTTGACCTTCGAGATGTCGATGCTCATGCGCGCCTTTCGGTGGGCCGGCAGCCATATAATCCCGATCGGGACAAAAGACAGTAAAGCGCGGGCGGGGCGGCATGGCAAGGGCTCGGTCGACTGCGAACTACGGTGGTGCCGTGGACAGCGAGCCGGGTTCCGGGAGCAGCGGTGGGCGCCCCCGTCGCGGCCGTCCCGCCCGGATCGGCCGGGCGCAGATCGTTGCGGCTGCCCGCGCCATCCCGGCGGGCGAACTCACTATGAAAGCTGTCGCCGACGCCTTGGGAGTCGATCGCAAGGCGCTGCATCGTCATGTGGGAGACCGCGGCGGCCTGCTGGACCTCGTCGTCGCCGATCACTTCGAATCCGAGCTCAGGCGCATCGAGTTGCCTGCGGACGCGGAATGGCCGGACGCGTTGCGTACGTACGGGAAAGCGCTGCGCGACGGCGTCGAGAAGATGGGCGGCATCAAAGAACATTTCCGGCTCAGCGGGGGTGCCGAGTCCCTGATGTTGCCGTGGGCGGAGCGAGTGTTACAGGCGCTGGTGCGCGGCGGTTTCGCCGTGCCCGAGGCGGGCAGCATCCTCAACCTTGTTGCAAAGGTGTCGATCTCGGCTGCGTATGAAGCCGAGTCGCACGTGCATCCGCACCTGCCGGAAGTCGCCCGGGTTCTGGGTAACCGAACGGATACCGACTTCCCGGTGCTCACCGAGATCGTGGCCTTGCGGGCCGCGGCGTCTCCCGCCGTGGATGATTTTCAGTTCGATCTGGACGTCATCATTGCCGGGTTGGAACGACGGCTGAGCGAGTAGAAGCCGATTCGTGTTTCGTCGGCGGTGTTCGACGAGCCCGATCTCGATGTCAGCTGCCCTGTGCCGACGGGAAACGCGGCGGACGCTTCTCCCGCAGGGCGGTGTAGCCCTCCACCACGTCCGGGCCCAGGAAGGTCAACATCTCGTAGGCCGCGGACTGGTCGAAGATCGGACCCGCATTGCGCAGCCAGTTGTTGAGCGCACGCTTGGTCAGCCGGATCGCCTGCTGCGCCCCGGTGGCCAGGTTGTCGGCGATCCGCAGGGCCTCGTCCACGACCTCCTCGCGCGGAAGGGCCTTGGCCACCATGCCGATCCGCTCGGCCTCGATGCCGTCGATCATCTCGCCGGTCATCAGGTAGTACTTGGCCTTGGCGGTTCCGGCCAGCAGCGGCCAGATGATCGCGGCGTGATCGCCGGCGGCGACGCCGAGCTTGACGTGCCCGTCGCCGATGCGGGCGTCCTCGGCGATGATCGCGACGTCGGCGAGCAGGGCGGCCACCGCGCCGGCCCCGACGGCGACGCCGTTGATCGCGGACACGATCGGCTTGTCGCAGTTGATCATGTTGTAGACCAGGTCGCTCATCTCGTCGAGCATGTGTGACACCCGGTCGTAGTCGCCGGCCATCCGCTCGACCATTGCCAGGTCGCCGCCGGCGCTGAAGGCCTTGCCGGCACCGGTGATCACCGCGACCCGGGTCTGCGGATCGGCGGCCACGTCCTTCCAGATAGTGGCCAGCTCGGTGTGCATGCCCTCGTCGGCGGCGTTGTACTTCTCCGGCCGGTTCAGCGTGATCAGCAGGACACCGTTGTCGCGGCGGGTCAGCGTCAGCTGTCGGTAGTCAGAGAAAGCCATGGGGTGTCCCTCCTGTCGAGGTGCATCCGACTGCACGCACCGAGTGGTTTGATTTCTGGGTTCGACGGCCAATAGTGGCGATAGCGTCCACATCACCTCAGACCGGGAGGTCGGATGGTGCGATTCGACAACAAAGTCGCCGTGGTCACGGGTGCCGCGTCGGGTATCGGTCGGGCGGCCAGCACACTTCGTGACGATGTCGTCGCCACGCACGGGCTGCCGCACGTGATCGTCAACGCCGCGGGTTTCGATCGGGTCGAGCCGTTCATGTCCGACGACGACGCGCTCTGGCAGGCGTTGGTCGCGGTGAACTTCCTCGGGCCCGTTCGGCTCACCCATGCGTTCCTGAAATCGATCCTCGCCGGGAACGGCACGGCAAAGATCGTCAACATTGCCAGCGATGCCGGACGGGTGGGGAGTCTCGGTGAGACGGTGTACGCCGGGACGAAGGGAGGCGTCATCGCTTTCACGAAGTCGCCGGCGCGGGAGATGGCCCGCCACAGCATCAACGTCAATTGTGTTTGCCCTGGACCGACCGACACCCCGCTGTTCGCGTCGCTGCCGGACAAGGTTCGTGGCGGCCTGATCAGGGCGATCCCGTTTCGTCGTGTGGTCAAACCCGAAGAAGTCGCAGCCGCGGTGCTGTTCTTCGCATCCGACGATGCCAGCTTCGTCACTGGCCAAGTACTCAGTGTCAGTGGGGGCTTGACGATGGCCGGTTGGTGACCACCGGGTGACGGCCAGGAGACATACCCGGTCGTTGTTGATGCCAGTCCGCAATGGCATACTTGCTCAGCCCCTCGGCCGACTTCAGAAATAATGGAGCCAAATCGGTTAGCCTCGGGGTACAGATTGGCCAGTTGGGGGATTGCTATGGCAAACGATCTGAGAGTGGACCCGGGGGCGCTTCGTGCGGGGGCCACTAGCAGCGAAATGATTGCTGTCGAATTGGGGGCGGCGTCGGTGGATTCCGGCGTCGGGGGATACCCGAGTTCCAGCGGTGTCGCGGCGATGGATTCCGCGGTGATGAACGTGCGCGCCATGCAATCGGGACGCGTCAGCGCACAGGCCGGGGACTTGTCTGCCGCCGCCGGTCGATACGACGCGATCGACGAACAGTCCGCCGGAGGCGTGGCGGAGTTGATGTGAGCTACCTTGCTGCCGCCGAACCGATGTGTGACGTGTTGACCCGTTCCCAGCTGGAGGGTTGGGACACAACCTATCTCGCGGAGGCAGCCTCTCGTTGGCGGCAATCTGCCGCCGAGTCCGAGGAACTGTTCGAATGGCATCGGCAGAACATCTGCGCGCCCGGGGGCTCGGAATGGACCGGCCCGGCCAGCGAGGCCGCGGGCGAGCGGGTCGCCACCGATGCCGCCGTGGTGCGCAAGCAGGGCGACATTCAACGCGAAGCCGCCGACATCGCCGAGGACGGCAGCCGGGATATCCGATTGGCCGTGGCGCAGGTGCTCGACGCGATCGCCGCGGCCGAGGCGGACGGGTTTCATGTGGCCGACGACCTGAGGGTGCGCGACACCCGGCGCATCGACGTCACCACCATGGCCACCCGATACACGGCCGCGCGGGAACACGCCGAGGACATCCGGTGGTACTCCGAGCGGCTCATGCAGGCCGACATCTATCTGGGTCAGCGGCTCGAGGGCAAGGCCCTCGAGCTCGCCGACGTCGCGTTTCGGGTCTGAGGTGCGGCCGGTGTGATCCGGCAGCGTCCTACAGCTGTGCCCAGATCGATTTGGTCTTGAGATAGCCGTCAATGCCCTCGTAACCGAACTCCTTACCGATGCCCGACTGCTTGTAGCCGCCGAACGGCACGTTGTGGTCGAAGGTCAACTGGCAGTTCAGCCCCACCATGCCGGCCTGCAGACGCTTGCCGAGGCGGTGCGCGCGGGCCAGGTTGGTGGTCCAGACGGTGGCGGCCAGACCGTAACTGGTGTCGTTGGCCATCGCGATGGCCTCATCGTCGTCGTCGAACGGCAGGATCGTGACGACCGGGCCGAAGATCTCCTCCTTGTACAGGCGGCTGGTGGCCGGGTCGACGTTGGTGACCACGGTGGGCTTGACGAAGTAGCCCTTGCGGTCCAATCGGTAACCGCCGGAAACGATTTCGGCACCGTCGCGCTTGCCCTGGTCGATGTAGCCCAGCACGCGGTCGAGCTGCTTCTGGCTGACCAGCGGGCTGATCATCGCGCCCTCGTCCTTGGGGCCGCCCAGCACCAAATTGTCGCCGATCATCGCGATGCCGGCCACCACGCGTTCATAAACGCTGCGCTGCACAAAGATTCGTGACCCGCATACACAGCCCTGACCGGAATGCACGAAGATGCCCATCGAGGCCATCATGATCGCCATGTCGAGGTCGGCATCGTCGTAGATCAGCACCGGCGACTTGCCGCCCAGCTCCAGGGTCACCTTCTTCAGGTTGTCCGCCGAATCCCGCATGATCTGCTTGCCGACCTCGGTCGAGCCGGTGAAGGCCACCTTCTCCACGTCCGGGTGCGCGGTGATCGCGGCGCCTGCGGTGGCGCCGTAGCCGATGACGAAGTTTGCCACGCCGTCGGGCACGCCGGCCTCACCGATCAGCCGCTCCAGCAGCACCGCCGACAGCGGGGTCTCTTCGGCGGGCTTGACGACGCTGGAGCAGCCGGCGGCCAGGGCCGGGGCGATCTTGGCGCAGGCGTTGAACAGTGGGCCGTTCCACGGGTAGATCAGGCCGACCACGCCGTACGGCTCTTTGGTGGTGTAGGCGTGCAGGTCGGAGTAGTTGCTGTTGACGCCGCCCTCCATCTGCACCTGGTAGCTGCTGCCGTTGATCTTGGTGCACCAGCCCGCGTAGTAGCGGAAGAACTCCGCGCAGGTCGAGACGATCATCTCGGCTTGCATCGGGGGCATCCCGGCGTCCAACGACTCCAGTTCGGCGAATGCCTCGGCGTGCTCGTCGATCAGATCGCCCAGCTTCCACAGCACTTTGGCGCGCTGGCGGGCCGGGATGTCGGTCCACACCCCGGATTGGTAGGCGGCCTTCGCGGCGGCCACGGCCTCGTCGACCGCGTCGGTCCCGCAGTCGCGGAACTCGGTGATCTGCTCCTCGGTCGCGGGGTCGATGACCGGGATGGTCTCGCCGGTACCGGGCCGGTTGCGGAGCTCTTCCAAAACGGTCTGCAGTGCCATATGGTTCCCTTCGTCGTGAGAATGCTGAGCACCTGCTTAGCAGTCGGGAAGCCGGGCGGTCAAGACCGTAGATGCGGTCCAAAAGTGCCGAATTTTCTGTGTTTGCGGTTGTAGGCCGAGGTATTGGGTCGATACGCTGTCGCCGTGCCAGACATCCGGGTCCGCGAGGCGGCCGAACTGCTGGGCGTCAGTGACGACACCGTGCGGCGCTGGATCGACGACGGGTCGCTGCCGGCCCACCTCGACGGCTCCGGGCGCAAGGTGATCGAGGGCGCCGCGCTGGCCGCCTTCGCCCGCGCCAACGCCGCTGCGGCGCCCAAGGATCCGCTGGGCATCGGCAGCTCGGCGCGCAACCGCTTCGTCGGCCTGGTCACCAACGTCCTCGCCGACACGGTGATGGCCCAGGTCGAAATGCAATGTGGCCCGTTCACGGTGGTGTCCCTGATGAGCAGTCAGGCGGTGCGCGAACTCGGCCTCGAACCCGGCAGCGTTGCCGTCGCGGTGGTCAAGGCCACGACCGTGATCGTGGAAACCCCGAAAGGACAATCGTGAACCGGACCCGGATGCTTGCAATCGCGTTCAGCGCGGTGAGCGCCACCGCCCTGATCGGTGGCTGCGGCTCGACCGAGGATGGGTCGTCCTCAGAGGGCGGTATCACGGTGTTCGCGGCGGCGTCGCTGAAATCTGCCTTCACCGAAATCGCCCAACAGTTCGAGACCGACAACCCCGGCACCTCGGTCCAGTTCTCGTTCGCCGGATCCTCGGACCTCGTCACCCAGCTGACCCAGGGCGCCGACGCCGACGTGTTTGCCTCCGCCGACACCCGGAACATGGACAAGGCGGCGGCCGCGGGCCTGCTCGAGGGCGCACCGGTCAACTTCGCCACCAACACCCTGACCATCGTGGTGGCGCCGGGAAACCCCAAGGGCATCAAGACTTTTGCCGACCTCGGCCGCCCGGGCCTGAACGTGGTGGTGTGCGCCCCGCCGGTACCCTGCGGCGGCGCGACCGACAAGGCCGAGAAGGCCACCGGGGTCATGCTGTCGCCGGTCAGCGAGGAAAACTCGGTCACCGACGTGCTGGGCAAGGTGACCAGCGGGCAGGCCGACGCCGGCCTGGTCTACGTCACCGACGCCGCCGACGCGGGGGACAAGGTCACCGCCGTGGCGTTCCCCGAGGCGGCCCAGGCCGTCAACACCTATCCCATCGCGGTGCTCAAGCAGTCCGAGCAGTCCGAGCAGGCGCGGCGCTTCGTCGAGGCGGTGACGGGCGAGGCCGGTCAGAAGGTGCTCGGCCAGGCCGGCTTCGCCAAGCCCTGACCGAGCCTGCGGCTGCGCCGTAGCCTGGGAGACGTGGCCGATCTGACCGAGATCAGTGCCGACGATCTGGCGGCGCTGGAATTCTTCGCCGGATGCCGGCCCTCCGTGCTGGCGCCGCTGGCCGCGCTGCTGCGGCCGATGTCGGCTGCGGCGGGCCAGGTGCTGATCCGTCAGGGCGATCCGGCCCTGACCTTCATGTTGATCGCCTCCGGGCGCGCGCAGGTCGTCCATGACGGGCCCGACGGCCAAGCGGTCGTCGTCGATCTGGAACCCGGCCTGATCGTCGGTGAGATCGCCCTGCTGCGGGATGCCTCGCGGACGGCCACCGTGACGGCGGTCGAACCGGTGACGGGGTGGGTAGGCGATCGCGACGCCTTCGAAACCATCCTGCACCTGCCCGGGATGTTCGACCGGATGGTGCGCATCGCACGCCAGCGGTTGGCCGCGTTCATCACGCCCATTCCGGTGCAGGTGCGTGGCGGTGACTGGTTCTATCTACGGCCCGTGCTGCCCGGCGACGTGGAGCGGACGATGAACGGGCCGGTCGAGTTCTCCAGCGAGACCCTGTACCGGCGCTTCCAGTCGGTGCGCAAGCCGACCAAGGCGCTGCTGGAGTACCTGTTCGAGGTCGATTACGCCGATCACTTCGTCTGGGTGATGACCGAGGGCGCCCTGGGGCCCGTGGTCGCCGATGCCCGCGTGGTGCGGGAAGGACACGAGGCGACGACGGCCGAGGTGGCGTTCACCGTCGGTGACGATTACCAGGGTCGCGGAATCGGCACCTTCCTGATGGACGCGCTGGTGGTGTCTGCGGATTACCTTGGAATACAACGGTTTACCGCCCGGGTGCTGAGCGACAACTACGCCATGCGGCGAATCCTGAACCGGCTCGGGGCGGTGTGGCAGCGCGAGGATCTGGGGGTGGTGGTCACCGACGTCGCGGTGCCCCCGGTCGACGCGCTGAAGATGGATCCTGCGTTGGCCGCTCAGATCGAAGACGCGACGCGGCAGGTGATCCGGGCGGTGGGCCAGTGAGGCCACCGCGCGATGCTACGGGGTGATCACCGTGTGGTCGTCGATCGCGGAGGTGGCATCCATCAGCGCGCCCATCTGCTCCTCGGTGCCATCGGCGTTGAACTGCAACACGAACAACCCGTCGGAGCCGGGGATCACCACGGTCTTCTGTGCGATCAGCCGGGTGGCGCCGTCTTTCACGTACGTGCCGCCGATCTGGTACGCGTCGTATCCGCTGAGTTCGCCGGCTGACCCGTCGCCCTGGTTCTCATATCCGGGCAGGTTCCGGATCTCGTTCGGCGCGTACTCGAGGATCTTGGCCGGGTCCATGTCACCGGTCAGCTTCGACATCAACGTGATGATCGACGGCGGATCGGTCTCCCACGCCGGATCGGTGGATACGATTGCGCCCCACGCCCAATCAGGAGCCGACGAGCTGGCGTCCGCCCAACCCTCGGGGACCGGCAGCTCCAGTGTGGGTGTGCCGGGATCGCCTCGGTGCACCGGGGTTTCGACGATGCCGTTGTCGCGGATGTAGTCGACGATCGTGTACTGATGCCCCGTGGTCGGGGTGCCCCCTGTCTTGGTCTCTGTCTCTGTCTTGGTCTCGGTCGTGGTCGGCTCGACGCTGGTCTCGCTGCCGGCACCGGCTCCGGTCGGGTTGCCCTCGACGGTCTTCGCGCCGCAGCCGGCCAGCATGACCCCCAACGCGACGGCGGCGATGGGGATTCCGCCTGCCCTCAATGACGTGGTCATCGGTCTCCCGTCGATCGGACGCCACGGTGCGGCGTTACTGAAGGCACGATAAACGTTCCCCTGTGCCGCGGCTGGGTAAAGGCACAGTTCCCGGCGGTGTGCTGTTGCGCAGGCAAGTGTTCGGTGGTCCCAGGTGATCCCGGATGGTTCCAGGTGTTTCAGCTGCCCCGGCGCTCGTGAGCTGTGGTATCAAGGCGCCGTGCGGCTTTTCATCGTCGGGGCGGCTCTTTTGCTGGGCGCGGTGGCCTGCGGGTCGTCACCGACGCCCGGCCCGACGTCGACATCGTCGCCGGCGTCACGCGGCGACGCCGGCGCCCTGAACCCGGCCCGCATCGACCGGGTGCGATACGACCTGCCGCCCGGATATGAAGTGGTGGCTCTCGATCCACGTGCGAACCCCGTCTCGCTGTGGGGTTTTGGTCCGCACTGGACTGCCGATCCGGCCGAGTGCGCGGCACCGGCGGCTCCGGTCACCGAAGCCGCCCGTGGATGGTCGGCGTCGGGCCCCGGCGGCATCGTGTACGCCGCGGTGTCGAAGCGCAGCGACGTCCCGGGCGAGCCGGGCTCGGCACCGTGTGACCGATGGAGTGTGTCGGGCGGGCATTCGGTGGGAACCGTCACCGCCACGGCGGCCCCGGCGATCGAGGAGGCGACGACGGCGGGCATGTCCACGGCCGTCACCACCGTGGTCGAAGGGGGCACCGAGACCCGGTCGCATGCCGATACGTTCACCGCCGATCTGGCCGGCTATCACGTGTTCGTCACCGTCATCACCGATCCGGGTTCGCCGACCCCGGCGCTCGACTCCGCGTTCACGTCCGACCTGCTGGTGAAATCGGTTTCGGCGTTACGGGGCTGAGTCGTGTCGCCGGAGAAGTTGACCAGCCCAGGTATGTTAACCAGCGATGCCGAACCGCAAAGTCCCACTCGCCGCCGCGGGTGTCCTCGTCTGTGCCGTCGGACTGGTCGCCTGCGGGCAATCCGAGCAGTCGGAGTCCGCCAACGCGAACATCGCCAACGTCGCCAAGCTGCGCTCTGACTTCGGGCCGGAATTCAAGGTCGCCGATGTCGCCCCGACCGGGATCGACCCGAAAATGCTGGCGCCGCAGAAGATGCCGCCCGGGGTCAAGGTGGAGCCCGCCGACTGTGCGAAGTTCGCCGAGGGGCAGTCATTCCCCGAGGGAGTCAAGGGCAACATGGCCGCCACCTCGGCCGAGGGCGCGGGCAACCGGTTCATCGTGCTGGCTGTGGAGACCTCGGAGGCGATCCCGCTCAACGACCCGGGCGATGCCTGCAAGCAGGTCAAGTTCCTGGCGCCGGCCATGCGTGGCCAGGTGGACGTGGTCGAGGCTCCACAGATCGAGGGGGCCCGCACCGTGGGCACCCACCGCATCGTGCAGACCGTCGTCGGCGGCAAGCCCCGCACCGGCGAGCTCTACAACTACGTCGCCAGCTTCGACACGTTCATGGTGATCGTCACGGCCAATCCCTTGGTGGTGCCCGACAAACCGGTGGCGAAGGTGGACGACAAGCGGGCCCGCGAGTTGCTCAGCAACGCGGTGGCAGCCGTCCGGGGCTAGGCCTCAGCGCACGTCGTGCGGGCGGAACTGGATGCTGATCCGCGGCCCGACCAGGCTGGTGGTCTTCGGGATCGAGTGCTCCCAGGTGCGCTGGCACGATCCGCCCATTACCAGCAGGTCGCCGTGGCGGTGCTGCAGCCGCAGCGCATGACCGCCGCCGCGCGGCCGTAACGCGAAAGTCCTTGTCGCGCCGAGTCCGACGATCGCCACCATGGTGTCGTGGGTTCGGCTGCGGCCGATGGTGTCGCCGTGCCAGGCCACGCTGTCATTGCCGTCGCGGTACAGGCACAGACCTGCGGTGGTGAACTGTTCACCGAGTTCGCCGCCGAAGGTGTCGTTGAGCCTGCGCCGGATCTGCTTGAGCCTCGGGTGGGGCGCCGGTTCGTTGATCAGGTGGTGAAAGCTCACCAGCCGCGGCACGGCCACCACACGGTCATACATCTCCCGCTCCTCGGAGCGCCACGGGATCGTGTCCATCAGCTCCTCGAACAGCGAGTCGGCATCGGGCAACCAGCCTGAGCGCAGCTCAACCCAGGCGCCGTTGCCGAGTCGACGACGTTCTGCGTGCTCGAACAGCGAGCCTTGCAACGCCAGCTCCATGCGCGCGAGTGTATCGCACAAGCGTTCGATCGGGTCAGAGTCGGGAGGCTCCGGGGCCGTGTTCAGCCAGGACGTCGCCGGGGTTGGTCAGCTGACAGGTCTTCAGGCTCAGGCAGCCGCAGCCGATGCAGCCGGTCAGGTTGTCGCGCAACCGTTGCAGGTGCAGGATGCGCTCGTCGAGGTCGTGCCGCCAACCGGCTGACAGCTTGGCCCAGTCCCTGCTGGTCGGCACCCGGTCTGCGGGCAGGGAGGACAACGCCTCGCGGATGCGGGCCAGTGGGATGCCGAGGCGCTGTGACATCCGGATGAAGGCCACCCGCCGCAGCGTCTCGCGTGCGTAGCGACGTTGGTTGCCCGATGTCCGGCGGCTGGAGATCAGGCCCTCGCGCTCGTAGAAGTGCAGGGCCGACACCGCCACGCCGCTGCGTTGCGACATTTCGCCGGGGCTGAGCTCGTGCGTCTCCATACACCTCAACCATAGTTGAGTTAACGTCATGGGGTGGAGACTGCGGCGTTCGGTTCCAACTCCGAGGTCGGCACCCTGCGCGCCGTGATCCTGCACCGGCCGGGTCCGGAGTTGCAGCGGCTGACCCCACGCAACAACGATGCGTTGTTGTTCGACGGGCTGCCGTGGGTGGCCAAGGCTCAACGTGAACATGACGCCTTCGCCGACGTGCTGCGCTCACGCGGGGTCGAGGTGATGCTCTTGGCCGATCTGCTGACCGAGGCGCTGGCGCACAGCGGGGCCGCCCGGATGCACGGCATCTCTGCCGCTGTCGATGCGCGGCGCCTGGGAGTACCGCTGGCCCAAGAACTTTCGGCCTATTTGCGGACGTTGCCGCCGGTCGATCTGGCGCGCATCCTGATGGCCGGCATGACGTTCAACGAGGTGCCGTTCGAGGGGTCCGAGCTGTCACTGGTCCGCCTCATGCACCACGGCGGCGATTTCGTGATCGATCCGCTGCCCAATCTCCTGTTCACCCGGGACTCGTCGTTCTGGATCGGCCCCCGGGTGGCCATCACGTCGCTCGCGCTGCCGGCCCGGGTGCGCGAGACGTCGTTGACCGATCTGATCTATGCCCATCACCCGCGGTTCCTCGGCGTCCGGCGGGCCTACGAGTCGCGCTCGGCGCCGGTCGAGGGCGGTGACGTGTTGTTGCTGGCGCCCGGTGTGGTGGCCGTCGGCGTGGGGGAGCGGACCACCCCGGCCGGAGCGGAGGCCTTGGCGCGCAGCCTGTTCGACGATGACCTGGCCCATACTGTGCTCGCCGTGCCGATCCGGCAGGAGCGGGCCCAGATGCACCTGGACACGGTGTGCACGATGGTCGACGTGGACGCGGTGGTGATGTATCCGAACATCGTGGATTCGTTGTCGGCGTTCACCATCCACCGCACCGAGGCCGGCATCCAGATCGATGACGGCGCGCCGTTCGTGCAGGCCGCCGCCGCGGCGATGGGTATCGAACGGCTGCGGGTGATCGACACGGGACTGGACCCGGTGACCGCCGAGCGCGAGCAGTGGGACGACGGCAACAACACCCTGGCGTTGGCGCCCGGCGTGGTGGTCGCCTACGAGCGCAACGCCGAAACCAATGCGCGGCTGGCTGATTCGGGCATCGAAGTGCTGCCGATCGAGGCCTCGGAACTGGGCACGGGCCGGGGCGGGCCGCGCTGTATGTCGTGCCCGGCCGCGCGCGACCCGGTGTAACTTCTGTCGCGGTGCCGCCCAACTAACGCCAGGACGGCAACCAGATCTCCAGATTCCACGTCGCCTGCGAGATCGGCAGGCCGGTCAGGATCGGGTAGAGCCAGGCGAAGTTCGCGATCACCAGGGCGACGTAGAGACACACCGCCAGCAGGCCCAGGGTCCGGCGCTCCGGGTTCTGGTTGGGTTGGTGCAGGATGTCGCCGAGGATCAGCGCGATCGCCAGGATCAAGAACGGCGCCATCACGGTGGCGTAGAAGAAGTACATCTGCCGGTCGATGTCGAAGAACCAGGGCAGGAATCCGGCCGAATACCCGACGAGGACCACCGCGTAGCGCCAGTCGCGGCGCACCACCGCCCGCCACAGGGACCAGCCCAGCACCGGCACCGCGACGAACCACATCGCCGGGGTGCCCACCAGCATCACGGCTTTCACACACGACTGGGCGCCGCAGCCGGCCACGTCCTGGTTGTCGATCGCGTAGAGCACCGGGCGCAACGACATCGGCCAGGTCCACGGTTTCGATTCCCACGGGTGATGGTTGCCGTCGGCGTTGGTCAGCCCGGCGTGGAAACGGTATGCGGCGTAGGTGTAATGCCACAGCGAGCGCACGGCGTCGGGCAGCGGGATGATGCTGTTCTCGCCGATGGACTGGCCGACCTCGTGACGGTCGACGCCGGTCTCGGAGGCGAACCACGGTCCGTAGGACGCCAGATACACCGCCAACGGAATCAGGCCGAAAACGTAAGCCGCCGGGCCGACGTCACGGCGCAGCATGCCCTTCCACGGCTGGGGCACGTGGTACTGCTTGCGCGCGACGGCATCGAGCACCAGCGTCATGACGCCGAAGAACACCACGAAATACAAGCCGGACCACTTCGTCGCGCAGGCCAGGCCGAGCAGCACGCCGGCACCGAACCGCCACCACCGCACGCCCAGGCGCGGGCCCCACGTCGTCTCGGCGATCCGCCCGTCCATGAACGCGTCGTACATCCGGCGGCGGACGTCGTCGCGGTCGACCATCAGACAGGCGAATGCGGCCACCACGAACACCACCAGGAACACGTCCAGCAGTGCGGTGCGGGCCGAGACGAAACTGACCCCGTCGGCAATCAGCAGCAGCCCGGCGATCGCACCGACCAGGGTGGAGCGGCTGAGCCGGCGCGCGATCCGCACCACCAGCAGCACGATCACCACCCCGCACAGTGCCCCGGAGAACCGCCAGCCCAGCCCGTTGTATCCGAAGATCGCCTCGCCGATCGCGATGAGCTGTTTGCCCACCGGCGGATGCACCACGAGCCCGTAGCCCGGGTTGTCCTCGACCCCGTGGTTGTGCAGCATCTGCCAGGCCTGTGGGGCGTAATGCTTCTCGTCGAAGACGGGGGTGCCGGCATCGGTCGGTGAGCCGAGGTTCAAGAACCGGCTCACCGCGGCCAGCGCGGTGATGATCACCGTCATCACCCAGCCCTGCAACCGGTCGGTCGGGCCGAAATCCGGGGTGGGGATCAACGGCGCGGGGCTGATCAACGGGACCGAGCGACCAGCCGTCGGCGTTTCGGTGGCGGTGGCGGTCACGCAAGCGATCGTAGGCTGTCGGGCGTGACACCCGGCAAACTGTTGATCGGCGCCACGCCGTTGGGCCGCCCCGATGACGCATCGACGCGGCTGGTCGAGGCGCTGAAGACGAGTGACATCGTGGCGGCCGAGGACACCCGCCGGGTGCGGGCGCTGGCCCAGTCGCTGGGGGTGCAGCCGGGCGGACGGGTCCTGAGCTTCTTCGATCAGAACGAGGCGAGCCGGGTGCCCGGGCTGGTCGACGAGATCGCCGCGGGCGCGACGGTGCTCGTGGTCAGCGACGCCGGCATGCCGCTGATCAACGACCCCGGCTACCGGCTGGTGGCGGCCTGTATAGAAGCCGGGTCGCGGATTTCCTGCCTGCCGGGCCCGTCGGCGGTGACGACGGCGCTGGCGGTGTCCGGGCTGGCGTCGGACCGGTTCTGTTTCGAGGGCTTCGCCCCGCGCAAACACGCCGCCCGGTTGGCCTGGCTGCAGAGCCTCGCCGCCGAACCGCGCACCACGGTGTTCTTCGAATCCCCGCGCCGGTTGGCCGAGACGCTGCGCGATGCCGTCGAGGTGCTGGGCCCGGCCCGACGCGCGGTGGTGTGCCGCGAGCTGACCAAGACCCACGAGGAGATCCGCCGCGGCAGCCTGGCTGAACTGGCCGAGTGGGCCGCCGACGGCGTGCTGGGGGAGATCACCGTGGTGCTGGCCGGGGGTACCCCGACCGTCGAGCTGCCCGACCTGGTGGCCGAGGTCGAAGAGTTGGTGGCCGACGGAATCCGGGTGAAGGACGCCTGCGCTCAGGTGATCGCCGCCAACCCGGGTGCGCCGTCCCGGCGTGAGCTGTACGACGCCGTGCTGCGCGCGCGCTCTACGCGGTGACCGACCAGTTGGACGTCGCGATCAACTCGCCACGCTCCAGCGCGGCCGCGCGGTGCACGTGTACCGCTGCGTACTCCTCGCTGGTCACCATCTCCAGAAATGCCGCCGGCGTCGGATATTCGACGACGAGAATCACGTCCCACCAGGGCTTGGCGTCGTCGCCCAGGAGGACGGCGGGCGCGGACCCGCCGTAGCGGACCTTCGCGCCGGCCCGCTCCAACAGCGGAGCCACCCCCGCACCGTATTTCAGATAGCTGTCCAGCCCGTCGGGCTGCCTGAACTTCAGCAGGTTCACCATCAGGATCGGCGCATCCGACGGGAAGTCGTTGAGTGCGCTGGGGATGTCGGCAGGCGTGGTCATACCGGATTGATTACCACAGTGTCAGAGCGCACGAGGCTCGATGCCTTGTGCAGGCATTCCTCCCATTCCACGTCGACATCGGAATCGGCGGTGATGCCGCCGCCCACCCCCAGCACGGCAGACCCGTCGACGCCGAACTCCACGGTGCGGATCGCCACGTTGAGCTCACACCCCGCCACCGGTGAGGCCAAACCGACTGTTCCGCAATAGATCCCACGTCGAGCCGGTTCCCATTGCCGTAGCAGTTGCCGGGCCCGCAGCTTCGGGGTGCCCGTCACCGAGGCCGGCGGGAACGTGGCCTCCAGCAGGGCCGCCATCGGCAGGTGGGCCGGCACCTCGGCGGTGACGGTCGAGACCAGGTGCCAGACCCCCGGTGCCGGGCGCACCGCCAACAGTTCGGGCACCGTGACGCTGCCCGTCTCCGCCACCAGTCCGAGGTCGTTGCGCACCAGGTCGACGATCATGATGTTCTCGGCGACGTCTTTGGTCGAGGCCAGCAGGCCGGCCGGATCGGCCGAGCGGGGCAGCGTGCCCTTGATCGGGCTCGAGGCCACCGCGGTACCGGTGCGACGCAGGAACAACTCGGGCGACAGCGAGGCCACCGCGCCCCAATCCCCGGCCAGGTAGGCCGCACGTGAGGGAGCGGTGCGGGCCACCGCCTCGGTGAAGAAGTCGATCGGGTCTCCGTCGATGCGGCCGGTGAACCGCGTGCACACACAGGCCTGGTACACCTCGCCGGCGGCGATGGCCTCCAGACAGGCCAGCACGCCGCGGCGATGGTCATCGCGGTCGGGGGCGATCCAGGACACGGTGTAATGCGCGGGCTCCGGGGCAGACAACGTCACCCATGCGGGAAGGGCTGCATCGCTGAGGCTTTCGTGCCACCAGATTCCGTCGGCGTCCTGGCGCAGCACGCAATCCGACCAGCCGCCGGCCGCCTCGGGGATGCGGGGGCTCGACTCGTCACGCCCCGGGTCCGGATAGGACAGGTAACCGAACCAACCGCCCCCGACAACCCCGGCGGCACCACCGGCCGGTGTGTCGAACACGGTGTGGGCAGGCACAGGTGCGGCGGTGACCGACGGTGCGATCACCGCGCGCGAGCCGAACCAGTCGCCGATCAGTGCGGCCGGCGGCGCCACGCCCGCGGCGGCCGCCGCCCGGGCGACCCCTCGCAGCACCGCCGGCGCGTCACCCAGCGCGCCCAGCCGCTCGATCCGCATGCCACCAGCTTGCGGCCTCCCGCGAGCAGACGCAAAACTGCCCATTTCCACGCGAAAATGGGCAGTTTTGTGACTGCTCGGCGAGAGAAAGCTACCGGCTGATGGTCCGCGGGGCGTCAACGCCGGTCAGCTTGTCCGGATTGCGCATCGCATAGAAGTGGGTGATCCTGCCGTCGATGACCTCGACGGTGAACACGCCCTCCCGGCCCGCGTCGCTGTGGATCATCACCGCGGGTTCGCCGTTGCACACCGTCATCTCGAAGCGCAGGCCCGGAACCCGTTCGGCGGCCCGGAACAGTCCGACGAGCATGGCCGCCACCTTCTGGGCGCCGATCACCGGCCGCCGGGCTGCACTGGCCTTTCCGCCGCTGTCGGCGGTGTAGACCGCGTCCGGTGCCAGCAGTGCCAGCAGCCCGTCCATGTCGCCGGTGGCCGCGGCGGTCAGGAACTGCTCGGTGATCCGGGTCGACTCGGCGATGTCGACGGGTTCGAACCGCTTACGGCGGGCCTGCACATGCTCGCGGGCGCGGTGGGCCAGCTGGCGCACCGCCGCCGCGGATTTCCCGATCGCCGAAGCGATCTCGTCATGGCTGAAACCGAACACCTCGCGCAGCACGAACACGGCGCGCTCGTCGGGGGTCAGCGTCTCGAGCACCACCAGCATGGCCATCGAAACCGATTCGGCCAGCACCACATCCGCTGCGCCGTCCCGATCGTCGAGCAGCAGTGGCTCGGGCAGCCACGGGCCCACGTACTCCTCACGTCGCCGTGAAGAGGCCCGCAGCGCATTGAGCGCCTGGCGGGTGACCAGCTGGGCCAGATAGGCCTTGGTGTCGGTCACCTTCGCCAGGTCGACCTCGGCCCAGCGCAGGTAACTC
>NZ_MBEQ01000026.1 GCF_001954135.1 Mycobacterium sp. GA-1841 | reverse complement strand
GGTTCATGACCCCACAGTTCGTCGTCGCCAAAACCCAGATTCAGCCCGATCACCCCCTCGCGCGCCACCACCTGCGGCCGAGGCAACAACAACGCCGGATCCCCCACCACCTCCACATCCAGCCCCACCCCACCAAGCAACTCAGCACTACGCGGCCCACGCACCGACACCACCCGAAACCTCGAAAGCAACGGCACCCACCGCTTGAGCTCCGCACGCCCAGAACCGCTTCGGCGTCCATCGAAAATGGGGTCTTCCACCCCGGCGCCGATGGCATAGCTGCCCTGGCCATCGGTCATCGTCAGTCCCTGGCCCGCCAGCCGTCTCCAGTGACGTCGTCCGATCAGCGTGCCGCCGCCCACCACCTGGGCGGCGCGCCGCAACAACCGGCTTTGCCCCGTCAACACCGCCTGCAACCGCTCCCGCGACAACACCGGAAGATCGACAAACCGCGCCCCACTCAGCTGCCCACACACCGCTTGATAAATCGCGTCGTCACCAAGATTGCCCCGACCGTGCCAACCCAGATACCCCACCACCGGCGCGGGCCGGCGTGCCCCGGTCATGTGGCGGACAGTCCCAGGTGCCCGGCCAGCATCGAATACTGGGCCTGCAAACGCCGGCGCAACCCATCCACAGCAGCACCCGTGCGAGCCCGGATCGCCACCGAATCAGCCAACCCCGCCAACACCCGATCCACCACCACCGACCTGCGCACCTCATCAGTCCGCAACAACGACCGCTCATCATCAACCGACAACGCAAAATCACGACACTTCGGCTGATACTCCAACGAAATCACCGGCGTCGCAGACAACGCCGCCAAAATCCCCGCATGCAACCGACTCACAATCACTGCCGAACAACCAGCAAACTCACCCGCCGCAGCCACCGCATCCACCGGCCGCACAATCCGCGCACCCGTACCAGCCAACGCCAACTCCGTCCACCGCCGATCAGCCCCATTCATCAAGATCCCGACGAACTCAAACCCCCGCCCCGACAACTCCCGCACCGCCGCCGAC
>NZ_MBEQ01000025.1 GCF_001954135.1 Mycobacterium sp. GA-1841 | reverse complement strand
CGGCTGGCCGCCGGATGGACGCGTTGCGACAGCGACTCCCAGTCCAACCGGATCCGGCCGTCGACCTCACGCGGCACCACCACTTCCCCGTCGAGCACGCACCGGCCGGCGAGCTCGTCACGCAACACGTCGAGCAGTTCGGGAAAATAGCGGCCGAGCTCTTTGCCGTTGCGTGACTGCAGCACCACCTCGTCGCCGTCACGGAACACCAGTGCCCGGAATCCGTCCCATTTCGGTTCGTAGGACCACACCCCAGCCTCGTCCGGCACTTTCACCTGCGCCTTGGCAAGCATCGGTTCGATGGGCGGCTGCACGGGCAAGTCCACGGGTTCCATACTCGGGTAGACCACCGCTGCGGGGCAATGTCATCGTGGGCAGATGGAGCTGCCCGTGATGCCACCGGTCTCGCCGATGCTGTCGAAACCTGTGCGTGAGATCCCGCCGGGCATGTCCTATGAGCCGAAATGGGACGGCTTCCGCACCATCTGCTTTCGTGACGGCGACGAAGTCGAATTCGGCAGCCGCAACGAACGCCCGATGACCCGGTACTTCCCCGAACTGGTGGCAGCGGCTCGCGCCGAACTACCGCAGCGATGCGTCGTCGACGGGGAGATCGTGATCGCGACCGGCACGGGCCTGGACTTCGAGGCACTGCAACTGCGCCTGCACCCGGCGGCCAGCCGCGTGACCATGCTCGCCGAGCAGACGCCGGCGGCGTTCATCGCGTTCGATCTGCTCGCCCTCGGCGACGACGATCTCACGGGGCGCGCGTTCAGCGAGCGTCGCGCCGCGCTGGTCGACGCGCTGGGCCCCGGCCCGTCGTTTCACGTCACGCCGGCCACGACCGACATCGCGACGGCACAACGCTGGTTCGACGAGTTCGAAGGGGCAGGTCTGGACGGGGTGATCGCCAAGCGGCTCGACGGCCCCTACCTGCCGGGCAAGCGGGAGATGGTCAAGGTCAAACACCACCGCGACGCGGACTGCGTGGCGATGGGTTACCGCATCCACAAGAGCGGCGAAGGTGTCGGGTCGATTCTGCTGGGCCTCTACCGGCCCGACGGTGAGCTGCAGATGGTCGGTGGCGCCGCGTCGTTCACCGCCAAGGATCGCCTCAAGTTGTTGGCCGAGCTGGAGCCGTTGCGGCTGGGCGACGAAGTGCGCGAAGGGGATCCGAGCCGGTGGAACTCCGCGGCCGACAAACGCTGGATTCCGGTGCGCCCCGAGCGGGTATGTGAGGTGGCGTATGACCAGATGGAGGGCAACACCGTGGCGGGCAGGCGCTTCCGGCATGCGGTGAGGTTCCTGCGCTGGCGTCCCGACCGGGAACCGTCGAGCTGCACGTTCGACCAGCTCGACACACCGCTCGACTATGACCTCTACGACGTACTGGAGACGCGATAGTGCCCACGCCCGCAACCGAACTCGACGTCGACGGGATCAAGGTCCGGTTCACCAACCCGGACAAGGTGTATTACCCGAAGCTGGGTAAGGACGGCACCAAAGGCAAGCTGATGGAGTATTACCTCAGTGTCGCCGACCGCATGGTCACGTTGTTGAAGGACCGGCCGACGCATCTGCAACGGTTCCCCGACGGCATCGAGGGGGAGGAGATCTACCAGAAGCGCGTGCCGCAGAAGCATCCCGAGTATCTGCAGACCTGTACGGTCACCTTCCCGTCCGGGCGCACCGCCGACGCGCTCAAGGTGACCCATCCCGCGGCGATCGCGTGGGCCGCACAGATGGGCACGATCACCTTGCACCCGTGGCAGGTTCGCTGCCCGGACACCGAGCATCCCGACGAACTGCGCATCGACCTGGACCCGCAGCCGGGCACCGGTTTCAACGAGGCCCGCACGATTGCCTGCGACGTGCTCAAGCCGCTGCTCGACGAGCTGGGTTTGGTGGGCTATCCGAAGACCTCCGGCGGCCGCGGCGTACACATCTTCCTGCGGATCGCCACCGATTGGGATTTCCTCGAGGTGCGCCGCGCCGGCATCGCCCTGGCCCGCGAGATCGAACGGCGCGCGCCCGACGCGGTGACCACATCGTGGTGGAAGGAAGAGCGGGGCAAGCGGTTGTTCATCGACTACAACCAGAACGCCCGCGACCGCACCTTCGCCTCGGCCTATTCGGCCCGCAAGACCCCGATCGCGACCGTGTCGACGCCGCTGTCCTGGGATGAACTGCGCACCGCCGACCCCGATGATTACACGATCGCCACCGTGCCGGATTTCCTTGCCGGGCGCGACGATCCGTGGGCCGGCATCGACTCGAAGAAGCAGTCGATCAAGCCGCTGCTGGATCTGGTGGCCGCCGACGAGGAACGTGGCCTCGGTGATCTGCCGTACCCGCCGAACTATCCGAAGATGCCCGGCGAGCCACCGCGCGTGCAACCGAGCAAGAAGGTCGCCGACAACTGGGATGAGCAGGGCAATCCCCGGTGAGCTGGACGTTTGAATCGCCCCGGTGATGGCAACGCTGGCGGGGTGGATGACTGGGAATGCGTCATTGTCGGGGGCGGTGCGGCCGGTTTGAGCGCGGCGTTGGTGCTCGGCCGGGCGCGGCGACGGACGCTGCTGATCGATGCCGGGGAACCGAGCAACGGAGTGGCACCGGTCATCGGTGGGCTGCTCGGCTACGACCGGCGTCCGCCCGCCGAGCTCTACGAGACGGGCCGCCGTGAGCTGTCGGCGTATCCCAGCGTGGTCTATCGAGCCGGCCACGTGCTCGGCGGTGCTCCGGCCGGCGACGGGTACGTGCTCGAGGTCGACGGCGAGCAGGTGCGTGCCCGGCGGGTACTGCTGACCCCTGGAATGCGTTACTGCCCACCGGAATTGCCCGGTCTGGAAGCACTGTGGGGCAAATCGGTGTTCCAGTGCCCGTTCTGTCACGGCTGGGAAGTGCGCGACAAACGGCTGGCCGCGCTCGCCGACGGTGAGGACGCCGTGCATGCTGCCCTGATGCTGCGCGGTTGGAGCGACGACGTGGTGCTGCTGACCGATGGGGAGCCCGATCTGACGGACGATCAGCGGCGCCGCCTGGAGGCGGCCAAGGTGGTCGTCGATGACCGCCGAGTCGTCGAACTCCACGGGCAGGACGGTCAACTACACGCGATTGGATTCGCCGACGGCAATCGCCTGGAACGAGACGCCTTACTGGTCGAGGCGCCGCTGCGGCAGCGGTCGAGACTGGCCGAACAACTGGGTGCGGCGTGCACCGACGGGCCACTGGCATCGGATGCGGTAGCGGGCGATTCGCTGCATCGCACCACCGCACGCGCGGTCTTCGTGGCGGGCGACGCGTGCACCGAGCAGCCACATCTGGCAGGCGCCATCGCGGCGGGCGCGCAGGCCGCGATGATCATCGTTCAAAGCCTGCTGGCCGACGAGTTCGACTTGCCCTATCCGCCGGATGGCGATGACTAGCCGTCTGCCTGCCGGCGCAACGTCAGGACCGTGACGTCGTCGTCGGTGTCCGCCGATTGCATGGCCTCCGAGATCCGCGACGCGCTCACGGCGGCGCCTCGACCGAGGGTCCTGGCCAGCCGGTCCAGCCCGTCGTCGATCCACTGCCCGCGCCGTTCCACCAGGCCGTCGGAGAACAACACCATCGCGGTGCCGGATTCGATGGTGAATGTGCTCGGCGCGTAGGTGATGTCACGGACGCCGATGGGCGGGGACAGCTGCAGCGGTGCCGGCACCGGCGTCGACTCCGATGTCACCAGGTACGGCATGAGGTGACCGGCACAGGCCGCGTCCACCTGGCCTGAGCTCAGGTCGACCCGCGCCGCCAGCACGGTCGCGAAGGCCTTCGACACCATGCTGATGCTGAATTCGTTGAGTTGGTTCAGTGCGTCGGCCGGGTCGGCGCCGGCAAACAGGTAGGCGCGCAGCGCATTGCGTAACTGAGCCATCGTGCCCGCGGCAGTGATGCCGTGGCCGGCGACGTCACCGATCAACACGATCAGCCGGCCGTCGCGAAGTTCGAAGGCGTCGTACCAGTCACCGCCCACACGCCCACCGGCAGCCGGCTCGTAATGTGCTGTCAATTCCCATTTCTCAAGCGTGGGGATCGACGGGGGCAGCAGGTTGCGCTGCAGTGTCTCGGCCATGCGCAGCTCTCCGCGAGTGCGGCTGTAGAGCGATTCCACCAGATGCCGGCGCAATGCTTCGGCGGCCTCGATCTCGATCGCCGTCCACGGCTGACTGCGGCGACGGACGATCTCGCGCCACCGTTCGAACGACTTGCGCGGGCTGAGCCGCACGTCGCTGCCCTCGCTGATGGCGATCGCCTTGTTGTGCGGATCGCCACCCCAGTCCACCGAGCGCAGCACCTCGCGCCGGAACCACACGGCATGCTGGCCGGCGGGCAGGTTCAGCACGAGTGCGCCGGCTGCGACCTGTGGGTCGAGTTCGACAACAGGTGACTCGTCGGACAGGCATTCGCTGCTGACGATGTCGCCACCGGCGTTGCGCGCCCAGTCGGTGAGGCCGGACACCACCGCCGGGGGCGGGACCGTCCCGAGCTCCTGCCGCTCGCCCTGGATGTCGACGACGACGCCGTCGGCGGGGACCAGGTCGAGCAGATCGGGGCCGGCGAGCAGCGCGGTTGCGACCGGGGCCCGCTCGTCCATGGTGGCGGAGGTGATCTTGGTGAGCACCGCCTGGGTCGCCAGCCTGAGGTTTAGCTGGTCCTCCTCGAACTGGTCGACGAGCCGCAACGAGAGCGTCGAGCCGAGGAACTCGGCGGCCGCCCGGGTGCCGAAGGGCGGCAGGTGCGGGCCGGCGTAATGGTGGCAGGCGATGAGCCCCCACAAGCGTCCGTGCCGCAGCAGCGAGATCGACATCGACGCGCGCACGCCCATGTTCTGCAGGTACTCGACGTGGATGGGGGAGACGCTGCGCAGGGTGGCGTGGGTGAGATCGGTGGGTGCGCCGATCTCGGGGTCGACGGTCGGTACCAGCGGCGCCGGCGTGTAATCCACGTCGGAGATCAGGCGCAGCCAGTTCTTCTCGTAGAGCGCGCGTGCTTGCGCCGGGATGTCGGTGGACGGATAGTGCAGGCCCAGAAAAGGATTGAGGTCCTCACGCTTGGATTCGGCGACGACCTCGCCGTTGTAGTCCTCGTCATAGCGGTACACCATCACCCGGTCGAAGCCGGTGAGGGTGCGCACGGCCCGGGCGGTCGCGTCGTAGAGCTCGAACAGCGTCTCGGCCCGGTTCAGCTCATCCACCGAGCTGCGGACGGCCTGATAGGTGTTCGGATACGAATACGGACGCTCGCCGTAGGCGATCTCCAGCTCGACCAGAAGCCTGCCGCCCGGCTGCCGGTGCAGGATCGCGTCGAAATCGCGCGGTTGTCCGGCGACGTCGATCACACACGCCAGGGGATTGCGCTGCGCGAGATCGCGGAACGCCGCCGCGGCGTCCTGTACCCGGGCCGCCTGGTCGACGCCCATCAGTTCCGACAGATGCCTGCCGAGGACGGCATCGACGGGCCGGGCGAGCAGGTCGCCGAGATTGGCACTGACCTGGCGGACCTCGAAGTCGGATTCGCGCACCACGGCGAGCACGCCGCGCGGCTGGATGCTGCCGGGGATGTGGATCGGCTCACGGGCGCAGTTGTCGAGGTCGATCGTCGTGCCGACCGGGACCAGGTCTTCGAGCGGTGAGTGTTCTCCATTGGTCACGCAAAGAGCTCCATCGGTTCTGTAACAAGCAGCATCCAGTCCCACGGACTGTTCGAGGTGGTCTCGCCGCTGCTTGACCGACCCAACCTCTGGGTGCCGGCATGGCTGCCGGCAGATCGCATCATCACACGATAGAGAGGGCCATTCAACGATCCAACATGAGATCCAGGAAGCGTTCGTAGCGGTCGGAGCTGGTCAACGCCTCCGCGGAGTCCATCAGGTGCAGTACACCGATGCCGGTGGCGAACGTGGCCTGGGCGCGCAGGGCGGCGTCGTCGGGGCTGAACCCGTAGTCGGCATACGCCTTCGTGACGGCCACCAGCACCCGGTGGTCCGCGGCCCGCACGTTGGCTGCCGCGATGTCGTCGGAGCGGGCCCATTCCCGCATCGCGCGTTCCAGCGTCCAGTGTTGCGGGCCCATCAGGGCCTGCATCATCCGCGACAGTCGTTCCCTGGGTGCCAGATGTTCGAGCTCGGCCAGCGATCGGCGGTCCTGCTCCAGAAACGCATTCCACGACGCGACCAGCGCCGCCCGGTACCCCTTCATGTCGGTGAAATGCCAGTAGAAGCTGCCCCGGGTGGCGCCGATCTGCTCGCACAGCCGCTCGACCTTGAGCGCCCGCATCCCGTCCGAGGCCAGCAGGGCATAACCGGCCTGTATCCAGTCGTCGGCGGTCAGGTTGCCGGGCGTCCCCCGGCGTTCGCCTACCATCCGAACAGAGTATGAGAGACGTGACTCGATGAACGTGTTGTTCGTGACGATGGACGGCGGAGGCAACGTGCCGCCGATGCTCGCGGTGGCCGCAGCAGTCGCCGATGCGGGGCACCGGGTGCACGTCATCGGGCACGAGACCCTGGAGCAGCAGGTCGAAAACGCCGGGCTTGCCTTCAAGGCCTATCCGACCGCACGGGACTGGGATTCACGCCGCGAACACAGCGCGCTGAGTTGGGTGCCGATGTTCAACGACGCGAACATCGGGGCCGACGTTCGGCAACTGTGCGAGCGGGACACCCCGGATGTCGCCGTCGTCGACTGCATGTTGCTTCCGGCGCTGGCGGCCGTGCAGGACGCCGCCATTCCGCACGCCGTGTTCAGCCATACCCAGCGCCACTACCTCAACGGCCGGTACCGGCTCGGGGCCGGTACCGCCGCGCGCCTGTACGGATACCGGATCAGCCGGCTGTGGGATGCCGCGGACCTCAACATCGTCGCGACGGTCCGGCGGCTGGATGCCGAATCGAGACGCCCCCAGCCCGCCAATGTGCGCTGGGTCGGTGCGATCGTCCCAGCGCGCCGTCCGCACCGTCCCGACGGGCCGCCGCTGGTGCTGGTCAGCATGTCCAGCAACGGGTTTCGGGGTCAACGTCGCACGTTGGCGCGGGTCGTCGACGCCTTGGCGACACTGCCGCTGCGCGCGGTGGTGACCACCGGTGGGGCCGTCGAACCCGACACCCTGCCGACCGCGCCGAACGTGGAGGTGCGTGGGTATGCCGACCATGGCGCGCTGATGCCCAGGTGTTCGTTGCTCATCGGACACGGCGGCCACGACACCACATTCCGAGCGCTGGCCCACGACATGCCGGTCCTGATCATCCCGGCCAGCGGCCTGTCCGACCAGCGCCTGGTCGGGCAGTCGATCGCAGCCGCGGGCGCCGGTGTGACCATGGGCAGGTCGGCGTCGACCGAATCCATCCGGCACGCGATCGACGCCGTGCTCAGCCACCCCGGTTATCAGTTCGCCGCGGCCGAAATCGGCAGGGAGATACGGGGTTCCCGAGCCGGTGACCGGGCTGTCCAGCTGATCACCGGACTGGTCTGATCAGCCCGCGGCCGGCGCGTGCAGCCCGAACGGAACCGCGGCCAGCAGGGTGACGGGTACCGAGGCGCCGCTGGGGACCTGGTAGGCGCGGCTTTCACCGGGGCGGGCCCCCAGGATCGCTTCCCCGAGTGGGGATTGCAGCGAGTACACCTCGATGTCACCGTATTCCGCGCCGCGGGCGCCGAGCAGGAATGTCTCGGTCTCGCCCGTCTCGTCGTAACGAACGGTCAGGACCATGCCCGGCTCGGCCAACCCGTCGTCGGGCGGGGCGTCGCCGACGACGGCGTTGAGCAGCAGATCGTGGATGTGCTGGATTCGGGCTTGGCGGGCGCGCTGAATGGCCACCTGGTTCTCGTCGGAGTCCTGGGCGGCCTCGGTGCTGATCAGCTCCCGCAGGGCCGAGAGCTCCTGTTGGAGGCGCTCGTTCGCTTCGGGCGAGATCCAAACGCGTTGGCTGACAGTCATTTCAGTTTCCTTCCGATGATGCGGAAATGCCGTCAGGGGCGGGTCGGAGGCTCCGCCCCTGACGGCTTGTCGGCCCAGTTAGGGCAACGTCGAGGTGCTCAGCGCAGCGGATCGAATTCTCGAAGCGCTTCGGGTTGTTTTCCGGTGGTGATGTATTCGGCGAGTAGACGGCCGGTGACCGGACCGTGGGCCAGCCCCCACATGCCATGGCCGCCTGCCACGTAGATGCCTTGGCTCACTTCGCCGATGAGTGGGCGTCCGTCCGGGGTGACCGGGCGCGGCCCCACCCACACGTCGGTGCGGGCATCCCAGTCCACCCCGTCGAGCAGCGGGGCGGCCGACGCCACGATCGCCTCGACCCGCGCCGGCTGCGGCGGTTCCTCCGGCGAGCGGAACTCCATGGTTCCGGCGACACGCAGCCGGCCCTGGTACGGGGTACAGGCGACGCGCGCGTCGGGGAGGTAGATGGGCCCGAGGATCGGGCGGTGCACCGGCACGGTGAACGAGTACCCGCGACCGGCCCGCACCGGGGTGTCCACCCACCGATCGGCCAGCCGGGACAGCCACGCGCCGGTGGCGATCACCGCGGCGTCGGCGCTCAGCGCTCGGTCCGGCAGCGTCACGATCACCCCGAGTCCCAGGGGTTGCACATCGATCACCTCACCGGTGACCAGGTTCCCGCCTCGGGCGACGACGGCGTCGGCCAACGCGTGCACGAACCGCCCGGGGTCCACGAAGCGCTGTCCCTCGACGCTGATGCCCGCGGTGATCGCCGGCGAGGCCAGCGGGACATGCTCGCGCAGCGATTCACCGGACAGGCCGGTCACCGTGACGGTCTTGCCCACGGCGGCCATCCGGCGGAGTTCGTCCATCAGATGCTGGGCCTGACGCCGGGTTTCGAACAGCGCGGTGATCGCGCCGTCGGTCGTGGGAACGTCCACCCCGTTGCCGGTCAGCACGTCGTAGGCCTCGATGCACTCGGCATTGAGCGGGACGTTGGCCTTGGCGGCCCTGGTCCATGACGAGAGCCGGCAGTTCATGGCGAATTTGGCCAGGAACGACCACAGCCCGAGGTCGGCACGCAGCGGAATGTGCAGCGGCGCCGT
The DNA here is from genome assembly GCF_001954135.1 of Mycobacterium sp. GA-1841. Taxonomy (GTDB): domain Bacteria; phylum Actinomycetota; class Actinomycetes; order Mycobacteriales; family Mycobacteriaceae; genus Mycobacterium. Next base: position 7,933 of record NZ_MBEQ01000025.1, on the reverse strand, counting down.
CGGACTGGCCAGTGAGCGCAGGCCGTAGCGGAGCACGGCCGGATCGTTGAGTGGGATGGTGAGCGTCGGTGACACCCAGCCGGCGTTACCCCACGATGCACCGGCGGCCGGGCCCGTGCGGTCCACCACGGTGACCTTGACCCCGCGCTCCTGCAGGAACCACGCCGTGGACAGGCCGACGATGCCCGCACCGACGACGACCGCTGACCGCGGCCCGCCGTCCATGCGCTCGACCCAATTCATGGCTCCATGGTGAGGGCTGGCACACAGCCGCTGTTTGAACTGTCTCGACAACTGGTGAGGGTTCGATTGTCGATTTACGACAATTCTTCGGTGGCGGCGAGTTCGATCATCATCGCCAGCCGCTTGCGCGCATCCGCCAGATTGAGCTGGGTCAGCTCGGTCATCTTCCGCAGCCGGTAGCGCACGGTGTTCTCGTGGACGCCGAGGGCTCGGCCCGCCTCCGCAAGATCACCCTGGGCCTCCAGCCACGCCCGCAGCGTCGCAGCGTACTGCGTGCCGTGGGCCAGGTCGTGGGCGCGCAACTCGGCGACCGGCCCGCGCTGCGGGGCCCGTCCGGCCCGGGCGGCGATCCGTAACCGTTGCAGCAGGATGTCATCCCAGGCCTCGTCGTACACCGGGGCCGGGCCGGCGCGACGCACCTCGTGCAGGGCCAGACATTCGTCCGCCTCGCCACGGGCCAGCGTCAGCTCCGCCACGGTGGCCGGTCCGCTGATCCCGGCCGCCACGGTCACCGGCTCGGGCAGTGCGGCACGCAGCCCCGACACCCAGGTGGCTGCGCCCTCGGCGTCGGCGCCGGGCAACACGGTGTAGACGGTGTTGCCGGCCAGCGCACTGCGCCCCGGTCGCGACCAACCGAAACCGGCGGTGGCCCGCTCGAAAGCCAGCAACAGGGCGGCATGCCGCTCGTCGGCGGTGTGGGCCCGCAGCGCGATCACCCGCAGCGGAGTCTGCGGCAAGGCCAGCCGGCTGGCCGCCGTGGTGGCGTCGGCGGCCCCCTCGAGCAGCCGGATCACCAACTCCGATTCCACCTGACGTTCCAGGTCGGCGCTGGCGCGGGAGCGCAGCAGGTGCAGCGCGACCATGCGGGCGCCGTCGGCCAGCGCAGTGCGACGCGCATCCGGCAACGGCTCGGCACAGGTCACCCAGATCGAACCGAGCAGTTCGCGACCGGCCCGGGCGGCCACCACCATCCGGCCGGTCAGGCCGTGCTCGTCGTCGCCCGCGACGAACATCGGCTCGTCGGATTCGGTGAGATGACGGAATACCCCGCGCGCTTCGAACAGCGCGCGCAGCCGTTTCGAGGCCTGCCGGCTCAGGATCGTCTCGGCACGGGCCGGGTCGGCGTGTTGCTGCAGCCGCGAATAGGCCAGCACCGCACTGCGCCGGTCTTCGATGGTGACCGCACCGCCCACGGCATCGGCGAGGCTGTCGGCCAGGGCGAACAGGTCGGTCGGCCCGCGCCCGGATTCGGTTTCGCGGCCCTCGAGCACCACGCCGTAGACCACGGCCGCCAGCTCACTCCAGGAGACCTCGGGTTCCACCGTCATCACCGCGATGCGGCTGCCGCTGACCACCTCGTCGTCGGCCGTGTCGGCGCCCCGGACCAGCACCACCACGGCGCGCGCGGCCTCCGCCCAGCTGACTGCCTCGGCGACAGATCCCGCGCCGACGGCCAACAACACGTCGCCGACGACCGGGCCGGGCTCGTGCATCACGACATTGCGCAGCTCGGTGGACCGCGGGGCCGGGCGGGATCCCGGTGCCGGGGAGCGCAGCCGTACTCCGTACCCGCCCAGGACGTTGATCAGGCGGTCCAGCGTGACCACGGACTACGGCCCGGCCGCCAGGGTGGCCTTGCCGGTGCGTTGCTGACCGGCGGCATCCAGCCAGGTCAGCGCGATCACGTCACCGGGATAGTGCTGATCGAGAACCAATGTCAAAGTCCGCGCGGAATCCAGCCGGACATCGTCGATGTTGACCAGCAGGTCGCCGGGGATCAGGCCGGCGGCCTCGGCGGGACCACCGCGGATCACGTCCTGGATGATCACGCCGCCGTTCTGCCGCTGCGCGGTGCGCACACCGACGCCGAGCATGGTGGGCGGTCCGATGTGCACCGAGTTCGACGGGGTGCGGGAGCGGATCTGACCGGCGACGGACATCGCGTCATTGATCGGGATGGCGAATCCCTTGCCGCCCGGCCCCATCCGGAAGTTCACCGACGCGGCCGTCGTCATACCGACGACCTGTCCCGCGTCGTTGACGACGGGACCGCCCGAGTCACCGGCACGTACCGGCGCGGCGAACTCGAACAGGCCGTTGATCTCGTCGGTGGAACCGGTCAGCTCGTCCTCGGCGTTGACCGTCCGCCCGAAGGCGCTGACCGTGCCCACCTCGCGGGTCAACGGTGCGTTCGTGCCTCCGGCGTTGCCGAGCGCGACGACGCGCGCCCCCGGCGCCAACGCGGCCGAATCCCCGACCGGTGCCGGCAGCAGGCCGCCCGCACCGTGCAACTGCAATACCGCGATGTCGTGCTGCCGGTCATAGCCGACCAGGTCAGCCGGGAACTGACGGCCGGCCACCGTCGCGAGAATCGAGTTGGCGCCCTGGACCACGTGATAGTTGGTCAGCACCTCACCCGTCGGCGACAGCACGATTCCGGTGCCGATCCCATAGGCCTGCTGGTAGTCGACCACGGTGTCGATGCGTGCGACCGACGGCTCGACCAGGGTGGCAGCGGTTTCGGCGTCGGCCGGTGCCGCGACGGCAGGGGCCAGCGGGGCGACAACGGTGGCGGCCGCAGTCAGTGCCGCGACGAGAATCGCTCGGACGGGATGTGAGCCCAGTTTGCTCATGTATCCCATCTTGGCCGGGCGAGCGCGTGATGTCGACGCGATTGGTCTGCGTCAGTCCTCGGCGGTGACTTCGCCGCGCGATCGCCAGCCCCGCCGCTTGGTGCCGCTCTTGCTCGACGGCCGCTTGTTGTGCAGGGACTTGTCGGCCTCGGGTTCGGTCTCGGTCTCGGAGTCGGCTTTGGATTCGTCGGCCTCGTCGGACTCGTCGGCAGCCGTCTCGTCGGCAGCTTCTTCCTGCGAAGGCTCCTTCGTCAGGCTCACCTTCGTCGATGCTTCGGACTCCTCGACCTCTTCGGTCTCTTGCGCCTCGTCAACCGTTTCGGCCTCTTCGGCAGCCTCGGCCTCGGCGTCCGCCTGCTTGCGGGTGCGGCGGTTCACCTTGTCCTTGGTCTTGAGTGGCTTCGGCGGCGGGGGCGGCAATTCTGCGACGAAGGCCAGATAGAAGCCGAAGATGCCGAGCAGCGCGATCGCCGCAGCAGCGCCGTAGATCCCGAAGAGCCACGGCCCGAAGCGGTCCAGCGACATCCAGATCTCCGCGACCGCGGTGCCGACGATCAGCACAGCCGCCAGCACATGCAACGAGATCGAGGTGGCCCGCAGGCGAAGCGCCAACTGCGGGGTGGCCAACTCGGGACGCTTGGTCCGCGTCCATGTGAACACCACCGGCAGCGCGGCCAGACCGATCAGCACGCCGGTGACGATGCGCAGGACCAAACCCAGCGTCTGCGGGGTGTCGCCCATCAGTTCGTACCAGCGGGGAACGACGAAGAAGAAGTACAGGCCGGCGGCCACGATCGAAATCGATGCGTGCACGATCACCGCGACGGTGCGGCCCATACTCCTCCTCGGGTACTTAATTGGGCCGGGGTGCGAACCGCTGAATTTCGGTTGAATCAGCAGGTCGCACCCCGGACCCGAGCGCGGAGGATAGGGGATTTGAACCCCTGAGGGCTGTTAACCCAACCCGCGTTCCAGGCGAGCGCCATAGGCCACTAGGCGAATCCTCCGTCGGCAATCGTAGCCGACGCCCGAACCACTCCCATAAACGGCGGGGAAGGGCCGGGTATTACACTCGCCTGTGGACCCCGCGCGGCGTCCATCCTGTGAACTCCCCCAGGGCCGGAAGGCAGCAAGGGTCAACGGGCTCTGGCGGGTGCGCGGGGTCCCCTTACGTTCTCCAACCGGTGAAAGGCGCGCGGTGTCCTTCCAGTCCCTCGGCCGCGAGGAACTGCTCGCGCAACACGAACTCCAGCAGCGCAACTATGCCGAGCTGCAGGCCAAGAAGCTGAGCCTGGACCTGACTCGAGGTAAGCCGGCTCCCGCACAGTTGGATCTGTCCAATGCGCTGCTGAGCCTGCCCGGCGAGAACTTCCGCGACCGGGCGGGCACCGATACCCGCAACTACGGGGGCCTGCACGGCCTGCCCGAGCTGCGAGAGATCTTCGGTGAGTTGCTCGGTATCCCGGTGCAGAACCTGATCGCCGGGAACAACGCCAGCTTGGAGATGATGCACGACGTCATCGTGTTCTCACTGCTGCACGGTGGTGTGGATTCGGTGCGGCCTTGGATAGAGGAAGCTGCAGGATCCGGAATCAAGTTCCTGTGCCCGTCGCCCGGATACGACCGTCACTTCGCGATCACCGAGTCCTTCGGAATCGAGATGATCACGGTGCCGATGCGCGAGGACGGGCCCGATGTCGACCTGATCGAGGAACTCGTCGCGGCCGATCCGGCGATCAAGGGCATGTGGTGTGTTCCGGTCTTCGGCAACCCGACCGGGGTCACCTATTCCTGGGAGGTCGTCCGGCGATTGGTCCAAATGCGCACGGCGGCAAACGATTTCCGGTTGATGTGGGACAACGCCTACGCCGTGCACACCCTGACCGACGAGTTCATCCGCCAGGTCGACGTGCTGGGCCTGGCCGAGGCGGCCGGTAACCCGAACCGTCCGCTGGTGTTCGCCTCCACCTCCAAGATCACCTTCGCCGGAGCCGGGGTGAGCTTCTTGGGCGGCTCGCTGGGCAACATCGCCTGGTACCTGCAGCACGCGGGCAAGAAGTCGATCGGGCCGGACAAGGTCAACCAGCTGCGGCACTCACGATTCTTCGGCGACGCCGACGGCGTGCGGCTGCAGATGCAGCGTCACCGCGAGTTGATCGCGCCCAAGTTCGCGCTCGTCGCCGAGATTCTCGAGGACCGGTTGGGGGAGTCGAAGATCGCCTCCTGGACGGATCCCAAGGGTGGTTACTTCGTCAGCCTCGACGTGTGGCCCGGCACCGCCAAGCGCACCGTGGCGTTGGCCAAGGACGCCGGCATCGCGGTGACCGAGGCGGGGTCGGCGTTCCCGTATCGCAAGGACCCTGAGGACAAGAACATTCGCATCGCGCCGACGTTCCCGTCGCTGGCCGATGTCCGTGAGGCGATCGACGGCGTGGCCACCTGTGCGCTGCTGGCTGCTACCGAGTTTCTCTTGCGTTGACTTGGAACTGACGCTGTATTTGTGCGGGTAGCCGTGTGCGTGGTGTCAAAGTCAGTTTCAAAGTCAACAGCCGAGCTCTAATGGGGGACCGGCCAGCGGCGGCCGCCGCGGCGTGATCCCGAGCTCTGGCCGCCAAAGTCGATCCCATTCGCGCTCCACGCGGGCAATGATGGCGGCGCGTCGGTGTCCCGCGGCCACTCTCACGTGGGTCCAGCCGACCCGCGTGATGTAGTCGGCCCGGACGATGTCATAGCCGAGTTGACCGGCATGTTGTACACCCTCATATTCGACCGCCAGCATCAGTTCCTCCCAGCCCATGTCGAGGAAGTACCTCGGGTAGCCGTCGGGCCCGAGCACCGGAATCTGCGTCTGCGGCCGCGGAAAACCTGCGTCGATGAGCATCAGCCGCAGCCAGGTTTCTTTCGGGGACTGGCCGCCGGGGTCGAATAGATCCAGTGCCCGTTCGAGCTGCCGCAACCCCCGGGTGTGACGGTGGTGTGCGGCGAGTGTCAGCACGGCGTCCGCCTTGAGTCCGGTGGCTCGGGCAAGTGCATCGAGCCGCGCGACGGCCGCACCGATCAACCCGCGACGCCCAAGGTCGAAAGCCGTGCGCGCGACGCTCGTGACCGGCAGGCCGTCGATGCGCGTGACCTCCCCGTCGATGATCAGGTCCTGGCGCGTGATCACCGGTGCGGGAGGCTTGGTCTTGGTGCTGATCAACTCGATCGGAACGTCGTCGGCCACCCACTTCGCACCATGGAGCGCCGATGCGGCAGCGCCCGCGATCACCGCGTCACGACCCGACCACAACCACGCCGCCGTACTGCGTTGCCGCAGCGACACCGCAGTTCGCTTGTCCACGTAGATGTTCGGCAGGATCGTGCGGTGATAGCGGCTGAGCTGGTAGCGGTTGACGTCGCCGGCCAGCAGGGCTTCGCTACCGATGAAGGCTCGCTCATTCGGCGAGAGTCGCCGGTGGCGGGGACGAAGATGGGTGGTATGCCCGTGGTGGCGTTGCCCCCTGTGGATGAACCGTGTGCTGTGCACAACTCCGAGGTTGACTTTGCCGTTGACTTGGAACCGACGCTGTATTTGTGCGGGTAGCGGTGTGCGTGGTGTCAAAGTCAGTTTCAAAGTCAACGGGCACCGGCGCGACGTCAGACGCAGTCGGTAGCCTTCTTCCGTGGCTCTCTACCGCAAATACCGGCCGGCAACCTTCGCGGAAGTCGTTGGCCAGGAACATGTCACCGAGCCGCTATCCACTGCGCTGACCGCGGGCCGGATCAACCACGCCTATCTGTTCTCGGGGCCGCGCGGCTGCGGTAAGACATCCTCGGCGCGCATCCTGGCCCGCTCGCTCAACTGCGAGCAGGGCCCCACGCCCACCCCGTGCGGGGAGTGCGCTTCGTGCGTCGCGCTGGCTCCCAACGGCCCGGGCAACCTCGACGTCACCGAACTCGACGCGGCCAGCCACGGCGGTGTCGACGACACCCGTGAACTGCGCGACCGGGCGTTCTTCACCCCGGCGCAATCGCGGTACCGCATCTTCATCATCGACGAAGCGCACATGGTCACCACCGCCGGTTTCAACGCGCTGCTCAAGATCGTCGAGGAGCCGCCCGAGCACCTGATCTTCGTGTTCGCCACCACCGAACCGGAGAAGGTGCTGCCGACGATCCGGTCGCGCACGCACCACTACCCGTTCCGGCTGCTGGCCCCGCGCACCATGCGTCCGCTGCTGGAGAAGATCTGCGGTGACGAGCGGGTGACCGTGGACGACGCGGTGTACCCGCTGGTCATCCGCGCCGGCGGCGGCTCGCCCCGCGACACGCTCTCGGTGCTCGATCAGTTGCTGGCCGGCTCGGAGCAGGGCGACGGCGGCAACCACATCACCTATCAGCGGGCGCTGGCCCTGCTCGGCGCCACCGACATGGCGCTCGTCGACGACGCCGTGGAAGCCCTGGCGGCGGGGGACGCCGCAGCCCTGTTCGGTGCGGTGGAGTCGGTGATCGACGCCGGCCACGATCCGCGACGCTTCGCCACCGACCTGCTGGAGCGCTTCCGCGATCTGATCGTGCTGCAGGCCGTGCCCGATGCGGTGGCCCGCGGCGTGGTCGACGCCCCGGACGACGTGCTGGAGCGGATGCGTGAGCAGGCCGCCAAGCTGGGGGCGGCGACGCTGACCCGGTATGCCGAGGTGGTGCACGCCGGCCTGGGCGAGATGCGTGGGGCCACCGCGCCGCGGCTGCTGCTCGAAGTGGTGTGTGCGCGGTTGCTGCTGCCCTCGGCACACGACACCGAGTCCGCGCTACTGCAGCGCATCGAACGCATCGAGACCCGGTTGGACATGTCGATCCCGGCCGGTGAGGCCGCAGCATCGGCCGCTGCCCGCCCTGCCGCCGAGCCGGCCAAGACCTTCGTTCGTCGCAGCCAAGTCGCCGAGGCGCCCGCGTCGGAAGCCCCTGCGCCTGCTGCGCCTGCTGCGCCGCCGCCGACGGACCCGGCACCACGTATCTGGCCACCGCCCCGGGCGACCTGGGGCTGGCCCGCGCCTACGTGTCCGGCGACCTGGAACCGC
>NZ_MBEQ01000024.1 GCF_001954135.1 Mycobacterium sp. GA-1841 | reverse complement strand
CGGTGCCCTTGGCCAGCAGCCGATAGACCCGCACGGTGGGCAGTTCACTGAGTCGCTGAGTGCGTCCGATCACCTGCCGTTCGGTGCGCGGTTCCCACTGCGGTTCGGCGACGAGGAACACTGCCGGGGCGTTGAGGCGATGCAGGTTCAGCGCGCCGGCGCCGATGTGGGCCAGCAGGGTGGCCGGGCCACGATCGGTCGCGAACGCATCGACCATGGCCTGCTGATCGGGCACCGACGCGTCGAGAGGCCCGAAGATGTTGCCCGGCAAAGCTTTCCGAATCACATCGAGGACGCCGGGATAATGTGAGAACACCACCACCCGGGCGCCGTTGATGTGGGCCTCGCTGGTGAGTTCGAGGAGCCGGTCGAGTTTGGCACTCGGAGTCGGCGCGCCCGACGGCCAGGCGGCCTGCCGGATCGCGCTGAAGTTGCCACTGGCGACGGCCTGGCGGTAGCGGTCACGGTCGGTGCGGGTCGGGCGCACCCACTCCTCGGTGGCGATGCGCACCGGCAGTTCGTCGACCACGTCGCGGTAATCGCGCCGCAGGTACACCCGGTCGACCGTGCGGCGGAACGCGACCGAACCGCGCTCGCCCGCGTTGGGCGCGACTTTGCCCGCGATGTCGGGTTGCAGGAAGTCGGCCAGGTGGCGGAAGCCGCCGATGCGCTGGTGCATCGGCACCCCGGACAGGAACAGCACCCGGTTGTCGGAGGTCAGCACGTTGCGCACGGCGCGGGCCCGGTCGGATTTGGGGTCGCGCAACAGGTGCGCCTCGTCGACGATCACCAAACCGGGACGTTCGGGCAGCTTGATGCGCGCCAGGGTGTCGTAGGAGACGACGGCCACTCCGCCCGAGGACTTCCACTGCTCAAGGCGGTCCTCGCGGGCGCTGCCGCGGATCTCGATCGCCCGCAGTGCGGTGTGCTTGGCAGTCTCTGCGGCCCAGTGAATTCCGGTGTCGCGCTGACAGATCACCAGGGCGTGGCGAAGCTGTCCGACGGCGGTCAGGTGTGCCGCGACTGCCAGCGCCTGCACGGTTTTGCCCAGACCCAGGTCGTCGCAGATCAGGACGCGCTCGCGGGCCAGCGCGTAGCGGACGCCGAACTCCTGATACCCGCGCAGTTCGGTGCGCAGCATCGAACGGTTCATTACCGTCTGCTCGACCTGGGCCACCACCTCCGCGCCGACGAATCCCTGTGCGGCGTCCACATCGGTTGTGCCGGCGGCGAAGTCGCCGAGTAGCCGGTCTATCGGTCGGGGATCGCTGCGGTAGCTCTGCCACGGGTTGCCCTCGTGGTGGTGCGCGTCATCGATCCGGTCGAGCAGTCCGGCCACCGCCTCGCGCAGTTGGTCGGAGGCCGTCTGGCTGCGCAGCCGCGGCATCAACCGGCGCAGTTGTTTGACCGGGGCCTCGGTGTGCGCCAGGGTCAGCAGTGCGGTCAGCAACGTGGTGTCGTGTTCGGGGCGCAGCCGGGGCCGGGTGGTGGTGCGGATGTGGTCGGCCATGGCCTGGGCCGCGGCCTGCACGGCTTGGGCGGCCTCGATGTCGACCCCGGGCACCTGGGTCAACAGCCGGGCCGGCACCGCGTGGAGGTCGGCGACGGTGCGGTACTCGGAGTTTGCCAGGCCGCCGAGTCGGGCGCCGCACGCCAGGTACGGGCGTAGGCGTTCCAGCGGCGTGGACTGCAGGGCCTGGGCCACCACCTCGTCGGTGGCGGCGTGGATCTGATCGGCGATCTCGGCGCGAAGTTTGCCGACGTCGGCGAGCGCGGCGTCGGCGTGACGGATCAGCTCGGTGGCGTCTGTGCTGTCCATGACAAATCATCATGGCACTGTCCGATCGGGGCCGGGCACAGAGTTTCTTCTCGGGTTGCGCAAGCTTTCAGGAACCACACAGCGAATGCCCAGTGCAACGTCCTACCGTGAAATCAGACGTACAGAAATGTACGGGAGGTGGCAGATCATGCGAATCTTTCCTGCCGCCGCGCTGGCCGTGGCCGGCGCTGCGGCGTCGATCATCGTGGCGCCTCTGGCGGGCGCCGCACCGGCTGCGGCCGCGAACCAGCAGATCAAGCCGATACCCCAGACGTGTGTCACGACACGGGTCAGTACTCAGTGCCGGTCGCCGGGCAACGTGCAGATCAACGACGCGCCGCCGTTCGTGGATAACTTCCCGATGTATGGGTATTTCCCGTGGATCTTGTAACCAGTTCAAGGGGGGCGCTGTTGGATCCGACCCGGCCCGAGGACGCCCTGCGCGACCATATCGACGAGCGACAGTTCGCCGGCGGCATGCTCCCTGTGCCGGCACGGTTCCCGTCGATCCGGGTGGGCCGGCACTGGGTCAATGCCCTGTGGCTGGTGGCCTTCGCGACCGTCGGCTTGGTCGTCGTCATTGCAGTGGCCCAGGAACTGCGCGAATACGGCTGGATGCAGGACTTCATCGCGCGCTATCCGGGGACCTCGCAGACCTACGCGCCCGCGGTGACGTCCGGTTTCCCGGCGTGGCTGCGGTGGCAGCACTTGTTCAACATCGTCTTCATGATGTTCATCCTGCGCTCGGGGCTGCAGATCCTCGCCGACCACCCGCGGTTGTACACCAACTCGGGTTGCCGGCCCGGCACGGAGTGGCTGCGGCTGCGCGACGCGGTCCCCACCGACCGTCTGGACAAGACCGACCCGCCGCGGGTGTGGACCTCCAAGGATGACGCGGTGACCCTGCCGAAATGGTTGGGAATCCCCGGGATACGTCATTCCGTCGGCCTGGCCCGCTGGTGGCACTTCAGCTTCGACCTGCTGTGGCTCGTCAACGGAGCGGTGTTCTATGTGCTGCTGTTCAGCACCGGGCAGTGGCATCGGATCGTGCCGGTGTCATGGGACGTCTTTCCGAACGCCCTGTCCACCGCAGTGCAGTACGCATCGCTGAATTTCCCGACCAATCATGGTTTTACCTCGTACAACGGGCTGCAGATGCTGGCCTACTTCATCACGGTGTTCATCGCAGCACCGCTGGCGTTCCTCACGGGTCTGCTGCAGGCGCCTACGGTGGCCGCGCGGTTCGGCACCGGCCGTGGGCCGCTGAACCGCCAGGTCGCCCGAACCGTGCACTTCACGGTGTGGCTGTGGATGGTGACCTTCATCGCGGCCCACGTGACCATGGTGCTCACCACCGGCGCGGTGGAGAACCTCAATCACATCACGCTGGGCACCGACACCGAGTCGTATTGGGCGCTGGCGATTTTCGGAGTGGCCGCCGTGGTACTGATCGGGTTCTGGCTGGCGGCAACGCCTGTGACGCTTCGCTATCCGCGAGTCGTGCAGAACGTCGGACGGTTCATCGTCGGATGGGCCAAGGCCTGGATGGAGCGCGCGCATCCCCGGGCGACCTACCGCGACAAGGACATCAGCCCGTACCTGTGGGCCAATGGCACGCTGCCCGACTCCGCGGAATACCGGCGGCTGAAGCACGGCGGCTGGGCGGATTACCGGCTGCGGATCGGGGGACTGGTGGGCAACCCGGTCGAGCTGTCCTACGCCGAATTGTTGGCGATGCCCAAACACGAGCAGATCACCCAGCATTACTGCATCCAGGGCTGGTCGGGAGTGGCCAAGTGGGGTGGGGTGCCGATGGCCGACATCCTGAAGATGGTGCGTCCACTGCCGGAGGCGCGATGGGTGGTGTTCTACTCGTTTGCCGACGGTGCCGAGCCCGGCCACGGGCGTTACTACGACTGCCACCGCATCGAGCACATGCGTGAACCATTGGCGTTGTTGGCCCACGAGATGAACGGGGTGCCACTCAGCGAGACCCACGGCGCCCCCGTGCGGCTACGCAACGAACTCGAACTCGGCTTCAAACAGATCAAGTGGGTCGAGGCCATCGAATTCGTGGCCGATTTCCGCGAAGTCGGCTGGGGCCGTGGCGGATACAACCAAGACCATGAGTACTACGGCTACCGGATGCCGATCTAAATTGCTGTGGTTTCAATAATTTGGGGCGGTGCGGCACTCATGCCTCACGCCTCAACGACAGCCAATCTTGTACGTCGATCCCAAACAGATGTGCCTGACACAGTTCAGCATCACCCTCTGAAGCGATCTCAGGGTCGACCCATTCCAGGTACTGTCGGCCCGTGCTGGGGTCGGTCATCGTGATGCAGTAGTCGACACGTTGTGGGCCGAATTGGTCGTCGACGCGATATAGCCGAGTGCCCTTGATGCCTGTCTGGACATGGACTGCGTTCAGCAGAGCCAGTATCTCGTCAGGTGGGGCGGCGGCCATGGCCATCAGTTGTTGCTCAGGGTCGCTCAGTTCGAGGGCTTCCTCAGCGGTGACGGTGCGGTTGACGAGCCGATGATGAAGTTCGGCGTCCACCCAGACACCGTCAAGGAAATAGGAGCCCGAACCATCTGGCCAGATCACGGCCGGACCATCGAGGCTGTGCAGACGGTCCAGCGGAACCATCATCGCTGGCCGAGGCAGGAGAATGAGGCCACCGTCGTCGACGAACGAGTACCAGCCCAATCCGTTCTCGAAGGCGATGAGAATCTGGTCCCAGACCCACAACAGTTCGGGGCTCATATCCGCGGCGCGTGCACCGATGCCGGCCGCCACGTCGATGTAGGCAGACAACAGATCTCTGAAGAGATGCCAGTGGTCCCCTCCGCTGGAGGCGGTTGCCAGCGCACTGCATAGCGGTTTGTCAACGACGATGTCGATCTGGTCGGCGAGTACGCGCCGCGCTGACATTTCCAACCCATCGCGTTCAGCGAGGTATCTGCCTCGTGTCTGGTCGATGAATTGGCGGTTCAGATTCGTACCCCTGGGCCGGCGCAAGGCGTAGGCGTCATCCGGTGACTCGGCGACGACAATCCAATCCGGTTCCGGGGCACCCATACCCACGAGGTACCGTCTGACAGCGGATGTCACGATCTGCTCATTCCACCGGGGATATGCCGCATCGATCGAGTCGAGCAGCTTCGATGCCCAACGCGCGCCGGCTGTCGGGGCATCCATCAGTCGGCCAGGAAGTCGTGACTGTCCCGGATTGGGTGATAGCTGCGTTTCCGCAGCACGCGGTACGTTCCGGGCGTCACGATCAGGGTGCAGTGCTGGCTCACCTGTGCCTGGTGTATCAGGCGTGCTGTGTCGTGCAGCTCGATGAGCGTCTCGGCGCCGGTGATGATGACGTCGAAGTCGTGATCCGATTCGAGCACATGGTGATGCCCTGACTCTGAGTGCCCGACGATATGACTACGTACCGTTGATCGGTCGCCGAACAGCACGCCGGATGTCGGGACCAAAAGCACTTCACCTTGACGGACCAATTCGCTCATCACCGAAACATTCTTCTCGGCCTGGCCCGGCGCGGTATCGGTCACGTGGCCGACGTTCGGCATTGGATCGCCGACGCTGACGGACAAACCCAATCCGGCGAAATCGACGTGGGGATCGGTTGTCGGCTTGGCGGGCGAAACCCGTCGTGGATGCGAGAAGGAGACAGGGTTTGCAGGCCATCGAGCGAGGCGGGGCGGAGCCAACACCGAAACGGTGTGTAATCGATTTAGTCGCGATCCGGGCGCAGTCGACATCAGCAGCTGCGGAGCTGCGTGCATCTCTGCCGCTTCGTCTGGCCGGCATTGCCGGTGAAGTAGCCGGCTCGGAACTCGAGCTCGACATGTTCACCGACCCGGACGGCATGGTGGGCATACGGCTAGCCGTATCGGCAGGGGATCGCACAGTTTCGATGGCTGCGGAAATCGCGAAGATACTTGAGTCGGTGGCGGAAATATCGACAGATGGGACTGATCGACAGTCTATTTCGGAGTGGCCGGTAGTGGCCGACACACCGCAAGGACGGCTTGGATTCGAGGTCGAGAACGCGGCACCTCGGGCGTCATTCTCGTGGATCGCCGGAACCAGTTCGATGAGCCACCTCCTGGTTGAGGAGCTTTCGACTCTGCCGGGTTACGGAATGCGTATCCGACTGTGTCAGGCGCGCTCCGGCAATGCACCCTGGATGCTGCATTTGCGCGTCACTACGTCCGGCGAACCACCTGTTCTGCGGTTGCGGTCAATGATCCGGCGTTGGTTCCCGGGGCTGAAGGTCGCTTCAGTGCAAGGTGCATCAGCGGTGCGATTGCTTGTCGACGGCGATGGTTTGGCTGAGGTGTTCCCGGTGCCAGTGGCGGGCGCGGAGCAGCTTGGCGGAACATTTTTGGCGCCGCCGCCACCCATACCGACGACTCCGCGACGGAATGCGGACATCAATGGGTTGCGGATCGGTCGAGCTGTCACCCGTGGAGGCCGTCCAATTCAGGTGGAACTTGGGGATGAGGAGCGCCTACGTCACGTCCACCTGCTTGGACGTACCGGTACCGGAAAGTCTTCTGCACTGGCAGGTATCGCGCACGGTTTGGCGCGCCAAGGGGAGGGTGCGCTCATCGTGGATCCGCACGGGCAACTTTGTGACCGTGTCCTCGCTGAGTTGCCCGAGTCGGCGATGAACCGGGTGTGGCTGATTCGTTGTGCTGATGTCGGCAATCCGGTACCGGTCAACGCCCTCGCCGAGTCCGACCCGGTGCGTCGTGATATCGCCATCGCTGAAATGTGTGCGACGTTCCAGTACCTGTTCGACCCGAAGGAGACAGGGATCGTCGGACCGCGTTTCCATGAACGCGTTGGAATGACGTTGCGGGCGTTGTCCGCCGTGCACGGGACACGGGCGTCAGTGCTCGACGTACCCATTGCCACGGAGAACGAATCATTCATGGCTGACGCGGTGAAACGGTCTGACGATGAGCGCCTGAAATCGTGGTGGAAGGTATGCGGTCTGTCGAATCGGTCCAACGAGTACGGCGAGGTACTGGCCTGGGTGAACAGCAAGTTTGAGCGGTTGTCAAACACGGCGGCGATGCGTGCGATCCTCGGGTCCGGCTGTAATGCCATTGATTTCGCCCGCGCAATGGACGACGGCCGAATCATTCTGCTCGACCTGTCGAAGGCTGATTTGGGCGAGCAGGCCAGCCGCATGCTCGGCTACATGTACCTCGGTCGCGTGTGGGATGCGGCGCTGCGCCGCGAACACCGGGATCGAACATTCACCGTGATGGTCGACGAAGCGCACACGCTCATCTCGGGAGCGCTGAGCAATATGTTGTCAGAAGGCCGAAAGTTCGGGCTCTCTGTGGTTCTGGCGCATCAGTATCTCGATCAGCTTGACAACGATCTGCGTCCCGCTGTCGACGGTAATGTTGCCACCACGATCGCGTTCCGCAGCGCTGTGTCAGACGCCGCCGAACTGTACAAGCGGTTCGGCGGCCTTGTCGATGTGTCGATGCTGATCAGTCAGCCGGATCTCTCGGCAGTTAGCTTGCGCACTGCGGCATCTGATCCGGCACGGCCGCACACACTCTTCATCGACCACAACGAGATCGTCACAGCTCGCACCGGTGCTGAGCTTGTCCAGCGATTGGAGCGTACTTTGACCCGTACCCGGAAAGCGCTCGTCGACCCGTACCGGGAGTACACAGCGGCAGCAGCTGCCGGTGCATCCAATGTCGCAAGGCTCTCGGATACGCAAGAGGTGGAATCGCCGTCGTCACCGCGACGTAAGCCTAGACGTTCATCGACAGCCGACGCCCCGAGCAGGTCGTCGGCGTTTCTCGACGAGTGGTTGGCCAAGCGCGCGGCCGCGTCAGTAGAGGCGGCGACCGACCAATCCGGGGCAATGTTGGACGATTGCGCGTTTCCCCTTGATGCGTAGCTCGGCGGACAGGGCTCGGGGATCGGTTTAGAGGGTATGAAACCCGTTCAGCTTCAATGCAGTTCCGTGGTGGTAGACCTCGCCGAACAGTGCGCGTGCCGATCGCGTTCGCGGCGTTTCGGTGAGGGTGTCAACCGGCCGAGACTTAGCAACCGGGAGCAGGAGGCCCTGCTGAACTGGCTACGACACGACAGCAAGAGAGTGGCCGCCGCACAGATGTATGTCACCGAACACACACTCAGTACGCATATCGAACGCATCCGTCGCAAGTACGACGCAGTAGGGCGGGCTGCGCCGACCAAGGCTGCCATGTTGGCGCGCGCGCTGCAGGATGGGCTGATCGACATCGACGACTTGTAGTCGATGCGGACAATGAAGCGCATGGCCGGCCCCGATCATCCCGGTGACAGCGACGTCTCGGCGCAGCGGCTGGTCACCGGACTGCTGCTCGTCAACCAACTCGTAGGGTTGGCTTGCCAATTCATCCAAGACACCGATTCAAGGTTCCCGTTGTGGTACTTCACCGTTGATTCGGCGATCGCTGCGGCCGCCGTCGCGTTGCTCACGCTTTTAGTTCCCCGGGCACGGTGCCTGCCGGTACTGAGGCATACGGCAGCGGTTGGTGTCATCGTCTCGGCAGTCATCTTCGCGGCTTTCATCGCGCCGGGAACGGAGACCGGAACCTGGTTTCAGCCTCACGATGACACGGCGGTGCGCATGGCGACCGTGCTCTTCCACGGAACGGCCCCGATACTGGTCGTTGCGGACTACCTGTTGCACCAACCTCGCATACGTGCTTTGCAGGCGGTGGCGTGGGCATATCTGTGGCCGCTGACCTACTTTGCCGGCCTGTGTGTGCTGGTTGCAGTGTTCGGTCAGAGCGCCGTCCCCTATCCGTTCCTGTCGCCGGAAGCGATGGGATGGGCAGCCGTAGCCTGCGCGGTGATTGCTCTGATCCTGCTGGTGTCCTCCTGCGGGCTGATACTGGGGGCGTTGAGCCGAACACGTCGCCGACGCTGGGCGGGTCGTCAAACTGACGACCCGCCGCGGTAATGCCCGGTTAGATGTACACGTCCGACAGCTTGACGCTCAGGAGGCAGGGCACGATGGCAGCTGATGATCGCATCGGTGATCCTGATGATGGCAAGCTGAATCCGTATTCCCACATCGATCTCCTCCCGGATCTGCACCGCACCTCGAATCCGTGGACCCAGATCTTGCGTGATTTGAGTGCTCCTGCCCCGATGTCGCATTGGGCTGCGGAGGTGACCCTCGAACGCATCGGCAAGTACGACCGGATCCGACCTTTCGTGACTCGGGGAGCACTGCTCGTAATCGTGGTGCTCATGCTGAGCCTGGCGCCAGCTACCAACTGGCTGAGCTGGCTACTACTGATGCCCGCAGGGATACAGGTGGCGCTCGAGATCGCCTTGGATTTTGAGCTCGGAGAGTCAGGCGCTCAACGTGTCGCGATCCTGGCTCCGCTCACCGCCGTCGCCGAGTCCGCTCAGAACCGCACCTTGATCAATGTCACCGGCTTGATCGGTTTCGTCGCGGTCCCCTGCGCTATCGTCGCGGTCGCGTACGGTTCCGGCCCCGAACAGCCCGGATGGCCGAAGGTGGTGGCGCTCGCGGTTGCTGCCGCGTACGGGGTTTCGGCGATGATGAGCTTGCTCATCGATGCTACGCACTATTCGCCGCATCAACGGCCAACCAAGCCGTACCGGATTTTCCGCGTGGTGCGACCACACGTGTGGCTCGTCATCATGGTTCTGATGACCGCAATCGTGGCAGGTTCCATCGCTGCGAAAAGATGGGCACCCGAGATGGTCCCTCTGGCGTGGGCGCTGTGTGCCATTCCGATCCTGATCGGGACGAAACAGCGTGAATACGAACGTTTTCTGCGCGCCAGCAGTGAGCGACTGGCCAAGGTGCAAGATGATGCAAAGCGTGAGCTGACGAAGGACTTCCACAACACCAATACCGATATCAGGACCTTCAATCGGCAATTGGCGACGGATACTTCGGTTCCTCCCCATATCAGGGTGCGAGCTGCTGCACTGGCGCCGTTGATCAGCCTGATGTCAGAAGCGATCGACCACGACCGGTGGGTCCGGCAACAGCAACGCCCGTCTCTGTCGGGCATCGCCAAGAAATACCAGTCGGACGCCGGGTTGATCATGAAGATCGATCTGCAATTGGACGATCTGCAACCGCGTAACTACGAGCTGGCCCGCGCGTTGCTTGCGTCGCTTCTGGTGAACGTTGGACAGGCAATGGCCAGGCACCCGCCGCAGAACGGCGACTATCACGATGCGTCTCGTCCTGTCACCGTCAGCGGTGAGGTGCGTGGTGGCCAGGTTCGCATCGTCGTGGGGGACCCGCTACCGCTGATCACGGACTGGCTGTGCGACGGGTCGACCACACAGTGGTTACACCAGGATTTGATCGCTCACGGTAGCGCGGAGGGGCTGACTCAGCATCTCGTCGACCCAGACAACCCCATGGGTGGCAAGGAGATTCGCGCCATCTGGCCCGTTCAGAAGCCGGCTTTGAATCTGAGGGATATTCGCAGATGACAGACATCACCGCTGGGCAGCGTGCGTATTTGCTGCTCGACGACCACGGCGCACGTTCCAAATGGTTCGAGCGAGACATCGCCACCGAACGCCTCATCATCAAGACAGTGAATGAGGCAAGGGAACTTCGTAACCTCAAGAACGATCTCGACGTGCTCGATGGGGCGATCGTCGATTTCCATCTGAACACGTCGCAGCGCTCGGACTATCCGTTCCTCCGCTATCCATGCACGATGCAGGACTGTCCCGATGTGGCGCGCGTCGGGTACGCGGCTGAGGATGTCGAGCGTGCCCACCGGGAACATGCCTGGCATGTCGACGCCGGCATATCCCAGGTCGACGTGACCACCGGTTTGGGTGCGATGCTTTACATCAAGCAGCATGCTCCCGATGTCACGCTGTATGGGTTTTGTGAGCTGAGCGCGAACCATTCGGTGATGTTCCTACTCGCTGCACGAACCTGGCTGGGCGCCAGTGCCATCAACGCCGAAACGGCCACCGAGGATCTACAGAGTGCGTTACTTTCCTCGGTCCCTGAGGACTCACTGCGGATCAATACGCAACTTGCCAGAGCCGCTGTCGGCTTCGAGAATCTGACCGACAGTCTGTCGTTCCTCGCGCGGTCTGCCGAAGCCTTCGATTGGCTCAATATTTACCAGCACTGTGGATATCGCGCCACGTTAGCGGAGTTCAAGAATTTGCTCAGGCAGAGCTACGGTCGCCAAACTTTGGAAGCCGACATTTACGTCCAGATCGTGTGCCGTTGGCAGGCCGCGTTGCACCGGATCATGGCCGGGTTCAATTTGGACACCGACGGATGGCCCGACCTTCGGAATGCGCGATCGGCCAAACATTGGGATTCGCGTAACCCCGTCCTCGACTTCCTCAAGAGCCATGACTATCAGACGTTCTTCACCGCGGCGGACACGCGGGCGGCGTTGGCCTATTACCGGGCCAATCAAAGGAGACTGATGGACGAGGACCCGCTAGGTGGATTCTGACTTCCTCCCCTCATGGACAACCATCGGTGGGGCACCAGCCGGTCTTCCGAGGTCGCGCCTCAAAGTCGCGTCCACCGATGGCCGTCGCAGACCTGAAGACCGAACGTTCATCGTGGCCCAAGGTCTCCGGTCCTGGATCGAACCCTTTGAGATGCAAAGGTTCCAACTTCTGGCGGGTGTCCTGCAGGCGCGGATGATAGTGGTCGAGGTACCGGGTTTTGGTGCTGCCGGTACCCGGTTGCTGGCCGACGAACGGCGAGCACTATTCGCAGGAGATTTTTCGCCTTTGGCAGCCCGAATGTTGACTGCGGCAACGTCAGCCATCGTTGATGAGGCCGTCCCGGAGTTATCCTTCCTCGGATATAGCATGGGCGCCTCCCTCACCGCCGCGATGGCCAACGTCGCATCGGCGCAGGGCATTGCTGTCGAACATCTGTGCCTGGTGGAGCCGGTTGCACTGCGCCCCTGGAGAATTGATGAGCTCGTGACGGCCACTCGGTTCGAGAACCGCCTCATCGATGGCTATCTGATCACCAATGAGTCCTTTGACGGCGCGGTCGAACCGTGGGACCGGCGCGCCGGTGTGAGCCCGGCAACCCACCGGCGCCGCGATCTTCTGTTCCTTGCGATCGCACTCAGTCGCGGTGGGCTTACCTCTGAACTGCTGTCGCGGTCCGGCGGGCCGCGCCACATCGTGGTCGTGCGCGGCTATAGCAGCCTGCTGGCGCACGCTGACCCGGCCACGGTGCTGCGACAGCTTCGGCGCGACGGCGCCACCGCTGATGAGCTTGTGGTCCCCGGACACCACGCCTTCTGGCATTCGTTGCCAGCAGTGAATGAGATGGCCCGTCGGCTCAGGACAATGCTCGATGAGTCGCACTGATCTGCTCGCTGTTGGCAAACGTCTACTCGTCGCTCTTCATTCGGCGGGTATCTGCCACCGGTAGCGACTAGCTCATTTCAGTGGGTCGTCAGAATGACGACCCACTGGTCGTCAGCGCGGAGACCTGTAAAAACATCGACTGACAACCTTCGCGGACAGGCCGACGGCGGGTCGGCCTCCCAGCGGAGGAGCCACCGATGGCCACTACACAGCACGAAGGTAGCAACTGCAGCGCGCAACCCTCAGTGGAACGTGAGCACCCCTCCCTGTGGTCAACTCGCGAGCGGGTAACCAACGCGGTGGCGCGACGGTGGCTGAAAGATCATTCTGAGATCGCTGTTACCGACAACGATCTGGACAAGACACTGCAGCAGTTGCTCACCGAGATCTTTCAGATGGGACGCCAGCGTGGGCGCAATCAACTCTCAGCACATGCCGTTTCACTCTTGGCTGTGATCGGCGAAGATGCCGGATCGTTCGCCTCAGCGCGGACATTCGCTACGTCGGCCGACATACCGACTGACACCGCAATGCTCTTCACCCGGCTTGCCGAGGTTCTCGCCCCGCTCGCTGCTGCGGTACAGCTGTCCCGGATTCCGGTCACCGACGCCGCGGTACGAATCCTTGCTGACCAGCCGGCGATATGCGACCTCACCCGACGGGAGCTTCGCGGGTTTGTCGTCGCGCAGGTTCGTCCGCACGCCGAGAAAATGCACGCACGTGCGGGGTCTGGTGAAGCTACCGAAACCTACTTGCAGCTGATCCTTGAAGACCTCGACACGCTCGCCGCCGCGGTGGTTACTGCTGCAACGGCCAACCGCGCTCGCCCCACCACCGTTGACCCCCGAGCAGCGGAAAGGCTGGGGGCCTTCGCAGCCGAGCACCTGTCCAGCCTGCGTCGCACCGCCGCTCGATATGGAGCGGAGGCCGATGACATCGTCGGGATCACCATGCTCAAACTGACGTCCGCGATCCGCAACAATCCCGATCTTGTCCTCGACTACCGCTACGCCGCAGGCGCTTTGGCCAACACCGCCACTGATACGTACAAGCGGGCAGCGCTGAGGTCGGCGCATGAGGTCACGAGTACCGAAGACGCCGTGACGTTCGCCGAAAGCAGCGACGATTCAGCGTTGGTAGACGTCGCTGACATCGTGCTGCGGCATGTGCTGGCGGTGGCCCAACTTCTCGATCACGGGGAGCTGACACCCGAGCATGCAGTCGCTCGTGAAGCCGTGCTGCACTATTTCCTGGACGACCCTACAGTGCTCGATCCCCGCCGCGCGAAACTCGCGGCTCGCGTACTGACCCTGTCGGCGCCTACTGGTCGAGATGACGAGGTTCGGTCCGGCTTGACCGCCATCGCAGAGGCACTCGCGCAGAATCGGGCAGCGGCACTGCGGATCTCCAAACTGGCTGTCACAGCTCTTCGTACTTCTGG
The DNA here is from genome assembly GCF_001954135.1 of Mycobacterium sp. GA-1841. GTDB lineage: Bacteria > Actinomycetota > Actinomycetes > Mycobacteriales > Mycobacteriaceae > Mycobacterium. Next base: position 355,499 of record NZ_MBEQ01000024.1, on the reverse strand, counting down.
CAGTGCCTGATGGCGAGGGATCGGTTGATTCGGCAGGAGCGCCGCGGATCGACGCGGGGCCCGTCGACGGAAGGATGAATGATGCGGTACGAGGATAATCGTGTCCGGTGACTCCGGCGGGCTTGCAGCTGATGAACCCAGGACGCTGACCCGCGACATGCTGGCCGTGGGACTTGGTGGTCTGCCCGACGCTGACCTGGACACTCTCGCGGCACACACCCACACCGAGCTGGAACAGCGGATCGGATACGCGTTGGCTTGTCACCTGAGCGAGCCGCAACTAGAGGAGTTCGACGAACTCACAGAACAGAATCCATCCGCTTGTGCGCAATGGCTGCACGACGTGATACCTACGTACTGTGCGACGGTGGCCCGAGTCCGCGCCCAACTGGTCGCCGAGGTCACCCAAGCCGTACTGGGAGCGCAGCCGGAAGTGGCGGACCGAAGCCGTCGTATCAGCGAAGTGGTCGAGCCATCGCTGGAACTGGCCGAACAGATCCTCTCGGAGAGTGGATACATGGTGCGACGAGCCGCCGACACGCTCGAGTTCCGGCTGAAGGCACAGCTGGGTTGTCCCGAACTGGTCATCGAAATCGGGCTGTTCGAACGGGGCGATCTGATCAGCGTCACCGGATGGCTGGCCGAGAACAGAGCTGCCTGCGGGGCAGCGCAATTCGCGACACGCTGGAACCTGGTTGCGCCATTACCCAAGGCTGTTGCCATGGATGGTCGTCTCGTCGGGCAGGTGGTCACACAGCTCTCTGCACAATTGACACCTACGCATTTCGGGCGGCTGCTCGAGCAATCCATTACACGTCTTACTGTGATGTTCGTGGTTGCCGGCGGTCAGTCAGCTGTGCGAGCCCGCTCATAGCGTGGGCAGCGGAATGTACTTTCTTGTCGAGTCTTCGCCGGTCTGATGATCACGTACAACGACGCCGGCCAACCTCTTACCCTCTAGATCCAATGTGATGGTGTCAGCACTCATGTCGCCGACATCTGGGGTCAACCGGTCTCGCACCGTCAAGGAGTTGCTGTCGTAGAGGGTCGTGCCCAGCGAGTTTGAGCTCAGAACGGCGAATTTGCCTGTCGTGGAGAGCTGGTCGACCGTCCCACCATAAAACGCAATTGGGCCCACCTTCAGATCCGCGTCGAGAATGCGGACGGCGCCATCGTCGGTTGCCACGATCAGATTCTCGCTGTCGGGTACGTACGCCAGCCGACTTCTTGGGCCCGGGGCAACGGACTTGGTGGTGAACTGTGGGGCCGCGACGGGTTCGGACCCTGCCATGGTTATGGTGCCGACACGGCCGGCATCAGTGACGAAGCTGACCGCATCGCCAGCAGTTGAAATGTCGGCGTCGACAGGAGATTCGTCGATGTCGAGCCCGTCGAGAGGGATGGTTGTATGGCCCGCTGATGCCGGGTCGATAAGCATGATCCCGCCCGGCATAGCGCAGACAAAAGTCTTGTGGTCTGCTCCGGGCCGAATGCCGTAGATCGTGGTATTCACGAGCGACATCATCGGGTCGGTGTGACCGGCGGCATTTATGCGCCACAAAGTATCGCGAGTCGCGATGACCCCGTACTCGTCGACAGCGGTGGCGCTAGAAGCATCGACGGGTCCAGGAATCCTTCCTGTCTCGGCTCCTGTGTCTGCGTTGGTAATGCGGCCGTCGGCATGGACGAGGTACTCCGCTGAACCTATCTGCAACATGGTGAGCGCGCCGTCCGCGGAGTACCGCTGAATCTGTGTCGCTGGAATGTGGTACAGGCGCCCGTTGTTCGTGATTGCAGCGGCGCGTGCATTGCGCGGGTCGGAGATGGGCAGGGTACGTTCGGCGCCGCTCGGCAGCCAGGGCACGCTCGTACCAACCAGCTGCGAAGGTCCGCCCGGCATGACCGTCGAGTACCAAGCGGTGTTATCGGCGTTGCACACGGGCGTATGAGGTGCACCGTGCTGCACCCGCGTGTCGATGACGCCGTCGATCACATTGAACGATGTGCCTTTGAGGGCGCTGTCCCCCTCAATGCCACCGAAGAGGTCGTTTCCGCACCGCTGTAAACTTGCGGCGAGTGCGTAAGTTGGGTCCGCAATCGCGGCTGGGTTGCTGATGGTTCTATTTATAGGCGACGGTGTTTCAGGACCGGCATCTTGAGGGACGATTGGTATGGCACCAGATTCGGTAATGGATCTTTCGTCGTAGGTGCTGCTGTGCAACACACCCCGTGAATCGATGTAGTCGACTAGATGTCGATCGGTGGTTACATCGACTGCGAGTGCCGGATTCGGCAGCGGATAACGCTGGGGTGTCTCGATACCGAGCTGATGAAAACTGCCCCGATACAGACTGCTGTCCGCAGCCCACCAGAGCTCTTGACCGTCGCCAGTGGTAACGACATTGACGTTCCGGATATCGGTGGTGCGTACGTCGCCGGTCTGCAGGTTGGCTATGCCCAAACTCTGGCCACGCGTGGTGACGAACGCAACCTGGCCCCCATCCTTCGACACGGCGACGCTCCCGAGACGGATCGAATCGTCAAAGTCGATGCTGCGCAGTTGCGTACCGGAATTGGCGTCGAGCACGACAAGCCGCTTGCTGACATAGGCAACAATGACCGGTGCATCCGCCGCCCAGGTAGCCGCCATGAAATCCTCGGGTCCAATGACGACAGTCCGCAAACGGCCGTCGTTGGCGGTGGCCACGTTTACAGCTTCGATCGACTCCCTACTGGGCGAAAGCTGATCGGCTTCACGTGCCTGTGCCAGCGCCTTGATGGTATCGATCTCCATCGTCGACTGAGCTGCCAGTTCCAGCGACTGGTTGCGTGCCGCTGACTGTTGTGCTGACCGCTCTCCAGCCCGCGCGAACATCAGGGCCCCGACGCCGACTAGTGCTAGCGCAGCGAGGACAGCGGTCGCACTGACCGCGATACGGCGCAACCGTTTTCGGGCTCGGCGACTCCGCTCGATCGCGGTTTGCGCGTAGGGTGCCATTCGTTCTGTGACGGTCACACCGTCTACTGCAGAGGAACTGGCGAGCACCACCTGGGCGTCACGTTCCTCGCCGTGGTGCAACAGGCGTTCAAGACGACTCGTCTGTCGCGGTGCAGCCGTACGCGCGGCCTCGACCAGGCGAGCGTGGGCGCTGGTGATCGGTTGACGGGCCGCGACGAGGGCTGCGATCTCGCCGATTCGGGTTGCGTCCGGGACCACGCCACTGCGGCTGTCGATGAACTCGACCCATTTACCCCAGTCTCGAACGAATAGATATTCGTCCTGACAGTAGCGAGACTGCCGCCATGCCGCGGTATCGATGACGACGATCACATTTGCTGCGGCGAATTCGGAGGTGATGACATCCCAATGAGCTTGCCCCCACGGCAAACCAATGGATTCGGCGCTCTCTGCGGCCTCGCCCGCCTCGTCCATCCAGACGCTGTATCCACACTCGACAAAAGCCCGCCGAACACCGATCGCCAGTGACGCGTCGACATGTGCGTAGGAAATTCCGATATCGGCCACGGTCAGTCATCTCCGAGGTTGAACAACGCCATTTCTTGAGTGGTCAGAAGACGCGGCGCCACCAAGTGAGGTTTGTTGTCTTCTTTGGTGATATTTATCGATCGGACCGCACCGATCTGAGTCACGGCATAAAGGACGGCATCATCATCGGAAAAAACAACGTCGGTGACCGTCGACTGTCCGGATGCGGCTTCGCGGAATATCACCCTACGAGAGTCCGCGTCGAACACCGCGATGCCTTGCTCGCCGATCACTGCTATCCGCCTGCCAGCCGGCGATGTGCGAAGTGCGAAGGCATCATTACCCGCACCTATGCTTCCGAGCGGAGTCAGCCCATCGGCTGAGGATGTGAACAGTCGACCGTGGTCGGTGACCAGAGTGAAGCCTCCGCCCACACGCGGTTCGGCCGCGGCGATCGTTAACGGTTCCTCGGCTGAGGGTAGTTCCAGGCGGTCCTCGGATCCGTCGGAATGACGTAGGTAGCCGTCGGCGGTGAGTACCTCACCTGGACCCGTCGGCTCAGGGCTGAGCGACACCGGATGCCTCGCGATATCGAAATGCTGATCGCTGTTGTCGCCGTCACGCCGACGCGACACTTGATATTCGTCGGCGATCAAGATCGTCGAGCCGTCATTGCTAACGGCCGATACCGCCTTGCCGCCGTCACCGATCGCGGTCGCGGCTGTCGTCCCAGGCAGCACGGGCGCGTCATCGTGTGTCCAGAATTTGTCAGTCTCATTGAATCCGAAGGTACGACTTCGCTTTGGCCCGACACTTGCAATCCGTGAGCCGTCTGCGGAGAGCGAGATATCGGTGGTTAAGCCGGAGAAGAACCAGTGGTTTGTGGTGCTGAGGTCATTGGTCCTCACCACTCGCGCGTATCCGGGCAGGATCGTGACGGCGAGATGCCCGTCTGCGGCGATCCGGATCTGGTTGCGAGCTGACTCACGGGGCGCGGCATGAACGCCAATGACACTCGCCATCCGGGCAGATTCGTCGATCAGCCCGGCAGAGGTGGCAACACCGAAGATCTCAGCCGAGGGAACGGACCAAGCGCGGAGAAAGCCGTCGGCGCCGACGGTGACGAACCGTCCATCGGACAGGCGCGCCGCCCATACCCGGCCGCTGAGATGTGCACGGACGGTCTGAAAGATGCGACCCGAACCGATTATCGAGACTTCGCCGGTGCCGGTGGTGATCAGAGCGTACTGCGCGTCGACCGGAAAAATCTGACGCGCGGGAAAGGGCAGGGGTTTCGGGGACCCGGTATCGGCGTCGGCGAGGCTGAAAGTCACCGGCCGGGGGTAGTCGATACCCAGAACCATTTCGCCGTCGGCGCTCAGTGACGGGTTTGTCAGCGTGGCGGAGCGGGTTTGTTCGACACTGTGCGTGGTCGTGTTCACGATCATTACCGATGTGCCAGTTGCCGCAACGATCCGGTTCTGCTCGGTGGACACGGAGGCACTGTCGACAAGCTCTCCCAGAGGTGCTTCGGCGATGACCGCGACTGCACCATCGGTTGCATTGATCGAGACAAGCTGGTTGTCTCGGCCGATGAGTACGTGATCATCGTCGAGCCAGTCGAGAAGCGCGATACCGCTCCGCCGTGGAATCTCAGGAAGCTCCTCACCACTGTCGACATCGAACAGATAGATAGAGCCTGCATCTGGTTGCTGAACTGCGAGACGGCTTCCTTGTGGATTCAGAATGCCGAGAGCGCCGTCTGAACTCGACGGATCCTCGAATGGAAACTCATGCAGAACGTTGCCGCCGGGAGCGTCATAGACCACGATGCCCGCGCCGGCTTTCACGATCGCGACGCGGTCCGAATCCTCGGCTGCGCTGATTCCCTGCGGCTTGAATTCCAGGTGGTGGCTTGTATGTGGCCAGGTGCTCGCCGCTACCCGCGCAGCAGCGGTTTGGGCGGCTGAACCCGGACTGGATTGTAGGGCCGACATCGCCAGTAACGTGGGTAGATCGGGGTCGCCCGGGATGAGGTTGGTGGCTTCGCGCGCCAGGCGACTCGATGTTGCGATATCTGCTGCCTGCTGCGCGCGATTCTGCGAGACGCGCGCGCTGATTGCCTGCACCACAGCGAAAACCAGAACGATAGAAAGAACCGCGGCCGTCGCTCCGATGACGCTCTGACCGATCCGACGACGTCGGCTGACCGCTTGCTGGCTGGCGTCGATGTAGTCGCGGACCAGATCCCGTCGTTCGGATTCCCGTGCCGGCCCGCTCTGTAGGAGCGCGAGTGAGCTACCGATCTCCGATTCGGGGATCAGTGCTTGCCTGCCTTCGCTCTGCCACCGCAACGCGTCGGCGACGAGATTGTTCCAACCGATGATTGCCTTGCCACCGTGCTGAATGATCGTGCTGATGCGTGCGGCGCATTTGTCGACACCGAGTTGTGCAATGAGACTCTGGCTGAGGCCCGAGAAGATCGGGGCGGGCCCCGGCAGAAACGATACCGGCAGCACCTCGTCGTAACTTTCGGCGATCGCCTGCACTCGTTTGGCTTCCTCAGCGCTGAGCATCGATGAGGTGATCAGAACGGCCACCGGGAAATTGCCAGTAGGGCCGGGAGCCGCCGTCTCGACCTGCAAGCCGCGTGCCGTCAAGGCCTCGATGAAAGGGGCTACGGTTCCTGCATCTGTCGGCGTGTATATGACGTCGACACGGTTCATGGTTCACCCTTCGCCGCCTCGGTGGGAAACTCCGCAATGACAATTATTGGTTCCTCATATTGGCACGGATATGCGGGCAGGTCGCGATGGTGTCGAGGAATCGGTCACCGTTGTAATCCATTTGTACGACACGCTTCTGGCTCGCGAAGGAGTGCGGGCAGACAACTTCCAGCGCACGACAAAGGCCGCCCAGCCGATGGTGGGCGGCCCCGTCGTGGCGAGATCTACTTTTGGCCGGTACCGCGACAGGCCGAGCAGTTCACCCAGTTGCCGAAGTCGCTATGGCCACCGGTGCCATTGCAGCGCGGGCAGGTGGCACGGAGTCGGCGAATGATTTTCATCATGGGAGTTCCTCTCTATGGTGGTGCAGTCCACGGTGCCAGCCCCCGCAGCACCGCGAAATCGGCCGTCCGGACTACAGGCGTATGCGGTGTCGGTATCGCTTGCATGACTGCGCTTCTTGTGACCGCCGGGGCGGTCGGGTGGATCGGCCACCCGACCGGCACCTTCAGCCGCCCTCATGGAGCCGGTTGAGCAGCAGGGCAATTCCCGTGCCCACTTCATCGGATCCACGGGGTCGGATGGTGCTGCTGTCGCAGATCCTGCTGGTAAGCGGTCTGCGCGTAGCGCGCCTGGTCTGCGGCTTGGCAGCCGGGCCGAGGTGGGCTTCCAGCGACTGACGCGAAATTCCCGCACTGCGCGCCGCCCGTGCGACCCAGTGGCCGCAGGGTCCGCAGCCGCAGCGCTTGTCGCCGGCCGCGGTGTGTAACTTGCCTTGAAGCTGGGCTATAGCGAAGGCAATTCTCTTGTCCTGTCCCATCGTTGCCACCTTCCTGTGGATACACGTCTCCTGTGAGACGTGTATCCGGCTGGCAAGGCGGGGATCAGGGCACTGGCTCTCCGAGTTTCAGCGGTTCACGTGATATATCCGATTCGCCACGCGAGGTGTTACAGGGTGCTGGAAAGAACATGCGGAGCTGTAGCCGACGGTGCCGGGGGATCGGTATTCGGTTCAGATGCGGGGAAATTCCAGCATCGAACACCGAAAGGACACGGGCAATGGCCACGCTCAACAATGTGACAGGACGGTTCGTCGTGACGGTGGCGGCAATCGTCGTAGCACTGGCAATCGCACTAGGCGCAGCGGCGCCGTCCAACGCGACAACGGGTGGCTGCGCCAATGGCCGTTGCACGGTTTACCTCTCCAAGGCGGAGACCCGTGCGCTGTCGGAGGGACGTGTGCCAGCGTTGCCGGCAGCAGCACCATGGCAGATCAAGGCTTCCTTCTTCGCGCTCGTTCAGGGGCACCGATGGTTTGCCGGACAATATGCCAACCGGGGATGGTGCTCATCCTTCCGGTTGTCGATCTACCCGTGGGAAAGTCAAGGCTACAACGGATACCGATGCTAAGGACTGGAAGAGCCGTGACGAACCGATTCGTCGGTCACGGCTCTATCGGCTTTGCGACTCCAGACCTTGAACCCTTACGACAGGAGTGGTGCAGGGTCGATCCGGCCCGCGAACCCGTTGCCGAAGTCAGGATTGAGCGGAAGTACTTCGAAATGCAGGTGCGGGCCCGATGCCGCTCCGGTCGCGCCGGAGTATCCGATGAGTTGGCCCTTGGCGACCTGCTGACCGTTGTTGATCACGGTACGACTGAGGTGCGCGTAGCCGGTGTAATTCTCGTTGTGTTTGAGGAGTACGCAGATGCCGGCCATTCCGGTCATCCAGGAATTGTTCGCGCCGTAACCTTCGAAGGCGACGGTGCCGGCATTCGCTGCGTACACAGGTGTCCCGCTGTTCGCGTGGTAGTCGATTCCGTTGTGGCCGTTTCCACCGAATCCGCGGTTGACGGCCGGGTTTCCGTCCAGTGGAACGCGCAGCCCGCCGGACGGGGCTGGGGGAGACTGGTTGTCAGGGTTCGGAGCTCCGCAGCCGGGCGCGACCACATCGAGCGTGCCGGTCTCGATGTCGACATCAGCTACGAAGTTTCCGTCGGAAGTCTTGTACCAGAGATCATCCCAGCCACCTGGAATGTTGAAGCTGAAGAATCCCTTCACTTTCTGCCCACGCTCGGAACAGACGAGAGTGAGGCGGTCGCCTTCGTTGTACCAACCGTTCTGCTGGGAGCCCAAGTTGGGTTGTGACATTCGCTGGGTGCGTGCCTTGACTGTCGCGGACGCATCAGCCGTGGCGGGGCCGGCATACATCAGAGCGCCTGCGCCCAGAACGGCGACAACTGAAGCGACGCTGGTGAGGGTGACGTGACGATTCATGTTCTCCGACTACTTTCCGTACGTATCGGTGGACGAAACGAATGACATCGAACCGGTGCTTCTAGCGGTGCTCGGCACGGATTTATCGTCAGTCGATGACATTTTGTGCAACGCTGCCGGGCCGGCCGACGATGGGCAGATCGTTGGTGTCGTACAAAGGTGGTGCCCCCTTCTCGACCGTGCACGACACACGATGCGCGTGAGTGTGTCACGGATCCTCGAGCACGTCAGTCCGTCGTTCGGTCGACGCGCAGGTTCCGATTACCACCCCCGCTCGCTGCCGGAGTGCGTCAGACCTTCTCATAGCGTCGCGAGAAGTCAGCAGCCGGCACAGGCCAACATTCACCGCCGGGGTTTCGCACCAACCAGTCACCGGGCTCGGCCGTGGCAAGACCTTCGAGGGTTTGCACTGTCACGGTTTCTGTCAGTTCCGTCGCGACCACCTGGGCAGCTTTTCGGTATCGTCCGTCGGGCAGCTGCTCGTACGTCTGCGCGAACACGTCGGCTGCCACCGACCACCGGTCACCGCGGTCATCGGTCACCCACCAGTCACCCGCGGCCATTTGCAGCGGATCACCGCGCGCAGTCGTCCAGTCCGATTCCTGCTGAATCTGCACCGCACCCACGATGATCGTCGAGCGATATCTGCCCGCGCCGTCAAGAAGCTCGTCGATCTCCTCGAGATTGAGCAGTCGGGCCATGGCCATCAACCTATCGGTGAATTGTCGGGTTCAGAAGCAATCCGTTGATCGACTTCGGGGTCCGCGGAGGTGAATAGGGCTCCAACCGGTGGCACACTCGGTTCCTTCGGAACTGCGCGGTACCCGAGGTTGCGGAGGTTGATCAGCGTACCCACAAGGGTTTTCAGGGCTACGTCCCGATATTTGGCAGCTTGGCCCGTCGTCATGAGTTCGGCCCAGGTGAGCAGTGCCGGATGTTCCTTGCGCTCGAACGACTTTTCGGCACCTTGGCGCCAGCCGCGAGCCCAGTGATACCGGCACCAATCATCGTGTTCCCGCTCGATCAATCGGTCGACCTCGGCCTCGTCGAGAAGGAGGATTTTGAGTTGGTCCTCGACAGACAGAGAAGTGAAGCCCTCCGGAAGTGGTTCGACTGGCGGGCTTTCCAGTGAATTCCAGGTGAGACGAGTTTCCTTTTCCACCATCCACAATGTATTGATCACCAGGCGTCGGTTGGAACCTTTGACGAACGGATCCAGGTCCTTCCAATACCGGGTGGTCGGAGTGTCGCGCGGAGACCGCTGGCTGTAGCTTTCGTGAATCATTTCCGCGGCCCGTTCCCATGCATCCTGCGGGGCGGTGGCATCGATATCCATGTTGATCGGGAAGGCGTAGAGCTGGCCGACGACGGAGGTGCTGGTGAGGGCCGTCGCGGAGTCGGATACCTGGTAGATCTTGAGGCCCGTGAACCGGAGGGCTAGCCGTGTTCCCACACCTTGCCCGCTGCTTTCCGTGTTGCACAGGATCACTGCCACCGAGCTAGGCTCGGTCTCCTTCAGATACTGGCCGATCATTTCGACGGTGGGTTCCGAATCGATGGGCAAGATCTGCACCGCTGGCCCGTCGCCGGCAACGCGTTGTTGTCGCAGATTGTGATCTGCGATGAAGCCTGACGCATCAGCCGCCATGATCACGGCGCTGTTCGGCAGGTCAGTGCCGGGCCGTGTGTACAGCTCGTATTCTCGATGTACTTGTGCCAGTTCGGAAGTCAAAGCGTGAGTCAGCGGGGACATTCCACAGATCAGCACGGTTCGCGTAGGTTCGGCTCTGTCATTACCTGCGATGTGCCTGATCAGTTTGGCGGCAGTGATCTCGTAACGGCCGATCGCATCAGCCACCCAGCGACGCTCAGAACTAGACAGGAAACTGCGCCGCCATACTTCTGCTTGCCATGGATCATCGATCCGGACTGTCAGCGGCAAGCGCACCCGGTCACTTTGAAGTCTGTCCACTTGCTCGTCGATGACCGCATAACGCGATAGGTTTCGGGCAGGGTCGTTCGACAGGAGATACAGGCGGTCCAACCGCGGCCAAAGTGTCAAACCAGCCAGTTCGTAATCGTCGTCAAGGTCAACGGTGCGAATCCTGCCACCGACGTTCCGGACCGCAGCGATGACTTCGGAGTCCGGATTGCTGGTCAACACGGCGAGGGTCTCACGGGGAGACATGTTGCGCGCGATCGCTTGCAACAGCGGGATCGACTCCGCATCGATTCCCACCACGATCACGAGCGCGGGGGCGCGCCAGAGCGCAATCCGGTCAAGCTGGGCTCGTGACAACGTCATCGCCGCGGCCACCGCGGTGGTCAAGGTGCTGGCGATGGCCAGCAATCGCGCCAACTCCAAGGCAACCGGCATCTGCTCCGATGCGCACACCGACGTTGAATCTGACTGGAGAAACGGGTTTTCCACGCTTCCCACGAACAGACCCAGGGTCCAAGACAGCGGCGCAAAGAATGGCGACTGGGCCTCGTGGCATTTCCAGTAGGCTCCCATTGCCAGCACTATCGCCGAAACTGCCATGCCGCCGATGACCAACAGTGACGCACTGCGGAGGCGGCGGCCCGTTGCATACCGGCGAAGTATCAGATAGCCCAACGGTAAACCCAAGGTCACGCTTATCGTCGCCGATGAACCGGGCGCTCCGAACCACGTCCACCAAGACGGTATGTGGGTACGAAGCGCGGGGTTCAGCGCAACGATTGCCAGGTAGCTGATCAGACAGGCGTAACCCGCGAGCAGGGCCGCGGCGAAGCGGCGTAACACCATGACGTGCCGCGGTTGGGTCAGCGACCGCTCCTTCATGGTTTTCTGTCGCGCGGCAAGTGTCCAGAACCTCGGCGAGGAGATGCGCATGGTGGGTTCCTAGATCGAGATTGTGACCGCGTCTCTCATGGGGTCAGGCGACGAAGGCGTAGTTGGAGCGGCATTTTTCCACAGCCAGGTATCCACCCGCGTCGGACGAACGGATGACTGTTTCCCCCCAATGAAGCTGGCAAACTTTATGGACCGCTCACCGGCTTTCTCGAGGATGCGGCCGCGGTGGGACAGGCGGGTCTGATTCCTCGGGAAGTGAGGGTGACGGTGAGCGGGCCGAAGGTCATCGACTATCGGGCAATTGAGCGGTCGCGCGTCGAGGCCGCTACCCGTCGGTGGCGTTCACTGACTGGGCGGGCCTCAGCTCTGGAGCGTCGTTGCCGCGCGGCAGGCCATCTCGACTGCATGATCGCTTCGGGCACATTGGTGGCCGGAAACAGCGACGCGATGCTACGGCAATGCGACGAGCTTGAGGAGAAGCTGGCCCGCTCGGTCAACGAGCTGGAACGACGCCGCCTCGACGCACGTACGCACCAGGTGATGGCCGGCATGCAGGACATCCTGGTCGAGATGCAACAGCGGGAACAGCGCGCGGCGGCCGCCGCTTCCGTGCCTCACGAGCCGGTGGTACCGCTGCGGGTGGATTACGCGGACAAGATCAGCGCGAGATTGGCTTCGTTGCGCGTCGACGCCCCGGAACTCGTCGACGCGGCCCGCGACGTGTTGGCCGCCACCGAACCAGCGCGGGCCCGGCTGTTGTACGCCGATCTGGTGGACCGGATCGAGGAGGCCAACCGGCGCGCCAAACGTGCCGAAGCGCAGCGCACCGAAGTTGCGGAGCTGCGCGCCCAACTGAGCCATCTCCCCGATCCCGATCCGGTACAGGCCTTGCTTGACCAAGCGGCGACGACCGTCGATCGGAACGTGGATTCCGAGGGACTTCTCGCGCGAGCGCGAGCCGCGATCACCTGGCAATTGGACCGCGTCGCCGCGCAATCGGATCGCGAGTTCGTACGCCAAGCGATGGAGGATTCGTTACGCGAACTGGGCTATGACGTGCTGGATGTCAATGTGGAGACCCCGGGAACCCTGGTGGTTCGGCAAAGTGGCACGCATGGGCTGCGCGCCGACATTCGCGACGGCGAAATCAGCTTGCGGGCAGTGCGTTTGGCCACCTCTGACGCGGCGGCCGACCGTGATGCCGAGGACGAGTTCTGTCGTCGTGTGCCTGGGCTGATCAGCGGGATGTCGCGTCGAGGGCTGACGTCCAGCGTGAAAGAACAGAAATTGCCGGGCCTCTATACCCCAGAGACGATCAGCTTGCCCGGAAGTTCAATTCGTCCTGCTCCGCGTCAGGATGCAGTTCAACCCACCGTGCACAAGAGGAACGCGCGGTGACGCTCGAACACCCGACGTGGCTACGGGAACTCGATATTGCACTTCCCGCCAACCCGCAGGTCCTGATCACCGGGAATTTGCGGGACATCGTGCTCCTCCCTCGTGGTACCTCGGCACCCCGGCAGGCCTCCGTGGTCGACGCGATTCTGTCGGAGCTGGAAGCGGCAGGTCACCGCAACGTCATCGTGTACGACCCGGTCGACGGCGCGATCGCCGCGCGCGATGACGGTGAGGTGGCCTCCGGCATGATCGCCACAGTATGCAGCGGACAGGCCGATGCTCCGAGCCATGAGCTGCTATCTGGGTTGATCCGGGCCGTGGTTGTCTCTGATCGTCCGTGTGTACTCGTCCTTTCGAACGCCTCCAGGCTCGCGCCCGCAGGTAACTTCGCGGCTGAGGGGCTCCATCGCCTGCTGGCGACCGCCGAAAAGCTGATGCTGACCGCGACCGCCCGGCACGTTGAGGGCAGACACCGGGCACCGCTGTACAACACCGTGATCTGGTTACTGGATCGAGAGGGTGATCTGCCCTACTGGCTCGCCTCGTCAGAGCTGGCACGGGTGATCTCGGTGCCGCAGCCGACGATGGAACACCGGATCGCACTCGCCCGATCACTGGCCCTTTCATTGCCGCACGCACCTGCGCCAGGCAGCCCCGGACTGGCCGACGTTGTCACGCGCTTTGCCGCCCAGACCGACGGTTTGACTCTACGGTCGATGTCGGAAATTGGCCGCCTGGCTCAGGACCGACAGATTCCAGCGGTCGATATCGATGACGCAGTCCGTACTTTTCGCCACGGCGTACCTGACAATCCCTGGCAATCCGACGGTTTGCGACAGCGCATTCGCGACGGTGCGATGTCGTTGAGCGCCAAGGTGTTGGGTCAGCCGGCCGCGATTCGTAAAGCTGTGGACATCCTGGTCCGGTCATGTATGGGTCTGACCGGAGCGGAATCACGAGGATCGACGACCCGGCCCCAAGGAGTACTTTTCTTTGCCGGGCCGACGGGGGTCGGCAAGACCGAACTGGCGAAGTCGATTGCGGAATTGGTCTTCGGGCAAAAAGATTCATTCTTGCGGTTTGACATGAGCGAGTTTCGTGCAGACCACAACGAGGCCAGGCTCATCGGTGCTCCCCCGGGGTACGAGGGCTTCAGTGGCGGTGGAGAGCTCACGAATGCTGTACGGCAACAACCTTTCCGCCTGATCCTCTTCGACGAGATCGAGAAGGCGCATCCGCGGATACTGGACAAGTTTCTCCAGATACTCGACGACGGTCGGCTTACTGACGGAACGGGCGCCACTGTGTTCTTCAGTGAGGCATTGATCGTATTCACCTCGAACCTCGGTGTTTACGAACATGACGAAGCCGGCAACCGGGTGCCGGTAGTCAAACCGGGCGCGACGTACGACGAGGTCGAACGCGAGATACGTACTGCGGTCCAGGATCATTTCAAGAACGAGATCGGGCGTCCGGAGATTCTCAATCGCATCGGCGACAACATTGTCGTTTTCGATTTCATTTCTGATGCGGTTGCCGAGCAGCTGGTTCCAGTGTTCACCGGCAATGTCGTTCGACGGATTCGGGACGACCTCGGCATCCAGGTGACGGTCAGCGACGACGTGCATCGGACACTTTTCGACGGGGCACGGCTCCAATTGGAGTTCGGTGGACGTGGGGTGCGCAACGCGGTGGAGGCGATGTTCACGAACCCGGTCGCTCGAGCACTGTTCGAACGTGATGAGGGCACGACAGGGGTCACGGTCGTCCGGCTGGAACACCACGGAGACGGTTGGACGGCGGTTCTGCAGTGACGACCATGCTGTTGTCGCGGCTACATCATCCGGTCCGAAATCTGGGATTCGGGGTGCGGGCCGGCATCTGGTTTCAAGGCTGCACGCTGTACTGCCCTGGATGTGTGTCCCGCGATACGTGGCCGTTCGACGAGAAAAGCTGTTGTGACGTCACGGCTGTCCTGGGATGGTTGGATGCGCTGACCCCGTTGGACGGGATCACCATCTCCGGCGGCGAACCCACCGATCAGCCCGCGGCTCTGCGGGCGCTGTTGGAAGCTCTTTCCGACCGCGGTGAGGACGCCGATGTCGTGATGTTTTCGGGGCGCCCCACGGCGCAACTGCAGCGGGACTTCCCATGGCTGTGGGAAGGTTTGGTTGATCTGCTGATCAGCGAACCCTTCGAACAACAACACGGCGGAGACCATGCACTTCGCGGGTCAGCGAATCAGCAAGTTCATCGATTGACGGACCTGGCGGCCCACCGCTATCCCGAATCGGAATTCGACCGGTTGTATTCAGCTCAGCGAAGCCAGATCTCGATCAGTGTCGACGGCAGTTCCATATGGATGGTGGGTATTCCCAAAGCCGGGGACCTCTCTCGGCTTCGCGATTCAGTGCAGGCTCGGGGTGTGACATTGGGGAGAACCTCATGGCTGAGCTGACCGATCCCGTCACCTGTAGATGTGGCAGGAACTGGGATCGTGCCGTGTACTCCCAATGTGCCAATTGCACAAGGGATCTATGGGACCTCTCCAATCTGGTCGCCGAACCACCGCCCGAGCCGGCGAAGGCAGCACCGTCAGTCCCGGGAACGGTTCTCGATTCTGCGCCACTGAGTGCGGGCGTGGATCTGCTGGTATGCGGCAGACGCCTGACGCTTGAGCCCGGCCGCGTTCTGACCCTGGGTCGGGATGAGGCGTTGTCGACCGAGAGTGTGTTCCGGTCCGTCCTGAACGTCTCGAGACGCCACGCCGAGTTGCGTTATGAGGACGGTCGGCTCTATGTGACCGATATCGGTTCCAGCAATGGCACGTTCGTCAATGATCAGCGCCTGCCGGCCTCCACCGAATACGAGCTGCGTCCAGGGCAGGCGCTGCGGTTGGCGTCCGACGTCGCTGTCGAGATCAGATGGCCGTCATGACGCGGGTACGGATCACCGCTCTCACCCACCGGGGTCTGGTCCGCGATCACAACGAAGACTGCGTCGGTTGGTCCGGGTGGGCATTCAACGGCGAGGTGACCCAGCCGGTGTCTATGGAGATGGAGATCGCCGCACCCAGCGTCGTAGTCGTGTGTGACGGGATGGGCGGGCATGCGGCAGGCGAAACGGCCAGCCGACTTGCAGCCACGCTGATCACAGCGCCCGGGGCACTGGGGCCGGCCACGACGCAGTCCGTCACCGCTCTGCTGCAACAGGTTTCAGACACGATTAACGATGTTGCGGTTAAGGATCCAGCGCTGACAGGCATGGGTTGCACGGTGGTTGGGGCAGTGCTGTATCCCGGTGGCACCGCACTCGTTTTCAACGTCGGAGACTCACGGTGCTATCGGGTGGAAGGGCAGTACCTGGCTCAGCTCTCTGTCGACCACCGGGACGCGACGTCGAATGGATTGACTCAGGCGCTCGGCGGAGGAGGGCGGATCTTCTTGGAGCCGGACTTCTTCGAGTGCCGGCTGCCGTCCGAACCAGGACTGTTGCTGTGCAGCGACGGACTCGACGACTACGCCGACCCGCTGGAGATCGAGAAGCAGGTGTTGTCGGCCGGATCGACACTGGAGATGGATTTGCGCGATCTCGCGTTGAGGGGAGGGGGCGGTGACAACGTGACGATAGTGAGTGTGAATACGGCCGAGGAGCGGGCCGTTGGCTAACGAGACATTCATCGAGGGCTCTCCGCGGGGACGGGCGCCGGAAACGTTCATCGAGCACGGGCAAGACGGTTACGCGGATTATCAGCCATTGCCGCCGTCGCTCGTCGCCGATGGCTATCGGGTTGTGCGCGAGCTGGGTGTAGGGGCCGAGGCCCGGGTCTGGCTGTGTACCAACGGTGGTGGCCTGCATGTGGCAGTCAAGGTGTACTTTCGCGCACCGACATATGCGTTTGAGTTCGACTCGCCGGAATACCGCAGGCACTTCTTCCGGGAGTGGACAGTGGAGGTGCTTCAGCGCGGCAGCGATCGCGTAGCGGGCACCGAGATTCACTTCGAGGTGATGGAGTACTGCGCAGGCGGAACCCTTGAAGATTTCATTGCCACCGAGGGCGGCACGGATGAGACAGCAATCCGGGTATTGGCCCGGTTGACGCACTGCCTCAAGAATCTGCAAGGACCACAGGCAAGGATCGTGCACGGTGACGTCAAACCACGCAACGTCCTGGTCCGTGACGCAGCGTCGGTTGACCTCGTGCTCAGCGACTTCGGGTTGACCATCAACCTCGGCGAGCGCTCCAATCTGAGCAACTTCGGTCAGGGCACCACGGCCTACAACGCTCCGGAGATCATGCGCATCAAGGGAGCACCGGCCGACTGGTGGAGTCTGGGCATGGTGATGTACACCGTCCTTGTCGGCCGCGGGTACTACCAGGTTGGCGACGGACATTGGCTTAATCAACGGGCGATCGAAGCGGATCTGATCTCACGTGATGTCTCGCTGACGGAGGTCGACGGGCTTGTAATTCCGAGCGAACGTCGTGCTCGTTGGAAATTGCTGCTGGCCGGATTGCTGACGCGCGATCCGGACTTACGTTGGGGAGCAGCGCAGGTCGAGGCCTGGTTGGCGGGGAAAGCCCCTGCGGTACACCGGCCGCTCGACGGTCGGGGCGAGGTCCTGCCGGATGGCATTGATGGTCAAAAGTGTGTCGAGCCCTTTGCATTCGCCGGGGTGGGAGAGTTCACGACGGCGGCTGCGCTTGGAGCGGCGATGTCCGAGCGGCAGAGCGAGGCGGCCCGGATGCTCAGCGGCAAAGGCACCGCGCGTCTGATCACTTGGCTCACTGAGGAGTTCCACACCGCTGATGACTATTCCGAGGTGGCCCAGAACAATTGGGATCCCGACGCTAGGGTGACCTATTTCATCGCTCGACTGGCACCGGATGCGCCGCTGACCTTTCGTGGGCAGAGCGTGGCCGTGCCCACCGATCTGATTCGGATGGCCCAGAGTGGTGATACGGACGTCGTAGGCGCGTTGTTCGACGCCGAGCTGTTGGGCAGCCTGGCCGATGACGGGATGCGGGCTACCTATCGGATGATCGACGTCAACTGGCACGACCTGGTTGGTAGAGCTTCCGACCTTGCTGCCCAGCGCGGCATCATATTCACGGACGACATGCGCCGGTTCGTTCGGCAGGTTGCGTTGCTCGTGGTGACGACCGCCGGGTCCGGAACTCAGCAAAAGTATGCCGACGACGTGGTGGCGCGGGTCAGTGGGCCGGATTACGCGCCGGCGCGGGAGATGGATTGGTTCGTCCGCTTGGTCGTCGATGCCGGTCGCGGACATGGAGCATCGAATGCCGAACTAGCCCTGGCACTTCTGCTCGACGCCTGCGCGGAATCGGCTCTGGAAAGAGGGCAGCAGATCCAAGAGGACCGTGCCGAAGAGGTGCGTCGCCGGGCCCGGAGCGCTGCGTCGGACGCGACTACCTACGATGTCATGGCGGTGATGTTCGCCGGCCTCCTTGCCGTCACGGTGCTGGTGCCCTTCCTCATCGGACACTTCTTGATGACCAAGACGTTCGTCCTCAAGCCGGATCCCAGGGTGTATGAGGATGTCGTGCGCGGCATAAGCGACCACTTTTGGGCCACGTACCTGGGCGGTCTGCTCCCAATAGTGTTGTTGATGGGGTTATTTCTGGTGCTCCGCAGGCCCTGGGAGTATCGCCGGGTGTCAGTGGTCGGCGGTGCCGTGGCGCTGATCGGTACCCTGGCATTTCTGTTGCCGCTGGCCCAGTCGCAATGGCGTGACGCGGAGAGAACCACCATTGCAAAACTTCGCGAAACCGCGTTTCCGTTCGACGACCGGTACTACAACTGTGAAAGCTGGGACTTCGACGCCGAGAATGGTTCGCATGACGCCGAGTTGTGGCAGGTGCACCTCGGCCGGCTCAAGGGAACGAACCCAGATGGGTGCAACCGCGTGAATGTCTACCGCGGCTGGCAGTTCGTCGGCGCCTACAACTTGCCTGACGGCGACACTTTCACAGGCGAAATAGTGGTGAACGCCGTGAGTTGGACTGAGCCCGTTCGGGCAACGAGTTCTCGGTCGTTCTCACAACACAGCACCAAGACCGGCCTGCGCACACCGATGAATCCTATTGCCACAAATATCAACTTGCTGACCGAGAACGGCCACGTGCTCGACTTCAGCCTCGACGGAGCTGGGAACAATGGGTTCACATTGCGGTGAGGACGCCGAGTCTCAGTGTGCGCGCGATGAATACGAGCACATCGATCACGACGATCACAACCGAAAGTCACAGCTCGTGAACGTTCGCCGTGGCCATTTGCCAATCCGACGTCGTTGCGCGGCGCCGATTACTTCGATGCGAAGGATGTGTCAGACAATGTGGTGCCGCCGATGAATCGACGTTTTGGACCGGGTCGCGTCTTTCTGAGTCACTCGTCGAACGATGCCGACCGCGCGGCACTGTTGTGTCTACAGCTCGAGAACGAGGGCATCAGTTGCTGGTTGGCGCCCCGCGATATCCCCGCTGGTCACCGGTACAGCGAAGCGATCGTCGACGGCATCGACGAGTGTTCAGTGTTCGTGCTGCTCTATAGCGAAGCCGCGAGCAACTCAACACATGTTGTCAACGAGCTCGAGCACAGCGCAAGCAAGGGCAAGCGAATCCTAGTGATCCGCACTGATGATGCGGACCCGGGTAGCAGCCGCCGAGTCAGCTTGTTCGTGCGCAGTCATCAGTGGTTCGATGCGTCGCACGGCTCGCTGTCCGGCCACCTCGGTCACCTTGTGCACGATCTGCGGCTGCTCTTGGATGAAGACACGGAGGAACGGCAACCGTCACACGACTACGTGCCTGCTGCCCGAGTGCCGGAGACCTCCCCGGCAGTCTCTGCCCGCCCTGCGGCAGTCGATGTACCGAGGAGTATCGGTATCGATGTGGGGGCGACCAAGGTGCGAGGGTGTGTCGTGCCGATGGACGCCTCGAACATTTTGGCGCCGCCGATCACCGAGCAGATTGCGTTGCCGACGAACATGCGATCGGGGCGCGGGGTTCTAGACGCGGTCAAACTGTTGATCCAAAAGTTGGTGGACGAACAGTTTCCGGACGCTCCGCCGGTCGGAATAGGTGTTGCGGTGCCGGGTCAGGTTGACTTGCGTGCCGGCACGTTGAAGTTTGGCCCAAATCTCTTCGGTTCCCGAAATTTACCGTTCAAGACGTTTCTCAACGGTGCTTTCCCGCGCATTCCCGTTCGAGTTGACAACGAGGTGCGTTGCGCGACCCGATGCGAGCTCCATCTGGGCGTCGGGTCGCAGTTCGACAGCTTCGCCTGCATCTTCGTCGGAACGGGTGTGGGGTCCGGCACCGTGATCAATCGGCGCATCCACTTCGGAAGCAACTTCTGTGCCGGGGAACTCGGACATACCAAGGTCGCATTATCGGGACCGCCATGCGCCTGCGGCCAAATCGGGTGTCTTGAAACGTTTGTCAAAGCTCAGGCGATCGTCGACCGGGCGCGTGCCATCGCCATCGACTGGGAAAGTAGGGGACGCCAGACTGCACTGTCCTCGACCGACCAGGACATGACGCCGGAGACCGTTGTCGCGGCGATCGAAGCTGATGACGCAGCGGCAAAAGAGATCGCCGTTGAGGTGGGAGAGCGGCTGGGGCTTGGGATCTCCAATTATCTCAACCTCGTCAACCCTGCCGCTGTGGTGATCGGCGGAGGGTTGATGACTGGCTTCTTCTTCCACATGATCGATGAAATCACCGTGGCAATACAACGAAACGCCTTGGCGGAGGTGGCCAACACTCCGATTGTGCAGTCGAGCTATACCGAGGACGGTATCGCCACCGGTGCCGCCTTGATGTTTCATCCCAACGACGAGTGGCCGTTCAAATGAGCCGGCAAACGCTCACGGCCGGCGTGACCGTGCTGGGCAATTTGTCGGTCGACCTGATCGATGACGCTCCACCGAGCCCGGGAGGGTGTGCGTCATTCGCTGGGGCGGCCATCGAAGCCGCGGGTGGTTTCGGCAGAATTGTGGGAGCAGCTGCCGCCGAGGACCTTGACCTATTCGACGCACTTCTCGACCGGTTCAGGACGATACTCAAAATCGTTGCTGCCGACAGTACGAGTTCATTCGGTTTGCGCTACGAGGACGAAAATCGGACGCTGACGGTCGAAGCTGTCGGAGCCGTCTGGGGAACGGCGGAGATTCAGGCGGCGGCGCCGATGACGACGTGGGTGCACGTTGCGCCGTTGCTCCGGCAAGACTTTCCTGCGCCGGCCCTTGCGGAACTCGCAGAGCGTGGTCACCAATTGAGTTACGACGGTCAGGGCCTTGTCCGCTCGGACCAGCTCGGACCCGTCGCGTTGGACCGGGACTTCGGCCTCGAACTCCTACGTGACGTCACCGTCCTCAAAATCGCGGATGATGAGGCGACCATTGTCGCAGATGGCGAGTTCACCGCAGAAACAGCTAAATGGCTTGGGGTTCCTGAGATCCTGGTGACCCATGGTTCAGAAGGGTGTGACGTCTACATTCACGGATCGCCGGTCACGGTCCCGGCCGCCTGGCGGGTCAAGGGCACGCACACCACCGGAGCGGGGGATATGTTCACCGTCTGTTACGTCGCGAATCGCGCTGAAGGTGCGGAGCCGCTCGACGCCGCCACACGGGCAGCTCATTTGGTGGCGACGGAACTGCAACGGCGTCTGGACGGCATCTGAGACAGCCGGCCCCGCAAGGCCCCGCGACCACAGTGGCGCTGTGGTGCTTACGTGCCTTCGAGCTCGCTGGCTTCCCGGTGGCACATGGCGGCAAGCGCGGTATCTCCGTCCTGCCGGGCGGATTGGCCGAGGCGACGCAGAGTGCCCAACAGGTCGCGCGTCGTATTCGCTGTGGGTCGCTCGGCGTGAAGTTCACGCGCGATGTCCAGTGCCTCTTTGAAACTGGCGCTCGCAGTGCCAGCGTGTTCGGGCTGGTCGGCAGCGCGACCAAGCAGCGTCAATGAAGCCCAGAGATCGCGGCGGGCGCGGGCTCCCGGATCGATGTCGTTGATTGCTTGTGCCAGCTGAACGGATTCCTCACAGGTCTCCAACGCCTTGCTCAATCGGCCGGCGCGTCGGTGCGTTTCCCCCAGGTTGTCCAGAGCCAGTTTGATGGCGCGCATGGCAGCGGCGTCGCCTGGCTTTTCGGTTGACGCCTGACGTGCCACCTGGACCGATTCGGCATACGCTGAAGACGCCCGGTCTAAGTCACCGACATTGCGGGCAGCCTGGCCTGCGTCCATCAACGCGGTCAACAGATCCTCTACGGTCTGCACATTGGCCGGGTCCCGTTGATGCAACTGTCGCCATATCTTCAGGGCCTCTACATATCGATCGTTAGCATGCGTCCAATCTTTCCGATCATGCGCGACACGCGCAAGGTCGCCAAGGGATACTGCTACATCGCGGATCGCCTCAGAGCTGTTTGGATTATGTGCAAACAGTTGCCGGCGAATCTGCAGCGCCTCGTTGAACGCGGCATTGGCCGCGTTCCAGTCACGCCGATCGATGGCCAGTTGACCTACTCGGCCTAGCGAAACGCTGATATCTCGTAATGCGACAGTGTTTGAAGGGTCCGTTGCGGATATCTGGCGGGCGATGCGCAGTGCTTCAGCGAAGCACTCGTCCGAGCGGTCGATGTCGCCGGTAGATCGGGCCAGTTCGCCGACGTGGGTCAAAGACACCGAGACATCTCGCAACGACTGCGGGGTACCGGGATTGGCTCTCAGCAATTTGAGCCGGATCTCCAGCGCCTCGTCGAACGAGTCTCTGGCTCGCTCAAACGTTCCCCTTTGCCGTGCAACTTCACCGACGTGGTTGAGCGCCACACTCATATCGCGTAACGCGGATTGATCGTCGGGGTCGGCTGTGGTCTGTTCTCGCCAGATCTGTAGTGCTTCTGCGTAAGCGTCAAGCGCTCGCGTACTGTCCCCGCGGGCGTGAGCTTGCCCGCCGACGTCGAGCAGAGATACGGCGACGTCGCGCCGAGCCTGGACTCCTGCGGCATCGTGTTGCGCGAGATTCCGTGAGATCTCAAGCGATTCCGTCGTGAACCGCATCGCACTGTCGGAATCTCCGATCTTGTCGGCGACGTCGGCGGCGTGACGCAATGCGACCGAGAGGTCCCGCTGTCCTGCAGGAGTCGGATCGGTACTGCATCGCGATCGCATGATTTGCAGGCATTCTTCGATAATTTCACGGGCTTGCGCCAAGTTGCCCACGCGTGCTTCGACATCGGCGAGGTTCGACAATGCGACACCGACCGCCCTGATCGAGCGGTCGCTCCGGGGGTTCGCTTCGTGCAGCCTGCGGGCATGACGAGCACTGATCTGTCTGAGATGTCTGAATGCGTCAACGCGGACCTCCGGCCATTCAGAGCGCTCAGTTGCCAAGAGGATCCACAATCCTTGATGATCAAGGCCTTTCGTAACAACGTCGAAATCGATGCCATTTGCGAGGGCGTGAGCCATCACTCTGCGCGCCCGGATGCCGGTTTCGCTGTCAGTATCGCCGATCTGGTTGAGCAATGGGCCGGCGGATGGTGTTCCCGCACAATGCAAAGCGTGCCAGAGTGCGTCGTCCTTGCGGATCGGATCGTTGTCGCGTAGCGAACCGAGGTGTTGCGCGATCTTTGCATGCGATTCGCACGTCTGTTCGGCCGACAGGTAGGCCCGGTCAACTGCGGCTTTCGCTGCGCCATGGGTGAATCCGAGGCGTCCCCCGGCACCGCGAACCTCGATCATGCCCGCGAATGCACGCTTCAGGCCGGCTACCATGACATCGGGCAGGCCGGTAATGGTGGCAAGGTCACTCGGGGTCAAACCGGACCGGGACACTGTAAGTAACCTCAAGATTGAACCGACGTACTTGGCGTCGAAGCGCTCGCCTGCACGAGCGGTGATCATGCCGACAACACCGTCTACCGTCTCCGGTAACCGTTCGACGGTCCTGATCACGAGATTTGCCAACTCGGTTACCGCGTCGCCAGTGGGATCGACGGTCGCGAAATCGTCCTCGTCGAGAGCCATCAACTCACCGACTGCGAGCGATACCCAAAGTGGCGAGCGAGGTTGGGAGGCAAGGGAAGCGATCGCCGCAGAGGGAAGTTCGCGGCGTAGTGCCCGGGCCATGCCCGCTGCTGCTTGAGCCACCGCGGCGGGAGGCAGAACGTCGACCGTGATCCGTCGTGTGCCGGTTTGAGACAACAGGTTGAATTGTGGCTCGTCTGTCGTCGATACCAAGAGTCGGACGTTGTCGGACAAGCCGGTAAGGAAACCCAACTCGTCCCTCGACTCACCCTCGTCAAGGGTGTCCGTGGCGTCGACGGCTATCACAACATCGCCGGAATCCTCGGTCAGCCGGCGCCACCATTTGCGCAGCTGTTGAGTGGTGTTTAGTTCGTCGGGGATTTGCGCACCGAGTTGCGCTGCGAGGCGCGCAACTGCCGCTCGTTCGCTCGTCGTGTCGGCGCTGGCGCCAATGGGCACAGCCGCGACCTGGTGTCCTGAGTTCCGTAACCGTTGGACGGCAGTGCACCATACTGCTGATTTTCCGACGCCGGACGGGCCCGTCAAACAGAGTGATCCACCTTCATTGATCGCTGTGGTGATGGCCGAGACAAGATCGTCACGCCCTTCCACGACGGCGGTACGTTCGGCAAAGAAGAGGGATTCTACTGCGGCAGTGGGGTCTTCGGCGTTCGCTTCGCTGACGAGGAAGTCGGCCTGTCGTAATACCAGTGGACCGAGTGTCTTGATCGCGAGCGCTTCGAATCCGCTCAGATCCCGCACCCGGGTGTTATCGGTTTTGACCCGATACCGATGCACCGCTATACCTGGGTGATTGGTGACCCACTCGCGCAGCAACTCCGAACGCCGCGCCGGTGCGGCATCCACTTCACGCCAACCCTGTGGGATTCTGCGTTTGATGTCGCGTACAAAGAACACCGACTGCATCGTGTTCGGCCGGTTGCTGACGCCGTGGATGAATTCCAGTTCAGTAACCGAGCGTCCACGAACGTCCACATCCAGACCGGCTTCGTCAGCTACGCGGCGTGCACGTTCGTGGGGTGGAACCCAGCCGTATCTGTATCCGACCAGTCCCACAAACAGTGGTCGCGATCTGGCGATCTCGGAAAGGCACACGTCCAGGATTTTGCGTTGCGCGGTATCTGGATCGTCGATCTCACCCGCGGCGACTCCCCAACGCAAGTCCACCATCTCCACCCGACATCCGTGGGGACGCAGCAATTCGTCCAGCGCCGCGCGGACCGGGCCCGCCAATACGTCGCGCTCGCCATGGAAATCGCGGAATGTTGACGACACAAACACCGGGATGACTGTCACCGAGGCTCCGCTTCCATGCCGCTATGTACGTAAATGGTTATCTGCGCGCGTGATTGGGATTCGAGAACGCCCGCGTTCTTGGCGTGGCACCGCCTCACAGATCGTTGACGTCCACCAACCCATCTTGAATCGCACGAGCGACTAACGCGGCTTTGGTGGTCGCAGGCCGGCCCACCGCAGCGTATTTGGCACGCACTCGTTGGAGGTGGGTCCGCACGGTCGTCGGGGCAATATGCAGCTGTCGTGCGACGCCGTCTTTGCTGTCCGTGCGGAACCACGCAATCAGCACTTCTTTCTCGCGAGGAGCGAGTTCCGGGTTTGGGCGAATCCCGTCGAACGGAAGAACGTGCATCGTGGAGCCTCCAGCTTAGGCACATCAGTCAGCAGTTATCGTCCGATCGGCGGACATGAGAAACAGGTGGGCACCACACCTAATTAACGGTGCTTTAAGCTTACTCTCAGCAAAAATTGAATTCGTCGGCAACATGTTGCCTGATATCGGAGAATTAGCTATGGACCGCAGTCTCCGCATCCTCGTGGCTTCGCCACTGGGCCGCATCGTGGCGCCGTCGGTAACCCAGGCGTTGCCTGGGGCAACAGTCGAACTGGCGGAGAACAGCGAGGCTGTGCGTCGCCAGATCATTGGCCGCGTTCGGTTCGATGTCGTAATTGCTGATCTGGTCTGGAACAACCCTGAGCTGGAGTTCACCTTCGATGGGCTCGACGTGATCAACGTCTTGCACGAGGCAAACCGCCTGGCGCCGGTCATCCTCGCCCGCCAAGGGCACAGCATGGAACACGATCTGATCGACGAGGCTCGATTGCGGCCGGAGGTGGTGTCGGCCTTCCACAAGTCCGCCGGTACCGGCGAGTTACCGAACCTGATCCGTGATGCCGCCGTGGGCAAGCGGCATGCGGTGCCGTCGCCGTCACCGCGTAAGCCTCCGCTCTACGAGCTGTTTCGCACCCGTAAGGGACAAACGGCCGGGAGAATGGCCGGCGCGATCGCGGCAGGCCGGGCGACAGATGGAGCTTCACTGGCGGCTGCCGCCGGAATCGGAATCAATACCGCCACCAAAGCGGCCACACATTATCTCGGGCCGATCATTTTGCAGCGGGGCGAACATGATCCGGCTCTGCCGCTTTCGTTGGCGGCGGTCTACCGTTGGTGCGGTCTGCATTCCCGGTATCTCGTGAGCTGGTGTCGCCGTCACGGTCATGCCGATGTGTTGCAAGCACCTACTGTCGTCGGGTCGCGTTCGTCGGAGACGGCACGATCTAGATCATCTCGTTCTTGGTCAACCACCGCATCACCGGCCACCCGATGAACACCGGCAACCAGCACGTCAGTACCCGGTAGAGCAGTACCGCAGGCACACCGATCGCGGCCGGCACCCCGAACGCGGCCAGACCACCGATCAGGGCGGCTTCCACCGCGCCGACGCCACCCGGGGTGGGTGCCGCCGAGGCCAGGGTGCCACCGACCATCGTCACCACGGTGACGGTGACGAATGAGGTGGTGCCGCCGAAGGCTTCGACGCTGGCCCACAGTGCCAGGGCCGCACCGAGGGTCGTGCCCGCCGCGCCCAACACGATCAGTGCCAGCCGCTGCGGTTCGCGGGCCAGTTTGATCAGGTCGGCGGTGACCTCTTCGAGCTTGGGGCGGATGGCCGAGGACAGCCAGCGACGTAGTTTGGGCACGGCCAGGTAGGCGCCGATGAGTCCGAGGGCCACCCCGGCGATCAGGTAGAGGATCGTGGCGCTGGGCACGAAATGACGCAGGTCCGCCGATGCCCCGGCCACGGTGCTGAACAGAATCAACAGGATCACGTGCACGATCACCTGCACCGATTGCTGCAGTGCCACCGCGGCGGTGGCGCGCATCGTGGACAGTCCGCCCTTTTGCAGAAACCGGGTGCTCAGGGCCAGACCGCCGACACCGGCGGGCGTGGTGGTGGCGGCAAAAGTGTTGGCCACCTGCATGATCGAGAGGTGACGGAACTTCACCAGCCCGTCGGCGCACGCCCACAGCGCGGCCGCCGCCCCCACATACGTCAACGCCGAGACGGACAAGCCGAGCAGTGCCCACGACCAGTTCATCGTGCGCAGTTCGGAGAAGAACGTCGGCACGGTGCTGATGAACGGGTAGGCCACATAGACCAGGGCCACCAGCAGCACCAGCTGGATCACCTGGGTGCGGGTGAACCGGGTGATGGTCTCGGCCTGGATCTGATCGGCGCCGGTCTGGTGTTTCACCTCGTCGCGCGCGGCGGCTATCACGGCCTTGGCGTCGGGGATGGCCTCGCGCACCCGGGCCGGTACGGCGGCCTTGGTGAGCCGGCGGGACGCGGTGAGCACGGCATCGCGTCCGAAGGCGTCGATCGCTGCGCTCACGGCTGATTCAGCGTCGTAGAGCGCGGTGGTGGTGACGAGCAATTGCGCGATGTCGGACTGCAACTGGGCGTCGGTGGCACCGTATTCGGCGCTGCCGAAGCCGCCGAACAGCACGGCGCCGTCGTCGACCGTGATCTCCTTACTGCGCAGATCGCCGTGGGAGATCTGATGGTCGTGCAGGGTGCGCAATGCGTTCCACACCCGCCCGACGGTGATGTCCTCGGTGCATTGGTCCAGTGGGATACCGCGTTTGCGGTTGTGCGCGTAGAGCGTCCAGCCGCGATCGAGCGCGGCCACCGACATGGTCGACGTGCTGGCCAATCCCAGATCGCCGATGGCGATGGCCATCAGGGCGCGGTGTTCGACGGCGCGGCGCATCGAGGTCTGCAGGGGCGCGGTCTCATTGGAGCGCAGTCGCAGTTTGCGCCAGACCTGGCGCACCGCGCCGCCGCTGCGTTGGTTGGGGCCGTACAGCTCGATGACGGCGTGGGAGTCGGGGTCTTGCGAGGCGGCGTCGAGCAGGAGGGGGCCGGTGCCGGCCGGGCGGACGACGGCGAATGCCGAGACGACGAAGCCGCGCCGGGCCAGCGCGCGCACCGCCCCGTCGAGCGGGACCTCCAGGGCGGGGGTGCCCACGATCCACACCACCAGGGCGCCGACGAACCAGCCCGCGGACAAGCCGAGCAGTGAGCGGGCCGGCACCACGGCGCTGACCACGAGGTGAATCGGTACGAAGGCCAGTAGCAGCGTCCACCACCAGCGCCGCAGCCGCCGTGACAGCCACGGCCCGGACACCGTCAGCACGGCGGCGAGCATGCCGATCCAGCGCGGGTCGTCGAGGAATTGCGACAGCTGCGAGTCGAGCCGGTCGGACAGGTCGAAATGCCATTTGGGTGCGGCGATGCCGTTGGCGGTGATCGACAGCGACACGATGGTGATCAGGGCGGCCGCGCCGTAGGCGCCGAGCAGTTTCCACTGCCGTCCCAGGATCAGGCTGACCAGGATCACGAACGGCAGCGCCAGGATCGCGATGCCGTAGGCCAGATACACCAGGTTGGACTGGGTGGGGGTGAGCACGCCGACGATCTCGGAGATCGAGCGTTCCAGCGCCACCCATTCGTAGCGGGTGATCAGTGAGCTGGTGATGACCGTGGCCAAGAAGATCGCGGCCAGGGTCAGACGCAGGATGTCGTTGGTGCGTCGGGTCGGCGGTTGCAGGAGGCTGCCGGTGACGGTGATATCCCGTCCGTCAACGCGCATGGTCCCCCTTTCTCAGCCGCTATTGCCCGGGACCAAGGTAGCCGGATGAGTTGCCGACTTCGGCCATTGGTGGTGATCTGGACCGTTACGAATTCACACCGATCACTCCCGTCACCGTGAGCGACAATTTTTGCCAGCGCAGTGTGAGCTAGGCCGACAACGACGATCAACGTGATGTAACTTCGATCGACATGCTGACGCCGAAGAGGCCGCTCCCGAGGAGTTGAACGGTGGATGCGACACCTTTCGGGCACTATCAGCTGCAGAAGCTGATCGGCCGCGGCGGCATGGGCGAGGTTTACCAGGCCTACGACGAAGACACCGACCGTATTGTCGCCCTCAAGGTGCTGCCGCCGCATCTGGCTCAGGACGCCACCTTCCAGGAACGCTTCCGACGGGAATCGCACGCCGCGGCCGGGGTGAGCAATCCGCATGTGGTGCCGATCCACGGCTACGGCGAAATCGATGGCCGGCTCTATCTGGACATGCGGCTGATCGAGGGTCGCAACCTCGGGGCCATGCTCACCAAGATCGGCAAACCGCTGGACCCGGCGTTCGTGGTCGGCATGATCGAGCAGGTAGCCGAGGCGCTCGACAGCGCGCATCGGGCCGGGCTGATCCACCGTGACGTCAAGCCGTCGAACATCCTGATCGCCGACAACGACTTCGTCTATCTGATCGACTTCGGTCTGGCCCGCACTGCCGGCGATTCGGGGATGACGACCGCGGGCAGCACCTTGGGCACGTTGGCCTATATGGCACCGGAACGGTTCGACGGCGGCAAGGTCGATCCGCGCTCGGACATCTACGCCTTGGCGTGTGTGCTCTACGAATGCCTCACCGGGGCACGGCCGTATCCGGCCGACAGCCTCGAGCAGCAGATCGCCGGGCACATGGTGTCCCCGCCGCCGCGGGCCTCGGAGAAGGATTCGCGGCTGGCGGCGTTCGACGAGGTGATCGCCAAGGGCATGGCCAAGAAGCCGTCCAAGCGTTACCAGAGTGCGGGCGCGTTGGCGGCCGCGACGAAAGAGGCCCTTGCGGTTCCGGTGCGCACCACCGGCCGGTCGGGTCGCCATTCCGCTCAACGGGTGCCGACCCGCCGGCGGCTGTCGAAGAAGGTGGCCGCGATCGTCGGGGCCACGGTTCTGGTGGCGGCGTTGTGTGCGGTGGGGATCTGGCAGCTGTGGGGCAGCGGTTCGGGTCACGACGCGCATCTGGCCGATTCGGCGTCGAAAACCGGTCCGGTGCAGGCGCCGACGGGTGCGGTGGCCGACATCGCCACGACGGTGCCCGACGACATCCGGGAATCCGGCCGGTTGGTGATCGGGGTCAATGTGCCCTACGCGCCCAACGAGTTCAAGAACTCCAGCGGTGAGATCGTCGGGTTCGACGTGGATCTGATGAAGGCGGTCACGAAGACCATGGGCTTGGTGCCCGAGTTCCGCGAGACCGGATTCGAGGGGGTCCTGCCCTCGGTGGTCGACGGGAACTTCAACGTCGGCATGTCCTCGATCACCGACACCGCCGAGCGCGAGGAACAGGTCGATTTCGTCACCTACCTCCAGGCCGGCACGATGTGGGCCCGCCGCGCCGGCACCACCGCCGATCCGAGGTCGCCATGCGGTATGCGAGTTGGCGTGGCGTACAGCACGATTCAGGCAACTGCGGAGATCCCGGCGAAGTCAGATGCCTGCGTGGCGGCCGGATTGCCGCCGATCGAGGAAGTGGTGCGCACCCATCAGGATGAGGTGACGGCCGCGTTGGTGGCCGGTGAGGTCGACGCCATGACGGCCGATTCGCCGGTCACCGGGTTCGCCATCAAACTCAGTGGCGGCGCGCTGGAGCCCGCCGGTGACGTGTTCGATGCCGCGCCCTACGGGTGGCCGGTGGCCAAAGGGTCCGGGCTGGCCGAGTCGTTGCGGTTGGCGCTGGAGCATGTGATCGACACCGGGGAGTACCGCACCATCGCCACCATGTGGGGTGTGGAGAAGGGCATGATCAGCCAGCCGGTGATCAACGGGGCGTTCGGCTGAGGCGCTTGTCGACCGCGAACAATCCTCCGCACGGTCATCGCGTCCGGCAGGCATAGCTCGTAGGGTGGGGCTATGAGCGGTGCCGCATCGCTGCCACCGGGTCCCCGATTGCCCCGGGTGGTGCAGGCCGCCTTGATGTTGCGGCACTGGCCGCGGTTCGTCTCGGCCTGCCGGCGCCGTTACGGCGACATGTTCACCTTGCGGGTCGCGGCGATGGGCACCATGGTGTATCTGGCCGACCCGGCCGACATCAAGCAGGTGTTCGCCGGCGACCCGACGGTTTTCCATGCCGGAGAAGCGAATTCCGTGCTCAGTGCGCTGCTCGGTGACAGCTCGGTGTTGGTGATCGACGAGGATGAGCATCGTGACCGCCGACGCCAGATGCTGCCGCCGTTCCATCGCGACGCCGTAGCCCACCAGATGGAGGTGATGCGCGAGATCGCCGCGGCCAACGTCGCGGACTGGCCGGTGGGCACCATGTTCCCGGTGGCGCCGAAGATGGCCGAGATCACCTTGGAGGTGATCCTGCGAACCGTGATCGGGGCGTCTGACCCGGCGCGGCTGGCGGCATTGCGGACGGTCATGCCCCGGCTGCTCAGTATCGGGGCGTGGGACACGCTGGCACTGGCCAGTCCGGCCCTGCAGCGACGCCGCCCGTGGCGGGCCCTGCAACGCAACATCGCGGAGGCCGACCGGTTGCTGTACGCCGAGATCGCCGATCGTCGCGCCGACCCCGAGGTGGCGAACCGTACCGATGTGCTGGCCATGCTGGTGCGGTCCGACGACGCCGACGGGCACGCCATGACCGATCGGCAATTGCGTGATCAGTTGATGACGTTGCTGGTCGCTGGACACGAGACCACCGCGACCGCGCTGTCGTGGACGCTGGAACGGCTGACCCGTCACCCCGCGGTGCTGGACAAGGCCGTGCACGCCGCACGGACCGGGGACGACGACTATCTCGACGCGGTGGCCAAGGAGGCCCTGCGGATCCGGCCGGTGGTGTTCGACGTCGGCCGCATGTTGACGCAGCCGGTCGAGGTGGCCGGTCACCGGTTGCCGGCCGGGGTGATGGTGGCCCCGGGGATCGGACTGGTGCACGAACGCGACGACGTCTATCCCGACGCCGAGCGGTTCGACCCCGACCGGATGCTCGGTGCGAGTCTGAGTCCTACCACCTGGTTCCCGTTCGGCGGTGGCAACCGGCGGTGCCTGGGGGCAACGTTCGCCATGGTCGAGCTGCGGGTGGTGTTACGCGAAATCTTGTGCCGGGTAGACCTTTTCGCCACCACAGCCGCCGACGAACGTCAACGCGTCAAGCACGTCACGCTGGTGCCGCATCGCGGGGCGCGGATCTGTGTGCGGGCCCGCCGGCCGGTGCCGTCGTCAATGGCTGATCGCGAGTCGCTGGTCGGGACGGATTC
This sequence comes from Mycobacterium sp. GA-1841, assembly GCF_001954135.1. Classification (GTDB taxonomy): domain Bacteria; phylum Actinomycetota; class Actinomycetes; order Mycobacteriales; family Mycobacteriaceae; genus Mycobacterium. The sequence goes on along the minus strand of NZ_MBEQ01000024.1, from coordinate 323,292 downwards.
GTAGTCACATCGGTGGGTTCCGCACCGCGGAGCCGGCCGGTATGTGGGGCGAAAAGGTGGTATCGCCGGTGATATCAGGTTTCGAATCCCATGCTTCCCTCCAGAGCCGGGACGGAAGTGGCAGGTGTGACAATCGCCGCCAACGCTCGATGCCGTAGTGCCCGGCGCAGGTCACCCGATCCCGTAGTCCGGCAGGGCGATGTCGTCGCGCACGGTGCCGGCGAACAGTCCGGCGATCGGTCGGCCCAGGTTCATCGCGCGCAGTGCCACGTCGCGGAACCACAACCCGAATCGCGTTCGGGTGGCGAAGAATCCGAGCATCCGCTCCGCGCCGGCTTGCTTGCCCTCGATGAACGGCCGCAGCAGCGATTCGTAGCGGTCGAACGCCAGGTGGTGGTCGCCGTCGGCGCGGGTGAGTTCGCCGGCCAGGGCGTAGGCCTCGGTGATGGCCAGCCCGGTGCCCTCGCCGCCGAGCAGGGAGATGCAGCCCGCGGCGTCACCGATCACCAGCACCCGGCCCTGGGACCAGCGTGGCATCCGGATCTGGCTGACCACGTCGAAGTAGAGGTCCTCGACGTCGTCGACCGCGGCCAGGATCTGGCGAGATTCCCAGCCGGCGTCGTCGAACTGCTTGTGTAACTGCTGCTTTGGCGTCAACCCGGCGTCGTCGTGCTGGTCGCGGAACACGAAGAGGAACATGGTGCGATCACCGTGCAGCGTGAACTGGCCGATCTGGCGGCCGGGGACGCTGTAGGTGACGTACGCATCCGACGTCGCGCCGGGGCGGTGCCCGTCGACGACGCAGGCGGCGACTTTGCAGCCCAGATAGTGCTCGAATCGCTCCTCGGGCCCGAATACCAGGCGACGCACGGTGGAGTGCAGCCCGTCGGCGCCGATGACGAGATCGAAGTTGTCGGCCGAGCGGTTCTCGAACGTCACCCGCACCCCGTCGCCGTGTTGGTCGATGCCAGCGATGCTGTCGTCGAACACCGTCGGCACGACATCCTCGATGGTGCGGTAGATGGCGGCGGCAAGCTCACCCCGGGGCAGGCTGGTGAAGTCGTCACCGATCATGCGGCGGAACACGTCGACGCGCAGCTCGGCGTTGATGCGGCCATCGGAGCCCAGCGAACGCACGGACTGCACGTCATAGCCGGCGTTGCGGATGACCGGCTCGATGCCCATTGCGCGGGCCACCCGGTAGCCGATGCCCCAGAAGTCGATCATGTAGCCGCCGGTGCGGAAGGCCGGGGCCCGTTCGATCAGGGTCGGGGAGTGGCCGATGCGGTGCAGCCAATGTGCCAGTGCCGCCCCGGCGACTCCGGCTCCGTTGATGGCGATCCGCATGACAATTCGATGCTACGCGCGCCTGTGCACAGCTACGCGTGCCAAGCTGAACCCATGGCTGCGCAACGTAACCCGCTTCGTGCCGACCTGGTGCTCTCCGGCGGCGGGGTCAAGGGCATCGGTCTGGTGGGCGCCGTCGTCGCGCTCAAGGATGCGGGCTATGCGATCGAGCGGGTGTCGGGCACCTCGGCGGGGTCCCTGGTCGGCGCGGTGGTGGCCGCGGCCGCGCAACGCGACGACATGACCGGTGAGCAGTTGCGCGAACTGGTGCTCAACGTGCCGTATCACAAGTTTCCCGACAGCGGTCCGATCGAACGGATCCCGGTCGTGGGCACGGCGTGGGGCCTGCTGCGGGAGACCGGGATCTATCGGGGTGACTTCGCGCACGACTGGATGCGCAGCGAGCTGAACAACCTGGGTGTCAGGACGTTTGGTGATCTGGCGATCGACGACGAGAATCTGCTGCCTGAGCGGCGCTACCGGCTGGTGGTGACGGTGACCGATGTGACCACTGGTCAATTGGTCCGTCTACCTTGGGATTACCGACGGGTCTACGGGTTGGATCCCGATGAGCAATTGGTCGCCGATGCGGTGCGGGCGTCGATGGCGATACCGTTCCTGTTCCATCCGGTCACGCTGAATACCGCTGACGGGCAACCGTGCACGCTGGTGGACGGTGGTGTGCTGTCGAACTTCCCGATCGATTCGTTCGACCGGCCCGACGGCGCCGAGCCCCGCTGGCCCACGTTCGGGGTGACGGTGGTGCCGTACCTCCCAGCGCCGACGGCCGAACAGCTCATCCCCGGTCTGGGGATGCTGCGCTGTGGTGGGCCGACGTTCCTGGAAAGCCTGCTCACCACCATGTTGGTCGGTCATGACCAGGCGCATCTGAGCCTGCCGTGGGTGAAAGTGCGGGCGATCGAGGTCGATTCGACCGATGTCGGTGTGCTGGATTTCGACATCACCCGCGCCGAGGCCGAGGCCCTGTACGACAAGGGCTATGCGGCGACGACGGAGTTTCTGTCCGCCTGGGACTGGCCGGCGTATCTGGACCGCTTCCGGCGCGCCACCCGGGTGGGCCCATAAGCCGAGCCCCCGTTCAGCGCAACTTCACCATCCGCGTCGTCGAACTCTCGTCCAACTCGACCACATCCGCGCGTGACCGCAGGAAATCACTGAACGACTTGAAGCCCAACGACTTCTCGCTGAACGACGGGTCCATCCGCTTCATCTGTGCTTTGACCGCGGAATTGTGCAGCCACTCCACATCGTCTTTTTCCAGGCCGATCTGCAGGGCACGGGTGAGCAGGGCGGTGGCCTGCGTCTGAGGGTCGGGGCCCTCAGATTTGCGGGTGCGTTTGGGTTGATTGGTTTCGGGTTCGGGAGCGGAGGTGGGGATGCCGGGCAGCGAGTCGTAGACGACGAACTCGTCGCACGCCGCGGCCAGCATCCGGCTCGACGACCCGGCGACGCCGATGCCGACGACGTAGCGGCCCAGCCGTTTGCAGCGCTGCGCGAGCGGGATGTAGTCGGAGTCGCCGGCCACGATCACCACATGGGTGAGGTCGGGTAGGCGGAACATGTCCTCCACGGCGTCGACCGCCAGCCGGATGTCGGCGCCGTTTTTGCCGTAGGCCGCGGCCGGGAACAGTTGCACCAGGTCCACGGCGCGGCCGACGAGTTGCAGCCGGTATTCGGCGTTGACCTCGGCTGACCAGTCCGCGTAGGCGCGGGTCAGCACCAAGGTGCCGAAAGAGGACGCGAAGTCGAGGATGGCGCCGATGTCGACCGTGGCCTTGACCAGCTTGTCCGGATCCAGACCCTTGGCCTTGTCTTTCTGGAACGAGTTACGGCCGTTGACCTGGTCATAGCGGGAGATGACGATGTTGTCGAAGTCGAGGTAGACCGCGACGCGGGTGGCAGGTTCGGTCATGGTCCCCAGTCTGACAAATCGGGCCTGTACGGGTATGAGCAGTTCTAAAGTGGGAAGTACTTTCTCGTTTGAATCGCTGAGGAGAACCGAGAGCCCACCACATGTCTGCGCACGTCACGGGTCGTTTTCCCGATGTCGTCGTCACCGCGATGACATCGACGACGTCGCTTGCACCCGAGGCCGAGGACACCTGGCGGCTGTTGTTGGAGGGCCGCAGTGGGATTCGTCCGCTCGACGAGCCGTTCGTCGACGAGTTCGACTTCCCGGTCCGGATCGCTGGGCGCCTCACCGAGACGTTCGATGGTCTGGTGAATCGCATTGAGCAGCGCAGGCTTTCGTTCGTCGGTCAGATGTCCACGGTGCTGGGCCGTCGACTCTGGGATGTCGCCGGAACCCCGGAGATCGACACCCGACGGCTGCTCGTCTCGGTCGGCTTCGCGCTGGGCAGTAGCGAAGAGATGATCCTGCAGTACGACACCTGGCAGCAGAAGGGTTTGCGGGCGGTCCCACCGACAGCGATTCAGAAGTACATGCCGAATTCACCGGCTGCCGCGGTGGGATTGCTGCGGCAGGCGAAGGCCGGCGTCAGCTCACCGGTGATGGCCGATGCGTCCGGCGCGGCCGCCATCGCGCATGCGTGGCAGCGGCTCATCTTCGGTGACGCGGAAGCCGCGATCTGTGGGGGCGTCGAGAACCCGCTTGAGGCGGTGCCGATCGCCGCGTTCACGCAGGCCGGCTTCATGTCCACCGACAACGACGATCCGGCGGCTGCCTGCCGCCCGTTCGACAAGGACCGGCGCGGCATGGTGTTCGGCGAGGCCGGGGCATTGATGCTGATCGAAACCGAGGAGCATGCCAAGGCGCGCGGCGCGCCGATCCTGGCCCGGCTGTTGAGTGCCGGCATGACCTCCGACGGGTATGACCCGATCCGGCCCGATCCGACGGGGGAGCGGGCCGGCGACGCGATCACCCGGGCGGTGGAGTTGGCCGGTCTCGTCCCGACCGATATCGATCACGTCAACGCTCATGCCACCGGGACGTGGTGCGGCGATGCGGCCGAGGCCCGGGCCCTTCACCGCGCACTCGGACATGGAGCGCCGGCGGTGTATGCCCCGAAGGCGGCATTGGGGCACTCCCTGGGATCGGCCGGCGCGGTGGAGGCCGTGTTGACGGTGCAGGCCCTGCGCGACGGGATCATCCCGCCCACGCTCAACCTGAAGAACCCGGATCCGGAGATCGATCTGGATGTGGTCGTCGATCAGCCGCGTCGGGGCAATTACCGGTATGCGCTCTGCGATTCGTTCGGTTTCGGTGGGCAGAACGTGGCGTTGGTGTTCGGCGCCGCTTAGTTCTCTTTGGTGAAGGTGAACTGGGCGACCTCGGAGATGCCGCGGCGGAAGAAGTCGGCGCACCCGGTGATGTAGCGCATGTAGCGGTCGTACACCTCTTCGGAGGTGGTGGCGATCGCCTCGTCGCGGTGGGCGACGAGATTCGCCGCCCAGGTGTCCAGCGTCCGCACGTAGTGCGGGTTCATCAACTGCAGCTGTTCGGTGTAAAACCCGGCGGCCGACGAGAAGTCGTACATGTCGTCGTCCGACGGCAGTTGTCCGCCGGGGAAGATCTCCTTGCCGATGAACCGGGTGAATTTCATGTCGTTCAGGGTGATCGGGATGTGGTGTTCACGCCAGTAGTTGATCGGGTGGGTGAAGATGGTCTCGATCACCATGCTGCCGTCCTCGGGCAGCACCCGGTAGGCGGTGTCGAAAAACGCGGCGTACCGGGACTTTCCGAAGGCTTCGAACGCCTCGATGCTGACGATGCGGTCCACCGGCTGGTCGAATTGTTCCCAGCCCTGCAGGCACACCATGTGCGAGCGGTCGGTGTCGACGTGGTCCAACAGGTTCTGGTCGTAGGCGTACTGGTTGCGGCTCAGGGTCAGGCCGATGACGTTGACGTCGTAGCGTTCCAGCGCGCGTTTCATCAATGCGCCCCAACCGCAACCGATGTCGAGCAGGGTCATGCCTGCTTCCAGCTCCAGCTTGTCGAGGGCCAGGTCGATCTTGGCCATCTGGGCTTCTTCCAGTGACATGTCCTCGCGGTCGTAGAACGCACAACTGTAGGTGCGTGACGGGTCCTGGAAGAGTCCGAAGAACTCATCGGAGAGGTCGTAGTGGGCTTGAACATCCTCGAAGTACGGCCGCATCTGGGCCGTCCCCGCCGTGCCGTCGGCCATGCGTTTACCTCCCCCGTATCACGCCTTTTCGCAGGTGAATTGGCACACGTCGGTGTAGCCGTCGCGGAACAGGTCCGCGCAGCCGGTCAGGTACTTCAGGTAGCGCTCGTAGACCTCTTCGGAGGTGATCGCGATGGCCTCGTCCTTCTTGGCCTGCAGGTTGGCCGCCCAGGTGTCCAGCGTGCGGGCGTAGTGCGGGCGTAGGCGTTGCTTGCGGGTGACGTGGAAGCCGGCCTCGGTCGCGTGGTCTTCGACCATCTTGATCAGCGGGATGCGGCCGCCCGGGTAGATCTCGGTGACGATGAACCGGAAGAACCGCATCAACGACATCGTGGTCGGCAGGCCCATCTCGGCCACTTCTTCCTTGCTGGTCGAGACGATGGTGTGCAGCAGCATCACCCCGTCGTCGGGCAACAGCTCGTAGGTCTTCTTGAAGTAGTCGGCGTACTTCTCGAAGCCGAAGTGCTCGAACGCCCCGATCGACACGATCCGATCGACGGGTTCGTCGAAATCCTCCCAGGGCTGCAGGCGGACGTCTTTGCTGCGGGGGCTGTCGGACGCGGCGAACCGTTGCTCGATGTGGGCGAGTTGGTTGTGCGACAACGTCAGGCCGATGACGTTGACGTCGTATTTCTCCACCGCGCGCATGATCGTCGAACCCCAGCCGCAGCCGATGTCCAACAACGTCATACCAGGTTGCAGACCCAGCTTGCCCAGGGCCAGATCGACTTTCGCCATCTGGGCCTGTTCCAGCGTCATGTCGTCGCGCTCGAAGTAGGCGCAACTGTAGGTCTGGGTTGGGTCCTGCCACAGCCGGAAGAAGTCGTTGGACAGGTCGTAATGGGAGCGGACTTCGTCTGCCGTGGACCCGTGCCGCTCGCCCGGACGCGCACCGATGAACGGTGCTGCGGTTTTGTCTGTGTGCTCAGTAGCTGTCACTAGCCGCCCCGTACGGTCTCGGACTCGGTAGCTCACCGGCGTACCGCTTTCTTGATCCGCCGTGTCCGGACGTTACTCCTTTAGGCTCCCCCCTGGGTACCCCTTGGACAAACTCGGCCCGAGTGATCTTGAAAGGCCGGATGCTGCTTGCGTTTTCAAGCGGTTGGGTCGGTCTCGGTTTCGGGTTGCCCGACGAGGTGCCGGGTGCCGGTCGGGCCGAGCAGTTCGCGGAACGCCTGCACGGTGTAGCCGACGACGACAGCCTCGCCCTTGGCGCGCGTGGTGGCCGAGCGGGGCAGGCTGAACAATGGCCCCATCTCACCGAAGTAGTCCCCGGGTCCGGCGACTTTGATCACTTCCTCACCGCCATCGGCCAATTCGCGCACGATCTCCAGTTCGCCGGCGGAGATGACATAGATCAGATCACCCATCTCGCCCTGGGAGAACAGCACCTCGCCCGGTTCGAGGGTGACGGTTTCGGTGGTCTGATGTTCCACGGCCACCTGCGGGACGAGCTCCACCACCTGGTCGGCCAGCGGCAGGATGCGGGTGTCGTGGGTGGCGACGACGACGACGCGGTCGCCGCTGGCCAGCTCCCGGATCAGCCGCAGCACCTCCTCGACCTGGATGAAATCCAGGTGGGCGGTTGGTTCGTCGGCCAGGATCAGCGGCGGGTCCAGGGCGATGGCGCGGGCCACCGCGACGCGTTGCTGCTGCCCGCCGCTGAGATTGCCTGGGCGGTGGTGCAATCGGTCTTGCAGCCCGACGCGGGTGAGCAGTTCCATGGCGCGTTCGCGGGCGCCGTAGCGGCTCATGCCGGCCGCGCGCAGCGGCACGATGACGTTCTCCAAGGCGGTCAGGCTGGGCACCAGGTTGAACGCCTGGAAGACGATGCCGACGGTGTCGCGGCGGTAGTCCGAGAGCCCTTTCTTGTTCAGGCTCGTCACGTCGATGTCGCCGAACTCGATGCGGCCCGCGGACGGTTTGAGGATGCCGCCCAGACACGACAGCAGTGTGGTCTTGCCGCAACCGCTGGGGCCCAACAGGATTGCCAACGAGCCGGCCGGGACTTCGAGGTCCAGGCCGTCGATCGGGCGCACCGCGTAGCCGCCGCTGGAGTACTCCACGACGAGGTCTTTGACGAGCAGATCGGCCATGTCAGGGTCCTCGGAATGCCAGGGCGGGATCGATGGTGACGGCGCGGCGCAGGCCGGCCACGCTGGCGAGCAGACCGATCCCGACCGCGAGGATCGGCAGCGCCACGAATGCGGCGGTGGGGACGTCACAGCGCATCGGGAACGGTGGACCGAGCACCAGCGACAGGCCGGCCCCCAGCAGGGCAGCCAGCAGTGCGACCGTGACGGCCTGCATGGCCAACCCGGCCATGATCGAGCGGGTGGCCACCCCGACGGCCTTGAACACCGCGAAGTCGCGGGTGCGTTCCAGGGCGGACAGGTAGATCACCGAGCCGACGATCAGCGCCGCGACCGCCCACAACAGGCCCGCCATCAGGCTCATCGCCTGGTTGGCGCCGCGCAGTGGGCGGACCATGTCGTCGATCGCGCCGGCCCGGTCGACGATGCGGAAGTCCGGTGGCGTCTGCTGCGGGGTGCCCAGGATGCCGACCGACGAGATCAGTTTCTGGCCCGAGAACAGCAGCTGCTGGGCGCCGGGAACGGTCAGGTAGACGTTGTCCTGGGCGGCCAGGGCGGTGAGGTCATCGACCAGGCCGACGACATGCAGCTTCGCTGCTCCGACGTCGATGACGGCGCCGATCGGGCGGCCCATCGTGGTCGACACCGCGACCTCGTCGACGGCGTGCGGGGCGCGGCCTTCTTTGACGGTGGGCGAGCCCGGGCCGTCATCCGGCACGCCGAACACGTTGACGTTGCGCGGGGAGCCGTCGGCGGGGATTGTCGAGGAGCCATAGACCAGCGGGACTGCGGTGTCGACACCGGGCAGGCGGGCTGCCATCTGAACGGCGTTGGGCGGCAACGGCGCTGAACCCAGGAAGGGCCCCGCCGCGCCTTCTTTGATCATGAAATGGTCGAGGCCCAGTGCATCGACACTGCGTTCGGCTTCCACGCGAAAACCATTGGCCAGGCCCGTCAACACCAACGTCATGGCGAAGACCATCGCGGTGCCGACCACGGCGATCATGAATCGCCGTCGCCGCCACTGCAGATCGCGTAACGCCGCGATCAACACGTCGGTGCCTTGCGCATCGCTTCCGACGTTACCGAGATGGTTGTTGCGGGTGGTAGTTATTGGGGCATTTGGTGAGCAGTCGGGCACGGACCGCCCGCGCAGATTCCTGTCGGTGAGAGCCGAGAACCAGACTTAGGATCAAGAGGCCGTGTCGCCTGATTGGGGGTCACTGGGTAGATGGGATTTCTCGCAATTCGGTCCCGACGAATCCTCGCGTTGCTTCTGTTCTTTTTCGCGCTGGCGGTACCGGGCAGTTGGCAGTCGATAATTTCGCGCGCTGATGAGCGGCCGTGCACCGCTCAGGACGGGGCGCTCGCGGACGTCGAGGGCAGGATTCTCGAGCACAACACTCGCAAGTCGCCTGTCCCGGTAGATCCCTCGATAGCTCGCCCGTTCAACGCGGAAGCCGCTCAGTTGAGGGCTGAGAAAATTTCGCTCCTCAACGCCAAGAACGCCTGCGTCGTTGCCACCTTGCGCATCGGTGGACCACCGCCGGCCGCACTGACCCCCGCCCAGAAAACAAGCATGGCGGACGGAGCGACGGCAGCACGACCCAGGTGGACAAGTCCGGGTCCAGTCGCCAGAACCCCCAGTGGACGCGCGACCATCCCGAGCAGTCACCCACTGTTCCCGCTGTGGAAAGTCGTGAGAGCCATGGATACGCCTATGCGGCCATATCCCGACGTTCCGCTGCAGGGGATTCCTCGGCCGCCAATTGGCTACCAGCATCCGTCCGGGTACGAGGTCGTCGACGACGGCAGGGGGAACCCTGCGGTTTCGCCGGATCATATTGTGCCGAAGGTGGAAATCTTGTATCTACCAAGGTTTCTTGAGTTGACTCCGGAGAATATGTGGGAAGTTATCAACGCTCCATCGAACATGCAGTGGCTGCCGAGGTACGTCAATGAGCAGCTGAAGAACTCGAGATCCGCAGCGGACATGAAGAACGTTGATCCCACGTGGCAGCGACAACAGGACCAACTGCAAGAGCGCAAGCGCCGAGAGCTGACCATTCTCATCGGCGAGTTGGCCGACACTCAGATCCCGGCGCAGTAGGAAGGAACCGAGGTGTCCATGGCTGGTATCGACCAAGCAGCACTAGCAGACGCAGTGGCGGGATGGGGTGATGCGACGGTCGAGATTCTGGCGCCCTCGCCGCAGACGCGTGCCGTGATTCCCGAGGCGTGGTGGTCGATAGCCGAATCAGTTGATCCAGAGGAACGCAAAGACATCGCGCTGGCACTCTGGAACAGCGAATTCCTGGCCCTAGTACCGCGATTCAGCGAGGCGTTGCGGTCGGCGCTTCTTGACGTGCGGGTGGCTCAGCATTCCTGGCAAAGCACCCCCACCTTGGACTACGTGCTTCGGGCCTGGGATGGCGAGCCCAAGGTATGGATGGGGGAGGACCCACGCACATTCGGACTTTCAGAGCCCCCGATGTTCGACTCGCTGCCTGATCCGGCCCGCACGTTCCTACGGCAGGTTCACGCTGGGTTCACCACACTCAACGGCAAGTCGTGTGGGCTGATGCCCCCGGCTGACATGCAAACGCTTGCCGACAGCTGGGGCCAGCCCGACGAGAGCGATATCGCCGAGTGTTGGGATACGTCGACCTACCAATTTCCCGGCACCCACCGACTACTTCTCATCACCGAATACGTCGGGCACCCGTATCTGTTCACCTCACCTGAGTTGCCGCCAGGCACCGCGGTTACCTACTTCGAACCCGACTTCGAAGTCACACCGTTCGGAGCAGCGCTCGACGAGTTTTTGAACAAGCCACTGGGGTACTGAGAGATGACAACACCCGGCCCGTGGCCGCCGCAACCGCCAAATCAACCGCCGCAGTTCCAGCCGCCGGCGTTACCCGGGCGGCAACCAATAGGTGCCCCTTACGGGTCCGCGTGGGGGCCGCAGGGGCCAACGAATGCGCCCCCGGGCTGGGGGCAACCGCCACCTGGCTACGCACCACCTCCCTATATGCAGCAACCTAGGCGCCCTGGGCGTTCGCGGATCAAGCGGCTGATTCTGGCGCTGGTTGTTGTGCTGGTTGTGGCGGGTGGCATCGCGTACTGGGGCTACCAATACAGCGTGTCCAAGAAGACTGAGGCACAAATCCGGGAAACCATCAGCGAATTCGCACTAGCGTCCGACACCGCTGACGCGAAGATGCTCGCTTCCATGATGTGCGAAGCGGAGGCTAGTCAGTTCGTTGACGGGTTCGAGGCGAACGATGACCCACCGATACCGGCCGAGAACATCAAACCCCGCCCGGTCGACATCGGCCCTATCACCATTTCAGGTGACCACGCCGCTGTCGATGTCACGCGTCCCCCTGGCCCAACCGTGACGTTCAAGATGAAGCGGGTGGGTGACACGTGGAAGCTGTGCAATCCGGGTAGCTAGCCGCCTGGGGTCAGCTTGAAGGCGACGAGGTGCTCACGATCGACCGCCTCGGTGAACTCCTCCAACGTGGGTATGCGTGGGTCGCGGAACGTCAACCCCATCATCCGCTGGGCACGTTTGACGCCGTAGGCGGCTGGATCTGCGGCGGCGAGGGCTGGACGTCATCTATGACTGATCGCACGGGCCTCGCCGGTTCGCTCGATACGGGGATTTGGGCCCACTCCCCGTACCCTTCCCTCGTGAACGCGATCGACCCCGACCAGCTCAGCACGTGCCTGCGAGTGCTGTCCGAGGTGGACAAGCTGCCTCCCGAGCACCCCGACGCCGTTGCTGTGCGCCAGGCCACCGCGAAGATGTTCAAGGCGCTGAAGAAGGCTCGTCGCACCGCCAGACGCGACGCGATCGCCGCGGCTGACCGCGCCGTCATCGCCGCCACCGCCACAGGAGCACCGGGACGCATCGACGACGAGACCCAGGGTCTGCCGCTGGTGTCTACCGCGGTCGGGGCCACTGCGGGCACGCTGCTGCGGTCACGGGCCTGCTATATCTGCAAGAACCACCACACCGTGGTCGACGCCTTCTACCACCAGCTTTGTCCCGACTGCGCCGCGATCAACCGGGCCAAACGCGATGCCCGCACCGACCTGACCGGGCGCCGGGCCCTGCTCACCGGCGGGCGCGCGAAGATCGGCATGTACATCGCGCTACGGCTGCTGCGCGACGGCGCGCACACCACGATCACCACCCGATTTCCCAACGACGCGGTGCGCCGCTTCGCCGCGATGGAGGACAGTGCCGACTGGCTGCACCGGCTGCGGGTGGTGGGCATCGATCTGCGGGACCCGGCCCAGGTGGTCGCCCTGGCCGACGAGGTGGCCGCACAGGGGCCGCTGGACATCCTCATCAACAACGCGGCGCAGACGGTGCGTCGCGCGCCGGGCTCGTATGCCGCGCTGGTCGAGGCCGAGCGCACCCCGCCGCCGGCCTTGATGGACGTCGTCACCTTCGACCACGTCAGTGACGCGCATCCGCATGCCCTGGTCGGGAGCCTCGGCGAGCACCCGTCGGCGCACGCGCTTACGGAGCTGGCTCTGACCGCCCGCAGCGCCTCACCCGAGCGGATCTCGGCGGGGACTGCCATCGACGCGGGTGGGCTGCTGCCCGATACCGCGCCGGTGAACAGTTGGACTCAACGCGTGCACGAGGTCGACGCGATGGAGCTCCTCGAAGTGCAGCTGTGCAACCAGACCGCGCCGTTCATTCTGGTGAGCCGACTGCGACCGGCGCTGGCCGCCTCACCCGCGCGGCGCAAGTACGTGGTGAACGTGTCGGCGATGGAAGGCCAGTTCAGTCGCGGCTACAAGGGTCCTGGGCACCCGCACACCAATATGGCCAAGGCCGCGCTGAACATGCTGACCCGCACCAGTTCCGGGGAGATGCTGGAGCAGGATGGGATCTTGATGACCGCCGTCGATACCGGCTGGATCACCGACGAGCGTCCGCATCCGACGAAGCTGCGGCTGGCCGAAGAAGGTTTCCACGCGCCGCTGGACCTGGTGGATGGTGCTGCGCGCGTGTACGACCCGATCGTGCGCGGGGAGTTGGGCGAGGATCTGTACGGGTGTTTCTTGAAGGACTACTCGAAGAGCAATTGGTAGGGCGATCCTTCAGACCACGTTAAGCATGGCCGTGCGGGCCAACAGAGTGTGGGCAGATGGGCCCAGACCCCAGACACGCCAGTCGCTCCTGTCGACCAGGTCAAGTCCGGTCATCATCGGTGACATTTGGCTGATCGAGCGTTGGACGTCCGATTCACTGAGCGGCCGCCCTTCGATCTGCCAGCCCCGTCCGATCAACGGATAAACTTCTGCGCCAAGCTGTTTGACCTCACACGGCCCGCGCCGGGTTAGCGCGAAGATGACCAACTCGACGATCTCGGTGATGAAGTCGCCGGGGGCGAAGGCCGATCGGAGTCGACGCACCACGGCCAGGTCATCGCCGGCAATGCGGGTGGGGGCCAGCACTCCGTGGCGCAGCCGCAGCACCCCGACATCGCGCAGCAGGTCGTGCAGCACCGCCAACGGGAACAGGTCTTCTTCGATCGAGGCGGGACGACCGAGCGGATGCCAGTCCGGGCGATGCTCCTGCATGCTGCGCACCACCGCCCGCGGCAGGCGACCGCCCGGGGTCAGCTTGACTCCATCGGCGGTGAGATCGATCAGGAGTCGCACGGTTTCGGGTACCTCGCCGACCGTCCGGCGCACCCGCTGATCGGTCGCTGCGCGATCGAACGGACGCAACCGATTGCCGACCCAGCCGTGCAGGCGACCGTGCTCGGGATGACCGGGGTCGTCGAGCACCTCCAGCAGTTCGGCGTAACCGCCCGGCCCGCCGCAATCTTCGGGTGGGCAGGCACCGTGCCCGTCGACGCATCCCGGGGCGGCGTCGCCAGGACCGAGCACTTCCACGTCGTGGGTCCAGCCGTCGCCGAAGTCGTAGAGATACTCGAAGCGGGGACCGAGGTCGGCCAAGAGTGCTTCGTCCTCGTCGCGCTGATCGTCGGGCCACACGTCCATTCCTGGCATCTCGACGCCGTAGGTGGTCTCTGCGGTGACGAACTGGTGCAGATGCGAGTCGGTCCAGCCGAGGGCCGCTTGCAAAAGATTGTGCAGCTCAGGCAGGGTCGCTGAGGTCGGGACGTCGATCACCCGGGTGACCGCCGGTTCGACACCCTGCATGGTTACTCGTAGGCGGGTGGTCTTCATGTGGGTTGCCGCCCCGCGGTCACCGGGACGATCAGATTGTGATCGGTACGCATCGTCTCCGACCGTAAGCGCTGGGAGCCTTGAGGTCATGCATTGCCGCCGGGCCGTCATGGGTTGGGCAAGGTGGAGGGCATCCATGCCACCGCATCACCCCGCGATCGGACGACGCACGTCCAGCTGCGCCAGGTCGGCTGCGATACGTCCGGCTGACCATCCGGCCCCATTGGACACCGACATCATTCGGGCGATCGTTGCCGGGAAGAGCCGGTTGGTGAGGTCATCGGTCGCCCGGCTGTGCGCGGCCAGTACCGGAAGCAGCCTTTCGTGATCCACCTCGGTGCTCACTGTCGTCGAGGTGGCGGTGAGACGTTCGCCGATGCGCTCGGCGTACGAGAGAAGAAACGATTGGCGAAATGAACGCGTCCGGGTCTGACCGCCGCTGGTGGTGCGGCCCGCCGCCAGCATCGCCCGGTTGGCTTGGACCAATAGCGAAGTAGACAGCAGCTCAACGAATTCCAGATCGCAGGCGGCGCCGATGACGGTGACGAACCCAATCTTCTCCGCACACACCAACCGGCACCGGTTGGCTGTTGCCACGGACTGCACGAGTGTCGCCTTGGCGCTGACGTAGGGGCTGTCGATCCAGATCCGCCGGGCGGTCGCCTCCGCTGCACGACCTTGCTCATGATCGCGGATCGCGTGGTGCAGCGAGTATCTGCTCATCAACTCTTGTGCCTTGGCCGAAAGGGCTTCGGCTTCTTCGGGAAACTTCGTGGCCTCTGCCTTGGCGAGCAGGCCGCGCACCCGGCTGAGCGCTTTCGCATCGGCCGCGGACACCGGCACCGCCGAATGTTGGTGCGCGCCGAGTAACGGCAGCAGTGGTTGGAGGATCGGCAGGGTCCGCAAGAGCCGCAGCAGCTTCAACACGATCGCCAACGCGGACTGATGGTCGCCGGCATGCGTGTCAGCCCATCGCCACATCTGCGGAGCACCGGGATCGATCTCGGCGGACAGTGCGGCGAGTTCCGCGCGCCATCGCGGATGCATTGAGGTGACGGGATAGTGCCAGGACTCGCGAACGACGGCCTCGGCCAGGTAGTCCGCCGACGAGGTGTCGAGGCGGCGACGAGCGAACTCGTGCAGGTCATTGGGCGACCACCCCGCCTGCCATGCTCCGCTGATGGCGCCGGCCAAGGTGCCTTCGGCGGCAAGGTCGAGATCGTCTGCCCGGCCGGGGAATTCGTCGAGCAGCGCAGCGGCGTGGAATTCCGCGTCGTGGTCGGGACACAACGCGGAGCTATACAGCGCCGCGGTGAGGCGGTTGAGGAGGGCGACCCGGTCGTACCCGGGATCGGTGCTCCAGCGTTCTCGTTGGGAAGATGCGCGGCGGCGGTCCTTGTGTTTGGCGGCGCGCTTCTGGCGGTTGCGGCGGCTCATGTCTGGAGTCTGGTGCAACGGTCTGACAAGTAACCTCTGCTGGCGCGCATACTGACGGAATGCCGAGCATCAGCGCCGTTCAGGGTGACATCACCAGGCAGGTTGTGGACGCGATCGTCAACGCAGCCAACAACGCCATGCGCGGTGGCGGTGGCGTCGACGGCGCCATCCATCGCGGCGGTGGGCCGGCCATCCTGCGCGACTGCATCGAACGTTTTCCCGACGGACTGGCCACCGGGGATGCCGGCTGGACCACCGCCGGTGAGCTGCCGGCCCGGTGGGTGATTCACACGGTTGGGCCGAACTACCGCGCCGGCCAGCGTGACCGTGCCCTGCTGGAGTCCTGCTACCGACGGGCCCTGCAGGTCGCCGACGAACTCGGCGCCCGCACGGTGGCGTTCCCGCTCATCAGTAGCGGTGTCTACGGTTGGCCGCAAGGCGACGCCATTGCCGCGGCCGTCGAAACCATTGCGGCGGCCGAGACCGCGGTCGAGGAGGTCATGCTGGTCGCCTTCGACGCCGCGATGTTCGACGCGGTGCGCGCGCATGTGGAGTCGGCGGGGTAGTTTCCGTCAGCGCCGGGTCAGGGGCAGAAGTCCTGGGCTCGAACACATTTCGAACAATGCCGTTGAGTACCGCGGGGATTGGCTGAACGCGAAGGGTTTTGGATTCGTTCCCATTCTCACTATACGGCGGAAGGTGGGTCTTGCGGCAAGGCCCCGGACGTGCTGCACAATCGTCCGGTCCGTGACGAGATGGGGGATGTTGTGACGAGTACGCCGAAACCTTTCGAACTGCACGAATCGGGTGCGCTGCTGCACGGCACCAAGGCCGATCTGGCGGTGGGGGAGTACCTGGTGCCGGGACGCGAGTCGAATTACGAAGCCGGACGGATCATGAACCACGTGTACGTCACCCGCACCTTGGATGCCGCGGTGTGGGGTGCCGAGATGGCCGCCGGCGAGGGACGGGGTCGCATCTACATCGTCGAACCCGAAGGTGCGCTGGAGGACGACCCGAACGTGACCGACAAGAAGCTTCCCGGCAACCCGACCCACAGCTTCCGCACCCGTGAGCCGGTGCGGATCATCGGTGAGCTCACCGATTGGGTGGGGCACTCGCCCGAGCAGCTGCAAGGCATGCGCGACACCCTGGCCGATCTCCGGCGGCAAGGGCTTGACGTCATCTACGACTGAATTCTCAGGTTGTCGGTGGCTCATGTGACGATGCGCGGTTCACTCAAACCAGGAGGTTGATATGAAGCGTGTAGTAGTGGCCGCGGTAACGGTCGGGGTCGCCGTCGTACTGAGCCCGGTGGCGTCGGCCGAACCGTCATGGACGATGCCGAACCTGATCGGCCAGGACCTGCAGGGCGCGCAGGACGCCATCCAGTCGTTGACCCACGGCGAGGTGTGGTTCAGCAGCTCGACCGATCTCACCGGGAAAGGCCGCGCGCAGATCAGTGACCGAAACTGGCAGGTGTGCAGCTCTACGCCACCGCCCGGGTCAAAGTTCTCTGCTTCCACCGAGATTGATTTCGGGGTGGTGCGGATCGACACGGAGGAGTGTCCATAGGGCTCATTCGTGGGGTCCTCGGCACGCTGCAGTGGACGCTGTCGGGTGATCCGATGGCGTCCGGGCAGGTGGCGATCTGTGCGGCCAGGCGCCGAATGGGAATTTGCGCATCGTCGGCGCCGGCGTGAGCTTTAGGCTCATCAGCATGCGATTCGCCCCCGTCGCCGCCACGCTCTTCATCGCGCTGTCCGTCGGCGTGAGCGGCTGCACCGGTGCGCCCGACCGGGAAGAAGAAGCAAGCAACATCCGGACCCGCATCGCGGCCATGCCGGGGGTGTCCGACGTCGACCTGATCTATGACAACGGCGTCCTGGAAGGCACCCGGTTCGAGCTCGACATTGCGATGGACGAGGCCACTGATCAGCAGGTCGGCGCGGTGGCCACGCAACTCGACGAGCTACGCGGCGATAACTTCGCGAAGTTCGACCAGTCAGTGAAGATCGTTGTGGCCAAAGGGACTTCGATCGCCGGCGGCGCTGATCTGCCCGACGATATCGAGCACGTGACCGGGCTGGTGCGTCGCCTCCACGCGGACACTCCGGCCCGGGAGATCCGCTGGTTCAGCGGCGGCGCGCCGGACGAGTCGAAGGTGCGGATCCTCGAGGCTGAGGCACCTGATGCCGCAGTCGACGCCATCGTGCGTATCTTCACCGACCGGCCGCCGAGCGAAATCGAAGTCTCCGCCGCTGACCGGGTCGCCGATCCGCACTGGATGATCTTCAACCGGTTCACCCCCGCCGATAAGCAGCGCATTGATCGGCAATTGGCCGCGGCAGCGCCGGCGGACCCTGGGTGGATCGGCGTGCGTGACGGCTGGATCGATCGCCTGACCTTCGGTGTGCCGGCGCCGGCGAGCGCGTACGAGGACGTGGTGCGCACCATCCACGCACTCGAGGCCGGCCCGGCGCATCCGGTCAGCCTCACCTGGGTGTGGGACGGCGATCCGTCTCGCCGCGGCGAGCCACGCTGGGCCGGCAGCGCGATGATCGGCAAATGTGACTACGTCAACGGTGACCGCACCAAAACCGAACCGCTCGTGCCCGATGCGTTGGCGCTGCAACAGCGCATCCGCGACGAGTTCGACACCTGCCTCAAGTGATGACTGGTCCTGTCGGTTGACCGGCTGGGGCGAAGTTCTCCGCTTCCTCCTGCACGGGTGAATCAGTTGAAGGCGGTGCTACCGGCCACGGCGTGCGTCGTGCTGATGAGCTTTGCGTAGCAATGATCCCGATCGAAACCGTAGGTACGGCACCAGGCCAACGCGCCGCTCGCATCGGGAAAAGAGATCGGCGCGATGGTGACCCAGAAGTTGGGCGCATCGAAGGTCGACCAGTCTCCGGACCACAGCAACTTGGCGTCATACTGCTGCCGCAGCCGCAGATGCTCCTCCAACGTCAACGCGTTGTCCCACACAACACCTTCATCGACGACACCCGGCCGCTTCGAACTCAGCTGCGGCACCCACCGATCCGCGCCGTCGGTGCTGACAACGCCGTGGTCTTCGAGGGAGATCCGACGCAGCTGCGCTGAACTCGACGCTTCGGGGTTGCGGGCTGCCGTCCGGGTGTATGACGGGGCGGGTGGCGTAGTCGGCGCCGGTACAGTCTTGAACACGGTCGTGCCGGGCACTGGAACACTCGGCAGCGGGGTGAGTGTGGACGTCGGTGACGAGTTGTTGTCCGGCGCCGAGTTTTTCGGGATGAGAAGACCGATGACGAGACCCACCGCGCCCAGCAGAAGCGCACCCGCCAGCCCGACCACTGCCCACGGCAGCACCGATGGCCGGTGACGACCGCTGGCGTCGAACGTTTCGGGGTGTGTGGCGTGAGGCGAAGCATTCGGAGCCGTCATGGTTTCGGCGCTGGCTGCGGTCGCCTCGTCACTGGTGGTCACGGCTCGTCGCGCGGCGCGACCCAACGCGCCGGCGCTGCCATAGCGATCGTCGGGTTCCTTGGCCATGCCACGGGCGATGACCGCATCCAGTGCGGTGGGAATTCCCCAACGAGCCGTACTCGGCCGTGGTGGTGGGCTGGAGAGGTGAGCTGCGATCAGCTGTTCATGGCTGTGAGTGGGGAAGGGGGTATCGGCGGTCAGTGCCTCGTAAAGCACGCAAGCCAGCGCGTAGATGTCGACGGCGGGCGAGCACCGGCCGTCGCCGAACCGCTCCGGCGCCATATAGCTGAACGAGCCGATCCGCATGTCTGTTTGCGTGAGGCGCGAATCGCCCTGAGCCTGGGCGATGCCGAAATCAAGCAGGTAGGCGAAGTCGGTGGGGGTGACGATGATGTTCTGCGGCTTGACGTCGCGGTGGATCAGTCCCTGCGCATGGGCGGCATCGAGCGCGGCGGCGATCTGCTCGACGATCGACACTGCCTGCAGCGGGTTCAACGGACCGCCGCGGAGCAGGTCGTGCAACGTTTGCCCACGGACCAGCCGCATGTCGATGTACAGGTTTCCGTCGATCTCACCCCAGTCGTGAATGGGCACGACATGGGGCTCCTCCAAGCCTGCTGCCACGCGTGACTCGCGGAGGAACCGGGTCCGGAACTGTTCATCGTGCGCGTACTCGGCGCGGAGGATCTTCAGCGCGACCGTCCGGCCCTTGTCGAGGTCGACGGCTTCGTATACCTCGCCCATGCCGCCGCGGCCGAGCAGCGCGGTCAGCTCGTACTTTCCGAAACGGCCTCCCACGCGCGGGCTGTTCTCGACCATACTGTGCCTCCTCGACTGGCGAACAGGCGAACGTAGCGCGGGGTGCCGACAAGTTTATTCGCGGACGGAGTTCCGTAGCTGGAATTTGCTCATAGATTGGTTCCAGACCCGACCCGGTCGGCCGGATAGCGGATTGCGGCCGGCGAACCCGAGCGTCACCATGGCGAGATGGCCGGTTTCGTGACCGTCCGCGCCTATGCCGAGCTCAACGACTTCCTGGACGCTGACTCGCGCGGTCGGGTCGTGCGCCGTCCCGTTCAAAGCCATCAGACGGCCAAAGATGTCTTGGAGGCGATGGGCATTCCGCACACCGAGATCGACCTGATTCTGGTGAACGGAGACCCGGTCGGCTTCGAGCACCGGCCGGCAGTCGGTGACCGCATCGCGGTGTACCCGATGTTCGAGGCGCTCGACATCGGGCCCACGGCCCGGCTGCGGCCGGAACCGCTGCGGGATCCGCGGTTCGTGGTTGACGTCAACCTCGGCCGGTTGGCGCGGCTGCTTCGGGTGGTCGGATTCGACGTGTGGTGGTCAAACGATGCCGACGATCAGACGCTGGCCGAGATCAGCTTGGAGCAGCAACGGATTCTGCTGACGCGGGACCGTGGTCTGCTCAAGCGTCGCGCCATCACGCATGGCTTTTTCGTGCGGTCGGACCAGCCTGAGGAGCAGACGCTGGAGGTGATGCGGCGGTTGGATCTGCGGCGGCGGGTGGCGCCGTTCACCCGGTGTCTGCGGTGCAACGGCGCGTTGGCTGCGGTGGGCAAGGAGCAGGTGCTCGATCGGCTTGAGCCGTTGACGCGGCGGTACTACGACGAATTCAGTCAGTGCCCGGACTGTGGTCAGATCCATTGGGCCGGGACACATTTCGAACGGTTATCTGGTCTGGTCGACGGGCTGCTTGAGCGACTTTGATCGGATTGTCGGTACCGGGTACGACCATCTCCGGTTGCTTCGAACCAGGACAAAATCATGATCAAGTCCTTGGCTGTGAGCGCGGCCGCCGTAGCCGTCGCCACGATCGTGTGCGCTCCGTCCGCGAGTGCGACGCCGGGATGTGAGTCGATCCCATCGGGATCCTTGGGTAGCCAGGTGCACGCGGTGTGACGGGCCGATGCGGGTCGATGGCATTTGGATGCGCGCCCGGGTGATCTGAGTTCCCGCCCGTCAGGTGCCCTTCCGCTGCACTTGCAGCACGTAGAGCAGTTCCTGCTCCGGCGGGTACTTCGTCGATGATTCGGCGGTCAGTTCCGAGCAGTACCCGGTGCGGCCGGAGATCGTGCTGCCCGACGAGCCGGGATATCTCGGGTCGTCGGTCGTGCCGGTGCGGAACGTGGGGACGGGGTTGTGCTGAGTACTCGGCCGCGGGTGGGTACCCCTACCTCGATGGAAAGCGTTGGGGAAGGACGCAATGATGACAAAAGTGCTGATGGTGATCTCAGCGGCGGACCACTGGACCCTCAAGGATGGGACGGAGCATCCGTCCGGGTACTGGGCCGAGGAGGTCGCCCGCCCACACCAGATTTTCACCGAGGCGGGCTGGGACATCACGGTGGCGACGCCGGGCGGTAAGGCGCCGACGCTGGACAAGCTCAGCCTTGGGTTCGCCGGCGGCATGCCGTGGAAGCGCCGCGAGGTGAAGCGCTATCTGGACAGCATCGCCAATGTGTTGGCTCATCCCGTCGCGCTCGACACCGTGAACGACGACGACTACGACGTGGTGTTCTACCCGGGCGGTCACGGTCCGATGGAGGACCTTGCCTACGACCCGGTCTCCGGTGCTCTGTTGGCGCACCGGCTGGCGTCCGGTAAGCCGCTCGCCTTGTTGTGCCATGCGCCCGCGGCGATCCTGGCCGCGAACCGTTCCGGCGGCACGTCCCCGGTCGCCGGCCGGCAGATGACCGGATTTTCGAACAACGAGGAACTGCTCAACGGCTTCTCCCGAAAGGCACCATGGCTGTTGGAGGACAAGCTGAAAGAGGCCGGCGTCGACTTTTCCAAGGCGCTGATTCCGCTACGTCCGCATGTCGTGGTCGACGGCAACCTCTACACCGGGCAGAACCCACAGTCCTCGGAGAAGCTGGCCGAGCGGTTGGTGGCGGATGTGAAGGCGGATAAGCGAAACTCGTAGGCGCGAACCCATAATCGTCCATTCTCCTGAGCGGTTTACTCCAGTTGCGTCATGAAGTTAGGGTCGTGCCGTGACCGCTGACGACGCAGTTGACTCGTTACTTGGTGCGTTGTCGCAAACGCACATTCCGGTGGAAAATCACGGCTTCATCCGACAGTTCACTTCTGTCATTGGCATTGTCGAGTTTCGCGCTATCGAGCGAGCGGACAAGCCGTACGTCATCGCGAGGCGGAGCGACGGCCTGCCCGACCTCCATATCTATTACGGGTTCACGAACGGCTTCATTTCCGAAGAGGAGATCATCCGCGTCGCGGGAAGTGGGGTCGGCCGTGCGCCGAGCTCACGCAAGGGGACGTGGTATCTCGAGCATCCGGTCAACCGCGTGCACCATGGGGCTGAGCGGTCGCGCGATGTCCGACGCACAGCCGGGTTCTGCAGTTGCGGGATGCAATTGTCCGTCACTGGTGTTTGCGGCAACTGCGATTAGTAGACCGAAAATCTTCAATCCGGAGGGGCATGCCGAATGTGAAAGACGATGCCGATCGTGACGCTCCTCGGGCGCTGCCCGAAGGCACCAGACGTTCGGGATCTGCGCAGAGTTGTGCTTGCCACTCAGGCGCTGTGATGTGCCGGATAAGCTTCCGCGTATGACGTCGGCATCGTGGAATGTCCAGCCTGGCGAGACCCTGATCAGAGGCGATATTCATCGCGTCTACGGCGGCAATCCGCAAGCGGGGATCAGCCGTTCGGGTGCTACGCCAAACGTGATCGTGTACTCCGATCCGGCGAAGGCTGGCGACAACGGTTACGACTTCGACGGTTGGGATGCCAGAGAAGGCGTCTTCTACTACACCGGTGAGGGCAAGACCGGTGATCAGAAGATGGACCGCGGTAACCGCGCCATCGCCGACCACTGCGCAGACGGGTATGCGCTGCGCCTCTTTCTCGCCATTGGAAATAAGCCCGGTTCGCAGACCCGCATCCAGCGCTACCTCGGGGAATTCGAGGTCGATCTGGAGCGGCCATACGAGATCCGGACAGCCCCCGGCACGGACGGAGCGCTCCGGAAGGTTTTCGTGTTTCGCTTGAGGCCTGTCGGCCCGGTTGTGACCGAGAAGGTGCATACGCGCGCACTCTGAGGCGGACGGTCTCGTTAGCCGCTCGCACAGACGTCGCCCGTCGTGTCGGGGATGCGTGGCACGCTTCACGGCCACGTGTCTGGTAGCTGAGATTCGCATTTTCGTCCGAAAATGCCGGCGTCATGTTAAGCGCATGCCGGGTTGCTCGAGCCGGGTGCATTGACGGGAACTCTTGCGTCCTGCAAGTGATCCTGATTTCAGTACATCTACTGAGATGCGCTGGCGCCCACCAGGCGTGCGGAGGAACGTGTCCGGTGCGGACGCCGGTCATCCAGTTCAGTCGGGCGTAAGTGGCGGAAATGCGGGCACGCGGAGTGCGCAGCCAGCACGCCTGAGATGGAAACGAGAATTGAAGCGGAGGGTGTGTGCTGAGTTGTCGGAGCCGGAGGTCATAATCATCGCTAATTGACACAAGTGACGGGCAGCACATGTCACGTCCCTTGTGATCGGGTCTTAACACGAAGGGCGCGCGATGGTTGCTGAGCAGGAAACCGAGAACGAGCGTTTGGTGCGTCGGGCGGTCAACCTCTTCACGTTCCTCAGCCGCGCCCAGCAGCTGCTGGTCAAGCCAGTCCGCACGGTAGACAAGTTCGAAGCCGCGATGTGGTTCGTCGACCTGCCTGACCATGAGGCCGTTCGTTCGGCGCATCGGATCGCTGAGCTCAGCCCCGATACGCCCATCCTCACCGTGGATCGGGTGGCCAAGCTGGACCCGCCACCGCTGCCCCGCGAGCTGATCGTCTGGGTCGAGGGCGCGATCGATGACACGGAGAAGGAGCCCACACTTCGCGAGGCCATCTTCCGTGACGAGCTCGTCCCGGCCGAAGAGCGGGAGGATGACGAGCCCCAGGTGGTCAACCGCCGCATCGAGCTTGCTGAGCACCCCGAGGTCAGCGAAGCCTTCGATGTCTGGCTGACCAATTGGCGGCTGTGGGCCGACCGGGAACGCCGCGACGCTGCGGTGCGGGATATCTACAAGGACCTGTTCGCCGTCCACCTGAAGGCCGCCGATCACAGCGAAGAGTTCGAGCTGGTCCTCGGCGTGGGCTGTCTGGCCTGGCGGCCCGACAACCATGATCAGGTGCAGCGTCACGTCGCCACCGCGCCGATCGCGATTAGTTTCGATGAGAACTCCGGCCGCCTGACGGTGACGCAGGTCAGCGCACCCGATGCCGTGTCGATCGAGGTTGACATGTTGGACCCGGCACTGATTTCCAGTCCGGCCAAACTCGACGAAATCAAGGCGCTGGCCGCCGAGTACGACGGGCATCTGGTCGACCAGCCGGCGATTGGTGAGATCTGCCGTCGCCTGATTCATCGTCTCGATGCTGATGCGCAGTATGACGAAGACGCTGTGCAGGCACCGTCAGGCCCCAGTCCACGCGGAGCTTTCGCGCCAGCGATCATCCTGCGGCGTCGCACCAACCGCGGAATGGTGCAGATCTACGAGCAGATCGTTACGCAGATCCAGCAGGCCGGGGAGGTGCCGAAGGGCATCCTGCCGCTGATCGACCCCAACCGCCAACCCGAGCCGGAACTGAGCACAGATGTGCAGGGTGCGGTGGTCACCGTCGATGACGAAGACTTCCTGCCGCTACCGGTGAACGACAAGCAGCGCCAGATCATCGAACGCGTCGATAGCCGTGCCCAGACCGTCGTTCAAGGCCCACCGGGTACCGGAAAGACCCACACCGCAGCGGCTTTGGTATCCCACCTGCTCGCTCAGGGCAAGCGCGTGCTGATCACCGCGCATACCGACCGGGCACTGAAGGAGGTCCGCGCCAAACTGCCGCGCGAGATTCAATCGCTGGCCGTCGCAGTCATCGGTCAGTCGCGGTCTGACATGGCCGACCTTCGTACCGCGGTCGACAACATCTCGCGGCGGGCAGACGACTTCGACTCCGCCGATTCCCAGCGTTCGATCGCCCGGCACCTCAGCAGGATCGATGACCTGCGCCGTCAGCGGGCGGCGCTGCGCGACCGTCTGCTCAAGGTTCGCCGGCAGGAGGTGGAACCGCGCACGGACGGCCCAGCCCAAGGCACTTTGGCGGCTATCGCCTACGACCATTTGCAGCACGAGGCCGACTACGAGTGGATTCGGGCTTTTGAGGTCGACCCGGCCGGCGCCGGGACGACGGTGTCGACCGAGGAGATTCAGCGGTGGCGCGCCGTGTTGCGCGACGAGGACGTGACCGCGAACGAACCGGAAGCGAGCTCGACGCTGCCCGAAGCTGCATCGCTGACGACGCCGGAAGACTTCGCCAACCTCGTTGCCGCCGAGCAGCAGGCCGCAGTCCGCAAGGACCAGTTCGGCGAACTCCTCAGCCACGAGTCGTTTGGATTTGTCCGGTCTCTGACCACAGCACTGCGAGATGAGTTGCGCGCCAGAGTGTCCAATCTGGCCGAGAAGGCCGGCAATCTCGAGCGTCGGCAGGAAGCGTGGATGAATGACGCTCTGCACGATGTGCGCAGCGGTCGCCACCAGACCTGGCTGGCACGGTCGACACAGGTCAAATCACTGGCCGAAGCGGCCGTAGTGCTCACCCGTCGGATCGGTCCCACCACCTCAGTGGTCGTTGCCAGCGGTGACTTCGGTGTGCATCAACAGGTCGCGAAATCTCTTCTCGCCCATGTCGAGTCGGGAAGCGTCATCAAAACCCGGCCGGACGGGTCGCCGAAGGTTGGTGCCTTCACGTCCAAGACGGTCAAGCTGGCCGAGCCGTTCTTCGGCGCGGTCAAGATCAACGATCTTCCCGCGACCACTAAGGAACAGCTCGCCACCTTTATTGATTGGGTTGACGCTAGCCGCACCGTGGCCGCGTTGGATCAGGCCTGGCCGGTCAATGTCCTGATTCCCGAGGAGGACACCCTCGACGAAAAGATCCAGTGGCATGTCACGGAGGTGGCCCAGCTGGACAAGGTTCTGGCGTTGGGCGACCAACTTGAGGTAGAGCGGCAATGGTTCCAAGCCAACAACCTGCCGGTACCGGACTGGAACAAGCTCGAAGACATTCGCCGCTACGCCGACCTGGTGGAGGCCGCCGCGGCGGCCGACCGCGCGGCGGCCGCGGCCACGCCGGTGGAACGGTTGCACCAGTATCTGCGTAGTCAGGCGCAACTTCCCACGCCGCCGCCGATCACGATGGAGTTGCTGGCCGCAGTCCGCGACCGGGACGTCGATGGCTACGCGGCCGCGCACGCGCGTCTGCATCATCTCGACGACGTGGCCAGGGCAGCTGCCGACCGTGACCGGATCCGGCGCGAACTCGATCGGTCGGCTCCGCTGCTGGCGAGCGAGATCGCCGCCAATCCGGCGGCAGCGGAATGGGATTCCCGACTCGACGCCTATGAACAGGCCTGGCAGTGGGAGATGACCGGACGGTGGATCCTCGCCCAAGACAGCGAGGACGCCAATGTACTGAAGGTCAGCCTAAACGCGGTCGAAGACCAGATCCGCACCGAGGTCGAGCATCTGGCGGCCGAGCGGGCCTGGGGCCATGCCGTGGCCCCTGATCGGCTCACCGGCGCGGCCCGCGCCAATCTCACCCAGTACGCCCAGCTGGTATCTCGCCTGGGCAAGGGCACCGGCAAGTACGCCGCCAAACAACGGGTGGCGATTGCCGAGGCGATGGATCGTTGCCGGCCTTCCGTACCCGTGTGGATCATGCCGCTATACCGCATCGCCGAGCAGGTACACGTCGAGCCCAACCTGTACGACGTGGTGATTGTCGATGAGGCGTCGCAGGCGGGGCTGGAGGCGTCGTTCCTGCAGTATCTGGCACCCAAGATGGTGGTGATCGGTGACGACAAGCAGGTATCGCCCTCTGCGGTGGGCGTGGATCAACAACAGCTGCGCGACCTGGCCAATATGTACCTCAGCGATGACCCGTACCGGGAGTCGTGGTTGGACCCCAAACGCAGCTACTTCGACGAGGCCAACATGCGATTCGGCGGACGGATCACCCTGACCGAGCACCGCAGGTGTGTGCCCGAGATCATCGGCTTCTCTAACCGCATTGCGTATGAGCCAGAAGGCATTCGGTTGGTTCCGGTCCGCCAGTTCGGTGCCGAGCGGCTGGAGCCGATCAAGGTGGTGTACCTCTCTAACGGATACGAGGCCGCGAACAAGACGAACCTGGTTGAGGCCGAGGCGATCGTGGATCAGATCCGAAAGTGCTTAGTGGAACCGGAGTACGACGGAGCCACTTTCGGCGTGATCTCGCTGCTGGGCAAGGAACAGGCCAAGCTGATCGAGAGCAAGCTGCTGGATGCGGTGCCGCCGGAGGAGTGGGCCGCCCGCGAGCTGCGCTGCGGTGACGCGTCGGACTTCCAAGGCTCCGAGCGCGACGTCATGTTCCTGTCCATGGTCAAGGCGCCCGAGGAAGGCAAGCGCATGGGCGTGCTGACCCAGCCGCAGTACGTGCAGCGGTTCAACGTCGCCGCGTCTCGGGCGAAAGATCAGATGTGGGTTTACCATTCGATGCCTCGCGAAGCGCTGACCAACTCCGAGTGCGTACGCTTCCAGCTGCTGGACTACTGCTACGGCACGGCCAATCGGCTGCGCGGTGGTGACGACGTGCTGAGCGCGGCGGTCTCTGAGGATGTGCGGGTACCGCCGTTCGACTCACTATTCGAGCAACGGATCTTCAACCGACTCATCGACCGGGGCTACACCGTCATGCCGCAGGTCGAAGCAATGGGCTATCGGATCGACATGGTGGTCACCGGCGCAAAAGGCCGGCTGGCGATTGAATGCGACGGCGACTTCTGGCACGGCCCAGAACAATACGAAGCAGACCTGGCCCGACAACGTGAACTGGAACGGTGCGGGTGGGAGTTCCATCGGATTCGTGAATCGATGTTCTACGCGGACATGCCAGGGGCCCTGCAGGGGTTGTGGGACACCCTCGACGAGCTGGATATCCGGACTGCCGATTGGATTGACCCGAGATTCGACGATGGGCCCGCGGAATCACATGGCGAGGCCACGGATGAGGTGATTGTGCTGCCTGGGGCAGAGGACTCACCCGACGGCTGCGAACTCGAAATCGATGATCTCATCGAACGCCAGGCTGAGCATGTAAGCACGCTGGCTCCTTACATTTCGTTTAATGAGTCACTGCCGCCTGTCCTGGAAACCCCGCTTCCTGCATTAGTAGCCAACGTCGTTCGCATCGTTGAAGCAGAGGGACCAGTCCTGGGCCATCGACTGCACGATGCGTACCGCATTGCATACGGCGGACAACGTGTGGGTAAAGAGATTGCGCGGCAGTTGAACCGTGGTATCGAGCTCGCAGTGAAACGCGGCCAGATTATTGCTGACAACCCGCTCGGTCAGGCCGGCGTCAAGCCGAAGACATTCCGGCTGCCGTCACAGCCCGAGGTTGTTCAACGCGAGCTCGGGCCGCGCACACTCGGGTTGGTCCCGCCTGCCGAGCTCGCCTCGCATATGACGGCATTCACTGAACTGGTTAGCTATCCCCAGGAGGAGTTGTTCCGGGAGGTACTGAATGTGTTGGGCCTGAAGCGGCTGACTGAACCTGCGCGGGCTGTGTTGAGCGAGGCGTTGATGTTGTTGCCCCAGGCGGGGCGAGGCGAGTTGGAAGCTTGATAGGGGAGGCATCGAGATGGGGGCAACAAAGTGTCCAAAGCCGACGGGCGATGACGATTGGTTCAAGAGGATCGAGCCGCCGCGAGACCGGCATGCTCGCCGAGCTGAGGCAGATGCAGCCCGCGCCTATTACGATGATTTGGATCATGATGGCGATGACGCAATCCCTAGGTTCCTCAGCCGCACTGAAGTAGCGGAGTACCTCGGTTTGGCTGGAGTGAACTCACTATCGAAAATTGAATTGCCGCGGCCTGATGTCATTGTGGGAAAGGCTAAAGGCTGGACAAAAGCGACTATCGACGAATGGAGGGAATCCAGGCCCGGGCAGGGATGGTGGGGGCCGCGGGACTAGGTGTACCCGGGGGATAGGCCTAGTCAGACTTTTTACCAGGCCAGACATCACCTGACGGCGCGTTTGCTTCCGGCTGCGTACCGGTCCTGAGAAAACCCTCCGCTGAACAAGTCCTCGTTGAGCAATTGCAGAACCAGCTTCACATTGCCTTCCGTCACTCTCAATTTGTCGCCGTCCATGAGCATGTTGGCGTCGTAGCCGTGGCGCTCAATCTCGGCTTTGAGAGCCTCTGAAGTTATGGTCTTAATGTGTGCGCGTTCCTTCACTGCGAAGAACTTGCGACGCAGAAACTGGTTCCTTTTCAGTGCCGCGACGATCGCATCGGCGCTCCCGTCCACCATGGGGACCGATCGTGCAACTTCGTCCACCCAATCGTGGGTTTGGGCTAGTACGGCATCGGAATCTTTGAATAAGCCCTCGAACGCAATCTTATTAAGGATGTACACCTTTTCCGTGGTGATGATGGCATCATAACTGGCGTCGAACGCAAAAATTGGAGATTGGACTTTGTCCAGCGTGCCGTTCATCAGCAACGCCACCAAGGATTTCTTTGCAAGGTGGATCGGTGAACGTTTCTTGACGAAGATAGCCCTGTTCTTCTCGTTGCCGATTAGCACCGCGTGACAAATCAAGGACTTGGTCTTCAGCTCCTCATTGCTGGCCAAAGGCAGAGACGAGCCTTTGGCCAGCTCGTGAATGAGGACTTGATCGAGCAGCACGCTGGGGTCTGCTTCTAGGTGCGAGTTGTCTTCAACATCAGCGTCTGGAGCGTAGGGTGCCGGGTCGGTTAGCGAATCCACCGCGGCCTGGACGTGCAACCGCAAGTTGGCCACAACGTCATCCGCAATTTTGATCGACCGTCCAATTGAGCGCTTGCCCGCTGACCAGGCAACAACAACCTGAAGTTGGCCCACGGTGGTGGGTAAGTTTTCTTTGGCCACTGTGAATGTCATCCTCGGGCTAGTGAGTTCCTGTTTCGGGGTTTTCTTCCGCGAGGAGCAGAATATCGTTCGTCATCCGGTACGCCTGCACCGTATCGCCGGACAGTATCCTCCGCCTGCAAATGAGGTGGCCGTCGAGTCCTCCTGAATCGGTGAAAGCATAGATCCTCCAGCCGAACAGAAATAGGGTTGGGTTTACCTGAATGATTTCCGTGCGTACGTGGACAAGGAAGGTGACGGTAATGAATACGCCATAAGCCGCCAAGTCGGCGGCAGAAGGATTGCTGACGGTAAGAAACGGCAACAGATACCCAGCGAGATAGGCGGAGGCCCCGCCGCCTGCGGGCCGCACGACATCCAAAGTGTGCTGATTTGGGCAGCCGGTCCGTTGAAAATGCATCACAACGGGCAGGACAGCCAGCCCGACCGCCGCGGCCAAACCGCACGCAATCCGTAGCGGGCAACCATCGAAGCGGATCGCCAACATAGCAAAAAGCGGGGAATAAGACGAGAGAAACATCAATGGCTTGGTGAGCCATCCAGTTCCGTCCGCCATGGCGCCACCATACGCATCGACCCTGACAGGTGTCGCTAGAGCGCGGACACGGCTCTGTCCGCGCCCGCGTACCGGCGTATTTGCGATTCCCGCCCTTTTAGCCGAACGACCGAACGCCGCGTGGCCGGCACTCGACAGAAACTTCGATACCTGCCCGCATAACGACGACGTTCACCTTGCGGTTCGCCACGTCTCGACGCAGCGCGCGCAAAAGGTCGTTCTGTGTCGATATCTGGCGGTCTCCGACGGCAACGATCATGTCTCCGCGCTCAAGTGGTCCTGCAACGTTAGCCTTCACTGCCGTCACGACAAGAGCGTGTCCGTCATGTGCTCCTTCGACGACTTTCCGCGCGACTGTCACGCCCAGTGATGCTCGTTCAACGGCTCCATAGGTGATGAGCTCGTGAACGACTTCGGACACGGTGTCGGCAGGTACGGCGAAGCCGATGCCATCAGCTCCCTCGATGACGGCGGTGTTCACACCGATTACAAGGCCGTCGACATTTACGAGTGGCCCCCCCGAGTTCCCGGGATTGATGGCTGCATCGGTCTGAATGACATCAAAGATCGCTTGCTTGTCATCTGTTGGCAGGCTTCGTTTCAGCCCGCTGACAATGCCGATGCTGATGCTCTCGGGGAACTCTCCCAGCGGGCTGCCAAACGCGAAGCACAGTTCGCCGAGCCGGGCACCTTCTTTCGATATCGGTAGTGGGGCCACAGTTTGCGGGTCAATGCGCAGGACTGCTAGGTCAGTGAGCGGATCCCGCCCGATCACTCGAGCATGGGCTGGAGCCATGCCAGGCAGCTGGGTGCTAATGGGTTCGGCGAAGTCCGCAACGACGTGATTGTTGGTTACCAGATGCTCGGCGTCGTACAGCCAGGCTGACCCACTGCCCTCATCGAAGTCGTGAGTCTGACCTCTGACGATCGCGGTCGACCGTACGACACGTTCGGCGAGTGCGGCGGTCTCATCGCTGAACCGGCGCAAAATGCCTCGGAAAGACTCAGACATCGAATTCGTCGTCAATGTCATCGTCGATCATTGTCGTGCCCCCGAAACGCTTTTGGAGCAGCGTGTCGTAGTGGTCGGCGCGGTCAGCAATGAGGTCAATCGTCGCCATCAGCTGGTCAGATGACAGCTCGTCAAAGATAAAGAGCTCCGCTGACAGAAGGATCTGGGGGAGTTCAGGGTCGACGGTTGCTTTGGCGAAGGGTGTTTTTCGATTGATGGCGTTAACGGCTTCGTACACCTCAGGACGCATCGCGAAGTCTCCGAGAAGCGGAGCGAAGATCTCGATCCGCGGAGACTCTTCGTCGATCGCCCGGACGAACACGACAGCGCTACCGCACGGAATGGGGATATCGCCATCCTCGTCGCGCTCGATCTCATCGAGCTTAAGTTCACGCTTGAGTGTGGATTCCAGCCACTCGTTGAGTTCGTTCGATCGATTGTTGTTGTCGGATCCAAGTATTCGGTCGAAGAACGCGACAGGCCGTAGCTGCGACAATCTACGAGCATCACGCGCGATCATTCTGACTCGAACCCCGACTGCTCGAACTTCAAGGTCTTCGCGTTCTCGGACACGGTGCGAATCTTGTTCTCGTCAAAGCCAGTTGAGGCGACTGCCTCGATCTCGATCTTGACGACCAGGTTGATGCCCTGGTCGCGCAGGTTGGCGATCACTTCATCGGCGATGTTCTTGAAGTCCAGCGCGATCTTGTCGGAATTGAGGGTCTTCACCCCGTAGAAGCGGGTCTTAGCTGGCGGGAACGCGATATCGACGCCACCGTCTCCAGACTCCTTACCCGGGATCTCGATCGGCGGTACTGTGCCACCGCCACCACCGGGCTGATTTTCCGGTTCCTCTTCGTCACGCTGCTTAGTGGCGACGTCGGGCCGGACCAACAGCAGTGAATCCGTGGCGGACGGCGCGCTGTTCGTGTCGGTCGGAATCCACAGGCCAACGTAGCGACCATCCTGATAGCCGGTCGCCAAGG
Organism: Mycobacterium sp. GA-1841; assembly: GCF_001954135.1. GTDB lineage: Bacteria > Actinomycetota > Actinomycetes > Mycobacteriales > Mycobacteriaceae > Mycobacterium. The sequence goes on along the minus strand of NZ_MBEQ01000024.1, from coordinate 291,009 downwards.
CAAAGGCATCTGTCTGCCAGATCATGGGCAGATCAAGGACGCCTTCCTCCAACACCTTTCGATCGCGCAACCGCGGCATGTAGGGGTACTGGCAGTACAACCCCCACAGCGCGCCGAGGGTGACGTGCCCGTCTTTCCAGATCTGAGGCACCTTGTTGATCGCAAGCCGGATCGGGGCGGCGGCCTGTCGGACGGACAGGTCCCCGTCGTTACCGAGCCGGCGCGACACCCGCTCGGCCAGCGATTCTGACTGCCCTTCCACTTTCGTTTCGCCCACGATGAACGGGGCGCCGGCATCGGGCTGCGACGGGACAAGCGCCCACGTAAACGTCTGCAGCAGACGTGACTTCACCGTCTGATCGGCCTGGGCCTGCCTGGCCGACGCCTGATTCTTCTGATTCTGGGTCAGGTCCAAGTCAGCCTCGTTGGCCAGGACGTGGGTCCAGCCGAGGTAGTCGCGGACAGCGTTGTCGAGTTCTTCCAGGCGCGCCTCGTCGGCCGCCAAGTACACAAGCATGTTGCGGTTGGAGCGATTGGCAGTCCCGCGCTGCTCGGTGGCCTTGTGCGCAAACTCCTTCGCCTGCGACTCAGTTCCTCGTTTATGGGCGACCTGCGGATGCAGAATCACCAGCCGGGCTTCGTCGGTGTCGGGAATGTCGGCGTGGGATTCCGGACATACGTGCACACCGGCAAAATCGCCGCGAGTGCGCGCCTGGGCTTGCAGGCGTCGGACGATCTCGGCCCACACGTCTTCTTTGTGCAGACGCTCGGCCTGATCTTTGGCGGTGCGGGTGATGTTGGCCTGCAGGTCGTACCAGTACTTGCCGGAACCGGAGTAGAAGTAGGTGGCCCGGTCGCCCAATTGGGTCAGCGCGGCGTGGAAGTTGCCTGGAACATCCCCCGGCACGGCCGTACCCAGGAACACGCGTTGGGTCTCCAGCCCCTTGTGGGCCGAACCAATCGTCGGTGCAGCACCGAAGAACACGGTGCGGGCCAGCCGCTTGGTCAGGGCGCGCTGCCCGAACAGTGGCTTTTCCTTGTCGATGCGGGCAGGCTCAGAGTTGAGGCCGTCGACGTCGGCGTCGATGATGGCCTTCCACGAATCCTGCAGATACTGAGTGAGTTCGGCGTTCACGTTGGCCGTCGCCAGCGGGATCGAACCGGGCATGATCAACGGTGACGCATCTTCACCGGTCCACAGCGCATGGATGACGGTGCTCATCAACCGCAGGACACCGCGGGTGCGTTGGAACCGCTCTAGCGATGACCATTCTTCATAGAGCCGGTCGAACAGTTCGGGGTGAATCGGGTAGGTCCGCTTGATCCGGTCCTCGTATGCGCTGTCACGGGAGTCGCGAGGGAAATCATCGGTGTATTTGCGGTACAACTCCACGTAGGCGCGGGCAGTGGACCCGATCGACGCCAACGCCGCGGCATCGGGCTCCTTGAACAGACGTTGCCGCACGATCTGGTACGCCTCGGCCGAGGAAGCAGGCCGCCACTGCTCAGCAACACGACGCACCACGTTCTGCAGCCGTTTGAGTGCCTCCAAACCGTGCGCACCACCGACCTCCTCGGCGTTACCGGCGACGACGTGATCGGCATCGTCGCCCGTTTCGGAGGCGGGGATGGAAATCACCAGCAGCACACCGGAAGTGCCCTTGGCGGCCTCGGTCAATGACTGCGCAAAAGTGAACTGGTCGTCAAACGTGCCGCCGGCCAAGTCGGTGCGGCCGACCAGAGAACGGGCGTATGCCACCCATTCGTCGATAAGGACGACCGCGGGGGAGTACTTCGCCAGGAGCTCGTGCAGGGTCTCACCCGGTGTGGTGCGCTCGGCATCAGCCTTGGCGACGATCTTGTAGGCGTCGGCACCGCCGAGTTGCCAGGCCAGCTCGCCCCAGATGGTGTTGACGTGGGTTCCGTCCTCTTTGGTTTCGCCGGCGGGGCTGAAGTGGTTGCCGACGATCGCCACCCGGTTTGCTTTGTTGCCGGTATAGCCATTGGCCGCCAGCAACTCCTGGGTGGCCTGGGGAAATTCGCCGACCGGGAGCCCGGCCGCGACGTGCCAGAGCGCCAGCATCGAGTGCGTCTTGCCGCCACCGAAGTTGGTCTGCAGGTTGATGACTGGCGGGGCGTTGTCGTCACCCGAGAGCCGCCGTACTGCCCGCCCGACCAGGTCGGTCAACCCCTCGGTCAAATAGGTACGCCGAAAGAACTCGACGGCATCGGCATAACCGGAATCCTGTTCGCCACCGAAGGCCACTTTGTAGAGGTCGGCCGCAAATTCCGAGGCTGCGAAGTTGCCGGTGGCGACGTCGTCGTGCGGTGGCAGCACCTCGCGCCACGGCTTGAGGCCGGTGCCTTCGGGTGTATCGACGGCGGCCTTAAGTGTCTTTTTGTCGTCCTTGTCCGCGGTGACTCTGCGCAGGTTGAGCCGGATCGCATGAACTTCGTCGGCTTCCTTGGTCGCGCCGATGAGTTTGAGCAGACGTTCGCCGGTGTCGAGGGCGCGGTAGGCATCGTCGTCGGTGAAAGTTCCGTTGTGGGCCCAGTTATTTCGGACTTCGCGCAGTTCGATCGCGAAGGACTCACCGGCCTTGCCGAACGATTTGTTGAACGGGTACCACCCGGCTTTGAATCCGCTGGTGATGGCGCTCTCAGTGAGCATGCGGAACTGTACCTGCGGGTCGAGCGGGTTGTAGGTCTTGTCGGCCGGTGCGCCCTTTTTCCCGTCCTTCAACTGAACAAGCTTTGTCCACGCCGCACCCAGGGCCGGATCACCCTGGCCGATCACCGAGGCAATGAAGTCGTCCAGTGCCGGGGCCATTGTCTCGAACATGCGGTTGATGCGGTCGCGGTTGCTCAGCGCCATCTCAGTCGTCCTCCTCGTCGAAGTCGAATGCACTCTGCGTGCTAGCCGGTGTCTCAGTCCTTGCGACATCCAGAATTTCGGGCCAGCTGGTCACCAGGGTGTTGAAGTTCAGCGCGTCCTTGGTCCAGCCGTTGGTCTCAGCGATCCGGAACAGCAGGTGGGCGAGTTCTTTCACAAGGTCTGCATCCACTGCGCCGTCGGGACGGCTCAACGCAGTCCGCAGGAACTCCCCGGCGGACGTGATCCCTTCACCTTCCAGGGATCTGATGAGATGGTGTAGTACTTCCCAGTTGCTGGTGTGCAGATCGCTCAGAACGTCGTAAATCGGACTCAAATCGGAGGGCATGATCAGCTGAACCTTGCCGGCACGGCTGGTCAAAATCCCGCCGCGATCCATCGCGTCGACGGTGGTGTTGCGCGCATTGGCGAGGTTGTTGGCATCACCGAATGTTCCAGCGCTGTAGCCATGTTGGCGATACCACGCGATTGCGAACCGACTCGTCGGATCGAAGTCGCCCTCCTGCTCGTTGAGCACTTGGTCCAGGATCTCGTTTATCCGGGCCAATGCCGAGCGCACCGACATCTTTGTACCGTCAGGCTCAAGCACCGCCGAGTATCGGGAAAACACCGCCATACCCGGACCAATGGCGGCCTGCGGCAGATCAACCGGTGCGATCGCGCCCTGTTGCAGATCCTTGAGTGCGGACGGAAGCTCTGCCTTCAGTGCATCGACAAACTGTCGACGATCCGTTCGTGGTGCGTCCTCAAGTCGGGGACGAAGCGCCAGCACGATTGACGATGCCAGAGCGTTAGTGCCTTGAGAGAGCATCCTGTTGCTTAGTTCGCTCCGCAGCGGCCAGGTCGCGGTGACTGCCCAACCTGATCGAATCATGCCTTCCAACAGGGTTTCCCAGCCTGTGGAGGCCTCGCCGACTTCGGTCGTCTCGGATTGCTTGAATGCGTAGTAGACGGTGATGGGGTAGTCCGGCAGGGCGGACTCGCGGGCTCGCCGGAACACCTCCCGGAACCCTTCTTCGAAGAACTGGTGTGCACCCTCTCTGCCGCCATGTCGATACGGGTTGGCGACCAGCTCGTCGGCCTTCGGCACCAGCATCGTGGATAGCAAATCGGGATGAATTGACCGCAGCGATCGGCGCAACCACACATAGAAGAAGTCTGACAAGTCTGAATAACCGATGTTGTCGTAGTAGGGCGGGTCTGTGGAGATGAGCGAGCCTTTGCCGACTGAATCTTGGGCATCGGCCTGCATTGCAGTACCTGGTGAGCTGCCCTCGAATCGATCCAGTACGCGGCTGACCCACTGGAGATCCTCGACGTAGTCGCCGCCCGATCCTCCCCAGGGGTTCGACTCGGCGAAATCCCAACTCATTGGAAGTGCTTGGCGCGCAAAGACGCTTCGGACCGCTTCCATTTTCGTGCTGGAGTCCCAAGAGCAGATTGTGCTCGACTTATTGGTCATCCGGCTTATGGCGAAACCCAAATAAGTCGCGATGGCATCGGCGTAGGCGGCCGCTCCGGTGCCGCCGGCTTCAAGGCCGTCGCCTTCGGGCACGCCAGCGGCGCGAGCATCGACGAGGATGCGTTCGCGGGCTTCGGTGACGAGGTCGCTGAACATGGTCAGCGCGGTGAGTTGTCGCGCCGTGAATAGGTCCGCGAAGGTCGTGAGGCCGTATGGTGGCGTCCAGATGTCCTTGGGGTGGTAGCCAAGCTCTTGCTCTGGCACGTCAGTCGGACGGGGTACCGCTGCAACAGCCTCATGCTCGGGCGTGGGGGCCAGATAAGTACGGGTGCGCTTGCCCTCTGCAACGGTCGCCATGAGCTGCGAACCCATCCGACCGGCGCGGCCTTCGGACTTGATGTGGTCTCGCTCGACCGCAGATCCGCAGCCGATGCAGACGGCGCCGGTGCGCCCGACGGTGCCGTCGGTATTGGAGGTGGGTGCATGCTCGGGGTCATGGCCGATGCTGAAATGGACTTTTCCGTCGACCACCGATGGAACGACGTAGGCCTCCTTGCCCTTCTTCTTGCCGAGCCACCATGACCGAACCAACGGCATGGTGATGCCGCAGGCGGGGTTGGGGCACGTCACGGTGCGTGCCCAGATCCAGGCGATCACGGTGGCCTCGGTGCCGTCGGGCAGAGTGGCCTTGGGGTAGAGGTGCCCGATGCGTTCTTCGGCTTCGTTGCGCATCCATTGCCCGTAGCGCCGTACGTCTTCGGCGAGACCGGTGGCACCTGGCCATGGGTGGCTGAGCTGGTCGTTCGCAACCTCGGGCGACACGGGTGGATGCCCAGCGAACTTCGGCGGAATCTCGATCAGTGCTTTGTTGATCAGCACTGCAACGGGATTCAGGTCCGATGCGTGGGCTTCTAGTCCGAGACGCTGCGCTTCCAACGGGATAGTGCCGCCACCGGCGAACGGGTCGAGGATCGGCGGCGGGTCGCCGTCGGTGGACTTGAGGATCTCAGCGTGCGCCTCGGCGAGCAGTTTCTCGTCGCGGATGTTCTCCCACACCACCAGCCGCTCGATCAGCTTGTGTAGCCGCTCGCGTCCCTTGCGCTGTAGTTCCTCGGTCGGGAACTCTTCGGGGTGAGAGGAAGGGTCGTCGACCAACTGCGCGAACAGCACGGCACGGGCAGCGGCGAGCGGCCGTCGTGCCCACCACAGGTGCAACGTCGATGGATGCCCATGTCGGATCGATTTTTCGCGGGCGGATTCCCGGTTGATCGCCTCCAGCGGCAGTGCGACCTCGATCAGCTTGCGCTTCTGAACGGTGTTCTCAGATGACATCAAAATGGCTCAGTTCCCTTGTTCCACATCTTGTTCCAGTCTCCACGCACACCGGTGGCTTCGAAGTCGCCGAGGTCAGTCGACGCAAACGGGTTGTCGAGGTAGCGCACTTGATCATGGTCAGGGCCGCGAGGATCGACCTTGACCAGCGCCAGCCGGTAGCGGGGTGCGGCGTTCTTGCCGACCATCACCTCGTTGTGGGTGACGAAGAAGTCCGTCGCACCATCCAGCCGGGCCTTGACCTCGATCCGGTAGGTGTCACCGTTGGAGTCGGAGGACAGGATGTCGAATCCCTTGTTGTTGAAGGCCTGTTCGACCGGTGTCCTACCCAATTCACGCTCCCGCGCCAACACCAGATCGACACCGCGACGCTCGACTTCCTTAGTCTCCTTGGCGTGAATCGGGGCCGAAGCCGGCAACTCACTGTCGACCATGCTCACCGGCAGCACCAGTGCTGCGGTGATGATGCGCGGTGGCTTCGTCGACATCAGGGCTTGTTGCTCGAGGAGTTCGAGGCGTTTGCGTAGCCGCATGTCGAGGTCGACTGCTTTGCGGCTCAGGCTTTCGGCGGATTCCTTCGGTTTCTCCCCGGCCTGCTCTTTCTCGGACGCCACCGTGGCGTCGAGCAGGAGTCGATCACGTTCTGATTCAAGACGTCTCACGACGAGTTCGCGGGTCTTGGCGAGTTCGGCGGCCCGTCGCGGTTGTACCTCGGCGAGGTACTCGGGCAGTTGGGTGGTGATGATCCAGCTGGTGGCCCGGTCTTCGGCGTCGGCCAGCCAGGGCAACTGACGCGCGGCTGCCACCGCAGGTGTCTCCGGCGCGGCGACACAGTCGAGGTACGGCGCCGGACCGGCGGGGGTGACGGTGCCCATGCTGTCAACGTAGGCATAACCGAACCGCCGCGACACCGCCGCCCCGGTTGCGTCGGCCACTTCCTCCACCACACCCACCAGCAGATGCGGTTCCTCCAGCGTCGACGACACCAAGACCGTTCCGCTGTGCAGGGTGCCGCCAAACTGTCGGATTGCCTCATCCATCACCGCGTCGTGCAGCGGATGCCCCGGCGCCAGGAGGTCGGCGTGTGAAAGTTCCTCGGGATGCGCGTATTTGAGATCGAAGGTCACCCGGTCGTACTTTGTGGCGATCGGCTGATACTTGCTGGCCCGGATCTGCGCGGGCACATTGGCGATCTCATAGCGGCCGCGCTCGCGTCGGGCAATGCGCCCGCCCAGCCGGGTGAACGCCGCCTTGAACGCCAGCTCGATGTAGTGCGGCTGCAGGCGTCGGGCGCGGGCCTCGTCCATGGCCGCGCGGAGCTTCGCCAGGTCGGCGTCGGCCAGATGCTCAGAGGCTAAGGCGCGTTCGTCGAGCAGTTCTTTGAGTCCATCGGCCACCTGGTGGTCGATCACCTCGTGCATCTTGGCCCGCACCTCGTCCTGCTCGCCGTACCGGATCGCCTCCAGCAGCAGCTCACGCAGCGGTGTCTCGCTAAAGGCTTCGCCGAGCACGTCGAAGACCTTGCCACCGTAGGCTTTCCGTTGTTCTTCGATCTTGTCCAGGAGCCGCTCGAACACGGCACCCTCCCGGGTGTTGCTGGCGACGATGTTCCACAACCGGCAGACCTCCAGCTGGCCGATGCGGTGGATACGGCCGAACCGCTGCTCGATCCGGTTGGGGTTCCACGGCAGGTCGTAGTTGACCATCAAGTGTGCGGCTTGCAGGTTCAGTCCCTCGCCGGCAGCGTCGGTGGCCAACAGGATTTGGCAGTCGCGGTTCTTGGTGAACTCCTCGGTGATCGTCCGCCGCTCCTTGCGGCGCACCCCGCCATGAATAGCCTGCACCGCATTCGGCTTACCCAGCAGGGAGCGGATGCGGCCGGCCAGATAGTCGAGGGTGTCGCGGTGCTCGGTGAAGATAATCAGCTTGCGGGGCCAGCCGTTCGCGTCGGTGGTCAGCGCCTCGTCCTGCAGGATCCGACTCAGTTCTGTCCACTTACGGTCGGTTCCAGAGTCCCGGACTTGCCGTGCGACGGTCGTGAGTTCGGCTAGTTCTAGCAGCTCGGCATCAAGCTCCTCCACTGTCTGCGCGGCAGTGGCGGCATCGAGCAATTCCTCCTCCAGCTCCTCGATCTGCTCGGAGCTGTAGTCATCGGCATCGAGGCCGTCGAAATCAATCGTGGGTTCTTTATCGGTGTAGGTGCCGTTGAGGATTTCCTGCTTCTTGCGTTCCAGGCGTTCGGTGCGGCGCACCAGGCTCTTGTAGATGGCTTCCGGACTTGAGGCGAGCCGGCGCTGCAGCACCGTCAGGGCAAAGCCGACGGTGTTCTTGCGTTTGCCGCCGACTCGGTCAGCACGGTTCATGCCTTCCCGCACGTACTCGGTGACCTGTTCGTAGAGGTCCTGCTCCAACGCGGTCAGCTCGTAGGGCACGGTTTCGGCACGGCGCTCGGGAAAGAGTTTCTTGCCGTCGAATGTCAGCAGATCCTCTTTGACCATGCGGCGCATGATGCCGTCGGTGTTGGCGGTCTTCGTGTTCTTGCCCTCGAACCGGTCGCGGTCCAGCAGGGTGAGGAAGAGCTGGAAGTCTTCCTCCTTGCCCGAATGCGGGGTCGCGGTCATCAAAAGCAGGTGGCGGGTGATGCGACCGAGGAGCTCACCGAGCAGGAAACGTTTCGTTTTCTCCAGCTTGCCGCCGAAGTAGTGGGCGCCCATGCGGTGGGCCTCGTCGACGATGACCAGATCCCACTCGGTTTCCTTGAGCTGGGCCTGCAGCTCCTCGTTGCGGGACAGCTGGTCCATCCGGGCGATCAGCAGCGGGTTGGTTTCGAAGACGTTGAGATTGACGTTGGCGTCGATGAGTTGGTTGGTCAGCAAATCAAACCGCAGCCCGAACTTGAAGAACAACTCGTCCTGCCACTGCTCGACCAGGCCGCCCGGAGCGACGATCAGGCATTGCCGGACGTCGTCGCGCAGTAGCAGCTCCTTGATGTACAGGCCGGCCATGATGGTCTTGCCGGCACCGGGATCGTCAGCTAGCAGGAACCGCAGCGGCGTGCGGGGAAGCAGCTCGCCGTAGACCGCACGGATCTGGTGGGGCAGTGGGCGCACGTCGCTGGTGGCTACCGCCAGCATGGGGTCAAAGAGCCCCGCCAGGCTGATGCGCTGAGCCTCGGCGACCAGCTTGAAGTCGGTCGCGTTGGCATCGAAGGCTCGACTGCCAGCCTGGGCAACGGTGAGTTGATCCTGGTCTTTCCGGAAAACCACCTGTTGGCCCAGGGCACCGTCGTTGGTCTTGTAGGTCAGCTCTAACGCGTCGGTGCCATGCCATTGAGCAAAGATCACCGTGATCGCTTGGGCGGGGATCAGCCCGTCGATACGTAGGCCTGGTTTCAGCTCTTCTAGCAGCACCCGATCGTCCCTCTCGGTAGATAGCCGGCCCACGCTACTCGACGGCTCCGACAATATGCGGGCTGCGTCACAGGCTGTCGGCGGGTCCGCTAATCTTCGCAGAAATCCGACCACCAACGGGGGCCATGGCTACAGACGACCAGCCGTCAACATCGGCGATAGGTGACGAGGTACGCGGCTGGGTGGAGGCCGCCCGGGCGGTGCTCGCGGCAAGAGTCCAGGTGATCGTCACCGCAAACAAGGCATCGACGGCGCTGCATCAACGAGTGGTTCAGGCGCGGCGAGACAACCGTGTGCTTTGGCACGTCGTGCCGTTGCGGTCCGACGACCTTGGGGCGTTGCAAGCGGTCGCCGCCAAGGCCACCCTTCCAGACGTCCCGCTCGACGTGCAGCGAGAGCTCGATCGGCTGACCACGGAGGTAGGACAAGCTACCGACGACTTACGAAAGGTCACGGGGTTCGGCCGGCTGCTCCTTTTCGGAGGTACGCGGGACAAAGCCAACCAGGCCGCGACGTTCTTGGCCGACTACCGCCGCTGGTTCCTTACCAGCCAACTGCACGGCGAGATTGAGAAGGCAGCGCCCCGCGACGATCCGCGGGTGCGTGCGCTCGAGTTCGGCGACATCCTCGCCGACTGGGTGGGCTTCAAGCAGCAGCTACCCGACCAAGGGCACGGCGCCACAGTCGAGGCGTCCACGGCGTTCGCAATCCTCCCGAACGCCACGGCCGTCATCCGCCGTGCAGCGGCCGACGAGGCGAACCTACGCAAGTCCGCGGTCGACGCGGGCAACCATGTCCGTAATCAGGAGACCGACCGGCTACTGGCCGACATGCCAGTCGAACGCCTTCGAGAAGCAACCCGCGACAAGATCCGTGTGGGTGCACTGAATGACAACGGCATCACCAACGTCCTCGCAGTCCTGGCGAACGAGCACAGACTGGAGGGATTCGAGGGGATCGGGCCGACCACCGCCACCCGCATCCGCGCAGCGGCACGTACGTTGCGGCAGAACACGTTCGATGAGATGCCTATGCGGATCGATATCAAGAAGCGAACTCCGGAGTACACCGAGTTTTTGCGCCGCTTGCGGGCCTGGGATGCGGCACACCGCGCCTCCGCCACAACTTCTGAGATGGCGATTGTTGAAGAACTGGCTCCTGTCGCGGCTGCTATCGACAAGGCCGTCAACTACGCGATTGTGCTTCCGGCTGAGTCCAGTGTTGAGGAATTCCGACAAGCCATCCAGACCGTCGCCAGGTCTGCGCGCGCCATAGCCGATGCCCAAGATGTCGCGACAGTCGGTGACCCGTGGGAAGACTTCCTTGCCCGCCCCGCGGATTACTTCGCGCTGCTCGCCGAGCTGGGTTTCATCACCGAAGACGACGAGAAGACGCAAGGCGACCTTCCCACCGAGATCATCGAAGCGGTCCGAGAGTTCGAGCTCAAGGGCGACCACCTGACCGCGTCACTACGTGGGTACCAGAGTTTTGCGGCGAAGTTCGCACTGGTGCAGCGCAAGGTCGTAATCGGTGACGAGATGGGGCTGGGAAAGACCGTGGAAGCCATTGCGGCGTTGGCTCACCTTCGCGCCAAAGGTGACCATAATTTCCTGGTGGTGTGCCCAGCCGCCGTGGTGACCAACTGGGTTCGCGAAGTGGCTGCCAAGTCTAAGCTGGCCGCCCACCGCCTGCACGGGCCGGACCGGCAATGGGCTGCCAAGAACTGGGAACGCAACGGCGGAGTCGCTGTCACCACCTTCGAAACCCTGGGCTGGGTGAAAAATAATGTGTCCGTGCCCAACCTGGGGTGCGTGATCGTGGACGAAGCGCACTACATCAAGAACCCCGAGGCTCTCAGGACACAACGGACCGCGCACCTGATCGACACCTGCGAACGCGCGATCCTGCTGACCGGTACACCACTTGAGAACCGCCTCGATGAGTTCCGCAACCTGGTCGGTTACCTTCGTCCCGATTTAGTGCTTGATGCAGACGAGTTCTCGCCCAAGAAGTTTCGTCGTCAAGTCGCGCCTGCGTATCTCCGTCGCAACCAAGAGGACGTTCTCGCCGAACTTCCCGAACTCGTCGAGGTTGACGAGTGGATAACGATGTCGGGCGAGGATGCTTCGGCCTATCGCGCTGCGGTTAATGAACGCAACTTCATGGCGATGCGGCAAGCAGCCATGAATCGCGGGCATAAGTCCGCCAAGATGGAACGCCTCATCGAGATCGTGGAAGAGGCGGAGGCCAACGGCCGGCGAGTCGTCGTCTTTTCGCACTTTCTTGACGTTTTGCAGCAGGTCGCTGCTCACCTGCCCGGTCGCGTTTTCGGACCGCTGACGGGCTCGGTCGCGGCGGGTCGCCGACAGGACATGGTCGACCAATTTTCGGCGGCAAAACAGGGTGCCGTGCTGGTTGCTCAGATCCTGGCCGGCGGTGTCGGATTGAACATCCAGGCGGCATCGGTCGTGGTGATCTGTGAACCGCAGCTCAAACCGACCATCGAATGGCAGGCGATCGCACGGGCCCATCGCATGGGGCAGCTGGAATCGGTTCAAGTACACCGACTTCTGTCCGATGAAGGCGTTGATCAACAAATCCGTGAGATCTTGGCTCGCAAGAAGGAGCTCTTCGAGAGTTTCGCACGGCAGAGCGAAACTGCTGAGAGCGCCCCCGAGGCGTATGACATCACCGAAGCCGAACTCGCGCGCGAGATCATCGCGGCTGAGCGTGAGCGGCTCTTTGGTGGCGCAGCCGGGAGTGAAAGAAGTTCCGCCACGACGACGCCGCCGGCCGGTGGGCCGGCAGTTGGCCGGGCCGAGACGACCCGGCCATCCGCAGACGATCCTGAGCGTGCAGGCACGCTCAGGATGCCTACCGCTCATATTGAGTCACCTACTCGGAGTTCGGGCCCATCGATGTCTACGCGTGCCGTGGATGGGCCGCCCGCTGTGCACGCGCGGATGGAATCCGCCGGCCCGAGTTCGAACCTCAAGCCCTACAGGGAGTTCCAAGGACGATTACCCAGTATCGAGCGCACGTCGGATGCCATGATCATCAACAACGTGGTACGCATCGTGGAATCAGAAGGCCCCGTCATAGGCTTCCGAATTCACGACGCTTATATCGAGGCGTGTAACGGGCATGGCGGCGGCAAAGAGGTATCCCGCACCTTGAATCGTGCGATCTCCCAAGCTGAGCGAGAAGGACAGATTGTCGCAGAGAACCCGCTGAACGAGCAGGGTGTAAAGCCACGAACGTTCCGGTTGCCTACCCAGGCTCAAGTAGTGCCACGGGAACTCGGCGCACGGACCCTGGACCGCGTTCCTCCATCCGAGCTGGCCCATCACCTGGCGCAGCTGGCTGCCGACGGCAAACTGACGCCGGACGATGAGCTGTTTGGGGCCTTCCGGAGGCGGTTGGGGTTGAAGGCGCTCTCGGCCTATGACGAGGAGATTCTTCGGGCAGTGCATGACATAGCTCAGATCGAAGGACGAACCCGATGAGCTAAACCTTGGTCGCTGCATCGGAATCGAACGTATCGAGCGGACGGTTGTCAGTCACATATGACTGGCTCCACGGGAAGATTGGATGGCTGCTGTGGGCGGAAAGGTGCGGATCCACGAGCTCGCAAAGGAATTGGGGCTACCGAGCAAGGGCTTGCTTGCCCACCTGAAAGCGGAGGGTGAGTTTGTCAATTCCGCGTCGTCAGTAGTGAGTGCACCAGTCGCGAGCCGTCTCCGGGAGTCTTTCGGGAAGCACAGAACAGACCCTCCAGAGGTCACGAACAACAGTGCAGGCCTCACAGTTGCGAGACTCGCCTCCGAACTCCGTGTGCCGGATAAGGCGGTCATCGGATACCTTCGTCATTTGGGCGCGGAAGTGCGAGATGGCAACTCGGCAACTACGCCGCAATTCGCTGATCGGGTGCGGAAGAGGTTCGAATATCGGAGCTGTCGGACGTCCGAGAGTCAGCTCGTCAAGCGAACTCAGCCGCGAAAGGTCGATGGGCACGCTTGTCGTCCAAACGCGGAGCCGGCTCCGCAGCTGCCCGAACCGGCATACGACTACCTATACGAGTCGGCCACAGATGTTGTACATCACCGGGACTACCTGAACGAGTGCCACGACCAAGCGCTGTGTGGTCGCCAGGACATCACGGTTCGCTTGTCTCCGATTGCAGTTGTGGCGGATGAGGTATGCCATGACTGTAACGTGAAACTTCCTGAATATCAGACGAATTGGTGGCGCAGCCAATTCGAGTCTGTTTCGGCTGAACTTGCTCAGCTGCGAGCAGACTATCGACGACTTCAGGTGCATTCCGATCGGCAGCGGAAGCAAATCTCTCGACTTCATGAGAAGGCTGACCAAGCCAAGCAGACCAAGAAAAGCAAGAAGTCGCGTTCGCAGAGCCCTAAACCTGCTGTACCGCAACGACAGAGTGCGGGTCGTACTTCCGCCAAGCTGCCAAAGCGAGCACAGAGGAGTATTCGTGTGCCGGTCAAACGCGAGCCACCACGAAAGCCTGATCCAGAGGTAGTGAGGAAGCGGGTGCGCGAGATGATGGCGCCTCCGCGTCCGCGGACAGAGGCCGAGAAGCGATCCGATGAAGCGGCGCGCGAATCAATGCGTTCACACAAGCCCAGTTCGTGGAGGTTAGGCCGGTCACCGTCGAGCTATGGATAGCGCAAGCGATCGTAGGTCGGCCCGATAGCGCTGCTGCTTGTCTGACCTGCCAGGGCGTGGTTTCACGCACTGCAGCATCTCGTCCCCCAGGTTGTCAGTTGATACCCACCAGCCCAATGACGTCGTGAACGATGTCTCGAACCGTGCGCAGTGCCAACTCGGGAGGGACACCGTTCAATCCGTCCACAATGCCGGCCACGTCGAGTCCAGCGCCGCGAATGTGTGCCCCTGATATCCCGGTCTGAGGCTTGATACGCAGTGCGGGCCCGGTCACGGAAGTTGTCGCGGCATAGAGGACGCCGGCGTTGCGCGTCGAATCGGACTCGCCGAGAGCGTAGGCGTAGGTGAAGAGCTGATAGATGTCGCCGGTGCCGAATCGCTTGTCCTCGTACAGCTTGTACTTGATATCGACGGGGACCTTGCGCCCTGACTCGGTGTCGACGATGACGAGGTCGGGTCGGATGGTGCTGTAGGTGCGCCCGGTGCTCTCGTCGACGACGACGGCGCCGTAGCTCTGCTGAGCACTCAACCCCAGCGTTGTCCCGGCCAGCGCTTCTGAGACGAGTCGGGTGACGAATCGTTCGAAGATCGCGTTCATGTCGAGCATGAAGGCGGTGACACCTTGGTGGCCGCTGCTGTGCAAATCGTTGAGAGCCAGTCCTTCCAACACCATGACGGCGAGCTCATGGGCAGGTCGGTACCGGGAGTTGCGGCGGTCATAGTGAATTCGGCGCGTGTACCACTCGGGGTCAAGTGTGGGAGGCTCGCATGTTGCGGCCAGAACTGCGGCGAGCCCTCGGGTGTCGGTCCTCAGCTTGTCGTCGGCCACGCGCGTGGCTGCAGCGGACAATGCCGCCGCAAGTAGCTGGTTCTCCGGTATGTCGCCGTCGTACTCGTCGTATTGGCACTCCAACTTGTGCAGGCTGCCGTACCGGCGCAGGAACTGATCGCGCATCCGTAGACGGCCACGCAGGACAGTGAGGGAATCGTCGGTGCGCCGATAGTCACGGATGAGCCCGTCTCGGATCAGCTCTCTGGTTTCCTGGACCAAAGCCATGACGATCAACTGAAACAGGTCGGTGCCGTCGGCGGGCAGATGCTGATCGGGTGGAAGGTGTGACAGCAGCTGTATCCCGTTGGCGTACTCGACCATCCGCAGGACGCGTAACGACCCACCGACCAACTTGGGGACAACACGGATCTCCAAAGCGCTGAACCGCACCACACCGACCCAGGAGGTCGCGTTGATTTCTACGTTCCCATCGGCCAGCCAGCGCACGTCCAGCCGCGCATCGACGGCGCCTCCGGCCGCGAGCTTTTCGGCCAGCTTCAGATCGGCCAGGGTCGGCTTGTCCGCGGGCACACATTCGTTTTGGTATTCGGCGAGCTCGACGGTACGGCGCATGGTCACGCGGAGGCGCTGCCGTATTTGTTCGCCAGATCGACGCACAACCCTTCCGGATCGTTGGCGAGCTCAGCGATCTGCTGGGCTTGGGTATCGATCACTCCGCCCAGAAGGTGGCCCAGGGCTTGATAGTCCTCGTAAAAGTACTCCTGGAGGAGTGGAATCAGTTCATAGCGGATGATGGCGGCGAACTCGTCTGGGGAGTCCACGATTTCACCATTCTGATAGAACAACGCATGGCCGATCTGCTTCTCGCGACCAAAGCGTTTGCGGATCTCCTCGTTGAGGCCGCCAAGGAACGCATCGAGTGCCAGCGCGCCCACCGAAGCCCCTTCGAGAAGTTCGATGTCTGGAAGCAATTCGATGAACTGAAAGCGTCTGCGCAGTGCGGTATCGAGCAGGTGAATGCTGCGGTCGGCGGTGTTCATGGTGCCGATGATGAGGATATTCGGGGGTACTGAGAAGCTGTCATTGCTTTGCGGCAGTTGAACTGTCAGGCCCCGCTTGTCCTTCTCGATGAGCGTGATCAGTTCGCCGAAAATCTTTGGGATGTTGCCGCGGTTGATCTCGTCGATCAAAACGATGTAGCTGTTGGTCGGATCGTTGTGGGCGGTTGTGCAGACTCGTTTGAAGATGCCGTCGGTCAAGACGAGCTGCATGGCGCCGTCGTCGGACCGCTGAGGGCGGAAGCCTTCGACGAAGTCTTCGTAGGCATAGGACGGATGGAAGGTGATACGGGTCAGTCGGGCAGCCTTGCCGGGACCGGTCGGCTCAGCCAAGGCTTGTTCGCGGCGGGTGAGCGCATCGGTGTCGGCGAGCAGTCCGTTGGCCTGTGCGTTCGTGCTTCCGCCGTCGAGTAACCAGGCCGCGGCCCGACGGGCAATGTGGGTCTTTCCGGTTCCTGGGGGCCCGTACAGGATCACCTGACCGCGCCGACGCAGCGCAGCTTCCAGTTCGAGCAGCTTCGCATCGTCCTCAACGGGTTTGGGGGCCGGGCCCCGTCCCAGGAGTTTCCGTTGCAACTCGGCCGACACCTTCGAGACGGTCGTCACCCTCCACGCGTCTACCTGCTCAATGGGCCCGGCCGCCGCGGTGTCCCAGTCGATGCCGACGGTGTGCTTGTATTCCGTGCGCTCGGGATGCCACACGTAGCCGATGTCGTTGACGGTCCCGACGCCGAGCAGGCACCCGGTGCCGCGGTTGGCGATGACGGTGTCGCCGGGCTGAAGTTCCCTCAGCGTCCAGAGTTCGTTGGCTTTCCGGCTGACTTGCTGCTCGACGTCGTTGTACGGGTAGTGCTCCCGGAAAACGTCACGGAACTCGTCCTTGGTGCTGAACTGTGCGAGATCGCCGACGTCATCCCAGCCGACGCAGATGAAGCCATTGTCGAGGCAGTCCTGCCAGTACTTTCCCTGTTCGCCGGGGGCGATCTTCACCACTCGCTGTGAAGGGCGCGGATTGTGCCAGTGGTACAGGAAGATTCCGAGTTCCTGATTGGACAGGTCAGCGAGTTCCGTGATGGACCGCAACGCGTTGAGCAGCTGTCGATTGGCGCGGAGCACCGAGGAGGCAGGCTTCTCGCCCAATGCCCGCAGGTAGTGGTCGATGTGGTCCTTCGATGACACCGTGATGAGGTCCGACGGGTAGTACATGCACAGCAGCTTGGCCCGCAGGGCCGGAGCGGCGTAGAGAGCCTTGACATCGTCGGCATCATCGAACCGGCCTTCGGCGGCGAAATGCAGCATCTGCACGAACCCGGCCCGAACGGCTTCCCATGCCTGCTCGACTGACTCGTACTCTTTCGGGAAATACCATGAGCCCGTGGTGGTCCGGTAGATCAGGTGCTTGAACGCCGAGCCGCCCTTCATACTCGGAATCAGACCGTCCTTGAACTCCATCCAGTAGGAAACGACGTCCTGATTGTTTTGTCCGAGCGCGTAATCCGCCAGGGAGAGTTCCTCCCAGGCGGTTCTGGGAAACCGTTCGGCGAACTGGTTGCGCAGTTGCTCAGACTTGGTGAGCTTCGATGCCGCTGCAGCTCGATCCCACGACTTGAGCGCCTCGAGGATGTCGTGTCGGGTGTGGTCATCGACCATATCAATCCGCCGTTCTCATGAGGGACAACACAACTGACAGCCGCCGATCCCGACGGCACGCAGAGAGGCCGCTGTCTAGGTTGACTCGCCCGCCTCGTCCGACTTTTCCCGCCGCCATACCTTGCTCTTCTCCCGCGCTCTCCCCAGGAATCCACCGATCTTGTCGATGCCTTCGCTCGCGGCGCCGAGTGCCAAAGTCGCGGTGTCACTGGCGACTCCAAGAGCCGCAGTGGCGGTTTCGGTCACACGCTCCACCGCCGCGTTCGCGGCGTCGCGAGGACTCGGTGCGTTGAAATCCTGCCAGTCCTGCAGGTGCGCGCGCCGCGCTTTGCCAAACCGATCCAGATCCTCCCGCAAAGTCGGCAGGCTGCGCTGCAACCCTTGTACCGACCAGAACCGAAAGCCGTCAATGGCTTCGGTTTTCGCAACGGCCTCCAGGATCTCGCGGGCCCGTTGGAACAGTGCATCGTCCTCGATCATCTGCCGGGCAAGCAGATCGCGCGCGTCGTCGAGAACCTGCTGCACGTGCTCGGGCTGAGTGGCTTCGACCCGGGCCAGCCGCAACCGCTGCCACTTGAACAGTGACTCCTGGGACACCACCAGCAGACTCAGGGTTTCACCAAGCTGATTGCCCTCGACCGCCTTGACGATGAAATCCGCGCGCTCCTGAATGGGCTTGGACGCGTCAAAGCTGCGCAGTGTCCGGTCGGCATGATGACGCAGCTGCTCGACCGTGCGATTGAGCGCCGGTCCGATGCCGGCGATCGAATCCCAGTCGGCGTCGGAAAACGACCCGTGTCTGTCGAGGTAGCTCGCCATCCGATCGATGGTGACCCGGTCGCCGAGGACGTCACCGGACCGGTTGGCGTGGGCGAGGCGCAGCACCTCTTCGACTTTGCCTTCGACACGCTCGACGGAGGCCTCGACTTCGGCGATCGCGGTCTTCAGTGCCATCTGCACCGCCACCATCTGCAGCGACATCATCCGCGTCGGCGTGAGGTTGGCCTGCTTCCACTGCAGCTGGCTGACGAACTTCTTGTCCGCACCGCGGGTCATCATGCGGTAGAAGCCATCGGTCCCCGGGATCAGGTTGCCCTTCTGGATTGCCTTGACGCTCTCGGGATGCAGCTGGACGAACTTCGCGGACTGGCCGAGAAACGCTGCCGCCCCAGCTGCGAGGCCGGCGGCGTTACCGACGGAAGCCTTGTCCACGCCGATCACACCGACGGCATGGCCCGCGACGTTGCGGATGCGGTCGACGTAGGCCTCAATCTCCGACGGCTCACCCGCAACCAGTAGTCCCTCCGGCTGCACGGAAACGGCGACCTCGCCCTCCTGTGGGATGACGACGGGCAGGGGATCGGAGACGTTGTCGGCCGGCGTCGATCCCGTCGATTCAAGATCGTCGGCCATAGGTGCCTCCTTTGCTCGCGCTAGCGCAGTCTAGGTGAGTGTCCGTGTCGGGCTCCGGTCATCGGGGAGTCAGTACATGTTTCCCCGGACGGAACGCGGGATGCTGAGAAATGCTGATTCCACCGTCCCGGCCGATCGACGATTCTTCTCCGGGAAAGTCTCAACGGATGGTTAGCATCAGGCAAGTGTCGACAGGGCGTGCAGTCCGTTGGGGGAACTGATGTTTGCAGCTGATGTGCGGTCGGGCGCTCGGAGGTGAACATGATCGCGTTGATCGCCGTGCTCACTGGGTCATGCGTTGTCTTCGTGCTGGTAGCGACTATCCGTTTCGGCCGTGTGAACCGGCGCTGGCTCGTTGTACTTGCGTGTGCTTGTGCGTGCGGGCTGTTGGCCATGTTGCTCACCGATTGGCCGTTGGGCGTGCTGTCGGAGTTCTGGGCCGACCACTCGGTATTGAGTGCAGTGTTGAGTTCTTTGCTCCTCGTAGGCCTAGGGTTTCTCGCGTTCGAGGTACATGACACTCGAGTGCAGTCGGAGCTCGACGACAATGTCACCGCCGCCGGGATGGGCGGCATCGTCGATCACGTCGTCGACATCGAGGTTGCACTTGCTTTGGCGTCAGAACCGATACCGCCAGATCACGCGCAGTGGGGCGACTGGTCGGCAAACGGCCGCCCCTTGAGGTGGCTACGAGAACGGCGCGGATCGCTCAATCGGGTCGTGACAGGCGGTCCGTCGTCAACTGATCCGCGTCGCCACGCGCCTCCCAGCCAACTTGCCGACGGAGCGGAGTCGTGGCGCACGGACCTGCTCGACCAATGCGTTCGCCGTGTGATCGCCGCTTTGCGAGACTGGGCGCCTGTCCTGGGCAGATCCCGCAATGGGCAGGCGGTACTTGTGGATTTGGGCAAAATACGCAACGAGTTGCTGAAGGTTCAGGCCGCTCTCGCCGGGGGCCGCATAGCCGAGGCATGCCTGCTCATGGCGCGCCTGCGGCGGGGTTGTCGGATCATCGCCCTCGCCTTGGAGATGCGCAGCGGGGTCGAGCAGCCCCGAGCGGAAGTTCTGCAAACTATGGAACCGTTCAACGAGAGCGCCCAATCCGGAAATTGGCTCGAACGGACCAGAGTGAGACTTGAACGAGACACCTGGAAGAGCGAGCGCGCACGCGCCGAAAACGACCTGATCCAAGGACCGGGCCTCCGCCCGAAGTAGATCGTTCTGGCACGCCCGGGCAACTCAGCGACGGTTGCAGTTCGTCACCGCATGTCATACCCGTCTGGGACACTGAAGTCGACAACCGGGAGAGAGTACAGATGGAGTCGACAACCACACCGAAGCTTGGCGACGAGTTCGCAGAGGCTATGAGTTACGCGGCAAAACTGCACGCGACACAGACCCGCAAAGGCGGGGACATCCCGTACTTCGGCCATTTGATGTCGGTGTCGGCGCTGGTGATCGAAGCCGGCGGTAGCCAGACGCAGGCGATCGCCGGTCTTCTCCATGATGCCGTCGAAGACCAGGGCGGAAAGCCGATTTTGGACGACATCGAATCCCGGTTCGGTTCGGCCGTGGCCAAGATCGTGTCCGAATGCAGTGATACGGACGAGGTACCCAAACCGCCTTGGCGTGATCGCAAGGAACGCTACATCGCGCATTTGCGGGGCGCCTCCGACGATGCCGTTCTGGTATCGCTGGCCGACAAGGTCGACAACGCCCGGGCGATTCTGCGCGACCTGCGTTTGTACGGTGAGCACCTTTGGCAACGCTTCAACGTCAAGGATCCGCAACAGCATCTGTGGTACTACCGCAGCCTGCTGGCGGTGTTCGAGGAGCGGACCGACAGTTGGCTGGTCGATGAGCTCAGATACACCGTCGAGCAGATCGCGGCGCTGGCCGGTCCGCCTGTGCGCACATAGCTGCGGCCACGACCTGAGCTGCAAGGACACGGCGGTGCATGACGAGCCGAGCTTTGTCGACGTGGTCAACCCAACGCCCGAGGAGATCCGGGCCTGGGCATACAGCGGAGCGTCCGAGCCGATGCAGGACTGGGATCTCGTCATCGCCGACGTGGACAACCTGGAATTGCTCTTGGGACTGGTCGGCGATCCAGCGTGCCCTGCTCGTGAATACTTTCTTGACAGCTTGTACTGCATGGTCGGCCATTCGGACCGGACCGACCCACTTCTGTTGAGAACCGCTCAGGCGGTGCGGGCCGTTTCGGATCCGTGGACTGCCGCGTGGGGTCGGCGTGTTTGTCAGGCCGTTGAAGATCCCTCCTCCTTCAATCGCGCCGACTGGTGCGGCCTGAACGGTTATCGCTCGAACCGTGACGGATAGCGCCTAAGCCGTCGCACGCGGATTCGCAAACATGTCGGTGGCCTCTGCCATTCTGTCCGGCTGGCCTGAACACAGGCAGTGCCATTCAGTGCGAAAGGTAGGGCAGTGACACATCCGCGGGACGGCCGCAACTACGCGGCGGAACTCGACGACGACCTGTTGGAGCGCATCACCGAGGTGATCGCCGGCAACGATGCCATCGAGACGTTGAGTAACAAGCGCACCAACTGGATTGCGTCGTTCGACCGTGCGGGTGTGTGGGTGGAGACCGAGCGGTCCCGGGCACGTGGAGCAGGACCGCAGCTGGTGCCCGCATGGATGATTGTCGTGGCCTGGGAACAGTTGTGCAAGAACGGAACTCTCAGCCACATCGAGCTACTCAACGACCTGAAGGTCATGCGGTCCGCGTTCGTCTGCGCCTTGCTAGCGCAGTTCTCTGATGTCGTGGTGGTGCAAGATCGCCCGGCTGTCCTGGAGAGGATCACCAACTCGTGAAGAAGAATACGATCAGGACGCCGAGGCAGGGCTGGGAGTATTGGCGCCTCAACCGCATTGACGATGACGGTCTTCAGCGGCTGGCCATCAGTCGCCTCGAAGCCAGGGCAAGCATCGACCAAACGAAGCTGCGGACGTTGATCCCGGATCGGCGGCATTTTCGTCGCCAATTGGTTTGTGACTGAGGATCATCACCGCCAACAAGAACCGGGCATCTGGATCCACGAGAACATCGACATCGATGAGGCTCGCGAGGTCGCCCTCGAGGTGCCGCAGGTGTCCGCTGAGGATCTGGCCCGGATTCTGCGGCCGGAGCGCTGCCTGACGCTCGATCAGCTCGGTCGGTATCCGGCAGACAAGATCCTCTGGGCTTGCGTTGCGCCGGCCCCCAACTTCATCAGGAACGCCCTCACCTGGTCACCAACGGTGTGCTTCCCGCTCCGCGCGGTCAGCTTGACGAGTTCGGCGAGTGGCTCGATCAACTCCGACTCACTCGCGGTGAGATCGGCGTAGGCCTCATCGAGGAAGAACGCTGCCGGCGGGACGGCCAGGTAGCCGACGAGGTCGAGGAACAGCTCGAGCTGACGGGCGGCCCCGGGAATGTCGTCCTCGTATTCGTCGCCGGCCACAAGCGGCACGGTGTCCAGGTCGCTTTTCCACAGTCGGCGCTCGAGGTGGTCATCGCGCAACGTGAGCACGGTACCGCGACCCACATCAGTCATGTCGTCTCCTCGGGCGGCCCGCACTTCGTCGAGCAGGTCGTGAAAGTCCTCGTCACTCAAGGAATAACCGACGAACACCATCTTGCGCATCATGAGCAGGCCCTGAACCAATCCCATCAATGCGCCGTACTGGCGAGGCATCCTGAGATAGTCGGCTCGCGTCAGGATCATGCCGTCATGCCGGTCGACGCTGCCGTGCAGTTTGAGGAGCAGCCGACCGTCGGTCTTTCGAGGGTCCTTGGGAAGCACGGCGATGGCATCACGCCCGACAGCATCTTCGAACAGTTCATCGAAGTTGGTGGTGACGGCCTCTTTGCTCGGCAAGGAGGCAAGCAACCCGTGCATAAGGGAGTAGTGCTGCCTCTCGCGGATGCGATCCGCGACGCGCTTCTTGAAGGTCGCGCTTGTCTTCGGCAACGCTGATTCGACCAGCGTGGCTTGGTCGCGCAAGTCTTTGGTCTTCAGGAGTTCTCGTTCGGCTTCGGTGAACTCGGCTTCGACCGCCAGGTTCTCCAGTAACCCTTTCCAAGTATCGACCCCGGCGCCGGCGCTCACCCCGGCGCCGATGAACAACACAAGTTGCCGTTCTTTCGCGTCCTCGGCCAACGCTTCTGCTTTCGATATCAGGTCTTCCCGCAGCGGCCATGTGTCACGTTCTTTGGTGTTTCTGAGGAACTTTCGACGTGCCCATTGTGCGGCTGCGTAGGCTCTGTCGCCGCGGGTGACGAGAACTATGTCCACCTCGTGCTTGTGGGCGAGTCCGGTCAAGGTTTCAACCAACCCCAGGGTCAGCTCGCCCTTCTTGCCGCGGCCGCCGCCTTTCCCCGAGCCGACCACGTTCACGGCGAGACGTGGCAACGGCCATTCGTAGATGCGCTCTCGTTGTGGGGTGGATTTCACTTCGGTGGTGGCGCGTTCGACGAATTCCTCGATGACGGGAGCGAAGGCAGAGGACTCCGACTGCTCGCCATATTGCCCAACATTGCCCAACCACACCCGCGGTTTCTTGTGCCGCCGGCCGAGCGGGACGACCTTGAGCCCGTCCCACGTATCTGGTACCTCGTCTCTGTAGCCCTCGATCAAGCCGTTCCACTTGGGCTCAATCGTGAACGCGCTGTCGGTTGGCAGTAGTACCGCATCGCACGCGATCTTGTTCAGGTCGCCGTTGATGATGAAGAGGTGGCCGCCCATGGACACAGAGGGTAGCGATGGGGCGGCCGCACTTTCGTCGGAATCGGCCTATCTCGCCGTCGTCGCGACGATCTCCCGCTGGGGGTCACCCGGTAGAGGCATGAGGCGACGGTAGCGGGATCTGGCGACACGAACATCTACTTGTCGGTGGGCTCTGTCATTCTGTTCGGCTCGCGTGTGCGAGCGACCACGAACAATGAACGGAGCACACGATGATCACTTACCAGGTGCAGGCCCCCGCCACCGCGCGCGTCAAGACAAAGAAGAATCGCCGCGACGCCGCCGGCCTCCTGTTGGCCACCATTGGCGCCGCACTGTGGTCGGTCAGCGCCATCGCCGGCGGACTCGACGTGGCGGACCCGTCGGTACAGCTGACCGGCGTCGTCACCAGCATCGAAGAGCACAGCGAACCGAACGTCCACGCCCTTTCCGGACCCATGGTCCCGCTGGAGCCCGCCTTGACGGCGAGCCAGCGCAATGCGGTGCGGACCGCCAAGGGTTACCTCGACTACACCGCCTTTTCACGGCAGGGCCTGATCCAGCAATTGGCATACGAGGGTTTCTCCACCGCAGACGCGACCTTCGCCGTCGACAGCATCACCGTGGACTGGAATGCGCAAGCCGCGAAGGCTGCCAAGGCCTACCTGGACTATTCCGGGTTCTCGCGTAGCGGACTCATCGGCCAACTCGAGTACGAGGGATACACCCCGGCGCAGGCAGCCTACGGAGCCACCGCAGCAGGGCTGTAGTGGCCGGCGTGATACCGAGCGGTTCCCGTGAGCACCGACCTTGCGTCCACGGGAGCCGTTCTGGCCCAACCAGATCAACTACAGGACGGCGTCGCATGAACGCGTTTGTGGAGGTAAGTCATGAGCAGCAATAAGGGTTCCTCGGGTGTGGGCGGGCTGGTCTTCTTTGTCATCGTGCTCATCGCGTTGGTGCCGAAGCCGGTCTGGATCGCCCTCGGTGTCATCACGGCGGTCGTTCTTGTGAGCTGGGGTGGCTACAAGATTGTCGTCGCCCTTGAGCAACGCAGTTATGAGGCGGAGAAACGGGCGCGTGCCGAGCAAGCGAAGCGCTCCGCGAACGCCAAACGCGAACGCGACGAACGGGTCCGCAAGGAAAAGCAACACCGCATCGACACGCTCGGCAAGCAGAACGCCGCTCTGGTCGAGTCCGCGCTCAACGCCGTGAAGCAGGTGACTGCCTCCGAAGCCGCCCGCGCCGGCTGGTTGGGCGACGTCGACTTCAGTGCCGACATCAAAGGGATCACTGAGAACTTCGAGAAGGCGTACGCGCTGCGGGGCGTCATCGAAAAGCTGTCGGCACTGGACAAACCCAGCGCCGACGACCGGAAGATCCTCGCCGAGGCCAAGACCACCGCGGCAACCCTGGAGTGCGCCGCGATCGAGCGGGTCGAACTCATCGGCAAGTGCGCCAAAGAAGCACAACTTATCGACAAGTCGCTCCGGACCGAACGTGAGGATGCCCGGGTCGCCGAGCAACGCGCCGAGCTGCACGCGAAGTTGAGCGCCATGCTCTACGGCATCGAGGCCACACCAGAAGCCGCGCAGCAGGATTCGGCGGTGGACGCGGTGATGGCCCGTGTGCAGGCGTACCGGGAGATCAAGAACCAGATTCAACTGGCGCGTGACGACGGCGCCGCATAGCCGTGTCGTTCCAGTACGTATTTGTCACTGGTCCGTCGTTCTCCGGATCCACTCCGGCATGAACGCAATATCCAGCCGCGCACTCGACTTGTACCCCGACCACGTCGCGATCCCCGGCGGCTGGCTGGCATAGATGCCGCGCGCTGCCGCGACCACCCGGTTGTACTCAGCGGGCCAACGGATCTCGTCGGCTATCTGACCCAGTACTGCCTGATCGCGGCCCAGCACCTCGGTGACAATCTCGACCGCCGGCAGCGCGTGCCGCTTGTCGGTGTTGCACCGCGTACAGGCCAGCACGAGGTTGGCCAGCCCGTCGATACCGACGAGTGACCATGGCAGCACATGGTCGATCGGATTGTCGGCCGGCAGGTGGGCCTTGCAGTAGAAGCAATGCGGGCCAAACATGTCTTTCAACGGCTCGCGGACCGCGGCAAGTGCGGTGCGGTCCCGGCCGAACAGATGGCCGGCGATATCGGGCACCTCGGCGGTGAGGAACTTGTTCATCCGTCGCACATCGTCGACCCACATGATTTCCAGGGCGGGTTTCAGTAGCCCCGCGAGCCGGGCCAGGCCGGTCGCCACCCCGGGCATCAACTCGATCGCGTCGCCATGGGCGCGCAGCGTCCGGCGGGAGACGTTGGAGTGCAGAAAACTGTCGTCGTAAAGGAACGGCTCGGCGGTGTCGGCACCTGGTAACCGCTGCAGCCGGTACAGCGGTTGTTGCGCCAGGCACAGGCTGATGTCATCGAGGGACGCCTGGTAGACCTCCGTCGCCGTCGTCATCGCCACACTCAGCGACGAGCCTGCCGCAGCCGAACGTAACACCCTGACGGCGTGAGGAATTCGTTCACGTTCGCCGGTGGACTGCCGAAGGTCGTGCCCCTCGAACGGGCGCACCTGGCGCCAGTACAGCTCCAGCACCCGGTGCGCGAGGTCGGAGATCGGCACCGCCAACGGATCCGACGGATGCTGCGGCAGGTTCTCGATGCAATGGTCGATGAGCGCCATGAGGGTAGCCAGTTTGTAGGTCGCCACCCGGGCACCGGTCTCGAGAATCGCCACTACACGCTGTCCCAGCAGCAGGGGATCGATGGCGTCGGGCACACGACCTTGTTATCACGGTAGCCGAGCAGTGGGAGTCGTGGCGCTCGGTATCACCGGCGATATCAGGTTTTGAGGTTGGGTATGCCTACGGAATCGTCGAGCCGGAATGCGGTCATGCAATGGCATCTGCGGCCGGCGGGTCGGGAAGAGCCCAGGAGGTGGTCGCGATCGAACTCGACGATTTGTTCGACCGGATCAGCTCGGCCGTACCTGCGACAGGTTTGTGTTTTCACACAGTCGGTTTGCAACCACACCGTCCGACAATTCTGGCGAGGATAGAGCCGTGAAGTACACAACGAGGGCGGTCAACTACGGCTGGGAGCACTGGCGGCTGAATCGGATCGACGACGGCAGCCTGCAGTGGCTGGCCTTCACCCGGCCGGAGGCGCGCGCAACGATCGATCGATACAAGGTATGGACGCTGATACCGAGCCGCCGGATTTTCCTGGCGAACTGGATCGTCACGGAGGACTACCACCGCCAGGACGGCGCGCCTGGCATCTGGGATTTCGAAAATATCGACATATACGAGGCCCGGGACATCGCTCTGGAGGTGCCGCAAGTTTCTGCCGACGACCTCGCTCGCCTCCTGCGGCCGGAGCGGGCTCTTACGCTCGAACAACTGGACCGCCACCCAGCTGAGAAGCTCCTCGGCACAAGGGTCACCAACGCGCTGCGTAGCCGTCGCTGACACTGCTCGCTGCGGCGCGAGAACCGGCTCGAGTGCCGCGTCGCTCAGGGTCTTCGGCGGTACCCTGCGCCCTGGCTGTGGCCGGCTGAACCGTAGTTGTCGGTGGCCTCTGTCATTCTGGTCGGCTCGCGTGCGCGGGCATTCCGACAACATACGGAGAGTGTCCGATGACCTGCCAGATGGAGACGTTTCCTACCGAGACCCGATGCGCCTGTGACGTTGCGGGTCGCGCGCCCACGCCGAAGCTGCTGCCGACGCACGCGGCGAACCTGCCCGCAGACGGTGTTGTGCGCGTCGAACTTTCACTGCGGGAGCGGGAGATCTTGATCGCGTGGTTGAAAGCGGACACCAAAGCGGCGGTCGGGGAGACGCTGTTTCTCGCCGACAGCACCGTGCGGACCTACGTGCAACGGATCCGCGAGAAGTACGAGCGGGCGGGTCGCCCGGCACGGAGCAAGGCCGCATTGGTCGCCCGGGCCATCCAGGACGGCTACATCAGTGTCGATGACCTGTAAAGCGCGTTGCGCGGGGCAGGTCAGAAACACAGAATCCGCAGTTATTGCGGATGCCGCACTATCTGCGCTAGAATTGATCATGTCCAACCCCTACGAGAAGATTCGCCACCACCTCGCCCGCGCAGAATCTGCCGGCATCGCTGCTGAAGCTCTCGAACATCTGCGGTCTGTTCTGACGGAGGTCGGCCAGCTGCTTGACGAGCAGCTGGCCCGCGCCGTCGTCGACGACGAAATGTCCATCGCGGCAGCAGGAAAGAGCGCAGGCCTCACCGAAAATGCTGTCGGACCCCGCCTGGCCAACACGCCCAGGCTGGCCCCGTACGCCACCACCGGAGGTCGGGTCACCGCCGAAGACGTCAAACGCGCCCGCAATGACAAGTGGGCGAACACGCCGCGGCCGCCAGCAGCACCCCCCGAACCGATGCGGTTCAAACCCCGCCGAAACACCAAGCGTTCTTAGCGCTTTCGGAGAAAGGGCCAACCATGGCCAATCAGAACCTCACACACTCATATTCCTGCTCGACCGGTCCGGGTCGATGCAATCGATCAAATCCGACGTCATCGGCGGATTCCACGCCTTTCTGTCCGAACAGCGCGACGCCGACGGGCAGTGCGCTGTGACCCTGGCGCAGTTCAACAATGGGTACGAGGTCGTCTACCAAGGCATTCCACTTGAACACGTGCCACCGCTGGAGCTGTCACCGCGCGGAGGTACCGCGCTGCTGGATTCGATGGGCAAGCTCATCACCGACACTGCCGCCGAGATCGAGGCGCTGCCCGAGGATGACAAGCCCGGCACTGTGGTCGTGGCGATCATGACCGACGGTCATGAAAACGCGAGCCACGAATGGCACCGGCCGGCGATCAAAGCCCTCGTCGAACAACAAACCAA
Source organism: Mycobacterium sp. GA-1841 (assembly GCF_001954135.1). Taxonomy (GTDB): domain Bacteria; phylum Actinomycetota; class Actinomycetes; order Mycobacteriales; family Mycobacteriaceae; genus Mycobacterium. The sequence continues at coordinate 262,692 of NZ_MBEQ01000024.1, read as the reverse complement.
CGACCACGGCTGGGAATTCCTCTACATGGGTGCCGATCAGGATGCCGTGGAGGTCGGTCAGGGTCTGGGCGTCAAGGCGGAGCAGTCTGTCACCTACGGACGCGGGAAATCCCGCGAGGCGTGGGCCGCAGCGTCGGGCAACGTCCGCAGTTATCGCGGCGCCAAGCTCGTTAACCCGGCAGCCGCGATGCCCGAGTTCAGTGACGATCAACGCGCCGAGTTGGCCGACGGCTGACCGTGGCGCCGGCGCCAGTCGTTTGCAGGCGCCGACTGTGAGTCGACAATGGTGGTGAGTATCCCGGAGGAGTGAGATATGCCCTACGACAAGGACAGCCGATTCGTATCCATGCAGCACGCGCTCGACGCTTGGCAACCAATCGCGATCGCCCTTTTGACGGAGACGGCAAAGAAGTACAACGGCTTCGTCACGTATACCGAGCTGTCCAACGCTGTCCAAACCCGTTCGGGCATCGAGCACAAAGGCTTGGTGATGAATTGGATCGGCAGTCTGCTGCAGCGGGTTATCCACCATTGTCGCGATCACGGTATACCGCACCTCAGCTCTCTGTGCGTGACCGCAGAAGGCACGGTAGGCGCCGGCTACAGTAACGTGCCGCTGATACTCGGTGATGTCGAGTCGATGAGCCTCGAGCAACTTGACGATCACGCGGCGCGGGTGCGACTCGAGTGCTACCGGCACTTCGGCGCGGTCCTGCCGCCAGGCGGCGGCGAACCCACGCTCACACCGAAGGCAAAAGCGGCGAAAGAGTGGAAACGCGCGCAGGCCAAGTTGGACGAGGCGCCGAAGCTCTGCCCGGTTCATTTCATCCAGCTGCCTGCGACGGGACGATGCGATGAGTGTCACTGACTCATCGCAGTAACCTGCGTTCCGTCGCACATCATGGGAATGTTCACCGACCACGCGTGCTTGGCTGACTGCAGCAGCAGGAGTCCCGGCCCGGAAGCTCTATGACTTCTCGTGTGCGGGACCCCTTCCAGGCGGCGAATCGGTAAGTCGCTCGCAACTAATGGCTTTAGGGCGAACTAGCCCTCGGTCAACGTCACGACCAACCCCGAGTGGTCGGTCTCCCCGGCAAGTCGCGGCGCGTGGTCGAACTCGCACGCACTGACCCGCTCAGCGAATTCAGGTGTGGCATATACATAATCGAGGCGAAACCCGTTGCCTCCGGGCCGGCTGAACCACGAGTATTCACGGGCCTCCGGATGCAGAGACCGCCACACATCGGTGTAGCCCGACGCGATCAGACGACCAGGCATCTCGGGGTCGATGAATTTCGTGCCCTTGGGTTCTTTGTCGAGGTCGTTGTTGCCCGTGTTGAAGTCGCCGATGAGCAGATCGACACCGCTGCGGCGGGCGCGGTCGATCAACGCCTCCCAGTAGGGGAGTTTCGCGTGCGCCTGCGGCAGGCAGACGCCGCAAACGATGACGCCGGCGAACTCGGCGCACCACAAATGATGGGTCGGTAGATCCCTGGTGAACGTTGATGCCCGGTCGATGGGCGTGCGCGAGGCGATGAGCACGGTGTTCTGTGTGGGCAGCGCCTTCGGGTGTGTGGTCTCGTATCCGGCGTCCCCCAATCGTGAGATGAGCTGGGCGCCGGTGTCGTTGTCCCGGAACTCAGTCACCACCAAGAGATCGGCGTCGTAGCTGAGCAGTCGTGCGGTGAGTGCGTCACCGTACTTCCGGCCACCGTGGCGGATGTTCAGCGTGGCGATTCGCAGCGTCATCGGGAAGCGTCCTCTCGCTCGACGTGGAATTTCCAGCGAGCCGGACAGTATGGACGAGGGCACCGACAAGTCGACCGCCTGCCGAAGAACTCATCCGAAATGGATGCTCCCTACCGGCCTTTCCTCTGCCCGTCTGTAGATCTCCAGAATCCGAGGGGTAAGCCCTGGGTCGACATCGGAACCCTCGTCCGACGATTGGGGCACCTCGTCCACGTCGTGGTCATCGTCCTCGTCGATCTCCCAGTCGATGTCCAGGACGAAGCGCGTATCCGAATCACCATGAATGCACCGGACAAGTCGTGGCACGTCGCACCAGTGCTCGTGCATGCAGGGCGCTACCGAGTTCTCGCAAACCGAACCGGCGAGCGGAACAGGTGCAGTCAATTCACCGTTCTGGTAGCGGGCGAGTAAGACATCGGTGTACCCGAACCGCGGATCATCCTCGGACACTTCGGTGAGGACATGTGCCACACCCACACCCTCGATCGGAATCTCGGTGTGTTCTCGAAGTGGCCCACCGGCGTAGCTGAACATAGCTAGGCGGACCAGATCGCGGGCCAGAAGAGGATAAACCGCTCGTGTCACCTGCATGTATAAATCTTACCGGCGTCCACCGACAAGTTTGCTGCTGCGGCGACCGTCTCACCCCAACCGCCGCAACGCCTCCCGAAACACCGGATTCGGATTGGCATCTGGCAGCACCGTCAACACATCACGCAATGCCTCCTCGGTCCCGATACCCTGCAATCGCGCACCGTAGAGCGCGGCCACCGTGGGTGTGCGGCTGTAGGACTCCACACAATGCAGCAGCACGGTATGCCCCTGTGCGCGAAGCTCTTCCACCATGCCCACCGCATCGAGCAGCACATGATCCAGGTGCGGATTCTCGTCGAAGTCGACCTTGTCGATCAGCCGGACCTCGACATGTGGCATGCCCTCGGGCACCTGGCCGTCCGGGATCCGGCACAATGACACCACCGCCGACACCTCGGCCGGTAACCGCCGCAGCGCACTCACACTGCCCAGCAGCACCTGCGGGTCATGGGGATGGGCCGCCAGAACATCCGCGGACCACGAGTAGTCCGGATCGGACACCGGCGCCTTGGCGTGCACGGCCGTCGCCAACCCGACCAACCCGCGGGCCCGCATCCCTGGCCAACCATGCAGCAACGTCCGCCACTGCAGTGGCACCGCCGACGCGCCATACGCCGCCCCGAGCAGCCCGCCGGCGATCGCCGCCACCGTGTCGGTGTCATTGCCGCAGCGCACGGCCGCATCGAGCCCGCGGCGCAGGTGCTCGGGACCAGGGCGCGCACCGGCGGTCGTGACGATCGCCGACCACGCCGCCTGCAACGCCGCGACCACCCACCCGTTGTTCGCAAAGTCCGCCGGCCGGGCCGCCTCGGCCTCGTCCAACCGCTGCGACCACACCGAGCGACGTTCGGAATTTAGATGCGCCAACCCGATTCGAACATCGAGCTCCGTCGTCAACACCGCATGCCGAATCGCGCAGCACCACAACACGGTCGCGTCGGCCGCATCGAGATCGAAGTGGGTGAGCTCGCTGATCGCTCGCGCCGCCTCCACCATCGCGTCCTCGTCGTCGAGGTAGGTCAGCGCCACCGGGGCGGTCCGCATCAACGATCCATTGCCAGCCGTGCGGCCGGTCTCTTCATGAAGCGCGGCCGACGCCGCACGAGCACCGGCCGCGGACGGTGCCCCGTCACGCACCGCGGTCCGCAACACTGACCGGGTCTGTATCCCCACATCCTTTGCGCCCAGGGACCATTCATGCCACCGCGCCACGATCGCGTCCTGGGCGGCCGCCTCGCGCAGATCCGCCCCGGTCGCCGCGACTTCGGCGATCGCAATCGCCATCGCGGTGTCATCGGTCCATTCGCCCGGCGCCCACGGCCCGCCACCGGCCATCTCCACGGGCAGTTCCGGCCCACGTGCGGGCTGGAACTCGTACGGCGCACCCAGCGCGTCGCCGGCCGCGGTGCCCAGCAGTACGCCCTCGACCCGGTCATGCAGTGATGCCATGGCGGCCCTCCTCTGTTTTGCGCAAATCTGCGCTAATTGAAATCAGACTGTACGCTGAGGCACTGACATGGACAACCATCCGGACTCCAACGGCAAGCGGTTACAGGACTACGAGCGACCCTCGGTCGCCGTCGACACCGCGGTGCTGACCGTCGACCCCGGCGTCGGACTCGTGGTGCTGCAAGTCCGACGACCCCAAGCCCGCGGCTGGGCGCTGCCGGGCACGTTCCTGCACGAGCGGGAGGTGCTCGCCGACGCGGTCCGGCGGTCGTTGGCGGACAAGGCCAACATCCGCGGTCTGCATCCTCGCCAACTCCAGGTGTTCGATGCCCTGGATCGCGACGACCGTGGCTGGGTGCTGTCCGTCGCGCACCTCGCCGTCGTCCCCGTAGACCGCCTGGCCGACCGCTTCAGCGCCACCACGCGCTTGATGCCCGTCGACGCCCCCGGGCAGCTGGTCTACGACCACCCCGACATCATCAAGTTGGCCGTCACCGACGTCCGCGCCCACTACGTGACGGCACCGGACCCCGACGGACTGCTGGGCGACACCTTCACCCTGCGTGATCTCCGCCTGATCCATGAAGCCGTCGCCGGTCACGAGTTGCAGCGCGACACGTTCCGGCGCGCCATGCACGACCAACTCGAAGCCACCGGAGACTTCTCGGCACGCGGCCGGGGGCGGCCCGCCGAATTGTTTCGCCGGCGCACAAGCAGCTGAGTCCAATGGTTCTTACCCGAATTCGCCATTCGCAAAACGATGCGCAGGCCACCGTTCTAGGGCTCTGATCAGGCTCGACGCGGACACCGGTCACCCCGTACCGTCGAGAACATGGATGTATCCAACTTGGCTTTCGAATGGACGGATACCAATCGCCATTGGCTCATCGAGGTTCCCATCCGGGTCGTGGCGTACATCATCGTCGCGTTGATCGTGCGGTACCTGCTGCATCGCATGATCGACCGCGCGACCACCGGCCGGGCCAGGAAGCCCCGAAGCGCGGAGGTGGAGGGTGAGGCCAGGAAACCTCCGCTGCTGCGCTACCTCCGGGACCGCGCCTCGGCGACGACGAGCGGCCTGCAAGCCGCCGAACGCCGCCAACAACGCGCCCAGACCATCGGCTCGGTGCTCAAATCGACCGTGTCGATCGTGCTGCTGGTCTGGATGGTGCTCGCCATCCTCAGCGCGCTCAGCGTGAACATCGCGCCGTTCATCGCCTCAGCGGGTGTGGTCGGTCTGGCCATCGGCTTCGGCGCCCAGAACCTGGTGCGCGACTTCGTCACCGGCGTCTTCATGTTGCTCGAGGACCAGTACGGCGTCGGGGACAACGTCGACGTCGGCGATGTGATCGGCGAGGTGCAGAGCGTCGGGCTGCGGATCACCACGATCCGCGACATCGACGGCACCCTCTGGTATGTGCGCAACGGCGAAATCGCCCGCGTGGGCAACATGAGCCAGGACTACGCCGTCGCCCGGGTCGAAGTCCCCGTTGCGCTGACCGCCGACCTGGACCGCGCCGAGAAGGTGGCTGTCGATGCGGCCAACGAGGTCATCGCCGACCCGTCGATGGCCGACAAGGTCCTGGGCGAGCCCGAAATGCTTGGCGTGCAAGACCTGTCGCCCGACCTGGTTACGTTGCGAATGACGGTGAAGACCCGGCCGAACGCGCAATGGTCGGTGCAGCGACGCCTTCGCGGTGAGATCGTGCGCGCCTACGACGAGAACGACATCGACCTGCCCTATCCGCAGGGCCGGATTGCCGCACTCGTCGGTGGCCGGGACGACGCCGAGACGTAATGGTCCGGGCGGATCTGCTTTTCGCCTGACCAGCGGTAGGCCGTCAACGCCCCGCCCTTGACCGCGCTGAAATCCACGCACGCGGTGTAGTCGGTCCAGTCGTGTCGATGTTTGGGCGGACCCTGCCGCCAGTAGTGGCCGTAGAACACCGGTACTCCAGGTGGATAGACGTAGGTCTGGTCGCTGGCCGAAAGCTCAAGCTCGGGCAACAGGGGATAGGGTGCGCCGGCCGCGGTGGTGAAATTGCCTTCGATCAATGCCAGATCGCGCAGGGTGCGGGCCTCGCTGTTCCACCACCGCACCCGCGCGCTGTCGCGGGGGTGACCGTCCTTGTCGTGGTATTCCGGTTGGTCATGCTCGATGAGGCTGATCTCCGGACCCTTGAGCAGCGTCTCGACCGCCCGGTATAGCGGATGGTCCTTGGTGCTGGCGGCCACGAGGTGCTTCACCTCGCCGAACGGAGTGCTTGTGCCGCAGAGATTCTCGGCGATGTCGATGGAGTCTTGATGCCAACAGGCATGCACGACGCGTAAGCCACCGAGATCCAGCCACAGCGGGATGGTGGTGAACCCCGATGAGCGATGCATCAACGCCGCGGTCTACTGCTTGATATTGACCGCAAACCGAGGCCTTGATGACCGGTGCCATGAAGGCGGGCGCGACTATTCCGACGGGGCCACGGCTGCCCGCCCGGCGACCCGTCGAATGCGGCCGTACAGCCACGCCAGCACTGCCGCAAAGCCCACCACGCCAAGCACCTCGGCCAGCGTCCCGTCGTTCCCGCTGATGAGAGCGAACGGATCGTCGCTACCGGTGCCGGCGACGAACCCGGCGAAGATGACGCCGTAGAGGCTCTCGCCGACGATCAGGCCGGTGGCCAGCAGCACCCCGAGCCGTTTCTTGCGCTCCACGTCGCTGCTGCGGTCGGCCCAGCGGTTGTAGAAGTGACCCAACACGGCGCCCAGCGGGATGATCAGCGTCAGACTCATCGGCAGGTACATGCCCATCCCGACGGCCAGCGGCGGCAAGGTGAATCGTGATGTGCGGGTGAGGATCTCATCGACGATCACGATCCCGGCGCCGATCACCGCGCCCAACCCCAGGAGCGACCAGTCCAGTGATCCACCGAACACCCCCTTGGCCAGTGAGGAGATCAGCGCGGCCTGCGGAGCGGCCAACGCGTGGTCGGTGGCGCCGGGCGCACCCAGGAAGCCGAACGCCTGCTGCATCAGATCCAGCACCGGCGGGATGATCGCCGCGCCGAACAACACCCCGATCACCAACGCCACCTGCTGTTTCCACGGCGTGGCGCCGACGAGCTGGCCGGTCTTGAGGTCTTGCAGGTTGTCGTTGGAGATGGTGGCGACACCGAACGTGATGGCCGAGGCAAACAACGTGAAGGCCACCAGGGCGAGGGCCTGCTCGTCGTCGGCGCGGCCGAACACCACCTTGATCAGCACCGCGGCGATGAGCACGGTCAGGATGCCCACCCCGGAGATCGGGCTGTTCGACGAGCCGATCAACCCCGCCATGTAGCCGCACACCGCCGCGATCACCAGGCCGACGAGGAAGATGAAGATCAAGCTGGCCGCGATGATCCCGGCCGAACTGCCATGCAACGCGGTGCCGTGGCTGAACTCCCACAGCAGCACGCCGATCGGGATCAGCATCGCCACCACGACGGCCGCCACGATCGGGAACGGGATGTCGCGTTCGGTCAGATCGACCAGCTGACCCTCGCGGCGGTTGCGGGCCGAGGCCAACGCGTCGGTGATGCCTTTGACGATGGGCCGCAGGATCTTCAACAGCGTCCACACTGCGGCCACCGCGATCGCCCCGGCGCCGATGAACCGCACCTCGTGCACGAAGACGCCATCGATCACGTCGGCCACGGATGCGTCGGCCCCGAACGCCCCGATCGTCCGGATCGGCAACAGCACCCCGAACGAGATCACCAGCCCGACGAGCATCGCGATACCGACACCCATGCCGACCAGATGCCCGACGCCGATCAACGCCAGCGACAAACTGGCGCCGAACATCGAACCACCCACTCCGACACGGAAATACGCCGCAACCGAATTGGCCAGCACCTTGACGTTGGCCAACAGCGCGAACCCGGCCGACACCAGGGCGCCGAACGCGATGACCCGCAGGCCGACACGGTTGTCCTCGGCGCCGCCGGAGCTGTCACCGACCTTGAGGACCTCGGCGGCGGCCACCCCTTCGGGGTAGGGCAGATCCGATCCGGTCACCAGGGCGCGGCGCAGCGGGATGGAGTACATCACGCCAAGGATGCCGCCGACGGCGCACACCGCCACGGTGATCCAGTACGGGAACCCGGTCCACCAGCCGATCATGACCAGCCCGGGCAACACGAAGATGATCGACGAGAGGGTGCCCGCCGCCGAGGCCACGGTCTGCACGATGTTGTTCTCGACGATGGAGTGGTTGGCGAAGTTACGCAGGATGGCCATCGAGATCACCGCGGCCGGAATCGCCGTCGCGAACGTCAGCCCGACTTTGAGACCCAGGTAGACGTTGGCGGCGGTGAACACCAGCGTGATCACGCCGCCGAGCAGGATCCCGCGGACGGTCAGTTCCCGCAGCGTCGGTGCGGCAGAGGCGACGGGCTCTACTGGTACTCCGGCCAACGCGACATCCTCTCGGTTGTACCCAAGGCCGCGCGGCGTCCTCGGCAAATTTCGTCATTACACGGTAGGCGCTTGGGAACGCATCGACGGGAATTGGTACGAGCTCGAAGGTACCGGTTTTGGTACCGATACCGGTATCATAAAACTATGCCTTCGCTCAACATCGAATTCGACGACGCGGAAATGGAGCAGATTCGCGCCGCTGCCCGCGTCGATGACTTGTCGTTGAAGAAGTTCGCCCACGCCGCAGTCATGGATCGAGCCAGCATGCACAAACGCAGAGTGGCCGAGGCGGCGCGCGTCGTGGCCGAGAGGTCAGCCGAACTCAATCGACGCCTGGCGTGATCGAATACCTCGACCGGGACGATGTCCTCACCGCGGGATCGATCGCGTTCGGCGGGGAACTGAAGGTGCGTGACTACGGCCTGCTCGACGCCGCTATCGCCCGGCCTCAGGCGACAGTCTTCGGCGTGGACGCCTATCCGGAGGTGTGGGAAAAGGCAGCCGCACTGCTGCAGTCCCTGGCCCGCAATCATGCCCTCGTCGACGGGAACAAGCGCACCGCCTGGGCGTCGGCGTGGACGTTCCTGCATATCAACGGAATTGAACTTGCGGCCGACTTCGACGTCGATCGGGCCGAGCGTCTGATGAACGACGTCGCGGTCCAGGACTGCGAACTCGGGGAGATCGCTACATTGCTGAGGGGTTTCAGCGGGTAAGAGGCTGGCGCCCGACCGCATGCCCACTCCGAAACCCAGCCGTTGCGCACCGTTCACCCAAAGCCGCCCGCCCGGTCACCCGTGCACGCCAAGCTCGCCTCGACGCATCGGCACAACTGAAGAGGGTGACGGATGAAAACGGCACGGGCCGCAGCGGTGACCACGGCGGCGGCGATGGTTCTGGCCGGTTGCGCCACGGACGACACGAAGTCGGGGGAGGGTGCACCGCAGACCCCGAAGGCTTCGTCGCCCATCGACTGGAACCTGGCCGATGCCGACCGCTACCACCGCACCGCCACCTACCCGGTGTATCTCAACAAGCCGGCCGACGACCCGGCCGACCGGGAGACCGTCGCCGAGATCTCCACTGTCACCCCCGACGGCAACACCCTCATCTACACCGACGCTGCGGCCAAGCGCATCGGCTTCGTCGACATCCATGACCCGGCCAAACCAATTGGTATCGGCACGCTTTCGCTGGCCGAGCTGGGCCACAAAGACGACCAGCCCACCTCGGTGGCCGCCGTCGGCGACGTCGTTCTGGTCGTGGTGGACACTACCGGCGGCGACTTCACTCATCCGTCCGGGCGCGTCGACATCGTCCGGATCGCTGACCGTAGCCGCGCACACACCATCGACCTGGGCGGGCAACCGGACTCGATCGCCATCAGTCCCGACGGCACGTTCGCCGCGATCGCCATGGAAAACCAGCGCGACGAGAAGTTCACCCCGCCCGGCAAGGGTGAAGGTGACCTTCCCCAACCCCCAACGGGTTTCGTGCAACTGATCGACCTCCAGGGCGTGCCGAACACCTGGACGGCACGCAAGGTCGACTTCGACGTCGAGGTCGCGCGCGCAGCCGGGCTGGACACTCCCGAAGATCTCGAACCCGAGTACGTCAGCATCAACTCCCGCGGCCAGGTTGCGGTGACCCTGCAGGAGAACAACGGTTTCGCCGTCATCGACGGCCACAGTGGCGCGGTGCAAAAGATCTTCAGCGCCGGAAGTGAGTCCGTCGAGGGCATCGATACCCAAGAGGATGACGCGATCGACCAGACCGGTTCGATCAACGACACCCCGCGCGAGCCCGACGCCATCGGCTGGATCGGTGATGACCACGTCGCCACCGCCAACGAGGGAGACTGGAAGGGCGGCACCCGAGGCTGGACGATCTTCGACGCTGCGACAGGCAAGGTGGTGTGGGATTCCGGCAACGCCCTCGAACAACTCGCGGTACGCACCGGCCTGCACATCGAAAGTCGATCCGAGAAAAAGGGCCCCGAGCCTGAAGGATTGGCCATCACCGAGCTTGGCGGCAAGCCGACCGCGCTGATCGCCTCCGAACGCAGCAACTTCGTCGCGGTCTATGACGTCAGCGACCCGACCGCACCGGTGTTCCGCCAGATCCTGCCCACCACGCCTGGGCCCGAAGGTGTTCTGCCGATCCCGTCGCGCAACCTGCTGGCCATCTCCTCGGAGTCCGACGACGCCGAGGCGCACGTGCGGGCTTCGGTGAACCTCTACGGATACGGCGAAACCTTCGCGGCCGCAGGCAAACCAAATTTCCCGTCGATCGTCTCCGCAGATCTCGACGGCGCACCGATCGGATGGGGTGCGCTCGGCGCACTGTCGGCCGATCCGCAGAACCCCGACCGGCTCTACACCGCGACCGACAACGCCTACGGCCCGGCGTGCATTCTCGGGGTGGACGTGGCGCAGACGCCGACGCTGATCGACACCGCCTTACCGATCACGGAGAACGGCACGCCCGTCACCCTCGACACCGAAGGCCTCTCGGCCCGACCCGACGGGGGATTTGTGCTGGCCACCGAAGGCGACGAGGGCCCCGGCAACCAGCTGGTCTACGTCGACGCCGGCGGCCGTATCGAGAAGCGGGTCGCGCTACCCGAAGACATTGCCGCACAACTCGGTAGCCAGGGCCTCGAAGGCGTTGCCGTCCAGCCGAGCAGCAATGGTGACGCGGTGTGGGTGGCGCTGCAGCGCGAACTCAAGACCGACCCCAAGGGCGTCGTCCGGATCGGGCGTTACACGCCAGGCCGGGATACGTGGGAGTGGTTCGGCTACCAACTGGACGCCACCACCACCAAGGACGATTGGATCGGGTTGTCCGAAATCAGCGTCCACGACGGCGAATTGCTGGTCCTGGAACGCGACAAACTCAACGGGCCGGACGCCCGGGTGAAGGCACTGTACCGAGTGGCGATCCCCGAAGCCCGAGGCGTGGCATCGGCCGCAGAGAAGCCCCAGGCCCTGCCGAAGACGTTGGCCCGCAACCTACTGCCGGATCTGCAGGCCACCAACGGCTATGTGCAGGAGAAGGTCGAGGGCGTCACCATCGCCGGCAACGGCAACCTGTACGTCATCACCGACAACGACGGACTCGACGACGCCAACGGGGAAACGGTGTTCCTCGATCTCGGACCGGCCACCGAGGCGTTGAAGGGATGACGACGCTCAGCCCTCGGCGGCCACCAACGACCCGAGCTTGATGTCGGGGTTGTCCCTCTGGAAACCTTCGAGCCGCCACGGCGTGGAGAACAGCACGAGCATGACACCGTCGCTGCGGGTCAGCACCTCGGCCGACACCTGACGATTCACGAACTCGGCGTCCTCGGGTGAGACGACCCGGGCGACCTGATACGGCAGGTTCTCCAATGCGATCGGGGCGCTGAGTTCGGTGGCCATCCGGTGGGCGGCCACCTCGAACTGCATCGGCCCGACCGCGGCGAAGACCGGCGCCTGGTCGCCACGCTTGTCCGAGCGCAGTACCTGCACGACGCCTTCCTGCTCGAGCTGCTCGATGCCCTTGCGGAACTGCTTGTGCTTGCTCGGATCGGTGCCGCGGGCCACCGCGAAGTGCTCGGGGGAGAAGCTCGGAATCGGCGGATACACCACCGGGACGTCGCGGTAGAGCGTGTCACCCGGGCGCAGTGCGGCGGCGTTGGCCAACCCGATCACGTCACCGGGCCAGGCGTCGTCGAGCGTCGAGCGCTGCTGACCGAACACCGACTGCGCGTACTTGGTGACGAACGGCTTGCCGGTGGCGGCGTGGGTCAGGACGTCACCGCGTTCGAAGGTGCCCGAGACGACGCGCGCGTAGGCGATGCGGTCGCGATGGGAGGTGTCCATGCCGGCCTGCACCTTGAACACGAACGCGCTGAACGGGGAATCGACCGCCCGCCGCACACCGTCGACATCGAGTGAGCCGCTCGGCGACGGGGCCAGCTCGACCAGCACGTCGAGCAGCTGGTTCACGCCGAAGTTCAGCGCCGCCGAGGTGAACAGCACCGGGGAGGACTCGCCGGACAGAAAGGTCTCCCGGTCGTAGTCGGATCCGTCGGCGCTGAGCAGCTCGGATTCCTCGACCGCGGTGTCCCAGTCGTCACCCGCAGCGGCGTGCGCGTCGGCGGCGGCGATGTGTTCTTCGGGGGCGGCGGTAGCGCCGCCGGCGGTACGGGTGAACCGGATGAACTTCTCGGCCCGACGGTCCATCACGCCCTTGAAATCTCCGGCGATACCCACCGGCCAGGTCAGCGGAGTGGTGCGCAGCCCGATCCGCTCATGGATCTCATCCATCAGCTCCAGGGCGTGCCGGCCCGGGCGGTCCCACTTGTTGATCACGGTGATGATCGGGATGCCCCGGTGCTTACACACCTGGAACAGCTTGAGGGTCTGCGGTTCAAGACCTTTGGCGGCGTCGATCAGCATCACCGCGCAGTCCACGGCCGTCAACACCCGGTAGGTGTCCTCGGAGAAGTCGGCGTGGCCTGGGGTGTCGAGCAGGTTGATGACGCAGTCGCGATACGGGAACTGCAGCGCGGTGGAGGTGATCGAGATGCCGCGGGCCTTCTCCATCTCCATCCAGTCCGACACCGTCGAGCGCCGGCCCGCCTTGCCGTGGATCGCGCCGGCCTCGGTGATCACCCGGGCATGCAGCGCCAGCGCCTCGGTCAGCGTGGACTTACCGGCGTCGGGGTGGCTGATGACGGCGAAGGTGCGACGGCGGGCCGCTTCGGCGGCGATCTTGGCAGCGTGCGGGGTGGTGGCGAGGGCGTTATCGGTCATCTCGACTAGCGATGGTATTGGCGTTCGGGGGCAAACCCGTAATCGAGCGGGGCCCGCGACCGCAGGCGGGCAACGACAGCGTCACGACTCGCCCACACTCCCGAGGCGTCGCACCGATGCCCGCATGGTCCGGCTACGATTGGGTCACCGATCGGTTTCCGATCATGACCTGGCTCAATCCGGCCCTCGCCAAACCACATTGGAGTGACATTGACGTCTGTTCGTCGTGCCTACCTGGCGGTTGCACTTGCCGTGCTGGCCGTATCGGGTGGTGTCGTTGTTTCGGCCCTGCCGGACTGCGCCGAACACTGCCAGACGTTGGCGGCCGCGCCCCAGGGCGCACCGCAGCCCTCACCCACCGAACCGGCCAAGCTGACCATCACCCCCAAGCCGAACGCTGAAGTCGACCCGCTCGCGCGCATCATGGTCACCGCCGACACCGGCACCGTCGTCAGCGTCAAGATGGTCAACGACTCCGGCAAGGAGATCCCCGGCGTCCTCACCCCTGATGCCAAGACCTGGAAGCCGACGACGGCGCTGGGCTACGGCCGCACCTACACCCTGACCATCACCGGCCGCGGCCCCGGCGGCATGCCGACCCACAAGACCACGAGCTTCAGCACCGTCACCCCCGGCTACCAGGCCCGGGTCTACCTCAATGGCACGAACTATGCCCCGCTGCAGGATGGCGCCACCTACGGCGTCGGCATGGTGATTGTGGCCCGCTTCGACGAGCCGATCACCGACAAGGCCGCCGCCGAACGCCGGATGAAGGTGACCACCGAGCCCAAGGCCGCCGGCTCGTGGAACTGGATCGACGACCAGACCGCGCACTGGCGTCCGGAGCGCTACTACGCGCCCGGCACCAAGGTGACCGTCGACGCCGGCATCTACGGCGCCAAGCTCGGCGACGACCTCTACGGCGCGCAGGACGAGAAGGTGTCGTTCACCGTCGGTGCCTCACACGTCACGGTCGCCGACGACAAGGACAAGCAGGTCAGGGTCTACGAGAACGGCAAGCTGGTGCGCACCATGCCGACGTCGATGGGCATGGGCGGCACCGAGACCATCGGCGGCACCACGATGAGTTTCTGGACTCCGCGCGGCATCTACACCGTGATGGACAAGGCCAATCCGGTGGTCATGGACTCCTCGACCTACGGCTTGCCGGTCAATTCGCGGCTCGGGTACAAGACCACGATCCCGTGGGCCACCCGCATCAGCATCGACGGCATCTATCTGCACCAGCTCAACGCGACGGTGTGGGCGCAGGGCAAGGAGAACACCAGCCACGGCTGCCTCAACCTCAATGGTGAGAACGCCGAATGGTTCTACAACTTCTCGGTGCCCGGCGACATCGTCGAGATCCGCAATACCGGCGGCGACCCGCTCAAGCCGACCAACAACGGCGACTGGTCGGTGCCCTGGGCGGAGTGGGTCAAGGGCAGCGCGCTGCACTGACCCATCCGCTACTCGAAGGCTTTCAGCTCGTCCATCGTCGCCGTGACGATGGACGCCAAACCGCCGTCGTGGTTGTCGTGCACCCAGCGGCCGAACGCGACCTTGAACACCGCCATCCCGGTTTCGGCGGCCAAACGTGCGCTCGTCTCGGCGATGCCTTTATGAGCCAGCGCCTCGGTCAGCTCGGTGGACAGCGTGGCCAGCTTGATCAGTTCGCGTTCCTGTAGCGCGGGGTTGGCGTCGATGACGGACTGCCGGCGCCGGGCATGGTCGCGCCGCCCGTCGAACACCGGGGCCAGTGCGGCCAGCGCTGCGGCGATGACATCGAGCGCCGGGATGTCGGCCGGGGCGTCGGCGACGGCGGTCCGCAGGATCTCGGTGAGAATTGCCTGCCCGCCGAACAGCGCCTCGCGTTTGTCGGCGAAGTAACGGAAGTAGGTGCGCTCGGTCAGCCCGGCCCGCTCGGCGATTTCGGCGACCGTCGTCTGGTCGAACCCGCGCTCGAGGTAGAGCTGCAATGCCGCCTCCTGAAGGCGGTCTCTCGCATTGGGCTCCCAGCGGCTCATGAATGGTGATCCTAGGGAATGTCAGTGACTGTCATCGCGTTGTCTTGACGACAGTCACTGACCTCAGGAGGTTCTCATGAAGGTTTTCGTCACCGGCGCGTCAGGTTTCATCGGCACGGCCGTGGTTCGTGACCTCGTCGCGCACGGGCACGACGTGGTCGGCCTGGCTCGCTCCGACGCCGCGGCCGCCGCAATTCGTGCGGCCGGAGCCGACGTCCATCGCGGCGACCTGAACGACCATGACAGCCTGCGGGCGACGGCGTCATCCACCTGGCCTTTCATCACGACTTCGACAACTTCGCGGACGCCGGCGCGCTGGACCGTCGTGCCATCGAGGTTCTCGGCAAGACCCTCGCCGGCTCGGACCGCCCGCTGGTGGTCACCTCCGGCGTGGCCGGGCACAAGCCCGGCCGTGTCCTGACGGAGGACGACGCGTCTCAATCCGGCCTGCCCCGACACTCGGAGCAGGCCGTGCTGGCCTTTGCCGATCAGGGGGTCCGGGCGTCGATCGTGCGACTGTCACCGACGACCCACGGCGACGGTGATCACGGCTTCGTGCCCCGGCTGATCGAGGTCGCCCGCGAGAAAGGGGTCTCGGCCTACATCGGTGACGGCGCCAACCGCTGGCCGGCCGTACATCGTCTCGACGCCGCCCCGCTGTTCCGGCTCGCCTTGGAGCAGGCGCCCACGGGGACAGTTCTGCATGCGGTCGCCGAGGAGGGGATCGCGGGCCGCGACATCGCGACCGCGATCGGCCGCCATCTGAACCTGCCGGTGGACACAGTCCCGGCGGAACAGGCCTTCGAACACTTCGGGTGGATCGGCGGCATGTTCGCGCTCGACGCGCCGACCTCCAGTGCGATGACGCGGGAGCGGTTCGGTTGGCGACCAAGCGAAGTCGGGCTTCTCGAGGACCTTGCCCATGGCCACTATTTCGACTGAGCGCGCCGCTCAGAACACCCGGCGCGGCGACGGCGGTTCCGTCACGATGGCCGGCAGGACGAACGTCTCGATGTAGCGCCGCGCAACGGCTGCATCGTTGCGGACCGGCACGGCCTTCAACAGGAAGCTCAACGACGTCGCGATGATGAACTGAGCCAGATCGTTCGGGTGCACGCCGGACCGGAACCGGGTGTCGTCGTCGGCGATGATGGACTCGATGGTGGCGGTCACCAGCTCGGTCAGGTCCGAGTCCTTGGCGATCAACGACGCGATCGTGCCGTCGGGAGTCTGCTCGGCCATCGTGTTGAGCAGCGGATCGGAGACCAGCTCGGTCGCGACGATGACCAGGCTCTCGACCAACAGCTCGATCGGCCCGGCGCCCTCGGGTAGGCGCGGCATGATCGAGGACATGTGCCGCTGGGTGGTTCGCTGCACCATGGCCGCGATGAGCTCGTCGCGGTTGGCGAATTGACGGTAGATCGCGGCGCGGGAATAGCCGGCCTCGTGGGCGATGACCTCCATGGTCGAGGCCCGGTAGCCGCGGGTGACGAACATGTGCTCGGCGGCGTCCATCAGCATCTCGCGAGCCTGCTCGGCGGTATTGCCGCCGCCCACCGGCCGCCCACGACGGCGGGGTTCTGGTGCTGACAATTGACTGTCCTGCTTCGGCGGCGTGCTGGGGTTTCAGTATGCCGGACGCGTCTGGCCGACCGCATTAATGACACATTCCAACGAATTTGTTCTATTTCCCTGCGGAGGGTGGACGATGCCGGTTAGCGTGCCGACGTGATCAAACCGGGGCGAATTGCAGTGTTGACGACGGGGTGGGGCGTATTGGTGATCGCGCTCTGGATGGGGCTGATGGTCGTCGCGACCCCGATGGCTCATGCCGAGCCCGGCGCCGGCAAGTCGACGAGCCAGTCCGCCAACGACTCCGACAAACCCTCGAACCGACGTGACAAGACCGCCCGCGTCGCCACCCGCAAAGAGAAGCCGCACCGCGCCAAGAGCGACGCCGACACCTCGACGACGGCAGCGACCGCCAAGGCCGATGGTGCGCCGGTGCGTCAGCGCCCGCGTCGGCTGCTGCCCGAGGCGGTGACGGACGTCCTGACGCCACCGGTCCACGTGCGAGAACTGGCCCACGACATCGCCGACCGGACGGCGAAAGTCACGGCCCGCCAGTCAGTCCCACGCACCAAGATCACGCCGCGACGTGACACTCTCGACGTTTCCGTACCTGCGGCCGCCGTGACCGAGCGTCCGATCGAGAAGGCGACACCCCAGACTGCCGACGCAGCCGAGGCCACGCCGATCGCGGAGGCGAGCACGCTCGTCGACCGCGTCATCACGCGACGCCGCGCTCTGGTCACCGACGTCACCGACATCACCGATCGGGTGGTCGATACCACGGCCCCTTCCCCGCGACCGATTGCCCGGATGGCGGCCGCCACCGCCAGTGCCGCAGCGACGGCGCCTTCAGTGCCGATCGTCAATATCGTCGGCTCGTTGGTGTTCAACGTCGTCGGAGCGGCGCTGCAGGTGTTCTCGGGGCCGCCGGTGCTCCCGCCGGGCAGCACCGTCACGGTGCGGTCGTCGACATTGACCATGCCAGGCACCAACCGCGACGTGCGCGCCGACTGGTACTTCCCCGAAGACCCGGACTCGGCGACCGGCGTCATCTACCTGCAGCACGGATTCATGGCGACGGGCCCGATGTACAGCTACACCGCGGCCTACCTGGCCGAGGAGACCAACAGCATCGTGGTCGCCCCCTCCCTGTCGTCAAACCTCTTCGACACAGGCGGCGAATGGATCGGCGGCGAACCGATGCAGCAGTCGGTGGCCGACCTGTTTGCCGGCGATCGTGGCGAACTCACCGCGAGTGCCAGTGCCGCGGCCGGGCACCCCGTGGCGCTGCCGTCGAAAGTCGTTCTGGTCGGCCACTCTCTGGGCGGGATGTTGGTCACGGGCGCTGCCGGCCGCATGGTCGACAACGGCGCCGTCGACGACCTGGCCGGGGTGGTGCTACTGGACGCCGTGGACACCAACGGGGACATGACCGAGGCGCTGGGCAAGCTGAACGGCGCCGATTACCGTCCCGTGCTGGTTATTTCATCCGAGCGCTACGTGTGGAATCTCGACGGCACCGTCGGAGACGAACTGCAGGCGGCCCGGCCCGGACAGTTCAACGGCGTCATGCTGGTCGGGGGACGTCATATCGACGGATTGCAGGGCGCCAACCCGATCCTGCAATTCGCCGAGTACCTGATCGCCGGTTTCTCGCAGCCGCAGAACATCGACGCGGTCAAGACGATCTCTGCCGGGTGGATCAACGACATGTACGACGGCACCCATGACGGCGTCTACGGCGCACCACAACAGCGCATCGACATCCCGACCCCATCCGGCACGGCCACCGCCGTGGTATTGCCGTTCACCTCAACCGATTCGGTGCAGGCGACGCCGTGGGACGGATTGATAGGCCCGATCCTCGATTTCCTGATGCAATTCGCCGTGTATGAACCGTTGGCCGGACGGTCTGTCGCGATCGCCGTCTGATGCGCCCATATCCTGGTGAGGACGCCGAGCCGGGAGGTTGCCGTGGGGGAGAGGCCGCCCGAGGAGTACCCACACGAGTGGGTCGATCGGTACGGACCGCAGGCGCAGGTTCCGTACGTTCCCTATGTTCGGCCGCCCGCCAACCGCTACGACGCGACCGTCGTGGTCATCCGCTGCGTGGCCGGGGCGATCGGTGGCGGTGCCGCGGCGCTGTGGGCGTTCATCGTCTTCATGGTGTTGAGTTCGGCGTTCTCGAGCGACCCGGCGGACGATCCACACGGCTACGGGATCGTGTTCGGCATGGTCGCCTACTTGCCGCTGGGCCTCATCTGGACGTTTGTATTGCCGTTCGTCGCCCCCAAGCGCCGGTGGGGACGGGCCTTCGCCATCTCGATGCTGGCCTTCGCGGTGCTGACCGCGGTGGTGATCTGGGCGCTGAACGTGTCGGGCGCCGGATAGCGCGCTGACCGGGTTCGCTCTGGCGCGCTGATAGAGACATATATCAAGCTCAGCTATGCATTCTGCGGGGGAATTGTTAACCGATCGGTGCATCATCTGTATGTGATTCAGCCCACGGACGATGTACATTGTGATCGCTGTCATAGAAAGGGCGATGCGCAATGTTGAGTGCAGTTGTAGGTGTGCTTCTGCTGGTGCTTGGCGTCGGCGCGGTCGCCGGCGTGGTGACGGCCGTCGTCATGGGCTTGCCCACGCTTGCGATCGTCATCGGCCTCGTCTCCGGCGCCTTCTTCGCCGGCCGGGCGGTCTAAGGCTTCAGCCGCTTGCGCAGGCCGGTCGCACGAACGGCCTGCCGGGCGATTGCCGCACGGATTTCCGCTTCGGATCCCACGACGCGCACCCGGGTCTTGGCCCGGGTTACCGCGGTGTAGAACAGCTCCCGCGTCAGCAACCGAGAGTCCTCGGACGGCAACAGCACGGTGACCTCGTCGGCCTGACTGCCCTGGGACTTGTGGATCGTCATGGCGTGCATGGTCTCCACCTCGGTGAGCCGGCCGGTGGCGAATGACCCCGAGCCGCCCACCGACCCGCCGACGGTCCCACCCACGATGGCGCGCAGCCCGTCCGGGGTGGCCACCGTGACCCCGGTGTCGCCGTTGTAGAGCTTGAGCCCATAGTCGTTGGCGGTCACCAGGATCGGCCGGCCCACGTACCACTGCGCCCACGTCGGCTCCCCGGTCGCCTCGGCCAGCCACCGCTGCACCTGCCGGTTCCACTGCGTGACGCCGTAGGGCCCGTGCCGGTGCGCACACAACAGCCGGTGCTCGTCGAGAATCTCCAGCGCGACCCGGGCATCACCGAGGACCGCCGCCTGACGTAACGCCAGGGCATGCGGCACAAGCACTTCCCGCAACCGCTCGACCGGATCGGTCTGCACCCACTCGACATGCTCACCGCCGGCCGCCAGCACCGCCGTCGCTGCGGCGGCGTCCCCGGCCCGGATCGCCGAGGCCAGCGCACCGATCGACTCACCGAACCGGTGCGAGGTCCGCAGCGCCGCCACTCCACGCGAGCCCAGCCCGTCGACCAGATCGGCCAACACCGCTCCGGCCTCAACCGACGCCAGCTGATCGGGATCGCCCACGAGTAGCAGACGGGTCTGCGGCCGCACCGCCTCGAGCAGTCGGGCCATCATCGTCAACGACACCATCGACGTCTCGTCGACCACGATCACATCGTGGGGCAACCGATTCGCTCGGTGATGCCGAAACCGCGACGACGTGTCCGGCCGCGGCCCCAACAACCGGTGCAACGTGGTCGCCTGCAAACCCGAGATGCGCTCCCGGTCCACCACATCGAGCCGGTCCACCTCCAGTTGCACAGCTTCCTGCAGCCGGGCTGCGGCCTTGCCGGTCGGTGCGGCCAGCGCGATCCGCAACGTCGGGCGCCCGGCCAACGCGGCCTGCTCGGCCAACAACGCCAACAGCCGCGCCACCGTGGTGGTCTTGCCGGTGCCCGGACCACCGGTCAACACCGTCAACCCTTGCGAGAGTGCCACGTTGGCCGCGGCCCGCTGCTCCTCGAACCCGTCCGGGAACAGCCGTGCCACGTCGGGAACCGAGCCGCCGGGTTTGGCACCGATCAAGGCCAGCACGTCATCGCACACCTGCTGCTCCTCCAACCAATACCGGTCGAGGTACAACAGGTCGCCGAACAACCGCAGCACCGGGGGCGTGCCCAGCAGCGGACTGGCGGCCACCGCCGCCAACCAGTCCTCGACGGCCGGCCAGGGTAGGTCCGGCCGCTGCGTCTGAGCGGCCACCGCGCGCAGATCCACACACACCGAACCGCCGCGCAGCGCCCGCACCGCCAGCGCCAGCGCCAACTCGACGCGCGGGTCCGTTTCCTCGGCGAGGGCGCTCAACCGTTGGGCCACCTGCACATCGGCGGGTTCGAGGATCTCGGCGAACGCCTCCAACATCACCGCGCCCCCTTGTCCAGCAGCTCCGACATGGCGATGACCAACGCGGCCGGCGGCTCCCAGCTGAACACCCCGGCCGGGTGTCCGTCGACGACGGGTGTCTCGGGCCCGCACATGCCCCGGACGAACAGGTACAGCACCCCGCCCAGATGCGTCGCTGGGTCGTACCCGGGCAGCCGCCAACTCAGGAACCGGTGCAGCACAACGCTGTACAACAAGGCCTGGAGCGGATAGTCCGAATGCAACATGGCCTCGACCATGCGCTCGCGCCCGTAGTCGGCCGCGGTGAGCGACGTGTCACCGGTGCCGAGCCAGTTGGTCTTGTAGTCGACGATCACGAAGCGTTGCCCGATCCGCAACACCACATCCACCGACCCGGACAGATACCCACGTAACGGCTGACGACTCAGAAGCCCGGTCGACAACCGCTCGGCGTAGACGGCCATCGGATCCGTCGTCGGGAGGTGCTCGTCGAGTAGCGCCCCCACATCGGCCAGCCGCGCGAACTCGCCTCCGCGCAAATCACCGCCGGCCATCGGAAACTCGAAATCCAACTCGCACAGCCGGTCTGGCAGACCGATCTGGCGCAACGTCACCCCCGGCGCCAACGGTCCCAACGGGGTGTCGTGCATGGGAAGCAGCGCGGCGGCCAACTCGTCGGTGCCGACCTCGACCGGCCAACGCGCCGCATGCCGTCCCACCTCGGCCCGGAGCTCGGCTTCCAGATCGGCGGCCAGCGGATCAGCGGTCTCCAGCACGGCATGCACGAGGGAGCCGAACGCCGCGCCGGTCGGCAGCGCCGCCATGGGGGAGGGCACGTCGGTGCCCTGGGCGGGGGCGACGACGACGGCGATGTCGGTCGACTCGTCGTCGAGTTCGGCCACCTCGGGTTCACTGGACACCCCGGCGTTTCCGTCTTCCTCGGCCGCGCGCAGCAGACCAGAGTACGACGTGCGGCGCCACGCGGTGTCGATGGACCGGTGAAAATGGCGGGCCGCCAGATCATCTGGGATCTCCGGGCGGGGGATCGGTGGTATCGCGCCGATCACCGATTCCTCCAGCACCGGACCGCCCACGGCCTCCCAGGCCCGCAGCCGTGCGTGCGCGTCCTCGTCGGAGATCTTGGCCGGTGCACACCGGTCGGGCACCGCGGCCTGGCCGGGGGCACGACCGCGCAGCAGCCGCGACAGGCCGCCGTTCGGTTCGTCGTTCGACGGTGCCCACCACGCCACCACCTGCGACTGGGCCCGCGTCATCGCCACATACGTCAGCCGGCTGTCGTCGGCGGCCGCCTCCGCACGCCCGGCTCGTGTCACTGCCGGATCCGGGCCGCCGACCTGCAGGCAGCGCACCCCCTCGTCGTGAAACAGCACCAGATCAGGTTCGGGCACATAGCGATTGAACGCGAACGGCAGATAGACGATCGGGAACTGCAGCCCCTTGCTCACCCACACCGTCATGATCTGCACCGCGGCCGCGTCACTGTCCAGACGCCGGTTGCGCTCGGCGGCCGCACCGCCCTCGGAACGCTGCGTGCGCAGCCAGTCGCGCAGCGCCGGCAACCCGAACCCCTCGCGGTGCGCGGTGTCGCCGAGCAGCTGGGTCATGTGGGCCAGATCGGTCATCAACCGCTCACCGCCCTGCCAGGACAGCACCCGCTTGCCCATGCCGGCCAGTTGCGCGGCCTCGAAGATCGCCGCCACGCCGCGTTCCCGGGCGTGCCCCGCCCAGGTGCGCAGCGTGTCGGCGACCCGATCGGTGAGTGCATCGCCGCCCGCGGCAAGGGTTTCGGCCGTCTCGCCGAAGAACATCGTGGCCGCCGCGGCCCGCACCAGACCGGGACGGTGCGGCTGATCGAACGCCTCCAGCAGATACAACCAATCCTCGGCGGCCTCGGAGTTGAACACGTCCGAATCGCCGGTGTAGACCGCCGGGATGCCGGCCTCGAGCAGCGCGGCGTGACAGGCTCGGGCGTCCTTATGGGTCTCGACGATCACCGCGATGTCGCGGGCCTGCAGTTTCTCGCCGGCGAAGGTGGCCCCACTGGCCAACAGCGCACCGATGTCGGCGGCCAGGTCCTTGCCGATGTGGTTGCGCAGCTCGGCGATCGGGATCACCTTGGTGCCAGTGCGTTTCCGTGGCACCACGCGCAGCCGGAACGGGTCGTTGTGCGGTGCCCCGACCAGCCGGTGACCCTGGTGATGCGCCTGCACATCGTGCACCACGATGTCGGGGCCGCCGAGCTCGGCGCCGCGCAGCACCGCCTGCAGCCGGTCCACGAGCGCACTGTCACTGCGCCAGTTGGTGCCCAGGGTCTGCTTGTCCCCGGCGGTGGCCGCAGCCCGCAGATAGGTGTCGATATCCCCGCCGCGGAACGCATAGATCGCCTGCTTGGGATCACCGATCAGAATCAGGGTGGACCGCCCGGAGAACGCCCGCTCGATCACCTGCCACTGCACCGGATCCGTGTCCTGGAACTCGTCGACCATCACGATCGGCCAGCGCTGCGCCATCCGGACCCGGGCCGCCGAGCCTTCGTGTTCGAGCGCATCGGCCAGCCGGGTCAGCAGATCGTCATAACCGAGCACACCCCGACGTCGCTTGCGGATCTCCAACTCGGCACACACCGCCCGGGCGAACCCGAGCCGGATCGCCGCCGGTGAATCCGGTTCGGGATCCGCGGGCCGCAGCTCGGTCGCCGGGGTGGCCACCACCACCCGGGCCAGCCGCAGCGCCTCGGCATAGCCCAGCTCCGGAGTGTCCCGCTGGGCGCCGAAGTGAGCCAGATACAGGTCGTCGACGATCTCGCAGACCAACTCGTCAAGACTCTCGACCAGCGTCACCCCCGAATCGCTGTCCCCGGCCACGCCAAGGGATTTCAGGACGATCTGGCAGAACTGATGCGTGGTGGCGATCGTCGCGGCATCGAAACCGGCCAAGGCATCACGCAGCCGCTGACTGCGGGCCTGCCGATCCTCGGCGACCAGGTGCTGCAACAGATCGTTGTCGGCGCGTGACGGGTCGGCCAACGCCGCCAACGCCGCGACGATCTGGGCCCGCACCCGCTCCCGCAGCTCCTGGCTGGCCGCCCGGCCGAACGTGATGAGCAGCATCTGGTCCAGCGTCGCCGCGCCCTCGGCCACCAACCGCGTCACCAGCCCGGCCAGCGCGAAGGTCTTGCCCGTACCCGCACTGGCCTCCAGCACCGTGGTGCTGTTGGTCTGCGGCAGTGCACCGAGCAGATCGAAAACCTTCACTGGGCTTGCCTTTCGGCATGCAGGAGGGGCAGCCACAACCGCTCGGCATACTCACCCAACCCGACCAGCCGGCTCAGCGGCGCCCCGCGACCCCAGGCCCGCACGTGCGCCGGCGCCTCATCTTCGCCGGGGAATCTGCCGCTACGCCAGCGAAATCCGGCCTCGCGCTCCGGGTCGTCACCGGCATGCCGGGCTGCCGCCCACGCATAGGAGGTCTTGACGGGCAGCGGCAGCGGTTCACGGCGGCCGGCGTCGTAGATCGCCACGAGATCGGCCAGCAGCTCGACCGGGTTGTCCGGGGGGCCCAGCCCGGTGACCCGCGGGGTGTCGCCGCGGCGGGGCCGGCCGATACACACTGCCGACCAGTCGCGGTCCGGATACCCGGCGGCCAACGCCAACAATGGGATCCAGGACTGCAACAGGTGTTTGCCGTCGAGCTTGGAATAGGTGACCGACACCAGCCGGTCATCGAACACCGGGGAGACCGTGCCGGTCAGCCGGCGCCCGGCACCCAGATCGATGTCGACGTCAAGGGCGTGCGGGTCCTGGGTCTGGAAGCGCAGCGCCTCGGTGGCCAGCAAGGCACATCGATCACGTAGGGCGATCGCCCGTCGCCAGCCCAACTGCCCCGGCGGCAGTGTGCCGCGGCGCCACTCGGCGTGTTGCGCGTCGGCCGGCGTCATGCCCCGCAGGATGTCGCTCAGCATCCGATCGCCGACCGTCCACTCCTCCAAGGCGTCGATGTCCACCGGCATCACGTCCGAGACGCCGTCGACATCCCACGGCAGGGTGTAGTCGAGGGCCCGGAAGAAGCCCTTCACCGGATCCTTGAAGAACGTGACGAGATCCTCCAGCGCGACGTCGTCCGCCGGTAACGGCGCCAGGGGTTGGTCGAAGAATGCCGGCCGGTCGGCGCGACGGCCGGCGCTGGCCTGCGCGGCGGTGAGCGCGGAAGGATCGAACGTGAACGGCCCCTCGGGCAACAGGGCACCCGGCGTGACGTTGCGAATGTCGAAGGGCTGCAAAGGATGTGTGGTCACCACGTCGACCGGGTGTTCCGCGGTGATTGTCAGGGTGTCGATCAGCTCGGCCAGCGGCACCGCAGGCGGACGGGCCTGTCCGGAGTACTCGTTGGCACCGGTGTAGGTGACGACGAGGGTCTGCGTGGCCGCACCGATGGCGTCGAGCAGCAACTGGCGGTCCTCGGAACGGATGTCACGCTCGCCGGTGCGTGGGTCGCGGGCCAGCGCGTCGTCGCCGTCGACCGCGCCCAACCGGGGGAACACCCCGTCGTCCAGACCTACCAGACACACCACGCGGTGCGGCACCGAACGCATCGGCACCATGGTGCACACGGTCAGCGTGCCGGTGCGGAAGTTGGCTCGCGTCGGCCGACCGGCCAGGTGCCGGTCCAGCAGCGCGCGAACATCACTGAGCCGCAGGGGAGTTGCCGCGGCACCGGCGGCCGCTTCGATCTCGGCGAACTCGCGCTGCACCTGGGCTGCGGGCCACTCCTCATCCGAAAAAGCCAACGCGTCGATCCCGGTACTCAGCGCCGCCAGCCACTCGTGCAAGGGGCGCACCCCACTGAGCTGATCGACGGTGTGGCTGAGTTTGTCGACGAAATCGGCGAACCGGCCGGCCAGCTCGACCCGGTTGCTGCTCACGTCGTCGAGCGGCAGCGTGGTGCCCAACCACGCGTGCGAGTCATCGGACATCGCCACCCCGGCCAACACCCGGTCGAGACCGAAACGCCAGGTGTTGTGCAGGAATTCGACCCCGTACGGACGGCGGTGTTCCGGGTCGAAGCCCCACCGGATGTTGGCTTCCCGCACCCACGCGGTGACGGCCTCCAGATCGTCGTCGGTGAACCCGAACCGGGCCCGCACCGGTGCGGACTCGGCCAGGTTCAGCACCTCACTCGCGGTGGCCCGTCCGCCGGCCAGGGTGAGTACCGACGCGGCCACCGACAGCAGCGGATTGGTCTGCACCAGCGCCCGATCGGCCAGCCGCACCCGCAGCTTGTGCGCCGGGTGCGCACCTCTGATCACATCGCCCAACCCGAAGCCGGCCGTGATCAACGGGGCATATGTCTCGATGTCGGGGCACATCACCAGGATGTCGCGGGGCTCAAGCGTCGGATCGTCGGCAAGCAGGCCCAGCAGCACCTCGCGCAGCACCTCGATCTGCCGCGCCGGGCCGTGGCAGCTGTGCACCTGCACCGAGCGATCCTCCCGCCGATGGACGCGTCCGGCCGGCCGGACCGCGTTGGCGGCGATATCCGACTGCAACCAGCCCAGCAGGGTGTCGGGATAGCTTGGGGTGCTGAGGTATTCGTCGCTGTCCGGAACCGGCAGGGCCCGCTGGAGTTCGCGCAGGTCGCGGCCGAGCGTGGCCAACAGCGGATGCTGCACGTCGCGGTGGCTGGTGTCCTGGCGGCGGGGGATCGCACCGGTGTGCGGGGTCAGGGACTGCCACAGCACGTCGCTGGGATGCGGCAGCCACAGATGCAGATCGTGGTGGGTGGCCAGCGCGGTGAGCAGTTCGATCTCGGTGACCGGCAGGCGGGTGTGCCCGAACAGAGACAGCCGCTCGGGTAGCTCGCTGGGTGAGTCCCTCAGGCGGGCAAGGGCTTTCGCATGCCGTTCGTGCGGGGGTACGGCGTCGACCCGCTCCAGCAGCGCCCGCCACAGCGGGGCCTGCCAGGCCAGGTCCTCGGGCAGACCCTCCCATTCGGCCAGCAGTTGCGGACGTTGCCGCGCATAGGAGGCGAACAAGCCCGCCAACCGTCGGGCCACTGCATAGCGTCGGCCCTGGCGAAGCTCATGCTCGTCACCGATCTCGAAGTGGCCCAGATGTGTGGCGACCGCCTGTAGCCACGGCTGGTCGAGGTTCTCGTCGATCACCGCGAGCAGCGGCCAGGCCATGGCGTCGGCCGACCACGGATCGCCCTCGTCGGTGCCGGTCAGCTCGGCGATCAGCGACCGCGGGTTGCGGAACTCGACCGCCGCGCATACGCCCAGCCGGTTGCTCAGCCGCTGACTCAGCCAGCGCTCCACCCCCTTGGCGGGAACCAGCACCAACTCCTGGGCGAACGGGTCAGCCGGGGATCGGCTCAGCAGATCTGCCAGCCCGTCGGCGAGCAGATCGGTGCGCTCGGCCCGGTGCAGGTGAAATGCCATCGACAGACACGATAGGAGACCGGGTTAGCGCGGCGCGGTGTTTGGCCCCGACAGCGCGCCCGGTCGGGCGGTCAGCGCGACCGCGAGGGTGATCGCACCGGCGATGACGAACGCGACTCGCACGTTGAACAGGTCGGCCGCACCGCCGAGCAGAGCCGCGGCAAACGGCCGTGATCCGAGGAACCCGACCAGCCACAGCGCCATGATCCGGCCCCGCAGCTGTTCGGGGGCCCGCTCCTGAACCACTGTGCTCAAACCCGTCATCGCCCAGCCAAACCCGAGCCCCGCAATCGCGAACCCGCCCAACGCCAGCACGGTGACGGTGCCCAGCGCCAACAGCGCGCAGCCCGCGACCAGCAGCCACAGCCCGATCGCCGACACTCGAGCGGCGGGCAACCTTCCGCGCATCGCGGCCAGCACCACCATGCCGAGGGCAGCGCCGATGCCGAACGCGGCCGAGAGGGCGCCGACCAGGTGGGGGCCGCCGCCGAGGTCTTCGGCCATCGACGGGGTGAGCGTGATCGACGGATCGGAGGCGAACCCGACAGTCGCCACCGCCAGCAGCGCGAGCAACAGCGGACGGTCGCGCCACACATGGGCCAGGGCCGCGCGGACCCGGTAATCGCCGTGCGGGCTGCGGTCCGGCCGGACCGGGAAGGTGACCAGCAGCAGGAAGATCGCGAAGATGACGTGCAGGCCCGCGCTGATCGCGAAGCCCGGTGCCGCACCCAGGCGGGCGGCCAGGAACGCGCCGATGGCCGGGCCCAGGATGCGGCCGATGGTCATCGGAATGCTGTTGAGTGCCATGGCCGTCGGCAATTCGCCGTCGCGTATCAGGCTCGGCACGACCGACTGCATGGCCGGGCCGCCGATGACGAAACCGAAGCCGACGAGGGTCGAGCCGACGAGCACCGGCACGGCGGCGGCCGTGCCCTGCAGATCCGGCGCCGCGGCCAGCCAGACGGCAGTGGAACCCGACCCGATGATGCACAGCACCCGACCCCACAGGATCTGACGGGCCGGGTCACCGATGTCGGCCCACTTGCCGCTGGTCGGGCTGAGGATGAGCTGGGGGAGGAACTGCGCGACACCGACCAGTCCGACCATCACCGCCGAGCCCGTGGCGTCGAAGATCACGATGGCCGCCACGATGCCGTGCGTCCAGACCGCGACGACCGAGAACATCTTGCCCCAGAACAACGCGCCGAAGACCGGGTCGAACATCAGCCGCAGGGCTCCGCGTGGTTGCGGGCGGACCGTGGTCTGGGCCGTCACGAACACACACCCCGCTCGAAATCGGTGACCAGTTGCTGCAACAGGTCGACGAGCCGGTCCACCTCGGCATCGGGCCAGTCGGCCACCGTCTCGGCGACCATCTGTTGTCGTCGTTCGGTGACCTCGGCCAGCGCTTTACGGCCCTGGTCGGTGAGCGTCAGCACGCACCGGCGTTGATCGTCAGGAGCCAGGGATTTGGTGAGCAGACCGGCATTCACCACGTTCGTGACGGTGCGGCTCGCGGTCGAGTGCTCGACGGCCATGTACTCGGCAACCTCGCCAACCGATGCGCTCAGCCCGACCTTCTGCCGTTGCTCCACCGCACGGAGCACCCGCAGCGTCGACAATGACGGAACGCTTCCCGACGCGTCGATCAGCCGGCGGCGCCACCCCGGCCGTTGCCGGAGGAGGTGGACCCGCACCAGCAGTTCATCGAGGTCGTTGTAGCGAGGCACTATATATGCATAGCACATACATATATTGATCAAACATTCGCGTGTGAAGCTGTCGGTAGGGCTCGGCAGACTCCGCCCATGGGGAATCCATTCGTCGGAAGCCAAGCGCTGGCCTCAGGTGTACTGACGCGGCACGAACTGCGGACCCGGTTCGTCGCCGTTCATCGCGACATCTACGTTGCCAAGGGCGCCAGGCCGACTGCGCTCATGCGGGCCAAGGCGTGCTGGTTGCGATGCCGCGGGCACGGTGTCCTGGCCGGCTTCTCCGCGTCGGCATTCCACGGAGCGCGGTGGATCGACGCGAGCCTGCCCGCCTATGTCATCGACACCAACAATCGACGGCCGGCCCGCGGGATCGTCACGTGGGCCGACGCGATCGAGGACGGCGAGATCTGCCGGGTCGGCGATATCCGCCTCACCACACCTGCCCGCACCGCGGTCGATCTGGCCTGCAAGTTTCCGGAGGATACGGCCGTCGCGGCAATCGACGCGTTGGCGCGGGCCACTCGCCTGAAGGTGGCTGACATCGAGCGGGCGGCGGAACGCCATTCGGGCCGCAAGGGCATCAAGCGCGCCCGCGCCACGATCGCGTTGGTGGACCCAGGAGCGGAGTCGCCGCAGGAAACCTGGTTGCGGCTCTTGGTTGTTCGCGCCGGTTATCCACGGCCACAAACGCAGTATCCCGTCTGCAACGAATACGGCGCCGTGATCGGCGAGGTCGATCTTGCCTGGCCGGAGTCGAAGATCGCGCTCGAATACGAAGGTAGCCATCACACCGATCCGGAAACCCTTCGCAAGGACATCGCCCGGATCGACGAGATGATCGAGATGGGTTGGATCGTCATTCGGGTCACTCGCCGGGACGGCGCGGCCAACGTGCTCGGTCGGATCGCCAAAGCCTGGGCCCCGCGTGTGTAGCGCTGCGGCGGAAAAACGGACGAAAAATCGCCACAGCGCTTCACACGCGAGCAGAGTCCGCAGAGATGTGACGGAAGTGGGGAAAAAGCCCGAGAGCGCCTAGCCCGCGAATTCCGTCGCCAGCCCGTCGATCCCGGCCCGGATCGCGGTCAATGCACCGGCGCGGGCCTTGAGCTTGCTGGCCACATGTGCACCGGCATTCAACGTCGCCGCGGCCTCGGCAGCCACCTCCTGGGCGCGGGACAACACCGCGTCGGCCTCGACGGTCTCGTCGAGCCAACCACCCGCGATCGCCGCGTCACCGCTGAACGTCGCGGCCATCGAGATGCCACGGTGAAAAGCCGCCGGCGTCAACCGCATCCGCATGAGCTCGATCGCGGCGATCGGCAGCGTCATCCCGATCTTCACCTCGTTGGCCTGGCACCGCGCCGTCGACGCGCCGACCCGGTGGTCACCGGACAACATCAGAAACGAGCCCATCGCAATGCAATGTCCGGTCGCGGCCATGACCACCGGCACCGGGAAGGTCAGACACCGCACCGCCAGTTCGAACCCGCCGGCGAGCATGCCCAGGGTCGCGGCCGCGTCACCGGCCGAGAACACGCTCAGGTCGAATCCGCCGCTGAACACCTTTGAATTACCAGCCAGCACAACGGCTTTCACCTCGCCGCCGGCGGCTGCCTGGGCTGCCTGATCCAGCGCGCCGCTGATCTCGGCCTGCATCGCCGGAGACAGTGCGTTGACTTTGCCATCGTCCATCGTGATCGTGGCGACGGCGTCGTCGAGCTCATAGCTCACCAGGGGACTCATCGCACGATGGTAGCGAGTGGGTTCAGGCCCGGTGACGGCTGCCGGAGGTTGCCGGTTTGATCAGATCGGTCTCGGGATCGTCATCGTCGTAATCGTCGTCGTCATCGTCGTCATGGGTGGCCTCGTACCGATCACGCCAGCGTGACCGCAGCTCGGCACCCATCGCGTTGATGCGGTTGATCTCCGAGCGCAGCTTCTGCTCGTCGGACTCCTTGGCCGCGTACTGGAAATACGTCAGCACCCCGCGCAACAACTCCAGCTTCTGCTTTTCCCGACGGGCCCGATCATGGGTGGTCAACAACTCCATACGGTCCACCGGCGGCAGCGTCGCCCAATCCAGCACCGCGGTGTTGCGCAACTTGCGGCCACTGGGTTTGCCGGGGGAGCCGGGCTCGTCGTAATAGGTGATCGCTCCGTCGAACCGGGACGCGATGGCCTCACCCAGCTCCTTGCGGTCCAACGCCGAATCCCACACGATGCGCCACTCCTGCGACGGCGCCAGATACGGGATCTCGGCGGGCAGGTTCAGCGGCACGATGTCGACATAGTTGTCGTCGTAGGAACTTTCGTACTTGCCGACCGTCGGCGGATTCGCGAACTCGAACCGCAGGCCGTAGGCCGGGCGTTGTCCGTAATTGCGGACCACCAGCTCCACCAGATGCCAGTCGGCACTGCTGGGCTCCATGAACATCGCCACATTCGGCTGTGTCAGCTCGGCCCGCCGCTCCTTGGCTTTCAGATACTGCCGCCATGCATAGATGAGCGCGATGACGACGACGACGATCGCCACCCACGCCGCGAGCGCCGTCCACGCACCCGGTTCGAAACTGGCCAACTCACGCCCCCGCTCCGTGACCGCATCGATGATCCCCACCAAGTGGGTATATCACGGACTTTCGGCGTGGGCAGCGGTCCGGCCCAGCAAACTCGGGTCGAAATCAGGACGCGACGGCGGTGAGGACGTCACGGGCAACGGTCGCGGTGACCGGGGTGTGCACCAGCCGCTCACCGCGGGCCAGCCACTCGACGTCGGCCCATTCGATGCGCGCGGGCAGCCGCCGCCAGTAGTGCGGGTGGGACCGCAGGTACACCTCGACGCTGGCGTGCACCTTGGCGTCCAGCGGTGGGCGGCACCGGCCGATCACCGGCGCGGTACCGGCCAGGGCGTCGAGATCAGTGGGGCACGCACCGCGCTCGAGGACCTGTAGACCCGCGGCGATCGCGCCGTCGAGCACCCAGTCCAGCGCGATGTCGGCCAGCGGCCAGCAGGCGTCGTTGCCGCCGGTCACGTCGCCTCGCGTGCCCCGGAACCACACCTCGTCGAGGCTTTCGCAGTACCGGATCGTCCGGCGTCCGCCGTCCACCCCGACCGCATGCCGCCCGGTTTCCACGGTGGGCAACGGACCCATGTGTTGTTTCGTGCCCGGAGTTGCGGTGGCGTTCCACAGGCCGACGAACCGCACCGGCACGGCCGGATCGCGATCGCCGAACAGCTGTGCCGCCAACACCTTGATCTGGCGCCAGTCCTGCGGGGTGCGGGCCGTGCGTGGCAGCACGTAGGTGGCCAACGCGTAGTCCAGCACGTCATCGGAGTGCGCGGGCAGCAGGCCGACCGTGCCGAGCAGTGTGGCCAGCTCCCCGGCGCGGTGTCCACCGTCGCCCCCGCCGAAGACGTAGATGCGATCCCCGGGATCCCATGCATCCCCGAGGAACCGGTAGGCCTCGACGATGGCGGCTCGCGCCGCGCTCACCGAGTCGCCGCGATAGGCCGGGGTCAGGCGTCTGCCGGGGCGCATCGCCGTGCCGCTGTGATACCAAGTGAGCTGTTCGGTGCCGTCCAGCAACCGAAACAGCATCTCGGTATTCGACGCGTCACGGAGCCCGGGATGTTCATCTGTGTGGTCGAAGCACAGCACGATGTTCTTCACGGCGACCCCCGGCAAAACTGTCAAATAGTGCTGACTCACACTTTGCCGTGCCCGCGCGCCGATGTCCTGAGTATTGGACTACTCGAATCGCCCGCGGGTGCGGATTCTTTCCAACGCAAAAGTCTGGGCAACGAAATCCGTGGCAGTCGATGCGCCGCAACGTGGAATTGCCCCGTGGAGGATCCGTCGATTCAGCGGATTCCGCACATTCGCGATCTGGAACGATTCATCATCCGCCCATCAACATGCGCCACTGGTCGAGGTTCGACGCCCGATACACGTAGTTGCTGCGTTTGATCTCGTCGAGCGGAGCGCTCGGCTCGGCCGAGTACCAGTGCCCGGGGAAGACGGTCGGATCGCCGGGCAGTGCGGCCAGCGCCTGCAGGCTGCGGAACATGTCGTCGACGTTGCCGCCAGGAAAGTCGGTGCGCCCGCATCCATCGAGGAACAACGTGTCCCCGGCGACCAGGCGACCGTCGAGCAGAAAGCACTGGCTACCCGGGGTGTGTCCGGGGGTGTGCAGCAGCTCGATGTCCACCGAGCCGACCGCGACCTTGTCGCCGTGTGTGTGCGCGGTCAGCTCGCTGGGCGCGATCCCGGTGACGCGCGACACCCACTCGGCCTCGTGGCTGTTCACATGCACCGGCACACTCTGCCGTTCCAGCAGCTCGGCCAGGCCGGCCAGGGTGAAGCCCATCATCGTGCCGCCGACATGGTCCGGGTGGTGATGGGTGACCAGCACGCCTGACAGCCGCATGTCGTCGGCTTCGAGGAGGTCGACCAGATCATTGGCCGCGTACGCCGGATCGACCACGACGGCATCACCGGTCTCGCGGTCGCCGATCAGGTAGGAGAAGTTGCGCATCTGCTGGGCGATCACGTCATCGGTCGCGTAGTCGCGGCCGGCCAACAACTGGCGGAAATACAAGCGATCGTCAACCTTGGGCTCGGACATGGGCCAAGCGTATTTGGCGGCCCGACAGCGGCGCCGCGGACCGTCGACTGTGCCGGCTCCCAGCATCCGTGCAGGTCCAAAAAGCGCACGTCATCGCGTGTTTAAGCCCACACGGAAAAAACTCGCCTCAAAAATGCGGAATTACTAGCGTCAGAGCCATGCACCTCACCCGGTTCACCGACCTCGGACTGCGCGCCATGATGCTGCTGTCCGCCGGTGAGACACAGGACCGGCGCATCACCACCCGGACCATCGCCGCGGGCGCCGACGCCTCCGAACACCACGTCGCCAAGGCCGTGGCCAAGCTCTCCGAGCTCGGCATGGTGCACGCCCGGCGGGGCCGGGTCGGGGGACTGGTACTCACCGACGCCGGACGCAACGCCTCGATCGGCCGGCTGATACGTGAGCTCGAAGGCGACCAGGAGGTCATCAACTGCGGAGGGGATTCCCCTTGCCCGCTGATCGCGGCCTGCCGGCTTCGCCGGGTGCTGGCCGACGCGAAGGAGGCGTTCTATCGCGAACTCGATCGCTACACCGTCACCGATCTCACGGCGGACACCCGCCTACCGATTGTTTTACAACTCACAACCGAAGGGAATCTCCGATGACCGTCACCAGCCCTGAGCCGTCTGCGGTACGCGACGAACTCGAGCCCAAGCACGCCGAAATCGTCTCTGCCACACTGCCCCTCATTGGCGCGCACATCGACGAGATCACCTCGGACTTCTACCGCAGGCTGTTCGCCAACCACCCCGAGTTGCTGCGCAACCTGTTCAACCGCGGTAACCAGGCCCAGGGAGCCCAGCAGCGCGCACTGGCCGCCTCGATCGCCACGTTCGCCACCCACCTGGTCAACCCCGACCTGCCGCATCCGTCAGCCCTGCTGTCACGCATCGGTCACAAGCACGCGTCGCTGGGCATCACCGCCGACCAGTACCCGATCGTGCACGACAACCTGTTCGCCGCGATCGTGGAAGTGCTCGGCGCCGACACCGTCACCCCCGAGGTGGCCGAGGCCTGGGACCGCGTGTACTGGATCATGGCCGACACCCTGATCGGCCTGGAACGCGATCTGTACGCCGCGGCCGGTGTCGAGCCCGGCGACGTCTACCGCCGGCTGCGTGTCGTCTCCCGGGTCGACGACCCCTCCGGCGCGGTGCTGGTCACCGTCCGCTCGGAGAAGCCCGTCGATTTCGTGGCCGGACAATATGTGTCGGTCGGGGTGACCTTGCCCGACGGGGCCCGCCAGCTGCGCCAGTACAGCCTGGTCAACGTGGCCGGATCGACGGACCTGACGTTCGCGGTCAAGCCGGTCGACGCCGTCGAGACCCAGCCCGCCGGCGAGGTGTCGAGCTGGATCCGGGCCAACGTGTGCGTCGGCGACCTTCTCGATGTCACCCTGCCGTTCGGTGACCTCTACACCGGAGGACTGCCCGACGGGCCGCTGGTGCTGGTGTCGGCCGGGATCGGGATCACCCCGATGGTCGGCATCCTGGAGTTCGTGGCCGCCGAGGCGCCCGACACCCACGTGCGGGTGCTGCATGCCGACCGCAGCGACACCGCCCACCCGCTGCGGGAACGTCAGCACGAGTTGATCGACGCGCTGCCCAACGCCAACCTCGACCTCTGGTACGAGGACGGCGTCACCGGCGGCGCCCCCGGCGTCCACGCCGGGCTGCTCAAGCTCGACGGCATCGAGCTGCCCGCCGACGCGGCGTACTACCTGTGCGGTGGACCCGGTTTCGTCGAGGCGGTCCGCACCCAGCTGGCCGGCCGCGGCGTCGTCGCCGAGCGGATGCACTGCGAGCTGTTCGCCCCCAACGATTGGCTGCTGGACTAGCGACCAGGCGAAATAACTCCCCGACGGCCGTGCTGACCTGCGGTTTGGTGCGGCCGCCGGGGAGGCTGTACCCTCTTTAAGGCTGCGCGGGTACGGACGCGCAACAGGCCCCCTTAGCTCAGTCGGCAGAGCGTTTCCATGGTAAGGAAAAGGTCAACGGTTCGATTCCGTTAGGGGGCTCGGTGGACGCCCGGGGCGGAGCCCCGCCCGCGTCGATCGGGGCGGTGTAGCTCAGCTGGTTAGAGCGCACGACTCATAATCGTGAGGTCGGGAGATCGAGCCTCCCCACCGCTACAGGAACATCAAAAGCAGAGCGTGATTTTGAGCAGGGAGAACTGACGTGGCGTCGAGTACCGACGTACGGCCGAAGATCACTTTGGCGTGCGAGGTGTGCAAGCACCGCAACTACATCACCAAGAAGAATCGCCGCAACGATCCCGACCGGCTCGAGATCAAGAAGTTCTGCCCCAACTGCGGTACTCACCAGCCGCACAAAGAGTCGCGGTAGCCCTGGGCTCGTGGGTCTGTCGACGAACATCGTCGGGATGCAGTACCGGTATCCCGAGCACTACGAGGTCGGTCGCGAGAAGATTCGCGAACATGCCATCGCAGTCAAGAACGACGATGATTTCTTTCACGACGAGGCCGCTGCAGCCGAGATCGGACACGACCGGCTCCCCGCGCCGCTGACTTTCATCTGCATTTTCGGATACCAGGCGCAGTCGGCGTTCTTCGAGCACGCGAACATCGCCATCCAGGACGCCCAGATCGTCCAGGTCGACCAGGAACTGAAGTTCGTCAAGCCGATCAAGGCCGGCGACAAACTGTACTGCGACGTGTCCGTGCACTCCGTTCGCAAGGCGCACGGCACCGACATCATCGTGACGAAGAACATCATCACCAACGACAACGGTGATTTGGTCCAGGAGTCCTACACGACCCTGGCGGGTCGCTCGGGTGACGGAGAAGAGGGTTTTTCTGATGGCTCTGCGTGAATTCAGCTCGGTCAAGGTCGGTGACACGCTTCCGGAGAAGGTCATTCCTCTGACCCGCGGCGACCTGGTCAACTACGCCGGCGTGTCCGGCGACCTGAACCCGATCCACTGGGACGACGAGATCGCCAAGCAGGTCGGTCTCGACACCGCCATCGCCCACGGCATGCTCACCATGGGCCTCGGCGGCGGCTACGTCACCTCGTGGGTGGGCGATCCGGCCGCGGTCACCGAGTACAACGTCCGGTTCACCGCCGTCGTGCCGGTACCCAACGACGGCGTCGGGGCCGAGATCGTGTTCAACGGCCGAGTCAAGTCCGTCGACCCGGACGACAAGCTGGTGAC
This sequence comes from Mycobacterium sp. GA-1841, assembly GCF_001954135.1. Classification (GTDB taxonomy): domain Bacteria; phylum Actinomycetota; class Actinomycetes; order Mycobacteriales; family Mycobacteriaceae; genus Mycobacterium. The sequence goes on along the minus strand of NZ_MBEQ01000024.1, from coordinate 225,715 downwards.
CATCGCCATCTCGGCCACCGCCGGAGGAAAGAAGATCTTCGGCCGCGCTGTCGCAACTGCCAAACTGGCTTAGGGAGGTCTGCGGGCATGGCACTCAAGACCGACATCCGGGGAATGGTCTGGAAATATCCGCACCCCTTCCTGATCGGCCGCGAGCAGATCCGTCAGTACGCCAAGGCCGTCAAGGCCATGGACCCGGCCAGCCACGACGAGGCGGCCGCCGCCGAGCTCGGCCACGATGCCCTGGTCGCCCCACTGACCTTCGCCTCCACCTTGGCGCTACTGGTGCAGGAGCACTTCTTCCAGAATGTCGACGTCGGCATGGAAACCATGCAGATCGTCCAGGTGGATCAGAAGTTCCTGTATCGCAAGCCGCTCAAGGCCGGCGATCAGCTGCACGCGGTCATGACGATCCAGTCCGTCGACGAGCGGTTCGGCGCCGACATCGTGGTCACCCACAACGTCTGCACCAACGACGACGGGGATGTGGTCCTCGAGGCCTTCACCACGATGATGGGTCATGAAGGCGACGATTCCATCCAGGTCAAGTGGGATCCGGAGACCGGCAAGGTGGTGCGCAAGGCCGCCGGCGAGTGATCGTGGACGGGGTGTCGTCAGCGCGTGCGATTAGTAGATGACACCCACGCCGGGGTACACTCGGCACTCGGGGTTTTTCCCATTTCAGCGCGCTGTCCGTCGGCTTGACCGTGAACGGGCCGCGCGCGAATTGTGTGAGCCTCGGCGCAGTGCGGTGACGACAGCGCCAGCATGTCACCGACAGAGGGGCGTAGCTCAACTGGCAGAGCAGCGGTCTCCAAAACCGCAGGTTGCAGGTTCAAGTCCTGTCGCCCCTGCTCAAACTGAATACTCGACAACGTGTGGACACTGGAAGGTGACCGCAACAAACAGTCCGCTAGGAAATGAACGGAGTATGCGGTGAGCGACGAGCGCGAAGGTGCCGGCTCCGCAGACGACACTGGAACCGAGGGCACCGACACCGGGACAACCGGCACCAGCCATGGTCAGACCGCGGTGGTGACCCGGCCGCTGCGCCCGACCGGCAAGCGGAGCCGACGCGGTGCGGTCGCTGAGAGCGACAGCGACGAGGCCGCCGAGGACGACACAGCGTCGAGCGAGGCCAAGACCGACTCCGGCAAAGCCAAGAAGACCGCGAAGGCCAAGAAGAAGACCGGGCCGTCGCGTAACCCGATCATGTTCGTCGTCACCTACCTGCGACAGGTCGTGGCCGAGCTCCGCAAGGTGATCTGGCCCAACCGCAAGCAGATGGTCAGCTACACCACGGTGGTGCTGGTTTTCCTGGCGTTCATGGTGGCACTGATCGCCGGCGCCGACTTCGGCCTGGCGAAGCTGGTGTCGCTGGTGTTCGGCACCTGATCTGGAATTGAGAGAGGACTGACAACGTGACCACGTTCGACGGCGACGAGACGTTCGCCGACGAGATCGTTGACGTCGACGGCGTCGAGTCGCAGACCGACGATCTGACCGAAGACCAGGACGCCGCAGCCGCCGATACGGCCGATGAGGCGCCTGCCGCCGACGAGGCCCCGGTCGACGAGGCCGAAGATGCCGGCGAGGCCGAAGAAGCCGCCGACGAGGCGCCTGCCGCCGACGAAGACGAAGACCCGGCCGTCGCACTCAAGAAGGAACTGCGGCTCAAGCCCGGTGACTGGTACGTCATCCACTCGTACGCCGGTTACGAGAACAAGGTGAAGGCCAACCTCGAGACCCGCGTGCAGAACCTGGACGTCGGCGACTACATCTTCCAGGTCGAGGTGCCCACCGAAGAGGTCACCGAGATCAAGAACGGCCAGCGCAAGCAGGTCAACCGCAAGGTGCTGCCGGGCTACATCCTGGTGCGCATGGAACTCAACGACGAGTCCTGGGGCGCGGTGCGCAACACCCCGGGTGTCACGGGCTTCGTCGGCGCCACCTCACGCCCGTCGCCGCTGTCGCTGGACGACGTCGTGAAGTTCCTGCTGCCGCAGGGCGCCGCCAAGAAACCCGCCAAGTCCAGCGCTGCCGCCGCCGCGGCCGGTGCCAGCACCGAGGCCACCCTCGAACGGCCGGAGATCCTGGTCGACTTCGAGGTCGGCGAGTCCGTCACCGTCATGGACGGCCCGTTCGCCACGCTGCCCGCCTCGATCAGCGAGGTCAACGCCGAGCAGCAGAAGCTCAAGGTGCTGGTGTCCATCTTCGGTCGCGAGACACCCGTCGAACTGACCTTCAACCAGGTCTCCAAGATTTAGTCGCCACAGCGGCTAGTAACCGGGCGTTTCGGCGCCCACGGATGAGCAAGTAAGGAACACCACAAGCATGGCCCCGAAGAAGAAGGTCGCCGGGCTCATCAAGCTGCAGATCCAGGCCGGGCAGGCCAACCCCGCCCCGCCGGTCGGTCCTGCACTTGGCCAGCACGGCGTCAACATCATGGAGTTCTGCAAGGCGTACAACGCCGCGACCGAGTCGCAGCGCGGAAACGTCATCCCCGTGGAGATCACCGTCTACGAGGACCGCAGCTTCACGTTCGCACTGAAGACCCCGCCCGCCGCCAAGCTGCTGCTGAAGGCCGCCGGTGTGCAGAAGGGTTCGGGCGAGCCGCACAAGACCAAGGTCGCCAAGGTGACCTGGGACCAGGTGCGCGAGATCGCTGAGACCAAGAAGGCCGATCTCAACGCCAACGACATCGACGCTGCGTCGAAGATCATCGCCGGCACCGCCCGCTCGATGGGTATCACCGTCGAATAGCGACGCGGACCGACCCGACCACAGAGGTCGGATATCCGCACCCCCAGTGGGAGGGCTGGCATCGGCCCGCACCACGACTCCAAGAACACGATTGGATTTCACAAATGAGCAAGAACAGCAAGGCATACCGCGAAGCCGCGGAGAAGGTCGACCGGACCAAGCTCTACACGCCTCTTGAGGCGGCGAAGCTGGCCAAGGAGACCTCCTCCAAGAAGCAGGACGCCACGGTCGAGGTCGCCATCCGCCTCGGTGTGGACCCGCGCAAGGCTGACCAGATGGTGCGCGGCACCGTCAACCTGCCGCACGGCACCGGTAAGACCGCCCGCGTCGCGGTGTTCGCCGTCGGCGAGAAGGCCGAGCAGGCACTGGCCGCCGGCGCCGACGTGGTCGGCAGCGACGACCTGATCGAGAAGATCCAGGGCGGATTCCTGGACTTCGACGCCGCCATCGCCACCCCGGATCAGATGGCCAAGGTCGGTAAGATCGCCCGCGTGCTGGGCCCGCGCGGTCTGATGCCGAACCCCAAGACCGGCACCGTCACCCCCGATGTCACCAAGGCTGTGGCCGACATCAAGGGCGGCAAGATCAACTTCCGTGTCGACAAGCAGGCCAACCTGCACTTCGTGATCGGCAAGGCGTCCTTCGACGATGCCAAGCTGGCGGAGAACTACGGCGCCGCGCTCGACGAGGTGCTGCGGGCCAAGCCGTCGTCGTCGAAGGGTCGTTACCTCAAGAAGGTGACCGTCTCCACCACCACCGGCCCGGGTATCCCGGTTGACCCGGCGGTGACCCGGAACTTCACCGAGGCGTAATTTTCTCTGCGCGAGCAGACGCAAACCTGCCCCTTTTCGCTTGAAAAGGGGCAGGTTTGTGTCTGTTGGACATCAACAGCCGACGCACTCCGCGAGGCGACGCCGCAGGAATGCCGCAGCAGGCGCGGACACGTTGTCGCCATCCAGTGCAATGCGATACCAGCGCTGCGCCTCACCGCACCGCCCGGCTCGGCGCAGCAGATCGGCGCGGATCGAGGCCACTGCGTTCGTCCGGGCCAGCCGTGGATCATCGGCCACCTCGTCGAGCGCGGCCAGCCCGGCATCAAACCCGTCACGAAAGCCGATGGCCAGAGCGCGATTTGCGCGAGCCACCGGGGAGTCGGCCAGGGTGAGCAGACGATCGTAGGCCAGACAGATGGTGGCCCAGTCGGTGTGTTGCCAGGCCGGCGCCGTCGCGTGCACCGCCACGATCACCGCTTGCGGAAGATACGATCCCGCTGCACCTTCTGCCAGCCGCAGCTGTTCCAGACCTCGGGTGATGCGGCCGCGGTCCCAACGGCTCCGGTTCTGCTCGTCGAGCGGCACCAAGGCGCCGGTGTCGTCGACCCGGGTCCGGCGACGCGAATCATGCAGCAGCACAAGGGCGGTGAGGGCGTGCGCGTCGCGGTTGTCGGGCATCAGATCGCACAGCTCACCGGCGAGCCGCACCCCTTCATCACACAGGTCGTCGCGGATGGCCGAGGGTCCACCCGTCGACCAGTAACCCTCGGTGAACACCGAATAGACGCAGCCGAGGACGTGTGGGGTGCGCTCATCGAGAAGCTCGGGTGGTGGAACCCGCAACGGGATGTTGGCTTGACGAATCTTGTTCTTGGCGCGGGTGATTCGCTGCCCGACCGCCGCTTCGCTCTGCAGCAGGGCACGGGAGATCTCGGGGACGGTGAGCCCGGAGATCAGCCGCAGGGTCAGCGCCAATTGCGAGCTGCGGTCCAATGCCGGATGGGCGCAGGTGAACATCATCCGCAGTTCGTCGTCGCGCACCGGGTGCAATTCGATCTCCTCCGATGTCCCGACGCGCTCGTAAGCGGCCGCGAATTCTCGTCCCGGGCGCGACGATTCACGTCGCAACCGGTCCAGCGCCCGATTGCGCGCGACGGTGGTCAACCACGCCCCGGGATTGGTGGGGACGCCTTGGTCCGGCCAGACCCGGACGGCTTGTGCGCAGGCCTCCTGGACGGCATCCTCGGCCACGGTGAGATCGCCCGACCACCGAGCGATGACCGCCACCGTCGGACCCCACTCGCGCCGAAAGATGCCGTCCAGTTGGATCATCAGGCGATTACAGGCCGGCGAGCCCCGACAACCGGCGGACCTCGATGGCAGACGCCGGGATCATCGACGCGAGCTTGACGGCTTCGTCGCGGTCGGCGGCCCGCAACACGTAGAAACCATTGGCCACTTCGGCGCCCTCGGCATACGGGCCGTCGGTGACCATCACCTTGCCGTCCCGCACCCGGACGGTGGTCGCCGTCGACGGCGGGTGCAACGGGGCACCGGCCAGCGTCTTGTCGCCGAGGGTTTCGGCAAGTTCGACGTGTCGGCCCGCCTGCTCGTTCCACTCATCGGTGCCGGGGGTGTTCACCAGCTCCGGCGGTTCCAGCAGCAATGCCAGCCAATCGTTTCCGAGCGGCTGCTCAGGTGCCTGCCAGTGCACGATGGGCCAAATCTCGACCGCACCGAACTGGGCGACTGGGATATCGCGCGCCAGGGTCAGCACCTCGTCGAGGTTGTCGGCCTCGAAGACGTAGTAGCCACAGGCCACTTCGGCGCCTTCGGCGAACGGGCCGTCGGTGACCACCGGCTTGTCGGGTCCGCCGCTGATACGCGTGGGCACAGCGGCCTTGTCCAGGGCATCACCCGCCCGTATCGCCGAACGGGCCCGGGCGTGGAAGGCCTGGAACGCCGCCATGCCCTCGGCCCGCTGCTCAGGTGCGAGTTCTACATCCGGGCTGATCAGTAAAGCGAAGTACAGCATCGTCGTCCTCCGGTGGGCAGTGAGCAGAACCGTATGTTCCACTCTCTACCCAACCGACGAACGGCACCGCCGAGATCCGACAGCCCGCCGAAAAAGTTTTGCCGACTACTTCTGCAGCGTGAACTGATGCACGCTGATGTGGCCGGAGGCGAAGTACTTCTGGCAGCCGTTGAGGTACTTGTCGTAGCGGTCGTAGATTTCTTGGCTCTGGATCGCGATGGCCTCGTCCTTGTGCGCCGCCAGCGCGTCTGCCCAGTACTTGAGCGTGCGGACGTAATGCGGGCCGATCTCCTGGACCCGGGTGACCTTGAACCCGGCCTCGATCGCCTTCTCCTGCTCCATCTCCACCGAGGGCAGCCGGCCGCCGGGGAAGATCTCGGTCATGATGAACCGGGCGAACCGGGCGTCCTCGAACGTCATGTGCAGGCCGAGCTTCTGCCCCTGACGGAGGTCGAATCCGGTGATGTTGTGCAGCAACATTATGCCGTCGTCGGGCAGCGCGTTGTAGGCGGTCTCGAAAAACGCCGGATACCGCTCGAATCCGAAATGCTCGAAGGCGCCGATCGACACGATGCGGTCGACTTTGTCGTCGAATTCTTCCCAGCCCTGCAGCCGGACCTCGACATTGCGCTGGGTGGGGACCTGGGAAAGCTTTTCGATGGCGTATTCCCGCTGCTCGCCGCTCAGGGTCAGACCGATGACGTTGACGTCGTACTTCTCGATCGCCCGGGCCATGCAGGCGCCCCAGCCGCAACCGATGTCCAGCAGGGTCATGCCGGGTTCCAGGCCGAGCTTGCCCAGGGCGAGGTCGAACTTGGCGATCTGCGCCTCGGCGCCCGTCATGTCCTCACGTTCGTAATAGCCGCACGTGTAGCCCATTGTGGGACCCAGGAACAGTTCGTAGAATTCGTTTGAAATGTCGTAGATCGACTGCAGTTCTTCATATTTGGGTGTCAACTTCGACATATTCGAATTGCTCCAAGCGTTAGAGTTCTCCCCGCCGAGTCGTCAGCCTACAACAGGTGACTCTCAGCAGGACGTGACAGCTGTCAAAGAGTTTTGCCGGCAAACGTCAAGGGCGGCGCGCTGGCCGGCGATTCCTGCCGAAAATCGCCGCACCGTGCTGTGTTGGCGAAGGTTGCGGCGACACGCTCACTTCTGCAACGTGAACTGGTTGACGTCGATGTAGCCGACCCGGAAGAGGTTTGCGCAGCCGGTGAGATAGCGCATGTAGCGGTCGTAGACCTCTTGGGACTGGATCCGGACCGCCTCGTCGTGCTGAGCCTCCAGATTCGCCGCCCACAGATCGAGGGTGCGCGCGTAATGCAGCTGCAGCGGTTGGCGCCGGGTCAGGGTGAACGACGCCCGGTCCGCATGCTCTTCGACCATCTCGACCGAAGGCAATCGCCCGCCCGGGAAGATCTCGGTCAGGATGAACTTGATGAACTTCGCCAACTCGAAGGTGAGCGGGATGCCCCGCTCCGCCGCATAGCGGGGATTCATCGCGGTGATGGTGTGGAGCAGCATGACGCCGTCGTCCGGCAGGATGCGGTGGGTGAGGCTGAAGAAGTCGTCATAGCGGTCGGGTCCGAAATGCTCGAACGCCCCGATCGACACGATCCGGTCCACCGGCTCGTCGAACTCTTCCCAGCCCGCGAGCAGCACCCGCTTGGTGCGCGGACTGTCGGAATTGTCGAAGCGCTGTTGTACGTGGTCGGCCTGGTTGCGGCTCAAGGTCAGCCCGATGACGTTGACGTCGTAGCGCTCCAGTGCCCGCATCATTGTCCCGCCCCAGCCGCATCCCACGTCGAGCAAGGTCATCCCGGGCTCTAACCCGAGCTTGCCCAACGAGAGGTCGATCTTGGCGAGCTGGGCTTCTTCGAGCGTCATGTCATCGCGTTCGAAGTACGCGCAGCTGTAGGTCCTGGTCGAATCCAGGAAAAGGGCGAAAAAGTCGTCGGACAGGTCGTAATGAGCCTGTACGTCGTCGAAATGGGGCTTGAGCTTGACCGGGTGTTTGGCCACAGACGCACCTCTTGGGCAGAAACCGACCGGGCGGAGCCGCACCAAGCCACGTCTTGACCTAGCCGCCCCCCCAGACTGCTGCAGCCACTCTAGAGCGACATCGGCCAGTAAGCGAGCTTTCTGTCGCCGGCAATGGTCCGGCACCGAATTAACGTTGCATTCGCGAATATCTAGCTCGCGTTGGCGAAATTCGTCTTGAGCTCTCCGACGACCTCATCCCACACCGGTTCGGGCAATTCGTGTCCCATCCCGTCGATCAGCACCAGGCGCGCGCCCTCGATGGCGCGGGCCACCGCCCGACCGCCGGACGGACGCATCAGCCGGTCCGCCCGGCCATGGATCACCACCGTGGGCGCGGTGATCTTCCTGTCGTGGTGGCGCAGGCTGCCACTGCCGAGGATGGCATCGAAATGCCGGGCGATCCCGGCCGGGTAATAGGCGCGGTCGTACAGTTCGGCGGCCTGGGCGCGGATCTCTTCCTCCGGGGCGGGATAGGCCGGGCTGCCGTTGAGCCGGCTGATCCGAACGACGTTGTCGATGATGGTTTCTCGCGACGAATTGGCCGGCGGCCCGGTGATCACCGACAGCAACTGCTTGATGCCCGGTGGCGGCAACAGCGGCTGGTTGTTGCTGGAGAAGATCACCGCCAGCGACCTGGTGCGCTGGGCGTACCGGGCCGCGAACACCTGCGCGATCATCCCGCCCATCGACCCGCCCACGATGTGGGCGTCGTCGATGCCGAGGTGATCGAGCAGCGCGGCAGCATCGTCGGCGACGTCTTCGAGTGTGTAGACCGCCGGACTGCGCAGACCGAGGAAAGACCGGACCATCCGCACCGGCAGCGGGGAGTCCACGCGCTTGCCGGACAGCTTGGTGGACAGGCCGACGTCACGGTTGTCGTACCGGATGACCCGCAAGCCCTGATTGACCAGCTTCTCGCAGAAACCGGTGCGCCACAACAACATCTGTGCACCCAGGCCCATGATCAACAGCACGGCCGGATCATTCGGGTCGCCCATGTCCTCGTAGTAGAGGTCGACCTCGCCGGGGTTTGCCGACGACTTCGCGAAGCCGGTGCGCACCTTCATGCCGGCCACTCAGTCCTCGATTCCGGCATCGGCGTCCTTGTGCTCCCGGCTGATGTCCACCATGAAATTCGCGAAGTAGCCGGTGAGCTGCGGATCGTTCATCATCTGCCACTTCGGCGCCAACAACTTCATGTAGCGCTCGACGTAGAGGAACTGCTTGCCGATCAGCACCAATTCCCGGGGCAGCTTGACGTCGTAGGCGTCGGCCAGCGCGGAGAGCTGCTTGCCGATTTCGGCGTAGGACATATCGCCCAGCGACTTCATGGTCAGGGGGGTGGCAAACGCTTCCAGATCCTTGGCGGCCTGACCTTCGGGTTTCACCGTCCCCACGGCCCCCATCAGCACCACGATCTTGCCTGCCGCGGCGTGGTCCTTCTTGACGAGAAGGGCGTACACCAGCTCCCGCAGCAGCCAGCGCGTGCGCGGGTCGATGCGGCCCATGATGCCGAAGTCGAAGAACACGACCTTGCCGTCGTCGTCGACGTACAAATTGCCCGCGTGCAGGTCGCCATGGAAAAGACCGTGCTTGAGACCACCCTCGAACACGCTGAACAGCAGGGCCTTGACCAGCTCGGTGCCGTCAAAACCCTTCTTGCGGATCGCGGCGACGTCGTCGATACGCACCCCGGTGACCCGCTCCATCGTCAGCACCCGCTGGCTGGTCAGATCCCAGTACACCTGCGGCACCCGGATGTTCTCACCCAGCGGTGAGGCGTGCATGTGTGACACCCACGCATCCATCGACTGGGCCTCCAGCCGGAAGTCCAGCTCCTCGGCCAGGTTGTCGGCGAAGTCGGCGACCACGTCCTGGGCCGAGAGCCGCCGGCCCAACTTGGCCAACTCGACGAGCTGGGCGCCGCGCTTGAGGATCTGCAGATCGGCGGCAACCCGTCGGCGGATGCCCGGCCGTTGGATCTTGACCACGACTTCCTCGCCGCTGTGCAGCGTGGCGTAGTGCACCTGTGCGATCGAGGCCGAGGCGAACGGCTTCTCGTCGAAGGTGGCGAACAAGTTCGTGGGCTCGTCGCCGAGTTCCTCCACGAAGAGCTTGTGCACCTCATCGGTGTCGGCCGGCGGCACCCGGTCGAGCAGGCTGCGGAACTCGCGACTCAGCGGTTCACCGAACGCGCCCGGGCTTGAGGCGATGATCTGGCCGAACTTGACGTAGGTGGGCCCCAGGTCGGAGAAAGTCTGCGGCACCTGCTTGATGATCTTCTGCTGCAGGGATCCGCGGCCGAACATGCTGGCGGCGACACGGGCCCCGGTTCGGGTGATCTGCCAACCGGTGGCGCCGATGCGGGCGGCTTCGACCGGCAACGGCACCCGGCTCAACCTGGCGACCTCGCGGTGCTTGGTTTTCGGCGGCGTAGTGCTCATAGCAGCAGTGTCTCAAAGCCCGCGGTTGGGCCAAAAACATCTGTGCCGTGCATCACACCGACGCAAAGTCGTGTTCGATCTCGTCGCGGCTGAGAACCGGGTCGCTGCCGCGCACGTAGGTGGGCTCGGTGTGGGGCGCCAGCAAGGGATCGAGGCCGCCGGCGACGCGCTTCTGCGCTTGCCGGAACTCGAGTGTGGTGCCGGCCGCGGTGTGCAGACCGTTGATGACGGACCACACGATGCCGCGCCGCGCCGCCCGTTCGATCGGGTTCGGATCGGTGTGCCCGATGAGCTGCTTGGCCCATTTCGGCATGGTGTCGCGGATGGCCCAGTCCACCGCACTCTGCGGCATCGGCAGATTGGATCCGGTGGCCATCGCCGCACCGTGGGTGAGTGCGAGTTTGGGTAGGTAGGACTCCAGGCAGTCCAGCGTCTCGGCTTTGGTGCTCGGCAGGTCGGTGCCGCCGAGGGCATGTCCCACGCGGACGAACTCGCCGTAGTAGCGGTCAAGTTTCTTGCCGCGCAACGGGTTCGGGTGGTAGATCTCGTGGGCGGTGGCCAGCCCCCACACCACGGTGGCGTAGTTCCAGCGCAGCCAGTCCGGATCGTCGGCGTCATAGACGGCGCCGTCGGGGCGGGTGCCCTTGATGGTGTGGTGCATGGAGCGCACCGTCTTCGACACCCGTTCGGCGGTTTCGGTGTTGCCGTAGGCGGTGCCGATGAAAAACGCGATGGAATGGCCCAGCCGCACCGCCGCACCCTGCGGGTCGATCTTCGGTACCGCGATCCCGGTCTCGGGATCGCGCTTGACCAATCGCGAATGGTGCATGCCCATCCAGTAGATCGAGGGATCGAGCCGTTCCATGTACGCCGCGCATTGCAGGCCGAAGATCAGTGCCTCGGTGTGGGAGTGCACATGCCAGACCGCGCTGCCGGGGCCGAACCAACCGGGATCGCCGGCCGGCCCGGCGAACTCCATGCCTCGGAAGTAGTGCTGACGAACGTCCTTGTCGAACTTCCGCTGCAGCATCTGCTCGAGGATTTGGTGTGGCATGTCCACCGCGCGCCCCTTTCTGGTTACGTCTGTAGCCAGAATACATTTTGGGTACAGGTGTGACCAGACTTAAGCTTGAGCGATGTCCTCCCCGGCGTCCAATGCGACGCGATGGGCCGGCGTGCCGCTGACGGACCGCCGCGCCGAACGCCGCGCGCTGCTGATCGACGCGGCGTACCGGGTGTTCGGCGACGGCGGTGAGGCCGCGCTCTCGGTGCGCTCGGTCTGTCGCGAATGCGGGTTGAACACCCGGTATTTCTACGAAAGCTTCGCCGACACCGACGACCTGCTGGGCGCGGTCTACGACGAGGTCAGCGCGGCCCTGGCCGCCGACGTCGAAGCGGCGACGACCGCAGCCCCCGATTCCCTTCGGGCCCGGACCCGCGCCGGAATCGCTGCCGTGCTGGGCTTCAGCTCCGCCGACCCGCGCCGGGGACGCGTGCTGTTCACCGACGCCCGGGCCAACCCGGTCCTGGCCTCCCGACGGGCGGCAACCCAGGACCTGCTGCGCGAGGCCGTGTTGACCGAAGGCGGTCGGCTCAGCCCGAACTCCGACCCGGTGGCCGCGCAGGTAGGCGCGGCCATGTACACCGGGGCGATGGCCGAGCTCGCCCAGCAGTGGCTGGGCGGCAACCTCGGCGACGATCTGGAGGTCGTGGTGGACTACGCGTTGCGCCTGGTACTCGGCGCCGCCAGTTAGATCCGGTCGTTAGTCAGACTCCCGCCGGCCGCCAGCGCTTGATCCAATCGGTCTCGGGCCACTGTTCCTCGGCGGCCAACAGCTCGTACATCGTTGCGCGATCGATGGATTCGCGGATGATGTCGGCGTGCCCGGCATGTCGGCTGAGCTCCTCGGTCAGGTGCATGGCGACCCACCGCACCGACCAGTTGTCGACATCTTGCGGGAACCAGGGCACGTCGTGGGGGACCGGAACGGCGGTGTCGAGATCCTTCTCGGCGAAAACCCGCAGTGTCTCGGCATTCTGGGCCTTGAACGCCTCGAGCAGGCCGGCCAGGGTTTCGTCCTCGCGCATCACGTACATGTCGGCGTACTCGGCGGCCTGCTCCTCGAACGGTCGGGGATCCGGCGGCGGAAACTGCGGACCATGTTCGACGCGAGCGGCCCAGCTGTTCTGCACTGCGGTGACGTGCTTGATCAGGCCGCCCACCGACAGCGCGCTGACCGACGGGGTCGACCGGGCCTGCTCGTCGGTCAACCCGTGCGCGACGGCGAAGAAGGCGTTCTGCTGAAAGGCGAGGAATTCGATCAGGGTGTGGCGTTCGTCGGCGGCGGGTGGCGGCATTCCGGGCATTGCTCAGTTCTCCTCGGTGGTGTTGGTGTTGGTGTGGGCGTAAAGGTCACGGATACAGGCGATTTCTCCACCGTGATGGATGACTTCGCGGTTGATGTGCAGAACCAGGGTGGCCATCGGTTCGTTGCCGTAGGGACCCTCGGCCGGCCCGCACGGACGTTTCAGATCGTTGTCGTCGAGCCGGCGGACCCCGTCGATCCAATGTCGATAGGCATCATCGAGCTGGGACAGCGCGGTCGTCGCGTCGGTGGCATAGGGCCATGATTCGTAGTCGGCGGGCGGTCCGCCGAAGTGGGAGTGGTTGCGCATCGCGAACACACCGACGATCACATGCGCCAGCCGCCACGCGATGGTGGTGAACGGTTCCGGTTGGGGCGCAGGGTAACTGAAATCGATACCGCCGTCGGGATGCACCGTCCAGCAGTCCGGTACCGGTTGCCAGAAATACTCCTCGTCGGTCAGGCCGTCCAGGCGTCCTCGGAGCTGATGGGTCCAGTGGAAGTCCAATTGTTCGGCCAGCAGGTTTGTCCACATACGGATACGGTCGCACGGATATAGGACAGGTTCGGTCCTAAAAGTGCGCGACACTGGGACCATGTCGGAAACCACCGGCCGCGTGCTGCACCTTCTCGGGCTGCTGCAATCGCGTCGGGCCTGGACCAGTGCGGAGTTGGCCGGCCGTCTCGGCGTCACCACCCGCAGCGTCCGTCGGGACATCGAGCGACTGCGCGAGCTCGGATACCCCGTGCACGCCAGCAAGGGCCACGGCGGCGGCTACCAACTGGGCGCCGGAGCGGCGCTCCCACCACTGCTGCTCGACCCGGACGAAGCCGTCGCCATGGCCGTCTGTCTGCGCCTGGCCGCCGGCGGCAGCGTCGCGGGCGTCGGCGAATCCGCGTTGCGGGCCCTGTCCAAACTCGATCAGGTCATGCCCGCCCGGTTGCGCTCACAGGTCGCTGCGGTGCACGACGCGACCGTCACCCTGGCGCCCCACTCGTCGGACCGGCCCGTCGAACCGAATGTGCTGATGACGCTGGCCCGCGCCTGCCGCGACCACGAACATGTCAGCCTCGACTACACCGACATCCGGGGCAACCGGACACAACGCCGGCTGGAGCCCTACCAACTGGTGACCACCGGTCGGCGTTGGTATCTGCTGGCCCACGACCGCGACCGCGCCGACTGGCGCACCCTGCGGTTGGACCGGATGTCGGCGGTGACGGCCCGCGGCAGCACGTTCACACCGCGCCAGGCCCCGGACGCGGCCGACTATGTACGGCGGGCGATCAGCTCCTCGCCCTACCGCTACGTCGCTCGGGTGCGCTACTTCGCGCCGCAGGAGCTTGTGGCACAACGGTTTCCACCGGCCTCGGCCACGGTCGAACCCGACGGACCCGACGCCTGCATCGTCACCACCGGGGCCGACGACCCCGAGCGGATGGTGTTGTACTTCGCCACCGTGGGGCACGACTTCGAGGTGCTCGAACCGCCCGAGGTGATCGAGGCGGTGCGCACCGTCGCGGCCCGCGTGCACCGCGCTTCCCCCCGCGAGCAGACGTAAACCTGCACAATTTCCGCCGAAATTGTGCAGGTTTACGTCTGCTCGGCGGGAGAAATCAGGTGATGCCGAGCCGGTCGACGAGCGTCAGGAAGGCCGCGGCGAAATCGTTGTCGGCCGTCGCGACCCGCACCGCATCCCAGTCCACCTGTTCGCGCACCGCGCGCGCGGCCGGCAGCAGCGCGGCGAAATCGCAATGGTGCTCATTGAGCGAACGGAGTTTCTCGGACACCACCACCGTCGGCGGTAACACCGGCATCCGGATCGCCAGCACATCGAGCACCTCGGCCGAACCCAACAGCTCGGGTCCCACCGACCTCCCGTTGAGTTGATAGAGCACATCGACGAGGACGTCGTCGTCGGGATAGGCCTTGAACAACCAATCCTCGGGGACGTGCACGATCTGGAATCCGGCCTTGCGCAGCGTCACCTCGGCCGCCTCGGCGTCGGTCTCGGACACGACGAAATCGACGTCGTGCACCGGCTCCGGTGCGCCGTAGGCCCACAGCGCGTAGCTACCCGCCAGCGCGAAGGCGGGTCCATGTGTCTTGAATGCCGAGGCCGCGCGTTTGAGCGCGTCGCGCAGGTCATCGTTGCGATCGAGCACGTGCCATCCCGGGGTCTCGGGCATCGTCCTGGTGGTCGGATGCAGTTGTGGGTATGGAGTACCCATGCGGCTGGCAACTTTCAACATCTTGCACGGAAGAAGCGTCCACGACGGCGACGTCGACCTGAGTCGATTGGCCGCCGCGGTGGCCGAGCTGGACGCCGACATCCTCGCGTTGCAGGAAGTCGACTGCGATCAGCCCCGTTCCGGCAAGGCCGACCTGACCGCCGTGGCCGCCGAGGCGATGAACGCCGTGAACCACCGGTTCGTCGCCGCGATCTCCGGAACACCCGGTGCCACCTGGATGGCCGCCACCGGCAGCGAACAACCCGGCACCGCCGCCTACGGCATCGCCCTGCTGTCGCGGTACCCGGTCGAGAACTGGCAGGTGGTGCGCCTGCCGCGAATTCCGTTCCGATTCCCGATGTACGTGTCGGGAATCCGGCAGTTCCGGATCATCCATGAGGAACCGCGGGCGGCGGTGGTGGCCCGCGTCGACACCCCGCTGGGACCGATGACCGTGGCCAACACCCACCTGTCGTTCGTCCCGAACTGGAACCGGGTACAACTGCGCCACTTGGTGCGGGATCTGCGCGGGTTCCCCGGGCCCCGACTGCTGATGGGCGACCTCAACATGGGGCCGGGCCGACCGGGCCGCTGGCATCCTCTCGGTAGCGCACCGACGTTTCCGGCCGATGAGCCCACGACGCAGCTCGACCACATCCTCACCGACGATCCGAGCCTGACCGCCGGGACCTGCGCCGCGCCGCGCCTGGCGATCTCGGACCACCGTGCGTTGGTTGTCGACATCTCGGTGTCCGCCAAGCCGTAGGGTTTTCGGATGCACGTCACGTCAGTGGAGACGACGGAGCTGTTTGCCGGGCCGGACGATGCGCCTCGGCAGCTGGTTCGGGTGCGCTACACCGGATGTACCTCGCCGACACCGGTGCGGATCAGCGGCGACAGGTTGTCCGGAGAGGCGATCGCGGCGCCCGGCGAGGGCACCGTCGAGGTCCCGGTGGACGTCGAACACGGCGTGCCGGGGGAAGTCCGGCAGGCCCGGATGAACACGACCGACTTCGAGTTCACCGTCGCCGAGCCCGGCTGGACCATGTACATGATCAGCCACTTCCACTACGACCCGGTGTGGTGGAACACCCAGGCCGCCTACACCAGCGTGTGGACCGAAGACCCGCCCGGCCAGTGCCGGCAGACCAACGGATTCGACCTCGTCCACGCCCACCTGGAAATGGCTCGCCGCGAACCGGTTTACAAGTTCGTACTGGCCGAGGTGGACTACCTCAAACCGTACTGGGACGCCCGCCCCGAAGACCGGGCCGACCTGCGCCGGTTCATCGCCGAGGGCCGCGTCGAGATCATGGGCGGCACCTACAACGAACCCAACACCAACCTCACCAGCCCGGAGACCGCCATCCGGAACTTGGTGCACGGCATGGGCTTTCAGCGCGACGTGCTGGGTGCCGAGCCGGCCACCGCCTGGCAACTCGACGTGTTCGGGCATGATCCGCAGTTTCCGGGGATGGCCGCGGACGCCGGCCTGACCTCGAGCTCCTGGGCGCGCGGACCGCATCACCAATGGGGCCCGATGCAGAACGACGGCGATCCCGAGCGCATGCAGTTCGCCAGCGAGTTCGAATGGATCGCGCCGTCGGGCCGCGGATTGCTGACCCATTACATGCCCGCGCATTACTCGGCCGGGTGGTGGATGGACTCGGCCGCCTGCCTGGCCGACGCGGAAGAGTCCACCTACGCCCTGTTCGCCAAACTCAAACGGGTTGCGTTGACCCGCAACGTGTTACTGCCCGTCGGCACCGACTACACCCCGCCCAACAAGTGGGTCACCGAGATTCACCGGGACTGGAACTCGCGATACGCCTGGCCCAAGTTCGTGTGTGCGCTGCCATCGGAATTCTTCGCCGCGGTGCGTGACGAGATCGATTCGTGTGGGATCGCGGCCTCGCCGCAGACCCGGGACATGAACCCGATCTACACCGGCAAGGACGTCTCCTACATCGACACCAAGCAGGCCAACCGGGCCGCCGAGGATGCGGTGCTCGACGCCGAGAAGTTCGCGGTGTTCGCCGGGCTCCTCGGCGGCGCCGACTATCCGCAGGCGGCCCTGGCCAAGGCCTGGGTGCAGCTGGCCTACGGCGCGCACCACGACGCGATCACCGGCTCGGAGTCCGATCAGGTCTATCTCGACCTGCTGACCGGCTGGCGTGATGCCTGGGAGTTGGGCGTCACGGCGCGCGACAATTCGCTGCGCCTGCTGTCCGAGGCGGTCGACGGGTCCGTGGTGGTGTGGAACACGGTGGCGCACAATCGCTCCGACATCGTCACCGTGCACCTGGACGACCCGTTTCCCGGCGCACTGTACGACAGCGACGGCAACGAGGTTCCCGTGCTCGTCGAGCACGACGGGCTGACCGTCAGCTGGCGGGCCGTCGTCGTGCCGTCGCTGGGCTGGCGGTCCTACCGATTCGGCGCCGGAACCGGCAGCGGATGGGAGCCGTCGACCGGAGCCGAGATCACCACTGCGCGCTACCGGATACGCGTCGATGCGGCCCGCGGCGGCGGGGTGTGCTCGCTGACCGACGGCGGCCGCGAACTCATCGCCGCCGGGGCTGTGGGCAACGAGCTGGCCGTCTACGAGGAATATTCGGCGCACCCCGAGGCCGGCGAGGGCCCCTGGCACCTGCTGCCCACCGGCGGCGTCCAGGGTTCCTCGGCCTTCCCGGCCGAGTCGGTGCAGTGCTACCGCAGCGCGCTCGGGCAACGTGTGATCGTGCGCGGGCGCATCGGAGAGCTGTTGCGCTACACCCAGATCATCACGCTCTGGGACGGCGTGGACCGAGTGGACTGCCGCACCACGATCGACGAGTTCACCGGAGCCGACCGGCTGGTACGGCTGCGCTGGCCGTGTCCGGTGCCCGGGGCGCTGCCGGTCAGTGAGGTCGGCGACGCGGTGATCGGACGCGGGTTCGGGTTGATGCACGCGCACGCGGCCGATTCCGCCGACACTGCCGTTGACGCGGCACAACATCCGTGGACACTGGACAACCCGGCCTACGGTTGGTTCGGGTTGTCCTCTGCCGCCCGGGTGCGGATCGGCTCTGACGTCCGCGCCGTGTCGGTGGCGGAGGTGATTGCCCCCGACACCGAGGGAGTGGACCCGCGGGAGTTGATGGTGGCCCTGGTACGGGCCGGGGTGACCGCGACCTGCAGTGCCGCCGACAAACCTCGCTACGGTGACCTCAGCGTGGACTCGAACCTGCCCGATACCCGCTTCGCGCTCGGCGGCCCGGACGAAAACCCGTTCACTGCCGCGGTTCTCGCCGAAGCCGACGTGTCCTACGCCGACGAGGTCAAACGGCAGCTCGAGGCGACCGGCTCGGCCCGGGTGTGGGTACCTGCCGCGGCCGCATTGACCGAGCACTGGGTACCTGGCGCCGATCTGCGTGCAGTGCGCGCGTTGCCGGTGCTGATCCTGGCCGGCGACCTCGGTGCGGTGGTGGACGACTTGGCCGACGCCGAGATCGTCGTCGCCCAAGACGCGCCGTCGGCGGTCCAGCCGTTCGACGACCGCACCGTCGCGCTGCTCAACCGCGGCGTACCGAGCTTTGCCATCGAGCCCGACGGCACGCTGCACACGTCGCTCATGCGGTCCTGCACCGGTTGGCCCTCGGGTACGTGGATCGACCCGCCCCGGCGCACCGCGCCGGACGGCTCCAACTTCCAATTGCAGCACTGGACACACACATTCGACTACGCCCTGGTCACCGGTGACGGCGATTGGCGCACGGTCGGAGTGGCATCGAGCGCCGCCGAATTCAACCGACCGCTGCAGCCGATGGTCGTGGAGTCCGAGGAGGCCGGCGGCCTGCCGGCCTGGGGATCGCTGCTGGAGATCGAGCCGGCCGGCGTCGTACAGCTCGGTGCGCTCAAAGTCACCGGTAACCCGCTGGCGTCGGGCAGTGTGCGCAGTGCCGACCCGGCCGCCGGGATAACTGCCCGCTTGGTCGAGATCACCGGCAACACCGCTGAGGTGACCCTGCGCTCCGGATTACGCGCGGTGTCGACAGCCGCGAACCTGAACCTGCTGGAAGAGCCGGTGCCCGACCAGCCCTCCCACCTGAGCCTCCACGGCTACCAGATCGCCACGGTGTCAACCCGGTTGAACCTGCCACAAGTACTGCGACGCGAGCACCAGCAGCTGGCGCCCGAAGCCGAGACGGCCCAGCCGCTCTACGCCCGGTACTGGCTGCACAACCGCGGTCCGGCCCCGTTGGGTGGTCTGCCGGCCGTTGCGTACCTGCATCCCGACGGCGTCATCGCGCAACCCGGCACCGACGTGACGGTGCGACTCACCGCCGCCAGCGACTGCACCGACGCCGCGCTGCACGGCCGGGTCCGATTGCACGCGCCGGCGGGATGGAACGTGCAGCCGACCGAACTGCCCTATGTGCTGCCACCCTGCGAGTATCTGGAAACCGATGTGGTGCTGAGCATCCCGGCCGCCGCCGGGCCCGGGCTGTACCCGTTGCGCGCCGAACTCTCGGTGACCGGCAGCGGCTCGGAAGCCTTGCCGCCGTCGTGGCGGCAGGTGGTCGAGGACGTCTGCGTCGTGACGATCGATGCACCGGGACACCACGTGCTCAACCTGATATCCGAGCCGCAGGCCGTCGACGTCACAGCGGGCGAGACCGCGCAGCTGTCGGTCACGATCGGCACCGACGCGCACAGCAGCCTCTCCGCCGAGGCCCATGTGCTCAGCCCCTGGGGCACCTGGGAGTGGATCGGGCCGGCTGCCGTGGGCACCGAGATCCCCGCGGGTGGCACCGCCGAGATCGTGTTCGAGGTCGCGCCGCCACGGTGGCTCGAGCCGGGGCAGTGGTGGGCACTGATCCGGGTGGGGTGTGCCGGTCGGCTGATCTATTCGCCGGCAGTCAAGGTGACGGTGCGATGAACCAGTCGGCATGGGCGGCGCAGGTGGCCGGAAAAGCCGTGTCGATCAAGGAAATCGACGATCGGGAAGCCGCGCTGCGGGCTGGAAACCGGGCCGCGGCGCTGCCCCGGCCCGGCACCAGCGAGGGCCGCCAGTTGCGCCGCTGGCTCACGCAGCTGGTCACCGCCGAACGTGTCGTGGCCGGCGAGGCGGCGGTGCGCGGCCTGACCGCCGAGGGTGCACCGGCGCTGGAGACGGTGCTACCCGACACCGCGGCCCGGTTGGAGATCGGCAGCATCGCCGCGGCGGTGCTGGGCACCTCGCTCGCACGTGCGGTATTTGCCGAAGTGACTGCAGCGGTGAATGTTTCGGATGCCGACGTGACGGCCTATCACGCCAGGAACCCACTGCGCTTCGCCGCCGCGGACAGCGGTCCCCACGGTTGGCACGCCCCGCCCGTCACACCGTCACTGGAAGCGGTCCGCGACCAGATCGCGTCGCACCTGCGCGCGGCTGCCGGCAGGCAGGAATTCCGGCGGTGGCTCGACGGGCGCTGCGCGGCAGTGGTGGAACTCGCCCCCGGCTACGAACATCCCGGTGACCCTCGCCAACCCGACAACACGCACAAACACTGAAGGTGGCCCGGCATGACACTCACCGCGGCCCTCGATATCGGCGGCACCAAGATCGCCGCCGGCCTGGTCGACCCGGACGGCGCACTGGTCCATCGGGCTGAACTGCCCACTCCCGACGGAGATGCGGAGGCCGTGTGGACGGTGGTCGAGACGTTGCTTGCCGAGACTGGGCGGGTGGCCGGGGGCGCGGCCGTCGGCGTCGGCGTCGCCTCGGCCGGACCGATCGACCTGCCGGCCGGCACCGTCAGCCCGATCAACATCCCGGCGTGGCAGGACTTTCCGCTCGTCGAGCGGGTGCGGGCGGCGACGCGGTTGCCGGTACGACTCGGCGGCGACGGGCTGTGTATGGCGCTGGGGGAGCAATGGCGCGGTGCGGGCCGGGGCGCGCAATTTCTTCTCGGCATGGTGGTGTCGACCGGAGTTGGTGGCGGCCTGGTCCTCGACGGGATGCCGTATGACGGCCGCACCGGCAACGCGGGGCACGTCGGCCACGTCGTCGTCGATCCGGACGGTGACGAGCCGTGCACGTGCGGTGGGCGCGGCTGTGTCGAGACGGTCGCATCGGGGCCCAGCATGGTGCGGTGGGCCCGGCGACAAGGGTGGACCGGTACTGACGCCAAGGCGCTGGGGGATGCGGCCGTCCACGGAGATTCGTTGGCGCTCAGAGCCTTTGCCCGGGGTGCACGCGCCGTGGCGGCGACGATCGCCTCGGTGGCCGCGGTGTGCGACCTGGACCTCGTGGTGGTCGGCGGGGGAGTGGCCAAGTCCGGGCCATTGCTGTTCGGCCCGCTACAGGAAGCGTTGGCGCATTACGCCGGACTGGACTTCCTGCGCGGACTGCGAGTGGTCGCCGCCGAACTCGGCGGCGATGCCGGCCTGGTGGGTGCGGCCGCCCTGGCCCGCGGCTGATTGCGCTGCTTTTGGATGTGGCTTCGGCCCCAGTCGCACAACGCCTGCAAAACCGGCGCCAGTGTCATGCCGTAGTCGGAGATCGAGTAGTGCACGCAGGGCGGCACCGTCCCCGCGTCATGGCGATCGATGATCCCGGCGTCGACCAGATCGTGCAGATGCCGGATCAGCATCCGCTCGGTGATGTCGGGAATGCTGCGCCGCAGTTCGGCGGTGCGCATCGGCCCATCGGCCAGCCGCCACAGGATGGTCCCCTTCCAGCGGCCGTCGATCACCGACAACGTCGCGTCGATCGGGCACTCGCCGATCTCTTTCTTGGAAACCGCCACGGTTCCGGCCCTTCGTGAGCTGACTAATTTGTCAGTACCTTGTTTTTTGTCAGCATAGTGACCAGCCTGGATGACATGGAAGAAATCGTGCAGATCGTTGCGGTGATCATCACCGGCCCGCTGCTAGGCGTCGAGTTCGGTGTCGCCGCCTTCACGAACCCGATCCTGCAGCGCCTGCCCGACACCGCCTATCGGCAGGCCCGCGGCACCGGCGCCAAGACCCTCGGGACCGCGATGCCGTTCTGGTACATGGCGTCGACGGCATTGCTGATCGCTGCCACGGTGCTCAGTCCGGGGCCGTTGCTCGTCACGGCAGTGGTGATGATGGTGCTGGTCATGGTCCTGAGCGTCACCGTGCTGGTGCCGATCAACAACCGTGTCGCCGCCGGATTCGGTGGTGACGACGCAGGTGAGGACCCAGGGCAATTTCACGAACTGGCCCGGCGCTGGGATCGACTGCATTGGGTGCGGGTCGGCCTGCTTGCAGCGGCGTTCGTGTTGCTGGTGCTGACCGTTTTGGCTGATTGGTAGGTGTTCGGCTACTCTGGTCGCGTTCCACCGAAGACCGTCGGTCACCTAGCAATAGGTTGAAGGTCCGGGAAGTGTCTGTTGTTCTTCGCGCAAGCGGCTCATCAGAGACCCGGCGGCCCACGCAGGAGGACGAGGCTAGACCAGTTTTGTATTGGTTATTTCTGCGCCCCGACCTGTCTGCGTCGGGGCGTTCGTCATTTCACGGCCCCAAGTTGGTGGAGCGCCCGATACCCACCACAAGGAGGCATGCATGGCCAAGGCTGACAAAGCCACGGCGGTTGCCGACATTGCCGAGCAGTTCAAGGCGTCGACGGCCACCGTCGTCACCGAGTACCGCGGGCTGACCGTGGCGAACCTGGCTGAGCTGCGTCGTTCCCTCGGCGCCTCCGCCACGTACACCGTCGCCAAGAACACTCTGGTGAAGCGCGCTGCGTCGGAAGCCGGCATTGAAGGTCTCGACGAGCTGTTCGCCGGTCCCACGGCGATCGCGTTCGTCCAGGGTGAGCCCGTTGACGCCGCCAAGGCGATCAAGAAGTTCGCCAAGGACAACAAGGCGCTCGTCATCAAGGGCGGCTACATGGACGGCAAGGCGCTGTCCGTGGCCGAGGTCGAGAAGATCGCCGACCTCGAGTCGCGCGAGGTTCTGCTCGCCAAGCTGGCAGGTGCCATGAAGGGCAACCTGTCCAAGGCTGCCGGCCTGTTCAACGCTCCCGCTTCTCAGGTGGCCCGCCTCGCCGCGGCGCTGCAGGAGAAGAAGGCTGCCGAAGAGGCGGCGTAGTAGCTGCTCAACCGCTGTCGCGTAACCGCAACCGCACAAACCACCCAACATCTGTAAGAAAAATCAGGAAGGACCATAAACATGGCCAAGCTGTCCACCGACGAACTGCTCGACGCTTTCAAGGAAATGACCCTGCTGGAGCTCTCTGAGTTCGTGAAGCAGTTCGAAGAGGTCTTCGAGGTCACCGCTGCCGCTCCGGTCGCCGTTGCCGCCGCGGGTGCCGCCCCGGCCGCCGCCGAGGCCGCCGAGGAGCAGTCCGAGTTCGACGTCATCCTCGAGGGTGCCGGCGACAAGAAGATCGGCGTCATCAAGGTCGTCCGCGAGATCGTCTCCGGCCTGGGCCTGAAGGAAGCCAAGGATCTGGTCGACGGCGCTCCCAAGCCGCTGCTGGAGAAGGTCTCCAAGGAAGCCGCCGAGGACGCCAAGGCCAAGCTCGAGGCCGCCGGCGCCAGCGTCACCGTCAAGTAGTCCACAACTGGACCGCACGAACCCCCGAATCCTCCCGGATTCGGGGGTTCTTTGCTGTTCACGCACGATTGGTCTGAAAGTGCACCGGGTATATAGGGACAAGCACGTGTGGGTGGTACGCCGTGCGCTATGGTGACTCAAGCCACAGGCCGCAGCAGGTGGCGGGGTGAGCCGTAGGCGGAAGGATCTTTGATGGGCGTCCAAATCGATGTGACGGGGCTGAGTAAATCTTTCGGATCGTCAAAGATCTGGGAAGACGTCACGATGTCGATCCCCGCCGGCGAGGTCAGTGTGCTGCTGGGTCCGTCGGGTACCGGTAAGTCGGTGTTCCTGAAGTCTCTGATCGGCCTGCTGCGCCCCGAGCGCGGCGAGATCATCATCGACGGCACCAACATCCTGGAGTGCTCGGCCAAGGAACTCTACGAGATCCGGACCCTGTTCGGCGTGCTGTTCCAGGACGGCGCGCTGTTCGGCTCGATGAACATCTATGACAACACCGCCTTCCCGTTGCGTGAGCACACGAAGAAGAGCGAGAGCGAAATCCGCAACATCGTGATGGAGAAGCTCGAGCTCGTCGGTATGCCCAATGACGGGCACAAGTTCCCCGGTGAGATCTCCGGCGGTATGCGCAAGCGTGCCGGCCTGGCCCGCGCCCTGGTGCTCGACCCGCAGATCATCCTGTGTGACGAGCCGGACTCCGGTCTGGACCCGGTGCGTACCGCCTATCTGAGTCAGCTGCTGATCGACATCAACGCCCAGATCGACGCGACGGTGCTGATCGTGACGCACAACATCAACATCGCCCGTACGGTGCCGGACAACATCGGCATGCTGTTCCGCAAGCAGCTGGTCATGTTCGGCCCCCGTGAGGTGCTGCTGACCAGTGAGGAGCCCGTCGTCAAGCAGTTCCTCAACGGTCGTCGGATCGGCCCGATCGGCATGTCCGAGGAGAAGGACGAGGCGACCGCGGCCGCCGAGCAGGCGATGTTGGATGCCGGCCAGCACGACGGTGGTGTCGAGGAGATCGAGGGCGTGCCGCCGCAGCTCACCGCGACCCCGGGTATGCCCGAGCGTCAGGGCGTGGCCCGTCGTCAGGCCCGGGTGCGCGAGATCCTGCACACCCTGCCGCCGGCCGCCCAGGCCGCGATCCTCGACGACCTAGACGGCACCCACAAGTACGCGACGCACGAGTTCGGCGATGAGCCGACCACGCGCCACCACCGGGTGGTCGAGGATGACGCCCCGACCGGCGTCATCGAAGTACCGCAGCAGACGCAGCAGAACTGAGTTTCAGCAATCAGGCCGGACCCCAAGGGTCCGGCCTGATTTGTGTCGTAGACAGGAGTCGCCGTATACGTGCAGCCGACGCTTGCGTGAGCTGCGGTTCAGCGCAGGGTTCGCCGCACCAAACCGCGCGTCACCCCTTGACGGAAGGCCACGGACAGGCCAATCTGTTGGGCAGAATGTGTGAAGGGTTCAGGGATGCCAGCCAGCGCCGAGTGACCCGTCTCATGCAGTGGATGTGTGGTGGTTGAGGAATGCTCGTTGAATAAGTGGCGGACGTGCGCTATCGTTGGACGTTGCGCTGGCTGCATCCTGCCCATCTCACCTGACCTGCACATCGTCGTTCTAGCCTGAGCGTTGCTCAGCACCTAGTCCTGAGTGCCGTGCGTATGGGTTTTTGGACGGGCTGAAGCAGGAAATAGCCAGCCGAACCGACGCAGAATCGCGGCCCGGAAGGACGGCTCTTGCTGGCCTTTTCAAAAGTCGCATGAGGTGCTGGAAGGATGCATCTTGGCAGTCTCTAGCCAGAGCACAGCGAACGCTAACACCAATAACTCCGTCCCAGGAGCACCGAACCGAGTTTCATTTGCCAAGCTCCGTGAACCGCTTGAGGTTCCGGGGCTACTCGACGTTCAGACCGATTCCTTCGATTGGCTCGTCGGCGCCGACTCGTGGCGCCAGAAGGCCGTCGACCGCGGCGAGACCGACCCCAAGGGCGGCCTCGAAGAGGTTCTCGAAGAGCTGTCTCCGATCGAGGACTTCTCGGGCTCGATGTCGCTGAGCTTCTCTGATCCGCGCTTCGATGAGGTCAAGGCGCCCGTCGACGAGTGCAAAGACAAGGACATGACGTACGCGGCCCCGCTGTTCGTCACGGCCGAGTTCATCAACAACAACACCGGCGAGATCAAGAGCCAGACGGTCTTCATGGGTGACTTCCCGATGATGACCGAGAAGGGCACCTTCATCATCAACGGCACCGAGCGTGTCGTGGTGAGCCAGCTCGTGCGCTCTCCCGGTGTGTACTTCGACGAGAGCATCGACAAGTCCACCGAGAAGACGCTGCACAGCGTCAAGGTGATCCCCGGCCGCGGCGCGTGGCTGGAATTCGACGTCGACAAGCGCGACACCGTCGGCGTGCGCATCGACCGTAAGCGCCGTCAGCCGGTCACCGTGCTGCTCAAGGCGCTGGGCTGGACCAACGAGCAGATCACCGAGCGCTTCGGCTTCTCCGAGATCATGATGGGCACCCTGGAGAAGGACAGCACCGCCGGTCCCGACGAGGCGCTGCTGGACATCTACCGCAAGCTGCGTCCGGGCGAGCCGCCGACCAAGGAGTCCGCGCAGACCCTGCTGGAGAACCTGTTCTTCAAGGAGAAGCGCTACGACCTGGCCCGCGTCGGCCGCTACAAGGTCAACAAGAAGCTGGGCTTGAACATGGACAAGCCCGTGCAGTCGTCCTCGAACACGCTGACCGAGGAAGACGTCGTCGCGACCATCGAGTACCTGGTGCGCCTGCACGAGGGCCAGACCTCGATGACCGTTCCGGGTGGCGTCGAGGTCCCGGTCGAGGTGGACGACATCGACCACTTCGGCAACCGCCGTCTGCGCACCGTGGGTGAGCTGATCCAGAACCAGATCCGCGTGGGCCTGTCCCGCATGGAGCGCGTCGTGCGTGAGCGCATGACCACCCAGGACGTCGAGGCGATCACGCCGCAGACCCTGATCAACATCCGTCCCGTCGTGGCGGCGATCAAGGAGTTCTTCGGTACCAGCCAGCTGTCGCAGTTCATGGACCAGAACAACCCGCTGTCGGGTCTGACCCACAAGCGTCGTCTGTCGGCGCTGGGCCCGGGTGGTCTGTCCCGTGAGCGCGCCGGCCTTGAGGTCCGCGACGTGCACCCCAGCCACTACGGCCGCATGTGCCCGATCGAGACCCCTGAGGGCCCGAACATCGGTCTGATCGGCTCGCTGTCGGTGTACGCCCGGGTCAACCCGTTCGGCTTCATCGAGACGCCGTATCGGAAGGTGGCCGACGGTGTCGTCACCGACCAGATCGACTACCTGACCGCCGACGAGGAGGACCGCCACGTCGTGGCGCAGGCCAACTCGCCGATCGACGCCGACGGCCGGTTCACCGAGGACCGCGTGATGGTTCGTCGTAAGGGCGGCGAGGTCGAGAACGTGGCCCCGTCCGACGTCGACTACATGGACGTCTCCCCGCGCCAGATGGTCTCTGTCGCGACCGCGATGATCCCGTTCCTCGAGCACGACGACGCCAACCGCGCCCTGATGGGTGCCAACATGCAGCGCCAGGCGGTTCCGCTGGTGCGCAGCGAGGCCCCGCTGGTCGGTACCGGTATGGAGCTGCGCGCCGCGATCGACGCCGGCGATGTCATCGTCTCGGAGAAGGCGGGCGTCGTCGAGGAGGTCTCGGCCGACTACATCACCGTGATGGCCGACGACGGCTCCCGGCACACCTACCGGATGCGCAAGTTCGCCCGGTCCAACCACGGCACGTGCGCCAACCAGCGTCCGATCGTGGACGCCGGGCAGCGTGTCGAGGCCGGCCAGGTCGTCGCCGACGGTCCGTGCACCGAGAACGGTGAGATGGCCCTGGGCAAGAACCTGCTCGTGGCGATCATGCCGTGGGAAGGCCACAACTACGAGGACGCGATCATCCTGTCCAACCGCCTGGTTGAAGAGGACGTGCTCACCTCGATTCACATCGAAGAGCACGAGATCGATGCCCGCGACACCAAGCTGGGCGCCGAGGAGATCACCCGGGACATCCCGAACGTCTCCGACGAGGTGCTGGCCGATCTCGACGAACGCGGCATCGTCCGCATCGGTGCCGAGGTCCGCGACGGCGACATCCTGGTCGGCAAGGTCACCCCGAAGGGTGAGACCGAGCTGACTCCGGAAGAGCGCCTGCTGCGTGCCATCTTCGGTGAGAAGGCCCGCGAGGTTCGCGACACCTCGCTGAAGGTGCCCCACGGTGAGTCCGGCAAGGTCATCGGCATCCGCGTGTTCTCGCGTGAGGACGACGACGAGCTGCCCGCCGGCGTCAACGAACTGGTCCGCGTCTACGTGGCCCAGAAGCGCAAGATCTCCGATGGCGACAAGCTCGCCGGACGCCACGGCAACAAGGGCGTCATCGGCAAGATCCTGCCCGTCGAGGACATGCCGTTCCTGCCCGACGGCACCCCGGTGGACATCATCCTGAACACCCACGGTGTGCCGCGTCGTATGAACATCGGCCAGATCCTGGAAACCCACCTCGGGTGGGTGGCCAAGGCTGGCTGGAACATCGACGTCGCCGCGGGAACGCCGGACTGGGCGGGCAAGCTGCCCGAGGACCTGTACTCGGCCCCGGCCGACAGCATCGTCAGCACCCCGGTGTTCGACGGTGCCCAGGAAGGGGAGCTGGCCGGTCTGCTCGGCTCGACGCTGCCGAACCGTGACGGTGACGTCATGGTGAACGCCGACGGCAAGGCGACGCTGTTCGACGGCCGCAGTGGCGAACCGTTCCCGTACCCGGTGACGGTCGGCTACATGTACATCCTCAAGCTGCACCACTTGGTGGACGACAAGATCCACGCTCGTTCCACCGGCCCGTACTCGATGATCACCCAGCAGCCGCTCGGTGGTAAGGCGCAGTTCGGTGGCCAGCGGTTCGGTGAGATGGAATGTTGGGCCATGCAGGCCTACGGCGCGGCCTACACCCTGCAGGAGCTGCTGACCATCAAGTCCGACGACACCGTCGGCCGGGTCAAGGTGTACGAGGCCATCGTCAAGGGCGAGAACATCCCCGAACCCGGTATCCCGGAGTCGTTCAAGGTGCTTCTCAAGGAACTGCAGTCGCTGTGCCTCAACGTTGAGGTGCTCTCCAGCGACGGCGCGGCGATCGAGATGCGTGACGGTGACGACGAGGACCTGGAGCGCGCTGCCGCGAACCTGGGAATCAACCTGTCGCGCAACGAGTCCGCTTCAGTCGAAGACCTCGCCTAAGACCGCCAGCCATTTAGTTTCAACACCCGCAAGGGGAAAGGGAGTTACGTGCTAGACGTCAACTTCTTCGATGAACTCCGCATCGGCCTGGCCACTGCGGACGACATCCGCAACTGGTCCTTCGGCGAGGTCAAGAAGCCGGAGACCATCAACTACCGCACGCTGAAGCCTGAGAAGGACGGCCTGTTCTGCGAGAAGATCTTCGGACCGACTCGCGACTGGGAGTGCTACTGCGGTAAGTACAAGCGCGTCCGCTTCAAGGGCATCATCTGTGAGCGCTGTGGTGTCGAGGTCACTCGCGCCAAGGTGCGTCGTGAGCGGATGGGCCACATCGAGCTGGCCGCACCCGTCACGCACATCTGGTACTTCAAGGGTGTCCCGTCGCGGTTGGGCTACCTGCTCGACCTGGCCCCGAAGGATCTGGAAAAGATCATCTACTTCGCGGCCTACGTGATCACCTCGGTCGACACCGAGATGCGCCACAACGAGCTGTCCACGCTCGAGGCCGAGATGGTCGTCGAGAAGAAGGCCGTCGAGGATCAGCGCGACGCCGACCTGGAGGCCCGGGCCCAGAAGCTCGAGGCCGACCTGGCCGAGCTCGAAGCCGAGGGAGCCAAGTCCGACGTGCGCCGCAAGGTGCGCGACGGCGGCGAGCGCGAGATGCGTCAGCTCCGCGACCGGGCCCAGCGTGAGCTGGACCGGCTCGACGAGATCTGGACCACCTTCACCAAGCTGGCCCCCAAGCAGCTGATCGTCGACGAGGTGCTCTACCGCGAGCTGCAGGACCGCTACGGCGAGTACTTCACCGGTGCCATGGGCGCGGAGTCGATCAAGAAGCTCATCGAGACCTTCGACATCGAGGCCGAGGCCGAGTCGCTGCGCGAGACCATCCGCAGCGGCAAGGGGCAGAAGAAGCTGCGCGCGCTCAAGCGTCTGAAGGTCGTCGCGGCCTTCCAGCAGTCGGGCAACTCCCCGCTGGGCATGGTGCTCGACGCCGTCCCGGTGATCCCGCCGGAGCTGCGTCCGATGGTTCAGCTCGACGGTGGCCGCTTCGCCACCTCCGACCTGAACGACCTGTACCGCCGCGTGATCAACCGCAACAACCGGCTCAAGCGACTGATCGATCTGGGCGCGCCCGAGATCATCGTCAACAACGAGAAGCGCATGCTTCAGGAGTCGGTGGACGCGCTGTTCGACAACGGCCGTCGTGGTCGTCCGGTCACCGGCCCGGGCAACCGTCCGCTCAAGTCGCTGTCCGATCTGCTCAAGGGCAAGCAGGGCCGCTTCCGTCAGAACCTGCTCGGTAAGCGCGTCGACTACTCCGGCCGTTCGGTCATCGTCGTCGGTCCGCAGCTCAAGCTGCACCAGTGCGGTCTGCCGAAGCTGATGGCGCTGGAACTGTTCAAGCCGTTCGTGATGAAGCGTCTGGTCGACCTGAACCACGCACAGAACATCAAGAGCGCGAAGCGCATGGTGGAGCGTCAGCGTCCCCAGGTGTGGGATGTCCTCGAAGAGGTCATCGCCGAGCATCCGGTGCTGCTGAACCGTGCACCTACCCTGCACCGCCTGGGTATCCAGGCCTTCGAGCCGCAGCTGGTCGAAGGCAAGGCCATCCAGCTGCACCCGCTGGTGTGTGAGGCGTTCAACGCCGACTTCGACGGTGACCAGATGGCTGTGCACCTGCCGCTGTCGGCAGAGGCCCAGGCCGAGGCCCGCATCCTGATGCTGTCCTCGAACAACATCCTGTCGCCGGCGTCGGGCAAGCCGCTGGCCATGCCGCGTCTGGACATGGTGACCGGTCTGTACTTCCTGACCACCCTCGTCGAGGGGGACAAGGGCGAGTACGTGCCGGCCGGCAAGGATTCCGCCGAGCAGGGTGTGTACAGCAGCCCGGCCGAGGCCATCATGGCCCTGGACCGCGGTGCGCTGTCGGTGCGCGCGAAGATCAAGGTGCGGCTGACCGATGCGCGTCCGCCGGCCAACATCGAGGCGGAACTTTTCGAGAACGGCTGGAAGCCGGGCGACGCCTGGACCGCGGACACCACGCTGGGCCGGGTGCTCTTCAACGAGCTGCTGCCCAAGGGCTACCCGTTCGTCAACGAGCAGATGCACAAGAAGGTCCAGGCCCGGATCATCAACGATCTGGCCGAGCGCTTCCCGATGATCGTGGTGGCGCAGACCGTCGACAAGCTCAAGGACGCCGGTTTCCACTGGGCCACCCGTTCGGGTGTCACGGTCTCGATGGCCGACGTGCTGGTGCCGCCGCAGAAGCAGGAGATCCTGGAGCGGCACGAGGCCGAGGCCGAGGCGATCGAGCGCAAGTACCAGCGCGGCGCGCTGAACCACAACGAGCGCAACGAGTCCCTGGTCAAGATCTGGCAGGACGCCACCGAAGAGGTGGGTAAGGCGCTGGAGGAGTACTACCCGGCCGACAACCCGATCATCACGATCGTGAAGTCGGGCGCCACGGGTAACCTCACCCAGACCCGCACCCTGGCCGGCATGAAGGGGCTGGTGACCAACCCGAAGGGTGAGTTCATCCCGCGCCCGATCAAGTCCTCGTTCCGTGAGGGCCTGACGGTGTTGGAGTACTTCATCAACACCCACGGTGCTCGTAAGGGTCTGGCCGACACCGCTCTGCGTACCGCCGACTCGGGTTACCTGACCCGTCGTCTGGTGGACGTGTCGCAGGACGTCATCGTGCGCGAGACCGACTGTGAGACCGAGCGCGGCATCATCGTCACGCTGGCCGAGCGCGGCCCGGATGGTTCGCTGATCCGCGATGCGCATGTCGAGACCTCGGCGTTCGCTCGCACGCTGGCCACCGACGCGGTCGACGACAAGGGCAACGTTGTCATCGAGCGCGGCCATGACCTGGGCGACCCGGCCATCGACGCGCTGCTGGCGGCCGGCATCACGCAGGTGAAGGTCCGCTCCGTGCTGACCTGCGCCTCCGCGTCGGGTGTGTGTGCCAAGTGCTACGGCCGTTCGATGGCCACCGGCAAGCTGGTCGACATCGGCGAGGCCGTCGGCATCGTCGCCGCCCAGTCCATCGGTGAGCCCGGTACCCAGCTGACCATGCGTACCTTCCACCAGGGTGGTGTTACCGGTGGCGCCGACATCGTCGGTGGTCTGCCGCGTGTCCAGGAGCTGTTCGAGGCTCGTATCCCGCGGAACAAGGCGCCGATCGCCGACGTCGCGGGCCGGGTCCAGCTGGAGGAGACGGACAAGTTCTACAAGATCACCATCGTCCCCGACGATGGCGGCGAGGAAGTTGTCTACGACAAGCTCTCCAAGCGTCAGCGCCTGCGCGTGATCACCCACGAGGACGGCTCCGAAGGCGTGCTGACCGACGGTGACCACGTCGAGGTCGGCGACCAGCTGATGGAAGGCTCCGCCGATCCGCACGAGGTGCTGCGGGTCCAGGGCCCCCGCGAGGTGCAGATCCACCTCGTCAAGGAGGTCCAGGAGGTCTACCGGGCCCAGGGCGTGTCGATCCACGACAAGCACATCGAGGTCATCGTCCGGCAGATGCTGCGTCGCGTCACGATCATCGATTCGGGTTCGACGGAGTTCCTGCCCGGCTCGCTGACCGAGCGTGCCGAGTTCGAGTCGGAGAACCGTCGCGTCGTGGCCGAGGGCGGCGAGCCCGCGGCCGGACGTCCGGTGCTGATGGGTATCACGAAGGCATCGCTGGCCACGGATTCGTGGCTGTCGGCGGCGTCGTTCCAGGAGACCACCCGCGTGCTGACCGATGCGGCGATCAACTGCCGCAGCGACAAGCTGCAGGGTCTGAAGGAAAACGTGATCATCGGCAAGCTGATCCCGGCCGGTACCGGTATCAACCGCTACCGCAACATCCAGGTGCAGCCGACCGAAGAGGCCCGCGCTGCGGCGTACACGATCCCGTCCTACGAGGATCAGTACTACAGCCCGGACTTCGGTGCGGCCACCGGTGCTGCGGTTCCGCTGGACGATTACGGATACAGCGACTACCGCTAGTTGGTTCGGAAAAGCCCCCGCTCCCGTTTTGGGAGTCGGGGGCTTTTTCGTGCACGGTCGCCGATGTTGTTTAACGGACCCGGCCAGGGGTAACCGGGGCTCGGCGAAGTGGAGGCGAGCGTGGCACACCAGGACGGTCATCGGGAGTCCGGCGAGTCGACCATGGCGACCACATCGACCCCTGGTACCGAGACCTGGATCTCTGCGCTCATGCTCTCGCCGAGGGAGACCGAGAAACTCGTCATCTACCAGGTTGCCGACCTGGCCCGGCGGCGAAAACAACGCGGAACCAAGCTCAATTTTCCGGAGGCCATCGCGCTGATCTGCGAAGCTCTGCTCGAGGCGGCCCGCGACGGCGCATCCGTGGCCGATGCCATCGAATTGGGCAAACAAGTCCTCACCCGCGACGACGTCATGCCGGGCGTGCCCGAGTTGGTGACGCTGGTTCAGATCGAGGCGACATTCAAGACCGGCAGTCAGTTGATTTCGGTATCCAATCCCATTCCCTGATCCGAACTGAAACGAGGCGGCATGATTCCCGGTGAATGGTTCATCAGCGACGAACCCGTCGAAATCAACGCGGGCCGACCGGTCACAAAACTGCTCGTGAAGAACACCGGCGACCGGCCCATCCAGATCGGTTCGCATTACCACTTTTTCGAAGTGAACCGGGCGCTGGACTTCGACCGTCCGCGGGCGTTGGGCAAACGCCTCGACGTGCCCGCCGGAAAGGCCGTCCGATTCGAACCCGGCGACGAAAAGGAAGTGGATCTGGTCGATTTCGGTGGTTCACAGCGGATTCTCGGTTTCAACGAGTTGGTAGGTGGTGCGGTGACCGCCGAACACACCGCGAGGCGGGCGTTGCGGCGTGCCAGTGATGGTGGCTACCTCGGTATGGATCACGAGGTTTCGTCATGAGCTCGATCCCACGGCGTACGTACGTCTCGCTGTACGGCCCCACCGTCGGTGACCGCTTCCGGCTCGCCGACACCGAATTGATCGCCCAGGTCGAACGCAGCCTGCTCACTCCGGGCGAAGAGGTCGTATATGGCGGCGGCAAGACGGTCCGGGACGGCATGGGTCAGGCACCCGGCATCCGCAATGCCGACGGCGCACTCGACCTTGTCATCACCGCGGCGATCGTGATGGACCCCATTCTCGGAATCGTCAAGGCGGACATCGGAATCAAGGACGGAAGGATCGCAGGCGTCGGTCAAGCGGGCAATCCTTACCTCCAGGACGGTGTCGATCCGGCGTTGGTGATCGGCGCGGGCACCGAGGTGATTTCGGGCGAGGGACTGGTGGCGACGGCCGGCGGCGTCGACGCACACGTGCACTTCCTCAGTGCCGCGCAGGTGCCACACGCCCTGTCCAACGGCATCACCACACTTATCGGCGGCGGCACCGGACCTGCGGACGGGTCCAAGGGCACCACCTGCACTCCGGGACCCTGGAATATCGCGCGGATGCTCCAGGCAACGGCGGGCTTTCCGGTCAATGTCGGGTTGCTCGGTAAGGGGAACAGCAGCCGTCCGGCCGCGTTGGTCGAGCAACTGGACGCGGGAACTTGCGGCCTGAAGGTGCACGAGGACTGGGGTGCGACGCCGGCCGTCATCGATTGTGCGCTGTCCGTCGCCGACGACTACGACGTTCAGGTGGCCATCCACACCGATTCGCTCAACGAGTGCGGCTATCTCTCCGAGACCATCGATGCGATCAATGGCAGGACGATTCACACCTATCACACCGAGGGTGCCGGCGGCGGCCACGCACCCGACATCATGGCGATCGCGGCACTGCCGAATGTGCTTCCCTCGTCGACCAATCCGACCCGGCCGTACACCACGGACACCACCGACAACCTTTTCTACATGACGACGGTCACCCACCACCTCAATCCGCAGAACCCGGAGGACATCGCGTTCGCGCAGTCGCGCATCCGCGGTGAAACCGAGGCGGCCGAGGATGTCTTGCAGGATCGTGGCGTGTTGTCGATGTATTCGTCGGATTCGCAGGCGATGGGCCGCATCGGCGATACCGTCACCACCGCCTGGCGCACAGCCGACAAGATGAAACAACAGACCGGGCCCTCGGACGGAGACACCGCCGAACACGACAACGGCCGAATATTGCGCTATCTGGCCAAGTACACCATCAACCCGGCTCTGGCACATGGCATTGCCCACCTCGTCGGCTCGTTGGAGACCGGCAAGATCGCCGACATTGTGTTGTGGCCGACCAACACGTTCGGCGTGAAGCCCAAGTTCGTCGTCAAGGGCGGGATGGTGGCCTGGGCCATGATGGGTGATCCCAGTGCCTCGATCCCGACACCCGAACCGGTGCTGTTGCGCCCCATGTTCGGCAGCGAGACGGCGGCTGCAGCCCGCACGTCGATGACGTTCATGTCGGCCTCGGCCGTGGCCGCCGGAATACCGGAACGGATCGGCCTGGACCGTTGGGTGGAGCCGGTGCGTGGTTGCCGGGCTGTCGGCAAGAAACAGATGGTGCGCAACAACGCAACTCCGGACATCCGCATCGACCCGGAGACGTTTCAGGTTTACCTCGACGGTGAGCGGGCCACCGTGGAACCGGCCGACCGGGTGTCGATGTCGCAGTTGTACTACATTGTCTGACTCGATACCGGGCTTCATCAGCGCACTGCAACTGGCAGATGCGTCGTTTCCCAGTGGGCGCTACACGTTGTCGCATGGCCTGGAGTCACTTGTTCAACACGGTGTGATCACGCGGTCGACCGACATCGGCACGCTCGGCGGGTTTTTGGCGGATCAGTTGCGGCACGGTTTCGCGCCGAGCGACGGCATCGCGTTGGCGTATGCCCACCGCGCCGCCGCCGACGGACATGAGGCGTTGGCGATCGAGGCGGATCGCCGGCTGACCGCGGTGAAGTTGACGAGGGAGGCACGCGACGCGTCGACGCGCACCGGACGGCAGTTGTTGGCCACCGCCAGTGGCGTTTTCGGCGGTGCGGCCACGGCACGTCATCGGGCGGCGGTGGCGGCCACCACCGCGCCGGGCAACGCCGCGGTGGTGATGGGTCTACTGCTGGCCGAACTCGGAGTGCCGCTCATCCACGCGGCGGCCACCGAGTTGTACGCCTTCATGGCTGGTTGGCTCAACGCCGCGGTGCGGCTCGACATCGCGGATCACCGGGTGGCGCAAGCGATTCTGCACGGCAGCCGGAGCCTGCTGCGGGAGACGTCGCAGCGGGTGGTCGATGCGGAATTGGACGAGCTGAGCAGCTGCGTGCCGCTGATCGACGTGATGAACATGAGGCACGAGCAGGCGTCGCTGCGCCTGTTCAGCACCTAGTACGACAGGAGATGAGATGGCCGAACACAGTCACAGTCACGCGCTGGCCGACCTCGGTACGTTGCCGCGTCTCGGCGGCGACGTACCCAGAATCGGCATCGGCGGGCCGGTGGGGTCCGGTAAGACCGCGCTGATCGAGGCATTGGTGCCACGGCTGGTTGCGCGGGGCCACCGTCCCGTCGTGGTCACCAACGACATCTTCACCCAGGAGGATGCCCAACACGTCCGTGGCGCCCTGGCCGGTGTGCTCGATCCGGATCGGGTGGTCGGTGTGGAAACCGGGTCGTGTCCGCATACCGCCGTGCGCGATGACCCGACGATGAATTTGGATGCCGTGCAACAACTGACCGGGCGGTTCCCCGATGCCGATCTGGTGTTGCTCGAATCCGGCGGTGACAACCTCACGCTGACCTACAGCCGAGCGTTGGCGGACTATTTCATCTTCGTCATCGATGTCGGCGAAGGCGACAAGATTCCGCGCAAACGCGGACCGGGCATCACCGCGTCGGATCTGTTGGTGATCAACAAGATCGACATTGCACCGTACGTGCATGCCGACCCGGCGGTGATGGCCCGCGACGCCGCGGCGGTGCGGCAGGACAGGCCGTTCGTGTTCACCGACTGTTTCAGCGGGCAGGGTCTGGATCAGGTGCTCGATCACCTGAGTCGGGCCGATCTGCTTCGACCTACCCGGGCCTAGCGTGGGCGCCGTCACGCGTGCTGAGCGCCGCCGGGACGCCCAGTGGTGGACACCGCCACGGCTGCCCGCCGTCTTCGCGCAGTATCCGGCCGACGGCATGGGCGCTGTCGGGCTGCTCGACATCGATGCCGCCGTCGTGGCCGGGGCCACCCGTATCGTCCGCCAGTTCCACCGCACGCCGCTGTACCTACTGCGGCCGCTGTACCTCGATCCGCAACATCCGGGTATGGCGTTTCTCTACCTACAGCAGCACGGCGACGGCATCCTCCAGGGCGACCGCCTGCGCATCGACATCGACGTCTCGGCCGGCGCGCAGGTGCATGTGACGACACAGTCGGCCACCAAGATCTACGGCATGGACGCCGGCTATGCCGTCCAACAGGTCAACATCTGCGCCGGTGCAGGCAGCGTGGTGGAGTACCTGCCGGATCCGGTGATCCCGTTCAAGGGCAGCCGGTTCTACGGCAGCAACAGGTTGGTTGTCGATCCCACTGCGACCGTGTTCTTCGCCGAGACCTTGATGCCCGGTCGCGCCGGTGAATACCACGACTATGACCTGTACTGGACGACGACGGTGCTGCATCGGCCGAGTGGCGAACTCTTGCTGTCGGACACGTTGTGCTTCGGGTCGTCGGCCGGCCGTGCCGACACCCCGGCACGGCTGGGCGGCTTTGCCGTGCACGTGGCTTTGTTTGTGCTTGCCCCGTCGGATCGGCTGTCGGAGTTGACCGCCGTGTTGGTTGACGCGCTCGGTTCGTGTCGAGATGTGCTGGCCGGGGTGAGCGCGTTGCCATCCGAGTGCGGCGTTGGTGTGCGAATTCTCGGGCACTCGACGCGGTCGGTGGCCGCGGCCGTGCGGGTCGGTTGGCAGTCGGCCCGGCTGGCGCTGCTCGGTGCGCCGGCACCGGACCTGCGCAAGGGATAGGGATGTCGTCGGGCCCGCCTAGACTTGGCGGCGTGCTCATCGGCTCGCATGTAGACAACACCGATCCATTGGCCGCGGCCGCCGCCGACGGGGCCGACGTCGTCCAGTTCTTCCTCGGCAATCCGCAGAGCTGGAAGAAGCCCAAGCCGCGTGAGGATGCCGAAACTCTCAAGGCGTCCACCGTGCCGTTGTACGTTCACGCTCCCTATCTGATCAACGTGGCCTCGGCCAACAACCGGGTCCGCATCCCGTCCCGCAAGATCCTGCAGGACACGTGCGACGCCGCCGCCGAGATCGGCGCAACGGCGCTGATCGTGCACGGCGGCCATGCCGACGACAACGACATGGAGGCCGGGTTCGAACGCTGGGCCAAGGCGCTTGACTACCTGAACACCGACGTGCCGGTGTATTTGGAGAACACCGCCGGCGGTGACCACGCCATGGCCCGGCACTTCGACACCATCGCCAGGTTGTGGGACAGCATCGGGGACAAAGGGATCGGTTTCTGCCTGGACACCTGCCACGCCTGGGCGGCGGGGGAGGCCTTGATCGACGCGGTGGACCGGATCAAGGCGATCACCGGGCGCATCGATCTGGTGCACTGCAACGATTCCCGTGACGCCGCCGGCTCCGGCGCTGACCGGCACGCCAATTTCGGGGCCGGCCAGATCGATCCGCAGTTGCTGGCCGCGGTGGTCAAGGCGGCCGACGCGCCGGTGATCTGCGAGACCGCCGAGGCCGGACGCAAGGACGACATCGCATTCCTGCGCGAGCACGCCGGCTGACCGCATTAGAGAACCTGAACCGTTTTCAACCGCACGGCGACGACCAGGTGAACTAACGTCGCCTCTGTGACCGCGGTTGACGACTCGGTAACCGGCGAGGCCCCAGACAAGACCCCGGCGCAATGGGCGACCGTTGACACCCGTGCTCGCCGGCTGCGCCTGCTGCGGTACGCCGCGATTCTGACCTGGGCCGCGGTCGTCATCTACCGGACTGTCACCGACGGCTTTGCGTTCAACCGTGAGCTTTTGCTGCTCTACATCGCGACCGGTCTGCTGGCCGCCAGCATCGGCCAGGGGCGGCGGATGCTCTACGTGATTCGAGACTGGCTGCCGTTCGCGGTCGTGCTCGCCGCCTACGACCTCAGCCGCGGGGCGGCCACGCTGGTGGGCCGGCCGACCCTGTGGCACCGGCAGGTCGATGCCGATCGTTGGATGTTTTTCGGCACCGTGCCCACAGTGTGGTTGCAAGAGCGGTTGAAGCAGCTGCACCCGCCATGGTGGGAAGTGGTGATCAGCACCGTCTACATGTCGTTTTTCATCCTCCCGTACGTGGTCGCCGGGGTGTTGTGGCTGCGCGACCGGGAGGAGTGGAAGCGGTTCGTGCGCTTGTTCGTCGGGCTGTCGTTTGCGGCGCTGGCCGTCTACGCCCTGCTGCCGGCCGCACCTCCGTGGGCCGCGGCGCGCTGCACGGCCGACGACGTCGACGGCGGACCGTCCGGGCCGCGCTGCATGTTCCGCTCGGCGCGGGAGGCCGCCGACGGCGGTCTGCTGGGTGCCATGCAGGACAGTCAGAGCGGCGCACACGACTGGATCGAACGGATCGTCACGCGTGGCTGGGGCAAGCTGAACCTGCACACCGCCACGGCCCTGATCGACCAGGGGCAGGCCAGCGTGAATCTCGTCGCGGCGATCCCGTCCCTGCACGCCGGGCTGACCGCCGCCGTCGCCGTGTTCTTGTGGAACCGGGTCAACCGCGGCTGGCGGCCGTTCCTGGTGGCCTATCCGCTGATCATGGCGTTCACGTTGGTGTACACCGCCGAGCATTATGTGGTCGACATCCTGCTCGGCTGGACTTTGGCGGGCGTGGTGCTGTTTGCGCTCCATCGCTATGAGGGGTGGCGGTCGGGCCGGTCTGTCCCGGTTAAACGAGACGACGCGCAGTCGACGGCCGTCGCCGAACTCGACCCGGCCTGAGCGCCTGTCGCTGTGTCACGTCAGCGTGGCCGTCGAGCTCGAGAGTCAGGCCGGGGTGACGAGCCCGAGCTGCCGAACCGACCCCGCCCGTCGAGCGTCACGCTGGGGTGGCGGCGGGCTTCGACGGTCACCCCAGCGTGACAAAGCGGACGGTGAGACACGCCAAACGACCTGACTATTACAACTATTGTGCGGTTGTCGAAAATTTGTAACACTGAGGTCATGGTCGATACACATGTCGTCACCAATCAGGTCCCCCCACTGGAGGACTACAACCCCGCCACTTCGCCGGTGCTCGCCGAGGCGCTGATCCGCGAAGGCGGCGAGTGGGGCATCGACGAGGTCCACGAACTGGGCGCCGTCAACGGCAGTGTCCAGGCGCAGCGCTGGGGTGAACTGGCCGATCGCAACCAGCCGGTGCTGCACACCCACGATCGCTACGGGCACCGCATCGACGAGGTCGAGTACGACCCGGCCTACCACCAGCTGATGAACGTGGCCGTCACCCACGGCCTGCACGGCGCCCCGTGGGCAGATGACCGCGAGGGCTCGCACGTCGTGCGCGCAGCCAAGACCTCGGTGTGGACCGTCGAGCCCGGGCACATGTGCCCGATCTCGATGACCTACGCCGTCGTGCCTGCGCTGCGGTTCAACCCGGAGCTGGCCGCCATCTACGAGCCGTTGCTGACCAGTCGGGTCTATGACTCGGAACTCAAGCTCGCGACGACGAAAGCCGGAATCACGGCGGGCATGTCGATGACGGAGAAACAGGGCGGCTCCGATGTCCGCGCCGGCACCACCGAGGCCACGCCCAACAGCGACGGCACCTACTCGCTGCGCGGGCACAAGTGGTTCACCTCGGCACCGATGGGTGACATCTTCCTGGTGCTCGCCCAGGCCCCGGGCGGCCTGAGCTGTTTCTTCCTGCCGCGCATCCTGCCCGACGGCAGCCGCAACCGGATGTTCCTGCAGCGGCTCAAGGACAAACTCGGCAATCACGCCAACGCCTCCAGCGAGGTCGAGTACGACGGCGCCACCGCTTGGCTGGTCGGCGAGGAAGGCCGCGGTGTGCCGACCATCATCGAGATGGTCAACCTCACCCGCCTGGATTGCACGCTGGGCAGTGCCACCAGCATGCGCACCGGTCTGACCCGTGCGGTGCACCACGCCCAGCATCGAAAGGCCTTCGGCGCCTATCTGATCGACCAGCCGTTGATGCGCAACGTGCTCGCTGACCTGGCCGTGGAGGCCGAGGCTGCGACCATGCTGGCGATGCGGATGGCCGGCGCGACCGACAAGGCCGTCCGCGGTGACGACCGCGAGGCATTGCTGCGCCGGATCGGTCTGGCGGCAGGTAAGTACTGGGTGTGCAAGCGGGCCACCCCGCATGCCGCCGAAGCGATGGAATGCCTGGGCGGTAACGGTTATGTCGAGGATTCCGGGATGCCGCGGTTGTACCGCGAGGCCCCGCTGATGGGCATCTGGGAAGGCTCGGGCAACGTCAGCGCACTGGATACGTTGCGGGCCATGGCAACCCGTCCGGAGTCCGTCGAGGTGCTGTTCGACGAGCTCGCCAAGACCGCCGGGCAAGACCCCCGGCTGGATCGCCACGTCACCACGTTGCAGTCGGACCTGGGTGACTTCGAGACCATCCAGTACCGCGGC
This sequence comes from Mycobacterium sp. GA-1841, assembly GCF_001954135.1. Taxonomy (GTDB): domain Bacteria; phylum Actinomycetota; class Actinomycetes; order Mycobacteriales; family Mycobacteriaceae; genus Mycobacterium. The sequence goes on along the minus strand of NZ_MBEQ01000024.1, from coordinate 184,613 downwards.
CGTAAGGTCGCCGAGGACATCTCGCTGGCGCTGCAGGGAGCGCTGCTGGTGCGCCACGGTCACCCGGCCGTGGCCGAGGCGTTCCTGGCCAGCCGGCTGGGCGGGCAGTGGGGTCAGGCCTTCGGCACACTGCCGACCGGACTGGACCTGGCGCCGATCCTCGAGCGGGCGTTGGTCAAGGGGTGACGGCCACTGCCGAACAGACACAAAACTGCCCTTTTCGAGCCAAAAGTGGGCAGGTTCGTGTCTGCTCGCGGGGAAGGTGACCAACGCATGACCGTCGATTTCGACAACCTCAAGACGATGACCTACGAGGTCACCGACCGGATCGCCCGAATCACGTTCAACCGTCCCGAAAAAGGCAACTCGATCGTCGCCGACACCCCGGTCGAGCTGCAGTCCCTCGTCGAACGTGCGGATCTGGATCCCGACGTCCACGTGATCCTGGTGTCCGGCCGCGGCGAAGGCTTCTGTGCCGGATTCGACCTGTCCGCCTACGCCGACGGAACCGGCGAGGCCGGGGGAGGCCGCTATGACGGCACTGTGCTGTCCGGCAGGACCCAGGCGATCAACCATCTTCCCGATCAACCGTGGGATCCGATGGTCGACTACCAGATGATGAGCCGGTTCGTGCGCGGGTTCTCCAGCCTCATGCACGCCGACAAGCCCACGGTGGTCAAGATCCACGGTTACTGTGTCGCGGGAGGCACCGACATCGCCCTGCACGCCGACCAGGTGATTGCCGCTGCCGACGCCAAGATCGGCTACCCGCCGATGCGGGTGTGGGGCGTTCCGGCCGCCGGACTGTGGGCGCACCGACTGGGGGACCAGCGCGCCAAACGTCTGTTGTTCACCGGGGATTGCCTCACCGGGGCTCAGGCGGCCGAGTGGGGTCTGGCTGTTGAGGCGCCGGAACCCGAAGACCTCGACGAACGGACCGAGCGCCTCGTGGCACGGATCGCGGCCATGCCGGTCAACCAGCTCATCATGGCCAAGCTGGCCTGCAACACCGCACTGCTGCAGCAGGGTGTGGCGACCAGCCGGATGGTCAGCACGGTGTTCGACGGCATCGCCCGGCACACACCGGAAGGGCACGCGTTCGTCTCCGACGCGGTTGAACACGGCTTCCGCGAGGCAGTGCGCCACCGCGATGAACCGATGGGTGACTACGGACGCCGGCCTTCTGGAGTCTGACATGCCCGGGCTCAAACGGATGACGGCTCGCTCAGTGGTGCTGAGCGTGCTGCTCGGTGCGCATCCGGCCTGGGCGAGTGCGGCCGAACTGATCAGGCTGACAGCCGATTTCGACATCAAGGAGCCGACGTTGCGGGTGGCGTTGACCCGTATGGTCAGCGCGGGCGATCTGGTTCGCTCCGAGGACGGCTACCGGCTGTCGGACCGGCTGCTGAACCGGCAGCGCCGCCAGGACGACGCGATCGATCCACGATTGCGTGAGTACGACGGCCAATGGCTGACGCTGGTCATCACCAGCGTCGGCACGGATGCCCGCACCCGGGCCTCGCTGCGGAACAGCCTGCAGCAGTACCGGTTCGGTGAACTGCGCGAGGGCGTGTGGATGCGGCCCGACAATCTCGAGCAGGCGTTGCCCGAAGAGATCACCGGCCGCGTGCGGCTGCTGCACACCCGGGACGACGATCCGGGCGGACTGGCCGCCGCGCTGTGGGATCTTCCCGGCTGGCGGCGTACCGGCGAGCAGTTGTTGGACGAGATGGCTACCGCAGCCGATGTGCCGGGAAGATTCATGGCTGCCGCCGGCATCGTGCGGCACCTTCTCGCCGACCCGGTACTACCCGACGAGCTGCTGCCGGACCGCTGGCCGGGCGCCGAATTACGTGAGGCGTACACCGATTTCGCCGCAGAACTCGTCGACCGGCGCGACCAGAACGAACTTATGGAGGCCACGTGAACGACGCCGTCCGGGTCGACCGCAACGGTGCGGTGACCACCGTCATCATCGACCGCCCGCATGCCCGCAACGCAGTCGACGGCCCCACTGCCGCGGCCCTGTTCGCCGCCTTCGAGCAATTCGATGCCGATGACGACGCCGCCGTTGCGGTGCTGACCGGTGCCGGCGGAACTTTCTGCGCCGGCGCCGATCTCAAGGCTTTCGGAACCCCGCAGATGAATCAACTGCACCGCACCGGGCCCGGTCCGATGGGGCCGAGTCGAATGGTGTTGTCCAAGCCGGTGATCGCCGCGATCAGCGGCCATGCTGTGGCCGGTGGTCTGGAGCTGGCCCTGTGGTGTGACCTCCGGGTGGTCGAAGAGGACGCCGTGATGGGGGTGTTCTGCCGCCGGTGGGGTGTGCCGCTGATCGACGGCGGCACCGTCCGCTTGCCGCGTCTGATCGGTCAGAGCCGGGCGATGGACCTGATCCTCACCGGGCGTGCCGTCGATGCGGCCGAAGCCCATGCGATCGGCCTGGCCAACCGCATCGTGCCCCGAGGGCAAGCCCGCCAACAGGCCGAGGAACTCGCCGCCGAACTGGCCCGCCTACCGCAGCAGTGCCTGCGGGCCGACCGGCTCTCGGCGCTCCATCAGTGGGGTGAAACCGAAGAGGCGGCAATGGAATTCGAGTTCGCCAGCATCGGCCGCGTGCAGGACGAGGCTGCCCACGGTGCGGGCCGGTTCGCTGCCGGCGCCGGTCGGCACGGGGCCCGTGCGGATCAAGCCGGTGCCGACCAAACCAGTGCCGACCAAACCAGTGCCGACTAACCCTTGTCGACGGTGTTGTTGGTCCCGGTGTTGTTCACCTTGGGGTCGCCCGCGGCGTAGTTGATGGTGTTGTTCAGCCCGACGATGGTCAGTGCCTTGTCGATCCGCTCGAAGGTGATCTTGTTGTCCGACCCGCCGATGTTGACGTTGGCGCAGGTGCCCTTGACCGTCAGCGTGTTGTTGGTGCCGCCGACCGTGAGCGATTTGCCGTCCCCGCAGTCGATCTCCGTCGTCGTGCCGACCGACATGTAGTTGATGGTGTTGCCGATCTCGACGTTGACGCCGGAGGATCCGGCGGTGGCGCTGGGGGTGGTGGTGTCGGAGCTCTCCGAACCACACGCCGAAAGCGTGAGCGCGGCAATGGCGGCACCGGCGCCGAGGATCAGCGGGGAGTAGCGAAAACGGGCGGTCACGGGTCTGTCTCTACTTTCTTCCTCAGGCGGGTACGCGGCCGAGTTGGTTGGTCATACCGAGTTCACGGCCGCGGTCGATCAGCGCCGGGTCACCGTTCTTGAAGAACACGGACTGGTCCCAGCCGTACACGGTGATGTCGTTGACGACGTTGTCGGCGATGACGACGTTGGACGATCCCTGCACCGTCACGGCCCAGCAGGTGCCCATCACGTTGATCCGGTTGCCGGTTCCGTTGACCAACAGCGTGGAGTTGTTGCAGTCCAAGGTTTGTTCGATGCCCTGACCGGTGATGTGGGTGTCACCGTTCTTGGCCGCTGCGCTGGGCGCCCCGACAGTGGAGGCAAGCGGCAGGGCGAGCACACCGATGGCCAGCCCAAGAAGCTTCGTCCGACTCACAGCTGTCCAATTCACGGTGAGATCCCCTTCCGATCCGCTCCAACGGAGAGTCCGCTGCAACGAAGAGTACGGGGCATCCTCGGCGCCGCGGCAAGTGTTGTCCAGTTTGACGCGGGGTCGCCGACGAGTCGCGGGCGGTGTCGGTGCTGGGTACCGTGGTCAGCAATGCGTCGGTGTGTTGCTCGGGCTGCTGCCGTGGCGGTCACAGCCGTGGTGACCGTCGCGGGGTGTGCGCACACCATCGACGGGGCGGCTCGGCGCGCGTCGACCGAGACCGCCGATCCCGACCGCAGCTTCGGATACGTCGACGACCGGTGCGGACTGCTGGTCGACAGCACGATCCAGGAGCTTCTCGCCGCCGACAACATCGTGCGCCCCTACAGCGGTGCGGTATGTCAGTACGTGTTGTCGCGAAAGGCCGGGCCGGCCGCCGAACCCGGATCACTGGCGATGCTCGACGTCCTCTTCTCCTGGTTCGAGGACGGATCTCTGGCCCGTGAGCGGGCGGTGGCGCAGCGCCGCAATGGCGAGATCACCGATGTCGTGGTGGAACGGCACCAGGCCTTCCTGGCCCGACGAGACGTCACGGGCGCGGCCTGTTCGGCGACGGCGGCCGCCGGATCCGGTGTGATCAGTTGGTGGGTGCAGTTCCGCGGTGTCGGCAGCAGCGGTCCTGCCGGCAAGGGTGACCCGTGCCGCGACGCCAAGAAGCTGCTGTCGGCCACCCTCCAATCGGAACTCTGACGTGGCGCACCGCTCCCGCACTGTGATGTGCCTGGCTGCCGTGGCGGCCGGGATGATGACGTTGGCTGCCTGCTCGCGGACCGACACGGCCGCGCCTCCCGAGCCGGAATCCGTCGACGGAGGATTTCGCAGCGCGGAGTGCAACGGCATCACCGATGCCGACATCGCCGAGGCGGCGGGCTCGTCGATGTTCAGCAAGGCCGTGGTCAGCGACACCGGCTGCTTCTGGCAGGAGAACTCGATGCTGGGCACCTTCGGTGCGGGCATGGGTATTTCCACCTGGTGGTACCGGGGCAGCGACATGGACACCGAGCGCACCTTGGAGACCAGGGCCGGACGGACCCTGACCGAGCTGACGATCGACGGCAACAAGGGTTTCCGTGCGGCGGACGCGAACGTGTGCAGCATCTATGTGGCCAAAGGGGATGACGTCATCACCTGGTCGATCCAGACGATGAACCCGGCGATGCTGCCCGACCTGTGTCAGATCACCGAGAAACTCGCCCGGCTCAGTCAGGACCGGGTGAACTGATCTGCGCTGCCTGAGGGGCTAGAGTTTCACGGCGGAGCCAACTGGGGCGTCCCTCTCATCAGCAATCTCATCGACCCGAAGGCAGTGCGCACATGTCAGCTCGGCCGGAGCCACAGGCGGCTGGCACCAAGCGTGCCCAGGTACGGCCGGCGCGGACCACCAAGCTCAGCCGCGAGACCATCGTCAACGCGGCGCTGACATTCCTGGACCGTGAAGGTTGGGATGCGTTGACGATCAATGCACTCGCCGGGCAGCTCGGCACCAAGGGTCCGTCCCTCTACAACCACGTGCACAGCCTCGACGACCTGCGCCGCACGGTCCGGATGCGGGTCATCGACGACATCATCGAGATGCTGAACACCGTCGGCGCCGGCCGGACCCGCGATGACGCGGTGTCGGTGATGGCCAGTGCCTACCGCAGCTATGCGCATCACCATCCGGGCCGCTACTCGGCATTCACCCGCATGCCGTTCGGCGGCGACGATCCGGAGTACTCGGCCGCCACCCGGGCCGCGGCCGGACCGGTGATCGAGGTGCTGTCCTCTTATGGGCTGGAGGGTGAGGACGCCTTCTACGCCGCACTGCAGTTCTGGTCGGCCCTGCACGGTTTTGTCCTGCTGGAAATGACGGGTGTGATGGATGACATCGACACCGATGCGGTGTTCACCGATATGCTTCGCCGGTTGGCCTCGGGTATGGGGCAAACGGGGTCGTAGCGTCTGACCTGGGGATAGACTGTCGCGAGCGGGTTTGGTTCGGCACGGCCAGCCCTGGTATTGTGGTAGATCGTGCCTGGCCGGAAGGCGCACGCGGCTGAGTGCTTCGCAAGCGTGCCCGCACGCCGGGCCAATTTGCATGTCTATCACGCATCGGAATTCCGCCGGTGTAGGAACGTGCGACACGCCCGGACGCGGGGTACGCGACCGGGGGATAACTGCAGTACAGAGACTTAGAACAGCAAGAAGCAACACAGAGAAAGCCGGTACATGCCAACCATCAACCAGCTGGTCCGCAAGGGTCGCCGCGACAAGGTCGCCAAGGTGAAGACGGCGGCTCTCAAGGGCAGCCCGCAGCGCCGCGGCGTGTGCACCCGCGTGTACACCACCACCCCGAAGAAGCCGAACTCGGCGCTTCGCAAGGTCGCACGCGTGAAGCTGACCAGCGCGGTCGAGGTCACCGCCTACATCCCCGGCGAGGGCCACAACCTGCAGGAGCACTCGATGGTGCTGGTGCGCGGCGGTCGTGTGAAGGACCTCCCCGGCGTCCGTTACAAGATCATCCGCGGGTCGCTCGACACCCAGGGTGTCAAGAACCGCAAGCAGGCCCGTAGCCGTTACGGCGCGAAGAAGGAGAAGAGCTGATGCCGCGCAAGGGACCCGCGCCGAAGCGTCCGTTGGTCAACGATCCGGTTTACGGGTCGCAGCTGGTCACCCAGCTGGTCAACAAGGTTCTGCTGGACGGCAAGAAGTCGCTGGCCGAGCGCATCGTCTACGGTGCGCTGGAGCAGGCCCGCGACAAGACCGGTACCGATCCGGTCGTCACCCTCAAGCGTGCGCTGGACAACGTCAAGCCCGCCCTTGAGGTGCGCAGCCGCCGCGTCGGTGGTGCCACCTACCAGGTTCCGGTCGAGGTTCGTCCCGATCGCTCCACCACGCTGGCCCTGCGCTGGCTGGTGAGCTTCTCCAAGGCCCGTCGCGAGAAGACCATGGTCGAGCGCCTCGCCAACGAGATCCTGGATGCCAGCAACGGCCTGGGTGCCGCTGTGAAGCGTCGTGAGGACACTCACAAGATGGCCGAAGCGAACCGGGCTTTCGCGCACTACCGCTGGTGATACCCGCGCCCGGCATCCAGCGTCGGGTGCCAACGGGCGCGTAATCGAACACCTAATCAAGCAAGCGAAAGAGTTGGGAAGACTTCCGTGGCACAGGACGTGCTGACTGACCTGAACAAGGTCCGCAACATCGGCATCATGGCGCACATCGACGCCGGCAAGACGACGACGACAGAGCGCATCCTCTATTACACCGGCGTCAACTACAAGATCGGTGAGACGCACGACGGTGCCTCCACGACCGACTGGATGGAGCAGGAGCAGGAGCGTGGTATCACCATCACCTCCGCCGCCGTCACCTGCTTCTGGAACGGCAACCAGATCAACATCATCGACACCCCCGGGCACGTCGACTTCACCGTTGAGGTGGAGCGCAGCCTGCGCGTGCTCGATGGTGCCGTCGCCGTCTTCGACGGCAAGGAAGGTGTCGAGCCGCAGTCCGAGCAGGTGTGGCGTCAGGCCGACAAGTACGACGTGCCGCGGATCTGCTTCGTCAACAAGATGGACAAGCTCGGCGCGGACTTCTACTTCACCGTGCAGACCATCAAGGACCGCCTGGGTGCCAAGCCGCTGGTGATCCAGCTGCCGATCGGTGCCGAGAACGACTTCGAGGGCATCGTCGACCTGGTCGAGATGAAGGCCAAGGTGTGGCGCGGCGAGACCAAGCTCGGTGAGAGCTACGAGACCGTCGACATCCCGGCCGATCTGGTCGAGAAGGCCGAGCAGTACCGCAGCGAGCTGCTGGACACCGTCGCCGAGACCGACGAGGAGCTTCTGGAGAAGTACCTCGGCGGCGAAGAGCTCACCATCGACGAGATCAAGGGCGCCATCCGCAAGCTGACCGTCAGCAGCGAGCTGTACCCGGTGCTGTGCGGCAGTGCGTTCAAGAACAAGGGCGTGCAGCCCATGCTGGACGCCGTCATCGACTACCTGCCCTCGCCGCTGGACGTCGAGTCCGTCAAGGGCCACGTCCCCGGCAAGGAGGACGAAGAGGTCCTGCGCAAGCCGTCGACCGACGAGCCGTTCTCCGCGCTGGCGTTCAAGATCGCCGTGCACCCGTTCTTCGGCAAGCTGACCTACGTCCGGGTGTACTCGGGCAAGGTCGAGTCCGGTGCGCAGGTCATCAACGCCACCAAGGGCAAGAAGGAGCGGCTGGGCAAGCTGTTCCAGATGCACGCGAACAAAGAAAACCCTGTGGAATCCGCCTCCGCTGGTCACATCTACGCCGTGATCGGTCTGAAGGACACCACCACCGGCGACACCCTGTGCGATCCGAACCAGCAGGTCGTCCTCGAGTCGATGACCTTCCCGGATCCGGTCATCGAGGTGGCCATCGAGCCCAAGACCAAGAGTGACCAGGAGAAGCTGGGCACCGCGATCCAGAAGCTGGCCGAAGAGGATCCCACCTTCAAGGTCCACCTGGACCAGGAGACCGGCCAGACCGTCATCGGCGGTATGGGCGAGCTGCACCTCGACATCCTCGTCGACCGCATGCGTCGCGAGTTCAAGGTCGAGGCAAACGTCGGCAAGCCGCAGGTGGCCTACCGTGAGACCATCCGCCGCAAGGTGGAGAAGGTCGAGTTCACCCACAAGAAGCAGACGGGTGGCTCCGGCCAGTTCGCGAAGGTGCTGATCGACCTCGAGCCGTTCGTCGGCGAGGACGGTGCCACCTACGAGTTCGAGAACAAGGTCACCGGTGGCCGCATCCCGCGTGAGTACATCCCGTCGGTGGATGCCGGTGCGCAGGACGCGATGCAGTACGGCGTGTTGGCCGGCTACCCGCTGGTGAACATCAAGGTGACGCTGCTTGACGGCGCCTACCACGAGGTCGACTCCTCGGAAATGGCGTTCAAGGTGGCGGGTTCGCAGGTGCTGAAGAAGGCCGCTCAGGCGGCCCAGCCGGTCATCCTGGAGCCCATCATGGCTGTCGAGGTCATCACACCCGAGGACTACATGGGTGACGTGATCGGCGACCTGAACTCCCGCCGTGGTCAGATCCAGGCCATGGAGGAGCGCAGCGGTGCACGTGTCGTCAAGGCGCAGGTGCCGTTGTCGGAGATGTTCGGCTATGTCGGCGACCTTCGGTCGAAGACCCAGGGCCGGGCGAACTACTCCATGGTGTTCGACTCGTACGCCGAGGTTCCGGCGAACGTGTCGAAGGAGATCATCGCGAAGGCGACGGGTCAGTAAGCTCTGGCCCGCCCGCCTCGGCGGAATCACAACTGAACACATCAACACTGCTTAAGTACAAGCACCAACACAGTCCAGGAGGACACCACAGTGGCGAAGGCGAAGTTCGAGCGGACGAAGCCGCACGTCAACATCGGGACCATCGGTCACGTTGACCACGGCAAGACCACGCTCACCGCAGCAATCACCAAGGTTCTGCACGACAAGTACCCCGATTTGAACGAGTCGCGCGCATTCGACCAGATCGACAACGCGCCTGAAGAGCGTCAGCGCGGTATCACCATCAACATCTCGCATGTTGAGTACCAGACCGAGAAGCGCCACTACGCACACGTGGACGCTCCCGGCCACGCCGACTACATCAAGAACATGATCACCGGTGCCGCCCAGATGGACGGCGCGATCCTGGTGGTTGCCGCGACCGACGGCCCGATGCCGCAGACCCGCGAGCACGTTCTGCTGGGCCGTCAGGTGGGTGTGCCCTACATCCTCGTGGCGCTGAACAAGTCGGACATGGTCGACGACGAGGAGCTCCTCGAGCTCGTCGAGATGGAGGTCCGCGAACTGCTGGCCGCCCAGGACTTCGACGAGGACGCTCCGGTCATCCGGGTTTCCGCTCTGAAGGCGCTCGAGGGTGACCCGAAGTGGGTCAAGTCGGTCGAGGACCTCATGGAGGCCGTCGACGAGTCGATCCCGGATCCGGTTCGTGAGACCGACAAGCCGTTCCTGATGCCCGTCGAGGACGTTTTCACCATCACCGGTCGTGGCACCGTGGTGACCGGTCGCGTCGAGCGTGGCGTGATCAACGTCAACGAAGAGGTCGAGATCGTCGGCATCCGCCCGACCACGACCAAGACCACCGTTACCGGTGTGGAAATGTTCCGCAAGCTGCTCGACCAGGGCCAGGCCGGCGACAACGTCGGTCTGCTGGTTCGTGGCATCAAGCGCGAGGACGTCGAGCGTGGCCAGGTCGTGGTCAAGCCCGGCACCACCACCCCGCACACCGAGTTCGAGGGCAGCGTCTACATCCTGTCCAAGGACGAGGGCGGCCGCCACACGCCGTTCTTCAACAACTACCGTCCGCAGTTCTACTTCCGTACCACGGACGTGACCGGCGTGGTGACCCTGCCCGAGGGCACCGAGATGGTGATGCCCGGTGACAACACCGACATCTCCGTCAAGCTGATCCAGCCCGTCGCCATGGACGAGGGCCTGCGCTTCGCGATCCGCGAAGGCGGCCGTACCGTCGGCGCCGGCCGGGTCACCAAGATCATCAAGTGATTGTGATCTGACCTAGCACGACGAACGGCGCTCACCCGAAAGGGTGGGCGCCGTTTGCTATTCGGCGAGCAGCGGACGTTGATACTGCCGACTCGGTATAGTGCGCCATTAGCCGATGGCGAATAGAGTTGACGGCTACGACCTACCGCCGAAAGCCGAGGTGTGACGTGGACGTCGAGGAAACCGAACCGATCCCGACGGTGACGACCCGCGCCGAGCAGATCCGTGGTCAACTGACGCCGTCGCGAGTCATCGCGGGTGTGTCGACGACAGTCGCGGTGGTCGCGGTAGCGGCGCTGATCGGGGTGACGACAAAGCGGCCGGACACCGCACCGGCCGAGAACACGAGTCCGGCGGTCGCCGCATCGCCGCCCGTGGTGCATACACCGGCAACGGGACCGGCAGAGGCGCCTGCGCCGGCGGAACCGGTAGCGGCCCGCTCGGTCACACCCAACCTGGAGGCACTTCTGCCGACGTCACCGTCGACATCTGCCCCGAAGCCCCCTGCCGCGGCCACGTCCGCCATCGATTCGGGTGGGGGACTGGCCGACATCTTCGCCGTCCCGAACATCTCGTCGGATCCGGCTGTTTCGGCGGCTCCGCCGGCTCCGGCTGTTTCGGCGGCTCCGCCGGCCGCGGCAGTCTCACCGCCCGCACAGCTCCCGGCGGCGGCCGCACCCGCCTGGCCGACATTCGACTTCGGTACCGCGTACGACTCGTGGCAGACCGCCGCAGCGGCCGCCAACGCTGCGCCCGCCGTCAATGCCGTGATCAGTGCCGTGACCGGGACCACGGGGTGGGTCGGCAACGGGGCGCTGAACGTGTTGGCCGACTTCCTCATCACGTGGGCCAACCAAAATGGCCAGAATCCCTGGGGGAATCCCGCGGTACCTCCGGCGGACAGCCTGGCGGCGTTGATGCTGGGCCCGGCCGTTACGGCCGGCGCCAACATTCCTACCGTGGACTGGACGAAGGTGCCGCCGCCGCAGCTGGCACCGATCGATTGGACGAAGGTGCCCCCGCCGCAGCTGCCGTCGATCGATTGGACGAAGATTCCGCCGCCGCAGCTGCCACCGATCGATTGGACGAAAATTCCCCCGCCGCAGCTGCCGCACTTCGAGGATCCGTTCGCCAAGCTGCCGAGCATCACCCGGGCGATCGGGCTACCGTTCTGATTCACCCGGGTGGCGGGCGCCGCTGTTGTGTGCCGGCCTGGATTCTCGTTCGGTGTAACGCGTGTGACGGCTGAGCCGATCTCTATTGCATAGATGGGCTACACGGGTTGGGGACAACATGAAGCGACGGATGTGGGCGTGGGCTGCGGCGGCCGTGCTCGGTGGCGCGGCGGTGGGTTTGGCCGCGGGCCCGGCACAGGCGGCGCCCGGCTGTCCGGACGTGCACTGGATCGGCGTCGCCGGCTCCGGTGAGCGTGACGATCCGACGGTCGACGCCGGCATGGGTCGCGTCGTCTACAACTCTCTGCGCGACCTCGGCGGATGGGTGCAGCAGGACGGCCGGACCATGACGGCCGAGGCCGTGGTCTACCCGGCCGCGCCGGTACCCGCAGACGGTGACCTGCTCGGCTGGGGCGGATTCATGAGCAGTGTGGACGCCGGGGTGGCGGCGCTGGCCAACCAGTATGCGGCGTTCACCCAGCAGTGTCCGTCCAGCAAGGTGGTTCTGGCCGGCTACTCGCAGGGGGCGATGGTGGTGCACCGGAATCTGGCGCCGCTGGCCGGTAGCCCGAATCTGGTGGCCGCCCTGCTGGTCGCCGATGGCGACCGGTTGCCGACCGACCCCACCCTCAACCTCGGCACGGCGACCGCAATACGCGGAGGCGGTAAAGGCGTCGCGCAGGACTGGCCGATCCTGGCGCACGCCCCGGGCCCGCTGCCCGCCACGATCGGCAACCGCACGATCAGCGTGTGCGACCGCGGTGACGCGGTCTGTGATTACGATTCGGACGCCGACGAGGTGACCGCCACCGCGATTGCCGTGCACACCAGCTACGCCCGCTCCAGCAGCGGCGGATACCGGTGGACCCGGTCGCTGTACGGGTTGCTGGGCCCGTCGTCGATACCGCAGCAGACGGTGCCGGTGGCCGGGTCGACGGATGGAGTCGTTCACTCCTGATCTGAGTGGTTGCGGGCGCTAATCTGATGGCGCCCAGCCGACGACGGGAGCGCGCGATGTCCACTTTCTGGCGGTACGTACGCATCCAGGCTTTCGTCCTGATGTGTGGCATCGTCGGCCCGATCTTCTTGACCATCTACTTCGTTACTGGCGGCGACCCGATGATGAAGTGGATGTTCTGGACCGGCTTGCTGATCACGGCGATCGACGTGCTGATCGCGCTGGGAATCACCGCCGCCGGATCGAGATCGGCCGCGCAGAACTCCAGACTCGAACAGGTCGGTGTGTTGGCGCTGGCCCAGGTCACCGGGATCCATGAGACCGGAACCCGCATCAACGAACAGCCTTTGGTCAAACTGGATCTGCAGATCTCCGGACCCGGCTTCACGCCGTTCGCCACCCAGGACCGGGTGCTGGCCTCGGTGTCGCGGCTTCCGATGATCACCAACCGCACGTTGGTGGCGCTCGTCGACCCCACCACCAACGAATACCGGATCGATTGGGAGAGAAGCAGTTTGGTCAGCGGACTGATGCCCGCGACGTTCACTCTGGCCGACGAGAACAAAACCTACGACCTGACCGGTCAAACCGGTCCGCTGATGGAGATCCTGCAGGTCCTCAAGGCGCACGGCATCAGGATCGACAACATGATCGATCTGCGGTCCAATCCGGCTGCCCGCGAAGAGGTCCAGGCCGTGGTGCGACGCGTGGCGGCCGCGGCCGCACCTGCGGCACCCGCACCGCCACCGGCACCGGGCGCACCGTTGCTCGTGCCGCCGGCACCCTCGACAGCGCAACGTCTCCAGGAGCTCGAGACCTTGCGTGCGACGGGCGCCATCAGCGAGGACGAGTACACCGCGAAACGACAGCAGATCATCGCCGAACTCTGACTTTGGGTTATCCCACTGGCCGGACCCAGTCCAGGAACACGTTCTACTTCTGGTGTTAGCCTGTGCCCAGACTTAGGTGAAAGGACCCTGGCATGGCGGCAGGTAAGGCAACGTCGTTGGAAGGTCGGGTGGCGTTTGTCACCGGCGCTGCACGCGGTCAAGGGCGGGCCCACGCGGTGCGATTGGCCAACGAGGGCGCCGACATCATCGCGATCGACGTGTGCCGACCGGTCGACGGCACCATCACCTACCCGGCCGCGACGTCGGAGGATCTGGCCGAGACGGTCGCCGCGGTGGAGGCCGCCGGCCGCAAGGTACTCGCGCGTGAGGTCGACATCCGCGACCTGGCCGCCCAGCAGCAGGTGGTGGCCGACGGTGTCGAGCAGTTCGGCCGGCTCGACATCGTGGTGGCCAACGCCGGTGTGCTCAGCTGGGGTCGGTTGTGGGAACTGAGCCCAGAACAGTTCGACACCGTGATCGACGTGAACCTCAACGGCACCTGGCGGACCATCCGCGCCGCGGTGCCGGCCATGATCGACGCCGGCAACGGCGGGTCGATCATCATCGTCAGTTCGTCGGCCGGTGTGAAAGCCACTCCGGGCAACGGCCATTACGCGGCCTCGAAGCACGGCCTGGTGGCGTTGACCAACACGCTGGCGCTCGAGGTGGGCGAGTACGGCATCCGGGTCAACTCGATCCACCCGTACTCGATCGACACTCCGATGATCGAGCCGGAGGCCATGGCCGAGATCTTTTCCAAGTTCCCGAGCTTCCTGCACAGCTTCGCTCCCATGCCGTATCACAAGGTGACCGATGGCAAGAACGAGGGACTTGCAGCGTTCATGGCGCCCGAGGAAGTCGCCGATGTGGTGGCGTGGCTGGCCGGTGACGGGTCGGCCACGTTGTCGGGCAGCCAGATCGCGGTCGATCGCGGCGTACTCAAGTACTGAGGTTCAGCCGGGGAGCACCAGCACCGGAACCGGGCTGTGCCGCAGGATCTTCGATCCGTGCGGGCCGAGAAACACCCGCGCCACCGCCCCGACCGGAGTGGTGCCGATCGCCAGGATCTCCCCGTCGAGCCAGTCGGTGGCGTCGAGCGCCTCACGCCAGTTGTCGCCGGTGACGACCTGCCGATCCACGCCGCCGTCGACCACCGCGTCGTCGCGCAACCGGTCCAGCGCCTGCCGAGCCTGCTTCGCCCACTCCTGCAGAATGGCGTCCTCGGCGTACAACCCGACAGTGGACGGGTACATGTTGCGTCCCCGCACGGCGAAAGTGACGACACGCATGGGCGTATCGAGCCGTCGGCTCAGCTCGGTCACCTGCCGAACCACCGCCACCGCCTCTGGCGTGCCCGGGTAGGCACATGTGATCCGCGTCAGTGCACCGGTTTTCGGCCGACGGTAGCCACGGGGGCTGATCGCCAACGGAACCGGGCAGGAGTGCAACAGCCGATCGGCGGTCGACCCCACCACCACCTGACCCAGTTGTCCGTCAGCGGCCGAGCCGAGCACCAACACCTCGGCGTCGAGCGCAGCGACGGCATCCAACAGACCTTCGGCGGCCGAGCGGTGCGCGAACTGGTGGAAGCTGAGGCCCAGGCCGGCGTCGAAGGCGCTGAGGTGCCGGCGCGCCTCCTCGGCGGAGAACTTGGCCAATTGTGTGGCGTACTGGGCATATTCGGCGTCGACGCGGGCCGGTGACGGGTTCATCCACGGTCGGGGGACAACGGTGGCCACCGCCAGGGAGGTGTCGAGTGTGCGGGCTGCGCCGACCGCGAGGTGCAGCGGTGCGGACCCGCCCTTGCCGGCAAGGTAGCCGACGACGACGGTCACCGGGTCTCCTCGGGCGTGGTTGCCACGTCATCCACCCCGGCCGTCACCCCCGGGAGGCAACCGTCACCTCCGTCGTTGAGCGCGCTGTGATGCCGACTCCACACCAGGTAGAACACCAACACCGCGGCGACCCAGAGGCCGAACCACAGCCAGGTGACGTAGGGCAGGCCGTAGAGCACGAACAGGCAGGCCAGCACCGAAAGCACCGGAGTCACCGGATATCCCGGCACCTTGAAGGCCCGCGGCAGATCCGGCTCCCGCACCCGCAGGATGATCACCCCGATCGAGACCACGATGAATGCCACCAGCGTGCCGATGGACACCAGATCCCACAGATAGTCCAACGGCACGAATCCGGCCAGGCAGCCGGTGACCACGGCGACCACGATCGTGTTGTTGACCGGGGTCATGGTGCGCGGGTTGACCTTCGCGAACAGTGGCGGCAGCAGGCCGTCGCGGCCCATCGCGAACAGGATGCGGGTCTGGCCGTACATCACCACCAGGGTGACCGAGAAGATCGAGATGACCGCGCCCGCAGCCAGAATCGTGCTGGCCCAGGTCTGCCCGTGCAGAACGTTGGTGAGCATGACCGACAAGCCGGCCTCGGCCTGTTCGTCGGAACCGAAGGCATCGGCGGACTGTGTGCCCAGGCCGGCGAACGCCACCAGGATGTAGACGCTGGTGACCACCACCAGAGCCCCGAGAATCGCCCTGGGCATGGTCTTTTGCGGATTCCTGACCTCATCGCCTGCCGTCGACACCGCGTCCAGACCGATGAAGGTGAAGAAGATGGTGCCGGCCGCCGCGGTGATGCCGGTGAACCCCTTGTCCCAGAACCCGGCGAAATGATCGGTGGTGAATGCGGTGCACGCGACGGCGACGAACATGCCGAGGACGCACAGTTTGAGGAGCACCATGATCGTGTTGACGGCTGCGGATTCACTGGCCCCGCGAATCAGCAGGAGCGCGCACATCATGATCAACACGGTCGCGGGCAGGTTGATGATCCCGGGGTCGTCACCCCACGGGGCCGCCGACAGGGCGTGTGGCAGCCGCCAACCGAAGACGTTCTCCAACAGCTTGTTCAGGTAGCCGCTCCAGCCGACCGCGGTCGCCGACATCGACACGCCGTATTCGAGCAGCAGGCAGGCCGCGACGCCCATGGCGACGAACTCGCCCATCGTGGTGTAGGCGTAGGAGTAGGTGGAACCTGAAACCGGCACGGCAGCAGCCATTTCCGCATAGCAGATGGCCGACAGTCCGGCGGCGATGCCGGCGACCACGAAGGAGACGAGAACCGCGGGACCGGCTTTGGGAACGGCCTGTTGCAGCACGATGAAGATGCCGGTGCCGACCGTCGCCCCGACACCGAACAAGGTGAGCTGGAACGTGCCGATGCTTCGGCGGAGATGGTCTGAAGCGCCGTGGGCCACCGGCGCACCGATGACCGGCCTTCGCCGCAGCATCTGGCCGGTCAGGTTGTTGGCTGGGGCGGACATCGTGCCTCCTTGGTGCCGATCAACCGATTATCGGCGCGCCTCGGCCAAGGTGTCAGCGAATTGGTCAACGGCCCAGTCGAGCTCGTCGGCGGTCACCACCAGGGGCGGCGCGAACCGCAAGGTCGAGCCGTGGGTGTCCTTGACCAGGACACCGCGTTCGGCCAGCGCCAGTCCGAACTGCTTGCCGGTGCCCAGCGCCGGATCGATGTCCACGCCGGCCCACAGGCCCATACCCCGCACAGCAGCGACACCGTGGCCGACGAGTTGTCTCAGGCGTTCATGCAGACGCTCACCGAGTTCGGCTGAGCGGCGCTGGAATTCGCCACGACGCAAAATCCCGATCACCGTGGTGCCGATCGTCGCGGCCAACGGGTTGCCGCCGAAGGTCGAGCCGTGCTCGCCGGGGTGCAGCACACCCAGTACGTCGCGATCGGCCACCACGGCAGACAGCGGGACCACACCACCGCCCAGAGCCTTGCCGAGCAGGTACACGTCGGGGGCCACGTCCCAGTGGTCACAGGAGAATGTCCGGCCGGTGCGGGCCAGCCCGGACTGAATCTCGTCCGCGATCATCAGCACATTGTTCTTGGTGCAGATTTCCCGGACCCGAGGTAGGAAGTCGGCGGGCGGGACGACGACGCCGGCCTCGCCCTGGATGGGTTCGATCAGCACCGCCACGGTGTTCTCGTCGATCGCCTCTTCGGTTGCCCGATGGTCCCCGAAGGGCACGCAGCGGAATCCCGGGGTGTACGGGCCGAAACCGCGACGCGCGGTGTCATCGTCGGAAAAACTGATGATCGTGGTGGTACGGCCATGGAAGTTGTTGTGCGCCACGATGATGTTCGCAGCGCCGGCGGGCACGGCTTTGACGTCGGTGCCCCACTTGCGAGCCACCTTGATGCCGCTCTCCACGGCCTCGGCGCCGGTGTTCATCGGCAACACCAGGTCCTTGCCGCACAACCCGGCCAACGCTTCGGCGAATGGGCCGAGCGCCTCGGAGTGGAACGCGCGGCTGACGAGCGTGAGCCGGTCCAGTTGAGCGTGCGCGGCGGCCATGATCTCCGGGTTACGGTGGCCGAAGTTCACCGCCGAATAGGCGGCCAGACAATCCAGGTAGCGGCGGCCGCTCACATCGGTGATCCAGGCTCCCTCGGCGCTCTCGGCGACCACCGGCAGCGGTGAGTAGTTGTGCGCGACATGGCGTTTGTCGAGCTCGATGGCCGAGGCGGTCGCGGTGATTCGGTGTCCGCGGTCCAGGGTGGTCATGGATGCAGCTCCAACGTGCAGCATTTGACGGATCCGCCACCTTTGAGAAGCTCGGACAGGTCGACGCCGATCGGCTCGAATCCGGCGCGTCGCAGTTGATCGGCGAACCCGGTGGCGGCCGTTGGCAGCACCACATGCCGACCGTCCGACACGACATTGAGGCCCAGCACGTAGGCGTCGGTCGAGTCCACTTCGATGGTGTCGCCGAACAGTTCGTGCAGCGTTCGACGCGAGGCGGCGCTGAAGGCCGGTGGATAGTAGGCAATGGTCGAGTCGTCGAGCACGGCCAGCGCGGTGTCGAGGTGATAGAACCGCGGGTCGACGAGCTCGAGGCTGGTCACCGGCAGGCCGGTGCAAGTCGCGATCTCAACGTGGGCCCGCCGGTCGGTACGAAAACCGTATCCGGCCAACAGGGTTGATCCGACCAGCAGCAGGTCGCCCTGGCCCTCGTTGACGTGTTCGGTGTACCGCGGGCGGTAGCCGCGCGCGGTCATCCACTCGGCATATGCCTCGGTCTCCTCGGCGCGCTGCGCAAAGGCGAAGCGGGCCACCACGGCGGTGTCGCCGATCAGGAAGCCGCCGTTGGCGGCGTACACCATGTCGGGCAGGCCGGGGCGAGGGGTGACGAGTTCGACGGAGTGGCCGAGATCGGTGTAGACCTGCCGCAACGTCTCCCACTGGGCGAGCGCGAGCGCCGGGTCCACCGGGACGGTGACGTCCATCCACGGGTTGATGGCGTATTCGACGGTGAAGTGCTGCGGCGCGGTCATGGCGTAGCGACGCGGCGTCGGGGGGCGGGCGGGCGCCGCCGCGGAGTCGGCGATGACTTCGTCGGAAATCGTCATCATCTGACGATAGGAAGCCCGATACCCGCAATCAATCGCTACCCGTTGCGTTCATTGCGGGCATATTTTGCGTCAAAGGCGGAATGGTGGAGGTTTGTTGCGTGGAGGTCGCGGTGGAGCATCTGGACGACACGGATGAGCGGATCCTGGCCGAACTCACCGAGCACGCCAGGGCGACATTCGCCGAGATCGGCCAACGGGTGAATCTCTCGGCGCCCGCAGTCAAACGGCGGGTCGATCGCATGGTCGCCGCGGGGGTGATCCGCGGCTTCACCACCGTCATCGACCGGAATGCCCTCGGCTGGCGCACCGAGGCGTATGTGCAGGTGTTCTGCCAGGGCGCCATCGCCCCTGATCAATTGCGCGCGGCCTGGATCGACATCCCAGAGGTGGTGAGTGCGGCCACGGTGACCGGCACCGCCGACGCGATTCTTCATGTACTGGCCCGCGATATGCGTCATCTCGAGGAGGCACTGGAACGTATCCGCACCACGGCCCGCATCGAGCGCAGCGAGAGCATCGTGGTGCTGTCCAACCTCATCGACCGCGGCGTGCCTGACCCGGATGTGACGTGAGCAGGTGGCCAGCGCAAACGTAGGGTGGCGCACAACGCTCAACGGCGATCGTGTAAAAACCCCACGTGACTACATCAACGGGATCAGCGGCGGGCATCGTCATCGTCGGCGGTGGTCTGGCTGCCGCCCGGACGGCCGAACAGCTGCGCCGTTCAGAGTTCACCGGGCCCGTCACGATCGTCAGTGACGAGGACCATCTGCCCTACGACCGGCCGCCGCTGTCCAAGGAAGTGCTGCGCGCCGAGACCGACGACGTCACGCTCAAGCCGGCCGAGTTTTATGCCGAGAACGACATCACGTTGCGGCTCGGCTCGGCGGCGCAGTCGGTGGACACCGCCGCCAAGAAGCTGACGTTGGCCGACGGTACCGAGGTGGCCTACGAAGAGCTCATCATCGCCACCGGACTGGTCCCCAAGCGCATCCGGTCCTTCGGCGACTTGGCGGGGATCCACGTGTTGCGGTCCTACGACGAGAGCATGGCCCTGCGTGAGGACGCCGGGAAGGCCCGGCGGGCCGTGGTGGTGGGGGCCGGCTTCATCGGCTGCGAGGTGGCTGCGAGCCTGCGCAAGCTCGGTGTCGAGGTGGTACTGGTGGAGCCACAGCCGACGCCGCTGGCTTCGGTGCTGGGCGAGAAGATCGGTGCGCTGGTGACCCGGCTGCACGAGGCCGAGGGTGTCGATGTGCGCTGCGGTGTCGGCGTCACCGAGGTCCGCGGTACCGACAAGGTCGAGCAGGTGGTGCTGGGCGACGGCACCGAGCTCGATGCCGACCTCGTGGTGGTGGGTATCGGCTCGCATCCGGCGGTCGACTGGCTGGAAGGCAGCGGCATCGAGCTGGACAACGGCGTGGTCTGCGATGACCTGGGACGCTCCAGCGCGCCCAATGTATGGGCCATCGGCGATGTGGCGTCGTGGCGGGACCACGTGGGTGGCCAAGTGCGCGTTGAGCATTGGAGCAACGTCGCCGACCAGGCGCGGGCCATGGTGCCGGCGATGCTGGGTCAGGAGGCCTCCCCGGTGGTCTCGGTGCCGTACTTCTGGAGCGATCAGTACGACGTCAAGATCCAGTGCCTGGGCGAGCCCGAGGCCGACGACGTGGTGCATGTGGTGGAAGACGACGGCCGCAAGTTCCTGGCTTTCTACGAGCGTGACGGCGTGGTGGTCGGCGTCGTCGGCGGCGGCATGCCCGGCAAGGTGATGAAGGCCCGCGGCAAGATCGCCGCAGGCGCCCCCATCTCCGACGTCTTGGGCTGACGCTCCTGCCGAACACTTCCTGCCGAGCAGACACAAACCCGTACCTTTTCGCTTGAAATGGTATGGGTTTGCGTCTTCTCGCGGAGAGAACGTCGCGGTCAGAACTGGCCGAGGTAGAACCGGGACCCCTGGTCGTCGGTGCATTCGGCCATCAATCCGTAGGGCTGTCGTGACGGCTCCTGCAGCACGGTGCCGCCGGCCTCGCGGACCCGGTCGACCGCGGCGTCGATGTCGGCGACCGTCCACATCGGCACAGCGGTGGACCGCGCCGCGCCGCCGGCCATACCCGACATGGGTTGGCTGCCCTGGACAGCCCAGCCGTCATCGATGCGCCCCGGCTCGAAGCTCCAGGACAGTACCCGGCCGTAGAACTCCTTGAATGCCGCCGAATCGGTGACCTCATAGGTGAGGTATGAAAGTTCGCCCGGCCCAGCCCCGTTGAGTTCAGGGCGGGGGACCGCGATGGCCGGCTGGAACACCGCGAACGCGGTACCGTCCGGGTCGGTGGCGTCGAGGACCGTGCCGAACTCCCGCACCTGCGGTTCGCCCACGGTGCCACCGGCGGCGGTGATGGCCTGCCGCGCCTCGTCCAGATCGGCCACCGCATAGCAGCAGAACAGCGTGGGCGGACCGTCGGCATCGAAGATCCCGATGTGCTGCTCGGTGTTGGTGACCTGGCGGGTGGCCGGATCGAAGGTCCAGCCCAGGACGTGGCCGTAGAAGCGGGCGGCACGCTCGATATCCGGTGCCCAGACAGAGACGTAGCCGACGTCGCCGTGCTGAATTCTCCCGGTGGCGGCGCCGACGCCGGTCACCGGTCCCGAGAGCATCCAGCGGTGCCCGGACGGATCGATGATGGTGGCGGTGCGGGTGCCGTAGTTCTCGTACGGCTCCCGTTGCACCTGGGCTCCACCGTCTCGGGCCCGCTCCAGCGCTTCGTCGGTGTGGGGCACGTGCAGCATCAAGCTCACCGAGTTCTCCTGGGAAAGGGGCGCTTTCAGTCCCATCTCGGGAAACTCGTCAGCCAGGTAGAACACTCCGCCGGCAATCTCCAGTTCGGCGTGTCCGATGCGGCCGTCGTCCATCACGATGGGTTCGTCACGGAGTTCGGCGTCGAACACGTCGACGTACCAGGCGATTGCCCCGCGGGCGTCCCGGACAGCCAGATAGGGGATCATCGCGGACCGTGGAACGGGTCGGCTGTCGCTCGGTTCGTTCAGTTCTGCGATGGCAGTGGCGGTTCCACTCATGTCGACTCCTTGGGTGCGTTCGGGAAGGGTGAGGGCCGATTCGAGCCGGGCCCGGAGTCGGGCCGCGAACGCCGGATCGGGGGAGACCGGCCGGTCGTCGCCGTTCAGCACGGTCAACGGATCGTGGCTGTTGATCACGACGTCCCTCCCTCCGGTGTCGGGTATTCGGATCTGAAGGCGCGGCGTGCCCGCACCAGTAGCGCCTCGGTGGCGTGCACCGTGCGACCGATCAGTTCGGCGCACTCACCGACGGTGCAGTCGTCGAGGTAACGCAGGACCAGCACTGTCCGGTGGTGTTCGGGCAGGCGGGCCAGGACCGCCTCGGCGACAAGGCGATCCAGTTCGGCGTCCCAGTCGTCGATGGGGGCCACCGGTTCGGGTAGCTCGGCCACCGGCACGGTGAACCGGTCATGGCGGCGCCGGTAGTGGTCGGCGAGTTTGTGTCGGGCCACCCCGATCAGCCAGGGCACCGACATCGGAGGCGGCGACGGCTTGCGGGCTGCGTCCATTGCAGCCAGGAACGTCTCCGACGTCAGGTCCTCGGCAGTTCCGCGGTCACCACAGCGGCGTACGAAGTACCCGTACACCGCCGGTAACGCCTCGTCGTACAGCGCCAGCAGCTTCCGCGGAGCGTCTGTTTCGGCGCTCACACCGTTATCGTCGCCGCCGGGCACCGAACTCCGACGCCCGTTGGGGAGATTTTTTCGCCGGAAATTCAGTGGCCTGGATCAGGCGAGGTGGGTCATGGTGGTCGGGTGGTGAACGTCGACGCATTCACGCGGGACGGGTTCGTCAAGATCGAACAGGCCGCGCCGGCCGAAATCGCCGATGCCGCCCGGGATCTGTTGTGGGCCCAGATCGGGCTGTCTCCGGATGATCCGGCATCGTGGACCAACGCCGTGGTGTGGGCGGCCGATCTGACTGGCGCGGGTCCGTTCGGCCAGCTGGTGAGCAGCGTCGCTCTCACCGATGCCCTGGATCGGATCTGTGGACTCGGTGGTTGGCTTCCGCGGGGCTCCCTGGGCAATGTCCCGGTCCGATTTCCCGTAGATCCGCCTGCCGAGGACCGCGGCTGGCACATCGATGCCAACACCCCGCTGACCGGAGGGGAGTGGGCGGTCAGTGGCCGACCACATACCGTGCTCGTGCTGACACTGCTGTCCGAGGTCGGCCCCGACGATGCCCCGACGCGGATCCGCGTAGGTTCACACCGCGACGTGGCCAAGGTGCTCGGGCCCGGACCGGTGGCCTTCAGCGAAGCCGGTGAGCTGGTCGAGAGGTCCAGCCGGACCCGTCCGGTGGTTCGTGCGACGGGCCGGCCCGGTGACATGTATCTGGTGCATCCGTTTACCGCTCATGCTGCCGACGTACACCGCGGCGGCACACCGCGTTTCATGTCGCAGGCACCGGTCATGCTCACCCAACCGCTCGATCCACAGAATCCGACGGCACTGGCCTGCGCGTGGGGCGAGCTACGGGGCTAGGCCCTCGAGGCCCGGCCGGGCCACCTCGAACGCCCGGGAAATGGCGTCCGGCAGTGCCACCGCCTCGTCGGCAAGCCAGTGTTCATATGCCGACAGTGCGACGCCGAGCATCAGCCATCCCACGGTCTGCGGCATTAGATCGCCGGGTTCGGCGCCGATCCGCTGTGCCGCGTAGGTGGCGATGACGTCGCGCCAGCCGGCGTACATCGTCATCGAATAGGCCTGTAGCCCTGCGGTTTCCAGGATCACCTGCATCCGCAGGCGGTGTTGGGCCATCTCCTGTGTGTCATAGGTGTTGAAGGAGAGCAGCGCCTCGCGCAGTGCTTCGGCCAGCGGTATCTCGGTGCTCAATGCGGCCAGCAACTCACGCAGGTGTTGCAGGTGGGCGTCGAAGTCACCCCAGGGGATGGCGTTCTTGGAGGCGTAGTAGCGGAACAGCGTGCGACGCGCGATACCGGCGGCCTTGGCCACGTCGTCGACGCTGACCTCGTCGAAGCCGCGGGTGGCGAACAGTGCCAGCGCGACGTCGGTGATGTGGTCCTGCGTGGTGGACGGGCGCCGACCGACCCGGGGTCCGGATGCCTGCATGAAATCCGCCCTTCCATTTGTGCACTCGATGCCATATTCTTGCGACTCAGGTCACAAATGTCGAGACCCAGAGGTACCAGAACAGCCGAAAGAAAGGTGCGACTCATGGATCAGAACCCGCAGGCCGAAACCGAAACTCAGCTCGTCACCGAGACGCTCGTCGAAGAGGTCTCGATCGACGGTATGTGCGGGGTTTACTGACGGTGTCCACACAGGTCGTCGAAACGGCGGGGCGCGGCGGTGTCGTATTCGACCCGGATGTCAGCTGGCGATTGCACCATCAGGTGGCGGTGCGGCCAGAACCGTTCGGCGCCCTGCTGTATCACTTCGGAACCCGCAAGCTGTCGTTTCTGAAGAACCGGACGGTCGTCGAGGTGGTCAACTCTCTGGCTGACCACCCCGACGCCCGGTCCGCGTGCCGCGCGGCCGGAATCTCGGACTCGGACCAAGGTCCCTACCTGCACGCGCTGAGCGTGCTGGTGTCATCGAAAATGCTCATCCCCGGGAATTGCTCATGACTTCTGTTGCACCTGCACCTGTTCGGGTGCCACGCCTCGTCGAACAGTTCGAAAGCGGACTCGACGCCCCGATCTGCCTGACCTGGGAACTCACCTACGCCTGCAACCTGGCGTGTGTGCACTGCCTGTCCTCCTCGGGTAAGCGCGATCCGCGCGAACTGTCCACCCAACAGTGCAAGGACATCATCGACGAGCTGGAACGCATGCAGGTGTTCTATGTGAACATCGGCGGTGGGGAACCCACTGTGCGCCCGGACTTCTGGGAGCTTGTCGACTACGCCACCGAGCATCACGTGGGCGTCAAGTTCTCCACCAACGGTGTGCGCATCACGCCGGAGGTCGCCGCGAAACTGGCGGCCAGCGACTACGTCGACGTGCAGATCTCGCTCGACGGCGCCAACGCCGAGGTCAACGACGCCGTGCGCGGTAAGGGCTCGTTCGACATGGCCGTGCGGGCGCTGGAAAACCTCGCTGCCGCAGGCTTTTCCGACGCAAAGATCTCCGTGGTGGTCACGCGCCACAATGTCGACCAGCTCGACGAGTTCAAGGCACTGGCCGACCGCTACGGCGCCACGCTGCGGATCACCCGGCTGCGCCCGTCCGGTCGCGGTGCCGATGTCTGGGACGAGCTGCACCCCACCCCGGACCAGCAGCGTCAGCTGTACGACTGGCTGGTTTCCCACGGCGAGCGGGTCTTGACCGGGGACTCGTTCTTCCACCTGTCGGGCCTGGGCGAGCCCGGCGCGCTGGCCGGGCTGAACCTGTGCGGCGCCGGCCGGGTGGTGTGTCTGATCGATCCGGTGGGCGACGTGTATGCCTGCCCGTTCGCCATCCATGACAAATTCCTGGCCGGAAATATCTTGGAAGACACCGGTTTCGGGTCCGGCTTCCAGAATGTCTGGCAGAACTCCCCGTTGTTCCGCGAACTGCGCGAGCCGCAGTCGGCAGGCGCCTGCAGTGGCTGCGGGCATTACGACGCCTGCCGCGGGGGCTGCATGGCCGCCAAGTTCTTCACCGGCCTGCCGATGGACGGGCCGGATCCCGAGTGCGTCGAGGGCTGGGGAGAACCGGCGCTCGCACTGGAGCGCACCAAACCCAAGCCGAGTGGTGATCATTCGCGCGGCACGAAGCAGGGCCCGGTCGCACTGAAGTTGCTGACCAAGCCGCCCGCCCGCATCTGTAACGAAAGTCCGGTGTAACCCATGGCCCGTGATACCTGGTTCGAGACCGTCGCCATTGCCCAGCAACGGGCGAAGAAGCGGCTCCCGAAGTCCGCTTACTCGTCGCTGATCTCCGCCAGTGAGAAAGGCGTGACGGTCTCCGACAACGTGGAGGCGTTCGCCGAACTCGGTTTCGCCCCGCACGTGGTGGGTGCCACCGAGAAGCGTGAAATGGCAACAACCGTGATGGGCCAAGACATTTCGATGCCTGTCATCATCTCGCCGACCGGTGTGCAAGCGGTCGACCCGGACGGTGAGGTGGCGGTGGCCCGGGCCGCGGCCGCCCGTGGCACGGCCATGGGGCTGTCCTCGTTCGCCAGCAAGCCCATGGAGGAAGTCACCGCCGTCAACGACAAGATCTTCTTTCAGATCTACTGGCTCGGAACCCGCGACGAGATCGCCGAACGGGTGCAGCGTGCCAAGGACGCCGGAGCCAAGGGCCTGATCGCCACCACCGACTGGAGCTTCAGCCACGGCCGGGACTGGGGAAGCCCCAAGATCCCGGAGAAGATGGACCTCAAGACGATGATCAAGATGTCGCCGGAGGTGATCACCAAACCGCGCTGGCTGTGGAGCTTCGGCAAACATCTGCGGCCGCCGGATCTGCGCGTGCCCAACCAGGGCCGCCGTGGTGAGCCGGGACCGCCGTTCTTCGAGGCGTACGGACAGTGGATGGGTACCCCACCACCGACCTGGGAGGACATCGCCTGGCTGCGTGAGCAGTGGGGTGACGCGCCGTTCCTGCTGAAGGGCATGGTGCGCGTCGACGATGCCAAACGTGCTGTTGACGCCGGTGTTTCGGCGATCACGGTGTCCAATCACGGTGGCAACAACCTGGACGGGACGCCGGCGGCGATCCGTTGCCTGCCCGCCATCGCCGAAGCGGTCGGCGACCAGGTGGAGGTTTTGCTGGACGGTGGCATCCGGCGGGGTAGCGACGTCGTCAAGGCCGTGGCGCTCGGCGCCCGGGCGGTGATGATCGGTCGGGCCTACCTGTGGGGTCTGGCTGCCAACGGTCAGGCGGGTGTCGAGAACGTGCTGGACATCCTGTCCGGTGGCATCGACTCGGTGCTGCGCGGGCTGGGGAAGTCCTCGATCCATGACCTGACGCCGGAGGACATCCTCGTCCCGGAGGGCTTCCTGAGGGCGCTGGGGGTCCCGCGCACCGACGCCTGACAGGCTTACCGTCACCCTGAGGTGCAGCGTGACGGGGGTGGCAGGAGAGGCGTACGTGATGCTCACGGCGGGTCTGGGGAAACTGGAGGCAAATCAATTGCTGCTCGTGCTCCAACAATTGGCGCACAGTAAGTGAATTCGGCCTACGATCGGCACGTGGCTTTCCCCAGCGGGCTCGGGAACTCAACGTCGAGGCAGCTACGCAGCATGTCGCCAATGTTGATCGTTCCCATCGGCTCAACCGAGCAACATGGCCCGCACCTGCCCTTGGACACCGACACGCGCATTGCTTCCGCGGTCGCCGACGCGGTTGTCCAGCGCCTCGATGCCGCCTCCGGTGGTGCCTGGGTGGTCGCGCCACCGGTCCCCTACGGCGCCAGCGGCGAACACGAGGGGTTCCCGGGCACGGTGTCGATCGGCACCGCTGCGCTGCGATCGTTGCTGGTGGAGTACGGGCGATCCGCATCGAGTTGGGCCGGTCGGTTGGTCTTCGTCAACGGCCACGGCGGCAACGTGGAGGCGCTGGCGGGTGCAGTGCCGCAGTTGCGCGGAGAAGGCCGTGATGCCGGCTGGGTCCCGTGTGCCGCCGCCGGTGCCGATGCCCATGCGGGGCATACCGAAACGTCTGTATTGCTACATATTTCACCGGGTCTCGTCGCCCTCGACGACCTGATTCCGGGGAACACCGCCCCGCTGGTGGAGCTCATGCCGGCGATGCGCAGTGGGGGGATTGCCGCGGTCAGTGAGGTCGGGGTGCTCGGTGACCCGACGACCGCCACCGCGGCCGAGGGGGAGCGTATCTTTGCTGAGATGGTCGACGGCTGCGTGGGTCGGATGAGGCGGTGGCTGCCGGACCGGAATGGATTGCTGACATGACCGGACCGAGGCTGCCCGACGGTTTCGCCGTGCAGGTGGATCGCCGGGTCAAGGTGCTCGGGGCCGGTGCGGCGTTGCTGGGTGGGTCGCCGACGCGCTTGCTGCGGCTCGCGCCGACGGCGCAGACCATGCTCAACGGTGGCCGGCTGGAAGTCCACGACGCGCAGAGTGCGCAATTGGCGCGGACTTTGCTCGACGCCACGGTGGCCCACCCCCGCCCGCCCAGCGGACCGTCCCATCGGGACGTCACCGTCATAATCCCGGTGCGTGACAACGTATCCGGGCTGCACCGGTTGATCGCGGCGTTGCGCGGTCTGAAGGTGGTCGTGGTCGACGACGGTTCGGCGGTCCCGGTGGCGCAATCCGAGTTCGCCGGCATGCACTGCGACGTGCAGGTGCTGCGGCACCTGACCAGCAACGGTCCGGCGGCGGCCCGCAACACGGGTCTGGCGGCCTGTGAGACCGATTTCGTGGCTTTCCTGGACTCGGATGTGGTGCCCCGCCGCGGCTGGCTGGAGGCGTTGCTCGGCCACTTCTGCGATCCGGCGGTGGCCCTGGTGGCGCCCCGCATCGTCGGGCTGCACACCGCCGACAACGTGGTAGCCCGTTACGAGGCGGTCCGGTCGTCACTGGATCTCGGGGTGCGCGAGGCGCCGGTGGTGCCCTACGGCCCGGTGTCCTATGTGCCGAGTGCGGCGATCATC
The DNA here is from genome assembly GCF_001954135.1 of Mycobacterium sp. GA-1841. Taxonomy (GTDB): domain Bacteria; phylum Actinomycetota; class Actinomycetes; order Mycobacteriales; family Mycobacteriaceae; genus Mycobacterium. Next base: position 156,377 of record NZ_MBEQ01000024.1, on the reverse strand, counting down.
TGCCGGCGGTCGGCACTGACCGCGGTGGGCGGGTTCGACGAGACCATGCACTCCGGCGAAGACGTCGACCTGTGCTGGCGGCTGGTCGAGTCCGGGGCCCGGCTGCGGTACGAGCCGATCGCGCTCGTGGCCCACGACCACCGGACCGATCTGCGAGAGTGGTTCAACCGCAAGGCTTTCTACGGTTCTTCGGCCGCACCGCTGGCGGTCCGGCATCCCGGCAAGACGGCGCCGGTGGTGATCTCCGGCTGGACCTTGATGGTGTGGCTGCTGCTGGCGATGGGCTCGTGTGTCGGTTACCTGGGCTCGGTGGTGCTCGCAATCTTCACCGGCCGGCGCATCGCACGATCCCTGTCCACGGTCGACACCGAGCCCACCGAGGTCGCCGCGGTGACTGCGCGCGGACTCTGGTCGTCGGCGCTGCAACTGTGCTCGGCGATCTGCCGGCACTACTGGCCGGTGGCGCTGATCGCCGCTCTGCTGTTCCGGCGGGCGCGGCATGCGGTGCTGGTGGCTGCGGTGCTCGACGGTGTGGTCGACTGGGCGACCCGGCGCGGCAACACCGACGACGACACCAAACCGGTCGGCCTGCTGACCCATGTCCTGCTCAAGCGCCTCGACGACATGGCCTACGGCCTGGGCCTGTGGACAGGTGTGATGCGGGAACGTCAGCTCGGTGCGCTCAAGCCGCAGCTGCGGAGCTGACGGCGCGTCTTGACCTGGCCATACCACGCTCCTCCGGAGCACACGGATGTCTTGATCGTCGGCGCCGGCAGTGCCGGATCGGTGTTGGCCGAACGCCTTTCCCTTGATCCCCACTGTCAGGTCACCGTCGTCGAGGCCGGGCCGGCGCCCACTGACCCGCGGGTGGCCGCTCAGATCACCGACGGTGTACGGCTGCCGATCGGTGCGGCCAGTTCGGTGGTGCGCCACTACGCCACCACGCTCACCGAGCAGCCGCGCCGGCGCGCCGAGATCGTGCGCGGGTCGGTGGTGGGTGGTTCGGGCGCCGTCAACGGCGGTTACTTCTGTCGCGGTCTGCCGACCGACTTCGATGGCTGGGGGGTCGCCGGCTGGAGCTGGGATGACGTCCTGCCGCACTTCCGGGTGATCGAGACCGACCTGGATTTCAATACTGCCCTGCACGGTGCCGACGGGCCGATCAAGATTCGGCGAATGCGTGAATTCGATGGATGTACAGCGTCTTTCGTCGACGCCGCAACGCAGGCGGGGTTCGGCTGGATCGACGACCTCAACGGCTCGGATGCCGGCGCGGCCCTCCCGGCCGGGGTAGGCGCGGTTCCGCTGAACATCAACGGTGGCACCAGGGTTGGGCCTGGTGGCGCTTTTCTGCAGCCGGCGGTGAATCGGCCGAATCTGGTGGTGCTCACCGACACCGCGGTGCATCGCGTGATCATCGCGAACGGCCAGGCATCCGGGGTTGAGCTCGACGACGGCGAGCTGGTTCTTGCCGATCGAATCATATTGTGTGCCGGGGCGATTGGATCAGCTCACCTTTTGATGCTGTCCGGTGTCGGTCCGCCGCCCGACCTTGAGGCGCTCGGCATCGACGTGGTCTGCGGTCTACCCGTCGGCAGTCACACCGTGGACCATCCGGAGTGGGTGCTTCCGGTCTCCTGGACGCCCACTGATCACCTGCCTCCGTTGGAGGCAGTGCTCACCACCGCCGATGGCATCGAGGTCCGTCCGTACACGGCGGGGTTCTCGGCGATGGTGCACGGGCCCGGGCACGATCCCGCGGAACTTCCGCACCTCGGGGTGGCGCTGATGCGTCCGCACTCCAGGGGCCGCGTGCGGTTGGTCTCGGCCGATCCGAGGGTGGCCCCCGTCATCGAGCACCGCTACGACACGGTGCCCGAGGATGTCGCGGCGCTGCGCCGTGGCGCCGAGTTGGCACGTGAACTGGTCAGTCGCACAGCCGAAGTGGGTGAACCACAATGGTCGACGTCGCAACACCTGGCGGGGACGGCGCCGATGGGGAGCGGGCCTGAGGCGGTGCTCGACCCGACCTGCCGGGTGTTGGGGGTCGAGAATCTGTGGGTGGTGGACGGCTCGATCATGCCGAGCATCACCAGCCGCGGCCCGCACGCGACCATTGCCATGATCGGTCATCGGGCGGCGGAGTTTCTCGCGTTCTGAGCCGCCGCACCAGCAGGAGCTGACGTCCGTCGCGGCCCGGTGCCCAGATCCCGACGAACACGGCGGCCACCGCCAGCACGATCGCCATCGCCAACAGCGCGGAGTTCGTGGCTTCCAGGAAGGCCTGCTTGGCCAGTTCGGCGACCGCCGGTCCCTGCGGGCCCAGTTGGCCGGCCACGGCCAGGGCTTCGGCGAGTGAGCCCAGGATCGGTTCACGGAGCGCGGCGGGCAGTCCGGGCAGCGCATCGAGTACCGGCGCGAGGTGTTTCTGGTAATGCGCGGCGAGGAGCGAGCCGGCCACCGCGATGCCCAGTGCGGCACCCACCTCGCGGCCGGTGTCGTTGACCGCGGAAGCCACTCCCTGCTTCTCGTCCGGAACAGCACCCATGATCGCTGATGTCGTTGGTGCCGTGCACAATCCGATTCCTGTACTCATGATGAACAGCGGCCAGGCGAAGTCGGTATAGCCGGAGTCCACCTCGAGCAGACGCATGCACAGCAGGCCGGCCGCGATCACCAGCAGGCCGACTGCCACGCAGGTGCGCAGGCCCAGCCGGGGGAGATACAGGTGGGTGGTGGCACCCAGCGCCAGCACCGGAACCATCAACGGGCACAGCGCAAATGCCGTCTGGATCGGGCTGTAACCCATCACCAGCTGGATGTACTGCATGCTGACGAAGAAATAGCCGAAATTGGCGAAGAACAAAAACGTCACGCCCACGGACCCGGTGGCGAAGTCGGGTTTGGCGAACAGTCGGACATCGAGCAACGGGTGCGGCCGTTTGAGCTGTGTCGCGGTGAACAACACGCCCAGCACGACCCCACCGGCCAGGCAGCCCCACACCGACGGATGTGTCCAGCCCCGCACCGGGGCCTCGACCACGCCGAGCACGAACACGGCCACCGCGGCGCCGATCAGCACCGCCCCGACCCAGTCCAACGGGGCTGACGTGTCATCACGCGAGGAGGGCACCGTGCAGGTCAGGACGAACAGGCCCACCGCCGCGATCGCGAACGTGGCGAAGATGGACTGCCATGGCCAGAAGTGCAGCAGCCCGCCGGTGATCAGAAATCCGAAGACGGCCCCTGATCCGACCACGCCGGCCCAGATGCCAATTGCCTTGTTGCGTTCGGACTTCGGAAAGGCGGCGGTGAGCAGGGACAGGGTGGCGGGCATGATGAATGCGGCACCGGCCCCGGCGATGGCTCGGGCCACGATCAGCTGTACCGGGCTGTCCCAGATCAGTGGCGCGGCCGAGGCCACCGTGAAGACCGTCAGCCCGATCAGGAGTGCGCCGCGGCGGCCGTAGCGGTCGCCGATGGCGCCGGCCGGGAGAAGCAGGCAGGCCAGCGCCAGGGTGTACCCATCGATCACCCAGGTGAGTTGGGCCTGGGTCGCGGTGGTCTGCCGGGCGATATCGGGTAGCGCGGCATTGAGGGCCACCATCGAGGCGATCACGATCGAGACGTCCATGCACGCCACCGTCAACAGCCAGTAGCGCCGCCGGATCGATAGTTCGGCCATGGCCGAGTCGATATCCTGGCCAGACTCGACGAGGGTGGCGGGCATTGTCGACTCCTTCGTCGGTGAAGTTTTGAGACTATCAGTCTCGTAAAGAGACGGTAAGTCTGATTTCGTGGAGGTGATGACGCATGGCGGCCGAAAGCAGCGATCCGCGTCCGGCCCGGTCCCGGGCCCGGCTCCTGGAGGCGGCGACATCGTTGCTGCGCTCCGGCGGGCCGAGCGCGGTGACGGTCGATGCAGTCACACGGGCGGCGAACGTCGCCCGGGCCACGTTGTATCGGCACTTTCCCAGTGGAAATGACTTGCTGGCGGCGGCATTCCGGACGCTTCTGCCGGTAGCGCCGCTGCCGCCGGAGGAAGGTTCGCTGCGTGATCGGCTGGTTGCACTGGTCCAGGCGCAGGCCGACTCGATCGCCGAGGCGCCGATCAGTGTCACCGCGATGTCATGGCTGGCCCTCGGCGGCGACATGGAGCAGCTGCCGTGGCGGGAGGCGGACAGCCCGGAAGTGCGGACCCTGCGTGAGCGGGTGGCCGAGCACTACGCATTGCCGTTCGACGCGATTTTCGACAGTCCCGAGGCCATCGCCGAACTGGGTGAGGTGGATCGGACGCAGGCCGCCGCGCTACTGCTCGGGCCGATCGTGCTGGGCAAGCTCAGCACGCTGACCGAATTCGATTACACCACTTGCGTGCGGGCCGCGGTGGATGGCTTCCTGGCCACCCACCGGCGGGCGCCGGCTGAGCCGCCAGTTCAGCCGGCTCAGCGCAGCGAGTAGCGCACCGGCAGGTGCTTGAGCCCGCCGACGAACGTGGTGGCCGAAAGCTCTGGCTTTCCGGCCAATTCGATGGACTCCAGCCGGCCCAGCAGCTCGGTGAACAAGCTGTTCATCTCCATCCGGGCCAGGGCGGCCCCGAGGCAGAAGTGCACGCCGTAGCCGAAAGCCAGGTGCTTGTTCGGATCCCGGGTGACGTCGAAGCGGTGCGGGTTGTCGAACACGTCTTCGTCGCGGTTGCCGGAAACGTAGGCCAGATAGACGGATTCGCCCTTGGCGATCGGCACACCGCGCACCGTGGTGTCTGCCGTGGCGGTACGCATGAACTCCTTGACCGGGGTGGACCAGCGGATCATCTCCTCCACCGCGGTGCCCATCAACTCGGGATGTGCCTGCAATTTCGCCAGCTGGTCGGGGTTTTCGATGAGTGCGTGCAACCCGCCGGAGATGGCGTCCTTGGTGGTGTCGTGGCCGGCGCTGGCGACGATGACGTAGTAGGACGCGGTGTCGACATCCGACAGTGGCTCACCGTCGATGGTCCCGTTGGCGATGGCCGAGGCCAGATCCTCGGTCGGGTTGGCCCGGCGCGATGCTGTCAACGTGGAGAAGTAGGCGAAGAAGTCCATCAGGACCGCGAGCTGGTCCTGCAGTGAGCCGCCCTCGCGCTTGTACTCGTCGTCGTCGCCGCCGAACATCTCCTGGGTCAGCATGTGCATCCGCGCGAAGTCGTCTTCGGGCAGGCCCAGCAACGACATGATCACGTAGAGCGGGAAATCGACGGCGATCGCGGTGACGAAGTCGCACTCCGGCCCGACGTCGCGCATCTTGTCCACGTAGCGTTTGGCAAGCTCGTCCACCCGTACCTTCAGTGCGCGCATTGCCTTGGGCCGGAACCAATCCGCCCCGATGGCGCGAACCTTGCGGTGGTGCGGGTCGTCCATGTGGATCAGAGTGCGCAGCCCCATGCCGGCTTCCAGTTGTTGTTTGGCCAGGTCGTCGGCAGCGGCCGCGGCCAGCAGCGGCCGGGGTTCGCTGATGAACAGTTCGTTGTCCCGCTCGACGGCCATGATGTCGGCGTGTTTGGTGATCGCCCAGAACGGACGGTAGGGCCGGTGGTCGACCCAGGCCACGGGGTTGTTGGCGCGCAGGTGGTTCAGCGCGGTGTGCAGCCGGACGTCGTCGGCGTACGCCGTCGGGTCGGCGAGCACCTTCGCGGCATCGTCCATCGTCGGCGCGCTCATGCGGTCTCCTCCGGGTAGCGATTCTTGACGGGTGTCAATTCTTACCCTATGTGATCGGTGCCACTCAAGGGGCCTGATTCTGGTGATCCGCCCCGTACGCTCGCAGCCATGCGATCGGGGCGTTGCGTCGTCGTGTTGCTGGCACTGCTGGTGACGCTGATAGCGGGGTGTGAGCGTGGCGGCGGCCAAGCGGTGCCGGCCGATCCCGCATCGAGTCACCCGCAAAGTCCGGACCCGTCGCTCGTGCGGATTGCGACCGGAACCCTGCGCGGCACAGTGACATCCGGGCATCGGCTGTTTGCCGGTATCCCATTTGCCGCCGCGCCGGTCGGTCCGCTGCGATTCGCCCCGCCGGCTCCCGCACCGGAGTGGCCGGGGGAACGCGACGCCACCCGTCCCGGGCCGCGCTGCATCCAGGACCCCGATTCGGATCCCGAGCGCGGCGCCAACGCGGCCGAGGACTGCCTGAGCCTGAACGTCTGGACGCCGCCGGTCTCGGAGCAGAAGCGCCCCGTCATGGTGTGGATCCACGGCGGGGCGTTCATCGGCGGCAGCGGCGACATCTACGACGCCGGCCGGCTGGCCTCGCGCGGAGACATCGTGGTGGTGACGATCAACTACCGGCTGGGCGCGCTGGGGTTCCTGGCACACCCGGCGTTGGGGCCCGGCGCGGAGACCGGCAACTACGGGTTGGCCGACCAGCAGGCGGCGTTGCGCTGGGTGCGCGACAACATCGCCGATTTCGGTGGAGACCCCGAAAAGGTCACCGTCGCGGGCGAATCCGCGGGCGGCATGTCAGTGTGTGACCATCTGGTGTCCCCGGGCTCGGCGGGGCTGTTCCGCGCCGCGATCCTGATGAGCGCGCCGTGTCAGGCGCAGGCCGATCTCGCCGTGGCAGCCCATCGGTCACAGGAATACGCCGCCGCGGTGGGCTGCCCGGATCCCGCGACAGCGGCCACCTGCTTGCGCACGCTTCCGGTCGAGCGGCTGCAGAAGCCGGTCTGGTACTACAACATCGGCAGTGATCAGCTGACCGGTCCGGTCACCGCATCGGCGTCGATCCCCAGTGCGCCGCTGACGGCCTTCGCCGTCGGCCGGTCCGAACCGGTGCCGGTCTTGATCGGCACCACCCGTGACGAGTTCACGCTCTTCGTAGCGTTGCGTTACCTCAGGCAAGGTCAGCGCTACACCGCGGCCGACTATCCGCGACTGCTGGTCGAGACGTTCGGCCCCGACGCGGCGGCGATCGGATCGCATTACCCGATCGGGCGGTACGGCGGTGTGGCGCAAGCATATTCGGCTGCCGTCACCGATGGTGCGTTCGCCTGCGTGTCAGATCGGATCGCCACCGCGCTGGCCGGCGACGGCCCGGTCTACGCCTACGAATTCAACGACCGCACCGCACCGGCGCCGGAGGTGATGAGGACCCTGCCGTTCCCGGTGGGTGCGAGTCACTCCCTGGAGTTGCGCTATCTGTTCGACGTCGGCGGGGCGCCGCCGATGAACCCGGCGCAGCAACAACTTTCAGACCAGATGATCGACTATTGGACGGCTTTCGTGCGGAACGGCAAGCCGGGAGTGGACGGTCAACCGGAGTGGCCCGAGGTGGAAAGCGGACGAATGTCGTTGCAGGCCGACGGCAGTCGCGTGAATACTGACTACCCGATGGAACATCAATGCCCGTTCTGGGCGGGTCTGAAGGAGAAGTGAACTCGATGGCGACACCGGATCCGCAGAAGTTCGCACAGGATTGGGTGACCGCCTGGAACGCGCACGATGTGGAGGCGGTGCTGGCGCACTTCCACGACGACGTGGTGTTCAGCTCGCCGGTCGCCGCACGTCTGTTCCCGGAGACCCGCGGAGTGGTGCGTGGGAAGGACTCACTGCGGCATTACTGGACGAAGGCCCTGGCCGGCATGCCGGATCTGCACTTCGAAGTGCTCGCCACCTATCGCGGCGAATCGGCCCTGGTGATCCACTACCGCAATCAGCACGGCGGCCTGGTCAACGAGGTGCTGTTGTTCGACGGCCCCTTCGTGCGCGAGGGGCACGGCACCTACTTGGAATGAGGCGCCGACGGTGCGCTCAGACCGGTGTCACCCAGGTGGTGATGTCGGCATGCACCACCTCGTCGCCGTGGCGGTCGGTGATGCTGACCGGGACGACGATCTCGGTGCCCTCGGTGATGTCGGAGAAGTCCGGCGGGGTCAGCGCGGCGATGGCCCGCAAGGACGTCGTCGCCTTGGCCAGGTACTGCACATTCATGGCCTTGGGGATCCAGCGGTGTGTGGTCGGCACGGTGGCCTCCATCAGCATGCCCATCGCCATCTCCGCGGCATTGCACGACGCGATGGCGTGCACGGTGTGCAGGTGGTTGTAGATGAAGAACCACTTGGGCACCGTCACCTCGGCCAGTCCCGGTTCCATGCGCACGACATGCGGGACGATCGAGGCGAAATAGGGAACGCGGGCGACGGCTGCAGCCGAGAACGCCCAGCTGCCGCCGGGCAGCGCTGACATCTTCTTCCAGGCTCGGTGCGTGGCTGTGGTGGTCACGGGCCTACCTTACTCATCAGTAAGGTCTGCTCTCGGGTGCGCTGCGCTGGGTGGGTGCACCCAGATTGACGCCAGGGATAGAACTGGCACTGGATTTGTCCCTGAGCGCAATCTCGGCGAGGGTGAGCGGGAGGCTCCGAGCTGGCTCGATCCAGGATTTGGAGCACGCCCGGATCTGGGGCATACTGTTCGGGTTGCCTTGCGCCGGGTACGCACCTGGCCGGGCAAACGACCGGCGCCCTCGGGCGCATCCGGTTCCAAACACAGATCGCACGGAAATATCCAGGCGAAAATGTGTGCGCGAGGGCGACACGCCCGACCGCGGGGATCGGTGGACCACAGACAGGTAAACAGCGGCGGCAATTCTCGGCGCACCCGCGCCGGGCACCAGGCCCGACGGGCTTCGATGGTTGACCCATCGAGACTCCGATACGGCCGGCCGATGTACGAAGTAGGAGCGAGGTAGGAGAAGCGTGGCGGGACAGAAGATCCGCATCAGGCTCAAGGCCTACGACCATGAGGCCATTGATGCCTCGGCGCGCAAGATCGTCGAGACGGTCACCCGTACCGGTGCCAGCGTGGTGGGCCCCGTGCCGCTGCCGACCGAGAAGAACGTGTACTGCGTCATTCGGTCGCCGCACAAGTACAAGGACTCGCGGGAGCATTTCGAAATGCGCACCCACAAGCGACTGATCGACATCCTCGACCCGACGCCGAAGACGGTTGACGCGCTGATGCGCATCGACCTGCCGGCCAGTGTCGACGTCAACATCCAGTAGGAGACCAGAAGAGATGGCAAGAAAAGGCATCTTGGGCACCAAGCTGGGCATGACGCAGGTGTTCGACGAGAACAACAAAGTCGTCCCGGTGACGGTCGTGAAGGCCGGACCCAATGTGGTGACCCGTATCCGTACCACCGAGCGCGACGGCTACAGCGCCGTGCAGCTCGCCTACGGCGAGATCAGCCCGCGCAAGGTCAACAAGCCCGTCGCCGGCCAGTACGCCGCCGCCGGTGTCAACCCGCGCCGCCACCTCGCCGAGCTGCGGCTCGATGAGGCCGCCGCCGCCGAGTACGAGGTCGGCCAGGAGCTGACGGCCGAGATCTTCGCCGACGGCGCTTACGTCGACGTGACCGGCACCAGCAAGGGCAAGGGCTTCGCCGGCACCATGAAGCGTCACGGCTTCGCCGGCCAGGGCGCCGCGCACGGTGCCCAGGCGGTGCACCGTCGTCCCGGTTCCATCGGTGGCTGCGCCACTCCGGGCCGCGTGTTCAAGGGCACCCGGATGTCGGGCCGCATGGGCAGCGACCGGGTGACCACGCAGAACCTCAAGGTTCACAAGGTTGATGCCGAGAACGGCGTGCTGTTGATCAAGGGCGCGATCCCCGGACGCAACGGTGGTCTGGTGGTTGTCCGCAGCGCAATCAAGCGAGGCGAGAAGTAATGACACTCAAAGTTGACGTGAAGACGCCGGCCGGTAAGACGGACGGATCCGTCGAGCTGCCCGCCGCGCTGTTCGACGTCGAGCCCAACATCGCTCTGATGCACCAGGTGGTCAACGCACAGCTGGCCGCCAAGCGTCAGGGCACGCACTCGACGAAGACCCGCGGTGAGGTCTCCGGTGGCGGCAAGAAGCCGTACCGGCAGAAGGGCACCGGCCGGGCGCGTCAGGGTTCGACCCGCGCACCGCAGTTCACCGGTGGTGGCATCGTGCACGGCCCGCAGCCGCGTGACTACAGCCAGCGGACCCCGAAGAAGATGATCGCCGCCGCCCTGCGCGGTGCGCTCTCGGACCGGGCCCGCAACGAGCGCATCCACGCGATCACCGAGCTGGTCGAGGGCCAGACCCCGTCGACCAAGAGCGCCAAGTCGTTCCTGGGAAGCCTGACGCAGAACAAGAAGGTGCTCGTCGTCATCGGCCGCACCGACGAGGTCGGGCTCAAGAGCGTTCGCAACCTGCCTGGTGTGCATGTGATCTCGCCGGATCAGCTGAACACCTACGACGTGCTCAACGCTGACGACGTGGTGTTCTCGGTGGAGGCCCTGAACGCCTACATCTCGGCGAATACCAAAGAAGGAGCGTCGGTCTGATGGCAACGATTACAGACCCCCGCGACATCATCCTGGCCCCGGTCATCTCGGAGAAGTCATACGGGCTGATCGAGGACAACGTGTACACGTTCATCGTGCACCCGGACTCGAACAAGACGCAGATCAAGATCGCGATCGAGAAGATCTTCGACGTCAAGGTGAGCTCGGTGAACACCGCCAACCGGCAGGGCAAGCGCAAGCGCACCCGCTCGGGCTTCGGCAAGCGCAAGGACACCAAGCGCGCGATTGTCACCTTGGCCGAGGGCAGCAAGCCCATCGACCTGTTCGGAGCGCCGGCGTAAAGCCGGGAACTAAGAGGATTTAACTGATATGGGAATTCGCAAGTACAAGCCGACGACCCCCGGTCGTCGCGGTGCCAGCGTCTCCGATTTCGCCGAGATCACTCGTTCGACTCCGGAGAAGTCGCTGGTTCGCCCGCTGCACGGCAAGGGTGGACGTAACGCCCACGGCCGCATCACCACCCGGCACAAGGGCGGCGGCCACAAGCGTGCCTACCGCGTCATCGACTTCCGTCGCCATGACAAGGACGGCGTCAACGCCAAGGTCGCGCACATCGAATACGACCCCAACCGCACCGCGAACATCGCGCTGCTCCACTTCCTGGACGGCGAGAAGCGCTACATCATCGCGCCGCAGGGGCTGAAGCAGGGTGACGTCATCGAGCAGGGGCCGAACGCCGACATCAAGCCCGGCAACAACCTGCCGCTGCGCAACATCCCCGCCGGCACCGTGATCCATGCCGTGGAGCTGCGTCCCGGTGGCGGTGCCAAGCTGGCCCGCTCGGCCGGCGTCAGCATCCAGCTGCTGGGTAAGGAAGGCACCTACGCCTCGCTGCGTATGCCGTCCGGTGAGATCCGTCGCGTCGACGTGCGCTGCCGCGCCACCGTCGGCGAGGTGGGCAACGCCGAGCAGGCCAACATCAACTGGGGCAAGGCCGGCCGTATGCGGTGGAAGGGCAAGCGCCCGACCGTCCGTGGTGTCGTGATGAACCCGGTTGACCACCCGCATGGTGGTGGTGAAGGCAAGACCTCCGGTGGCCGCCACCCGGTCAGCCCGTGGGGCAAGCCCGAGGGCCGCACCCGCAAGCCCAACAAGCCGAGCGACAAGCTCATCGTCCGTCGCCGGCGCACCGGCAAGAAGCGCTGAGCCGGGCAGAGGGAGTAGGAGAACCAGCGATGCCTCGTAGTCTTAAAAAGGGTCCGTTCGTCGACGACCATCTGCTCAAGAAGGTCGACGTTCAGAACGAGAAGAACACCAAGCAGGTCATCAAGACCTGGTCGCGTCGATCGACCATCCTCCCCGACTTCATCGGGCACACCTTTGCGGTGCATGACGGCCGCAAGCATGTCCCGGTGTTCGTCACCGAGGCGATGGTCGGGCACAAGCTCGGAGAGTTCGCCCCGACGCGCACCTTCAAGGGTCACATCAAGGACGACCGGAAGAGCAAGCGGCGATGAGTACCACAGTCACTGAATATCCGTCAGCGACGGCGAAGGCGCGCTTCGTGCGCGTCTCGGCCAGCAAGGCCCGTCGCGTCATCGACCTGGTCCGCGGCAAGAGCGTCGAGGAAGCCCTCGACATCTTGCGGTGGGCGCCGCAGGCCGCCAGTGAACCGGTCGCCAAGGTGATCGCCAGCGCTGCCGCCAACGCGCAGAACAACGACGGGCTGGATCCGACGACGCTGGTGGTGGCGACCATCACCGCAGATGAGGGTCCGACCGCCAAGCGCATCCGTCCGCGTGCCCAGGGCCGTGCGTTCCGGATCCGCAAGCGCACCAGCCACATCACGGTGATCGTTGAAAGTAGGCCAAGCCGTTCCGCACGGGGTGCAGCCGCCGCGTCGGCGCGTAGCCGTCGGGCTCAGGGCAGCAAGGCCGCGACCGCCACGAAGCAGTCTGCCGAGACGAAGGGAGGCTCGGAGTAGTGGGCCAGAAGATCAATCCCCACGGCTTCCGGCTCGGCATCACGACCGAGTGGAAGTCCCGGTGGTACGCCGACAAGCAGTACAAGGACTACGTGAAGGAAGACGTCGCCATCCGCCGTCTGCTGGCCACGGGTCTTGAGCGCGCCGGCATCGCCGACGTGGAGATCGAGCGCACCCGCGACCGGGTTCGCGTTGACATCCACACCGCGCGTCCCGGCATCGTCATCGGTCGCCGCGGCACCGAGGCCGACCGCATTCGTGCCGACCTGGAGAAGCTGACCGGCAAGCAGGTTCAGCTCAACATCCTCGAGGTGAAGAACCCTGAGTCGCAGGCTCAGCTCGTCGCCCAGGGTGTGGCCGAGCAGCTGAGCAACCGCGTGGCGTTCCGCCGCGCTATGCGCAAGGCGATCCAGTCGGCCATGCGTCAGCCGAACGTGAAGGGTATCCGGGTGCAGTGCTCGGGCCGCCTCGGCGGTGCTGAGATGAGCCGCTCGGAGTTCTACCGCGAGGGTCGGGTTCCGCTGCACACGCTGCGCGCGGACATCGACTACGGCCTCTACGAGGCCAAGACCACCTTCGGCCGGATCGGCGTGAAGGTCTGGATTTACAAGGGCGACATCGTCGGTGGCAAGCGTGAGCTCGCCGCCGCCGCGCCGGCCAGCGATCGGCCGCGTCGTGAGCGTCCGTCGGGCACCCGGCCGCGTCGTAGCGGTTCTTCGGGCACCACGGCGACGAGCACCGAAGCCGGCCGCGCCGCCACCGGAGATGCGCCCGCCGCTACTGAGGTTGTCGCTGCTGAGCCTGCGCCGGCCGCTGAGAGCACGGAGAGCTAAACCATGCTGATTCCCCGTAAGGTCAAGCACCGCAAGCAGCATCACCCGCGCCAGCGTGGCATCGCCAGCGGCGGCACGTCGGTGAGCTTCGGTGACTACGGCATCCAGGCACTGGAGCACGCCTACATCACCAACCGGCAGATCGAGTCCGCTCGTATCGCCATCAACCGGCACATCAAGCGTGGCGGCAAGGTGTGGATCAACATCTTCCCGGACCGTCCGCTGACCAAGAAGCCCGCCGAGACCCGCATGGGTTCCGGTAAGGGTTCGCCGGAGTGGTGGGTCGCCAACGTCAAGCCCGGTCGCGTGCTCTTCGAGCTCAGCTACCCGGACGAGAAGATCGCCCGGGACGCGCTGACCCGCGCGATCCACAAGTTGCCGATCAAGGCACGCATCGTGACTCGAGAGGAGCAGTTCTGATGGCAGTGGGAACTACGCCTGGTGAACTGCGCGAACTGTCCGACACCGAGTTGAAGGACAAGCTGCGCGAGTCGAAGGAAGAGCTGTTCAACCTGCGCTTCCAGATGGCTACCGGTCAGCTGGCCAACAATCGTCGGCTGCGCACTGTGCGCCAGGAGATTGCACGGGTTTACACCGTGCTGCGTGAACGTGAGTTGGGTCTGGCTTCCGGGCCCGGAGGTGAGGAAAGCTGATGGCTGAGACTAAGGGCCCCAAGCACACTCCGCGCACCGAGGAGACCCGTGGCCGTCGCAAGACCGCCATCGGCTACGTGGTGAGCGACAAGATGCAGAAGACCATCGTGGTCGAGCTGGAAGATCGTAAGAGCCACCCGCTCTACGGCAAGATCATCCGGACCACGAAGAAGGTCAAGGCGCACGACGAGAACGGCGACGCCGGTATCGGCGACCGCGTCTCGCTGATGGAGACCCGGCCGATGTCCGCCTCCAAGCGGTGGCGTCTGGTCGAGGTACTGGAGAAGGCCAAGTAAACGCTCCTTCCCTGCACCTCGCAATGTGAGCAGAAAATGCCCCAGATCTTCGGATCTGGGGCATTTTGCTTGGCTCTGCAGTTGTCGTCAGGCCGGCGGCATGAGCACCGTGTCGATGAGGTACACGGTGGCGTTGGCGGTGTGCACCCCGCCGCACACCACCGAGGCGTCATTGACTTTCAGTGCGTCCCCCGAGCCGGTCACCGTCACCGACGCGCCCTGGACGGTGGGGTGGGTGCCGACGACCTTGGCCGGGCTGGCCTGACCCGGAACCACGTGATACGTGAGGATGTTCGTCAGCATCGCCGAATCTGTCTTGAGCATGTCGATGGTGGCCGGGTCGATCTTGGCGAACGCGTCGTCGGTCGGGGCGAACACGGTGAACTCACCACCGTTGAGGGTGTCCACGAGATTCACGTTCGGGTTCAGCTTGCCCGACAGCGCGGCGGTCAGCGTCGTCAACATCGGGTTGTGGGAGGCGGCCACGGTGACCGGGTCCTGCGCCATACCGGCCACCGACCCGGGGCCGGTCGGCACCTTTTCCGCGTAGGACGAGCAGCCCGGGCCGACCAGGTCTGATGCCGGGTCTCCGGCCATCGGCGCCGCGGGCGCGCTGGTGGTCTCCGGTGTCTCCGGCGCGGATTGTGCGGTGTCATTCGCGCAGGCGGGCAGCATGAACATCGCCGCGGCTGCCATCGCCGCCGCCGCTCCCGCCTTGTACTGAAGGTTCAACATTTCCGACTCCCTATCCGGTATTGACGGTGACCGTCGTCACTTTCTCGGTCAGTGGGTATTCGGAGCGGGGGTCGGCGCGGATGGGTTCGGATCCGGACCAATCCGATGGTTCGTCGGCACCGAATACCGATCATGTACACGTTGGTGCTCATCGGATTTCTCGGCGGCCTCATCACCGGCATCTCGCCGTGCATCCTGCCGGTACTGCCCGTCATCTTCTTCTCCGGTGCGCAGAGTGCTCGTGTCACCGAGTCGGACGGCGCGACGATCGTTGCGGCAAAACCGACATTGGCCGACACTCTGCGTCCCTATCTGGTGATCGCCGGGCTGGTGCTGAGCTTCAGCGTCGTGACGTTGGCCGGCTCGGCCCTGCTGCAGGTGTTGCGTCTGCCTCAGGACGCGCTGCGTTGGGCGGGCCTGGTGGCACTGACGCTGATCGGTCTCGGGCTGATCTTCCCGCGCGTCGAGCAGCTGCTGGAGAAGCCGTTCAGCTGGATACCGCAGAAGCAGTTCGGTTCTGGGAGGGGCGGTTTCGGCTTGGGGCTGGCACTCGGTGTGCTCTATGTGCCGTGCGCGGGTCCGGTGCTTGCGGCGATCGTCGTCGCCGGCGCAACCGGTTCGATCGGCGCGGGCACCGTCGTACTGACCCTGTCGTTCGCCCTCGGCGCCGCGCTGCCGCTACTCGCCTTCGCGCTCGCCGGGCGTCGGATTACCGAGCGGGTCAACGCGTTTCGTCGTCAGCAACGAAAGATCCGGCTGGTCGGTGGGGTGGTGATGCTGGCGTTCGCGGTGGCGCTGGCCGCCAATGTACCGGCGAAGCTGCAGCGGGCGATCCCGGATTACACCCGCGGACTGCAGGACCGGGTGGCCACCGCCGGCGAGGTGGCCGGCCGGCTGAGCCCGACCGGCGGTAAAGCGTTGTCGCAATGCGCCGACGGGGCCGAGGAACTGCAGAACTGTGGTCCGGCACCGGAGATCACCGGAATCGGTCAATGGCTCAATACGCCCGGCGGAGCACCCGTCGACCTGAAATCGCTGCGCGGCAAAGTGGTACTGATCGACTTCTGGGCCTACTCGTGCATCAACTGCCAACGCGCGATCCCCCACGTCGTCGACTGGTACGACCGTTACAAGGAATCCGGCCTCGCCGTGATCGGGGTGCACACGCCGGAATACGCGTTCGAGCGGGTGCCCGGCAACGTGGCCGATGGTGCGGCCGACCTGGGCATCACCTACCCGGTCGCCCTGGACAATTCGTACTCCACGTGGACGAACTACGAGAACAGGTACTGGCCGGCCGAGTACCTGATCGACGCGAACGGTGTTGTGCGGCACGTGAAATTCGGCGAGGGCGGCTACGACGTGACCGAACGGTTGATCCGCGAGTTGCTCGTGGACGCCAACGGCACCGCCTTGCCGGCGCCGGTGAACGCGCCGGACATCACGCCGACGTCGGTCCTCACCCCGGAGACCTATCTGAGTGTGGGCAAGGACATCAACTACGCCGGCGGCGGTACGTACGACGAGGGTGACGCCAGGTTCGAATATCCCGCGAGCCTGCCTGCGGACTCGTTCGCCCTCCACGGGTCCTGGCGCCTGGACTATCAGGGCGCGACCGCCCGAGGCGTCGATTCGGCCATCAAGCTCGACTACCGGGCCAAGAACGTCTATCTCGTCGTGGGAGGTACCGGCACCGTGACCGTGCTGCGGGGCGGGGAGGCCACGACCGTGCCGGTCGGCGGCCCGCCCACCCTGCGGCAGATCGTCAGTGACCGCGACGTGCATCGTGGCGAGATCGAAGTCCGGTTGAGCCAAGGGCTGCAGGCCTTCTCGTTCACGTATGGCTGACCGGCGATGGACAGTGTCGGCTTGACGCTAGGCTACGGGTCAATGGCACGTATGCCGGACGTCAGCAATGTCCTCGACGCTCAGCTGCGCCGGGTCGCCCGCGGCGACGCCGAGGCGTTCGCCGGGTTGTACGACGCCACCAGCGCCCGGGTGTACGGATTGATCCTGCGCATTCTGCGCGATCCTGGTTACAGCGAGGAGACGACGCAGGACGTCTACGCCCAGGTGTGGCGGCGTGCCGCCGACTACGAGCCGCAGCAGGGGTCGGCGCTGGCGTGGCTGATGACGTTGGCCCATCGCCGTGCGGTGGATCGGGTGCGGTCCGAGGCGGCCGCCAGTCGGCGCGAGGCGCATTACGTCGCGGTGAGCACCGAACGGAATCGTGATGTGGTCGCCGACTCGGCGATCCACTCCGACGAGCGACGGCAGGTGGCCGATTGTCTGGGATCGCTGACCGATTTGCAGCGGCAGGCCATCGAGCTGGCCTACTACGACGGTCTGACCTACCCGCAGGTGTCCGAACGGTTGTCGACGAGTCTGGGCACGGTCAAGACCCGGATGCGCGACGGCCTGCGCAGGCTCCGTGACTGTCTGGGGGTGACATGACAGGAGATTTCGAGTTGCCGGATATGGCGACGGCATATGCGTTGGACGCGGTTTCGGACACCGAGTGCGCCGACATCGAACGGCGGCTGGCCGAGGCGCCTGCCGAGACCGCCGAGGCATTCCGCGCCGAGGTGCGTGCGGTGCGCGAGGCGATGGCGATGGTGTCGTCGACGGGGGCCGTGACCCCACCGGCGTCCCTGCGTGAGCAGGCACTCGCGGTTTCCCGCGAGCCACACCGTGGCCGTTCCCGTTGGCGCACAGGGTTGCCGGCGGCCGCCGCCGCGGTGGTGGTCGCCGCAGCCGGCTTCGGGGCGGGGCTCGCCCTGCGCCCGGCGAGCGTGCCGACCACCGCCGAACAGGTGATAGCGGCCGGCGATGTCCGCACTGCGGCCGGACAGCTCAGCGCCGGCGGCACCGCGACGTTCGTGTACTCGCGCGACGAGCGGACCGGTGTCGTGGTGATGAACGACGCGACTCCTCCACCGCCCGGGATGGTCTATCAGATGTGGCTGATGACCGATCAGGGACCGGCGTCGGCGGGGACGATGGGTGCCATCACACCCTCGACCACCGCCATGGTGCGCGATCTCGGGGATTCGATCGCGTTGGCGTTCACAATGGAACCCGAGGGCGGGTCGCCGCAGCCGACGGGGGAGATGGTGGGCCGGCTTTCGTTGACGTGAGGGCCGCGGCGGTGAGGGATCCGTGACGTCGTCGACGGGTAGCACCTGCAGCCTCATCGGCGGACGAGCGTGTGGCCTGCTGCTCGGGGTGTGTCGAATTCGGCGCTGGGGCGAGGGCGAGATTCGCTGATTCTGGCTGGGCGTCGGAAAGTCGTCGGGAACCCGCCTGGCATCGGGTGGGCTTGATTTGCCACATCCGCCGACCGGCGTTCAATTTGCGCGGTGAATGCAAATATGGGTTTGCTCGCCAGTGGCCGTCCCATACCATCACGCTCATGACGGCGCAGGTATGGCGTGCTATTCGGTCGTTTTCGAGCGGTGGGCACCACGTCGGGTTATTAACTGTGACGTTAGCGACGGTGCGGGGTATCTAGGTCGGATGACTGCCACGTCGTCGTCCGCACCGTCTGGGCTGGCAGCATTTCTCACCTGGTACTACGACGTCCATCCCACTTTTCGGCTCGTCATCCGGTGGGTCCTGATCGTCGGTCTGACGGCGTTCGCTTTCTACGACAGCTTCGCGAGCCTGGTCATCACGACGGTGGAAGGCGGCATCGGCGGATACGTCTGGACAGTCCCGGTGGCCGCCACACTGGTGGCATTGGGAGTAGCGCGGCGCAACCGCACCGAGCTGCCCATTCATGACCGGCAGACCGACATCATCGTCGGCATCATCGGTTTGGGTTTCGCGCTGATGATCCAGGCCGCGCTGCTGGACCGCTACGCTTTGTACTTCCACCTGCTGCGGTTGGATCTGGTCGCCGCCTGGCTGTTCGTGTTGTGCTGTTGCATAGTGCTTTTCGGCCTCCGCCCGGTGGCGCGGTTTTTCTGGGTATGGCTGCTCTCGGCGATGGTTTTCTCCTTGCCGTACTACTTGACGGTGGTGTTGCTCGCTGGCGGTAAGTTCGCGGCCGGCGCGGCGACGTTGCTCATCGCGGCTGTCGGTACCGGCATCGCCGTCGGGCGCACCTTCCGGCGAGGGGTGATCGGCTCGCTCGGTGCCTGGGTGGTGGGTTTCGCCGTGCTGATCGCCATGAGCCAGCTGGCGCCCGACCTGCCACTGTTGGCCTTCCAGCAGCTGCCGGCTTTGTCGGCGATCTGCCTGGTGGGTGTTACCTTGTATCTGCGCTCACGCCGGGGGAGTCCGAAACGTCTCCTCGACCGCAAATTCGAACCGCTTGCGGCCAAACAGGTGTGGGCCGGCGTTCCGTTGGTGACGGCCGCTGCGGTGGCCTTGTCGATGTGTCCGTTGCCCACCGTGGTGACCACGGCCCCGATCAGCCGGCCGAGCCCGGTCGCTCTGACATTCGATTCCGCGCTGACCGCGCCGCGGGGTTGGTCGGAGACCGCCCGCGAGGACCATCCGGTCAATCGTCTCTACGGTGACAACGCGGTGCTGGTTCGTCAGCAGATGCTGGCCGATTTCGGAAACCCGCGTTGGGACAAGTCATCCCGCCCCAGAACCGTGGTGGTCGACAGTATCGTGAGTCGGCGTCCGTTCACGTTCGGGGTGTATCCGGCCCGGGTGCTCTACGGCCTGACCAGCGTGCGGTTGAGCAGGCTGCGTCACATCGACCTGGGTTTCGGGGTGGACGGCCTGCTGTTGTCGGTGGTCGACGACGATTTGTTGGTCACCTGGAATTCACTGCAATTCGCGTGGGGTGATTCCAGATTGGCGCAGCGGGTCACCATCCTGGCGGTGGACAACCACGATGCCGACGCACCGTTCCCGACCCCGTCGATCAGTATCGCCTCGAATCTTCGCACCCTGATCACGTTGCTGTTCCGCGGTAACGCGGTGCTTGATGCGGGTGCCGGGGTCTTCAAGGACGAAGAACTCCTGACCAGATTCGGTCGTGGGCTCGTAGCTGCCCAGTTTCCCGCAGGCGCCTCACCCGCTGCGGGTGAAACAGCCTCCTCGACACCGAGAAAGTGAACAGCGATGGCCAGCGATACGCATGAATTTTTCGGCGAAGCCGGGTACCCGCAGGTGATGCGGCCTAGGCTCCGACAGATGACCGCACGAATCCTGCCGGTGGTCGCCGCCGCCGCCGCCGTCGTCGTCGGAACGGTGTTGCCCGGTGTTGCTGTGGCCGCGCCAGAAGAACAATCATCGCTGGTCAGTTCTCCCACACTCGATTTGCGCACCCTGGGTGTCAACGCGGACATCGCGTTCTACGGGATCCAGGGATCGCAAACCCTCACCATCCCGGTGCCGCGCGGGCTCGCCCCCGCGGAGTTGACTGCCACAGTGCAGGTTCCGGTCAATACCCAGGGCGGCACCATCGAGGTGACCCAGGGGCAGCGGCTCCTGTCGCGCACACCATTGCCGGCCGATCAGGCGCCGGTCGTGCTCCCGCTGGCCGGAGCCCGGATCGTGGACAACGCGGTGACCGTGCAGTTGAACAGTTACCTGACGATGCCGGACGGTTACTGCGCGTATGACTCGACGAACCCCCTGCGCCTGGCCAACGCCGGTGTTCGCTTCAGCGGCGTGGAATTGCCGCCGACCGTGATCGCGGACTTCCTGCCACCGGTGTTGGACAAGCTCACCGTATTCGTCCCGCCGAATCCTTCGCGGTCCGAAGCCGACGCGGCCATTCGGGTTGCCACGGCCGTGGTGGCGCGGTACGGGCTTCAGCGTCCCGCGGTCGATGTCCTCGAGGTCGGCGCCGGCCCGGTCGCGCCACCGCAGCCGCTGGAACGCCAGGTCATCGTGCGTGAGGGGCAGGCACCGGGGCTGAGTTTGGCGGGGCCCAATGCCGTTCCGGCGTTGCTCATCTCGGGGCCGCCGGGCGAGGTCACCAACCAGGCGCGGTTACTGTCCAGTGACATCTCGCAACTCGCCGTGGAATCGAAGGCGGTGGTGGGGCCGTTGTCCAGCACGCCGGCTCTTGCCGCCGACCACACGACGATCCGTCAGCTCGGTCAGCCCGGGGTCAACGCCACCGCGTTGGTCAACCCCAGGGTCACGGTTCCTCTGGACCAGACGCGACTGGGGCGCGCGGTCCAGGACGTGCGCGTTCATCTGCAGGGCTCCTACACCCCGCTTCCGGCCGGCATCGCGGGCCAGGTGGTGGTGAGCATCGGCGGTCAGACCATCGACCGCTGGCCGACCGAGGCGTCCGGCGTGATCGATCGATGGATCGACGTGCCGAACTCCCGCCTGCAGCGTTACACCAACGTCGACATCGCGATCGACGCCGCCGGCAACACCGGCCGGTGCGGTGAATTCCAACCGATCACGCTGACGATCGACGGCGAGACGCCGGTGGAGAGCAAGGAAGCGAAACCGCCGCTACCGCAAGGGTTCCAGTCCTTGCCCCAGGCGATGATGCCACGGATCGAGGTCGGCATCGATTCAGGCCTGGACAATCTGCGACGGGCGGTCCAGATCCTGACCGGCCTACAGCGCCTGAGCTCGCGACCGTTCGACGCCGAGGTGCGAACCGTGGCCGACGCGGCCGCATCGGCCAACCCCGCGTTGTTGATCAGCGCCGACGGCTTCGACGATGAACGGATCGCCCTGCCGGTCCGGATGAACGCCGAAGGTGTGATCACTGTCGACAACGTCGACGGATCGGGTAGTTCGTCCACGGTGACGCTGGATCCGAAGGTCGGTTTCGGCTCACTGCAGACCGTGTACACCGGCGGGCGGACGGTACTGGTCGCCTCCTCGACCGGTGCGCCCGCAGAGTTGGACCGGCTGTTGGGCTGGTTGGACGCCGACACGGCCCGATGGTCGGGGCTTTCCGGCAACGCGGCGATCGCGATGCCGGGGCGCGACCCGTTCACCCTCACGACATCGGTTTCCCAGGCCGAATCTGCAGCACCACACCGGAACTCGCTTCGGTTGTGGGTCGGCGCAGGCGTCGTTGTGCTCGCGGCGCTCGGTGCCGGATTGGTTGCGTGGCGTGGGCGGTCCCGGGGCATGTCGTGACGACGGCCACGGCCCAGGGCATCCGCGGCGAGTGGACTCGGCTGGCCGAATGGTGGTTTTCGCTCAGCCACGGGGTTCGGCTGGCGGCTCGATGGGCGCTGATCGTCGCGCTCACCGCCGTGGCGTTCTGGGACAGCTTGGTCATCCTGTGGCAGACCACGTTGGCCGGCGGCTTGATCGGATACATGTGGATGGTCCCGGTGGCCGCCGGCCTGGCGGCGCTGGGAATCGATTACCGGGGCCGCACGGAATTGCCCATCCACGACCGGCAGACGGATGTGATCGTCGGCATCATCGGCCTGGGCCTGGCACTCATGGTCCAAGGTGTCCTGCTCCAGCGATACTCGGATTTCTTCTACCTGCTGCGCCTCGACATCTTCGCGATGGGGGTGTTCATCCTCAGCAGTGCCCTGGTGCTGTTCGGGATACGGCCGGTGGCCCGGTTCGGCTGGGTATGGCTGCTGTTCGGATTGTCCTCGGCGCTGCCGTACCAGGTGGTGGTCATCCTGCTGGGCGGCGGCAGGTTCGCCGCGGCGGTCGCGACGCTGGTGATCGCCGCGGCCGCGGCCGCGATTGCGACCGGCCGCACGCGCGGGAGTGCGATTCTCGGGGCAGGTGCCACACTCGTGCTCGGACTGGTGATCGTCGGCGTCATGGCCGTGGTGGCTCGCGACGCGCCAGTGTTCGCGTATCAGATGATTCCCTCGCTGGTATCGCTCGTCTTGGTCCTCGGGATCGGGTACGGATACAGCAGGCGCCGGCATCAGACGAAAGGATTGTTCGCCAGGCTCGTCGAACCTCTTGCTGCCCGCCAGATCTGGGCAGCAGTACCTCTGGTGCTCGCGGTGGGTATCGCGTTGGCGCTCATGCCGTTGCCTGCCGTCACGACCGCGACCAAGATCAGCCGGACCGCTCCGTTCGACCTGGTGCCGGGCCGGCCGCTGGTGGCTCCGCCGGGCTGGTCGATCACCGACGAACACACCGAGGTCGGCGTGACCCGATACTACGGTGACGACGCACGGCTGGTACGGCAACGGATGACGGCTGACGTCGGTGATGCTCGCTTCGACAAACTCGCCGCGCCGCGCACTCTCATGGTGGACAGCATCGTCAGTGAATTGCCGTTCTCGTTCGACGCCTATCCGGGGCAGGTGCTCTACGACACCACGGCTGCCCGGCTCAGCGCTCCTCGCATGGTCGACCTCGGACACGGGGTGACCGCGAAACTGGTATCGGCGGTCGACGACCGGTTGTTGGTCACCTGGGACCTGCTGCGGTTCGCGTGGGGTGACGAGAAACGTGAACAGATCATCGACATCTTCGCGGTGGACAACCATCAGCCCGACGCACCGTTCCCTGATCCGCAGCGTGGGCTCGCCGCGACCCTCCGGAATCTGTTGACCGTGTTGTTCCGTGGCAACGCGGTCCTCATCCAGAGCCGCCCGTCGTTCAAAGACGAGGGCCTGTTACTGGAATTCGGCCGCGCGTTCGTCGCCGCGCAGTTCGGCAAGCCGGGGGCCGCACGATGAATGGCGAGCAGACCTTCGATCCGGAAACCGCGACCGAACAACAGCGTGCGTATGCCCTGGACCGCGCGATCAACGGTCTGCGTGAGGACGATCCGCTGCATTCGGCATCCCACCCGTTGATGGGATGGCAGCGGCCCGCGCTGTGGGTGTTGCTGGTGGCCGTTGTCGCACTGGGCATCTGGCGGCCACTGGAAACCACGGTGGTGCTGATCGGGTTGTGCACACTGGCCTATCTGTTGACCCTCGGTGACCGGGTGTTGATCTTCAAGCGTGGGCTGGCGTCGCGCCCCATCGTCATCCCCGACGAGGTGGCCAGTGCGATTCCCGACGAGGAACTACCGCCCTACACCATCTTGGTGCCGGCGTACAACGAACCGGAAGTGGTGGCCGACCTCATCTCGGCCATGGATGCCCTGGACTATCCGCGGGACCGATTGCAGGTGCTGCTGCTGCTCGAGGCCGACGACGACGTGACGATCGAGGCCGCAAAAGAGTGCGGGGAATCCGACGTCATCACCATCCTGCTGGTGCCGCCCGCCGATCCGCGGACCAAACCGAAGGCGTGCAACTACGGGCTGTACTTCGCGACCGGCGAGATCGTGACGATCTTCGATGCGGAGGATCTGCCCGAGCCGCTACAACTGCGCCGGGTGGTGGCGGCGTTCCGCGACCTCCCCGACGAGGTGGCGTGCGTACAGGCCAAATTGGTGTACCACAACGGTCACCAGAATCTGCTCACCGCCTGGTTCACCGCCGAGTATGCGCTGTGGTTCGGCTATCTGCTGCCGGGCATGATGGTGAGTTCGTCACCGATACCGTTGGGCGGTACCTCCAACCACCTTCGTCGCGACATTCTTCGCCGGATCGGAGCGTGGGATCCGTTCAACGTCACCGAAGATGCCGATCTCGGCCTGCGGATCGCGTCCAACGGGTATCGCACCGCGGTGATCGATTCCTACACCCTGGAGGAGGCCAACAGCGATCCGATCAACTGGGTGCGTCAGCGCTCACGCTGGTACAAGGGCTACCTGCAAACCTGGTTGGTGCACATCCGTGAACCGCTGAAGTTGTACCGCACCTTGGGTTTACGAAGCTTCATCCGGTTCAGCCTGGTGCTGGCCGGCACCCCGATCATCGCGGTCCTCAACCTGCTGTTCTGGTTCATCACCGTGCTGTGGTTCCTCGGCCAGCCCGCGGTCGTGGCCTCGGTGTTCCCCGTGCTCATCTACTTTCCGGCCCTGATCGCGATGATCATCGGCAACGTCACCGTCATGTACATGAACATGGTGGCGTTGCGTGAGGACGATCGGTCGGACCTGTTGCTGGCAGCACTGAGCGTGCCGTTGTTCTGGCTGATGATGAGTGTCGCCGCGGCCAAGGGCGTCTACCAGATGATCCGGCAGCCATCGTATTGGGAGAAGACATTTCACGGCTTGGCCGCGCGTCCCGAGGACGCCTCCGGAGAACCGGCGGCCGCATGACCGGCACCGTCCTCGGCGGCTCCGACCGGCGGCTGAAGTTGACGATCTTCTTCGCCACCATGGTGCTCTACCTTGCCGTCGGGTACTGGCTGCAGATCCGCAACGGCTTCATCATGGGTGACACCTTGTCGCGCGTGGTCGCCACCCAGTCGGTGCTGTTCAGTCGGGATCCGCACCTGGCGGCGTTGGGGTTCATCTTCACCCCGGTGGCGGCGATGGTGCAGATCCCGGCGGTCGCGATGAGCCCGCTGTGGCCGGACATGGCGGTCCGGGCGTTCGCCGGCACCATCATGTCGTCGGCATTCATGGCAGGTGCGGTGGTCCAGATTTTGAGTATGGGCACCGATCGTGGTCTGCCACGCGGGTATTCGGTGACCATCACACTGCTGTTCGCCCTGAACCCGATGATCGTGTTCTACGGCTCGAACGGGATGAGTGAAGCGCCGTTCATCTTCTTCATGTCATGGGCGGTGCGCCGGATCATCATGTGGATGGTCGACGACGATATCCACCACCTCGTCGCGGCCGGCGGTATCGCGATGGGACTGGCCTACCTGACCCGTTATGACGCGCTGGCCTCGGTCGGCTCTGCCGGGCTGCTGGTCGGTGTGACGACATATCTGCGGGCCAAACCACCACCCCGATTACGGCGTGCCATCTTGGACATGTTGATCGTGAGCGGCCCCGGTGTGCTGGCATTCCTCGGTTGGGCGGCAGCGGGCTGGTTGATCACCGGCGAGGCCTTCGCCCAGTTCACCTCTCAGTACGGCAATACCGCGATCATCGAACAATCCGGCAAGAGCGCGCCGAATTTCGCCCATGGAGTGGAATTCTCGCTGATCTGCATCATGTTGTTGGCGCCCACGCTGGTTCCGCTGGCGGCGTGGGTGGCGATACAGCGGTGGCGCCGGCCGAACTGGCAGGTACTTGTCGTGCCGCTGACCATGTTCGGTGCGGTGCTGGCATTCCAGACCTATAGCTATGCCTCGGGTTCGACCTTTCCCTTTCTGCGGTTCTTCATCACGGCGATCCCGATGACGGCCTGCCTGGCGATGCTCGCGGTACCCGACGGCGTGCTCGTGAAGCCGACGCGACGCGGCAGATATGCGCCCGCCGTGGTCACCGATCCGTCGCCGCCACGGCCTGCGCTGCGTTATGTGGCGGTGGCCCTGACCGTGGCGGTCGGCATCCCGGTGACGGTGTTCGGTATGGCCCAACCGGAATATGCACCACAGGAATACGGTCTCGGCGCGATACTCAAGCCCGATCCGTACAACGTCACCGACCGTAAGGCCATCGAGCACCAGATCGCCCGGACGTTCGGAACCGAACGCAAGATCGCCGCCTACCTGGAAAACCTCGACCTGCCGGACAGCTCGGTGATCACCGACACGGTCTACGGATTCGGGGTGCTGGCCGCGTCGAGCCGACCTCGGGTTTTCGTGATCCCTTCGGACCCCGATTTCACAGAGCTGCTCAACGATCCGCCCGGCAACGGGATCAGATATCTGCTCGCGGTGCCGGCGACCGGGCGCGGCACGGCCGACGCTCTCAACGTGCGGTATCCGACGCTGTATGACACGGGTGCCGAAGTCGCCACTTTGGAGTTGGAAGTTCCCAATGACGGTGACGGCCAGCCAGATTGGCGGCTGTACCGGGTGAACGAGCCGGCTCCGGGTTAACCGGGCAGCGGGATCTCCTCGACATTGGGGGTGCCGAGTTGGCCGGCCAGCCAGGGCAATGCGTTCGCGAAACCGACACCGGCGGCGCCGAACGTGTGCGAGCCCGGATAACTGACCACCGAGCACTGCGCGTTGTGCGCGCTCAAGAGCGCGCACAGCTTGTTGGCGTTGGCCGCGTGGTCCTCGGAGTACTGGTCCCAGTCGGCGATGGCGTCGGGATCGTCCAGGGGCCGGCCGGCAGCACGGTGCACTGTCGGGGTCTGCTCCGAAACCCCCAGCCACGCAGACATGTTGTCGTAGCGTCCGTGCTTTTCGATGATCGTCCGGGGATCGAATGCTGCCCATGCTGCGGCATCGCCGTCGAAGAGTCGTGCGATCGTCTGGTCTCTCGTTCCACTGTTGGGGCCGAGTTGCCCGTCGAGGGCGACGAATGCGCTGAACAACTCCGGGTTTCTGACCGCCAGCATCAGGGCACACGTTCCCCCCGATGACCAGCCGGCCAAGCCCCAATGCGCGGGATCGGCGCTCACGCCGAAGTGTGAGATCACGTATGGGCGGACATCTTCGGTGAGGTGATCGGCCGCGTTGCCACGCGGTCCGTTCACGCATTCGGTGTCGTTGTTGAAGGCTCCGGTGGCATCCGGGAACACCACCACCGGGGCGGACCCGTGGTGGAACGCGGCGAACTGGTCGAGGGTTTTGAGGGCGTTGCCGGACTGCGGCCAGTCCGAGGGGTGGCTGAACTCCGCGCCGATGGCCATCACGGCGGGTAGTTGCGGTGGGGGATCGGACCGGAACCAGGCCGGCGGCAGGTAGACCAACTCGCGCCGGTGCCCGAAACCTGAGGCGTCCCTGGGGATGCCCACCCACGTGATGGTTCCGCGGGTCGGCTGCTCACCGCTCTGGCGCAGCGCGGCCAACTCGGCCTCGTCGATCCATTGGGGCGGTTCGGAACCCGTCACACGCTGCCACAGCGCCTGCACGGTGGGGAAATAGCCGGTGGCGATGTTCAGTTGCGCGAACGAGGACAGTACCGCGAGGGCGATGGCCAGCACCGAGACGATGCGCCGTCCCCACGCGTTCTGCCGCCAGGCCAGGACCATGATGGCCGTGGCGAATCCGGTGATCACCACCCAGATCACCGCGCCCACCGACGCGGCTCGCTCCGACCAGCCCTGGTATCTGACCACCACACGCACGATCACCGCGAACAGCACACCCGACAAAAGGGCGATGGTCACCCAACGCAGCAGAGACCACCGCGGCGGTCTCCCGAAGGCGAAGGCCACGGCCGCGAGTGCGAGCACCTCAAGCGTGATCGGCAGCCATCCACTGGTCAGTGACATCGGTTCCCTCCGCTGTGGTCAGTCGGTCATCGGTGGTGGCCGGCCAGGAATGCCGGGCAATCGTTGGCCGCCGGGATCGATTTCATGCGGTCGGTGAGCCAGCCCAGCGCCGCGAGAGGCTCGATCTGCTCGCGAGTCTTGTCCGGCCAGAACGCGATCTGGATACCGTCGCCCATCGTGCATGCGTCCGACAGCGCCCGGTCCGTCCAGACCGCCGGGATCACGGCGTCTTCGCCGCCGTAGAT
This sequence comes from Mycobacterium sp. GA-1841, assembly GCF_001954135.1. Taxonomy (GTDB): domain Bacteria; phylum Actinomycetota; class Actinomycetes; order Mycobacteriales; family Mycobacteriaceae; genus Mycobacterium. The sequence continues at coordinate 128,210 of NZ_MBEQ01000024.1, read as the reverse complement.
GACGTACATCGGAGCCTTCGTCGGCCCCTGCGGCAGGCTCGTCTTCTGCAGATACCCACGCAACGTCCGCAAGGCCTCGGGATTGGCCGGCCGCAGGTCGTCGGGACCGATCTGATCGGCCAGTGCTGTCCGTTGGGCGGGGTCGTTGCAGCCGAGCAGGGCATCCCAGTGTTGTTGGGCGGCCCCGCGGCGGTAGTCGTCGAGTTGGAAATCGTCGTAGTACTGGTCTTCCAACGCCGCGAGATAGGCGACGTACGCCAGTTTCTGGCCGGTGGTCAAGGTGCCGGCCATCGCGGCGTCCGCAAGACCGTCGACGTTGGCCATGGGAGCCAAGGCGGCGGCGGCCACGAGGTTGAGGTCATGACCGTAGTTGTCGACGAGTTCGTTGGCCGCCCAAGCGGCTTGGCCGCCTTCGAGGGCCCCCAGCGACGCCCACGCCGTGGACGTGTTCGGCGCGATGGTCCGCGCCGCCCGTACGGCATCGATCATGTTGTACGCGGACGTGGTGGAGTCCAGGTAGGGATGGAAGTCGTAGTCGTCGGGTTCGGTCGGCTTCCCCAGCCCCTGGTAGTCGGGCACGGTGACCACATAACCGGCATTCAGCAGCGCGACCACCGTCGTCGCCTCACCACGCAGATCCGGCGACAACGACGGCGCGCAGTCCGGTGACGTACCCGCGGTCCGATGCCCGAGGGCGACGACCGGGAAGCCATCTTTCGGCGGGTCGGCCTTGGGCACGAACACCGTCCCGGTCACGTGAGACACCGCGTCGTTGACCCCGTTGCGCGACGCGTACGTCATGACCTTGGCTTCGGAACTGGCGTCCTGCAATGCCGGAACCAAGTTGACCAAAGGGGATTGAGACAGGACGGCGCCGGGGTTGTCCGCGGTGCCTGTCGAGGAAGGTTCTGACGATCCGCCACACGCCGACAGCACGGTGAGCGCGGCGGAAAGCAGAACAATGACTCGAACCATCGAACCTCCCACTGGACAGTGATCCATGGCTGGTTGTTGACACTGGCATCATTTCATCGCCACCGTCGCAGGATGCGACATACGCAGAACCGCCACGTCGATATCGGCAATAGCATTGGGCACTATGGCTGTGATCGATGTGACGTCGCACGGTGCCCTCGGAGACGGAACAACCGATGATCACGCCGCCGTGATGAGCGCGATCCGGCAGGCCCACGATGGTGGCGGCGGTACCGTCTTCTTCCCCGCGGGGGAATATGCGTTGTCGGACTCCCTCGGCAACGGTTCCGACGGATTTGTTCGCATTTGTCTGGTCGGTGCCGGTGAACATGCGGCCCGGTTGAAGGTGACGTCGAACGTGGCGCCGATCAGCGGCCGGTGGATCGAATGTCGCATCGAAAACCTGACGATCGATGCGAATTGCGCGGGGTCACCGGGATTCGACATCGATGTGGACAAGACTTACATCAGGCATTGTTGGATCCTGGGCTGGACCGATTACGGCATGCGGCTCAACTCCGACTTCGACGGGTTGTTGAACTGGATCGACGACAATTTCATCGAACAATGCGCCGGCTGCGGCATCCGCACCACGTATCGCTTCTACGACTCGTGGATCGTCAACAACAACATCGGTTCGACGGGACCCAACCTGTCGCTCGAGGCGGGCCCGCTGCGCATCATCGCCAACCATCTCAACGGTGCGCCGCAGCACAACATCGAGCTGCGTGGCAACAAACAGGTGACGATCATCGGCAACATCTGTGAGGGCGCCCGACGTGAGGCGATCGTCTTCACCATGCCGCCGTGGATGACATCCGATCACGAGCAGGTGGCGATCGTCGGCAACAACATCACGAACGGCGGCAAGGGCGCGCCGAACGAATATCCGGCCATCGGCATCTACTCGGTCGACGCCGAGCAGCGGACCAAGGGTTTCAACATCACCGGCAACTTCATCGCAAACACCGACCAGGGCGCGGGCTGGAGTTACGCGGTCGATGCGCGCTACGTCGACGATCTGGCGATATCCGGAAATCAATGGGACAACAACGGATACCGGGTGGCGCCGGTCCGCGCCGAGGGACGCAACGTCGGTATTGCGGGAAACACGTCGGGAAATTCGACGTCGCCGCAGCGCTCGGTCGTCACACTGTCCGGCGCTGCCACGTTGGCGAACGCGCCTGGCGTGGATTATGTCTACCTGCTGGCCGCCGGCACTTCAGCGGTCACATTTCCCACGGCACGGAACAACAGTTCGCGGTACACGGTCAAGAACAATTCGGGTGCCGACGTCGAAGTACGTGCTCAGGCCCGGCAACTCATCGATGCTGAGTCGAAATTCGTGTTGGAAGCCGGCGCATCCGTGGATGTGATTTCCGATGATGTGAATTGGTGGACCGTTTGACCTCGACTACGGTGTTTCGCCCGCAGATCCTAAGGCGCGGCGGCATAATTTGCGCACATGGATCCGAATGCGAAGTCGTATCAAGCTGATGAGCCTCACGAATCGCGTGCACAGTTCCCGCGGCGCCGGGTATTGGGTGGGCTGGCCGTGGCGGGTGTCGCGACCACGCTGATCGCCGCGTGCAACGACGAGACAAACGGTGGATCGTCAGCTGGTGGCGGTGGGGGAGTCAAGACCGACAACAGTGTCAAAGGTGCGTCCGAGGCCACCAAGGCCGCCAACCGGAAAGTGGCCGACTCGCTGCCGTTCAGTGACCGGTCCGATTTCGAGGACGCCAAGCGGGGGCTGATCGAGCGTCCGGAGACCCTGACGATCACCAACGACAACGGCGATGTGATCTGGGACCTCGAGGAGTACAAGAAATACATTGCCGACGACAAGCCCGCCCCGGACACGGTCAACCCCAGCCTGTGGCGCAACGCCCAATTGTGCATGGAATACGGCCTTTTCGAGGTGGTCCCAGACAAGATCTACCAGGTCCGCGGGTACGACCTGTCCAACATCACCTTCATCAAGGGCGACACTGGCTGGCTGGTGTACGACACCCTGATCTCACCGGAAACCGCCAAGGCCGCACTTGAGCTGGTCAACCAGAAGCTGGGCCCCCGGCCGATCGTCGCCGTCCTGCACAGCCACTCCCACGTCGATCACTACGGCGGCGTCCGGGGCATCATCAACCAGGCCGACGTCGATTCCGGCAAGGTGAAAGTCGTTGCGCCGGCGAACTTCGTCGAGGACGCCGTCAGTGAGAACGTCATCGCCGGCAATGCCATGGGCAGGCGCGCGGTCTACATGTACGGCGCGCTGTTGCCGCGCAATCCGCAGGGCGGCGTCAACGGTGGTCTCGGCATGACGGTGTCCACCGGCCAACCCACGTTGATCCTGCCGACCGACCTCGTGACCAGCAGCGGTCAGAAGATGACGATCGACGGGGTGGACATGGAGTTCCAGTTCACGCCGGGCACCGAGGCGCCCACGGAGATGAACACATTCTTCCCGCAATTCAAGGCCATGTGGATGGCCGAGAACACCACCAACACCATGCACAACCTGTTGACGCTGCGCGGTGCACAGGTGCGCGATGCGCGGATCTGGGCCAAGTTTCTCGACGACACCATCAACACCTATGGGCCGAACACCGACGTCAAGTTCCAGAGCCACCACTGGCCGATGTGGGGCCGCGACAAGATCATCGACTACTGGAAAAAGCAGCGTGACATGTACAAGTACATTCACGACCAGTCGGTGCGCCTGATGAACAACGGACTCATCGGATCGGAGATCGCCGAAGAGATCCAGATGCCGCCGGAGTTGAACAACTTCTGGCCTGACCGCGGCTATTACGGCACGCTCAAGCACAATTCACGTGCGGTGTACCAGCGCTACATGGGGTGGTACGACGGAAACCCAGCCGATCTCGATGATCTGCCGCCGGAGCCGGCGGGCAAGAAGTATGTCGAATACATGGGTGGCGAGAACGCCGTGCTGCAGAAGGCGAAGAAGGACTTCGACGAGGGCAACTACCGCTGGACCGCGATGGTGCTCAAGCACGTGGTGTTCGCCAACCCGAACAACGCCGACGCCAAGAACCTGCTGGCCGACAGCTTCGAGCAGATGGGGTATCAGGCCGAGTCGGGGCCGTGGCGGTCGGTGTACCTGCAGGGCGCCTACGAGTTGCGCAACGGCGTTCCGAATGCCGGCGGCACGGATACCGCAAGTCCGGACACCATCAACGCCATGCCGCCGGAAATGATGTTCGACTATCTGGCCGTGCGGCTCAACGGCCAGAAGGCCGCGGGCAAGACCATCACGATGAACGTCGACTTCACCGACCTCAAGAAGCAGTACGGCCTGATCGTCGAGAACGGGGTGCTGAACTACACCACAGCGCCGATCCCGAACGCCAACGCGAATCTCAAGCTGACCAAGGACACGATGAACCAGATCCAAATGGGCAAGCTCAGGCTCGACGAAGGCATCGACCAGAACAAGGTCACGCTCGAGGGCAACCGCCAATCGGTGGACGACTTCGTGGGCATGCTGGACACCTTCCCGTTCTGGTTCAACATCGTCACGCCGTAGCGCCGGGGCATGGGTGGCGCCGGGTTCGCTAGCGTTGCACCGTGACCGACGAACTCGTCGCCGTGTACGACGCCCACGGGAAAGTGCTTGGTGCAGCCCCGCGTTCACGCGTGTATGCCGAGGGCTTGTGGCATGGCAGTGCCGGTGTGCTGGTGCGCTCGACCGACGGCCGTCGGCTCTATGTCCACCGACGCACCATGACCAAAGCCGTGTTCGCCGGCATGCACGATTGCCTGGCCGGCGGGGTCATCGACCCGGGCGAGACGCCGGTGCAGGCCGCAACCCGGGAACTGGCCGAGGAACTCGGCATCAACGGGGTCCCGTTGACGCCACTGGCGTCGGTGGCCTGGGACGGCCGGTGGGCCGGAAAGCCCATGCGGTGTCACCTGTTTGCATATGAGGCGCGATGGGACGGCCCGGTCAGTCACCAACCCGAGGAGATCGCCGATGGGTGGTGGTGGAGCGATGCGGAGCTCAAGGCGCATCTGACCGATCCGAACTGGGCTTTCGTGCCCGATACCCGGGTGCTGATCCCACAGCTGCTGTGATAGCTCTGGGCTGCGGCCGGTCCAGCAATGGCCGACCACCTCAGCGTCGGTGTTGAAGGGAACGTCAGTTTCTCCGGCAAACGTCGGTGAGCAGGTGTAATCTCTCCGCGATCAGTCTTACCGGGGTCGAATCGCCAACCGGGAATCGAGGTCGCCATGGCCACAGGGCCCAACTCGGCGTTCAATTCAGCGTTCAACCCGGCGTTCAAAGGCAAGATCGAGCTGGATATCCGCGACAGTGAACCGGATTGGGGCCCCTACGCGGCACCGACGGCGCCTGACGGGGCACCGAATGTGCTGTACCTGGTCTGGGACGACACCGGCATCGCCACCTGGGATTGTTTCGGCGGGTTGGTGGACATGCCGGCGATGAGCCGCATCGCGCAGCGCGGTGTCCGGTTGTCGCAGTTCCACACCACCGCACTGTGCTCACCTACCCGGGCGTCTCTGCTCACCGGGCGCAACGCCACCACGGTCGGAATGGCGACCATCGAGGAGTTCACCGACGGATTTCCCAACTGCAACGGCCGGATTCCGTATGAGAGCGCCCTGCTGTCGGAGGTGCTCACCGAGAACGGCTACAACACCTACTGCGTGGGCAAGTGGCATCTGACCCCCTTGGAGGAGTCGAACCTCGCTGCCACCAAACGACATTGGCCGTGTTCCCGCGGTTTCGAACGGTTCTACGGATTCATGGGTGGGGAGACCGACCAGTGGTATCCGGACCTGGTGTACGACAACCATCCGGTCGACCCGCCGGGCACCCCCGAAGACGGCTACCACCTGTCCCGCGACTTGGCGGACAAGACAATCGAGTTCATCCGCGACGCCAAGGTGATCGCCCCGGACAAGCCCTGGTTCACCTACCTGTGCCCGGGAGCCGGTCATGCCCCACATCATGTGTTCAAAGAGTGGGCCGACCGGTACGCGGGTCGTTTCGACATGGGTTACGAGGCCTACCGCAACATCGTGCTGGAAAACCAGAAACGACTGGGCCTCGTGCCGCCCGACACCGAACTGTCACCGGTCAATCCCTACTCAGATGTCAAGGGGCCCAACGGTGAACCGTGGCCCGCACAGGACACGGTCAGACCGTGGGATTCGCTGTCGGATGACGAGAAAAAGTTGTTCGCCCGGATGGCCGAGGTGTTTGCCGGGTTCCTGTCCTATACCGACGCCCAGATCGGCCGGATTCTCGACTTCCTGGAGGAAACCGGGCAGCTCGACAACACCATCATCGTGGTGATCTCCGACAACGGCGCCAGCGGTGAGGGCGGCCCGAACGGGTCGGTCAACGAGACCAAGTTCTTCAACGGCTACATCGACACCGCCGAGGAGGGGCTGAAGTTCATCGACCGGCTGGGTTCGCCGGAGACCTACAACCACTATCCGATCGGCTGGGCGCTGGCGTTCAACACGCCCTACAAGCTGTTCAAGCGGTACGCCTCCCACGAAGGTGGCATCGCCGACACGGCGATCATCTCCTGGCCCAACGGGATCGACGCCCAGGGCGAGGTACGGGACAACTACGTCAACGTCTGTGACATCACCCCGACGGTGTACGACCTGCTCGGTATCACCCCGCCGGCAACTGTGCGGGGAGTGCCGCAGAAGCCGCTGGACGGCGTGAGCTTCAAAGTGGCGCTGGATGATCCGGAGGCGCCCACCGGTAAGGAGACCCAGTTCTACGCCATGCTCGGAACCCGCGGCGTCTGGCACAAGGGCTGGTTCGCCAACACCGTGCACGCCGCCACCCCGTCGGGCTGGTCACACTTCGACGCTGACCGCTGGGAGCTGTTCCACATCGAGGCCGACCGTAGCCAGTGTCACGATCTGACCGCCGAACACCCCGACAAACTCGCCGAACTGACGGCGTTGTGGTTCGCCGAGGCCGAGAAATACCACGGCCTGCCGTTGGCCGACCTCAACATCCTGGAGACCATGACGCGGTGGCGGCCGTACCTGGCCCGCGAGCGAACCAGCTACACCTACTATCCCCACACCGCCGAGGTCGGGCTGGGCGCGGCCGCCGAACTACGGGGGCAGTCGTTCACCGTGCTCGCCGAAGCCGACGTGGACGACGCCGACGCGCAAGGGGTGCTGTTCAAGCAGGGCGGTGCCCACGGCGGCCACGTGTTGTTCGTCGCCGACGGACGGCTGCACTACGTCTACAACTTCCTCGGCGAACACGAGCAGTTGCTGGTCTCACCGGACCCGATCCCGTTGGGGCGGCACATCTTCGGCGTACAGTACCGGCGCACCGGCACGGTCGAGGGCAGTCACACCCCGCTCGGTGACACCACGATGTTCATCGACGACACGGCGGTGGCAGAGCTGGCGGACATGCAGACCCACCCGGGAATGTTCGCGCTCGCCGGCGGTGGCATCTGCATCGGCCGCAACCCGGGATCGGCAGTGTCCCAGCATTATCGGGCACCGTTCGGGTTCACCGGCGGCACCATCGCGCAGGTCACCGTCGACCTGTCCGGCGAGCCCTATCAGGACCTCGAGCGGGATCTCGCCGCCGCCTTCGCCAAGGACTGATCGATCGCGACTAGCCTCGGATCTGTGTTCACCGAACTCGTCGAACTTCCGGGCGGATCCTTCCGGATGGGCTCGACGGCGTTCTACCCCGAGGAAGTTCCGGTACACACCGCCACCGTCGGTGCCTTCGCGATAGAACGTCACCCCGTCACCACCGCGCAGTTCGGCGCATTCGTCGGGGACACCGGATACGTCACGGTTGCCGAGCGGCCGATGGACCCGGCGCTGTACCCCGGCGTGGACGAGGCCGATCTGGCGCCCGGCGCACTGGTGTTCGTTCCGGCCGGCGGCCCCGTCGACCTGCGGGACTGGCGTCAATGGTGGGACTGGGCACCCGGGGCCAACTGGCGTCACCCGTTCGGACCGGATCGTGAGCCCGCGGCACCCGACCATCCCGTCGTCCAGGTCGCCTATCCGGACGCGGCGGCGTACGCGGCCTGGGCCGGACGGCGGCTGCCCACCGAGGCCGAGTGGGAGTACGCCGCGCGCGGGGGAGCGGACGGCACCTACGCCTGGGGCGACGACATGAATCCGGGCGGCCGCTTGATGGCCAACACCTGGCAGGGCCGCTTTCCCTACCGCAACGACGGCGCACTGGGCTGGTACGGCACCTCGCCGGTCGGCACCTTCCCGCCCAACGCCTTCGGTCTGGCCGACATGATCGGCAACGTCTGGGAGTGGACCACCACCCGGTTCACCGCCCACCACCAGCCGCAGGGTGACGCCCCGGCGTGCTGCCCGCCTCCCACCGACCCTGATCCGAGGGTGAACCAGGTGCTCAAAGGTGGTTCGCACCTGTGCGCACCGGAGTACTGCCACCGGTACCGTCCGGCGGCGCGCTCCCCGCAGTCCCAGGACAGCTCGACGACGCACATCGGGTTTCGCTGCGTGGCGGCCGCGGGGTAGCGCCGACGGTGCACACAGATCACCGTCGGGGAGGAAAGTACGATCTCACTGCACGTTCGTGAGCTGATCAGCCACGATTTGGTGCATTCGCCGTGCTCACCTACTATGTAGGGGTTGCCTTGGGCAGACCTCGGCTGACTGCTGTAACGAGTCAGCCCCGCGTGCCCTTCGGAAACAAAGACCGCGCACGTCCAGGTCGGTATCTGGCGTGCATACAAAACCAGGTCAGGAGATCGAGTGATTCAGCAGGAATCGCGGTTGAAGGTCGCCGACAACACGGGCGCCAAGGAAATCTTGTGCATCCGTGTGCTCGGTGGCTCATCGCGACGCTACGCCGGCATCGGTGATGTCATCGTCGCGACCGTCAAGGACGCCATCCCCGGCGGCAACGTCAAGCGTGGCGACGTCGTCAAGGCCGTCGTCGTGCGCACCGTCAAAGAGCGTCGTCGCGCCGACGGCAGCTACATCAAGTTCGACGAGAACGCGGCCGTCATCATCAAGGCCGACAACGACCCGCGCGGTACCCGCATCTTCGGGCCCGTCGGCCGGGAACTGCGCGAGAAGCGCTTCATGAAGATCGTCTCGCTGGCGCCGGAGGTTTTGTAAATGAAGGTCCACAAGGGCGACACCGTGCTGGTGGTCTCGGGCAAGGACAAGGGTGCCAAGGGCAAGGTCATCGAGGCCTACCCGACCCGCGACAAGGTCCTCGTCGAGGGCGTCAACCGGATCAAGAAGCACACCGCGCAGTCGCAGAACGAGCGCGGCGCATCCTCGGGCGGCATCGTCACCCAGGAAGCCGCGATCCACGTGTCCAACGTGATGGTCGTCGACTCCGACGGCAAGCCGACCCGCGTGGGTTACCGCGTCGATGAGGAGACCGGCAAGAAGGTCCGCATCGCCAAGACCAATGGCAAGGACATCTGATGACTGCACCAGAGAAGGTTCAGCCCCGGCTGAAGCAGCGCTACCGCGAAGAGATCCGCGAGGCGCTCAACAAGCAGTTCGAGTTCGACAACGTCATGCAGATCCCCGGCGTGGTCAAGGTCGTCGTCAACATGGGTGTCGGTGACGCCGCCCGCGACGCCAAGCTGATCAACGGTGCGGTCAACGATCTGCAGCTGATCACCGGCCAGAAGCCGGAGATCCGCAAGGCCCGTAAGTCCATCGCACAGTTCAAGCTGCGTGAGGGCATGCCCATCGGTGCTCGCGTCACGCTGCGCGGCGACCGGATGTGGGAGTTCCTGGACCGGCTGATCTCCATCGCCCTGCCCCGTATCCGCGACTTCCGCGGCCTGAACGGCAAGCAGTTCGACGGCACCGGCAACTACACCTTCGGCCTCAACGAGCAGTCGATGTTCCACGAGATCGACGTGGATTCCATCGACCGTCCCCGCGGCATGGACATCACCGTCGTCACCTCGGCGACCAACGACGACGAAGGCCGTGCGCTGCTGAAGGCGCTGGGCTTCCCCTTCAAGGAGAACTGAGCACATGGCAAAGAAGGCGTTGATCCACAAGGCCAACAAGAAGCCCAAGTTCGCGGTTCGCGCGTACACGCGGTGCAACAAGTGCGGTCGTCCGCACTCGGTCTACCGCAAGTTCGGGCTGTGCCGCATCTGCCTGCGCGAGATGGCGCACGCCGGTGAACTGCCCGGCGTGCAGAAGTCCAGCTGGTAACAGACCCCAACAACAGGTTGCGGAAGGCCTCCCCCAAAAACTGGGTACGGGGAACCGCCGCGAGGAAGGTGAGCCGGTTGTCATGACGATGACTGACCCGATCGCAGACTTTTTGACACGTCTGCGCAACGCCAACTCGGCGTATCACGATGAGGTGACTCTGCCCCACTCGAAGATCAAGGCGAACATCGCCGAGATCCTCAAGAAAGAGGGCTACATCAACGACTACCGCACCGAGGATGCTCGCGTCGGCAAGTCCCTGGTGGTCTCGCTCAAGTACGGCCCCAGCCGTGAGCGCAGCATCGCCGGCCTGCGCCGGGTGTCCAAGCCCGGCCTGCGGGTCTACGCAAAATCCACCAATCTGCCTCGGGTGCTCGGCGGCCTGGGCGTGGCGATCATCTCCACGTCCTCGGGCCTGCTCACCGACCGCCAGGCAGCACGACAGGGCGTGGGCGGCGAAGTCCTCGCTTACGTCTGGTAGGGGGCAGCACAACATGTCGCGTATTGGAAAGCAGCCGGTCCTGGTTCCCGCCGGGGTCGATGTGACGATCGACGGCCGCAACGTCTCGGTCAAGGGCCCCAAGGGCACCCTGACGCTGGACGTTGCCGAGCCGATCACCGTCGAGCGCAACGAGGACGGCGCCATCGTGGTCAGCCGCCCCGATGACGAGCGGCGCAGCCGCTCCCTGCACGGTCTGTCCCGGACCCTCGTGGCCAACCTGGTCACCGGTGTCACTGAGGGCTACACCCGCAAGATGGAGATCTTCGGCGTCGGCTACCGCGTCGCACTCAAGGGTTCCAACCTGGAGTTCGCGCTCGGTTACAGCCACCCCGTGGTGATCGAGGCGCCCGAGGGCATCACCTTCGCCGTCGAGACGCCCACCAAGTTCTCGGTCTCAGGTATCGACAAGCAGAAGGTCGGTCAGATCTCCGCGGTCATCCGCCGCCTGCGCCGTCCCGACCCCTACAAGGGCAAGGGTGTGCGTTACGAGGGTGAGCAGATCCGCCGCAAGGTCGGAAAGACAGGTAAGTAATCATGGCTGCAACTAAGACTGACTCAGCAGCTGCTGCCACCAAGAAGAAGCCGGTGGGGCAGAACATCTCTGAGACCCGCCGCAACTCCCGGCTGCGTCGGCACGCCCGGTTGCGCAAGAAGGTCTCCGGCACCGCCCAGACCCCGCGTCTGGTGGTCAACCGTTCGGCACGGCACATCCACGTGCAGCTCGTCGACGACCTGGAAGGCGTCACCCTGGCGGCTGCCTCGTCGATCGAGGCCGATGTTCGCGCCGTCGAGGGCGACAAGAAGGCGCACAGCGTTCGGGTCGGTCAGCTGATCGCCGAGCGCGCCAAGGCCGCCGGCGTCGACACCGTGGTGTTCGACCGTGGTGGCTACACCTATGGCGGCCGGATCGCGGCGCTGGCGGATGCCGCGCGCGAGGGCGGGCTGAAATTCTGATGACTGTCAACGAGAGGACTGCATGATGGCCGAGCAGGCAACTGGTGCCGGCGGCCCAGGCGCTTCCGACAACCGTGGTGGCCGCGGCCGCCGCGACGACCGCGGTGGCCGTGGTGGCCGCGACAGCGGTGAGAAGAGCAACTACATCGAGCGCGTGGTGTCGATCAACCGCGTCTCCAAGGTGGTCAAGGGTGGTCGGCGCTTCAGCTTCACCGCTCTGGTCATCGTCGGCGACGGCAAGGGCATGGTCGGCGTCGGCTACGGCAAGGCCAAGGAAGTTCCGGCCGCCATCGCCAAGGGTGTCGAGGAAGCTCGCAAGAACTTCTTCCGCGTCCCGCTGATCGGTGGCACCATCGTCCACCCGGTTCAGGGTGAGGCGGCCGCCGGTGTGGTGATGCTGCGTCCGGCCAGCCCCGGTACCGGTGTGATCGCCGGTGGTGCGGCTCGCGCGGTGCTGGAATGCGCCGGCGTGCACGACATCCTGGCCAAGTCGCTGGGCAGCGACAACGCGATCAACGTGGTGCATGCCACCGTTGCCGCGCTGAAGATGATCCAGCGGCCCGAAGAGGTGGCGGCCCGTCGCGGTCTGCCGCTGGAGGACGTGGCGCCGGCCGGCATGCTCAAGGCCCGGCGTGAGAGCGAAGCGCTGGCTGCCGCAGCAGCGCGTGAGGGATCGGCATAGCCATGGCAGAACTCAAGATCACCCAGGTGCGCGGAACCATCGGCGCACGCTGGAAGCAGCGCGAAAGCCTGCGGACGCTGGGTCTGAAGAAGATCCGTCAGTCCGTGGTGCGTGAGGACAACGATCAGACCCGTGGTCTGATCAACGTTGTGCACCACCTCGTCGAGGTGGAGGAGGTGAAGTCCTGATGTCTGTTATCAAGCTTCACGACCTGAAGCCCGCTCCCGGGGAGAAGACCGCCAAGACCCGCGTCGGTCGTGGTGAGGGCTCCAAGGGTAAGACTGCAGGTCGTGGTACCAAGGGCACCAAGGCCCGCAAGAACGTCCCGGTGATGTTCGAGGGTGGCCAGATGCCGATCCACATGCGGCTGCCGAAGCTCAAGGGCTTCAAGAACCGCTTCCGGACCGAGTATGAGGTCGTCAACGTCGGCGACATCAACAAGGCATTCCCGGAGGGTGGCACCGTCGGTGTCGACGAGCTGGTCGCCAAGGGCCTGGTTCGCAAGAACACCCTGGTGAAGGTTCTCGGCGACGGCAAGCTGGCCGTCAAGGTCGACGTGACCGCCAACAAGTTCAGTGGAAGTGCCCGCGAGGCGATCACCGCTGCCGGCGGTTCGGCCACCGAGCTGTAATTGGCGGCTCGCCGCCGTGCTGTAATTTTCTCTGCGCGAGCAGACGCAAAGCTGCCCCAAAACTTCGGTTTTGGGGCAGTTTTGCGTCTGCTCGGCACTCTCAGGTGACCGGTAGGCTCGGAACCATGTTCGCCTTCCTCCCAGGACTTCCCGGCCAGGACGACCTCAAGGCGTTGGTGCGTCGCGTCGACACCGCCCGCCACAACGGCGTGCCCAGCGGCTGCGTGCTCGAGCTGGATCTCCTGTCGATACCGCCGGAGACGGTCGGCTTCGACCCCCTCGCGATGATCGCCGGCGGGGGCCGCCCGATGACGTTGCGTCACGCTGTGGCCGCGATCCACCGCGCCGCCGAGGACGACCGGGTCGCCGGGTTGATCGCGCGGGTGCAGCTTCCGGCCGCCGCGCCCGGTCCGGTTCAGGAACTGCGCGAGGCCATCACGGCGTTCAGCGCCATCAAGCCCACGGTGGCCTGGGCCGAAACCTATCCGGGCACGTTGTCCTACTATCTGGCCTCGGCCTTCCGTGAAGTGTGGATGCAGCCGTCGGGGACCGTCGGTCTGATCGGTTTCGCCACCAACGCGATGTTCTTGCGCGACGCGCTGGACAAGGTGGGCATCGAGGCGCAGTTCGTCGCCCGCGGCGAATACAAATCTGCGGCAAACGTTTTCACCGAGGACCGGTACACCGACGCGCAGCGCGAAGCCGACGGCCGGATGATCGAGAGCCTGCAGACCCAGGTATGGCACGCGATCGCGGAATCGCGGAACCTGAGCCCCGAGGCGGTCGACGCGCTGGCCGACACCGCGCCGGTGTTGCGTGACGCCGCGGTCAGTGCCGGGTTGGTCGACCGCATCGGTTTCCGCGACGAGGCCTACGCGCGGATCGGGGAGTTGTCCGGGGGCCCGACCGAGGCCGGCGCCGACGCCGACAGCCACCCCGACGCCCTTCCGCGGCTTTATCTTTCGCGATACGCGCGGACGGCGCCCAAGGTCCCCGCGCCGCCGATTCCCGGTCGCAAGGCCAGGCCCACCGTCGCGGTGGTGACCTTGCACGGCCCCATCGTCAGCGGCCGGGGCGGGCCGCAGGTGCTGCCGCTGGGGAACTCGAGCGCCGGCGGGGACACGATCGCCGCGGCATTGCGGGAGGCCGCGGCCGACGACGACGTATCGGCGATCGTGCTGCGGGTCGAGAGCCCGGGCGGGTCGGTGAGCGGGTCGGAAACCATTTGGCGCGAAGTGGTTCGGGCCCGTGAGCGGGGTAAGCCCGTGGTTGCATCGATGGGCGCGGTCGCGGCTTCGGGCGGCTATTACGTGTCGATGGCGGCCGACGAGATCGTGGCCAATGCCGGCACCCTCACCGGATCCATCGGTGTGATCACCGGGAAACTGGTGTCGCGTGAGCTCAAGGACAAACTCGGGGTCGGCACAGATTCGTTGCGTACCAACGCCAATGCCGACGCCTGGTCCTCGGATGCGCCGTTCACCGACGAGCAGCATGCCAACATCGAAGCCGAGACCGGCGTGATGTACACCGATTTCATCGAGCGGGTGGCACACGGGCGCAACCTCAGCGTCGAGCAGGTCGAGGAGGTGGCCCGCGGCCGGGTGTGGACGGGGTCGGACGCCAAAGAACGCGGCCTCGTCGACGAACTCGGTGGTCTGCGTACCGCGATCACCCGGGCCAAGGTGTTGGCCGGGCTGGACCCGGACACCAAGGTGCGGGTTCTTGGCTATCCCGGCTCGTCCTGGTTGGACATGCTGCGGCCCAAACCGTCGTCCCAGCCTGCGGCGGCATCGTTGCCGCAGGCCATGGGTGTGTTGGTCGGACACTCGGTGCGGGGCATCCTCGATCAGGCCGAACGCAGCATTACCGGTGTCAATGCCCTCTGGTTGGGCGAACACCGATTCTGACCCGGACCCGCCGAGCACGGGGGAGATTCGCATCAGGACGTGTGGCGCGGTAACGTCAGCGGCGGAGCAGAAGGTAGCCAATCAAACTACGGTCTGGCCCTGCGGTGTTGATCTTCATCAGCCGACGTCGAGGTATGTGACGGGAGCAGTGTCGTCAGGCACGAGGAGGTCCCGTGGGCACCGCGCACTCGGACGGCACGAACGAGACGAACGACTCATCGGGTCCATCGGAAACAACCGATCAGTCCGCTGTGGAGGACACTCCCCCCGAAGTTCAACGGCGTGCCGTCGCCGCCTCGGCGATCGGTAACGCCACCGAATGGTTCGACTACGGCATCTATGCCTACGGCGTGACCTACATATCGGCGGCCATCTTCCCCGGCAGCTCCGAGCACGCGACACTGCTGGCTCTGATGACGTTCGCGGTGTCCTTCCTGGTCCGGCCTCTCGGCGGGTTCGTCTGGGGGCCGCTGGGAGACCGGATCGGCCGTAAACAGGTGCTGGCCATCACGATTCTGTTGATGGCCGGCTCCACGCTGTGTGTGGGGCTGGTGCCGACGTATGCGTCGATCGGGATCTGGGCCCCGGTGCTGATGGTGCTGCTGCGGATGGTTCAGGGCTTCTCCACCGGCGGCGAGTACGGCGGCGCCGCGACCTTCATGGCCGAATACGCGCCATCGCGTCGGCGCGGATTCCTCGGCAGCTTCCTGGAATTCGGCACGCTGGCCGGGTTCTCCCTTGGCGCGCTGATGATGTTGGGCTTCTCGCTGATCCTCACCGAGGACCAGATGGGTTCGTGGGGTTGGCGTTTGCCGTTCCTGGTGGCAGCTCCGTTGGGGCTCATCGGTGTCTACCTCCGCACCCGGTTGTCCGAGACACCGGTGTTCCAGGAACTCGCCGAGTCGGGGGAGGAGGAATCGCAGCCGTCCACCGAACTCAAGGAACTCCTGCTGCAGTACTGGGGTCCGGTGCTGAGGTTGGGCGGCCTGGTGGTGGCGCTCAACGTGGTGAACTACACCCTGCTGACCTACATGCCCACGTATCTGAAGAGCACCATCGGCCTGTCCACCGACATGTCGTTGGTGGTGCCGATCATCGGGATGTTGGCGATGATGGTGTTCGTGCCGTTCGCCGGGCGTATCTCGGATCGGGTTGGGCGCAAACCGATGTGGTGGTTCTCGCTGATCGGTCTCTTCATTGCGGGTGTGCCGATGTTCCTGCTGATGGGCGCCAGCCCATTGGGCGCGGTGATCGGCTACGCGGTGCTGGGGCTGCTGTATGTCCCGCAGCTGGCCACCATCTCGGCCACCTTCCCGGCCATGTTCCCGACCCAGGTCCGATACGCCGGTTTCGCGATCGCCTACAACGTGTCCACGTCGATATTCGGCGGTACCGCACCGGCAGTCAACGACTGGCTGGTCAATCTGACCGGCGACAACCTGGTGCCCGCGTATTACATGATGGTGGCGTGCGTGATCGGCGGTGTGGCGCTGGTGAAATGTCCGGAGACGGCGAGGTGTCCGATCAGTGGCACCGAGATCCCGGGGACGCCGGAGGCGCCACCGGCTCTGGACTACGACGCGGAAGCCGACAACTCAGGCCGAGCTGCCTGAGCCTGAAGGCAGAGTGCCACTGACGTAGACGATCTCGCCCATCGGATCGTTGTCGTCTCGGTCCGGCGCGGCAAGGCCGTGGCGGGTGAACAGTTCCGAGCGCGGCACACCGGTCATCTGCCAACCCTTGGCGCCGAGATAGTCGGCGGCCGAATGCCGTTCGCCATGGTAGACCAGCGAGGGCATGTCCATGTTCAGCCCGATCTGGCTGAACGTGGCGGTGGCGGCCCGCGCCTTGTCGGGATCGAAATCCTTGATTCCCGGCACGAATTCGGTTGCCACCGCACTGCCGGGGGCGCTGAGTGCGTCGATGTTGTCGAAGAGCCGGTCCTGCGCCTCGGGCGGCAGATAGATCAGCAGTCCCTCGGCGCACCACGCGGTCGGTGCGCCCGGATCGAAACCCGCCGCCCGCAATGCGGCCGGCCAGTCGTCACGCAGGTCGATCGGCACGGTGCGGCGGTGCGCGGTCGGCTCGGCGCCCAGATCCGCCAGCGTGCGGGTCTTGAACTCGATCACCTCCGGCTGGTCAATTTCGTAGACCACGGTTTCCGCCGGCCACGGCAGGCGGTACGCGCGTGAGTCCAGGCCGGATGCCAGGATCACGGCCTGCCGGATGCCGGTCTCGCCCGAAGTCAGGAAGAAGTCGTCGAAAAACCGGGTACGCACGGCCATTTCGTCGATGTTGGCGCGGGCTCGTTCGGCCGCCTCCGGCGACATCTGGGCCAACGTGTCGAAATCCAGTTCACCGTCGACCATCTTGGTGAACGCCTCGATACCCACCGCGCGCACCAGTGGCGCGGCAAACGGATCGTCGATCAGCCCGTGGTCGTCGCGGCTGGCGATCGCCCGGCCGGTCGCCACCAGCGTCGCGGTTGCTCCGACGCTGGAGGCGAGATCCCAGCTGTCCCCGTCACTGCGTGCCATCGCGGGCCTCCTGGTCGTTTAGTTCGCCGGTTTCAGGACTGCTGAAAGATAACCCGAATCACCGCCCATGTCGGCCAGTTCATCGGGGAATTCGAACCCATGTGACTCGTAGGCGGCTCGCGTCGTCTGCACCGTGACCTCCCAGCCCGACTGGGTGAGATAGTCACGAGCAGTGGCCCGCTCGCCCGAGTAGAACAGATCCATCAGATCCACATCGGACCCGGTTTTCTTCGACCACTCGCTGACCCGTTGGGTCCAGTCCCCGGTGAGCATCTCGGCGTCCATGTGCTCGGTGGCCAGCCGACTGCCCGGTGCGCTGAGCGCGGTGATGTTGTCGAAGAGCCGATCCTGTGCCTCGGCCGGCAGGTAGATCAGCAACCCCTCGGCGATCCAGGCGGTCGGGATCGACGGGTCGAATCCCTTGGCGCGCAATTCCTGCGGCCAGTCCTCCCGCAGATCGATCGGCACGCTGTGGTGGGTGGCGCCCGGCTCGGCCCCCAGGCCGGCCAGGGTGCGCGTCTTGAAGTCCAGCACCGCCGGTTGGTCCACCTCGAACACCGCACTGTCGGTGGGCCAGGCCAACCGGTAGGCGCGGGTGTCCAGACCGGAGGCCAGAATCACCGCCTGCCGAATGCCGGATGCTGTTGCAGCGGTGAAGAAATCGTCGAAGAACCGGGTGCGCACAGCGATCTGCTCACACATCCGCTGCCGGTCCAACATCAGATCGCCCTCGACGCACACCTCACCGTCGGCGAGCCGGATGCTGTGTTCGAGGCCGACCGCCCGCACCAACGCGTCGGCATACGGGTCGTTGATGAGCGGATCGGACTGCTTGGTGGCCAGTGCCCGGGAGGCCGCGACACCGGTCGCGGTGGCGCCGACGCTGGTGGCCAGATCCCAGGTGTCACCCTCGGTGCGTGCCATGCTTGCTCCTAATCTCGAATAGCGGTGACCGCTAATGAATTGCGCTGTTGCGCAACGGCGTCCCCGGTGGGGAAGGTGCGTCCGTATTCGGCGAACACCTCGGGGCGGGGCCGCGCCGTCACCGACCATCCGCCGGCGGTGAGGTACTCGACCACCGAATTGCGTTCCCCGTCGTACCAGAGGTTGGCCAGATCGAGGTCCAGACCGTGATCACGCCACTGGTCGGTCATCACCCGCCCCCGGTCACGTAGCGCAGCCGAGATATCCGGATGGAACTCCGTGGCCAACCTGCTGCCCGGTGCGCTGAGACCGGTGATGTTGTCGAACAGCCGGTCTTGGGCGTCCGGCGGCAGATAGGCCAGCAGACCTTCGGCGCTCCATGCGCTGGGCACTGTCGGGTCGAACCCGGCGGCACGCAGCGCCGCCGGCCAGTCGTCACGGAGATCGACGGCGACGGTGCGGCGTTCGGCGGTGGGGGCCGCCCCGATCTGGGCCATGGTGGCCGTCTTCGCGCCGATGACCTCGGGTTGGTCGATCTCGTAGACGACGGTGCCCTCGGGCCAGGGCAGCCGGTACGCGCGCGCGTCCAGTCCGGAGGCCAGAATCACCGCCTGCCGGATACCGGCCTCACCCGACGAGATGAAGAAGTCGTCGAAGAACCTGGTCCGGACCGCCATCACCCCGATCATCAGGTGCGCGCCCTCGGCCAGCTCGCCGTCGAGTTCGATCTCACCGTCGACCAGCTTGGTGAAGAACTCGACTCCCACCGCGCGTACCAGTGCCGCGGCGTAGGGGTCGCGGATCAGCGGATCCGGTTCGGCACTGGCGATGGCGCGGGCCGCGGCGACCATCGTCGCCGTCGCGCCCACGCTGGAGGCCAGATCCCAGGTGTCGGCATCAGACCGTGCCATTGTTCGGATTACCCCTACTTCTCGGCGCTGATGTAGAGCACCGACGCGGCGTGGGCCTCATCTTTGACGGGCGGCAGGCCGGTGCGGACCAGCAGATCGTTCGAGGAGATGCCGGTGGCTTTCCAGGCATGCCCTTGCAGGTAGGTCAGTACGTCAGCGCGGTCGCCCAGAAAGATCAGCTCGTTGAGGTCGATGTCGAGGCCGTGGGAGCGCCAGCGGTCGGTGAACTCCTGCATGCGGGCCCGGATCGTCTCTTCGTCGTTGGTCTCGGTGGCGGGCACCCCCTCGACGCCGAGGCGGCTGCCGGGTGCACTGAGCGCGGTGATCTGGTCGAGCAGCCGATCCTGGGCGTCGGCAGGCAGGTAACCCAGCAACCCCTCGGCGATCCAGGCGGTCGGCACCGACGCGTCGAAGCCGGCCTCGGCCAGCGCGGTCGGCCAGTCGAATCGCAGATCGACGGCGACGGTGCGGCGGTCGGTCGTCGGAACGGCGCCGAGAGCGGCCATCGTCTCGGTTTTGAACCGGGTCACCTCAGGCTGATCGATCTCATAGACGACGGTGCCGTCCGGCCAGGGCAGCCGATATGCCCGCGAGTCCAGGCCGGCCGCCAGGATGACCGCCTGCCGGATGCCGGAGCGACTTGCGGTCAGGAAGAAGTCGTCGAAGAAGCGCGTGCGCGCAGCCATGCCGTTGGCGAACCGGATCAGACCGGTCGCCGCCTCCTCGTCGAGGCCCTCGGTGGTGAAGTTCTCGTCGACGAGCTTGGTGAAGAACTCCATGCCGACGGCGCGGACCAGGGGAGCGGCGAACGGGTCGTCGATCACCGGATCATCGGCGTTGGTGGCCATCGCGCGGGCCGCCGCGACCATCGTCGCCGTGGCGCCCACGCTGGAGGCCAGATCCCATGTGTCGTCAGCCGTACGGGCCATGATTCCCCTTAGTTCAGTCGAACGCGCAGTGCAGATGAGGTGTTAGTTAGCTGGCTTAATCAGCTGGCGCCGACTGTACGCCGCGAATCTGAAGAGAGCCTTAGTCCCAGATCCGGCTGATCGATGCGGGTGCATGCAGGGTCCACCCCGATGCGACTGTTACTCTCGTAGACTGATTTGGCGGCTGAGTCCGCAGGCTGCGCGCCTGCAGGGCGGCCGTACATGACTTTGACCAAGACGCTGGCACCAACCAGCCCCATTTGGCACGCCGCGCTGAGAGGTCGGCTGCGCAGGAGGAAGAGTGCTTTCGGCTTTCATCTCGTCGCTGCGAACGGCCGATCTCAGGCGCAAGATTCTGTTCACGCTCGCAATGGTGATCCTCTACCGGGTCGGGGCCACCCTCCCGTCCCCCGGGGTCAACTACCCGAACGTCCAGAAATGCATCGAGCAGGTCAGCGGTGGCGATTCGGCGCAGGTCTACTCCCTGATCAACCTGTTCTCCGGTGGCGCCCTGCTGCAGTTGAGCGTGTTCGCGGTGGGCGTCATGCCCTACATCACCGCCAGCATCATCGTGCAGCTGCTGACGGTGGTCATCCCACGCTTCGAACAGCTGCGTAAAGAGGGACAGGCCGGCCAGGCCAAGATGACGCAGTACACCCGTTACCTCGCCATCGCGCTGGCGGTCCTGCAGGGCACCAGCATCGTGGCGCTGGCAGCCAACGGCGGACTGATGCAGGGCTGCAGCCTCGACGTCATCCAGGACAGCTCGATCTTCGGTCTCATCGTCATCGTGCTGGTGATGACCGCGGGCGCGGCGCTGGTGATGTGGATGGGTGAGCTGGTCACCGAGCGCGGCATCGGCAACGGCATGTCGCTGCTGATCTTCGCCGGTATCGCCGCACGCATCCCGGCCGAGGGCCAGATGATCCTCGACTCCCGTGGCGGGCTGGTGTTCGCCCTGGTCTGCGGTGCCGCACTGCTGATCCTCGCCGGCGTCACGTTCGTCGAGCAGGGCCAGCGCCGTATCCCGGTGCAGTACGCCAAGCGCATGGTGGGCCGCAAGATGTACGGCGGCACGTCGACCTATCTGCCGCTGAAGGTCAACCAGGCCGGCGTCATCCCGGTGATCTTCGCGTCGTCGCTGATCTACATCCCGATGCTGGTCACCCAGCTGATCCGCAGCGGCAGCTCCAACCCGGGCACCGGCTGGTGGGACACGTTCGTGGCCGACCACCTGACCAACCCGGCCGACGGGGTCTACATCGCCGTCTACTTCGGCCTGATCATCTTCTTCACGTACTTCTATGTGTCGATCACCTTCAACCCCGACGAGCGTGCCGACGAGATGAAGAAGTTCGGCGGGTTCATCCCGGGCATCCGCCCCGGAAAGCCGACCGCCGACTACCTGCGGTTCGTGTTGAGCCGGATCACCCTGCCGGGTTCGATCTACCTCGGCGTGATCGCGGTCCTGCCGAACGTCTTCCTGCAGATGGGCAGCGGGGCGACGCTACAGAATCTGCCATTTGGCGGTGTGGCGGTTCTGATCATGATCGGTGTCGGCTTGGATACCGTCAAACAAATCGAGAGCCAGCTCATGCAACGTAACTACGAAGGGTTCCTGAAGTGAGAGTCGTTCTACTCGGACCGCCCGGTGCGGGCAAAGGCACGCAGGCAGAGAAGCTGTCCGAGAAGCTCGGCATCCCGCAGATCTCCACCGGGGACCTGTTCCGGAAGAACATCGGCGACGGCACCCCGCTGGGCCTGGAGGCCAAGCGCTACCTCGATGCCGGCGATCTCGTGCCCGCGGAGCTGACCAACCGCCTCGTCGAGGATCGGATCGACCAGGAGGACGCGGCGGACGGGTTCATCCTCGACGGCTACCCGCGCTCGGTGGCGCAGGCCGGCGCACTCAAGGAAATGCTGGCCGCCCGCAACACCAAGCTGGACGCGGTGGTGGAGTTCCAGGTGTCCGAAGATGAGTTGCTGACCCGCCTGAAGGGGCGTGGCCGCGCCGACGACACCGACGAGGTGATCCGCAACCGGATGAAGGTCTACCGCGAGGAGACCGAGCCGCTGCTGGAGTACTACCGCGACGACCTGAAGACCGTGGATGCAGTGGGCGGCCTCGATGAGGTGTTCGCCCGCGCATTGCACGCACTGGGCAAGTGATCGGGTTGCCGGGGTTACGCAAGCGCAAGGTTGTCGCTCAGCGCAGCGCCGGAGAGCTCGACGCGATGGCGGTGGCCGGGGCGCTGGTCGCCTCGGCGCTGCGCGCCGTGCAGGCGGCCGCCAAACCCGGGGTGTCGACGCTCGAACTGGATCAGATCGCCGAAGCCGTCATCCGCGACGGTCGCGGCACCCCATCGTTCCTCGGTTATCACGGGTTCCCGGCCAGCATCTGTGCCTCCGTCAATGACCGTGTGGTGCATGGCATTCCGTCATCAGACGAGATCTTGGCTGCCGGTGACCTGGTGTCCATCGACTGCGGTGCGATCGTCGACGGCTGGCACGGGGACTCGGCCGTGACATTCGGTGTCGGCGCGCTCATCCCGGCCGACGAAGCCCTCTCGGCCGCCACGAAGGCGGCGATGGAAGCCGGTATCGCCGCGATGCTGCCCGGAAACCGGCTCACCGACGTCTCGCACGCCATCGAGGTCGAGACCCACGCGGCCGAGGCGCGCCACGACCGCAAGTACGGCATCGTCGAGGGCTACGGCGGCCACGGTATCGGCCGGCAGATGCACATGGATCCGTTTCTGCCCAATGAAGGCGCACCCGGGCGGGGCCCGTACCTGGCCCCGGGCTCGGTGCTGGCGATCGAACCGATGCTCACCCTGGGCACCCGCGAGACCGTGATCCTCGACGACGAGTGGACCGTCGTCACTGCCGACGGCACCCGTGCCGCGCACTGGGAGCACACGGTCGCCGTGACCGAAGACGGCCCGCGCATCCTCACCAAGTAGCGTTTGCCGGCAATTCGCGCGTCTGCTCTGGCGCCCACCTCCTGGCAAAGGTTCTAATTGAACCGGATCACCGCCAACGTCGTATCACAGACGGAGGTTGGGAATGGACGATCCGGAGGCCGCCATGATGCGGGTGCTCTACGAAGAACATGCCGGGGCGCTGTGGCGCTACGCCCTGCGGCTCACGGGTGACCGGGCCCGGGCCGAGGACGTGGTGCAGGAAACGCTGCTGCGGGCCTGGCGGCACCCTGAGGTCACCTCGGACGAGGCCCGGTCGGCGCGGGCCTGGCTGTTCACCGTCGCCCGCAACATGATCATCGACGAACGCCGGAGCGCCCGGTTTCGCAACGAAACCGGGGTATCCGACCCCGAACAGGTGGCCGAACATTCCGGCGCCGCCGGCGCCCCCGACCAGGTGGATACCGCGTTGGACCGAATCCTGTTGACCACAGCCCTGAGCCAACTGTCCGACGAGCACCGGGCGGTCGTGCGCCGCGCCTACTACCAGGGCTGGACGACCGGCCAGATCGCCGCGGATCTGCACATACCCGAGGGCACCGTGAAATCCCGGCTGCACTACGCGGTACGCGCACTACGACTCAACCTGCAAGAGATGGGGGTGACACGATGACGCAGTTCGGTGTGCCCCACATTCCTGATCCGGTGGAAACCGATCGGTACCGGACCTGGGATGCGGCCTACGTGCTGGGATCGCTGGAGGGCGGCGAACGCCGCGAGTACGAGGAGCATCTGCAGGGATGCGCGCAATGCCGTTCCGCAGTGGCGGAATTGAGCGGTATGCCGGCGCTGCTGGCGATGCTCGACCTCGACGACGTGCGCGCGCTCGAAGCCGGTGAACCGGATCCGCCGTTGCGTCCCGAGGTGCTGGACTCCGTGCTGGCCAAGGTCAGTTGGCGGCGACGCCGGTCGCGCTGGGTGACCACGGCGGCCGTCGGTCTGGCTGCCGCCCTGCTGGCCGTCGGCGTCGTGATCGGTCTTCGACCCGAGGTGTTCGGGCTGAGCAGTGGTGGCGAGCAGCAGCAGAACGCGCAGATGATGACGATGTCCAAGATGTCGGATACGCCGATCAACGCGAGCATCGCCATGACGGGGTACTCCTGGGGCACCCGCATCGACATGTCGTGCAGTTACGGCAACTGGGGCAAACAAGATGCGCCCCCGCAGAATTTAGGCATGGTGGTGATCGGCCGCGACGGCAGCCGCCATGAAGTGGCGACCTGGCTGGGATTGTCCGGGGCCACCGCCCTGCCCAGCGGCAACACCCAGATGCCGATGGCGGATATCGCTGCGGTGCAACTGGTTACCTCTCCCGACGGCACGGTGCTGCTGGAAAAGAAACTCTGAAAACCGTTTCCCTCGGTTTCGGCGATGGTTGAACCTATTCCGGTTGCCGGTCGTGTCACACGGCAGAAAGCGGAAGCAGGTGACCAATGGCCGATCAGCACAGGGTGGTCGACCACATCGTCGACTACCTGGCGGCGACGGGTATCACGCATGTCTTCGGGGTCGACGGCGCCAACATCGAAGACCTCTTCGACGCGGCATACTCCTGTGACGGCATCACCGCGGTGCTGGCCAAGCACGAATTCTCCGCTGCGGCAATGGCCGACGGCTACAGCCGCAGCGGTGCCGGAATCGGTGTGGTGGCGGCGACCTCGGGCGGCGGTTGCCTGAACACCGTGCCGGGGCTGGGGGAGTCACTGGCCGGCCGGGTGCCGGTACTGGCGTTGATCGGCCAGGCGCCGACGGTACTCGACGGCCGCGGCGCGTTCCAGGACACCAGCGGGGACAACGGAAGCCTCGACGCGCAGTCCTTGTTCTCCGCGGTGTCGGTGTACTGCCGCCGGGTGGTAGATCCCGACGACATCCGCACCGCCTTACCGGATGCGCTCGCCGCCGCACGTGCCGGAGGCCCAGCGGTGTTGTTGCTGCCCAAAGACATTCAGCAATCACCGCTGGACGGGTCGATCGACGGTCGGAACAACCGAACCCCGTCGGCACAGTGCGATTCCGATCTCGGGACACTCGAGCGGGCACTGCGCGACGTCGACGGACCGATCACGATCATCGCCGGTGAACAGGTGGCCCGGGACGACGCCCGCACCGCACTGGAATCACTGCGGGCCGTACTGCGGGCAGCCGTGGCCACCACACCCGATGCCAAGGACGTCGCGGGCATTCCGGAACTCGGTTCGTCCTTCGGAGTGGGCGTGGCCGGGGTGATGGGCCATCCCGGGGTAATCGCCACCGCGGCCCGCAGTGCGCTGTGCCTGCTGGTCGGTTCCCGGATGCCGGTGACCGCGCGGGCCGGACTCGACGAGGTGTGGTCCACGGTGCCGACCTACTCGATCGGTGCGCAGGAGCCCTACCTGTCGTGTGGCCACGTCTACTCCGACGATCTACGAGTGTCGCTGGCCCACCTGACGCGGGCGTTGGGCGGCGCTGGGCAGCGGAAACCAAAGACCGTGGCGCCCGGTGGGTTGCGACCGCCGGACCATCACGGACCGGGTATCCGGTACCGCGATGCGATGACCGTGCTCGACGCGGCGCTACCGGACGGCACCGACATCGTGGTCGATGCGGGCAACATCGGAGCCTCGGCGATCCACCATCTACCGGTGCGGCGCGATGGCCGCTTCATCGTGGCACTCGGTATGGGCGGGATGGGCTACAGCTTCGGAGCCGGCATCGGGATGACGTTTCACCGGGGGACCGGTGGCCGCAGACGCACCGTGGTGATCGCCGGCGACGGCGCATTCTTCATGCACGGCATGGAGATCCACACCGCTATCCAGTACCGGCTGCCCATCACCTTCGTGCTGTTCGACAACCACGCGCACGCCATGTGCGTCACCCGTGAACAGCTGTTCTACGGCAACCGCCACTGCTACAACCGGTTCGGGCCGAGCCGGCTGGGCGCCGGGCTGGCCGCGATGTTCCCC
This sequence comes from Mycobacterium sp. GA-1841, assembly GCF_001954135.1. GTDB lineage: Bacteria > Actinomycetota > Actinomycetes > Mycobacteriales > Mycobacteriaceae > Mycobacterium. Next base: position 102,104 of record NZ_MBEQ01000024.1, on the reverse strand, counting down.
GGACTGCCCGCCGCCGACGTCACCGAGATCCACGACTTGCCGAACGCGGTGCAGGCGGCGCTGTACGCCGACGGTCCCTCGGTGCTCGGCATCGAATGCTCGGCCGACGAAATTCCACCATTCGCACCGTTTCTGACCGCCCAGGAGGCCGAAAATCATGTCCCTGCCCGCACTTGACGACATCACCGAACCATTGGCCGGGCTCATCCGGATCGAGACCTCACCCAAGGACAAGGCCACCCCGGTCATCATGGAGATGATGCGGTCGGTCTATCCGCACGACCAGGTGTTCGGTCAATACTGCACGGTCAACGACTACATCGAATGTCCACCCGATGAGTTGTTCGACTACCTGTCCGACACCCGCTGCCTGGAGGAGTGGACCTACAGCTTGCGGGGATTCACCCAGACGGAGCAGCCCGAGTTGTGGCTCGCCCACGACCGGCTCGGCGCCGGGCCGGACGGTCCGGGTAGTGAGATCTACACCCGCACCGTGGCCCACCGCGACGCGCTGACCGTCGACTACCACTGTGCCTGGGATCAGGGTAGGCACCTGTGGATGGTCTATCTGATGCGTATCGTCGACGCCCAGGTGGTCTTCGACAAGCCGGGATCGGTTGTGCTGTGGACCAATTGCCACCATCCGTTCTATGACGAGAACCCCTACCCCGAGACCGCGCCGCCAGGACGACCGGTCTGGGTCGGCGACTTCTGGGACATGTTCGGTCCCGGTCACCTGCTGGAGTTGCGCAACCTCAAGGCGATCGCCGAGTACCGGTACCGCCATGGCTTGCCGATCACCCCGGCCTGGATGCGATGAGGCGCCCCCATGTCCGACACGAACACCCCCGTCAGCCTCGTCGACGTCTCCACCTACCTGCCCGGTGAACCGATCGGCGCCGGCTACTACGGCGGATTCGCCGAAACCGATGAGCTGGCCGAGAACATGATGTTCCGGGCGCCGCGGTTCCGCCATCACGTCGGACCCGACGAAACCGCGATCGACATGGTCCAACGGGCGGCCACCGGGGTGATCGAACGGCACGGCGCCGACGTCGTCGCGGGAGCCGACGTGCTGATCACCCACACGCAGTTGCCCGATACCCCGTTCTACGGGAGCGGCGGCGGTATCGCGCACCGGCTCGGGATGAAGCCGAACTGGGTGATCGACCTGCACAACGGCGGCTGTGCGGCCTTCGTCCTCGCGCTGAAAGTCGCTCGCACGCTGTTGTGTTCGGGTGAGGGGCACACCGCGGTGATCGCGATCGCGCAGAATGCGGCGGGACAGATCTTCGACCAGCCCACGATCCGGCGCAGAGCTCAGGCCGCGGTGCCCGGGGACGGTGCGGCGGTGGGCCTGGTGACTCGCTCTGATCTCTCGCCCATCCTCGACGTGGAATGCCGTACCTACGGCGAGTACGCGGGTGAGATGACCATCGCCGTCGACCCGCCGCGCAAGTGGTGGCAACCGGGTCCCGGGGAGGGCTGCATCGGCTTCACCGAGAGCAAGATCACCAAGGTGCTGGCACGGGGTAACCGGCAGGTTCCCGAGGTGTCCTACGCGGTCTGCGACCGGCTCGGGATAGCCCCCCGAGACGTCGACCTGCTGGTCACCAACCAGCCCAACCGCGTCTTCCTGCGGAACTGGCGCGAGGCGTTGGAACTACCCGAGCGCAGACACGTCGATACGTTCGACGAGTGTGGAAACCTTTTCGCCGCAGGTATTCCCGTCAATCTGGATCGGGCGGTGACCGAGGGCCGGGTGAGCGCCGGCGACACCGTACTGATGGCGGCGTTCGCCCACGCCGGTGATTTCGCCGGCGCCGCGGCGGTGCGGTGGGGCGGCCGGACCGCCGTCGGGGCCGGCGTGAGGACCGCCTGATGGCGGCGCCGCGCACCGCGCTCCTCGACGCGGTGGGCGCACTGCCGCAGGCGGTCAACCCATTGGCGTTGTCGCTCAACGAATGCCCCTTCCCACCGCTGCCCGCGGTGCGCTCGGCGCTACACGCCTGCGACGGGGCGGCCAACCGGTATCCGGAGTTCCTGCCGCAGCGGTTGCGCTCGTTGATCGCCGAGCACGACGGGATATCCGAAGAACAGGTGATCGTGGGCGCCGGCGCGACGGGCGTCATCATGCAGGTGCTGCATGCGGTGACCAGTCCCGGTGACACGATGGTGATGTCGGCACCGACCTTCGACGGATATCCGATCTTCGCCCAGATGGCGCGCTTACAGACGGTGACCGTGCCGCTCGATCCGCACGGCCGGCACGATCTGGACGCGATGGCCGAGGCCGCGCGACAGGCCCGCGTCGTGGTGGTCTGCCGCCCGCACAACCCGACCGGCACCATCGACCCGGCCGGCGCCATCGAGCGCTTCCTGACGCGGCTGCCCGCCGACACCGTCGTCGTGCTGGACGAGGCGTATGTGGAATTCCTGTCTGCCGCCGACCGCCTCGACGGCCCCAACCTGGTCGGCCGGTTCGGCAATGTCGTGGTGGTGCGGACGTTTTCGAAGGCCTACGGGCTGGCCGGCCTGCGGATCGGCTACGGCTTCTGCGCTGCCGATCTCGGCCGGCTGTTGTGGCGGATGCAGCTGCCGTTCGGCGTCGGACTCAACGCCCAGGTCGCCGTCGCAGCCTCGTACGCTGCGGAAGAACAGCTGCGCCAACGGATCCGGATGATCACGGCGGAGCGGCGTCATCTCCAGATGCGGCTGCGTGCGGCAGGGGTGTACAACACCGATGCGCGGGCCAACTTCGTGTTCCTGCCCGGCCGGGCCACACCGTGGTCGACGGTGTTCGAGGGCAGCGGGCTTCAACTACGCCATTACCCCGACGGCGGCGTGCGGATCACCGTCGGGTCACGGCAGTCGACCCGCGCGGTGCTCGACGCGGTGACGGCCGCCCGCTGAGCGGACCGATCGCGGCGTAACACGCGGAATGCGCGGAGCCCGCGCGGTGATGCGGTAAGAAGAGGCGTGACCTCACCACCGGACAAGCGTGACCCCATCGCGCAGGCCCGTGCGAACTGGGAGGCCGCCGGGTGGGGCGAGGTGGCCGGCGGCATGGTCGCGGTGACCTCGGTGATGCGGGCCCACCAGATCCTGCTGGCCCGGGTGGAGACCGCATTGCGGCCCTACGATCTGAGCTTCTCCCGGTTCGAGCTCCTGCGCTTGCTGGCCTTCAGCCGGTCTGGCGCGCTGCCGATCACCAAGGCGTCCGATCGGCTGCAGGTGCACGTCACCAGCGTCACGCACGCGATCCGGCGGCTGGAGGCCAACGGTCTGGTGGAGCGGATCCCCCATCCCACCGACGGCCGCACTACGTTGGTGCGCATCACCGACCTCGGCCGCTCGACCGTGGAGGACGCCACCGTCACCCTCAATGAGCAGGTGTTCGCCGACGTCGGGATGTCCGAAGAACAGTCGCAGGCGCTGGTGGCCTCCATCGAGACGTTGCGTCGACACTCCGGCGATTTCTGAAGCCTGGGCCGTCGGGCCGAACCCGCCTACTCTCGAAACCAGGCGAGGGGAGTGCAGATGAACGCCAAGCTCGGTGCGGGTCTCGGTGCCGTCGCGGTCATCGTGCTCGCGGCCTGCAGCAACACCACCACCGGGGTGGCCACCGCGCCCGACGACGTCACCCCGTTCACCACGTCGTCGAAGGCGCCCACCCGGACGGAGGCCCCGACCACGCGCGCAGCCCCGGGTGGTGGCCCCGCGGCGTTACCGCCGGCCGCGTATGCCGAGGTCCGTGCCGCCGGAATCAAGGGATCCGACAGCGCCATCCGCGATCAGCTGATGATGGCCTGCATCATGGGCAACGGCAGCTTCAACAAGACCAAGCAGGATGTCGTCGACGTACTGACCCAGATGGGCAGCAACCTTCCGCCCGATGCGTTGATGACGATCGTGAACGTGGCGATCAAGTACGAGTGCCCCGAACTCGCCGGGAAACTCGGCGGCTGACTACTGGATCGTCGCGGGCAACGGGATGGCCGCGGTGACGGTGGTGCCCGCGCCCGGCCGGGACCGGATGTGCAACCGGCCGCCGACGATCTCGGCCCGCTCGGCCATCGACAACAGGCCGTAGCCACCCATCTCGTCACTGCCCAGCGGGTGCTCGAAGGTGTCGAAACCTTTTCCGTCGTCGACGATTTCGAGCCGGGCCACACTGTCCTCGACGGCGAAGGTCAACCGTGCCCGGTTCGCCTCGGCGTGTTTGACCACGTTCTGCAGACACTCCTGGGCGATCCGGTACAGCGCCAGCTCGATGTGATCGGGCACCCGGGTCTCGGCCAGATCGACCTCGATCGCCGGGCGGGGGATCGAGCGGGCCAGGCTGGCCAGTCCGCCGGACAGACCCAGGTCGTCGAGTACCGGCGGGCGCAACCCGCTGATCGCCGCGCGGGCCTCCTGCAACGTCAACGCGACCAATTCCCGCGCGGCCGCCAACTGTTCGGCCACCACATGCGGCTCGGCGGCCCGGGCGGCGGCGTCGAGCCGGTAGGACAACGTCACCAGCCGCTGGGAGATCCCGTCGTGAATGTCGCCGGCCAGCCGGCGCCGCTCGAGCTCCTGCGCCTCGATCACCTGCTCGACGAAATTCTCGTGCGCGCGCTCGCGGGCCACCAGCTGGCGGTGCAGCCGGGCCTGATGCAACGCGCCGGCGATCAGCCGACCGATCACCAGCAGCAACTCCACGTCGCGCGGGGTGAACTCGCGGCGGTCGACCGTGTGCACATTGAGCACACCGACCAACCCGCCCGGGCCGGTCTCCATCGGCACCGACACCATCGAGGTGAAGTCGCGCCCGCGCAGCGACTCGAACGGTCTGTACCGCGGATCGGACTCCTTGTCGTGACCGATCACCACGGGTTGGCGGTGGCTGGCCACCCAACCGGAGATGCCCTGCCCGAGCGGCAACCGGATCTTGCCGATCTCGGCGTCGAACGGCGGGGTGGCCCCGGCCAGCGTCAGAGAACGATCGGAGTCGTCGAGCACGTGCACGAAGCACACATCGGTGGCGGTGGCCGCGGTGATCATCCGGGCGGCCGCGGCGGCCAGCGGCTCCACGCCCGGTCCGCTCGACGCGGCCTGGATGAGCTCGCGCAGCAGAGCCAACTCGCGGTCGGCGGTCAGGTGGATCGGACCGAGGCCTCGGGCAGGCTCGTCGGTCTGGGGCTGGTCGGTCACTGGTAGATGCCTTCCCGCAGCGCTGTGGCCACCGCACCCGCCCGGTCACTGACCCCGAGCTTGCGGTAGATCGAACGCAGATGGGTCTTCACGGTTTCCTCGCCGATCACCAGCTTGTTGGCGATCCCGCGGTTGGACAGGCCCGTGACCACGAACGACAGGATTTCGCTCTCCCGTTGGGTCAGACCCTGACGCACGCCGGGCCAGAACTCGTCGCGTTGCAGCCGGGCCGCGGTGCCTGCGGCGCGCGCCGCCATGCCGGGATCGATCGCGGTCTGGCCGCTGTGGGCGAACTCCAGCTGGCGGACGAGCTCGTCACTGCTGATGCTCTTCAACAGATACCCGGCCGCCCCGACTCGCAGCGCCTGGAACAGGTACTGCTCGTCGTCGTAGACCGACAGCATGACCACCTTGCGGTCCGGATCGCGGTCGCGCAGCGTCCGGCACAGGTCCAACCCGCTGCAGCCCTCCATCCGCACGTCGCACAGCACGATGTCGGGATTCAGCGTCTCGATGACACTCACAGCGCGTTCGGCGCCGACCGCCTGACCGACGACCTCGACCCGGTCGCTGAATGTGGCAAGCATGGCCTTGAGACCCTCGATGACCATTTCATGGTCGTCGACCAGCACAAGGCGCACCGGTGTGGAGGGCGCCATGGCATCACCCTAAAGGGGGCGGCAGCGTCGGTGGCCGAACTTCCACTGCCCAATCCCCCGTAGGGGGGACGCGCCGTGGTTGTGACGTAGGACACTCTCGATGCGTGACCACGCCACAGGAGAAGTCATGGCGCGCCGGGCGGTTCTGGTGGGACTGTCCGCAGGCCGACACCCGGCCTCATCCGCTGCGCGCGCTGATCCTCGATCTCGACGCGCTGACGGACCTTGACGTCGACGGGCATCGCGTCGTGTTCAACGCCGCGTTCGCCGCGCACGATCTACCCATCCAATGGGGAGTCGCCCGATACCGGCAGCTGCTGGCCCTACGCGACGAGCGTCAACGGGTCACCGCTGAGCTGCGCAAGCGCTGCGTGGGACCGGAATGCGATGTGCTCACCGAAGTGCTCGCCGACGAGATCTGCATGACCAAGGACATGATGTTCGACGAGATGATCCTCGACGCCGGGCTGACGCCTCGATCCGGTCTGGTGGATCTGATGAACGACGCCTTCCTGGCCGGTCTGCCGGTCGGGGTGGTTGCCGCCGGCCGCCGGCGCTGGGCCGAGCCCCTGATCCGGCAACTGGTCGGTGACGGTCTGGTCGAAACCGTGGTGACCACCGACGACGTGAGCGACCCCGGGGCAGAGCTGTACCGGCACGTCCTCGTCGAGCTCGGAGTGCCAGGACCCGACGCGCTCGCGATGACCGGATCGGCAACGGGTCTGCGGGCCGCCAACGACGCCGGGATGGCCGGCGTACTCATCGATCCCGATCCCGACGCCGGCGCGATGTGCCCCGGGGCGATCGCGGTCCGGCCCGATTTCGCCGGGGTGGACCCGCTACGCCTGGCGGACTGCCAGCGGCTGCACACCCAGTGGTGGGGCCAGCGCAGTCCGACGGCGGCATAGCGTCTCGACGATCAGCCACGTTTGTAACCCCACGGCGGCCAAACGCGAGTTCTGGCGCCACCACGTTACGAATGTGAGGTTGTCGGTGGGCGCGGGCACACTTCTCCCGCATGGTGGAACCGTTCATCGGCAGTGAGGCGATTGCGGCCGGAAAGCTGACCCGCCACCAATTGCGCGCCCGGTTCGTGGCCGTACACCACGACGTTTATGTCCCGAGGGGCGCCGTGCCCACGGCCGTGCTACGAGCCAAAGCCGCCTGGTTGCGCTCACGACGGCGGGGTGTGCTGGCCGGATACTCTGCGTCGGCGCTGCACGGTGCCCGTTGGATCGATCCTGCGCTTCCGGCCAACATTCTCGACACCAACCGGCGGTCGACTCGGGGCGTCGTCGCATGGGCCGACACGATCGAGGATGACGAAATTTGTCGGGTCGGCGACCTCCGGCTCACCACACCGGCACGGACCGCGCTGGATCTGGCCTGTCGATTGCCCGAAGACACTGCTGTGCCCGCGATCGATGCCCTGGCGCGAGCCGCCCGCCTGAAAGACGCAGACATCTACCTGGCTGCGCAGCGGCACGCCGGGCGCAAGGGCATCAAACAGGCGCGGACGACCATCGCCCTGGTTGACCCGGGCGCCGAATCACCGCAAGAAACCTGGTTGCCGCTGCTGGTTGTTCGTGCGGGCTATCCGCCACCGCGGACACAGCACCCGATCTACAACGAGTACGGCGCGTTGATCGGAGAGGTCGACCTGGGCTGGCCCGAGCTGAAAATCGCCATGGAATATGAGGGCCAGCACCACACCGATCCCGACGTGCTCCGCAAGGACATCGCGCGCATCGATGAGATACGCGAAATGGGCTGGATCGTCATCCGAGTGACCTGCCGCGATGGTGAGGCCTCCGTCCTCGGCAGGCTGGCCAAGGCCTGCGCTTCACGTTTGTAACCGGGTGGCGGCGAAACGCGAGTTCTGGCGCCACCACGTTACGAACGCGAACGCGGTTAGCCGCGCAGCGTCTCGATGACCGCGCTGAAGTCCTTGTCCGCGTGGTCTTGCGCGAAATCGGCGTAGATCTGCGCCGCGTGGGTTCCCAACGGCGCCGACGACTGGGTCGACATCACCGCCGCCATCGCCAGGCCGAGATCCTTGTTCATCAGGGCAGTGGCGAACCCCGGCGTGAAGTCGTTGTTGGCCGGCGATGTCGGAACCGGGCCGGGCACGGGGCAATTCGTGTGTACCGCCCAGCAGTTGCCGGTGGCGCCGGTGACCACATCGAACAGTGACTGCGCCGACAGGCCCAACTTCTCGGCCAGCACGAAAGCCTCGCCGACGGCGATCTGCTGCACGGCGAGCACCATGTTGTTGCAGAGCTTGGCGGCCTGACCGGTGCCCGACCCGCCGCAATGGATGATCTTGCCTGCCATGGGATCGAGCACCGGGCGGGCGCGCTCGACTGCCTCGTCGCTACCGCCGACCATGAACGCCAGCGTGCCCGCGGTCGCGCCCTTCACGCCGCCGGACACCGGGGCGTCGAGCTGGGCGTGGCCGTGTTCGTCGGCCTTTGCGTGGATCTCGCGGGCATCGTCGACCGAGATGGTGGAGGTGTCGATGAACAACGTGCCTTTCGCCGCAGCGGGCAGCACCTCGGCGTAACACGCTTTGACGATGTTGCCGTTGGGCAGCGACGTGATCACCACCTCGGCGCCGGCTACGGCCTCGGCACCGGCGTCGAAGACCTTGACACCGTTGGCTTCAGCGGCTGACTTCGATGCCGGCATCGGATCGAAGCCGTGCACGGTATGGCCTGCTGCGACCAGGTTGGCCGCCATCGGGCCGCCCATGTGTCCCAAACCGAGGAACGCGATCGTGGTCACGTATGTCTCTCCCTATCCAGAGTTGCGGACGCGGGCTGACTCGGAGCGCCCGATCACCACACGCATGATTTCGTTGGTTCCCTCAAGGATGCGGTGCACCCGCAGATCCCGGACGATTTTCTCCAGACCGTACTCCCGCAGATAGCCGTAGCCGCCGTGCAACTGCAGGGCCTTGTCGGCCACCTCGAAGCACGTGTCGGTGACATACAGCTTGGCCATCGCGCACAGCGTCACCTTGTCGGGGTGATCGGAATCGAGCGCAGACGCCGCCCGCCACAACATGTTTCGTGACGTCTCCAGGCCGGTGGCCATGTCGGCCAAGGTGAATCGGATGGTCGGCTCGTCGAGCAGGGCGCCGCCGAACGCCTGACGGTCGGCCAGGTAACCGAGCGTCTTGTCGTAGGCGGCCTGCGCGCCACCCAGCGAGCAGGCGGCGATGTTGATCCGCCCGCCGTTGAGCCCGTTCATCGCGATGCCGAAGCCGGTGCCCTCGGTGCCGCCGAGCAGCGCCTCGGCCGGAACGCGGGCGCCTTCGAAGATCACCTGCGCGGTGGGTTGGGCGTTCCAGCCCATCTTCTGTTCGTCGGGGCCGAAACTCAGCCCAGGGGTGTCCTTTTCGACGACAAAGGTCGAGATGCCCTTCGGGCCCGGCTGGGCTTGGGGGTCCCCGGTTCTGGCCATGACGATATAGACATCAGACGTGCCGGCACCGGAGATGAACTGTTTGACACCGTCGAGCACGTAATCGTCACCGTCACGCACGGCGCGGGTGCGCAGTGCGGCCGCGTCGGACCCGGCTCCCGGCTCGGTCAGGCAGTAGCTCGCGATCGCCTCCATCGAGGCCAGCTTCGGCACCCAGTTCTTGCGCTGCTCCTCGGTGCCGAAGCTGTCCACCATCCACGCGCACATGTTGTGGATGGACAGGAAGGCCGACAGGGTCGGGTCGGCGGCGGCGAGAGCCTCGAAGATGCGCACCGCATCCAGTCGGCGCAGCCCGCTACCGCCGGTGTCCTCACTGCAGTAGATGGCGCCCATGCCGAGTTCGGCCGCCGCACGCAATACGTCGGTGGGGAAGTGGTGGGTCTCGTCCCACTCCAACGCATATGGCGCGATGCGCTTCTCGGCGAACGCGGCCGCCGTATCGGCGATCACGCGTTCGTCGTCATCCATCTCGAACATGTGCGGGCCCGGTCTACTTGAAGGTGGGGATGACGAACTCGGCGCCATCCTTGATGCCCGACGGCCAGCGCTCGGTCACGGTCTTGACCTTGGTGTAGAACTGGATCGACGCGGTCCCGTACTGGTTCAGGTCGCCGAATCCGGACCGCTTCCAACCGCCGAAGCTGTGGTAGGACACCGGCACCGGGATCGGCACGTTGACACCGACCATGCCGACCTGCACGCGCGAGACGAAATCGCGGGCGGCGTCGCCGTCGCGGGTGAACACCGCCACGCCGTTGCCGTACTCGTGCTCCGACGGCAGCCGCAGGGCCTCTTCGTAGTCGTGCGCGCGCACGATGCACAGCACCGGCCCGAAGATCTCGTCGGTGTAGATCGACATGTCGGCGGTGACGTTGTCGAACAGGGTGGGCCCGATGAAGTAGCCCTTCGACAGATCCTCGTCACCGAAGGTGAGGTCGTCGCTGGCCCGTTCACGACCGTCGACCACCAGCTCGGCGCCGGCCTCGACGCCCTGGTTGATGTAGTCCTTGACGCGCTCCAGGGCGGCGCCGGTGACCAGTGGGCCGTAATCGGCCTTCGGGTCCAGGCTGTGTCCGACGCGGAGCTGGTTGATCCGCTCGACCAGCCGGTTGCGCAGCCGGTTCGCCGTTTCCTCGCCGACCGGCACCGCGACGCTGATCGCCATGCAGCGCTCGCCGGCACTGCCGTAGCCGGCGCCGATCAGGGCGTCGACGGCCTGGTCCAGGTCGGCGTCGGGCAGCACGACCATGTGGTTCTTCGCGCCGCCGAAGCACTGGGCGCGCTTACCGTGCGCGGCCGCGCCGGAGTAGATGTACTGGGCGATGTCCGACGAGCCGACGAAGCCGACGGCCTTGATGTCGGGATGCTCCAAGATCGCGTCGACGGCTTCCTTGTCGCCCTGGACGACCTGCAGCACGCCCGCGGGCAGGCCGGCCTCGGTGAACAGCTCGGCCAGCCGCAGCGGCACCGAGGGGTCCCGCTCCGACGGCTTGAGGATCAGGGCGTTGCCGCAGGCCAGGGCCGGCCCGGCCTTCCACAGCGGGATCATCGCCGGAAAGTTGAACGGCGTGATGCCGGCGACGACGCCCAGGGGCTGGCGGATCGAGTAGACGTCGATGCCGGTGCCGGCACCCTCGGTGAACTCGCCCTTCATCAGATGCGGGATGCCGACGGCGAACTCGATGACCTCGATGCCGCGCTGGATGTCACCGTGGCTGTCGGCGACGGTCTTGCCGTGTTCCTTGGAGAGCAGTTCGGCCAGCTCGTCGGCATTGGCGTTGACCAGCTCGATGAACTTCATCAACACGCGGGCGCGGCGCTGCGGGTTGTAGGCCGCCCATTCCTTCTGGGCCTTGACGGCCGAGGCGACTGCGGCGTCCACATCGGCGGCCGAGGCCAGCAGTACCTGGGCCTGAACCGTGCCGGTGCTGGGGTTGAGCACATCGGCGGTGCGGGTCGACCCGGCGTTGGTGCGCTGGCCGTCGATGTAGTGCTGAATTTGTGTGGTCATGACATCCGTCCAAAGAAATGAATATGCGCAGCGGTAGCAGAGTGGTACAGCCCGGAAACACCCGAGATACTTGGATATCCTAGTAATCGTCGGGAATGTTTGGCAAGGGTTCAGCCGAGCGGTTCGTTCGACCGCGGAGGTGCCGAACGAACGGCGCCGATACTGGCGGCGGTGACCAGGGCGACGCCGAGGTAGCCGAGGATGCCGATCTGCTGACCGAGCACCGCGCGGCCCGTCACTCCGTCACCGGAAGCGCGGCCCCGGTTGCCAGTTCGGCGTACCCGCGCATCAACCGCAGCGCGGTGGCGCGGTCGAGGTCGGGATCCCGCGCCACGATGCGGTAGCCGAGGTAATCCTCCATGGCCATCAGCGTCATAGCGATGTCGCGTGCCGGTGCGGCCAGGGTGAACGTGCCTGCGGCAGAACCGGTTTCGAGTATCCTCGCGTAGAGGCCCACCTGCCGGTGATAGATGTGCTGAACATCGCGGCGTTGGTCGAGTTCGAACCCGGCCGCCAGCACCGCCCGCCAGATGGCCCGCCACTCGGCATCGTCTGCCCCGGTGGGCAGCCCGGCGGCGATGGTCAGCGCGAGCTGATCGCGGGCGTTGTCGATCCGGTCCACCGCGGCGAGTCGGTCGTCATAGAACCGGCTGTCGGAACGTTGCGCCAACTCTGAGAGCAGTTGGTCCATCTCTCGGAAGTAGTACCGCACGGCATTAGGGGTGAGCCCGAGCTCGGCGGCGACATCGGCAATGCGCAGCGTGGCCAGGTCGTGACGCTCGATCAACGCGATCGCCGCGTCGAGGATCTCCTCGCGTCGTTGTGCCTGTCTGTTTGGCCGTGCCACAGCTCCATCCTTACCGATTTCCCCGTTTCGGTTGCGCCGGAGGGCACCCAGGGTCATTATTTTCCGATCGTGAAAAAAACTAGAGCAGCGGAGGCCGCATGACCAATGGTTTCCAACCAGCGCGGGCCCGGGCCCGCGATATCGGTGTCGTCATAGGTGAGCACCCCACCGGCGAGCACAACGCCATCACCGACGTGGCCGGGGTGCGCGTCGGGCACACCACGATCCAGCAGCCGGGCCCGAACCCGGTGAACACCGGGGTGACGGTCGTCGTCCCACATCCCGGCATCTTCTGCGAGCCGGTGTTCGCCGGTACCCACCGCCTCAACGGCAGCGGTGAACTCACCGGGGTGGAGTGGATTCGGGAATCCGGCGAGCTCACCACCGCCATCGGCCTGACCAACACCCACAGCGTCGGCGTCGTGCGCGATGCGTTGGTGGATGCCCAGGTGCAGGCCCGCGGCGAAGGTTTGTACTGGTCGCTGCCGGTGGTCGGGGAGACCTACGACGGGCTGCTCAACGACATCAACGGCCACCACGTGCGGGCCGAACACGTCCATGCCGCCCTGGCCGGGGCTTCGGACGGACCGGTCGCCGAGGGCAACGTCGGCGGTGGCACCGGCATGATCTGCCACGGCTTCAAGGGCGGAATCGGCACCGCTTCACGGATCACCGACACCGCCGGCGGCCGCTACACCGTCGGCGCTCTGGTCCAGGCCAACCATGGCCGCCGGGAACGCCTCCGGATCAACGGCGCGCACGTCGGGGAGATGATCGGCCCGGACCTGGTCCCCACGCCGGAGCTGCCGACGGCCTACGCGCCCGGCTCCGGCTCGATCATCGTCGTGATCGCCACCGACGCGCCGTTGCTGCCGCACCAGTGCACCCGCCTGGCGCAGCGCTCGGCCCTGGCCGTAGGGCGCCTGGGCGGAACCGGTGAACAGTACAGCGGCGATCTGATGCTGGCCTTCTCCACGGGCAACCGCGGCATCCCGCCCTACGCCTGGGACGAGAACGTCGACGTCGAACGTCCCGAAATCCCGGTACGCATGATGGCTCCGCAACTGATGACCCGGCTGTTCGACCTGGTGATCGAGGCCACCGAGGAGGCCATCGTCAACGCGATGGTGGCGGCCCAAACCCTGTCCGGCCGAGGCGGACTCACCGCGCACGCCCTCGACCACAAGCTACTGCGCACCGCACTACTGCTGGAGGGACATTGAGCAGCCAACAGACCGTCACCACCGGCGAACAACAGCGCCTGCACGGAAAACTCGGCCCGGTCGGGGTGGTGTTCATGGTGGTTGCCGCCGCCGCACCGCTGACCGTGATCGGCGGCAACATGCCCCTGGGCATGGGCCTGGGCAACGGCGCCGGAGCCCCGGTCGGATTCCTGATCGCCGCCCTGGTGCTGCTGGTGTTCAGCGTGGGATTCGTCGCGATGACGCCCTATGTGCCCGAAGCGGGAGCATTCTTCTCCTATGTGACGCTGGGACTCGGTCAGCGACTGGGCAGCGGCATCGCCGCGGTCGCCCTGATCGCCTACACCGCAATCCAAGTGGGCATCTACGGCTATATCGGCTGGGCGATCGACGACACCGTGCGGTTCTACGGTGGTCCGCAAATCCCTTGGCCGGTCTATTCGTTGGCCACATTGGCCATCGTGGCGCTGTTGGGTTACCGGCACATCGACCTCAGTGCCAAAGTGCTCGGAGTGGCCCTGGTGTGCGAGATCGGCATCGTGGTACTGCTCGATCTGGTGATCGTGGCCGATCCCGGTCCGGCCGGGCTCAGCCTGTCGTCGTTCACACCGGGGGTGTTCACCAACGGTGTGCTCGGCATCGCGGTGCTTTTCGCGCTCACCGGGTTCATCGGCTTCGAGGCCACCGCCGTGTTCCGCGACGAGGCCCGCGACCCCGAGCGCACCATTCCGCGGGCCACCTACGCCGCGGTGCTGCTGATCGGCGGCTTCTACGCGCTGACCTGCTGGGCCTTCGTGGTGGCGATCGGTCCGGATCAGGTCGCCGAGGTGGCCCAGCGCACCCTCGACGGGGAGGCCAACATGCTGCTGGACACCACCAACGACAACCTGGGCCGGGTGGGGCGCGACATCGTCAACGTGCTGTTGCTGACCAGTCTCTTCGCCTGCGTCTTGTCCTTCCACAACGTCATCGCCCGCTATCAGTTCGCGCTGGCCCGAAAAGGCTTGCTGCCCAAGCCGCTTGCCGCCGTGCACGATCGGCACGGTTCGCCTTCGATGTCGTCGGTGGTGCAAACCATCACCGCCGCGGTGATCGTGAGCATCCTGGCGGTGCTCGGAGTCGACCCGTTGGTCGGCGTGTTCGGCTCGATGGCCGGGGTGGCCACCGTCGGGATGGTGCTGTTGATGCTCACCACGTCGGTGGCGGTGCTGGTGTACTTCCTGCGCCACCCCGAGCACGCGAGCGGACGCCTCTGGCAGACCCGCATCGCCCCGCTGTTGGCCTGCGCCGGACTGCTGGGCAGCCTGTGGTTGGTGCTCACCAACTTCACCCTGGTGACCGGAGGCAGTGTGACGCTCAGCGCCGTTCTGGCTGCGGTTCCGTTCGCCGGCCTTCTGGTGGGTGCGCTGGCGCGCAGGCCGGGCTCACCTCAAGCGTGAGCCTGGGCTCGGCCGCGTAGCTCCTCGACGAACGCCCGGGTCTCCTCCCACGTCGGCAGCAACCCGGCCGCGCGCACCTGCTCCAGGGTGGGGGCGGCGGCATCTCGCTCCGAGAGCACCGGGTCGCCGTCGATCGGCCAGTCGATCCCCAGATCGGTGGCCAAGATGGTGTGCTCGCGGTCCGGACTGTAAGGCGCCGAACACAGGTACATCACGGTCGAGTTGTCCTCCAGCGACAGGAACGCGTGCCCCAGCCCCTCGGACAGGTAGATCGAACGCCGGGCATGTTCGTCGAGCAACACCGAATCCCACTGCCCGAACGTCGGGGAGCCCAGTCGAATGTCGACCACCACGTCGAGGACGGCGCCACGCACGCAGGTGACGTACTTGGCCTGGCTGGGCGGCAGCTGCGCGAAATGCACGCCGCGCAGCACCCCGGCCGCCGACACCGAGCAGTTGGCCTGCCGTACGTCGAGGCGGTGCCCCGTCATCTCGGCGAATCCGGTCTCGGTGAACCACTCGAAGAACATGCCGCGCGCGTCGCCGTGCAACTTGGGCGTGATCTCCCAGGCGCCGGGGATGCTCAACTCGCGCGCGCTCACTGGCCACGCTCCGCGTAGTTCGCCTCCACGGCGTCTTTGAGTGGGCGCCACCACGATTCGTTGTCGCGGTACCAGTCGATCGTGGCCTGCAGGCCCTCGTCGAAATCGGTGTGCTTGGGTGCCCAGCCCAATTCGTCGTGCAGCGCCGACGGGTCGATCGCGTAGCGCAGGTCATGGCCGGCCCGATCGGTCACGTGGTCGAAGTCATCGGGGTCGCGGCCCATGAGGCGTAGCACGGTGCGCATCACGGTGAGGTTGTTGCGCTCGCATTCGGCGCCGATCAAATACGTCCGCCCGATGGTGCCGTCGGTCAGGATCTGCCACACCGCGGCGTTGTGGTCATCGACGTGGATCCAGTCTCGGACATTGGCGCCGGCGCCGTAGAGCTTGGGGCGCCGACCGGTGAGGACATTGGTGATCTGGCGCGGGATGAACTTCTCCACATGCTGATAGGGGCCGTAGTTGTTGGAGCAGTTCGAGATCGTCGCCTGCACGCCGTACGACCGCACCCAGGCCCGCACCAGCAGATCCGCGGCGGCCTTGGTCGACGAATACGGACTCGACGGGTTGTACGGCGTGCCCGGGGTGAACCGGGCCGGATCATCGAGCTCGAGATCGCCGTACACCTCGTCGGTGGAGATGTGGTGCAGCCGAACGCTGTGCGCGCGCACCGCCTCCAGCACCGCGTACGTGCCGATGATGTTGCTGTGCAGGAACGGCTGCGGGTTTGCCACGGAGTTGTCGACGTGCGTCTCGGCGGCGAAGTGCACGACGGCGTCGGCCTCGCCGACCAACTGGTTCACCAGACCGGCGTCGGCGACGTCGCCCTGCACCAACCGGATCCGGTCGGCCACCGGTGCCAGCGATTCCTGGCTGCCGGCATAGGTCATCGCGTCGAGCACGGTAACCGAGGTGGTGAGAGCCTCACGAAGGGCCAGATGCACGAAGTTCGCACCGATGAACCCGGCGCCGCCGGTGACCAGTAGCCGCATGGGGTCAACCCTAACGGCCGAGGGCTCAGTCCTTGAGACCCAGCGGCCCGGCCAAGTCCGTCAGCGTCGGAATGAGCTTGTCCGACCCGCCGAGTACCTGGATCGAGACATGGTCGGCGCCGTTGGCGAGATGTTGCTGCAGGCGCGCGGCGATGGCGTCGGCGCTGCCATGGGCCACGACGGCGTCGATCAACTTGTCGCTACCGGGCTTGGCGATGTCATCTTCGGTGAAACCGAGCCGACGCCAGTTGTTCAGGTAATTGCTCAGATTCAGATAGAAGTCGACCGTGTCGCGACCGATCGCGCGGGCCTCGGCACCGTCGGTCGTCAGCACCACCTTGTGCTCCGGCGCCAGATACACGGACTCGCCGAGCACGTCGCGGGCGTGCGCGGTGTGCTCGGGTGTCGTGAGGTACGGGTGCGCCCCGGCGCTGCGCTGCGCCGACAGCTTGAGCACCTTGTCGCCCAGCGCGGCGATCACCCGCCGGCTGGTCGGCACGGTGGCCGCATCGAGCACGTCGAGATACTCCACCAGCGCGTCATAGGGTTTGCGGTATTCGTCGGTGTGCTCGGGATGTCCTACGCCGACGCCCAGCAGAAACCGGCCCGGGTACGCCGCCTCGATGCGGTGAAACGACTCGGCGACCTCATTGGCGTCGGCGGTCCAGATGTTGACGATGCCGGTGGCCAGCTGAAGCGTCTCGGTGCGTTCCAGGATCGGCTCGGCGAAAGAGAGGTCGGCGGCGGGGGAGCCGCCCACCCACAGCGCGCCGTAGCCGAGCTGCTCGATCTCGACGGCCTGCTCAGGCTGCACCGCCCCGAAAGTCCACACCCCATAACGACCCAATTCCGGCTTGAGCGAGAGCGATTCGGTCATCGATGAGAATCCTTGTCTTTCGATTGTCTAGGTCAAGCCGAGCGGCCCGGCGAGTTCAGCCAGTGCCGGTACCAGTTTCGCCGGTGAGGCCAACACTTGTACAGGCACGTGGTCGGCGCCGGCGTCCAGATGCTGCCGCAGCCGGGCCGCCACGGTGTCCACCGTGCCATGCGCGACGACGGCGTCGATGAACCGGTCACTGCCCGGCTTGGCCAGGTCCGCATCGGTGAACCCGAGCCGCTTGAAATTGTTGACGTAGTTGGACAGACCGAGGTAGACGTCGAGCGCCTTACGGCCCACGGTCCGGGCCTTTTCGGCATCGGTGGTCAGGACAGCCTTGTGTTCCGGGGCCAGGAACGCCTCGGGGCCGATCAGTTCACGCGCGCCGGCGGTGTGTTCGGGGGTGGTCAGGTAGGGGTGGGCACCGGCCGAACGTGCCGCGGACAGTTGCAGCACCTTCGGGCCGAGCGCGGCCACCACCCGGCGGTGGCGGGGGACGCCGTATTCGTCGAGCTTGTCGAGGTAGTCGTTCAGCGCGTCGAGCGGCTTGCGATATTCCCCGATCGCCTCCCGGTGCCCGACGCCGATCCCCAGCAGGAACCGGCCCGGGTAGGCCGCCTCGATGCGGTGGAAAGATCCTGCCACTGCCTCGGCGTCGGCTGACCAGATGTTCACGATGCCGGTGGCCAACTGCAAGGTGGTGGTGGCCGCCAGGATCGGGTCGATCCAGTCCAGCTCGGCGGGCGGGGAGCCACCGGCCCAGATCGCCCCGTAGCCCAGGCTTTCGATCTCCCTCAACTGCTGCGGCGACAACTGCTGAAACTGGGAGTAATGGCCGAATGCGCCGAACGTGCCGAGGTCGGGCTTGGCGCCCGCGGTGGTCTGGGTCATAACTCAGTCAACCAGGCCGCGCGCGAGCGCTATTCCGAAGAAATCACTTCGATCCTGGCGTCGGCTCCGAAAAGTCGGCCGAGTACAACGCATCCGGCTCGGGCGCCTGCAACGGCAACAGCACGATGAAGCGGGTGTTGCCCGGTTGGGACTGCACCCGCAGATCCCCGTGGTGCTTTTTCACCACGATGCGCCACGCCAGATCGAGGCCCAACCCGGTGCCCTCACCGAACGGCTTGGTCGTGAAGAACGGGGTGAAGATGTGGCCGAGGTCATCCTCGGATATCCCGGGCCCGTCGTCGCAGATCTCCACCCGGACCATGTCGTCGTTCTCCCGCGACGTCCGCAGGGTCAAGGTGCCGTGACCCGCCATGGCCTGGATCGCGTTCTCGATGATGTTGGTCCACACCTGATTGAGATCGCCTGGATAGCACTGCAATTCCGGCAACGTCTTGTCGAGATCCTTGACCAGGGCGACCGGTTTGTCCTTGCCGATCTTGTCACCGAACATCATCAGTGTGCTGCGCAGCAGTTCGTGGACGTCGGCGCTCTGGTAGGAGCCGCGGTCCATCTGTGAGTACTGCTTGGCGCCGGCCAGCAGCGCCGAGATCCGCTTGCTGGCCTCGGCGATCTCGTTCATCCGCAGCTCGTTGTCGATCGTGTACTTCAGCCAGCCGAGTGCGGCCTGCAGCGTCGCCGAGGGGTCACCGTCTCGGAGCGCATCGTCGACCGAGGCGGAGATGCGCTCCAGCCAGTCGATGTCGAGGCCGGCTTCGACGAAGGTCGGCGCGTAGTCCCAGGCGCCGACGATTTCGTGGTCCTCGAGCCAGTCGCCCATCTCGTCTTCGCGGTCGGAGGTCTCCAGCGCGGTGAGTTCGACGCCCTTGTTCTTGGCGACCTGCTCGGCCACCTCATCCTGGATCGTCACCAGCATGCGCAGGGCCTGCGGGGTGAACTTGCCGTCGGCCAGCATCGCCAGCTTGTGGCGCATCTTGCCGACGCCTTCGCGAAGGTCCGCCACGGCACGGGCGGTGGCCGCGGCCGGGTTGTTGAGCTGGTGAGTCAGGCCCGCGGTGATGTTGCCCAGCGCCAGCAGCTTCTCGCGCTGGTCGATGATCTGGCTGGTGCGGCGTCCACCGACCTTGTGTCCCTCCAGAAGATGGACCGCCATCGGGAACTGGGACTGCATGAAACCCGCGAAGGCATTGGCGTCCAGGACGAACACCCGCGACGGCTTGGTCAGGCGCACCGACGCCTCGTAAATGTGCTCCTCGCCGGGGATGTACGCCGACCAGGCGCCGAAATAGACGCCGCGTTGAGAAGTGCGGTTGGTCTGGATGTCGACGCCGCCCGAACGTTTCGACATCACGAGTTCACCGTCGAGCATCACGTAGAAGCACGTGGCGGGATCACCCTCGGTGACGATCGGGCCAGCCGGGAACATCTCGATGCTGCCGGCCCGGCACAGCGTGTCGAGTTGCTCGTCGGACAAGTGCTCGAACAGGAACAGTGTCCGCAGTTCGTCGCGAACGCAGGTCTCGCCCATTTCCGTCCTCAACTCCTCAGGCCCGCCGGCGGCCGGCAATCATGCTTCCGCCAGGTATCGGTGCACCAACATGACCGCCATCGACCCTTCGCCGACGGCGGCCGCCACCCGCTTGGCGGACTCGGCACGCACGTCCCCTGCAACAAACACCCCGGGCACACTTGTTTCCAGGTGATGCGGCGGACGGTCCAGGGTCCAGCCGCACACGTCCCGCAGATCGGGCCCGGCCAGGATGAACCCGTGGTCGTCGCGGGCCACCACGCCGTCGAGCCAGTCGGTGCGCGGAGTTGCCCCGATGAAGCAGCACAGCCGCGTCGCCGGGACCTCCTCGTGCTCGCCGGTCTGCCGGTTCACCAGCTCCAGGCGGGCGAGATGGTCGTCCTCGCCCGTGGCGCCGACCACCTCGGTACAGGTGCGCACATGGATGTTGGGCGTCTGCTCGATCTGTTGAATGAGGTAGTACGACATCGACGCTTCCAGCGACGGGCCGCGCACCAGCAGTGTCACCGACTTGGCCTCGCGCGACATGAACATCGCGGCCTGCCCGGCCGAGTTGGCGCCGCCGACGATGTAGACGTCTTCACCTCGGCATTCGGAGGCGTCCGACACCGAGGCGCCGTAGTACACCCCGCGCCCGACGAGGTGGCTCGGATTGTCGGGATCGGCCCAGCAGCCGGCAACGGGGAGTTCGCGGTATTCCACTCCGGTGGCCAGGATGACCGCGCGGGCGCCGATGGTCTCGCCGTCGGCGAACGTGATGGTGCGCGCAGCGCCGGCCACGTCGAGGGCGACGGCTTCGCGGGTGGTGATCACCTCGGCCCCGAACCGCTCGGCCTGCCGCCGCGCCGAGGTGGCCAGCTCGGCACCGGACACCCCGGTCGGGAAGCCCAGGTAATTCTCGATCCGTGAACTGCGACCGGCTTGCCCGCCGGTGGTGGTGCCTTCGATCAGCACCGTCTTGAGACCTTCGGACGCGCCGTACACCGCGGCGGCCAGGCCGGCCGGGCCGCCGCCGATCACCGCGAGGTCGTACATCGTCAGCGACGGGGCGGTCGACAGTCCCAGCATGTCGGCCAGTTCGCCGTCGGTGGGTTCGACGAGAGTCTCACCGCCCTCGGTGATCACCACCGGCAACTGCAGACCGTCCAGACCGGCCGCGTCCAGGAGTTGGCGACCCGTGGGCTCGTCCGTGGTGAAGGCGCGGAACGTGTGCTGGTTGCGGGCCAGGAACTGGCGCACCTCCCAGGACCGCGAACTCCACTGGTGCCCGATCACCTTGGTGTGCGGGATGGCCCGGTCGCCGACGGCGTGCCAGGCCTCCAACAGGCCGTCGATCACCGGGTAGAGCTTCTCCTGCGGCGGGTCCCATGGCTTGAGGAGGTAGTGATCGAGGTCGACGACGTTGATGGCGTCGATGGCCGCGGTGGTGTCGGCATAGGCGGTCAGCAACACCCGCCGGGCCATCGGGTAGAGGTCCATGGCCGATTCCAGGAACTCGATGCCGCTCATCTGCGGCATTCGGTAGTCGGCGACGAACACCGCCACGGTGTCGCCGCGCAGCTTCAGTTCGTTGAGGGTCTCCAACGCGTCGGGGCCGGATTCGGCCCGCACGATCCGGTATCGCTCGCCGTAATGGCGACGCAGGTCGCGGGCAACAGCCCGGGACACCGCGGGGTCGTCGTCGACGGTGAGGATTACGGGTTTACGGGGCTGGGAGGCGGGGCCAGTCATCGCTGCCAATTATGCGCCCTGCCGCCAGCGGTTTTCTCACTTCGGTCGGCGCTCAGAACGCCATCGGTTCCCAGTTCACAGCGGCTTGCCAACCGGGGTGTGCCGTCGCCCACTGCCACAGCACCCGTCGGGCCAGTTCGGCGTCGTCGATGTGGGCGACATAGTGCTGGTCCGGGGCGCCCGCCCGGTGTTCGATCGTGACGGCGCGTCCCTTGGGGAAGAAGGACTGGATGAACACCTGGTCTCGGCGTGAGATCACCAGCCACGGCTCTTGCGGCGACGGGTGTGCGAAGACCTCCTGCAGCAGGCTCTCGCTGAGGTAGGGCACCTGCACGCCGCCGCCGATCCGCACGTCGATCTCGACACTGTCGCGCGGATCGTAGAGCCGCTCGTACTGCGGGTCATAGAGCAGCAACCCGCGCTCGTAGGTCATTTGCAACAACGTGCTGGCGTTCTGGGCGACGGTCTGCCATGACGTGGCGATCGTGCTGCCTCTGACGTCGCAGCTGGGATCGGCCATCAAAAAGCGCTCGTCGTCGTCCTTGAAGTACTTCGAGGTGAGCTCCTCGGTGAAATCGACGATGACCGCCGGGGCAGGTCCGAGGATCTCCTCGCACATCGCCCGGTCGAGCGCCGCGATCTGTGCGCGATCGGTCACGAACTCCGGAACCAGCGCCGTGAAGTCGTAACTCACTCCTCGGCGGGGGCCGGCCCGGCCGAGACCGGCTTGCCGTTGGTGGTGGGGTCGGGGTCGGCTGATCCCTTGAGCATGGCGGCGACGTCGATGCCCGACGACTTGAGCGACTCGAGGATGTTGGCCACGGCCAGCGGGCTGATGCCGAGCAGGCTCCCGACCGCGCCCTGGGTGTCGCTCGAACCACCGATGATCGACAGCCGGTCGATCTCGGCCAGTGGTGCGGCCGCCGCCTCGGTCGCCTTGACCACCGAGGCCAGCACGTCGGGCAACATCAGCAGGCGTGCCGCCTCGGCCGTGTAGCCGTTGAGAGCTGCGGCGATCTCCTTCTTACCGTTGGCCTCGGCCAGCAGCTTGGCCTCGATACCGGCGGCTTCGGCCTGCTGCTCCACCCGCAGCGCGTCGGCCAGTTCCTTCTTACCGGCGGCCTCGGCGACCAACTTGGCCTGCAGGCTGTCCGCCTCGGCCTGCTTCTCGACGCGCAGCGCGTCGGCGGCCGCCTTGCGGGCGTCGGCCTCGGCCTGCCCCTTGCGGCGTTCGGTTTCGGCGGCGGCCTCGGCGGCCAGGATCGTGGACTGACGCTGGCCTTCGGCGATCGCGATGTCGGCCTGTCGTTTTGCTTCGGCGGGCGCGATCACGTCAGCCTGCAGTGCGGCCTGCGCCTGCTCGGCGCGACGTTGCTCCACCTCGATGCGGGCCTGCACCCGGGCCGCCTCGGCCTGCTCGGTGGCGATGCCGACGTCCTTCTGGGCGCGGGCGTTGGCCAGCGGTCCGGCCTGGTCGGCCTGGGCGTTCTCGGCCTCGGTCTGCGCGCGCAGCCGGGCCAGTTCGACGTCGCGCTTCTGGTTGGCGGTGGCGATCGCGGTATCGGCCTCGGCCTGCGCGATGGACCCCTCCTGGCGGGCCTTGGCCGACTGGATCTGGGCGTCGCGCTCGGCCTCGGCGGTACCGACCGTGGCGTCGCGCTTGACCTCGGCGATGCGGCGCTGGCCGAGGGACTTGAGGTAGTCGTTGGCGTCGGAGATACCGGCGATCTTGAGGACGTCGACCTCCATACCGATGCGGGCCAGGTCGCCGCCGGCCTCCTCGACCACGCTGCGGGCCAGGCTGTCACGGTTGGAGTTGAGGTCCTCGACGGTCATGGTCGCGGTGATGCCGCGCAGCGAACCGGCCAGGATCTCGTTGATCTGGCGCTGCAACTCGTTGAGGTCGGAGGTCAGGAAGCGCTGCACCGCGGTCTGCACGGCCTCGTCGGCCGAACCGATGCGGACCAGACCGACCGCCTCGACATTGACCGGGACACCGTTGTTGGACAGGGCGTTCTGCAGGTTGATGCTGACGTTGAACGGCTCCAGGCTCATGATGTCGACGCGTTCGATGCCGGGCATGCGGAACCGGGCGCCGCCCCGGACCACCTTGGGAGTGCCACGTCCGGTGAACACGGCCACCTCGTTGGGCGGAACCTTGATGTAGTTCTTCACGTAGACCATCGGCAGCACGACCAGGATCAGGATGGCGGCCACGGCGGCCAGGACGACGATGAGCAACAGGGACACGGTGGTGCCTTTCTCGGTGGGTCAGTGCTCGGGAACCGCTCAGGTTTCTGGAACGGCGACGATATGGACGAAATCGGGATCGATGTCGGCGATGTAGACGCGGGTCGCCTTGGGTAGCGCGTCGGCCTCGTCGCTCTTGGCGCGGGAGAACACCCGGTTGCCGTCGGCGTCGACGAACGACACCTCGCCCCAGCCGCCGGCCGGGATCTCGAGGGTGACGGTGCCGAGCAGGCCGACGTAGGAGGACCGGCCGTGGTGGGAATTCGACTGCTGCCGGCGCATGTAGGGCAGCAGCAGACCGTTGAGGGTGAAGACCAGCACGACGGCGCAGGCGCCGGCCAGAACCGCAGCCCAGAGCGTGCCCAGTCCCAGCCACGTGCCGATCAGCCCGCCGACGCCCGCGCCGAGCAGGCCGACCGACAGGCCGGTCAGGCTGAGGAAGGGCATGCCGTCGCCGTGCCCGACATCGGCGAGGAGCAGGGCGGCCAAAACGGCGATGCCGCCGACGACGAATGCGGCCAGGTAGACAGCCAACACGTGCTCGGGGTCTCCGTTCGCTGGGCGCGGATCAGTCCGTACCATTCTCGCCTGAGTGGCGGCTTCGCCGTGCACCAATCTTCGGCACAGATCTGGATTGCCGGGGCTGATCAGCCGTGATTTTGGTACCGGCCGCCGAGCGGGTATTGTGGACCAACGGTGCGGCTATCGCGCCGACTTTTTGCGTGCCCCGTCTTGGAACTGCTGAATTTCTGCAACTTCGCCTCGATCCGGCTCACGTTTTGAAGTTGGTCGGTGCAGCATCACGACGGGCTGCATTGAGACTGATGAAGCTACGAAACGAAAGCAAGGATCGCCGAAAAGTATGGCCAAGAAAGACGGTGCCATCGAGGTCGAGGGCCGCGTGGTCGAACCTCTGCCCAATGCGATGTTCCGCATTGAGCTGGAGAACGGACACAAGGTCTTGGCCCACATCAGCGGCAAGATGCGGCAGCACTACATCCGCATCCTGCCCGAGGATCGCGTCGTGGTGGAGCTCTCTCCCTACGACCTGTCCCGGGGCCGCATCGTGTACCGGTACAAGTGACCCGATAGAAGCCCGACCAGTAACGACGAGACCCGGTGGCATGTATGCGCGCGCCACCAATTGAGCCAGAAGGATCGAAACAGCCGTGAAGGTGAACCCGAGCGTCAAGCCCATCTGCGATAAGTGCAGGGTGATCCGCCGGCATGGGCGGGTCATGGTGATCTGCAGCGATCCCCGCCACAAGCAGCGGCAGGGCTAGCGATGAGCGGACGCGCGAAGAGCAGACCGTCGCGCGTCAACTGACGGATCGCACCACAACTGAATGATGAAATCCCAGCACCACTGAGCGGCCCGGCGCGTCAGCGCCAAAAAGAGGTAACAGCGCCGCTCATCCGAGATGAGCATTCATCCACGTCCGGCACGGAGGCCGGACCCCTTGAGAGCCCTTAGGGGCTGACGGGAACGGGCTGGGACCAGACCTCCGACAGAGAAAAAGGAAACCGCCACATGGCACGGCTCGTGGGCGTTGATCTTCCGCGCGACAAGCGCATGGAGATTGCCCTGACCTACATCTACGGCATCGGCCGTACCCGTTCGAACGAGATTCTCGCCGCGACGGGCATCGACAAGAACATGCGCACCAAGGACCTGACCGACGATCAGGTGACCGTTCTGCGCGATTACATCGAAGGCAACCTCAAGGTTGAGGGTGACCTGCGCCGCGAGGTGCAGGCCGACATTCGCCGCAAGATCGAGATCGGCTGCTACCAGGGCCTGAGGCACCGTCGTGGCCTGCCCGTGCGCGGCCAGCGGACCAAGACCAATGCGCGTACCCGCAAGGGCCCCAAGCGCACCATCGCCGGCAAGAAGAAGGCTAGGTAAGCACCGATGGCACCACCGAAGAAGGCTGCCGGCGCCAAGCGCGGCAAGACCACCCGTCGCCGGGAAAAGAAGAACGTCCCGCACGGCGCCGCTCACATCAAGAGCACGTTCAACAACACGATCGTCTCGATCACCGACCCCCAGGGCAACGTCATCGCCTGGGCATCGTCGGGCCACGTCGGCTTCAAGGGTTCGCGTAAGTCGACCCCGTTCGCCGCGCAGCTGGCCGCCGAGAACGCCGCCCGCAAGGCGCAGGAGCACGGCGTGAAGAAGGTCGACGTGTTCGTCAAGGGTCCGGGTTCGGGCCGTGAGACCGCCATCCGCTCGCTGCAGGCCGCCGGCCTCGAGGTGGGCGCGATTTCCGACGTCACTCCGCAGCCGCACAACGGCTGCCGTCCGCCCAAGCGGCGCCGGGTCTAGGGAGGATAAAAGAAAATGGCACGTTATACCGGACCCGCCACCCGCAAGTCGCGTCGTCTCGGCGTCGACCTGGTCGGCGGCGATCAGTCGTTCGAGAAGCGCCCCTACCCGCCCGGCCAGCACGGCCGCGCGCGGATCAAGGAGAGCGAATACCGCACCCAGCTGCAGGAGAAGCAGAAGGCTCGCTTCACCTACGGCGTGCTGGAAAAGCAGTTCCGCCGCTACTACGAAGAGGCCAACCGCCAGTCGGGCAAGACCGGTGAGAACCTGCTCCAGATCCTGGAGAGCCGTCTGGACAACGTGGTGTACCGAGCCGGCCTGGCGCGCACCCGCCGGATGGCCCGTCAGCTGGTCAGCCACGGCCACTTCACCGTCAATGGTGTCAAGGTGAACATCCCGAGCTACCGGGTGTCGCAGTACGACATCATCGACATCAAGGAGAAGTCGCTCAACACCCTGCCGTTCGAGGTGTCTCGGCAGACCGCGGGTGAGCGTCCGATCCCGTCGTGGCTGCAGGTCGTCGGCGAGCGTCAGCGGGTGCTGGTCCACCAGCTGCCCGAGCGCGCGCAGATCGACGTTCCGCTCACCGAACAGCTCATCGTCGAGTTCTACTCGAAGTAAAGGTTTCCGGTCGCCCGACCGGAAACACCCAGACGGCATCAAATAGCGGGTGCCGAGAAGGAGAAGAAAACAATGCTGATCTCTCAGCGACCCACACTGTCGGAGGAAACCCTCGCCGACAACCGCTCCAAGTTCGTCATCGAGCCCCTGGAGCCCGGTTTCGGTTACACCCTGGGCAACTCGCTGCGGCGCACGCTGCTGTCGTCCATCCCGGGCGCAGCGGTGACCAGCATCCGCATCGACGGTGTGCTGCACGAGTTCACCACCGTCCCCGGGGTGAAGGAAGACGTCACCGACATCATCCTGAACCTCAAGGGCCTGGTCGTGTCCTCCGAGGAGGACGAGCCGGTCACCATGTACCTGCGCAAGCAGGGTCCGGGTGCGGTCACCGCCGGTGACATCGTGCCCCCGGCCGGTGTGACGGTGCACAACCCGGACATGCACATCGCCACCCTGAACGACAAGGGCAAGCTGGAGGTCGAGCTCGTCGTCGAGCGCGGTCGCGGCTACGTCCCGGCCGTGCAGAACAAGGCCTCGGGCGCCGAAATCGGCCGTATCCCGGTCGATTCCATCTACAGCCCCGTGCTGAAGGTGACCTACAAGGTGGAGGCCACCCGTGTCGAGCAGCGCACCGACTTCGACAAGCTGATCCTGGACGTCGAGACCAAGAACTCGATCAGCCCGCGTGACGCCCTGGCGTCGGCCGGCAAGACCCTGGTCGAATTGTTCGGTCTGGCACGGGAACTCAACGTCGAAGCCGAGGGCATCGAGATCGGCCCGTCCCCGGCCGAGGCCGACCACATCGCCAGCTTCGCGCTGCCGATCGATGACCTGGACCTGACCGTCCGCTCGTACAACTGCCTCAAGCGCGAGGGTGTGCACACGGTGGGCGAGCTCGTCGCCCGCACGGAGTCCGACCTGCTGGACATCCGCAACTTCGGCCAGAAGTCCATCGACGAGGTCAAGATCAAGCTGCACCAGCTCGGTCTCTCGCTCAAGGACAGCCCGGCCACGTTCGATCCGTCCGAGGTCGCCGGCTACGACGCCGCGACCGGCACCTGGACCGCGGACGCCGGCGGCTACGACCTGGATGACACCCAGGACTACGCCGAGACCGAACAGCTCTAAAGAAATCCGTCCCGGTCCTACCTGATACGGGGGCCGGCCCCATTTAGGAGATAGTCGCAATGCCCAAACCCACCAAGGGTCCTCGCCTCGGCGGGTCGTCCTCACACCAGAAGGCGCTCCTGGCCAACCTGGCCACGTCGCTGTTCGAGCACGGCCGGATCAAGACGACCGAGCCGAAGGCCCGGGCGTTGCGTCCGTACGCCGAGAAGCTGATCACCCACGCCAAGAAGGGTGAGCTGCACAACCGGCGCGAGGTGATGAAGAAGATCCGCGACAAGGACGTCGTGCACGCTCTGTTCGCCGAGATCGGCCCGCACTTCGCCGACCGCAACGGTGGCTACACCCGCATCATCAAGGTCGAGAACCGTAAGGGCGACAACGCTCCCATGGCGGTCATCGAGCTGGTGCGGGAGAAGACCGTGACCTCCGAAGCGGACCGCGCTCGTCGCGTCGCCGCCGCACAGGCCAAGGCTGAAGAGACCAAGGCTGAAGAGGCCGAGGCTCCGGCTGAGGACGCGGTCGAAGAGACCGCAGCCGAAGAGACCGCAGCCGAGGAGGCCGCCGAGGCTCCGACGGAGGACAAGGCCGACGAAGCCAAGTAGCAACGAAGTGGACAAACCCGCCATCGCATCCGGTGGCGGGTTTGTTCGTCTTCGCCTTGACGTTGCCTACGACGGCACCGATTTCGCGGGCTGGGCGGTGCAGGCCGGCCAGCGCACGGTGGCCGGGGTGATCGACGAAGGGCTCTCGACCGTGTTCCGCACCCCGGTGGTGACCCGGACCGCGGGCCGCACCGATACCGGGGTGCACGCCACCGGCCAGGTTGCCCACGTCGACATTCCGGTCGACGCCGTCGCTCATGCCTACCCCCGGACCACACGTCCCGGCGATGCCGAGTTCGCCCCGTTGGTGCGCCGGCTGGCCCGGCTGCTGCCCACCGATGTCCGAGTGCGCGAGATTGTCCGGGCGCCAGCCGGTTTCGACGCCCGGTTCTCGGCATTGCGTCGCCACTACACCTACCGGCTGAGCCTGGCTCCCTATGGCGTCGAGCCGGCCGAAGCGCGGTTCGTCACACCGTGGTCCAAGCCGTTGAACCTTGAGGCGATGACTGCTGCGTCGAGAGAGTTGGTGGGCCTCAACGACTTTGCGGCCTTCTGTCGGCATCGCCCCGGGGCGACCACGATTCGCGACCTGCAGCGGCTGGACTGGGTGCGTGACGGCCACTACGTCACCGCCCACGTCACCGCGGATGCGTTCTGCTGGAACATGGTTCGCTCGCTGATCGGTGCGATGCTGGCGGTGGGGGAGGGCCGGCGTTCGCCGGACTGGACCGCCGGACTGTTGGGCGAGACCAGCCGGTCCAGTGATTTCGCCGCCGCGCCGGCCCGTGGGCTCACGCTGGTGCAGGTCGACTATCCGCCCGATGACGAAATGGCCGCCCGCAACGTTGTCACCAGGGACCTGCGCACGCTGTGATGTCTGACGGCAACCGCCTGGCCCCGCTGCGTATACCGTTTCAGACACTGCGACGACTGTGTATGTTCTCGTTGAATCCGACGGCGGTGGGGCGCGGTATCCGGCACGTTCGTCACAGTGTTTTGAAGCGGATATCGGGCCGGCTCAGCTCGCCGGTCGCCGGGGCTCGACGACTGGTGCGCACCACCTCGGCCGGTGCGCCGGCGTGCAGCGCCTGGCTACCCAGGAACGGTTGATTCATGGGCCCAGCGTCGCCGGGCCCACCGACGACTTCAGGTCAGAGCTTGCCCGCCACGAAGTCCGCGGCCTGGTTGACCATTCCACCGTCGATGTACGCGCCGGCCAGATGATCGGGCCAGTTGTTCTTCCAGGTGTTGGGATCGGCCGGGTTGCAGATCGGGTCGGCGCCATGGCACAGCTCGATGGTCCGGTCTGCGTAGATCGGGCTGAAGTTGCTGATGGGCCCCACCCACGCGGCGCCGTTGCCGAACAGCGCGACCGCGGCGATGTGTGAGTCGGCGCCGGCCGGCAGCGGAGTCTTGAACCCGAAGCCGGTGAACGGAACGGCCAGCACCACATCGGCGACCGCGGCGCCCAACGAGTAGCCGCCGATCACCAAGCGGGTGTCCGGGCAGTTGTTCATCATGTACTGGATGTGGCCGCTCATGTCGTTCGCGCCGATGTCGACCTCGGTGTCGGCCGGGTACTTCACGGCATAGACGCCGATGTTCTTGTCGACCCGCGAGCGCAGGGCATTGACGAAGGCGTTGCCCAGCGTGCCGA
This sequence comes from Mycobacterium sp. GA-1841, assembly GCF_001954135.1. Classification (GTDB taxonomy): domain Bacteria; phylum Actinomycetota; class Actinomycetes; order Mycobacteriales; family Mycobacteriaceae; genus Mycobacterium. Next base: position 72,041 of record NZ_MBEQ01000024.1, on the reverse strand, counting down.
CGCCGGCCGGCTCGGTCCGGCCGCGGGCGAAGACCACCTCGACCGGGGGACACGGCGCCGCGCCGGCCACGGCCAGCGAGCCCGGAAACACCGCCGAGGTGACCGGCAGGGCGGTCGCGACCGCCGCCAGGACGGCGCCTACAGAGATCCATCGCCGAAGTCGTCGGCCACCGGAAAGTTTGACCACCTAAGCGATCGTAGCGGACGCGGGCTACAGCAGGCCGGCGACGAAGTTCGCGGCGTCGTTGGCCGGGCCTTCGTAGGCGCGGTGCGCCGCAACGCTGTCCCCGTCGCCGCAGATCGGGTCGCCGGGGTTGCACAGGTCGATCGCCCGGGATCCGTACACCGGGCTGGCGGTCAGCGGCAGACCGAGTTTGGCCGACGGGTTCCCGAAGACCGCGACGGCCGCGACGTGCTCGGGGACGTTCGGCGGCAACGGCGCGGTGAAGCCGACGGCCGGGAACGGGACGGCCGCGATGACATCGATGACCGCGGCGCCCTGCGAGTAGCCGCCCAGCACCAGTCGGGTGTCGGGGCAGTTGTCGACCATCCACTGGATGTGGCCGCTGGCGTCGTTGGCGCCACCCGCCGCAGCCAGGAAGTCGAAGCTGGCCGGATAGTTCACCGCGTAGGCGCCCACCGAACGACCGCCGACCTTGTTGCGCAGCGAACTGACGAACGCGTTGCCGATCCGGCCGAGCCCGGGGGTGTCATTGGTGCCGCGGGCGAAGACCACCTCGATGTCGGGGCAGTCCGCCGCCGCCACCGCGAGAGTCCCGGTGGGCGCGGATATCACCACGGGCGCGACGACAGCAACAGCGGCGGTCAGTGCCGCCGCCAGGAATCCGGTGCAGCGACGAACAAGGTCAATGGCCACACCGAATCGTAACGTCTGCCGCTCAGGCCGGCCCGTCACACCAATCCGGCGATGAACCCGGCAGCCTGCTGAATGAACGGCGAGCTCTCGTAATGCGTGTGCGCGAACGGGTTCCGGCCGCCCGAACAGATCGGATCACCGTCGCTGCACAGGTCGATCGCACGGCCGCCGAACTGGCTGGAGGTCACCGGGATGCCGAACTTGGCCGACGGGTTCCCGAACACCGCGACCGCGGCGACGTTCTTGTTCAGGTTCGCGGGCAGCGGCGGGGCCGAGCCGACCTCGCCGACCTTGTTGCCCAGCGGCGGTACGCCGATCAGCATGTCGACGATCGCGGCGCCCTGCGAGTAGCCGCCCAGCACCACGCGGGTGGAGGGGCACTGCTCGGCCAGGGTGGCGACGCGGTTGGTGGCGTCGGTGGCGCCGTCGGCCGCGGCCATGAAGTCGTAGGTGGCCGGGTAGTTGACGCCGTAGGTGCTCACGGTGCGACCGCCGAGCTGGGCCTGCAGTGCGTCGGCGAGGGCCTGTCCCACGCGTCCGATCCCGGGCGGCTCGCTGGTGCCACGCCCGAAGATCAACTCGACATCGGAGCAGGGCTCAGCGGCGGCGGTCGGGATGCTCGGGGAGGAGACGGTGGCCAGGGCACCTGCGCAGACGATGGCTGAGACCATGGCGGCCAGCCGGAACGGCTTCCACAGAAAAGTCACGACCGCCATAGTCACACAGAATGGTTAGCCACGGCTAATCGTTTCCTCACCACGGTCGCCGTGGCGGGCGAGTGCGAGGCCGATCAGCACCACGGCACCCCCGATCGCCTGACGCACCGAGATGGCCTCGCCGAGCATGACCCAGGCGATCAGGACCGCGAACAGTACCTCCGAGAGCCCGACCAGTGAGGCGAAGCGCGGCTTGAGTCGGGCGATACCGAGAATCCCCAGGGTGTAGGCCAGCGCCGTGGGAATCAGGCCGAGCGCGATCACCGGTACGAGCCAGGCAGTTGCGTGTCCGGCGAGCGTCACCGCGTTGGCGGTGAAGGTCAGCGGCATCACACCGCTGAGGCCGAGCAGCGACACTGCCGCGGTCCCGACGATGAGGCCGCCGGCGGCCAGGCTGATCGGATTGAGTCCGTCGCCGTCGGTGCTGACCCGGTTGGACATCAGGAAGTAGCAGGCGGCGCACACCGCGGCGGCCAGGCCCCAGCCGACCCCGATCAGGTTGATGTGGGCGCCGCTGAACACGTCGAGCACCAGGATGATTCCGGTGATCGCCAGGGCCACCCCGCCGAAGGTCATCGCGCCCGGGCGGCGCCGTGTGGTGGCCCACATCCAGCCGACGACCAGGACCGGCGCGGTGTATTCGAGTAGCAGTGCCACGCCGACCGACAGGTGGGCCACGGCGTTGTAGTAGCAGAGTTGGGCGCCGGCGATGGGGAAGGCGCCGTAGGCGACGACGGTACGGGCATGGACACGCACCTCGCGGAGCCAACCGGGCCGCACGAGGCACGCGAAGGCCGCCATCATCAGCGCGCCGCCGGCGAGCCGGGCCGTGACGGCTGCGGTGGGGCTCCAGCCGGACTCCATCAGGGCTTTGGCGAACGGGCCCGATGCCGCGAATGCCAGTGCGGAACTGACGGCGAACATCAGTCCCGGCCGGAAGTGGTTGTCGGCAGTCGTGCGGTCGAGCTGGATCTCGGCGGTCATCGGTACACCTCCCCGGGGTCATGTCATGAGTAAAAGTCGCTATGGTAGTGACAGTAGGGTTGACGCTACGGCGACAGAGAGTCACGAGTCAAATGCTTTTCACGTATGACACCGAGCTCACGCTCCGGGCGGCGATGGTGCTGGTCAACAGCGACCGGGTGGCGGGCGAGACGCTCACCGACCAGGCCGCGCTGAGCGCCTATCTCGATGAATTCGGGTGGACCGGGCGGCGCGACCGCGACGAGGCCGAGTTGGCGGCCGTGCGCGCGCTGCGCATCCGGATCGGGGAGATCTGGGCGGTGGCCGACGACGAAGAGGAGACGGTCCGTCGGGTCAACGCCTTGCTCAGTGACACCAAGGCCGCGCCCTGGCTGACCCGACACCAGGAGATGCCGGAATGGCACCTGCACCTGGCCTCGGCCGATGACCCGCTGGCGCAGCGCATGGGCGCCGAGATGGCGATGGCGCTGGCCGATCTGATCCGCGGTGGTGAACTCCGTCGGCTCAAGATCTGTGCCGCGCCCGACTGTGAGGCGGTGTTGACCGATCTGTCGCGCAACCGGTCCCGCATTTTCTGCGACACCGGGAACTGCGGTAACCGGCAGCATGTCGCGGCCTACCGGCAACGGCAACGCACCGACTGACCAAGCGTCGAAATCGGCGCAATCGTGGTGTCCCGCCCCGGGTTAGGGTTGCGCACGGGGGACATATGGCACGGCGATCGGCCACTCGGTTACAGCTCAGCGGGCATCGATTTCTCATGCGGCGCCTGGCGCATGCCCTGGTGCGCGGTGACGCCGCGATGCTCGACGATCCGTTGCGCGCACAGGCCGTGGCCTATGGCACCGGCTGCGTGCTGGCGGCCGTCGCGGTCGCGGTGTGCGCGGTGATTGCCGTGGTGCGTCCGGGTGCGGCGCCGCGCGATGCGCCGATCCTGATGGCGCGGGAGACCGGGGCGCTTTACGTCCGGATCGACGACGTCGTACATCCCGCGCTGAACCTGTCCTCGGCCCGGCTCGTCGTCGGCGCACCGGCGGACCCGGTGGTGGTCGACGACTCCGCCCTGGCGAAGCTTCGCCGTGGTCCGCTGGTCGGGATCCCCGGTGCGCCCGCTCATCTCGGCCCGCCACTGCGCCTCGACGAATCAGTGTGGGCCATCTGCGATGTCAGAAAGTCCGCCGAGACCGTGCTGCTGGCCGGACAGGAGATCGCACCGCTGCCCGAGGGTCAGGCGCTGTTGGTGTCGGCACGTGCCCCGGGCGCGCCCACCTACCTGCTGGCCGATGGTCGCCGGGCTCGGGTCGACCTGCGCGATATCGCGGTGGTGCGCGCACTTCACCTCGAACAGGTGACGGCTCAACCGATTTCGCAAGCCCTGCTGGACTCGGCACCCGAAGTCCCGGCCCTGCGGGCACCGTCGATTCCCGGCGCGGGCACACCCGGGCCGGCTGCGCTGGGCAGTCTGCCCGTCGGCACCGTGATCCGCGTGATGCGCGCCGGCCCGGCCGAGTACTACGTGGTGCTCACCGACGGGCTGCAACGTCTCGGCCGGGTGGCCGCCGACGTCATCCGATTCAGCGTGGCGCAGCCCGATGCCGAACCACCGGTCGTCGCCGCCGACGTGGTGGCCGCGGTGCCGGTCGCCGACAGCCTGGCGGTGGGCCGGTTCCCGGAGCGGGTGCTGCCGGGTGCACGAGCGGTGATCTGTGCCCGCTGGAATTCCCGACGATCCGATCCGGACACGAATACCGCGGTGGCCGTGGCAGATTCCCTGCCCGAGGGCAGCGTTCAACTGGCGCAGGCCGACGGCGACGGCCCGAACATCGACCGCAGCCATATCCCGGCCGGGCGCAGCGTGCTGCTGCAGGCCACCGGTGTCACGGGAGACGACGGCGCGGGCGGCTTCACTGGCCCGCTGTATCTGCTCGACGACCTCGGCGTGCTGTTCGGAGTCCGCGACGGGGCAACTGCCGAGGTGTTGGGCGTAGGCACTACGCCGATACCGGCGCCCTGGCCGATGGTGGCGATGCTGCCGCGGGGGCCCGAACTGAACCGCGAAGCGGCCTCGTTGGTGCGGGATTCGCTGTCCGGGCTACCCGCGGCGCCGGCGTAACCGGCCGGCCGAGAACGCCAGTGCCGTCAGGACGGTGAGGCCCAGACACACCGCGCCGCCGCCGAACGCGATACGCCGCGCCCGGGAATCGATCGGGGCCGGGATGGCGGGGGCGACCGAAACCCGCGCCAGTGGTGCGGCCGGACCCGATGCGCCACCACCGCTGACCGCGGCCAACGCGTCGACCACACCATGCCCGACAAACGGATTCCAGCCATCGGCCGGGGTGCGGGCGGTGTCTTCGATGCGGCGCATCACCTCCCGCGCGCTCAGTCGAGGGAAGCGGGCGCGCACCAGTGCGACGATCCCGGCCACCACCGGAGCGGCGTAATTGGTGCCCGAGATCGGCGAGTGCCGACCGATGGTGTCGATCAGGTGCGCACCGTCGGGATGCAGGGAAATCAGGTTCTCACCCGGAGCGGCTACATCGACCCATGGGCCGGCCAGGCTGAAATCCGAAGCGGCGCCGTCGCTTCCGACCGATCCGACGCACAGCACCAGATCGTCGTACCAGCCTGGACTCGACACCGAACGCACACCGTCCCAGTCGGGCTGGCTGCTGGGTCCGGTTGGGGTGTCCTGCTGGGTACAGCCGGCTCCGACGTTTCCGGCGGCGGTGACCACCACGACATTTCGTTCCTCGACGGCGTATTCCAGTGCCGCCCCGAGTGCCCGGTCATCGGGTGCGGCATCGGCGGCGACACATGCCGGAGACGAGATGTTGATGACGGTGGCGCCGAGGTCGGCGGCCGTGCGCACGGCCATCGCCAAGGTCTCGACGTCGCCCACCCCGGTCGATCCGCCGGCCGGAGTGAACTTGTTGCTCGACTGGCGGATCGCCAGGATCACCGCCTCGGGCGCCACCCCACTGAAGCCGTTGTCTTTTGCGGCACCGGCGATTCCGGCGACGATGGTGCCATGGCCGTCGCAATCAGAGGTGCCGTCGCCGCGTGACACGTAGTCGCCACCGCCGACCAGGTGCGGAAGAAGTCGATGCCGGGCGACGCCGGTGTCGATCACGGCGATCGTCTGACCCTCACCTCTCGACAGCGGCCACACCGAGTCCAGATCAAGCGGCGTCCCGATGGACTTGGTGTTCTCGGCGTCGGATCGGTAACACGGCCGGCGTTGTTCGGTCCGCTGCGCGGGCCCCGGCGGTGCGGGCCGGGGGAGCAAGGTGGAATCGACGGCCGGTGGGACGACGGTTGCGGGCCCGACAGCTGCGGCCCCAACAGCGGTGGGCCCAACTGCATAGGCCGGGGTGATCGTCGCCAGCGGAACCCCGGCCACCAGAGCGGCGATCAATCGGCCCGCGCTGTTCACCACAACCCCATGTCACGGATGGCATCGAAGGCCCCGGCGAGCCAGCAGGCCAGCGGTACGACCGCGGCCAGCGCACCGTATTCCGCTGCATCGGCCAGCCGGGCGGCTACCGGCGTGCCGAACCTGAGCGGCCAGAGCCCGGCGAGTCCGGCGCCCACGGCCAACGCTCCGGCCCAACCGCCATACTCCGGCAGCCAGGCCACCATTAGCGTGAAAGCTGCGCTGAGACAACAGAATCCACTGAAGACGGATCCAGTGCGGCAGCGTCCGGATGCGTAGGTGCGCGTACGCAGCAGCAGGACCAGGCCGACAGACAGGGCGAAGGCCACCTCGACTGCGCTCACCTGCCGTAACCCGGCGACCACGAGGATGACCGTGCCCAGGGCGGCGGTGGTCGAACAACCGAGGATCAGTCCGACCAGGTAGCGGTGTCCGTCATGGGCCCGGGCATCGACGTCAAAACTGGTGACAGCGTGGTCTTCTGGTCCGGAATCAGGAACCGCGGGTGTCAGACCGGCAAGTGCGATGGACAGCCGCGGCGCCAGTGGTAACAAGCCGATGCCGAGTGCGCTGAGCACCGCGCCCGATGCGGTTGTGGTCAAGGTCCACAACACCGCGCCCGCAGTCGCAACGGCGATCAACCCGGCGGCGGTCACCACCGCGATCAGGATCTCCTTGTCACGCTCCGGCAACCGGAGCAGGACGGCGCCGAGTGAACCGGCGGCCATGGCAGCCAGAAAGATGTTCGCCGCGGCGGGCCCGCCCGGAACCACGAGGAATCCCAGGATCGCGGCAGAACCCACGGCGACGACGTCCACCACGGTGACCAGCGATCGATCGAGGCCGAAACGGTGCGCCGCCATGGTCACCGCACCCACGGCGACAGCGATGACCGCGGCGGTGGTGACGCGGCCCCAGCCGTGGCTGTCGACACCGGCCCACAGCGCCGCGCTGATGCCGACCGCACAGGCCCAGAGGCAACCCATCATACGAACGGTGGTGGGGATTTCGTCCTCGGGCGGGCGCGTGCTCAGCGCCGTGACCAGTGTCCGATTCGGCGCCGGGTGCTCATCGACTCCCGCCAAGACGAGCAGATCGCCATCGTGAATCCCGTTCTGCGTCAGCGTCGCCGACTCATCCAGGTGATATCCCCCCACGAGCATCAGGCTCCATCGTCTCGGCGTGCGATCGCCTGTGTTGACGATATCGACAATCCAGGGCAGCAACTCGCCGACGGTCAATCCCCTGGGCAGGGACAGGTCGACGGTGTCCCCGGAATCGGCCGCGCCCGACGAGCCGATCGACGATCCGCAGTGAATCGATACGTGACACAACGAGTCCGGCATCGCATCACCCCCCGGTTGACGCCGACACCTGTCACGGTATCCGACCCGGCGCCCGCCCTCGCACACGAATTTTTCGGGCCGCAAAAGGGAACCGAATACGGCCGGCGTGCGTCCAAACGTCGATGGAACCCACGTGCAGACCGCCGGCTCAGCTGGTGGTCGATGCCCCGCCGACGCTACCTCGTCGTTCACCGGTCAACCCGTTGACCAGGGTGTTCCCGATCGTGATGGTGGTGGCGATGGCCGGCATGATCGCGGTGTACGTGTCCTCGGGGGCCATGGCGACGCGCGGACCCACCGCGATGATGTTCCCGGTCATGATGGTGATGTCGGCGCTCGGCACCGTCATCTTCAGCTTCCGGGGCGGTGGTGGAACCGCCGAGCTGCACCGGGATCGTTGCGCGTATTTCCGATACCTCGACGGGATCGACACCGTGACAGCCGAGACGGCTCGTGTTCAGTGGCTCCAAGCTCATGCGGAGCATCCCGATCCGCGCCGATTGTGGACACTGGCTGCAGCCCAGCAGATATGGGGTCGACACCCCGAGGCACCGGAGTTCTGTGAGGTGCGGATCGGGGTGGGGCAGCGGCCGCTGTGGACACGTCTGGTCGTGGCCGATGACCGGTCGGGCCACGACGCGGATCCGGTGACGGCATCGGCTCTGGCGCAACTGCTTCGACGCCGGTCGACGGTGGAAGGCGCACCCGTCACGGTGAACCTACGCGAGCTCGGACATCTCGGCGTGGCGGGCCCGGTGGACGCGGCTCGGGCTCTGCTGCGTGCGGTGATCTGTCAGCTGGCGACGGCCCACAGCCCGCAACACGTGCGGATCGCCGCGGTTCTCGACGCGTCGGCGACGGGGTATTGGGACTGGTTGAAATGGCTTGCCCACCATTGGCATTCCGGAGCCGATCGGGAGTCTGTCCCACTGCGTGTCCGCCGGCTCAGCGAGCTGCCCTGCGCTGATCCGGCCGTGCACACCATCGTCATCGTCGATTCCGCCTCCACCGTTGTCACCGATCCGGGCCCGGGCGGTGCGCTCATCCTGTTGACGGTGGGGAGTGCCACCGAAACCGGCAGCGCCGATCTGCATCTGGACCTCGACGCGGAGGTTCCGCGATGCGGTGAGGTGGCGGTGCGCCCTGATCAGCTGACGCTGAAGGAAGCCCTCACGTGTGCCCGTAGGCTGGCGCGCCACCACGCCGCACCGGCGCCGGACTCGTCCGGTTGGCCGACGCTGATCGGTATCGACGATGTGGACCGGATGGTGCCGCCGGTCCACCGGCCACCTCCCCATCGGTTCCTGCGGGTACCCATCGGCCGTCACCAGGACGGCACCGCGGTACACCTCGACCTGAAAGAGGCCGCGCACGACGGGATGGGACCCCACGGACTGTGCGTCGGTGCCACCGGATCCGGCAAATCGGAATTCTTACGCACCCTCGTGCTGGGATTGATCGCCACCCACCCGCCCGAGGCACTCAACCTGGTTCTGGTCGATTTCAAAGGCGGCGCAACGTTTCTCGGACTACATCGAACCCGCCATGTCAGCGCGTTGATCACGAACCTGGCCGAGGAGGCCCATCTCGTGGCGCGGATGGCCGACGCCCTGGCCGGCGAGATGACCCGTCGGCAGGAACTGCTACGGATGGCGGGGAATCTCGCGAACATCGACGAGTACCGGAATCGCGCCGATCTACCCGGCCTGCCGGCCCTGTTGATCGTGGTCGACGAGTTCTCCGAACTTCTGCAGCAGCACCCGGACTTCGCGGAGTTGTTCGTGGCGATCGGCCGGCTCGGACGATCGCTGGGCATCCATCTGTTGTTGGCCAGTCAGCGGCTCGACGAGGGCAGATTGCGCGGGTTGGAAAGCCACCTGTCCTACCGGGTGTGCCTCAAGACGTTCTCACCCAACGAGTCGCGGTCGGTGCTCGGCATCTCCGATGCCTACGAGCTGCCCAACACACCGGGAGCGGCCTACCTCAAGACCCCGTCAGGCGAGATCATCCGATTCCAGACCGCATTCGCCTCGGCCGCACACTCGGTCGGGCAGCGGGTGGACCGGCGGGCCGGAGAAAGTGACATCCCAGCGCCGCGGCGCTTCAGCGTGTCCTGGGCGGTGTCCGCCCAGCCGCCGACGCCGCTGGTGACGACGACCGTGCTGCAGCGCGTCGTCGATCGGTTGAGCGGGCACGGGGCACCGGCACACCAGGTGTGGTTGCCACCGCTGCCGGCGGCCATCCCACTGAGCGACGTGCTGTTCACTGACCAGGAGCCGCTCACCGTGGCGATCGGGCTCGTCGACCGTCCCTTCGAGCAACGGCGTGATCGGCTTCTTCTGGAATTGAGTGCAGGCCAGGGCAATGTGGCGGTGGTCGGAGGACCCCAGTCCGGAAAGTCCACCACCGCAATGACCGTGGCGCTCGCCCTGGCGGCGTCGCACGCCCCGGCTGATGTACAGATCTACGGGCTGGACTTCGGCAGCGGAGCACTCGCCGCGCTGCAGGCACTGCCCCACGTCGGGGCGGTCGCCGGCCGGGGAGATCCGAATCTGGTTCGGCGCACGGTCGCCGAGTTGCAGGCGCTGGTCCGCGCCCGCGAGGACCGTTTCACCGCACTCGGCATCAGTTCCCCGGCCGAGTACCGGTCGCGTCGCGCCAGTGGCGATGTCGAGGATCCGTTCGGTGACGTCTTCCTGTTCATCGACGGCTGGGCGACCTTTCGCGGTGAATTCGATTCACTGGAGCCCGCGATCACTGCCCTTGCGGTACAGGGCCTTTCGCTCGGGGTGCACATCGTGGTGACCGCGTCGCGGTGGGCCGATTTCCGGCCGGCGTTCAAGGATCAGCTGGGTACCCGGATCGAACTGCGACTCGGTGATCCCGCTGAATCGGAGATGGACCGCAAGCGTGCCCGCGAGCTCGGCCGAAGCCGACCGGGACGCGGGCTCACCCAAGATGGCAGGGAGTTGCTCGTCGCGTTGCCCCGGCTGGACGGTACCCCGAGCACGACCGGGATCACCGCGGCGCTGACCCGGGCCGCTGACACGCTGTCTGCTCAGCACGAGGATGCCCGCGCCCCGCGAATCCGGCTGCTGCCGCCGCGGGTGCGCACCGATGAACTGCTGCCGGTGCGCCGGTGCCGCCCCGCGACCGAGGTGCTACTGGGACTGGGTGAACGTGAACTGGCCCCGGTGCTGATCGATTTCGCGGCCCACTCCGATCTGGTGATCCTCGGCGACACCGGCTGTGGCAAATCCACGGTGCTGCGTGCCCTGTGCAGTGATCTGGTGTCCGCCAACGACCCGGCGGACGTGCAGCTGCTCATCGTGGACTTCCGCCGGGCCTTGCTCGGTGCAGTGGAATCGGGGCATCTGGCCGGATACGCCGCCTCCGCCGGGGCGCTCGACGCCGCGCTGCCGGCAGTGCTCGACATTGTGCGCAGCCGGATGCCCGGGACAGACGTGACCCAGCGGGCGCTTCGCGACCGATCCTGGTGGACCGGCCCCGAGTTCTACATCGTGGTCGACGATTACGACCTGGTGGTCGCCGGCGCCGCGAATCCGCTGTCGCCGTTGACGAGTGTTCTCCCGTACGCCCGCGATCTCGGTGTGCACCTGATGGTGGCCCGTCGCTCGGGCGGTGCGGCTCGGGCCATGTTCGATCCGGTCCTGGCGGCGGTCAAAGACCTCGGCGGGATGGGACTGATGATGAGCGCCGGCCCCGACGAGGGCGCGCTGTGGGGATCGGCCCGCCCGGTTCGCCTTCCCCCCGGTCGCGGCTGCTTGATCACCCGTGGAGCACCCGATCAACTGGTTCAGGTTGCGATGCCCGTCGGGGCCGAGTCATGGTGACGACGGTCGTCGAGGCGGGGCCGGTGACGGTGCGCGGCCCGCGGCCGGTATCGGCTGTGCACGCCAGAACCGCGGTGGCCGGTATCGACGACGACACCGTCCTGATCGATGACGAGCCGGTGGCGGTGACGCAGTTGTGGGTCGAGATCCTCGATGCGGTGGGCGGCGGAGCGCTGCACGTCACGCTGGTCTGTCCGACCTGGTGGACTGTCGACCAGTGCCGGAGGGTGGCCGCCGTGGCCGAGACCTCAGGCGCCGAAGTGGTTGTCATACAGCGGTTTCAGGCCCTGCGGCGGTCGCTGACCGACGCGTGCTGTCCGGTGGTGGAGATCGCCGACGAACTCGTGGTGGTCTCGGGTGTCGAGGCCGACGTCGTTCCGCTGACCGTGGCGCGCCACATCGACGGTGGTGGCGACGTCGCCCCGGAAGCAATTGTGCGGGCGGTGATGGCCGTCGGAAGCGGCGCAGGTCAGGTGATCGTCGACGCACCACCGGAGGTGGCCGCGGCCGACGTTCTGGGTCCTGCCGTGGCGGCTGCACTGCGTGCCGCAGGGATGGTCGTCACGTCCGCCGATACGCGCACCTGGCACCGCGCGCTCACCGCGGCGATCACCCCGGTAAGCGAACCTGTCGGTGGGCGCAGGCCCCGAATTGGGCCGGCGATCATGGCGGCCGTCGCGGTGGCCGTGGTGCTCGGCGGTCTCACCTTGGCCGCTCAAGACCGGCACGGCCCGGCGATGACGCTTCTGGTCGAGGGCGGCGTCGGGATCCAGGTACCGACCGGATGGACGGTGCAGCGGATCGTCGACGGCCCGGGATCAGCTCGGCTGCAGGTCATTTCGCCGGCCGATCCGGAGGTGATGATCCATCTGACCCAGTCCGCGGTCGGTGACGGCGCGGTGGCGGACACTCTCCGTGAGGCACTGCAAGGCCAGCCCGCGGGTGTCTTCGTCGACTTCGATCCCACGGTGGTCATCGCCGGACGACCGGTGGTGGGGTATCGGGAAGTTCGGTCCGGTCGGGAGATCCGATGGGCCGTGTTCGTCGACGGTCCGGTGCGGATCGCGGTCGGCTGCCAGAGCCCGCCGGGTGACGGTGCGGCGGTCCGATCCGCGTGTGAGGCGGCCACCCGGTCGGCACATGCGGTGCGGTAGAAATCAGATGGAACCAAACCGGGCTGTGCTGCGTCGAATTGTTATATCCCGCAAGACAAGACCGGAAGGGCAGGACACATGCCACCAGGACTGACCGGGCCGTTGGGCACCGACTTCGACGTGATGACGAGCGTGGCCGGCCGGATCGACGTACTCAACGACGATGTCCGCGCCATGCTTGCGACGTTCATCGGGAGGATGAGCAGTGTGCCGCCGTCAGTGTGGGGTGGGGTGGCGGCAACTCGGTTCCGGGATGTGGTCGATCGGTGGAACAGCGAATCACTGACCTTGCACACCACGTTGGGCCGGATCGCCGAGACCATCCGCGCCAACGAACGCACGTTGCGCGCGGCCACCGACACCCACGCGCAGTGGCTCGGTGCCGTCGGCGACGGTATCTGAGGGGATCTGGCGATGAGCAACGTACTGTCGTACGACTTCGGCGAGATCGAGTACACGGTCCGCCAGGAAATCCACACCACGTCCAGCCGGTTCAACGCCGCCCTGGACGAGCTGCGGGCGCAGATCGCGCCGCTGCAACAGGTCTGGACGCGCGAGGCCGCACAGGCCTATGCCGTCGAACAAGACCGGTGGAACCAGGCCGCGGCCGCCCTCAACGAGATCCTGTTCGCCCTGGGCAATGCGGTGCGTGACGGTGCGGATGACGTGGCCGCCACCGATCGCGGCGCGGCCAACGCCTGGGGACTCTGAAGCCGGTGCGGTCCCGTTCGACATGGAGAGGCGAGCGGGACCGCACACTTTCTGGCTCTAGCGGCTTGAGCTGGCGTCGCCGGCCCGGCGAGGGCGTCGTGGCCCGCCGCGCTGGTGACCGCCGGAGCCGGAGCGGGCCGGGGCGGCGCCGGTGCGATTGCCGCCGCTGGGCCGGTTGCGACGCTGCTGCTGACCGGACTTGCCGGGCTGCCCGGACTTGTTGCCCTGGCGGCGCGGCGCCTGAGCGGGCTGCGCAGCCGGTTCTGGGCGGATCGGATCACCGAAAACCCGTTCCCCGGGCGCAATTTCACGAAGCACCGGATGGTCGGTGCCCTTCACCCGGGTGATGGTGGGCTTGACCCCGGCCTTGCGCGTCAGGCTGCGCACGTCGGAGACCTGGGCGTCGTGCATGATCGTCACCACGGTGCCCTCGTTGCCCGCACGGGCGGTGCGGCCGGACCGATGCAGATAGGCCTTGTGCTCGACCGGCGGGTCGGCGTGCACGACGAGGCTGACATCGTCGACGTGGATCCCGCGGGCGGCGATGTCGGTGGCGACCAGCACGGCCGCCGATCCGTCGGAGAACGCCGTCAGGTTGCGGGTACGCGCGTTCTGGGACAGGTTGCCGTGCAACTCAACTGCCGCGATACCGCGTGAATTGAGTTGACGGGTGAGGTTTTTCGCGCCGTATTTGGTGCGGGCGAAGACGATGGTGCGTCCCGGTGCGGCGGCCAGGTCGGCGACCACGTTGATCCGCGTCGAATTGTCCACGTGCAGCACGTGGTGCACCATCGCGGTCACCGGCGACTGCGCGGAGTCCACGCTGTGCACCACCGGCTCATGCAGGTAGCGGTCCACCAGGACATCCACTCCGGCGTCCAGGGTGGCCGAGAACAGCAGCCGCTGACAGTTCTTCGGCGTGCGGTCCAGCAGTCGCTTCACCCCGGGCAGGAAGCCGAGATCGGCCATGTGGTCGGCCTCGTCGAGCACGGTGATCTCCACCGCGGACAGGTCGACGTGGCCGGAGCGCATGTGGTCCTCGAGCCGCCCCGGGCACGCGATCACGATGTCGACCCCGCGCTGCAGGGCAGCGATCTGCGGGTTGGGTCCCACACCGCCGAAGATGTTGACCGAGCGCAGCCCGGTTGCCGCCGCCAGTGGGGCCAGCGAGGCCTCGATCTGGGTGACGAGTTCGCGGGTGGGCGCCAGGATCAGCGCGCGGGGCCGCTTCGGCGCCCGCCGGGTGTCGCTGGTGGCCAGGCGGGCGACCAGCGGAAGCAGGAATGCGTAGGTCTTACCGGAGCCGGTGCGGCCCCGGCCGAGCACATCGCGGCCGGTCAGCGAGTCGGGCAGGGTGGCGGCCTGGATGGGGAACGGCGTGGTCACGCCGTCGGCGGCCAGCGCCGCCACGAGTTCGGCGGGCAGGCCGAGATCGGCAAAGGTGGTCTGGGCAGACAAAAAACAACTCCGAAGAAAGTAGGCGACGTTCTGCTCGGCGCGGGTGACTCCCGCGGCGCTGAAAGGTGAGATCGAGATCGCGGCAAAGGCAGAACGAGCAAGCCGCCGTGACCCCACTATACCGGCCGTCGGGCGATTCACCGATTCGCCGGCGTGTGACCAGCCGGTGGCGTACGCGCAACCGGCAGGTCAACTATCCTGGCGGACACGCGTCAATGCCATATCCATGCCGGGAGCGTGATAGCGGTGGCCGCATCGAGAAACGCGGGAGGCCGGATGTCGACCCGGGCACAGCCCGCGAAGGTGCGTGCCATCCACGACCTGTTCATCGAGGGTCGGGTGGATGCCGACTATCTGGATTCGGCGCCGGTACGCCGCATCATCGCCGAAAGTTGGCAGCGCAGCCTGGCCACCGGCGTGGATCCTGACCTCGGGGCCAGGGCGGCAGCTGCGGCGACGGCGCTGACCGAGCTGCGCGAGAGACATCCCCTGGCACCCACCTTGCCGTTGATCCGGCGGCTCCTGGTCGAGGACGCCGTCGACGCCGGAGTGCTGGTGGCGATCACCGCGGCCGACGGCACGCTGCTCTGGGTCGAGGGCGACCATGGTGTGCGCCGTAAGGCCGAGGCCATGAATTTCGTGCCGGGCTCGGACTGGAGCGAGCGCACGGCCGGGACGAACGCGCCCGGCACCGCGCTGGCGCTGGACCGCGAACTGCAGATCCTGGGCTCCGAGCACTTCTCCCGGATCGTGCATCCGTGGAGTTGTACCGCGGTTCCGGTGCACGACCCGGCCACCGGTGCGCTGTTGGGTGCCATCGATCTGACCGGCGGTTCCAAGGTCGCATCGCCGCAGACATTGGCGCTGGTCCGGGCGACCGCTGCGGCGGTGGAGAACCAGCTGGCCCTGCTGCGCCTCACCACACCCGTCGTCCCCGCGACGGACGAGGGGGCGCGGCTGCGGGTGTTGGGCGCCGACCGCCCCCGCTGGCGGGTGCCCGACGCCGAGGGCCGACCTCAGGACAGCGTGCTGACCGGCCGTCACGCCGACATCCTGGTGTTGCTGATCCGGCATCCCGAGGGCTTGAGCGCCGACCATCTGGCGCTGCTGCTCGATGACAAAGACCTCGATGTCGTCACGGTGCGCGCCGAGGTGTCGCGGCTGCGGCGGGTCATCGGCGGTCAGTACATCGCGTCGCGGCCGTACCGATTGCTGGCCCCGGTGGCCAGCGACATGGGGGACGTGTACGACGCGCTGCAGGCCGGGAACGTGGCGGCCGCCCTGGAGGCGTACTCGGGGGCGTTGTTACCGCAGTCGGTGTCTCCGGCGATCGCGCGCCTGCGCACCGAGCTGCGTGCCGGCCTGCGTGAAGCGGTGCTGGCCGGCAGCAGCGTGCAATTGCTGCGGCGGTGGTTGGAGTTGCCCGACGGCCGCGACGACCGTCAGGGCTGGCGAGTGCTGCACGATCACGCCGAGGCCGACCCGGTGGCGCGGGCCCAGGCCCGCGGACATCTCGCCGGAATCGACTCCGAACTGGCCTGAATCGTCGGCCTGCGAGCCATTTCACGTGTGCAACTGTGCTGCAACGTACTGCTGGCTACCTTTAGTGATGACCGACACACGTCCGTGTCCGAATGCAGGAGATGTGCCATGACTGTATATGCCCGTCCGGGTGCCGACAGCGCTCTGATGTCCTTTGAATCCCGCTATGACAACTACATCGGGGGAGAGTGGGTTGCTCCCGCCGAAGGCCGGTACTTCGAGAACCCGACTCCGGTGACGGGACAGGTGTTCTGCGAGGTGGCCCGCTCCACCGAGGCCGACGTCGAGAAGGCGCTGGACGCCGCGCACGCCGCCGCGCCGGCCTGGGGCAAGACCTCGCCGGCCGAGCGGGCCGTCGTCCTCAACAAGATCGCCGACCGGATCGAGGAAAACCTCGAATCCGTGGCGCTGGCCGAGTCGTGGGACAACGGCAAGCCGATCCGCGAGACGCTGAACGCCGACATCCCGCTGGCGGTCGATCACTTCCGGTACTTCGCCGGAGTGCTGCGCGCCCAGGAGGGTTCGCTCTCGCAGATCGACGAGGACACCGTCGCCTACCACTTCCACGAGCCGCTCGGTGTGGTCGGACAGATCATCCCGTGGAACTTCCCGATCCTGATGGCGGTGTGGAAGCTGGCGCCCGCGCTGGCCGCGGGTAACGCGGTGGTGCTCAAACCCGCTGAGCAGACACCGGTTTCGGTGCTGTACCTGATGTCGTTGATCGGTGACCTGCTGCCTGCCGGCGTGGTCAACGTGGTCAACGGTTTCGGCGTCGAGTGCGGCAAGCCGCTGGCCTCGAGCAACCGAATCGCCAAGATCGCCTTCACCGGTGAGACCACCACGGGCCGGCTGATCATGCAGTACGCCAGCCAGAACCTGATCCCCGTGACGCTCGAGCTGGGCGGCAAGAGCCCGAACATCTTCTTCTCTGATGTGCTGGCGGCCACCGACGACTTCCAGGACAAGGCGCTGGAAGGGTTCACCATGTTCGCCCTGAACCAGGGCGAGGTGTGCACCTGCCCGTCGCGGTCGCTGATCCAGGCCGACATCTTCGACGAATTCCTTGAGCTGGCCGCGATCCGCACCAAGGCCGTGCGTCAGGGCGATCCGCTGGACACCGAGACGATGATCGGTGCGCAGGCCTCCAACGATCAGCTGGAGAAGATCCTGTCCTACATCGAGATCGGGAAATCCGAAGGTGCGCAACTGATCACCGGTGGTGAGAGGGCCGATCTGGGTGGCGATCTGGGCGGCGGCTTCTATGTGGCGCCGACGATCTTCACCGGGCACAACAAGATGCGGCTGTTCCAGGAGGAGATCTTCGGTCCCGTCGTCGCCGTCACCTCGTTCAAGGATTACGACGACGCCATCTCGATCGCCAACGACACCCTCTACGGTCTCGGTGCCGGTGTGTGGAGCCGCAACGGCAACACCGCCTACCGGGCCGGCCGGGACATCAAGGCCGGCCGGGTGTGGACCAACTGCTACCACCAGTACCCCGCGCATGCCGCGTTCGGTGGCTACAAGCAGTCCGGTATCGGCCGGGAGAACCACAAGATGATGCTCGACCACTACCAGCAGACCAAGAACCTGTTGGTGAGCTACGCCAACAAGGCTCAGGGCTTTTTCTGATCCACCGCCGAACGTTGGCTTGTGTGCGAACCCCCCGCAAAACTCGCATACAAGCCAACGTTCGCGGTCTACTTGGAGGGACATGCATGACATCGCTGTCGCTGGCCGCCGCGCAGAAGGTGCTCGACGCCGCCGTCGCCAAGGCCGAGGAGATCGGCCAGCCGATGAACGTCGCGGCGGTCGATGACGGAGGTCATCTGGTGGCGTTCGTGCGGATGGACGGTGCGATCAAGGCCAGTATCGACATCTCGATCCGCAAGGCGCGCACCGCGGTGCTGATGAACCTGCCCACCAGCGCGCTCATGGCGGCGGTTCAGCCGGGCGGTGAGTTGTACGGCCTGGAACAGACCGCGGGCGGGCTCGTGGTGTTCGGCGGCGGCATCCCGTTGGAAGTCGACGGGGTGGTGGTCGGTGCGGTCGGTGTCAGTGCCGGGAGTGTGGAGCAGGACGTGGCGGTGGCGTCCGCCGCGGCAGCGGCAATCTGACGGAAGTCGCGGCAGCGGCAATCTGACAGAAGCGCGGCAGCTGCCCTGTAGGCGTCACACCAGCACGCAGTCGCCGCAGTAGCCGCCGCCGGGTACCTGGTAGAACAGGCAGCAGTTGCGTCGCCGAAACCGTTGTCCCGCAACGTCTGCCGCCCCGCGTAGTGGCTCGATCGCGATCAGTGCCGCCACCAGTTCGCGGCCGCGCGGCGCGGCGTCGGGACGTGTCGCGCCCAGCACGGTGACGGCGCCGTTGGCCGCCGATGCGACGTTGCCCCACATCACCTGTGGTGGCAGGGAAACCGCCTCCCGCATCGTGGCGTTCAGCAGACTCAACACGGTTGCGATCAGCGACTCGGCGATGACGGCTGCGCCGCGGTGCGCGTCGGTCTCGGTCACCCACTCGACCCCACGGGATCCCAGCAGTGGTCGATGGGATGAATCCTGCTGCCAGAACACCGAATCCGGCGTGAGCAACGGGATGGCGTCCAGGCACACCGCGGCGCCGACGGCGGGGGAGAGCAGGCGCGCGGTGATCGCCAGGTGCAGGGAGGAGGCGGCTGCCTTGACCGGGATGTCGGCCGCGTCGATGCCGAAGCCGGATGCGGTCGCGGCCCGGGTGCGCGTCGTGTACTCGCGCAACACGGCCGGGTCACCGCACAGCGTTTCGATGGTCCGCCAGCCGGCCGCCTCAGCCGTCGGCAGGGCAAAGAACTCGCCGAGGGCGGCGATCGAGCTGAATCCCGGAACGTGCATCGTCGGGACAGGTTAGCCGCACTGACCTGCAGCGCAACCTTCATGCAACGTGATGCAGCGCACAATTGTCACGCGTTGTGTTGCACGCGGATAGAGAACCACGCCGAATCAGTTGGAGCAGTGAATGACAGAACCGACCCTCGATCCGTCGGCGGACTACCCGCTGAGCCTCAATCGCACGGACTTGCTGTTCACACCCAACGGCAAGCCGATCAACGACCTCACCATGGAGGCGGTGATGTCGGGCGAGGTCGAAGCCTCGGACCTGCGCATCACGCCGCAGACTTTGCGCCTGCAGGCGCAGATCGCCGAGAAGGTGGGGCGTCGCCAGCTCGGGTCGAACCTGCGTCGGGCCGCGGAGATGACGGCGATCAGCGATGAGCGGGTGTTGCAGATCTACAACGCGTTGCGGCCGAATGCCTCGACGAAGGCCGAGCTCGACTCGATCGCCGACGAATTGGACACGAAGTACGGCGCGGGATTGCTGGCCGGGCTCGTCCGTGAAGCCGCCGACGTGTACGAGCGTCGCGACATCCTGGCCACCAGCGAATAGGAGACACCGGTGACAGCAGCATCGCCCCAGCATTCCGCGGCGGGCCACCGCCGGCAGTCCGAGCGCACCAGGGTCCTCGAAGACCGGCCGGTGAACCTCGACGGCTTCGTCGAGGAATGGCCGGAAGTCGGCATGGTGGCCATGGACAGCGCGTTCGATCCGGCGCCGAGCGTGCGGGTCGCCGACGGCGTCATCGTGGAGATGGACGGCCGGGCTCGCGCCGATTTCGACTTCATCGACCAGTTCATCGCCGACCACGCCATCGACGTCGCGACCACCGAACAGGCGATGGCGATCCCGGCGGCAGAGATCGCCCGGATGCTGGTCGACCCCCATGTGACCCGCGAGCAGGTGATCGCGGTGACCGGCGGTCTCACCCCGGCCAAGCTGCTCGAGGTCGCCAAGACGCTCAACATCGTCGAGATCATGATGGGCATCCAGAAGATGCGGGCCCGTCGTACGCCGGCGAATCAGGCGCACTGCACGAGTGCGCGGGACAATCCACTGCAGGTGGCGTGTGAGGCCGCCGAGGCGTCGCTACGCGGATTCGCGGAAGTGGAAACCACTTTGGGTGTGGTGCGTTACGCGCCGCTGGTCGCGATGGCCCAACAGATCGGGAGCCAGGTGGGTGTCGGCGGCAGGTTGACCCAGTGCGCGCTGGAAGAGGCCACCGAGCTGGAGTTGGGCATGCGCGGTATCACCGCCTACGCCGAGACGATCTCGGTGTACGGCACCGAATCGGTGTTCGTCGACGGCGATGACACTCCCTGGTCCAAGGCGTTCCTGGCCGCCGCCTATGCGTCGCGCGGGATCAAGATGCGGTTCACCTCGGGCACCGGCTCTGAGGTACAGATGGGCAACGCCGAGGGCCGCTCGATGCTGTACCTGGAGATCCGCTGCATCCTGGTGGCCAAAGGTGCAGGCGTACAAGGGTTGCAGAACGGTTCGATCTCGTGCATCGGAGTGCCCGGCGCAGTGCCGGCCGGCATCCGGGCTGTGGCTGCCGAGAACCTGATCGCCTCGGCGCTGGATCTGGAATGCGCCTCGGGCAACGACCAGTCGTTCTCGCATTCGCCGATGCGCCGGATCGC
The DNA here is from genome assembly GCF_001954135.1 of Mycobacterium sp. GA-1841. Taxonomy (GTDB): domain Bacteria; phylum Actinomycetota; class Actinomycetes; order Mycobacteriales; family Mycobacteriaceae; genus Mycobacterium. Next base: position 51,449 of record NZ_MBEQ01000024.1, on the reverse strand, counting down.
GCGGTTGTTGCCGCAGATGATGCCGGGCACCGACTTCATCTGCTCGGGCTACTCGGCGCCGCCGAACTATGACGACATGTTCGCCGGGTCCAACCTGGACGCCGAAGACTACGACGACTTCAACACCATCCAGCGGGATCTGCAGATCGACGGCGGGCTGCGCCACGTGAACGAGGCCGAGATCCTCTCGGCCCGCCGCCGGGCGGGCAAGGCGCTGCAGGCGGTGTTCGCCTATCTCGACCTGCCGGCCATCAGCGATGCCGAGATCGAGACGGCCGTATATGCCCACGGCAGCCGCGAGCTGATCCCGCGCGATGTCCTGGAAGACCTCAAGGGCGCCCAGCAGGTGATGGATCGCAACATCACCGGGCTGGACCTGGTCAAGGCGCTGGAATCCACCGGCTTCTCCGATGTCGCCGAAAACCTGCTGGCGGTACTGCGGCAACGGGTTTCCGGTGATCTGCTGCAGACCTCGGCGATCATGACCCGTGACCTGACGCCGTTGTCGGCGGTCAACGACCGCAATGACTACGCGGGCCCGGGAACGGGCTACCGCCCGTCGGGCGATCGCTGGGAGGAGATGAAGCGGCTGCGTCACGTGACCAGCGCCGAGAACCCCGAGCAGGAGGTCCAGTGACATGGCAGACCGGACAATCACTTTCACCGGTGACACCACCGCGGCTGCCGGAACCCGCTCTGACGAGGTGGTATTGGCAATATCACCGGCCTTCGCCGACTTCTTCAGCCAGACCATCGTCGGTCTGCCCCATGCCGACGTGATCCGGCAGATCCTGGCCGGCATCGAGGAGCAGGAGGTGGCGGCGCGGTGTATCCGGGTCCGGCACAGCAGTGACCTCGCGGTCGTCGCACACGCTGCGGCCAGGTTGAGCGGGTCGGGTATCGGTATCGGCATCCTCTCTCGCGGCACGTCGATGATCCACCAGCGTGACCTGCCGCGGTTGTCGAGCCTGGAGTTGTTCCCGCAGAGCCCGCTGATGACTCTTCAGACCTACCGCCAGATCGGGTCGAACGCCGCCCAGTACGCCAAAGGCGAATCACCCGAGCCGGTTCCGACGCTCAACGATCAGATGGCCCGCCCACGCTGGCAGGCCAAGGCGGCGCTGCTGCACCTGAAGGAGACCGAGCAGATCCGTAAGCAGGCCCGGCCTGTCGAGGTGACCCCGCAGTTCGCCGAGCCCACCTCCGAGGCACTGGGGACCTGATGGCGGTGAGCGTTGTCGGTGTCGACATCGGCAACTCGACGACCGAGGCGAGTGCCGCGGTCGTCGCATCCGACGGGTCGGTGCGCTTCTGCGGTGCTGCCCTGACGCCCACGACGGGCGTCAAGGGCACCCCCCGCAATGCCGATGGGGTGACCCAGGCGGTGCTGCGCGCGTTGGACGCGGCCGGCATCCGGCCGGCCGAGCTGGACGTCGTTCTGCTGAATGAGGCCACCCCGGTGATCAGCGGCATGGCGATGGAAACCATCACCGAGACCATCATCACCGAATCGACGATGATCGGCCACGATCCGCGGACGCCGGGTGGCCGCGGACTCGGGGTGGGGGTCACTGTCGCATTCGCGAGCCTGGCCCAAACTGCTTGTGACACCGAGGTGATCGTGGTGGTGCCCCGCGACGTCGACTTCGAGGTGGCCGCCCGCGCGATCAACGCGGCCTCGGTCCGCGGCGTGCGGGTGTCGGGGGCGATTCTGGCCAACGACGACGCCGTGCTGGTGGCCAACCGGCTCGACTCGGTGATCCCGGTGATCGACGAGGTGTCGCGCATCGACGCGGTGCCGCTGGGCATGCTGGCGGCGGTGGAGGTGGCCGCACCCGGGATGTCGATCCGGACGCTGTCCAATGCCTATGGCCTGGCGACGATCTTCGGCCTCGATGCACCGGCGACCAAGGTGGTGTCGCCGGTGGCGCGGGCGTTGACGGGGAACCGTTCGGCGGTCGTGGTGCGCACCCCGGCCGGTGATGTCGCGGATCGGACCATCCCGGCCGGATCGCTCGAGTTGGCCGGCGCACACAAACGGGCGTCGGTCGACGTGTCCCGTGGGGCGCTGGAGATCATGACCGCAGTCGAGCGGGTCGCTCCGCTGACGGATGTCGCCGGTGAGGCGGGCACCAATGCCGGGGGGATGATCGCCAACGTACGCGAGAGCATGGCCGAGCTGTCGGGTCACGCCATCGCAGATGTCCGGATTCGGGATCTGCTGGCAGTGGACACCTTTGTGCCGCAAGAGGTTCGCGGTGGCGTCGCCGGTGAGGTGGCGTTGGAGAATGCGGTGGCCCTGGCAGCCATGGTGCGGACCAGAGAAAGCGGCATGCGGGCGGTGGCCGACGAGGTTCGCAACCGGTTGCTGGCGTCCGGAGCCGACGGTGTGCAGGTGTCGGTCGGTGGTGTCGAGGCGGAGATGGCGGTCCTGGGTGCGCTGACCACGCCCGGGACCGAGAAGCCGCTCGTGGTGTTGGACCTGGGTGGTGGATCCACCGACGCCGCACTGATCGAGATGGACAGCCGGGTCGAAACTGTGCACCTGGCCGGCGCCGGTGATCTGGTCACCAAGCTGATCGACGCCGAGTTGGGTTTGGACAACCTGGAACTGGCCGAGGAGATCAAACGGTTCCCGCTGGGCAAGGCAGAGAGTTTCTTTCATGTGCGGCTCGAGAACGGCACCGTGTCGTTTTTCGAGAAGCCGTTACCCGCTGCCTCTTTCGCCAGGGTCGTGACGCTGGGTGAGTTCGGAATGACCGCGATCCCGACCCGGCACTCGATGGATCGGATCAGGCTGGTGCGGCGCGCGGCCAAGGAACGCGTCTTCGTCGTCAACGCGCTGCGCGCGCTCCGCGCGATCGCGCCCGGCGGGGACCTGCGTCAGATCTCCTTCGTGGTGCTGCTCGGCGGATGTGCGCTGGACTTCGAGATTCCCGAGCTCATCGCCGACGCCCTGGCCCCGTACGGAATCGTCTGCGGTACAGGAAATGTCCGTGGCTCCGAAGGGCCGCGCAATGCCGTCGCCACGGGTCTGGTGGCCTCCTACGCCCGGACGGTGGAGGTGGATGTTGACGCGTAGCGGCGGGCAGCCCGACCCTCCGGTGATCGTGGTGATGAGTTCAGGTGAGCGCGAAGTCGAGCGGCAGGTGCTGGCCGGCATCGAGGAAGAAGGTGTTCCGTACACCGTATTTTCGGGTGACGACGCGGTGTCTGCGTCCGAGCTGGCGCGGTGCGCGGCCCTGCGGTCGCCCTTGCAGGTGGGGGTGGGTGTGGCTGCCGCCGGCGAGGTGAGTGTCCGACATGCCAAGTTGGTAGATCCATTGCCCGAGTTGAGTTCTGGTGCAGCATCCGACCCGGTGACGGCGCGGATTCTGGGGCACAACGCGGCCCGAATCGTCGTCGGCCTCCCGCTCAAACCTGACAATTGACACCGAAATTCGGCGTTGGGGTAGACAGGGCCGCGGCGGCGGGCAATACTCTTTCCTTAAAGGTTGAGTTTCCTACCTTTGAGCCACGCCCACTCGGGCCCCCGGGATCGAGTCCGTCGTTCGGTGCACGACCGGTATCACATACGAAAAATGCAGTATCTGAAGGAGTTTGACATGGCGGGTGTGGAAGAACACCTGGAGAGCGCTGACTATCTGCAGAAGCGTCAGCTCAAATCCGGAAGTGCGGGCTGGCTGCTGCTGGCCGGCCTGGGCGTCAGCTACGTCATCTCCGGCGATTTCTCGGGCTGGAACTTCGGCCTTGAACAGGGCGGCTTCGGTGGTCTGCTGATCGCCGTGGCGATCATCGCCACCATGTACTTCTGCATGGTGTTGGGATTGGCCGAACTGTCCTCGGCCCTGCCCGCAGCCGGCGGCGGCTACACCTTCGCCCGCCGGGCGCTCGGCCCCTGGGGCGGCTTCGCCACCGGCACGGCGATCCTGATCGAATACTCGATCGCCCCAGCGGCCATCGCCACGTTCATCGGCGGCTATGTCGAATCCCTGGGACTGTTCGGAATCCACAAGGGCTGGTGGGTGTACCTGGCGGCGTTCATCCTCTTCATCGGCATCCACCTCGCCGGCGTCGGCGAGGCGCTGCGGTTGATGTTCGTCATCACCGCCATCGCGATCCTCGGCCTGGTGATCTTCGCCGTGAGCGCCATCGGCAGCTTCGACGTCGCCAACCTGACCGACATGGCTCCCGACGCGTCGGCACTGGGGTCGTCGGCGTTCCTGCCGCATGGTTACCTCGGCATCTGGGCCGCCATCCCGTTCGCCATCTGGTTTTTCCTGGCCGTCGAAGGCGTTCCGTTGGCCGCCGAGGAAACCGCCAACCCGGAGCGCAACGTGCCGCGCGGCATCATCGCCGCGATGACCGTCCTGGTGGTCACCTGCGTGACGGTGCTGTTCCTGACCACCGGAGCCGGTGGCGCCGAGGCGATGTCGACCGTGGACGATCCGCTGGTGCAGGCGCTCGGCGGCGACGGCACGGCCGCCAGGCTCGTCAACTACATCGGGTTGGCCGGTCTGATCGCCAGCTTCTTCTCGATCATCTACGCCTACTCCCGCCAGACGTTCGCGCTGTCCCGCGCCGGGTACCTGCCCACCTCGCTGTCGGTGACCAACAAGCGCAAGGCCCCGACGCTGGCGCTGGTCGTCCCCGGTGTCGTCGCCTTCGCGCTGTCGCTGACCGGCCACGGGGACCTGATCCTCAACATGGCGGTGTTCGGCGCCGCACTGAGCTACGTGTTGATGATGATCAGCCACATCGTGCTGCGGGTCCGCGAGCCGGAGATGCCCCGGCCGTACCGCACCCCGGGCGGTGTCGTGACGACCGGCTTCGCGCTGATCGTCGCGGTGGTCGCGCTCATCGCGACCTTCCTGGTCAACCCGCTGGCCGCCGGTCTGTGTCTCGCGGTGTTCGCGGCGTTCATGCTGTACTTCGCCCTGTACAGCCGCCACCGTCTGGTGGCCAACTCGCCCGATGAGGAGTTCGCGATGCTCGCGGAAGCGGAGAGCGAATTGAAATGAAGTACCACCAGCAGGTTTCGGGGGTGACCTACAGCTTCGACGGGCTCGTCGAGGTGATGGCCAAGGCCACCCCGCTGCGCTCGGGCGATCAGCTCGCCGGGTGCGCGGCCGAGCACGACGGTGAACGCGCTGCCGCCGCCTGGGTGCTCGCCGACCTCCCGCTCGACATCTTCCTCAACGAGGAGCTGGTGCCGTACGACACCGACGAGGTGACCCGGCTGATCATGGACAGCCATGACCGCCAAGCCTTTTCGGAAATCTCACATCTGACGGTCGGCGGGCTGCGGGACTGGCTGATGGACACCACCGCGCACGATCACAGCGCCGAGCGGCTGGCCACTGTCGCGCCGGGACTGACCCCGGAGATGGTGGCGGCGGTCAGCAAGATCATGCGCAACCAGGATCTGATCGCGGTGTCGGCCGCCGCGGAGGTGACCGCGGCGTTCCGCACGACGGTCGGCGCCCGCGGCACGCTGGCCACCCGGTTGCAGCCCAACCATCCCACCGATGACCCGCGTGGCATTGCCGCGGCGGTGCTCGACGGGCTGTTGCTGGGCTGCGGTGACGCGGTGATCGGGATCAACCCGGCCACCGACTCGCCGCAAGCCACCGCCGACCTGTTGTACCTGCTCGACTCGATCCGCACGCGCTACGACATCCCGGCGCAGTCCTGTGTGCTGTCGCACGTCACCACCACGATCGGCCTGGTCGAGGCCGGGGCGCCGGTGGACCTGATCTTCCAGTCGATCGCGGGCACCGAAGGGGCCAACTCCGCGTTCGGGGTGAATCTGCAGCTGTTGCGGGAAGGCAACGATGCGGCGCGGTCGCTCAACAGAGGCACCGTCGGCGACAACGTCATGTACCTGGAGACAGGACAGGGTTCGGTGCTGAGTTCGGGGACGCACCTCGGTGTCGGCGGCAAGCCGGTGGATCAGCAGACCTTGGAGGCCCGCGCCTACGCGGTGGCCCGCGACCTGCAGCCGCTGCTGGTCAATACCGTCGTCGGATTCATCGGGCCCGAGTACCTCTACGACGGCAAGCAGATCATCCGGGCCGGGTTGGAAGACCACTTCTGCGGCAAGTTGCTGGGGCTGCCGATGGGCGTCGACGTCTGCTACACCAACCACGCCGAGGCCGACCAGAACGACATGGACACGCTGCTGACGTTGCTGGCGGCGGCGGGGGTGGCCTTTGTCATCACCGTGCCGGGCGCCGACGATGTGATGCTGGGCTACCAGAGCCTGTCGTTCCACGACGTGCTGACCGCCCGGCGCACGCTGGGGCTGCGGCCGGCCGCCGAGTTCGAGGCCTGGTTGCGCCGCGTCGGCATGGTCGACGACACCGGCAAGCTGACCCCGTTCGACCTGGAGCGTTCGGTGCTGCGGTCCCTGACCTCGGCAGAGGTGCGATGAGCTCGAACGAGGTTGCGGTCCAAGAGTTCTGGGATGAGCTGCGCAAGACCACCCAGGCCCGGATCGGGTTGGGGCGGGCCGGCAACGCCCTGCCCACCCGACGGGTCCTGGAACTGTCCGCCGCGCATGCCGCCGCTCGCGATGCGGTGCACGTGCCGCTGGAGGTCGATCGACTCCGGGAAGCTCTCCTCGAAGTAAGTATCGGCGAGCCGACCGTGGTGACCAGTAAAGCCACCTCCCGCGACGAGTACCTGCGCCGCCCCGATCTGGGGCGGGCACCCGAAGACGGCATGCAGGTGCCCGAAACCCCGGCCGACATCGGCTTCGTGCTGGCCGACGGTTTGTCGCCGACGGCGCTGGCCCATCACGGGGCTGCGCTGCTGACCGAATTGGTGGCCGCACTCAAGGACCGCCACACCCTGGCCCCGCCGGTGATCGCCACGCAGGCCCGCGTCGCACTCGGCGACCACATAGCAGCTCAGGCCCGGATGCGGACCGTGCTCGTCATCATCGGGGAACGGCCCGGCCTGAGCGTCGCCGACAGCCTCGGCATCTACCTCACCCACCTGCCGATGCCCGGCCGCACCGACGCCGACCGCAACTGCATCTCCAACATCCACCCGCCCGACGGCCTGGGATATGCCGAGGCCGCCCGGGTGGCAGCCGGCCTGGTCGACGGCGCGCTGGCCCTGGGCCGCTCCGGCGTCGACCTCAAGGACACCTCACGAACCTCGGAGCTCGACCCGACCCGCATGACCCAGCTCAACTGAATCAGGAGTCTCGATGACCGTACGTGCCGTCCTGTCTCTGCTCGCCGCGACGACGGTCGCCCTGGCGGGGTGCGGTACCAGCGAGGACTCGGAAGAGTCGTCGGCTGCCCAAACGCCCGCGTGTCGCACTCTGGTCGACAGCCCCGGTTGGTACGGCGACAACCGGGACCGGATCAACGCGATGCTCGCGGAGTTGGGTACCTGTGGGGCGGACGGCTCGGTGGCCGACGGCGCTCCGCTGGCGCTCTTCGACTGGGACAACACCGTGGTCAAGAACGACATCGGCGACGCGACGTTCTTCTGGATGGTGCGCAACGGCAAGTTGCGGGCACCCGCCGGCGGCGACTGGAAGACCACGAGCCCGTACCTCACCCCGCAGGCCGCCGCAGCGCTCGGCAAGGCTTGCGCCGCAACCACTCCGGGCCAGCCGATGCCGACCGACACCGATCTCGGGTGTGCCGACGAACTGGTGTCGGTGTACACCGACGGAGAGACGCGGGCCGACGAACCGGCCTTCGCCGGGTTCAACGCCCGCCGGTTCGAGCCGTCGTACGCGTGGGCCGCGCAGATGCTGGCCGGTTGGCGTGAATCGGAACTGACCGGGTTCGCCGAGGCTGCCCGTAAGGAAAATCTCGCCGCGCCAGAAGGCACCGAGCAGAAGGTCGGCAGCGGCGAGGAGACCGGCTGGGTCCGGTACTACCCAGAGATGCGAGACCTGGTGAAAACTTTGCGCACCAACGGTTTCGACGTTCGCATCATCTCTGCGTCGGCCGAGCCGGTGGTGCGGGTGTGGGCGGCCGATCTCGGCTTCACCCCGGACAAGGTGATGGGCGTGCGCACCGAGCGAGACGGTGATGTGCTGACGTCGAAGCTGGTGCCGTGCGGCGGTGAGACGGCCATCCCGTACATCGAGGGCAAGCGATGCCGGGTCAACGAGGACGTCTTCGGAGTCAAGGGGCCCGCTGCGTTCGAGCAGCAGGCCGAGCCGAAGCGCGCGGCTTTCGGAGCGGGGGACTCCGACACCGACGTCACCTTCCTCACCGATGCCACCGCCCTGCGCCTGGTGCTCAACCGCAACAAGACCGAGCTGATGTGCTCGGCGTACGACAACGTCGACGGTCGCTGGCTGGTCAATCCCATGTTCATCGAGCCGAAGAAGAAGCAGGGCGACCTGTACGAATGCTCGACCGAGGGCTACATCGAGCCCGGCGGCAAGGAGGCCCCGCTGCACCGGGCCGACGGAACTGTGGTGCCTGATCAGCAGGACTCGGTCTCATAGTCGCGTTTTGACCTGCGCGGACACCCGCCGGTAAGCTGCTCCGTTGGTGTGCGCTGCTCTGTTGGGCGCGGTCCCCGGGTCAACGTCGGTCGCCGGGACATCGTAGAGCGCCTGCCTGACCGGCACCCGGGACATTCCGGGACTCAACCCGAGAAGAAGAGGTAAGCGCTGTGCCTACGTACACGCCGAAGGCGGGTGACACCACGCGTCAGTGGTATGTCATCGACGCCGAAGACGTGGTGCTCGGCCGGCTCGCCGCGGCAGCTGCCAATCTGCTGCGCGGCAAGCACAAGCCGACATTCACGCCGAATGTCGACGGTGGCGACTTCGTCATCGTCATCAACGCCGACAAGATTTCCGTCAGTGGTAACAAGCTGACCAACAAGTTCGCTTACAGCCACTCGGGTTACCCGGGCGGTCTGCGCAAGCGGACCATCGGCGAGCTGTTGCAGAAGCACCCGACCCGCGTCGTCGAGAACGCGATCATCGGCATGCTGCCGCACACCAAGCTCGGTCGGCAGATCCAGAAGAAGCTCAAGGTCTACGCCGGTCCGGATCATCCGCACGCCGCGCAGCAGCCGGTTCCGTACGAGATCAAGCAGGTGGCCCAGTGACCGAAACGATTGAGAACGGCAGCGAGAACACCGACGGCGTCGAGACCGTGACCGAGAGCGTCGAGGTGGAGCAGGAGCACCGCGAGCCGGTCATCATCGACCGTCCCATCCAGACCGTCGGCCGCCGCAAGGAGGCCGTGGTGCGGGTGCGCCTGGTGCCCGGCACCGGCCAGTTCAACCTGGACGGCCGCACCTTGGAGAACTACTTCCCCAACAAGGTGCACCAGCAGCTGATCAAGGCCCCGCTGGTGACCGTCGACCGCCTGGAGCAGTTCGACATCTACGCCCACCTCGATGGTGGTGGCCCCTCGGGTCAGGCCGGCGCCCTGCGCCTGGCGATCGCCCGTGCGCTGATCCTGGTGCAGCCGGAGGACCGGCCTGCGCTCAAGCGTGCCGGCTTCCTGACGCGTGACCCGCGTGCCATCGAGCGCAAGAAGTACGGCCTCAAGAAGGCCCGCAAGGCGCCTCAGTACAGCAAGCGCTGATCTGTTCGAGTCTTGGCCGCCGGGCATGGGGTTGTCCCCATGCCCGGCGGTTTTTTTCTGACTTTTTGCGCTCCGGCTCAGCAATGGGTATCCGGCGACATCACCAGTGTCGACAACTTGCACAGCGAACTCCAATGTGGCCGCGTCCCGACGTCGATCATTAAAATTTGGTTTGAGTTCTTCGGAAAACGTGCAACCCGTGGAGGTGAAGCGGGGGCGCTGGTGTGCGCTCGGAACAGACCGAACCGCTTCCCGACTGAGAGGAGCACTGCATGCTTTCGATGAAGAACGACACCCTCAAGCGAGTGACGGTAGGGGCCGCTATGGGAGGGGCGCTGTTCTTCTCGGCCGGTGTGGGGCTGGCCGGCGCCGACACCCAGGACGGCAAGGTCGACGTCTCCGTCGGTTCGGCGGGTGTGCTTCAGGACGTCGACGTCTCCTCGGCCGCGGCATTGGCGGCCAAGGTGTGCGACACCGATGCCGGCACGGTGACATCGGCCGCGCAGAAGGTCGATGCCAGTGGCACCGAGCAGAGCGTCTGCGACAACACGATCGGGGCCGTGAGCTTCCGCCAGAACGAGGCCGCACCCGCCCCCGGCGAGGCCGGTACGACGCCGTCGAGCTACACCGAGGGCACGGGTCCCCACGAGAGCGATACCGCGCCGACCACCACGACGTCGCCCACGTCGACGCCGGCGCCGGGTTCCGCCCCGAGCGAGGACACTGACGCGCCGATCGGCTGATCGGCTCGCCACGCTCACCGCCCGCATCTGATCCAGGTGCGGGCGGTGATCTGCGTCGGGGATCACGAGGCGATATCGATTGCGCGCCGACATGGTCGCTGACCTCGCCGGTTGTGTTTCTGGCGGCCAATTATGAGAAGTTTGAGAGCATGGCTCGACTGTTCGGCACCGATGGGGTGCGCGGGGTCGCCAATCGTGATCTGACTGCAGAACTGGCAGTTGCACTCGGTTCGGCGGCAGCGCGACGACTCGCCGGCTCCGCCGGGCCTCGCCGCCGGGTGGCCGTCGTGGGACGCGATCCGCGGGCCAGCGGTGAGATGCTGGAAGCCGCCGTGATCGCCGGCATCACCAGCGAGGGTGTCGACGCCCTGCGAGTCGGCGTGCTGCCGACCCCCGCGGTTGCCTACCTGACCAGTGCTTACGACGCCGACTTCGGGGTGATGATCTCCGCGTCGCACAACCCGATGCCCGACAACGGCATCAAGATCTTTGGTCCGGGCGGGCACAAGCTCGATGACGCCGCCGAGGACCGCATCGAGGAACTCGTGCATGCCGGCCCTGGGCAGCGCCCGACGGGCGGCGGTATCGGCCGGGTCCTGGACGCCGAAGATGCGCTGGACCGCTATCTGCGCCACGCAGGCAAGGCTGTGACCACGCGGCTCGACGGGCTGACCGTCGTGGTCGACTGCGCGCACGGAGCGGCATGGGCGGCCGCTCCGCGGGCGTACCGGGCTGCCGGGGCGAACGTCATCGCGATCAACGCCGAACCGAACGGCCTCAACATCAACGACGGCTGCGGGTCCACCCACATGGAGACATTGCGGGCCGCCGTCATCGAGCACGGCGCCGATCTGGGGCTCGCGCACGACGGCGATGCCGACCGCTGCCTGGCCGTGGACGCCACGGGTCAGGTGATCGACGGGGACGCGATCATGGTGGTGCTGGCGCTGGCGATGCAGGAGGCCGGTGAGCTGGCCTCGAACACGCTGGTGGCCACCGTGATGAGCAACCTGGGATTACATCTGGCCATGCGGGCGGCCGGGATCGAGGTCCGCACCACCGGCGTCGGGGACCGTTACGTCCTGGAGGAACTGCGGGCCGGTGAGTACTCGCTCGGTGGCGAACAGTCCGGTCACATCGTGTTGCCGGGTCTGGGCACGACCGGTGACGGCATCGTCACGGGCCTGCGGCTGATGTCGCGGATGGCTCACACCCGCACCTCGTTGGCTGCACTCGCCGAGCCGATGCGCACCCTGCCGCAGGTGCTGATCAATGTCGCGGTCGAGGACAAGACGGCGGTGGCGACGGCCCCGTCCGTGCAGTCGGCGGTGGCCGAGGCGGAGGCCGAACTCGGCGATACCGGCCGAATCCTGTTGCGGCCGTCGGGCACCGAGCAGGTGGTTCGGGTGATGGTCGAGGCGGCCGACGAGAACACGGCTCGGATGTTGGCCGTGCGGGTGGCCGATTCGGTCAGCGGCCAGTCGGCCTGAGGGAACCAGACGCCGGCCGGCTGCGTCTAAACCGGCATGGGACAACTTGACCCGGCCCGTATCGATGTCGCGGCCGTGCTTGCCGCGGCGCAACAATACGACGCGATCGGCGATCTGCTGCAGGGCGGCGCCCGTGTCCGGCTCAGTCGGCCGGTATTCGGCGGGGCCACCGCCGGCCGGGAGCATGTCGGCCACGGTGAAGCCGTCCGGTCCAGTATCGACGACCTGGCCGACGCCGTGGAGCAGTGGGCGCGAGCGGCCGGCGAGATCGCCGCGGTGCTTCGGCTCTGCGCTGACCGCTATGTGAGCACCGATGAGCTGGCCGCCGGCCGGGTGGGCTGAGTGATGTCCGGAAGTCGTGACGTGGCAACGGGTTTGGCGCACGGGCTGCCCGCGGTGGACACGCTGGCCGAATACGTCTGGGCGGCACATCTGCTCGGTTATCAACATCCCGATCTGACTGCCACGCCCACCGCGATGTACGACCGGTATTGGGCCGAGGATGGGCTGGACCTGGATGCGCTCGAGGCCGACCGAGCCGCGCTCGTGGCGGCGGCAGCGGTCGCTGAACAGGCATTGCAGCTGCAGCGGGGCCAGGCCGACGCGTTGGCGGCCGCCTGGCAGGGCGGCGGGGCAGAGGCCTCGCGCACCTTTCTGACCGGCCACGCCAAGGTGTCCGAGCAGCTGGCCGGGGCGGTGCGGGCGGCGGCAGAGGTGCTCGAGAGACTCGGTGAGCGGTTGTGGCAGGCGGTTGACGACAAGGTCTCGGCTGCGATCGAGATCGAGCAGCGCTGTGCGTCGCAGCGCGAGGCCTGGTTGGCCGCGGCGCGGACGGTGCGCAGCGGGGTCGGGGAGCGCGACACGGCCGCCGAGCTGGTCGACCAACAGGTCAAGCCGTTTGTCGCCGAGCACGTCGGTGGGGATTGGTTGAGCGCCATGCGCACCGGAACCGCCGCGGTGGCCGATGCCTATGAGGATGCGCTCGCGGCTCTCCGCTCCGCGCCGATGCCGGTGTTCGCGGTGCCGGGGCAGCTGGGTCCCCGACCGGGTATCGGCGCCCGGCTCGATTCTGTCGAGTACCCGAGGTATTCGCCTGCACCACAGCATTTTTCGCAGGATACGCCAGATGCACCCTTCGGTGGGCCGTCGATTCCGGCCGCCGCACCTGCCGGCGCCGGACCATCAGTGGTACCCGCAGCTGCACCCGTTCCGGCCCCGGCGGCGCCGACAGCGCTCGATCCGGCGGCGGCGGCCGACCCGACGGCCCCGATTGCGCCCACCGGATCCGGAACCGGCGGTTGGGGCTCGGGACTTCCCGGTGCAGGAAGTCTCGGGGCCGGAAGCCCCCTGGCGGATCTGGGACAGCGCCTGGCCGACATGTTCGGCGGGTTGATTGGATCGGATGCCGGCAGCGTGGCCGGTGACAGCGTCGACCCGTTCGACCCAGAGGACGTGCTCGCTGACGAGCCCGAGGACGTGCCCGACGACGAAGATCTGGCGGGCGACGACGATCTGCCCGACGACGAAGATCTGCCCGACGACGAAGATCTGGCGGACGACGAAACCAGCGACGAAGACCCCGACGAGGATCCCGATGTCGGCGACGAGGCGGCCGCTGCCCTCGACGGCGCCCTCGACAGCGCCGCCGACCCGGGGCAGGACGACGCCGGTACGGCGGACACCGTCGCCCCGCCTGAGACACCACCAGAACCACTGCCGACGGCAACGGCTGTGGCGCCACCGCTCGATCCACCGACGGAGCCGGCGACCATGCCAGTGGCCGGGTCGGAGGGCGAGACGCCCTGTTCGATTGCCGCCGACGAGCTGCCGCAGGTCGGCGGCTGAGGATCCGGTCAGCGGGTGAGTGACACCAGTTCCTCGCAGAACTTCACGGTCTCGGCGGAATCGGTGGCCAGTGGGTGTACCAGCATCGTGGTGACCCCGGCCTCGGCGTAGGCGGCCAGTCGCTCCTTGACGAATCCCTTTGGCCCGACCAGGGATACGTTGCGGACCAGGTCGTCGGGCACGGCCGCGATGGCCTCGGCCTTCTTGCCGGCCAGGAAGAGATCCTGGATCTGGTCGGCGACCTCGCCGTAGCCGTATCGGGTGGCCAGCTTGTGGTAGAAGTTCTGGCCGCGGGCACCCATGCCGCCGATGTACAGCGCCAGTTGAGGTTTCGCCCAGGCCAGTCGGTCTTCCACGTCGTCGCCGATGGCCAGGCTGGCGCTGACCATGACGTCCAGCGGTCCGAGTGCCGCGTCGCGTTTGGCAGTCCCGGCCCGCAGCGCGTCGCCCCACACGTCGTCGGCTTTTTCCGGTAGGTAGAAAATCGGTTGCCAGCCCTCGGCGATCTCGGCGGTGAGCTCGACATTCTTCGGTCCGAGTGCCGCGATGGTGATCGGAATCCGTTCCCGCACCGGGTGATTGATCAGATGCAGAGACTTCCCGAGTCCGGTCCCACGGTCGGCCGGAAGCGGGAGTTGATAGTACTTGCCCTGGTAGTCGACGTTCTCACGCCGCCACACCTGTCGGCAGATGTCGACGACTTCGCGGGTGCGGCCCAGCGGCGCGTCGAACGGCACGCCGTGGAAACCCTCCATCACCTGCGGGCCGGACGTTCCGAGACCCAACTGGAACCGGCCGTCGGACACATAGTCCAGCCCGGCTGCGGTCATGGCCATCAGTGACGGCGTGCGGGTATAGATCGGCACCACGCCGGTGCCGAGTTCCATGGTCGAGGTCTTGGCGGCCAGGTAACCCAACTGGCTGACCGCGTCGTAGGAGTACGCCTCGGCCACCAGGGCGATGTCGATGCCGACCTTCTCCAGTTCGACGACCTGATCGGCCGCCTCCTTGAAGCCGCCCGCATAACTGAGAAAGATGCCAGTGCGCATCGCAGGAGTGTAGCAACCCACCAGTTGGTTGGGAGCGTGGGCCGACGGCGGACCACGCAACGTACTCCAGATGTCGAGATGCAGTTTCGGGTCCCCAATGGGTGCCACTGCAGTTACTACGGTGTGGCCGGCCCGCTGTGCCGGCAGGCGTTCGCACAGCGCCGGTCGACACTATCTAGAACAACTCGTCGTAACGCTGCATCAGCTCGTCGATGTCGCGGTCGAGGGGCAGCTGCAACGAGTTCAGCATGCGCGCCAGGGCGTCGTATCCGGAGACGGTGAAGATCAGGTCGAGCACTTGCTTGGTATCGAGTTCGGACGTCAGCGTCTGCCAGGTCTGGTCGCTGATCGACCCATCGTGGACGAGTTCATCTACTGCCCAGAGCATTCCGGCTTCGAGCTTGTCCCAAAACGGAGCCTCAGGGCCGTAGGCGATGCGGCCGATCTCCTCATCGGTCAGCCCGGCGTCGCGGGCGACGAACAGGTGCTGTGCCCACTCGTATCCGCATTTGCGGAGTGCCGCCACTCGCATCACCAGCAGTTCGCGATGTCGTTCGGACAAGGTGGTGCCCGACAACAGATGCCCGTTGAAGGTGAAATACGCCTGTGCCAGTGCCGGGTGATGGGCCATGGCGCCCAGCACGTTGAGCGCTTTGGGCCGGTCGGTGGTCGGCATCGGTTGATGTCGCGGATTCGGAGGTCGCAGCGCCGCCAGCGCGTCGCGCATCTCGGGTGGGAAGTCCTTCGGTGCAAGGGGTTCGATACGTGTCATGTCAGGCAATGGCCTCCTCGCCGCCCAGGGGATGTTCACGAGCCGGGACACGGGTCCGCGTCATGTCCGACGAATCTTGCGACGTTGCCGATCGGTGACCGGGGCCTGCCACAGGCCGACAATGCCGTCGATGAGGCCGCTTGCGGCGTCGTGCCAGTCTGCCCGCGGCCCCTTTGTGCCTTCGGCGAAGTGACGTTCTATCGCCGCGCAGGTGTACACCAGCATCGTTCGCATCATGATGACCCGTTCGGCACGAACGTGTTTCGGCAAATCGGGCACGGCGTGGTCGATGCGTTCGACGACGTGGCGCATGGACGCCGATTCCATCGCGTTCTTGGTGACCACTCTTTGGTAGGAGGGGTCGGTCATCACCTGGGCGGCGAACCGGGCATACCAGGTAGGCCCGGGAAGTGATGCCAGGTAATCGGCGGCCGGTTGCACCAGGCAGGTCACCCAGTCGCGCAGTTCTGTGGAATCACCGGTGTCGGCGATAAGGGCACTGCGACGTTGCTCGATGTCGCGAGCATGAAGTTCTTCGATGGCGCGCACCAGATCCTTTTTGGCGCCGAAGTGATAGCCCACCGCAGCGTTGTTGCCCTGGCCGGCGGCTTCGACGATCTGGCGATGCGTCACCGCTTCCACACCGTATTCGGCGAACAGCCGTTCCGCAGCGGTCAGCAGTGCTTCTCGGGTGCCGTCCGCGCGGGCAGAGCGTGGGCTGCGCGCGGACGTCGGCATGGGGCCAGTGAACAGCGCACCTTGACATAAGTCAAACGTCTTACTTAAATGACGACGGTCACACCGAGGAGGGTCATGTCTGCCGGCGACGCTGGGGCGATGACGCAACCGCACGATCTCTACGGTGTCGCGGTGGACAGCCAGCGCTGGGATTGACGCAAATAGCCTGAAGCTGGAGATCGATGCTCGGGAGGTATTTCAGTGGCTTTGTCCAAGCATGCGGCAGCGCTGGATGGTCGGGTCGCCGTCGTCACCGGCGCCGGTTCGGGTATCGGCCGGGGGATCGCCGAAACCTTTACCGAATACGGTGCGCGGGTGGCGATTTGGGAGAAGGATGCACAGACCGCCGAAGCGGTCGCCGCCTCGATCGGCGGGCTGGCCTGTGCCACCGACGTCCGCGATCCCGAACAGGTCGACGTGGCATTGTCCAGAACCATCGAGGAGCTCGGCATTCCCAGCGTCCTGGTGAACAACGCCGGCGGTACCTTCAAATCCCCGTTTTTGGAGACCTCGGTCAACGGCTGGGATGCCCTGATCCGCGCCAACCTCACCCAGGTCCTGCTGTGTACGCAACGGGTCGCGCGGACTCTGGTGCAGCACGGTGAGGCGGGCAGCATCATCAACATCACCTCCATCGAGGGCACCCGGGCCGCACCCGGTTACGCGGCTTATGCTGCGGCCAAGGCAGGGGTCATCAACTTCACCCAGACAGTCGCCCTGGAATTGGCCCCGCACCGGATCCGGGTCAACTGCCTGGCACCTGACTTCACCCTCACCGAGGGGTTGGAACGCATCGGTACGCCGGAATCGGTGGGCAACGCCGTGCACAACATCCCCCTCGGCCGAGCCGGGCATGTCGACGAGATGGGCGGCGCCGCAGTCTTTCTGGCGACCGATCTGGGCGCATACGTGACCGGGCAGACCATTCACGTCGACGGTGGGACCAGCGCCGCCGGTGGCTGGTATCACCACCCGCAGACCGGTGATTACATCCTGGGCGTCCCGCGACCCGTCGGCTGACAAGTTTCTCGAATTTTCGGCTCGACGGGTACGAAAACCGGCGGTCGACAATCCCGTGGGGACCACCTGGGCACGTTGGAAGCCTGGCAGCCTACGGCTTGAGCAGCGCGACGACCTTGTCTTCAAGGGCCACCGGATCGGCGTTCGGATCGGCCGGTTCGGTGTGGGGGAGCACCGCGTCGGGATCGGCGAAGTCGCGATAGGTCTTGTCGCCGGCCAACGTCGCCAGCAGATACCCGGTGAGGAGCCCGCGAACGATCTTTTGAGTGTCCTTGTCGGCGCCGGGCAGGCCGAAGAAGCGAGCCAACCGGCGACCCTCGACCAGCCCGCCGGCCTTGGCCTTGCTGACCGTGCGCAGCGTCGCACCCGTCCAGGCCTGCGCCAGCTCCACGGCGTTCGAGCGCAGCGTCATCGGGTCTCCGGGCGCCGTCAGCACCAGGCCGGGCACCTGCAGCGTCGACGCCGGTTCCTCGGCCCGCGGCGTGGTGACCGTCGGGAACAACGACACGACGGCCTTCGGACGGTGCTGGTCACCGGCCATGCCGGCGGCGGCGAACACCGCCGCGGACCCACCGAAGCCGTGGCCCACCACACCCCGCTTACCCGGGTGCACGCTGATCTTGCCCGGGCCCAGCCGGACCCCGGTGATGATCTCCAGGGCGGCGCCCAGGTCGAAGGCGAAATTGAGCACCGAGGGCGCCAACCCCTTCTCGGTGTCGGGGGCGGCGGCCACGATTCCCCACGAGGCAAGGTGTTCCAGCGTGCGCGCATAGTTGCCGGCCTGTGCCATCCAGTCGTGGCCCAACACCACCCCGGGCAGGTTCAAACCGGTCTCGGGCGTGTACACCACGCCGGGCATACCGGCGAAAGCCAGGTCGCCGCGCAGGACCTTGTGCGGTCCGCGCCGGGTCAACCGTCCGAAGAGCTTCTTTGTGCTGGCCACGGGTTGACCGTAGCGCAGTGGGCAGGGTGATTTACGTCAACCGTCGTCGCGCAGAATCGGGTCGGGACGGCCCCCTGCACTACCCTGGGACCCTATGTGTGGAATCGTCGGCTACGTCGGGACGCGCCCGGCGCGCGGCATCGTGGTCGACGCGCTGCGGCGGATGGAGTACCGGGGTTACGACTCCTCGGGAATCGCGCTGCTCGACGGCCACGGCGGGATGACGGTGCGACGGCGCGCCGGCCGGTTGGCCAACCTGGAAACCGCCCTCGACGAGACCGATGACGGGGTGCTGACCGGCACCACCGGCCTCGGCCACACCCGATGGGCCACCCATGGCCGCCCCACCGACCGCAATGCCCACCCGCACCGGGATGCCGCAGGTCAGGTCGCCGTCGTCCACAACGGGATCATCGAGAATTTCGCCGTCCTGCGCTCCGAGCTCGAAGCCGAAGGCGTCGAGTTCGCCAGCGACACCGATTCCGAGGTGGCCGTGCACCTCGTATCGCGGCAGTACCGCCAGGGCGCGACGGCCGGAGATTTCCCGGCCTCGGTGCTGGCCGTCCTGCAGCGTCTGGAAGGCCACTTCACCCTGGTGTTCGCCAACGCCGACGATCCGGGCACGATCGTGGCCGCCCGCCGGTCCACGCCGCTGGTGGTCGGGATCGGCGACGGGGAGATGTTCGTCGGCTCCGATGTGGCGGCCTTCATCGAGCACACCCGCCAGGCCGTGGAGCTCGGTCAGGATCAGGCCGTGGTGCTGACCGCCGACGGCTACCGGATCACCGACTTCTTCGGCAACGACGATCTGCAGGCCGGCCGCGACTACCGCGAATTCCACATCGACTGGGATCTCGATGCCGCCGAAAAAGGTGGCTACGACTACTTCATGCTCAAGGAGATCGCCGAGCAGCCGGCCGCGGTCGCCGACACGCTGCTGGGGCATTTCGTCGACAGCGGCATCGTCCTCGACGAGCAGCGCCTGTCCGATCAGGAACTCCGCGAGATCGACAAGGTCTTCATCGTCGCCTGCGGCACCGCGTACCACTCCGGTCTGCTGGCCAAGTACGCCATCGAGCACTGGACCCGGCTGCCCGTCGAGGTCGAACTCGCCAGTGAATTCCGGTACCGGGATCCGGTGCTGGACCGCAGCACGCTGGTGATCGCCATCTCGCAGTCCGGCGAGACCGCCGACACCCTGGAGGCCGTCCGGCACGCCAAGACGCAGAAGGCCAAGGTGCTGGCGATCTGCAACACCAACGGCAGCCAGATCCCGCGCGAGGCCGACGCGGTGCTCTACACCCGGGCCGGGCCGGAGATCGGGGTCGCGGCCACCAAGACGTTCCTGGCCCAGATCGCGGCGAACTATCTGGTCGGGCTGGCGCTGGCCCAGGCCCGCGGGACCAAGTACCCCGACGAGGTCGAGCGCGAGTACCGCGAGCTGGAGGCCATGCCCGACATGGTCAGCCGAGTGCTGGCCGGGATCGAGCCGGTGTTCCAGTTGGCGCAGCGGTTCGCCAAGTCACCGACGGTGCTGTTCCTGGGCCGTCACGTCGGCTATCCGGTCGCGCTGGAAGGTGCGCTCAAACTCAAAGAGCTGGCTTACATGCACGCCGAAGGTTTTGCCGCCGGCGAGCTCAAGCATGGTCCGATCGCCCTGATCGACGACGACCTACCGGTCATCGTGGTGATGCCCTCGCCGAAGAACGCCGCGATGCTGCACGCCAAGCTGTTGAGCAACATCCGGGAGATCCAGGCCCGCGGCGCGGTCACCATCGTCATCGCCGAGGAGGGCGACGACACGGTGCGGCCCTACGCCGATCACCTGATCGAGATCCCGGCGGTGTCAACGCTTTTCCAGCCGCTGCTGTCGACAATCCCGTTGCAGGTGTTCGCTGCCGGGGTGGCCCGGGCCCGTGGCTACGACGTCGACAAGCCACGCAACCTGGCGAAGTCCGTCACCGTCGAATAGAGACTGGCTCTCGAATGTCGGCTTGTGTGCGAGTTTCCGGAGAAACCCGCCCACAAGCCACGTCGGGCCGGTGATGAATGGGTCAATACAGCTCGTTCTCGTAGTGGTCATCGATCACAGCGTGCAGTGAACCGGCCAGGTCACCCAGTTTCTCGGCCATCTTCGCCGCGCTCTCGGTGATCGTGAGGGTGTAGAAGTCACCGCCCAGGGTCACGGCCTCGGCCAAACCGCGAGAGTCGCCCTCCCACAGCTTGGCCCGGATCACGGCCTTGCCGCACTGACCGAACACCTCGCGAATGCGCACGATGGTGGCCAACATCGCTGGTTTGCCATCGGCGCTGAGCATTTCGAGCAGTTCGGGATCGTCGGTGACGAATGCGTCCCCGTTGACCCGGATCACCTCGCGGATGCCGGGCACGAAGAAGACCAGGCCCACCGCCGGGTGCTTGGTGATGTTTTCGTGGGTGTCGGCGAGCTTGTTGCCCGGCCGGTCCGGGATGGCGAGCGTCCACGGATCGAGGATTCGCACCGAACCCGGTGGATCGCCTCGGGGGCTGGTGTCCAGCTGACCGTCTGCGCCGACGGTGGCCATGCAGAAGAAGGGACTGTGCGCGATGAACCGGGCGGCGAATTCGCCGAGTTTCGGTTCCTTCTTCTCGGCGATGAACCGCTCGGGAAACCCGACCACCTCCCTGATGCGCTCCATCGAGATGGGGGAGTACGAGTCCGCTGCGGTCGCTGTCGATTTCATCGCCGGATCCTTTACACGTCGAGAACGAGCCGGGGAGTCTTTGCCCGGGACACACAGATGTACATGCGGTCGTTGGCGGCGCGCTCGGACGCGGAGAGGATGTCGTCGCGATGGTCCGGCTCCCCGTCGACGACGGCGGTCTCGCAGGATCCGCAGACACCCGATCGGCACGACGACGGAACGTTGATCCCGGCGCCGTCGAGGGCGGCCAGAATGCTCTGGCCCGCTTCGACATTGACGGTCGCGCCCGATGCCGCACACACCACCTCGACCGGTTTGTCTCCGGTCGACCGGGCTCGTTCGCGGGGCTTGAAGCGCTCAAGGTGCAGACTGTCGGCCGGCCAGTGGGCGACCGAATCCTGCAACGCCGAAAGCAGGGCGGCCGGGCCGCACGCATAGATCTTCACACCGGGCTGAACGTCGGCGAAGTACTCACCGAGAGGGATGCGCCCGCCGGCGTCAGAGGGGTAGAAGCTCACCCGCGGTCCGAATTTCCGAACGTCGTCCAAGAAAGGCATCGACGCAGCGGTGTGCCCACCGTAGAGCAGTTTCCAATCCAGACCCCACGATTCGGCCTGGCGGATCATCGGAAGAATTGCGGTGATCCCGATGCCGCCGGCCACGAATACATATGAGTCGGCCCGCTGCAGCCGGAAGGTGTTTCGCACACCGGCGACCCTGAGCTGTTGTCCGGGTCGCAGAAATGCGTGCACATACTCGGAACCGCCCCGGCTGGTGCGTTCTCGCCGAACCCCGATGCGGTAGTACGACCGCTCACCGACCGGACCGCACAACGAGTATTGGCGCTGGATTCCGGTCGGCAGAACCAGGTCGATGTGGGCACCAGGCTCCCACGCCGGCAGCAGCTCATCGGAGCACGGCTGTAGGAGCACCGACACCACGCCCTCGGCTTCCCATCGCAGCTGTCGTACGGCGACACCGATCCCGTCGGCTGTCACTTCGTTTCTCACGTCACGCCCTTCCCAATTAACAATGTTAATTGCAGGTCAGAGCGTACTGATAACGTTGTTAACGTGTCAACCGCCTCGACCGGACGTGATCGCGTGACGCTGGCGAAGCTGTCCGTCGGCCGCGTGGTCGACGAGGCGCTGGCCCTGGTGAACGAGGGGGGCCTGGAATCGCTGACCATGCGCCGGCTGGCCGACCGGCTGCAGGCGCACCTGCCGACGATCTACCGACTGGTCGACGGCAAGGATGCCCTCATCGACGAGATGGCCGAGACGATTCTGGCGAAGGCGCTCGAGAACTCCCACGCCGGCGTCCAGAGCGTCCAGGAGTGGATCGATGGCGTCAAAAACCTTGCCGCGGCATTGCGCTCGGCCCTGCTGGCACAGCGTGACGGAGCCCGAATCGTCGGCGGTAACTACGCCGCCAAGCGGGCGAACCTGACCTTCGTCGACACGCTCGTCGGCCGTATCCAGGCCGGCGGTCTCACCCACGAACGCGCCTTGTGGGCTGCCAGCTCACTGTTCTGCTACGTCCTCGGTGAAGTTTTGGAGCAGCAGGGAGCTGCCGGGGGCGAAACCGAGACGCTCGAAGGCGTGGTGCGGGCGGGGGAGTACCCACACCTCGCATCCAGCCCGGTCGAGCACTTGCTGGACTTCGACGCGCGATTCGACTTCGGTTTGAACCTGCTCATATCGGGCATGAGGGACGCGCGAAAGTGACGCAGCGGTCGCTGCCCCGTCGGCGGTAGCAGCCATGACGTCACTTTCGCTGACTGTCCCGAGCGAACACACGTAACCTGTTGGCGCGCGGCAAAGTCGACAACACCTCGAGCGGGCGGGAGCTGATGCGGTACTACTACTCGGCCGATGCGATCCGTGCCGCCGAGGCGCCTCTGTTGGCGTCGTTGCCCGAAGGTGGGTTGATGCGCCGCGCCGCGTACGGGTTGGCCACCGCGATCGGTGCCGAGTTGAAGATGCGCACCAGCGGTGTCGCCGGCCGCCGGATCTGTGCCGTGGTGGGTTCGGGTGACAACGGCGGGGACGCGCTCTGGGCCGCGACGTTCCTGCGTCGGCGGGGCGCCGCCACCGATGCGGTGCTGCTCAATCCGGACCGCACTCATGTCGACGCGCTGGGTGCGTTCCGGCGCGCCGGGGGACGGGTGGTCACCGAGATCGCCGCCGGAACCGATCTGGTGATCGACGGGGTGGTCGGCATCTCCGGGCGCGGCCCGTTACGGCCCGCCGCCGCTGCGGTATTCGCCGCCACCACCGCGCCCGTAGTTGCCGTCGACCTGCCCAGCGGTCTCGACGTGCAGACGGGCGCCGACGACGGTCCGCATGTGCATGCCGCGTTGACGGTCACCTTCGGCGGCCTCAAACCGGTGCACGCCCTGGGAGAGTGTGGCCGTGTCGAACTCGTCGACATCGGTCTGGACTTGGCGCCCACCGACCTGGCCGCGTTCGAGGCAGCCGATGTCCGGGCCCGCTGGCCGATCCCCGGTCCGCACGACGACAAATACAGCCAGGGCGTCACCGGCGTGGTGTCGGGCTCGGCGACCTATCCCGGCGCGGCGGTGCTGAGCGTCGGTGCCGCGGTGGCCGCCACCTCCGGCATGGTCCGATATGCGGGAAGCGCTGCGCCGCAGGTGCTTTCGCATTGGCCCGAGGTGATCGCCGCACCCACCGTCGGAGAGACGGGCCGGGTGCAGGCCTGGGCCGTCGGACCCGGGCTGGGCACCGACGAGACGGCGAAGGCCGCCCTGCGTTCCGCGCTGGAGTCCGACCTTCCGGTGATCGTGGACGCCGACGGGCTCACCATCCTGGCCAAGGACCCCGGCATGCTCACCGACCGCAGTGCGCCGACCGTGCTGACCCCGCACGCCGGCGAATTCGAACGGCTCGCCGGTGATCCGCCCGGCAGCGATCGCGTCGGCGCGACGCGCGACCTCGCCGGGCGTCTGGGTGCCACGGTCCTGCTCAAGGGAAACGTGACCGTCATCGCCGAGCCCGGTTCGGCGGGCATGACCTACCTCAACCGGGCCGGCCAGTCCTGGGCTGCCACAGCAGGTTCCGGTGACGTGCTGTCGGGCATCATCGGCGCCCTGCTCGCCGCCGGTCTGCCCGCCGGAGAAGCCGCGGCCGCAGCAGCGTTCGTCCATGCCCGCGCCGCCAACCTGTCGGCTGCCGATCCCGGGCCCAGCCCGGCGCCGACGTCGGCGTCGCGCATCCTGTCCCATGTCCGTGCCGCAATCGCCTCGCTCTGATCAAGCCCTCATGAAAACGAAGCTCTAACGAAAACGAAGCTCTAACGAAAAGGACAAATCCATGCCGCACAAGCACCATCGCAGCCCGCACATCGCGCCGGCCTACACCGGCAGGTTGGCGATGGCGCCGGTGCCGTCACTGCGCCTGCCCAACGATGCCATGGACCCCGATGCGGCCTACCGGTTCATCCATGACGAGTTGATGCTCGACGGCAGCTCGCGGTTGAACCTGGCGACGTTCGTCACCACCTGGATGGAACCGCAGGCCGAAAAGCTGATGGCCGAGACGTTCGACAAGAACATGATCGACAAGGACGAATACCCGGTCACCGCCTCGATCGAGTCGCGCTGCGTGAACATGGTCGCCGACCTGTTCCATGCCGAGGATCTGCGCGACGACGACCCGAGCAGTGCGACCGGAGTGTCCACGATCGGCTCGAGCGAGGCGGTGATGTTGGGCGGGTTGGCGCTCAAGTGGCGCTGGCGCGAAAAAGTAGGGAAAGACTGGAAGGGGCGCACCCCGAACCTGGTGATGGGCTCCAACGTCCAGGTGGTGTGGGAGAAGTTCTGCCGCTACTTCGACGTCGAGCCCCGCTACCTGCCGATGGAAGAGGGCCGGTACGTCATCACCCCGGAGCAGGTTCTCGCCGCGGTCGACGAGGACACTATCGGTGTGGTGGCGATCCTCGGCACCACCTACACCGGTGAGTTGGAACCGATCGCCGAGATCTGCGCGGCGCTCGATCAGCTGGCTCAGGAAAAGAATTTGGACGTGCCCGTGCACGTCGACGCCGCCAGCGGTGGATTCGTCGTCCCGTTCATCCATCCCGATCTGGAGTGGGACTTCCGGCTTCCGCGCGTGGTGTCGATCAACGTCAGCGGACACAAGTACGGGCTGACGTACCCCGGTATCGGTTTCGTGGTGTGGCGCAGCCAGGAGCATCTGCCCGAGGACCTGGTGTTCCGGGTGAACTACCTGGGTGGTGACATGCCGACGTTCACCCTGAACTTCTCCCGGCCCGGCAACCAGGTGGTGGGCCAGTACTACAACTTCCTGCGGCTGGGCCGCGCCGGGTACACCAAGGTGATGAAGTCCCTGTCACAGACCGCGCGCTGGCTCGGTGACGAACTGCGCGACAGTGAGCACTTCGAGCTGATCTCCGACGGGTCGGCCATCCCGGTGGTCAGCTTCCGGCTCAAGGGCAATCCCGGTTACACCGAGTTCGACGTGTCCCAGGGGCTGCGTGCCTACGGCTGGCAGGTGCCGGCGTACAGCATGCCCGACGACGCCACCGACATCGTGGTGTTGCGGGTGGTGGTGCGCGAGGGCTTCTCGGCGGATCTGGCCCGGGCCCTCAAAGACGACACCATCACGGTGCTCAAGCAGCTCGACGAGCTCAAACCGCGCGGACAGTTCGACGATCAGCAGCCGTTCGCGCACTGACGTTCGCGCAATCACGCGCCGATCTCGGATCAACCACCGATCCCAATCAGCCACCGCGAAGAAACGCGATGACCGCCTGCACCCGACGGTGATCGTCTCTGGTCTCGGTGATGCCGAGTTTGGTGAAGATGTTGTGGACGTGTTTCTCGATGGTGCCCTCGGCCAGATATAACCGGCGGGCGATGCCGTCGTTCGAGCGGCCCTCGGCCATCATTCTGAGCACGTCGTGCTCACGCGCGCTGAGTGCGTCGAGCGGATCCTGGTCTTCGCGGGCCGATGCCAGGGCCTGGGCCACCGCGGGCCCGACGATGCAGGCGCCGCGGGCGATCCGCTTGAGAATGTCGACGAAATCGGCGATGTCGGTGATCCGACTGGTGAGCAGGTAGCTGATCCCGCCGCCGCCGGCCAGCGCGTCGATCGCATGCCGCACCTCGACGCGCGCACACAGCACCAGCACGCCCGTATTCGGAAACTCGGTGCGGATCGAGCGCGCGACCTCGTATTCCGCCGGGTGATCGGACGGATCCGGGATGTGGATCAGGACGAGATCAGGCTCATTCGCGCGCACCAACTCCGGCAGTCGGAGTGCACCGTCGGCCCGTCCCACCACATCGAAGCCCCAGTGGTCGAGCAAACCTGCCAGGCCTTCGCGCGACAGCACGTCGTCAGCGGCCACGATGACACGGATCGCGACTTCGGGGCCGCTGTCGTCTGCCATCGCTTGTCTCCACACCGACCGCGTCATCGTCGGCGGTCGGCGTAGTGATACCCGCTGCACGACGTTTGGCTTCGCCGGTAACCCGGCTACCCCTCAAGCAATGGGGGGCTAGCACCAATGATATTTCGTCGGCGCGCGGCAACCGTGGAAGTACAGGACAACTGAAGGAGCGTGGGCCAAGTGAATAGGACATCCAAACCGGTTTCACTTGCGGCGGTGCTGACCGGCGCTGTTGCCGCAATAGGTACCGCCGCAGGAATAATCGCTGCACCAAGCGCTTTCGCCGCGCCGGCCGCCGACTGCTCACATGGTGGCGGCTCGGTGGTGTGTCAGACACCGGGCAACGCCGAGGTGTACTCGGTCCCACCGAGCACCACCCCCGGTATGGGCATCGGCAGCAACGGCCCCTACGGGCCATGGGGTAACGTGCCGCCGCTGCGCTAGCGGTTCCGCAACGGCGGTCCGCCCGAGGAAGGGATGACCGAACTCACCGTCGCCGCGCTCTGGAGGCAGTCGTCGTCTGGGACAATGGTCGACGGTGACATGACATGCAGACGACCGAACTCACGACAGCACTGACCGAGCACCCATCGCCGCAGGCGATGGTGGATCTCGCTGCGATCGACCACAACGTGCGTCTGCTGCGCGACCATGCCGGCGATGCCCAGGTGATGGCGGTCGTCAAGGCCGACGGTTACGGGCATGGCGCCGTAGAAGTGGGCCGCGCCGCGCTGGCCGCCGGTGCTGCCGAGCTCGGGGTGGTGACGATCGCCGAGGCGCTGGCGTTGCGCGCCGGCGGGATCACCGCGCCGGTGCTGTGCTGGCTGCACCCGCCGGGCACCGACTTCGCGCCGGCGCTGGCGGCCGACGTGCAGATCGGGGTGTCCTCGGTGGGGCAGGTCGACGACGTGGTCAGCGCTGTCCGTCAGACCGGGCGCGCGGCGACGGTCACGGTGAAGGTCGACACCGGGCTGAGCCGCAACGGGGTCAGTCCAGCTGATTTCCCCGCGATGATCGCCGCCCTGGCACGGGCCCAGTCCGACGGCGCGATCCGGGCCCGCGGGATCATGAGTCACCTGGCCCACGGCGACGAACCCGACAATCCGTTCAATGCGCTGCAAGCCCAGCGCCTCACCGCGATGCGGGAGCAGGCCGCCGCGACCGGTGTGGTGTTCGAGATCGCTCATCTGGCCAACTCGCCGGCCGTGATGACCCGGCCGGATCTGGCCTTCGACATGGTGCGGCCCGGAATCGCGGTCTACGGCCTGAGCCCGATCCCCGAGCTCGGCGATATGGGGCTCCGTCCGGCGATGACCCTGAAATGTCCTGTCGCGCTGGTCCGTTCGGTCCGCGCCGGCGACGGGGTGTCCTACGGACACCGCTGGATCGCGCCACAGGACACCACGTTGGCGCTGCTGCCGGTCGGATACGCCGATGGCATATTCCGCTCGCTGGGCGGGCGGATCGAGGTCCTGATCAGGGGACGGCGTCGGCCCGCCGTCGGCCGGATCTGCATGGACCAGTTCGTCGTCGACCTCGGTCCCGACGCCGCCGACGCCCGCGCGGGTGACGACGCGATCCTGTTCGGTCCCGGTACGCAAGGCGAGCAGACCGCCCAGGACTGGGCCGAGCTGCTCGGCACCATCAACTACGAGGTGGTGACCAGCCCGCGCGGCCGCATCTCCCGCACGTATCTGCAGGCAGGTCACGAGCGTTGAGTCGCAATGCCCCCTGGCTGGCCGGCGTGGCCGGGATGACGGCTGTCGGAACGGTGGCCGGCAGGTCGGTGGCACGGTCGCTGACGCGGCGCAGCACGGGTGAAGATCCCTATTGGGGTGAGGATTTCGAACGTCTCGACGCCGACCGCAGTTCGGTGGTGACCACCGAGGACGGCGTGCCGCTGGCGGTGCGGGAAGTCGGCCCGAACGACGCGCCCCTCACGGTGGTGTTCGCCCACGGCTTCTGTCTACGCATGGGCGCTTTCTACTTTCAGCGCACGCGGCTGGCCGAACAGTGGGGCTCGCAGGTGCGGATGGTGTTCTACGACCAGCGGGGCCACGGACAGTCCGGGGCCGCACCGCCGGAGACCTACACCGTGGAACAACTGGGTCGGGATCTGGAAGCGGTTCTGGCCGTGACGGTTCCGCGCGGTCCGGCGGTGCTCGTCGGTCATTCGATGGGCGGCATGACGGTGCTTTCGCATGCCCGGCAGTTCAGCCACCGCTATCCGAAACAGATCGTCGGTGCCGCGGTGATCTCCTCGGCGGCCGAAGGGGTGGCCCGCTCGCCGCTGGGTGAGATCCTGCGTAACCCGGCGCTGGAGGCGGTGCGGTTTCTGGCCCGATACGCGCCCGGCGCCGTGCATCACACCCGCGGTGCGGCCCGCTCGGTGATCGGGCCGATCCTGCGCGCGGCCTCCTACGGGGATGAGGCCGTCAGCCCGAGTGTGGTCGAGTTCTCGCAACGGATGATGCACGGCACCTCGATCACCACCCTGGTCGAATTCCTGCACGCCCTCGAGGTTCACGACGAGGCCGCGGCAGTGTCAGTGCTGGCCAAGGTGCCGACACTGATCGCCTGCGGTGATCGTGACCTGCTCACCCCAATGGAATACTCAAAGGCCATGGCCGCACAGCTACCCCGCGCCGAACTGGTGATCGTCGGGGGAGCGGGTCATCTGGTCCAGCTGGAGGAGCCCGTGGTGATCGACGACGCACTGGTCCGTCTCGTGGAGCGGGCCACGCCGTCCAAACTGGTCAGCCTCGGCCGACGGGTGCGCGATCGGGTCCGGTTCCGTGGCTGAGCGCAGCGCCGGGACGGCCCAGCCGGCCACCGCGGAGGACATGATCGCGCTGGGCGCCACGCTGGGTGCCGGGTTGACGGCCGGCGACGTCGTGGTGTTGTCCGGCCCGCTGGGCGCCGGCAAGACCGTGATGGCCAAGGGCATCGCGGCGGCCATGGATGTCGACGGTCCGGTGGTTTCACCGACGTTCGTGCTGGCCCGGGTGCACCGCGCCCGCCGGCCCGGCCGTCCGGCGATGGTGCACGTGGACATGTACCGGCTGCTCGACCATCCCGGCGTGGACCTGTTGGGAGAACTCGATGCCCTCGACCTCGACACCGACCTCGACGACGCCGTGGTGGTCGTCGAATGGGGGGAGGGGCTGGCTGAACGCCTCTCCGACCATCATCTGGACATTCGCATCGAACGGAACACCGAGACCGAGACCCGCACGGTGATCTGGCAGTGGAGCACCCCATGAACGTGTTGACCATCGACACCGCGACCCCGGCGGTCAGTGCCGGTGTGGTCCGTCGCGCCGCGGACGGCTCCGTGCACACGCTGGCCGAGCGGGTCACCGTGGACGCGCGCGCCCACGCCGAGCAGCTCACCCCCAACGTGCTCGCCGCGGTGGCCGACGCCGGGATCACCGTCTCCGATCTCGACGCTGTGGTTGTCGGGTGCGGGCCGGGGCCGTTCACCGGGCTTCGGGTCGGAATGGCCAGCGCGGCGGCCTTCGCCCACGCCCTGGGCGTCCCGGTGCATGGGGTGTGCAGCCTGGACGCCATCGGTGTTCACACCGACGGCGAGGTGCTGGTGGTCACCGACGCGCGTCGCCGCGAGGTGTACTGGGCGCGCTACCGCGACGGCATCCGGGTGGACGGTCCGGCCGTCAACGCCCCCGCCGATGTTGCGCTGGACGGCTCGGTGGCTGCAGTCGCGGGTTCGCCCGATCATGCCGCGCTGTTCACGCTGCCCCGCCTGGAGATCGTCTACCCGACCCCGGCGGGCCTGGTCCGTGCCGTCACCGATTGGGCTGACCCGCAGCCGCTGGTGCCGCTGTATCTGCGTCGTCCAGACGCCAAACCTTCTGCGGCAGTGCGGAAATGATCGATCTGGACGCCATGACCAACGCCGACGCCGTGCGGTGTGCCGAGCTGGAGGCCCAGCTGTTCCCCGGCGACGATCCCTGGCCGGCCCGGGCCTTCCTGGCCGAGCTGGCCGCAAAACACAACCGCTACACCGCGGCCCGCAGCGACGGACTGTTGGTCGGCTACGCCGGCATCGCCCGGCTGGGCCGCATGCGTCCGTATGAGTACGAAATCCACACCATCGGCGTCGACCCCGATTACCAGGGGCAGGGCATCGGACGCCGGTTACTCGACGACATGCTCGAGTTCGCTTCCGGTGGGACGGTTTTCCTGGAAGTCCGCACCGACAACGAGGCTGCCATCGGGCTGTACGAGAGCGCCGGATTCGTCAACATCGGTCTACGTAAGCGGTATTACCGGGTCAGCGGAGCTGACGCCTACACCATGCAACGCCTTCCCCAAGGGGGCCTGACGTGATCATTTTGGCCATCGAAAGTTCTTGTGACGAAACCGGAGTCGGCATTGCCGAGCTCGCCGACGACGGAACGATAACGCTTCTCGCCGACGAAGTCGCCTCCAGCGTGGACGAACACGCGCGCTACGGCGGCGTCGTGCCCGAGATCGCCTCGCGCGCACACCTGGAAGCACTCGGCCCGACGATGCGCCGCGCCCTGACCGCCGCCGGTGTCGAGCGGCCCGACGTCGTGGCCGCCACCATCGGCCCCGGGCTGGCCGGGGCGCTGCTGGTCGGAGTGGCCGCCGCCAAGGCGTATGCGGCCGGCTGGAACGTGCCCTTCTACGGCGTCAACCACCTGGGCGGGCATCTGGCCGCCGATGTCTACGACCATGGGCCGCTGCCCGAGAGTGTGGGTCTGCTCGTCTCCGGTGGGCACACCCATCTGCTGCACGTCCGGTCACTGGGCGAGCCGATCATCGAGTTGGGCAGCACCGTCGACGACGCCGCCGGCGAGGCCTACGACAAGGTGGCCCGGCTGCTCGGACTCGGCTATCCCGGCGGACGGGTGCTCGACGAGCTGGCCCGCACCGGTGACCGTGACGCCATCGTCTTTCCGCGCGGGATGACCGGCCCGCGGGATGACCCGTACGTGTTCAGCTTCTCGGGACTGAAGACCGCGGTGGCGCGGTATGTAGAGGCCCATCCCGAGGCGTCGCAGGCGGATGTGGCGGCCGGTTTCCAAGAAGCCGTCGCCGACGTGCTGACCGCCAAGGCCGTGCGTGCCGCCTCCGATCTCGGGGTGTCCACCCTGCTGATCGCCGGTGGGGTGGCGGCCAACTCCCGGCTGCGCGAACTTGCCGAAGAGCGTTGTGCGGCAACGGGTCTGACGTTGCGGGTGCCGCGGCCGCGGCTGTGCACCGACAACGGCGCGATGATCGCCTCCTTTGCCGCACACCTGATCGCCGCCGGGGCAGATCCATCGCCGTTGGATGCGGCCAGTGATCCCGGCCTGCCGGTGGTCCGGGGACAGGTGGCGTGAGCGTGAGCTCGCCGGCCGAAAAGCTGGCCGACAAGCTGGCCGCCAAGCTGGAGATCACCGAGCTGCTGTATCGCTATGCCGAGCTGATCGACGCCGGTGACTTCGACGGGGTGGGGGAGTTGCTCGGTCGAGGCACATTCATGGAGGTGGCCGGCGCGTCGGGCATCGCCGACTTGTTCGCCGCGACCACCCGCCGGTATCCCGAACACGGCAACCGCACCCGGACCCGCCACTTGGTGCTCAACCCGATCATCGACGTCGACGTCGATGGTGCCGTGGCCCGCGCGCGTTCGACATTCTGTGTGGTGCAGAACACCGAGAATGTGCCACTGCAGCCCATCGTCGTCGGCCGTTACGCCGATTCCTTCGCGCGTGACGAACAGGGCTGGTACTTCACCGAGCGCAGGGTCGATGTGGAGATGGTCGGGGACGTGTCCGAGCATTTGAACATCGCGCTATAGGGAAGCGTTACGAAAAGGCGTTGGGAAAAGTCGGGATGGCGATCCGCTACGCGGCAGCGTGCAGCCTCACGACGTGGATGTCGCTGGTCAACACCCGGGCCCCGGTCGGCAGCGGCGGGGCGCTACTTCGATAGGTCCGGCCGGTCGGTGTGGTGACCTCGGTGGTGTGCCGGCCGTATCGGTCATAGACGGTCGTGGTCTGCCAGTCCGGGGATTCCTTGGCGTAATTGCATCTCTCGCAGAGTCCTTCCCCGTTACCGACGCACGTCGCGCCACCATCGGCGTGCCGGGTGATGTGGTCGATGTGCCGTATCGGGGCGTCGCAGTAGGGAGTGCGGCACGTCTGGTCACGCATTTTGATGAGCCAGCGCAGACCCTTGGGGAACGTGCGGGCCTTTGAGTCCATGGCCACCAGGTTGCCGGTGCGGGGATTGGCGTACAGGCGGCGAACCGCGGCCTCGGCCTGGGGATCGAGCACGGCGGCCCAGGTCATCCGCCGGGCCACCTCCGCCGGGATCGGGCCGTATCCGTCGAGAATCGCGGGTTCGTCTCCCTGGGCCAGCAAGCTCTCGTCCGACACCACCAGATTGAGGTTCACCGAGACCGCGGCGCCGACCTCACGGCCGGTGACGCGCCGATAGAAGGCGTCGGCCATCAACTGACCCCGGCCCTCGCATCCCTTTCCGGCGGCAACCGTCGCCGCGGCGGCCGCGGCCGCCTCCACTTGCAGTGCCTCGTAGGCCGCGCGGCCTTCGGCGGCCGTCAGCAGGGCAGTCACGTACGCCATGCCGTGCGGAGCGGGACGCAGTGTGACCGTGCGGTCGGACTGATGACGGCTGATGCGGTCCATGACGGCGTCGTGGTCGAGCCGGAAGGCGACCCGACCGGCTTCAGCAGCGACCTTCGCATTCCCGAGCCCATCCAGCTTTGCCGGGTCGGCGCACAGTTCGACGTCCATCGCCCGACGATCTGCTGGTGACAGGCAGTCGGCATGTTCGGTGATGATCATCGCCCGCGCCTCGGTAAGGACGCCGGACTCCAGCGCCGCCAGGGTGTGGGGCATGTCGTCGACGAGGATTCGGGACATCTTCAGATACTTGGCCCCATGCCACGGCGAGGCCTTGCGGGCCAGGCCGACCTCAGAAGCCAGGCCTCGGCCGCGCTGCGCCGCCGGGACGCCGTCGGCGGCCTCACGTGCACGACGCTTGGCGTTGAGCATTGCCGTCACCCGGGCCTGCCGGGCCGCGATGCTTGAGGTGGCGCGGTGCATCGCGGCGAGCTGATCGGCCAACGCCTCTTCGGTGGCGTCGGGATCGATCGCGAAGCACGCTTCGAACATACGTTCGATGATAGCCCCGGATCGTGTAGCGGCGCAATAACCAGATGCCACCCTTGAGTGCTAGCACTCGCATGTATAGAGTGCTAGGTGGCACGCGGCCAACCCCAGCGCCGGCACCCGCGACGACGGAGCGAGGGGACGGACGCATGCCGAACACCTGGTAACCGGCATCTGGGGATCCCCCCGGATCCACACCCAAACAAGTGGAGGGCTTCCATCGTGGCAGTCAACATCAAGCCACTCGAGGACAAGATCCTCGTTCAGGCCAATGCGGCCGAGACCACGACCGCTTCCGGTCTGGTCATCCCGGACACCGCCAAGGAAAAGCCGCAGGAAGGCACCGTCGTCGCAGTTGGCCCCGGCCGCTGGGATGAGGATGGCGAGAAGCGGATCCCCCTGGACGTTGCCGAGGGCGACACCGTCATCTACAGCAAGTACGGCGGCACCGAGATCAAGTACAACGGCGAGGAGTACCTGATCCTGTCGGCCCGCGACGTGCTGGCTGTCGTCGCTAAGTAAGCACCTGTGTCCCGCCCCGGAGATCCCCGTGTCCGCACGGGTGGTTTCCGGGGCGGTATGCGTTGATGCCTCGATAGGTAGTCAAGAAAGAGACTTATGAGCAAGCAGATTGAATTCAACGAAACTGCGCGCCGGGCCATGGAAGCCGGGGTCGACAAGCTCGCCGACGCCGTCAAGGTGACGTTGGGCCCGCGTGGTCGCAACGTCGTGCTGGCCAAGGCTTTCGGTGGCCCGCAGGTCACCAACGACGGTGTCACCATCGCCCGCGAGATCGACCTGGAAGACCCGTTCGAGAACCTGGGCGCGCAGCTGGTCAAGTCGGTGGCCACCAAGACCAACGACGTCGCCGGCGACGGCACCACCACCGCCACTGTGCTGGCACAGGCACTGGTCAAGGCCGGCCTGCGCAACGTGGCCGCCGGTGCCAACCCCATCGCGCTGGGCCTGGGCATCGGCAAGGCTGCCGACGCCGTATCGGAGGCCCTGCTGGCCGCGGCCACCCCGGTGTCGGATCAGACCGCCATCGGCCAGGTCGCCACCGTGTCCTCGCGCGACGAGCAGATCGGTGCGCTCGTCGGTGAGGCCATGACCAAGGTCGGCCATGACGGCGTCGTCACCATCGAGGAGTCCTCGACGCTGAGCACCGAGCTCGAGGTCACCGAGGGTGTCGGCTTCGACAAGGGCTTCATCTCGGCCTACTTCGTCAACGACTTCGACTCGCAGGAAGCGGTGCTCGAGGACGCGCTGGTGTTGCTGCACCGCGACAAGATCAGCTCACTGCCCGACCTGCTGCCACTGCTGGAGAAGGTCGCCGAGAGTGGCAAGCCGTTGCTGATCATCGCCGAGGACGTCGAGGGCGAGGCGCTGTCCACGCTCGTCGTCAACGCGATCCGCAAGACGCTCAAGGCCGTTGCGGTCAAGGCACCGTTCTTCGGCGATCGTCGCAAGGCGTTCCTGGAGGATCTGGCCATCGTCACCGGCGGCCAGCTGGTCAACCCCGACGTGGGCCTGGCGCTGCGCGAGGTCGGTCTGGACGTGCTCGGCTCGGCGCGTCGTGTCGTGGTGTCCAAGGACAGCACCGTGATCGTCGACGGTGGCGGCTCCAAGGACGCCGTCGACGGCCGGGTCAAGCAGCTCAAGGCCGAGATCGAGACCACCGATTCGGACTGGGATCGCGAGAAGCTGCAGGAGCGGCTGGCCAAGCTGGCCGGCGGCGTCGCGGTGCTCAAGGTCGGCGCGGCCACCGAGACCGACCTGAAGAAGCGAAAGGAAGCTGTCGAGGACGCCGTCGCGGCGGCCAAGGCCGCTGTCGAGGAGGGCATCGTCACCGGTGGTGGCAGTGCACTCGTTCAGGCCCGCGCGGCCCTCGACACACTGCGCGGTGAGCTCAAGGGTGACGAGGCCCTCGGCGTCGGCGTGTTCGCCTCTGCGCTGTCGGCCCCGCTGTACTGGATCGCCACCAACGCCGGCCTGGACGGCTCGGTCGTGGTGAACAAGGTCAGCGAGCTTCCCAACGGGCAGGGCTTCAACGCCGCCACGCTGTCCTACGGCGACCTGGTCGCCGAGGGGATCGTGGATCCGGCCAAGGTGACCCGCTCCGCGGTGCTCAACGCTGCTTCGGTGGCGCGGATGATCCTGACGACCGAGACGGCCGTCGTGGACAAGCCGGCCGAGGAAGATGACCACGCCGGTCATCACCACGGCCACGCGCACTAGAAGTAGCCAGCTCACACGAGAACACCCCCGGCCCACCAGGCCGGGGGTGTTTTGTTTCGGCGCGGTGGTTTCGGGCTCGCCTGGTCAGCCGGCGGCCGCGCCAAGCTGAGCCGTCGGCTGAATCGACACCAACCGGAACGCGTCCGGTCGGGCCTCGTCAACGGTGAAGCGGACGACCAGAGTGCCGGGAGGAAACTTGGTGGCCAGGTCATTGAGAGTTCTGGGCAGGAACACCCGAGCCTTGGCATTGCCGTACCAGTTGGGGGCCGACGGCGAGGTGTCGAGGTTGGCAACCCTGTCGATCGATTCGTTCCACTGCTGGACCGGATCCGGCGCAGTGCCGCCGAATCCCTCGGATTTCAGATAGGCGTCCGCTTGCCCGGCCAGGGTGATCGCGGGCCCGCCCGCCACCGGCGACCCGGTGATCGTGCCATCGACCACATCAGCCGTGACCGATGCGAGCCGCGCTGTGCAGACGTCGTCGACGACGTCGGCCGGCGCACAGAAACCGGGCAGGGGAGTCGAATGCGCCGGCGCGCTGCTCAGCACGGCGGCAACGGGAAGCAGCGCCGCGCCGGCACCGACACGGAGAACGGCCATCGCCCAGCGGCGGTCGTTCGGCATCGCGGTGTCCCTCCTGCAGATGCGGTGGCCCTTCAGGTCGATCACGAACTGTATGTCGGATTTTGCGCCGCGGGAGTTACCGACCGTCTCACGCGACGAGTCGTGGCCGTTCGTGCCGGACCGAGTTGGCGGCACGGCCAGTGCGCGAATGCACGGCAACGAGCGAGCCCGCCCGCACCACCCCGATCGGTCCGGGCCGAGCAAAGCGCGCCAATTCCGTTGTGCGCAACGTAATTCCCCACTTCGCCTGGCGGTAACCGATCCGCACACCAGTGACACCCGCGGCGAACAGGCCGCCGAGCCCCGGCAACGCGGTCGAGATCAGCGCCCACAGGGACATCGCGACAAGGGCGGTGACCGCTTTCTCGATCGGCGTGGTCTTCGTGGTGTCGGGGTGCGTCGTGTCAGCGAGCACCGAGGCGGCGGGCTGCAACATCGAGCTCAACGACACGATCTCGTCGAGGCTGAAATTGAACCGCAGGGCATCGGCGGCAATCGGCGAGCCAACCGCCGGTAACGGCGAACGGGACTTGATCTTCTGCAGCAGGGTGACGATCGAGTGGTACGGAAGCGTACTCAGGGACTCCACGGCGCTGACGGCTCCGGCGGCCCACGGGAAGGTGAACATGGAGCGGATCTCAGTCGCCAGTTGGATGACGACATCGACAGTCGTCGTCGCCAGCATCCGCAGGAACTCGACGATGGCCTGTCCGATCTCCGGTGTCGCGGCCGGCGTGACCGGCTGTTCTGTCGCCGCATTCGAGGTTGCGGTCGGCTCTGCTTCAGCTGCCGGGGCCGCGGCGTCAGGGCTCGCCGCCGAGCTCGACATGGTGTCAGCGTGCGATGCCGGTTCGGCCGTGTTCTGGGTGGCCGACTGCGGTGATGATGCGGCCGATGACGCTGGAGCCGTGGGCGATGACGATTCGACGGTGCTCGAGCCGCTGGAGCTTCCCTCGCTGGCTGAGGAGGCGCTGTCAGACGAGGCGGTCTTGGGAGCGACGGGCGTCGGGAGATCGGCGAGAGAGTCGAGATTCAAGGTTGTCGGAATCGGCGTACTCGTACCGCCGGTGCCGCTGGACAACTCTGTCGCCTGCGACGATGCCGATTTGGTGGCGCTCGGCCCATCGGAAGTGCTCGACGTGTTTCCGCCGCTGACCCCGGTGTTCGTTTGAGCGGACACGGTCGAACGGGGCCGGTCGTTCCCGCCGACAGCACTGCCGGTACTGCCGGTACTGGAGATGCTCGTCGTCGTCGTTGTGTGCTGCGTGGTGGTGACCGTGGTGGAACTCTCGGACGACGTCGTCGCAGTGCTGTTCGTGCTGTTGGCGTTCGTGCTGTTGGTGTTTGTGGTGCTGTTCTCGCTGCCCGAACTGCCGCTGCTCTGACTCGAACCTGACGTAGATTCACCGTCCGCACGCGCCAAAGGCGCCATGTCAGTGGCAGTACTCACCACGAGTCCGGCTGACAGCAAGCACGCACCCGCGATCAGGTGTACACGTGTCGAACTCACGGTCTCCTCGCAGTGGAAGTCGTTCGCCTAGACCACTGGCAGCCGGAGAGCAAGTGTGATGTAGCTAACAGCAGTGCCCAATTCTGAATCCGGGGCGAGAAGCGTGTCAATAGGTGTGCAGATGTTTTTCTCGCAGGTCAACAGGGTC
The DNA here is from genome assembly GCF_001954135.1 of Mycobacterium sp. GA-1841. Taxonomy (GTDB): domain Bacteria; phylum Actinomycetota; class Actinomycetes; order Mycobacteriales; family Mycobacteriaceae; genus Mycobacterium. Next base: position 13,465 of record NZ_MBEQ01000024.1, on the reverse strand, counting down.
AAGATCACTTGCATGGTGCAGATTCGATACCCGACCGATACCGCGACACGTCGTCAGGCGCCGCGGGTCGACCGATCCGGTCGCCCACAATTTCGGACATGACGGAACCGCGCGGGGTCTCGCGTCAGACGTTTTTGCGCGGTGCGGTCGGGGCGCTGGCCGCCGGGATCGTCCTCGGCACCAACCGCGCCGGCGCCGAACCCGCCACGTCCGGGTGGGGCGAGCTGTCGGCAGCCATCAGGGGACAGGTGCTCCTGCCGGACAACGGCAACCAGTTCGATTCGGCCAAGAGCGTTTTCAACACCAACTTCAACGGACTGGCGCCGGCGGCCGTCGTCACCCCGACGTCGGCGGTGGAGGTGCAGAAAGCGATGGCCTTTGCCGCCGCGCACAACCTCAAGGTCGCCCCGCGCGGCGGCGGCCATTCGTATGTGGGTGCCTCGACCGCGAACGGCACGATGGTCCTCGACCTGCGCCAGCTGCCCGGCGACATCGAGTACGACGCGTCCACCGGCCACGTCACGGTGACGCCGGCGACGCATCTGTATGCCATCCACCAGGCGCTGGCCGCCGCCGGTCGCGGAATCCCGACCGGGACCTGTCCGACGGTCGGGGCGGCCGGGCACGCGCTGGGCGGCGGGTTGGGCGCCCAGTCCCGGCACGCGGGCTTGATGTGTGACCAACTGGTGTCGGCGACGGTGGTGCTGCCCGGCGGCGGGGCCCTCACGGCGTCGGCCCACGAGAATCCCGATCTGTACTGGGCCTTGCGCGGGGGAGGAGGCGGCAACTTCGGGGTGACGACGGCGTTGACCTTCGCCACCTTCCCGATCGGCGACGTGGATGTCGTCGGCGCGCATTTCCCGCTGGAGGCGTTCCCGCAGGTGCTGCTCGGGTGGCAGAACTGGCTGCGCACCGCCGACCGCAGCAGTTGGGCCCTGGCCGACACCATCACCGACCCGGCGGGCGCGCACTGCCGCATCCTGGCCACCTGCCCGGCGGGCGCCGGGGACAGCGTCGCAGCCGCCGTCGTCAAAGCCGTGGGACTGCAGCCCGCCTCGACCGAGCGGCGCACGTTCAACTACCTGGACCTGGTGAAGTTCCTGGCCGCCGACAATCTCAACCCGTCACCGCTCGGCTATGTCGGTGGCTCGGACGTGTTCGGTTCGATCACGCCGGCCGTTGCCCAGGGAATCGCCGCGGCATTCAACGCTTTTCCCGCGGGAGCCGGCCGGCCGTTGGTGATCATGCATACACTCGACGGTGCTCTCGCCACGGTCGGGCCGGGGGACTCTGCCTTTCCATGGCGGCGGCAGTCTGCTCTGGTCCAGTGGTATGTGGAGACTTCCGGTTCCCCTGCAGCGGCGGCCAACTGGCTCAACACCGCGCATCAAGCCGTGGCACCATATTCCGTCGGCGGCTACGTGAACTATCTCGAGGCCGGTCAACCTGCATCGCGGTACTTCGGCGCCAACCTCGCTCGGTTGGCGGCCACCCGGCAGAAATACGACCCGGGGCGAATCATGTTCTCGGGCCTAAACTTTTGACGTAGGGCCTAAAGAGGTCTACCGGGCATACGGACGAGCGAAGGAAACGGCATGCGAGCAACCGTGATGTACGAGGCCGGCGACGTACGCGTCGAAGAGGTGCCCGACGCGACCTTGAAGGAACCGACGGACGCCATCGTGCGCGTCACGCGCGCATGTATCTGTGGCAGTGATCTGTGGCCGTACCAGTCCATGCCTCACACCGACCGCGGGCGACGAATGGGGCACGAGTTCATCGGCATCGTCGAGGATGTCGGCACGGACGTCTCGGGACTCGAACGCGGCGATCTGGTGGTGGCGCCGTTCGTGTGGGCCGACAACACCTGCGACTTCTGTCAGGAGGGGTTGCAGACGTCGTGCCGGCACGGCGGCGGGTGGGGCGCGCCCGGCGTCGACGCAGGCCAGGGGGAGGCGGTACGCGTCCCGCAGGCTCAGGGCACTCTCGTCAAGCTGCCGGTGGCGGCGGATTCGGCGCTCATGCCTTCACTGCTGACCCTGTCCGACGTGTTCTGCACCGGCCACCACGGCGTGGTGACCGCTCACGTCAGGCCCGGATCATCGGTCACCGTGATCGGTGACGGCGCGGTGGGGTTGTGCGCAGTGCTGGCCGCCAAGCGGTTGGGCGCCGAGCAGATCATCCTCAACGGCCGCCACACCGCCCGGACCGACCTCGGGCGTGAGTTCGGCGCCACCGACGTCGTGGCCGAACGCGGTGACGAAGCCGTCGAGAAGATCCGAGAACTGACCGGTGGTGACGGCACGCCGGCGGTGATCGAATGCGTCGGGACCGAGTCGTCGCTCGCCACCGCGCTGGACGCGGTCCGCGCCGGCGGACGGGTCAGCCGGTTGGGAGTGTCCCAATACACCCAGGTCCCAATGGGTTTCGGCACCTTCTTCCGCAATGTCACCCTCACCGGCGGTGTCGCACCTGCCCGCGCCTACATCGAGGAACTCATGCCCGACGTCCTCGACGGCACCATCGAACCGGGGCGCGTCTTCGACCGCACGATCGGACTCGACGAGACGCCCGACGGTTACCGCGCCATGGCCGATCGCGAGGCACTCAAGGTGTTGATCGAGCCGTGACGCGCGTCGCCGTGTGATGCATCGATGCCTACGGCCCGCATAACCGGGCACCGAATGGGTAGACGCCTCGAATGTCGAACCATCATGAGCGTCTGCGAGTCGTCATCACCGGTGCCTCGAGCGGAATCGGACAGGCCACCGCTGAACGCTTCGCGGGTCGCGGCGCCCGGCTGGTCTTGGGCGCGCGCAATGTCGAGGCGCTCCAGACAGTGGCGAACCGCTGTAAGGCCGCCGGAGGCGACGCCACCGCTGTCCACACCGACGTGACCGCCATCGACTCGGTTCGCGCTCTCGCCGACGCAGCGATGTCAGAACTCGGCGGTATCGACGTCTGGGTGAGCAATGCCGGAGTGGGCGCCGTCGGGCGATACGAAGACACTCCGATGGAATCACACGACCGGGTGGTGCGTACCAATCTGATCGGGCACATGAACGACGCTCACGCGGTGCTACCGATCTTTCTGAAACAGCACTACGGCACATTCGTCAACATGATTTCGCTCGGCGGTTTCGCTGCCGCCCCATTCGCCGTCGCTTACAGCGCAAGCAAATTCGGCCTGCGCGGCTTCACCGAAGCGGTACGGGCCGAGGTCGCCGACCACCCGGATATCCACATCTGTGATGTCTATCCCGGTTTCGTCGACACTCCGGGCCTGCGGCACGGGGCCAACTATGTCGGCCGCCGAATCACCGCCCCTCCGCCGGTCATCGGCCCGGTGCGAGTGGCGGCAGCCATCGTGCGACTGACCGACAAACCGAAGCCCACCACCATGGTCGGTGCGACGAGTGTTCTGACCCGCGGCATGCACGCGATCAGTCCGGCGATGACATCACGCGCGATGCTGCGCCTGATGACGTTGTATTTCAGGCGGGCCGAACGAGTGCCGACCGGCGACGGCAATCTGTTCGAGCCGTCCACGGATGCCGCGGTGATCGAGGGCGGTTTGCGGTCACCGAAGCAACGGGCAGTGGCCGGGGTCGCCGTCGGATCCGTCATCGGCGCACTGGGTCTGGCGGCTCGCAAACGGTCTGGCCACCGCGCCTAGGTATCAGAACGGTTCACCTCTGGGTCGTGGAGATGTGAATTTCCGAGGTCAGCGTCAGATGTACGGGGCACCGCTCTGCGATGTCCATCAACCGTTGTCGTTGCTCGTCGTCGAGGTCACCGATCAACTCGATCTCTCGGTCGATGTGGTCGATCATCCCCTTGGTGGTCTCGCAATCAGCGCAGTCTTTCGCATGGATTCGTGAGTGCCGCAACGTCACCCGTACATGCTCGAGCGGCCAGCCCTTCCGGTTGGCGTACATCCGCACCGTCATCGACGTACACGCACCGAGCCCGGCCAGCACCAGGTCATACGGATTCGGGCCGGCGTCGTCACCAACCGGCGCGGGCTCGTCGGCGATGAGGCGATGGTTGCCGACGGTGATCTCCTGGGTGTAGGTCCCGGAGCCGGTCTCCGTCACGGTCACGTCTGTTGTCATGTCCATGAGTTTCGACGAGGTGACCCAGAACTGCGTCGAAATCGGCGATGTCCGTCGTCGAGAACTCAGTGGGCCAATGTCACGTCAACTGCCGCCAATCGGTCCGGGTCGCCGATGATGTCGATGGTGTGTATCCGGCCATCGCGGATGTCAAGGCGCAGCAGAGTTTTGAGCTCGCCCGCCGGTGCGATGACGATGCCGGCGGCCCCGTCGAGCACCGCGACCTGGCCGCCACGGGCGACCGCGGCGAACATCTTGGACTCTTCGACGAACTCGCGCGCACCGCGCAGTTCGGAGGGAATGTGCGCTCCGACGAGAACTCGGTCGACACGACGCACCACGTCGGGGTCGAGGATTCTCAGTAGCGTGTCCAGATCACCGTGCTGTGACGCCGCGAGGAACGCCCGCGCGATCTCGAGGTGTTGGGCTGTGGGGCGGGCGGTGGTCGGCGCACCGTGAATCCGCTCCCGGGCCCGGCTCGCCAGTTTCTTGGCCGCGGCGGGGGTGCGGTCCAGCAGGGCGGCAATGTCGTCGAAGGGCACGGCGAACGCGTCGTGCAAGACGAATGCCACACGCTGGGCGGGGGAGAGCCGGTCGAGCACCACGAGCATGGCCCGCCCCACCGACTCGGCCATCGCCACCTGCTCGTCGGCCGCCGGCACGGTGTTCTCCGGAAGCAGGGCGTCGCCGCCGAGCACCTCGGCACGCCGCTTGCGTTCGCGGAGCCGGTCGAGGCATTCCCGCGCGGTCACCGTGGTGAACCACGCGGTCGGATTGGTCACGCCGTCAATGCCACGCCGGCTCACCTTCAGCCAGGCGGCCTGAACCGCGTCGTCAGCGTCGTGCACCGAACCGAGCAGCCGGAAGGCGACCGCGCGCAAGTGCCGGCGGTCCGCTTCGAATTGGTCGGCCAACGCAGCCAGGGCCTGTCGCTCATTCATCGCGTCACCTTTCGGGCTCGGCAAGCGTCATCAAGGTGAACCACCACCACGAACCCACCGAACACTGGAGACGACAATGACCCTACAACTCGGCCTGATCGCCACGGTGATCATCGCGATCACCATCGCGGCCAATGCGGCAATGGCGCTCGCTGACCTTGCCGGGGCCCGATTCGTGCTGGCCAACTCGGCGGAGGTCGGCGTCCCGCGGACCTGGGTGTCGACGCTCGGTCTACTCAAGGGCGCGGGCGCTGCCGGCCTGCTCGTCGGCGTGGTGGCGTTCCCACCGATCGGCCTTGCCGCGGCCGTCGGGCTGACCGCGTTCTTCATCGGCGCCCTCGTCACCCATGTCCGCGCGGGGGTGTATCACAACATCGCCTTTCCGGCGGCGTTCCTCGTGCTCGCGATGCTGTCGCTGGCGGCCTTCGCCACGGCGTGACCCCGTCGCGGGACGGACCCGCCCGAAGGCCCCATCCCGCAACGCAGGATGGGGCCCAGGGAACGTTTGCTGGAACAGTCAGGCGCTACGGCGGATGCCGCGCTTGAGCAAGAGCTCGCGTTCGGATTCACTCAGCCCGCCCCAGATGCCGTACGGCTCACCGACGGCCAGCGCATGAGTGCGGCACTGGGTGATCACCGGGCAGCTGCGGCACATCTCCTTGGCCCGCATCTCCCGCTGGGCACGAGCGCGTCCGCGTTCACCATCGGGGTGAAAAAACACCGACGAATCGACACCACGGCAAAGTCCTTGCATTTGCCAATCCCAGATATCCGCATTAGGGCCGGGAAGTTGCTGCGGTTGCGGCATGTGGAAAACCCCTCTCTGCTCGCCCATTTCGTCAAAATGGGCGGGTGTGAGTCGGTGGAATCGATCCGAGCTCGGGTCGCCGGTGACCGCTCGTGCACACAAACTAGGGGGGCTCAATAAAGCGCGTCAATAGCCGTCGGGTGTGCGAAAGGACATAACCGCAGGTCCAGAATTTACATCACGTTCATCGTTGTGATGCCTCGGGTGAGACGCCGGTGATAGCGATCCTGGCGTTCCGTCCGCATTTGTGCTGTTCATGTCGGCAGGTGCGACATACTCGATTTCGCCCGTTCGTCAGATTGTTGACGTGCCATTAACACCTGGGACATCAATTGTTAACTGATGGCCTTCGTAAAATTCAAATTACCGGTATCGGGTGAGCGTCGGGTTCCCCGCGAGTTCGCAATACCGGCGGTATTGATAACGTCGCCACCCGATGACCACAATCGCCGACCCCGCCACCGTGCTGGCCGAGGCGGCCTTCGGTGCCGACCCGGGTCGCTGGCCGCTGCCGGCTGCGATGACGCCGCACGAGCGATGGCTGCGCGCGGTCGCCGCCGGCGGTCAAGGCCGGTACGGCTGCGCCCTCACCGAGCTGGCGGTGATCACCCGAAGCCCGGACGGCGGCCCATTGGTGTCGTTGGCGCACAGCACGCGGGCGTCGTTCCTTCGTCAACTCGGCGGGCACGCCCGCGCCCGTGGAGCCGACGGTCTGGCGTGGTCGCACCGCGGTGACGATGACGAGGCCGCCGCCGACGCACTCGTCGGCCTTGCCGCCGATGCTCTCGGCCTGGGCCGGTTCGCCCTGTCGGCCCGGATGCTGGAGCGGGCCCGGGCGGTCGACACGGCCGCGACCCCGCGACAGCGGATCCGGTTGTCGTGGGTGAGCGCCGAACTGGGGATGGCGCGCGGTGATGGCGCCGAGGCCGTGGAACATGCCCGCCGCGGTGTCGCGGCGGCCGCCGAGCACGGCTCGACGCGCCACGCGGTGAAATCGGATGTCGTACTGGCCGCGGCGCTGTGCAGCGCCGGTGAACTCGACGCCGCGCGGCAGGTGGCCGACAGTGCGTTGGCGGCCACCGAGAAATTCGGGCTGGTGCCGTTGCGCTGGGCGTTGTCCTGCCTGCTGGCCGACATCGGCAGTACTGCATGCGACGCTGCCCAAATCAGCCGGATTCGCGACCTCAGCGCCGATACAGTGCGTCGCAGAGGTGGAGTGTGGTCCGGCGCCTGATCTGGCACCGGCCGGATCCCACCTCATCGATCGTTATTGTTTAGCTCGACCATGCCACCGAGAGTGTCGGTGCAACGTAACGCTGGAGAGATCGCCCACGATGACAAGTTCGGGAGACCGTCTCGACATTGTCGTTGCTGAGGCAGTGGCTGGTGATCGGAACGCGCTCCAGGAAGTGCTGGAGATCATTCGGCCGATCGTCGTCCGTTACGTGCGGGCGAGGATCGGGGCAACCGAGCGCAGTGGTCTCTCGGCTGATGACGTTGCGCAGGAGGTGTGCTTGGCCGCCATTACGGCGCTGCCGCGCTACAAAGATCAGGGACGCCCGTTCCTGGCCTTTGTCTACGGCATCGCTGCGCACAAGGTTGCTGACGCGCACCGCGCGGCGGCCAGGAACCGTGCCGAGCCCACGGACGTGGTGCCCGAGCGGTTCTCTCTCGACGCCGGGCCCGAACAGTCCGCTCTGGACTCCGAGTCCTCCCAACGAATGGCCCGGCTGCTGTCCGTGCTGCCCGAGAAGCAGCGGGAGATCCTGATCCTTCGCGTCGTGGTCGGCATGAGCGCCGAGGAGACCGCCGAAGCCGTCGGCAGCACCGCGGGTGCGGTGCGTGTCGCCCAGCACCGCGCGCTGGCGCGGCTGAAGACCGAGATCATGGCGACGGGACGTGACCATGCCTGACTTCGGCCGCTGGACCTCGAACGGTGGTGATCCGTCTCTGAACGAGATCAACCGGTCCGAACGCTTCATCGAGGCGCTCTCACTGGAGCGTCAGGTCTATGCCACCGACCGTGAGGAAGCCGAGCTGGCGGTCCTGCTGGCGGGCTGGCGAGACGATGCGCGCCGCGCGCCGATGTCGGGCATCGCGACACCACGCGAGGCGGTCACCGCGCTCAACAAGGCCACCGCCCACGGCCGGGTACGACACTTCCCGATGGCGTTGGTCGGTTCGATGGCGGCCGCGGTGTTGTGCCTGGGCGGGTTCGGCGCGGCGGTGTACGGCGCCGGGCCCGGCGACGCGCTGTACGGGGTGCGCGGCATGTTCTTCGGCTCCGAGCCGGTGAAGCGCGATGTCGGCATCGATCTGGCCTCCAGCGAGCTCAAGCAGGTGCAGCAACTGATCGACGAAGGGCAGTGGGAGCAGGCTCAGCAGAAGTTGCAGACCATCACCACCACGGTGGCCACCGTCGACGACGAGCAGCGCAAGCAAGAGCTCGTCGACCGGTGGCAGCAGCTGTCGGTCCAGGTGGAAAACCGCGACCCCAACGCGACCGTGCCACCCGATGCGCCACCGGTGGTGCTGCCCGAGGTGACGGCGACGACGACGCCGTCGTCCCCGGCCGAGAGCACGTCAGGGGAGTCCCCGACGTCGGGCACCGAATCGACATCTGAGCCCACGACGCCGACGTCGAGTTCGAGTGCCTCGGAATCCGCCACGTCATCACCGGCACCAGCGGAGACGGCGACGTCACAACCCACCACCGCACAACCGTCCTCGACGGCGGCCCCGACTCCGAGTTCGACCCCGAGCAGCGCTGCGCCGACGACGAGTGCCCCGCCCTCACCGACCTCGGCGGCTCCGGCGACGCGTACGTCGTCAGCACCGACCACGTCAGCGGCCCCGGCGGCCGAGGTGCCGCCGGCGCCGGCGACGACGACGGTCACGCTCGAGGTGGCACCGACGTCGGTGCCATCGGCACCGCCGCGCGCCACGACTCCACCGGAGACCGGTGGTGGTGCGAATCACGAGAGCCCGGCAGCCGGGCAGGGTGAACGCGGGCAGGGCCAACAGGGTGCGGCGGCGCCGGGAGCGGAGCTGCCGTTGGTGCCGGGGCTAGGCGGTTCTCAGCGGTAGCCGTCGGTGTCCGAGGTGGCCTCGTTGAGGGAGGCATCGGCATAGCCGCGGCAGTAGTCCCATGTCACGTAGGCGTCGGGTTCGGGATCGTAGGCCGGCTCGTGCGGGCGGACCGTACCGTCGACGAGCAGCTGCAGCAGGTTGGCCCGGAGCATGTCCCAGTCGTGGTAGTGGTCCTGCTGGCATTCGTCACAGCACACCACGAGGCCGCGGATTCCCTTGTGCGCCAACAGTGCTTCGTACACCGCGAGATCGGCGAGATCTGCCTCGACAGCCGTCCGTTCCTGGGGGTCCAGCGGCTGGCCCGGCTCGATGGCGTCCAGCGCGGCCGAAGGATCGCAGGGATCGTCGGCAAACGGGTCGGGCGGCAAACCAGGGGGGAGGTGGTCACGCACGGGTCCCACACTACGCAGCCGCACAGGTATCGCGCCAGCCGTCCTGATGTGCGCCCTGAGGTGCGGGGAGCGGCAACATCACTGTCAATATCCGAGCCGATAGAATTGGTTCACACGCCCCACGCCTGCCACTGGAGGCCCCACCCATGTCGATCGCTGAAAGCAGCGTTCCCATCGCCGTACCGGTGCCGACCGGCGGCGACGATCCCACCAAGATCGCGATGCTCGGTCTCACCTTTGATGACGTTCTGCTGCTGCCTGCCGCTTCCGACGTGGTCCCGGCCACCGCCGATACCTCCAGCCAGCTGACGCGCAACATCCGGTTGCGGGTGCCTCTGGTGAGTTCGGCGATGGACACCGTCACCGAATCGCGGATGGCCATCGCGATGGCCCGCGCCGGCGGCATGGGGGTGCTGCACCGCAACCTTCCGGCCGCCGAACAGGCCGCACAGGTCGAGACCGTGAAGCGCTCGGAGGCCGGGATGGTCACCGATCCGGTCACCTGCTCTCCGTCCGACACCCTGGGCGAGGTCGACGCGATGTGCGCCCGGTTCCGCATCTCCGGGCTGCCGGTGGTCGACGACGGTGGGCAGCTGGTCGGGATCATCACCAACCGCGACATGCGCTTCGAAGTGGACGAGAACAAGCCCGTCGCCGAGGTGATGACCAAGACGCCGCTGATCACCGCGCAAGAAGGCGTGTCGGCCGAGGCCGCGCTGGGCCTGTTGCGCCGCCACAAGATCGAGAAGCTGCCGATCGTCGACGGGCACGGCAAGCTCACCGGCCTGATCACGGTCAAGGACTTCGTCAAGACCGAGCAGTTCCCGCTGGCCACCAAGGACCGCGACGGCCGGCTCCTGGTCGGCGCCGCGGTCGGTGTCGGGGAGGATGCCTGGGCGCGGGCCATGATGCTGGCCGACGCCGGTGTGGACGTGCTGATCGTCGACACCGCCCACGCCCACAACCGCGGTGTGCTCGACATGGTGGCCCGGTTGAAGAAGACGGTGGGCGATCGCGTCGAGGTGGTCGGCGGCAACGTCGCCACCCGCGCGGCGGCCGCCGCACTGGTGGCTGCCGGTGCCGACGCGGTCAAGGTTGGGGTCGGCCCCGGCTCGATCTGCACCACCCGCGTGGTGGCCGGCGTGGGTGCCCCGCAGATCACCGCGATCCTCGAAGCCGTCGCAGCCTGCAAGCCCTACGGTGTCCCGGTGATCGCCGACGGCGGTCTGCAGTACTCCGGCGACATCGCCAAGGCGCTGGCGGCCGGAGCCTCCACGGCCATGCTGGGCTCGCTGCTGGCCGGCACCGCCGAATCGCCCGGCGATCTGATCTTCGTCAACGGCAAACAGTTCAAGAGCTACCGCGGCATGGGCTCGCTGGGTGCGATGCAGGGCCGTGGCGGCGGCAAGTCCTATTCCAAGGACCGCTACTTCCAGGACGACGTGCTCTCCGAAGACAAGCTGGTGCCCGAGGGCATCGAGGGACGGGTGCCGTTCCGCGGCCCGCTGGGCACCGTGATCCATCAGCTCACCGGCGGTTTGCGCGCGGCCATGGGCTACACCGGCTCGGCCTCCATCGAGCAGTTGCAGCAGGCGCAGTTCGTCCAGATCACGGCGGCCGGGTTGAAGGAGAGCCACCCGCACGACATCACCATGACGGTCGAGGCCCCCAACTACTACACCCGCTGACTCGGTGGGGCAGGAGAACATAGACAGTCATGCGCGACATGGTTGAAATCGGCATGGGCCGGACCGCCCGCCGCACCTACGAGCTCGACGACGTCACGATCGTGCCGTCGCGGCGCACCCGCTCGTCCAAGGACGTCTCGACGGCCTGGCAGCTCGATGCCTACCGCTTCGAGGTTCCCGTCGTCGCCCATCCCACCGATGCGCTGGTGTCGGTGGAGTTCGCGATCGAGATGGGGCGGCTCGGCGGGCTCGGGGTGCTCAACGGCGAGGGCCTGATCGGCCGGCACGCCGACGTCGAGGAGAAGATCGCTCAGGTCACCGAAGCTGCGGCGAAGGCCGACGACGATTCCACTGCGATCCGGCTGTTGCAGGAATTGCATTCCGCCCCACTGGATCCGGAGCTTCTCGGGGCGGCGGTGGCGCGTATCCGCGAGGCCGGGGTGACCACCGCGGTGCGGGTCAGCCCGCAGAACGCGCAGGCGTTGACCCCGACGCTGGTGGCCGCCGGCATCGACCTGCTGGTCATTCAGGGCACCATCATCTCTGCCGAGCGCGTCGCGCAAGATCACGGGGGCGGCGACCCGCTCAACTTGAAGACGTTCATCTCCGAGCTCGACGTGCCGGTGGTGGCCGGCGGCGTGCTCGACCATCGCACCGCGCTGCACCTGATGCGCACCGGGGCGGCCGGCGTGATCGTCGGCTACGGTTCCACCTCCGGGGTGACCACGAGCGACGAGGTGCTCGGCATCAGCGTGCCGATGGCCACCGCGATCGCCGACGCAGCCGCTGCGCGTCGCGAGTATCTCGACGAGACCGGCGGCCGGTACGTGCACGTGCTGGCCGACGGTGACATCCACACCTCGGGCGACCTGGCCAAGGCGATCGCCTGTGGCGCGGACGCCGTGGTGCTGGGCACGCCGCTGGCGGTGGCTGCCGAAGCGCAGGGCGGCGGCTGGTTTTGGCCGGCGGCTGCCGCGCATCCGTCGTTGCCGCGCGGGGCGCTGCTGCAGGTCGCCCTCGACGAGCGGCCCGGGCTGGAGCAGGTGCTCACCGGACCGTCCGACGATCCGTTCGGCTCGCTGAACCTGGTCGGGGGCCTGCGTCGGTCGATGGCCAAGGCGGGCTACTGCGATCTCAAGGAATTCCAGAAGGTGGGGCTCTCGGTCGGCTCGTGAGGCCGCCGGTCTCTCTGCCTCTTCTCTGCGCCGTTTTCCACCGCAGGGTGGTGGTCCGGTGCGAAGTGCCGCCCTCACGTCGAAAACGAGGGCAGACCGAACCGAAGTTCTTTACAAGTTAGGGCCTCCTGTCTAGAAGTTACCTGTCGGTAGCGTCATACTGGGAGCATGCAGCCTGACTATGACGTCTTGGTGATCGGTTCGGGATTCGGCGGCAGCGTCAGTGCGCTGCGGCTCACCGAGAAGGGCTACCAGGTCGGGGTACTCGAAGCCGGCCGTCGGTTCGCCGACGCCGACTTCGCCAAGACCTCCTGGGACCTGCGCAAGTTCCTGTGGGCGCCGAAGCTCGGCATGTACGGCATCCAGCGCATCCATCTGCTGCGCAACTGCATGATCCTGGCCGGGGCGGGCGTCGGCGGCGGCTCGCTGAACTACGCCAACACGCTCTACGTGCCCCCTGCACCGTTCTTCAACGATCCGCAGTGGAAGGACATCACCGACTGGCGCGAAGAGTTGATGCCGCATTACGACCAGGCGCAGCGGATGCTCGGCGTGGTCACCAACCCGACATTCACCGACGCCGACCGGGTGATGAAAGAAGTCGCCGACGACATGGGTTGTGGCGACACGTTCGTGCCCACCCCGGTCGGGGTCTTCTTCGGACCCGACGGCGAGAAGACGCCCGGCAAGGTCGTGCCCGACCCGTTCTTCGGCGGTGCCGGGCCGTCCCGCACCGGGTGCCTGGAGTGCGGCGAATGTATGACCGGGTGTCGGCACGGGGCGAAGAACACGCTCGTCAAGAACTACCTCGGACTCGCGGAATCGGCCGGCGCCCAAGTGCATCCGATGACCACGGTGACCAGCTTCGGGCAGCGCTCCGACGGCCTGTGGGAGGTCACCACGGTCCGCACCGGCAGCAAGCTGCGGCGTAAGCGCAAGACGTTCACCGCGACGCATCTGATCCTGGCCGCGGGCACCTACAACACTCAGAAGCTGCTGTTCAAGATGCGCGATCTGGGAAGACTGGAGAAGTTGTCGGCCAAGCTCGGGGTCCTCACCCGGACCAATTCCGAGTCGATCGTCGGCGCGGGCCGGCTGTCGGTGGCTCCCGATCTGGATCTCACTCACGGTGTGGCGATCACCTCGTCGATCCACCCGACTGCCGACACCCACGTCGAACCGGTGCGGTACGGCAAGGGGTCCAATGCCATGGGTCTGCTGCAGACCCTGATGACCGACGGCGCCGGACCGCAGGG
>NZ_MBEQ01000023.1 GCF_001954135.1 Mycobacterium sp. GA-1841 | reverse complement strand
GGCCTGAGCGCCCGCGCCACTTCTGCGTAGGCGGCCACCAACAGCGAGGGGTCCGGCCCTTCCAGCCGGCCCGGTTTGGCCAGTCCGTCGAGCACCACGAACCGCAACACACCCGAGCGGTTCTTCTTGTCCCCTGCCATGTAGTCCAGCAATTGGGGCAGCGCGTCGCCGTCGTAGGTGACGGGCAGTCCCAGCGCGGTGAGCACTGTTCGATGCCGGTCGGCCGTCTTGTCGTCGAGACGTCCGGCCAGCCGGCCCAGTTCGGCCGCGAAGACCAGCCCTACCGACACCGCGGCGCCGTGACGCCACTTGTACCGCTCGCGACGCTCGATGGCGTGCGCCAGCGTGTGACCGTAGTTGAGGATCTCGCGCAGCTGCGATTCCTTCTCGTCGGCAGCAACCACCTCGGCCTTGACCGCGATCGCACGGCGGATCAACTCCGGCAGCACTGTCCCGGACGGATCGAGCGCGGCTTGCGGGTCGGCTTCGATCAGGTCGAGGATCACCGGGTCGGCGATGAAACCGGCCTTGACGATCTCGGCCATCCCGGCGATGATCTCGTTGCGCGGCAACGTTTCCAAGGTGGCAAGATCCACCAGCACCGCGGCCGGCTGATGAAAGGCGCCGACAAGGTTCTTGCCTGCGTCGGTGTTGATACCGGTCTTGCCACCGACTGCCGCATCGACCATTCCCAGCAGCGTGGTCGGCACGTGCACGATGTCGACGCCGCGCAGCCACGTGGCCGCAGCAAAGCCGGCGACGTCGGTGGCCGCTCCCCCGCCCAAGCTGACGACGGCGTCTTTGCGGCCGATGCCGATGCGCCCCAACACTTCCCAGATGAAACCGACGACAGGCAGTTCCTTACCCGCCTCGGCATCCGGAATCTCGATCCGGTGCGCCTCGATTCCCTTGTCGGCCAAGTGTTGTCGCACCACCTCAGCGGTCTCGGTGAGCACCGGCTGATGCAGAATCGCCACCTTGTGGCGCCCCTCGAGCGTGTTGCCGAGTTCACCGAGCAGCCCGGTCCCGATGATGACCGGGTAAGGCCGATCCACCAGTACTTCGACGATTACCGGGTCAGTCATCATGTCGCTCCGCGTTGCGAGCGGCCAGAGCCGCGGGGGTGGGTATGGCTGTCGATCCAGAGTTGGAAGAGCTGGTTGCGGGTTTGTCGCCCTTGGCCTCGGAAGCGGACGACGCTCCCGACGACGACGCACCGCGTCGCCATGGTGGGCGGCGGCGGCGCCGCTTGGCCGTCCGCGGCTGCTGTGCCTGATTCTGTGGCTGTTTCTGGGTGGGCGGATTTTCCAACCGCGTGACGATGGTGCGCACCACCGCACCGGGATTGCGCCGGTTGGTGTTGATCCGCATGGTCGCCACCCGACGGTAGAGCGGCACCCGCTCCGACATCAGGGCGCGATACTTTTCGGCCCGGTCCGGGCCGGCCAGCAGCGGCCGAACTGTGGAACCCCCGGTGCGGCGCACCCCCTCGGCCGCGCTGATCTCCAGATACACCACGGTGTGCCCGGCCAGTGCCGAACGCACGCCGGGTGTGGTGACCGCACCGCCGCCCAGGGACAGCACGCCGTCGTGGCTGGCCAGTGCCGAGCGGATGACCTCTTCCTCGATCCGACGGAACTCCGCCTCGCCGTCGGTGGCGAAGATCTCGGCGATGGTGCGCCCGGTGGTTTCTTCGATCGCGGCGTCGGTATCGAGCATGGTCAGGTCCAGCGCTTTGGCCAGCCGGCGGCCAATGGTCGACTTGCCCGAGCCTGGCAAGCCGATCAACACCGCCTTGGGCGCCATCAGCCCAGGGCCTGCGCCGCCGGCTCGCGCTCGGAGACTGCCCGCAGGTAGGCGTCGATGTTGGTGCGGGTCTCGGCCAGCGAGTCCCCGCCGAACTTCTCCAGTACCGCGCGGGCGACAACCAATGCGACCATCGTCTCCACCACGACCCCGGCGGCGGGCACCGCGCACACGTCCGAACGCTGGTGGATGGCGACGGCCTCTTCCCCGGTGGCCATGTCGACGGTGGCCAGTGCCCGCGGGACGGTCGAGATCGGCTTCATCGCGGCGCGTACCCGCAGCGCCTGGCCGTTGGTCATGCCGCCTTCCAGGCCGCCGGCCCGGTTCGTCGAGCGCAAGACCCCGTCGGGGCCGGGGTACATCTCGTCGTGGGCGACGCTGCCGCGGCGGCGCGCGGTCTCGAAGCCGTCGCCGATCTCCACGCCCTTGATGGCCTGGATGCCCATGACTGCGGCGGCCAGTTGGCTGTCGAGGCGGTTGTCGCCGCTGGTGAACGAGCCCAACCCGATCGGCAGACCCGCGACGACGACCTCGACGACGCCGCCGAGGGTGTCGCCGTCCTTTTTGGCGTCCTCGATCTCGGCGATCATCGACGCCTCAGCGGCCTCGTCGAACGCGCGGACCGGACTTGCGTCGATCTTCTCCAGATCGGAGAACTGCGGCGGCGGGCCGACATACGGTTCGGAGGCCCCGATCGAGACGACGTGGGAAACCACCTCGACACCCAGCGCGGCACGCAGGAAAGACCGGGCCACGGTGCCTGCCGCCACCCGCGCCGCCGTCTCGCGCGCGCTGGCGCGTTCCAGCACCGGCCGGGCGTCGTCGAAGCCGTACTTGAGCATGCCCGCGTAATCGGCGTGGCCGGGTCGCGGCCGGGTCAGCGGGGCGTTGCGCGCCACGTCCAGCTCGGCCGGATCGACCGGGTCGGGGGCCATCACGGTCTCCCACTTCGGCCATTCGGTGTTGCCGATCTCGATCGCGATCGGCCCGCCCAGGGTGGTGCCGTGACGGACCCCGGCCAGCATGGTGACCTGATCCTGTTCGAACTTCATCCGGGCGCCCCGGCCATATCCGAGGCGGCGGCGCTTGAGCTGCGCCGCGATGTCCTCGGACGTGATGGGGACGCCGGCAACCATCCCCTCGAGCATGGCCACCAGGGCGCGGCCGTGAGATTCACCTGCTGTGGTCCATCGCAACACGGCTGTCATTCTCCCACGGCGGGGTTTGCCTGCCGAAATCCGTGGCCATCGCGGCCCAACGTTGGCTTGGGTGCGAGATTTTGGCGGATGTTCGACCACAAGCCGACGTTCGACGCGCCTAGGCCAACACCAACGCCACCGCCGCTGCCGTGGCCACACACATCGACGGGCCATGGGGCACGGTCCGGATCCCGCGCAGCGCGGCACCGAGTGCCAGCACCGCGGTGAACAACGGAGCCGCCAGTGCCGCCAGCAGCCAGACCTCAACCCCGAACGCGCCGCTCAGAGCGCCCAGTCCGACCGCGAGTTTGACGTCGCCGCCGCCCATCGCTCGCGGCGAGACCAGATGCACCACGAAATACAACATCGACAGGGCCGCCGCCCCGGCCAGGGCGGAGAGCCCCTGCCCGGCCGCCGAGGCGACGAGCAGCACCAGCACCGCACCCGGCAGCGTCAGCCAGTTCGGCAGCCGCCGTTCGGCGATGTCGTAGCCACTCAGTGCCAGTAGCCAGGCGGCCGCGACGACGGTGACCCCCACCCCCATCAACCGAGGCTAAGCCCCGAGCAGCGCAGCCCTCATCGCCTCTTTGGGCGCCGGCATCCCGGTGAACTGCTCCACCTGGGCGAACGCCTGGTTCAACAGCATCTCCAAGCCGTTGATCGCCTCGCCGCCGGCGGCTTCAACAGCCGCGGCCAGCGGTGTCGGCCACGGATCGTAGATGGCGTCGAGCAGCCGCGGCACCATGGCCAGCGTGGGGGCATGGACGGCCGCCGCGTCGGCCGGAATGGTGCTGACGGCGGCATCGGCGGCGGCCGCCGCGTCGGCCAGCGCTGCACCGTTGATGTCACACCAGCTGCTCTGCGCGCCGCATCGGCCGGCCAGATCCACCAGCCGCGCGGCCTTGACCTCGTCACGGGCCACGATGACGATCTGCTGCACACCGAGCTCGGCCAGGGCGACCACCGCGGCCGGGGCGGTGCCACCGGAGCCGATCACCAGCGCCGAGTCCCCGGCGGTGCCGAGTGCCCCGACGACGCCGTCGATGTCGGTGTTGTCTGCCCGCCAGCCGCCCGAGGGCAGCTGGACCAGCGTGTTGGCCGAGCCGACCAGATCCGCCCGGTCGGTGCGCTGATCGGCGAACTCCAAGGCGGCGAACTTGCCCGGCATGGTCACCGACAGGCCGACCCATTCCGGGCCGAGATCGCCGACGAGTCCGGGCAGCTGTTCGGCCGTGCACTCCAGGCGCTCATAGGTCCACTCCGGCAGCCCGAGCGCGCGGTAGGCGGCCAGGTGCAGTTGCGGTGACCGCGAATGGGCGATCGGTGAGCCGAGAACTGCGGCTTTGCGGACGCTGTCGGGCACGGCGGCGGGCCGCCTATCGGGCACGGCGGCGGGCCGCCTATCGGGCACCGCGGCGGGCCGCCTACCTGGCACGGCGGCGGGCCGCCTATCTGGCACTGTCGAGGACACCGTTGTGTTGGGCTTGTTCGATGTTGGCCAGGTGCTGTTCGTAGTCGCGGGTGAACAACGTCGTGCCCTGCATGTCGACGGTCACGAAGTACAGCCAGTCCCCCGCCGCCGGGTGCTCGGCCGCGGCCAACGCCTCGGTTCCCGGCGAGCAGATCGGAGTCTGCGGAAGGCCTTGGCGCATATAGGTGTTCCACGGGGTGAGCTGGGCCCGGTCGTCGTCGGTGGTGGCCACTTCCTGACGGTCCAGCGGGTAGTTCACGGTCGAGTCGAACTCCAGCTTGCGTTGTTCGGCCAGCCGGTTGTAGATCACCCGGGCCACTTTGTCGAAGTCCTGGGGCTTGGCCTCCCGCTGTACCAGGGATCCGACGGTGAGGATCTGGTAGGGCGACAGTTGCATGGCGGCTGCGGTGTCGAGCAGACCGCTCTGGGTGTAGACCGCGGCGCTGCCTGCAATCAGGGTGGACAGGATGTCCTGCGCCGATCCGGCCGGGTCGACGTTCCAGGTGCCCGGCGCGATCAAACCCTCCAGCCGCCGATGGTCGTTGGGCATCGCGGCGACCGGGCCGCCGGCCCAGTCCGGTACTGCCAGCGCAGCCGCCGGCGCCGACTGGGCGGCCGCACGCAGAGCGTCGACCGGTACGCAGCGCTTCTTACCGTCGAGCTCGACGCACGAGGCGTGGGAGATCAGGGTGAAGATGCCTTCGGTGACGGCGTTGGTCTTGACGTCGGCGATGTCGTCGAGCTGACGTCCTTCCGGAATCGTCAGCTTGCCCACGCGGCTCTGTGGATCAGCAAGGCGTTCAACGGCATTCGATGCCGGGATTTCGGTCCGCACCTTGTAGAAGCCGGGCTGTATCGCCGAGATCGCCTCGTTCTTGTGGGCCGCCTCGACGAACGCCTTCACCGTGGCGACCACCTTGTGGTCCTGCAGGGTCTTGGCGATCGCCGTCGTGGAATCACCGTCGTGGACCTGGATGACCACGTCGGCCACCCCGTCACCCGCGTAGTCGTTGGCGCTTCCGGACATGCCGTGCCACAGCTTGGATCCCAGGAACACCGCACCGATCACCACCACGATGAGGGCCGCCAGGGACAGGCCCCGGGTGGCACGTCGCTTCCGGTCGTTGCGGGATTTGCGGGCCCGCTGGGCGGGGCTCAGCCCGCGGCGCGGAGGACCCACCGCCTCGGGCTCCGCCTTGTCGGCACCCCACTTCTCAGCCATCCATGCCCTCTCCGCGTGCGGCCAGCGCCGCCCGCCGCTGATCGAGCCAGCTCTGCAGAATGCCAACCGCAGCGGCCTGGTCGATCATCGCCTTCTGTCCTTTTGCCCGGACCCCCGCTTCGCGCAACGACCGCTGTGCCGACACAGTAGTGAGCCGTTCGTCGGCCAGCCGCACCGGTATTGGGTCGATGCGCCGGGCCAGCTCGTCGGCCAGCGCGATCGCGTCGACGGCCGAGGTGCCGGCCCGGTCGGCGAGGGTGCGGGGCAATCCGACGACGACCTCGACGGCCTCGTACTCACCGATCACGGCCACGAGTCTGCGCAGATGCTTACCGGAGCGGTCCCGCTTGTCGCGCTGCACGGTCTCCACCGGCGTGGCCAGGATGCCGTCGGGATCGCAGCTGGCAACGCCGATCCGTACGGTGCCGACGTCGATGCCGATGCGCCGGCCGCGTCCCGGGTCGTCGTCCCCGGGACGGTCCGGCTGCCGGTCGGTGACCGTCTCGGACACGAAGTCAGCCTCGGCCGATCTCGGCGCGCAGCGCGGCCAATGCCGCGTCGATGCCCGCCGCCCCCTTACCCGAGCCTTGTGCCATGTCCGCCTTGCCGCCCCCGCGGCCGTTGACCGCCGCGCCGAACTGCTTGACCAGTTCGTTGGCGCGCAGTCCCAGGTCCTGGGCGGCCGGGTTGACCGCCACCACGAAGGGCACCGAGTCGTTCTCCCCCTCGGCGATCAGCGCCACCACGGCCGGGTCGGCGCCGAGCTTGCCCTTGATGTCCCCGACAAGGCTGCGCAGATCTCCCGCCGACATCCCGCCCGCCATCCGCTGCGCCACCAACCGGACCTTGCCGACGGTCTCGGCACCGGCCGCGGCATTCGCCGCCGAGGCCCTGGCGTTGGCCAGCCGGACCTTGTCCAGTTCCTTCTCGGCCACCTTGAGACGCTCCACCAGGTTCGCCACCCGGGCGGGCACCTCTTCGGAGGGCACCTTGAGCGAGGAGGCCAGGCCCGCCATCAAGGCGCGCTCCTTGGCCAGGTGCCGGAACGATTCCAGGCCCACGTAGGCCTCGACCCGGCGCACGCCCGAGCCCACCGACGATTCGCCGAGGATGGTGACCGGTCCGATCTGGGCGGAGTTGTGCACGTGGGTGCCGCCGCACAGCTCCAGCGAGAACGGCCCGCCGATCTCGACCACCCGCACCTGGTCGGGATAGTTCTCCCCGAACATCGCCATCGCGCCCATGGCCTTGGCCTTGTCCAGCGCGGTGACGAAGGTGTTCACCTGGAAGTCCGCCTCGACGGCTTCGTTGGTCACTTCTTCTATCTGCGTGCGCTGGTCGTCGGTCAGCGCGCCCTGCCAGTTGAAGTCGAACCGCAGGTAGCCGGGCCGGTTCAGCGAACCGGCCTGAACGGCGGTGGGGCCCAACACCTGCCGCAGCGCGGCGTGCACCATGTGGGTACCGGAGTGCCCCTGGGTGGCGCCGTGACGCCACTTCGGATCCACCGCGGCGACGATCGTGTCGCCTTCGACGAATTCGCCGGACTCGACGTTGATGCGGTGTGCCCACAGGGTTTTGGCGATCTTCTGCACATCGGTGACGGCAGCCTTGGCGGTGGCCGACGAACCCGTGCCGGTGATGGCACCTTCGTCGGCGATCTGGCCGCCGGCCTCGGCGTAGAACGGGGTGCGGTCCAGAATCAGTTCGACCCGCTCGGCGTCCACGTCCCCGTGGGTCACCACCGGCACCCGCTTACCGTCCACGAAGATGCCCAGAATCCTTGCCTCGGTGGACAATTCATCGAAACCGGTGAACTCGGTGGGGCCGGCGTCGACCAGCTCACGGTACGCCGAGAGGTCGGTGTGAGCCTGCTTGCGCGCGGCAGCATCGGCCTTGGCGCGTTGCCGCTGCTCGGCCATCAAGGCCCGGAAGCCCTGTTCGTCCACGGACAGCCCGGCCTCGGCGGCCATCTCCAGGGTGAGGTCGATCGGGAAGCCGTAGGTGTCGTGCAGGGTGAATGCGTCACTGCCCGACAACACAGCGGCACCGGACTTCTTGGTCGCGGCGGCGGCGTCGTCGAACAGCCGCGATCCCGAGGCCAGGGTGCGGTTGAAGGCGGTCTCCTCGGCCACCGCGATGCGCTGGATCCGGTCGAAATCGGTGACCAGTTCGGGGTAGGCGGGCCCCATGGCGTCCCGCACGGTGACCATCAACTCGGCCATGATCGGCCGCTCGACACCGAGCAGCTTGGCGGCCCGGATGATGCGTCGCAGCAGCCGCCGCAAGACGTAACCGCGGCCCTCGTTGCCCGGGCTGACACCGTCGCCGATGATGATCGCCGCGGTGCGGGTGTGATCGGCGATGATGCGGTAGCGCACGTCGTCGGCGTGATTGCCGGCACCGTACGGCCGAGGCGAAACGCCGGCCACGACATCGATCACCGGGCGCAGCAGGTCCGTCTCGTAGACGTTGTCCACGCCCTGCAGCAGACAGGCCACGCGTTCGATGCCCATGCCGGTGTCGATGTTCTTGCGGGGCAGCGGCCCGAGGATCTCGTAATCCTCTTTCGAGGTGCCCTCGCCCCGCTCGTTCTGCATGAACACGAGGTTCCAGATCTCGATGTAGCGGTCCTCGTTGGCCACCGGACCGCCGTCGACACCGTATTCGGGGCCGCGGTCGTAGTAGATCTCCGAGGACGGGCCGCACGGGCCGGGGATGCCCATCGACCAGTAGTTGTCGGCCATGCCGCGGCGCTGGATGCGCTCGGCGGGCAGACCGGCCACTTCCTGCCACAGCGCGATCGCCTCGTCATCGTCCAGATAGACCGTTGCCCAGAGCTTTTCCGGGTCGAAGCCGTAGCCGCCCTCGGACACCGGGTTGGTCAGCAGGCTCCAGGCCAGCTCGATGGCGCCCTTCTTGAAGTAGTCGCCGAAACTGAAGTTGCCGGCCATCTGGAAGAAGGTGTTGTGCCGGGTGGTGATACCCACCTCGTCGATATCGGGGGTACGGATGCACTTCTGGACACTGACGGCCCGGTTCCACGGCGGGGTGCGCGCACCGAGGAAGTAAGGCACGAACTGCACCATGCCGGCATTGACGAACAGCAGGTTGGGGTCGTCGAGGATCACCGAGGCGCTGGGCACCTCAGTGTGACCCGCCTTCACGTAGTGATCGAGGAAACGCTTCCTGATCTCGTGGGTCTGCACGTCGTCTCTGTCCTCGTGTTCGTGGGTGGCTGGGGTTGCGCGAGCAACCACCGGTTCGACCGCTTCACATTACCGTTGCGCGCGTTCACCCCGAAAAGGCGACGAACGTCACGCCCCCAGGAAGCTCAGCCGCACCGAACGCTGCGGGTTGTCGCGGTTGAGATCCACCAGCACCACGCTCTGCCAGGTGCCCAGCAGCACGCGGCCCGACTTCACCGGCAGCGTGACCGAAGGAGACACCAGGGCGGGCAGCACATGATCGGCGCCGTGGCCGAACGAGCCGTGGCTGTGCCGGTAACGGTCATCACGCGGCACCAGCCGTTCCAGGGTGTCGACCAGATCCTTGTCCGATCCGGCGCCGGTCTCGATGATCGCCACCCCGGCGGTGGCGTGCGGGACGAACACGTTGCACAGACCGTCGTCGTGCGCGCCGCAGAACTCGCGCACCGCGTCGGTCAGATCGACGATGCGCCGCTGCGAGGTGTCCACGTCGATGACGTCGGTGTCCATGAGTTCAGGGTACGAGCCGCTCGCGTATCCCATTGCCACCCGAGACATACCGGAGGAGGGTGGAGAGGGAACCGGTGGCGCCACCGGGGCGCCGCCTTGGCAGGAAGGGGTGGATCGTGTTCGCACGTTCAACCACGATCGCCGCGCGCACCCAGGCCATCAACGCCGGGGTCGCCCACGTTCGGGACGAGGTGATGCCCGCCCTCGACGCCGTCGACGGCTGTGTCGGCCTGTCGTTGCTGGTGGACCGGGAATCGGGTGAGTGTGTCCTGACGACGGCGTGGCGGTCCGAAGAGTCCATGCACGCCAGCGCTGCGGCAGTGGCGCCGATGCGTCATCGGTTGGTGGAGGTCTTCGCCGGCATCGCGACCATCGACGAATGGGAAATCGCGATGGTGCACCGCGAGCAGTACTCCGGACCGGGAGCCTGTGTGCGGACCACCTGGCTGCGGACTCGGCCCGAACTGTTCGACCGGGCCGTGGAGTTCTACCGCAGCTCGGTCCTGCCCGCGATGGAGGACCTCGACGGCTTTTGCAGCGCCAGCCTGATGATCGACCGTTCGTCCGGCCGGGCGGTGTCCTCGGCCACCTTCGACGGTGCCGAGGCGATGGACCGCAACAGAGACGAGGCCCGGGCGTTGCGCACGGCCCGGTTACGCGATCTGAGTGCCGAGCAACTAAATGTCGGTGAGTACGAATTGGTGCTGGCACACCTGCGGGTTCCCGAGATGGCCTGACGGAGAACGAGTCCAGAATTGACGGCGCCGTTTGGGCGGTGAATGTCCGGGGTATCTCCGTTCCAGTCCAAACCAGCCCTGGAGGAGAAATGACCATCACCGGCATCATCAGCGCGATCCTGATCGGCATCGTCGTCGGCCTGATCGGCCGCCTGATCGTTCCCGGCAGACAGCCCATCGGATTTCTGGTGACGATCCTGGTCGGCATCGTGTCGGCCTTCATCGGCACCGCGATCGCCCGTGCCCTCGGAATCCCGACGGTCACCAACGGAATCGACTGGCTCGAGTTGCTGGTCCAGGTCGTTGTCGCGGCCATCGGTGTGGCAGTGGTGTCCGCGTTCATGGGACGCCGACGGACCGGTCTGCTGCGCTGACCGCCTGACCCCCGCACCACGGCCCCGGTTTGAATTCTCAACCGGGGCCGTGGTTTTCGTCGGATGTCAGCGCCGAATACGTCGGATGATGGCACGTAGTTTGTCGACCCGGGAGGCAAGTTCCCGCTCGAATCCACGACCGGTCGGCTGATAGTAGTCCACCCCCACCAGCTCGTCCGGTGGATACTGTTGCGGCACAACCCCATCAGGGTGGTCGTGGGCGTATTTGTAACCGACGGCATGGCCGAGTTTCTGTGCGCCCGAATAGTGACCGTCACGCAGATGCGGGGGCACCAGACCGGCCTTGCCGGCCCGGATGTCGCTCATCGCGGCGCCGAGTGCGGTGGTGACCGCATTGGACTTGGGCGCGGTGGCCAGATGAACCGTCGCATGAGCGAGGGTCAGCTGTGCCTCGGGCATTCCGATCAGTTGCACAGTCTGGGCCGCAGCCACCGCCGTCTGCAATGCCGTGGGATCGGCCATCCCGATGTCCTCGCTGGCCAGGATCATCAACCGGCGCGCGACAAAACGCGGGTCCTCCCCCGCCACCAGCATCCGGGCCAGGTAGTGCAACGCCGCGTCGACGTCGGATCCGCGCACGGACTTGATGAAGGCGCTGATCACGTCGTAGTGCTGATCCCCGTCCCGGTCGTAACGCACCGCGGCCTTGTCCAACGACTGTTCGATCACGTCCACGGTGATCACCCCGCCGGGGCCGCCGGCCGTTTCCGCGGCCACTTCCAGGGCGGTCAATGCCCGGCGCGCATCACCGGACGACAGCCGCACCAGCAGGTCGACGGCCTCGTCGTCGGCCTCTACCGCGCCGCCCAGACCGCGCGGGTCGGCCAGGGCCCGGCGCACCACGGTGCCGATTTCCTCGGCGCTCAGTGGCTGCAGCTGCAGGATCAGTGAGCGCGACAGCAGCGGCGCCACCACCGAGAACGACGGGTTCTCCGTGGTGGCCGCCACCAACAGCACGACGCGGTTCTCCACTGCCGCCAGCAGGGCGTCCTGCTGAGTCTTGGAGAAGCGGTGCACCTCATCGATGAACAGCACGGTCTGTTGACCGTGCAGAAGTGCCTTCCGTGCTCCGTCGATGACCGCGCGGACCTCTTTGACCCCGGCACTCAGCGCCGAGAGCGCCTCGAAGCGACGGCCGGTGGCCTGGGAGATGAGCGAGGCGAGGGTGGTCTTGCCGGTGCCGGGTGGGCCGTAGAGGATGACCGATGCCGCGCCCGATCCCTCCACCAGCCGACGCAGGGGCGAACCGGCCTTCAGCAGGTGAGACTGACCGACGACCTCGTCGAGATCAGCGGGGCGCATCCGCACCGCCAACGGCGCCGACGAGCGCTCGCGCGAGGAGCCGACCGATCCGGTGCCGGACGTCGCCGATGCGCCCGGATCAGCCGGATCCGGCTCACCTGGCACGTCGAACAAACCGTCGGACACGTCTTCTGCTTACCACGCCGCCACGACCGGCTATTCCGGGGCGGTGACGAAATCGATCAGTTCCTCGACCCGGCCGATCAGTGCGGGCTCAAGATCATTCCAGTCCCGCACCCGGCCCCGGATCCTCTGCCAGGCCCCGGCGATATCGGCCTGGTTCCGGTGGGGCCACCCCAGCGCCGCACAGATGCCGTGCTTCCACTCCACATTGCGCGGAATGGTGGGCCAGGCTTTCATTCCGAGCCGGGCCGGCTTCACGGCCTGCCAGATGTCGACGAACGGGTGTCCGACCACCAGGGTGTGCTCACCGCCTGCGCCCCGTCGTACCGTCTCGGCGATGCGCGCCTCCTTCGACCCCGCGACCAGGTGGTCGACGAGCACCCCGAGCCGGCGGCCCGGTTCGGGCGCGAACTCGGCCACGATGCCTGCCAGATCGTCGACACCGCCGAGGTATTCGACGACGACGCCTTCGATGCGCAGATCGGCTCCCCACACCTGCTCGACGAGTTCGGCGTCGTGGCGGCCTTCCACATAGATCCGGCTGGGCAGCGCCACCCTGGCCTTGGCATTCGGTACCGCGACCGATCCGGACGCCGTGCGCGCCGGTGCCGACGACCGTTTGGGCACCACGAGGCTCACCGGCTTGCCGTCGAGCAGGAAGCCCGGGCCCATCGGAAAGGTCCGCACCTTGCCGCGGCGGTCCTCGAGTTCCACCCGGCCGCCCTCGATGCGCACCACCGCTCCCACATAACCGCTCTGGGCGTCCTCCACGACGAGGCCCTTCTCGGCGGGCTGTTCCTTCGATCGGGTCATCTTCGGGGTGTGCGGATTCCGGGCCAAGACGTCGGAGCCATAGCGATCAGTCACGCGGCGATCCTAGGAAGGCCGCGCAGCCGGGCCTGGTTGCGACATTCGATCGGGACCGTGCTGTCACTTTCTCGGCCGGAAGCCTACGACGTGATCTCGTCGATGATCGTGTGCACGAACCGCATCTTCTCCAGTACCGCGGGCGCCAGCACGAAGGGATACAGATCGTTGTGGCCCATCGACCGGTTCACCATGTTCAACGCCCACGCCAGCGGGAGCCACATGTCGATGATGGTGTCGAACCCGCTGGGCCCCAGCACCCGCCGTTCGAATGTCGCTCCGGCGGGGGCGAATCCGAAGGCTGCCGAGGTGTCCAGCGTGTCCCGGATGTGCAGATAGTGTGCGAAGGTCTCGGCCCAGTCCTCGGCGGGGTGCATCGTCGCGTAGGACGAGACGTAATCGTCCTCCCAGCCCGACGGAGGCCCCTGGTCGTAGTGCCGGTCCAGGGCGGCCTGATAGTCGGCGTCGGCGTCGCCGAACAGCGCGGTGAACCGGGCCCGGTAATCCGGCGACGGTTCGACCAGGCGGTAGTAGTAGTAATGCCCGATCTCGTGGCGGAAGTGGCCCAGCAGGGTGCGGTAGGGCTCGTCCATCGCAATCCGCAACTGCTCGCGGTGCACGTCGTCGCCTTCGGCGAGATCCAGTGTGATGACCCCGTTTTGATGGCCGGTGAACACCTTCTGGAACTCGCTGGACAGCAGATCGAACGCCAGCCCGAATTCCGGGTCCTCGTCGCGACCGACGATCGGCAGCTTGAGCTCGTGAAGTTCGGCGATCAGCCGACGCTTGGCCCGTTCGGCTTCGGCGAACGACGCCATCGCGGCGGTGTCGTCGTCGGCGGGCCGGGTTCGCGTGAGTGTGCAGGAAGCGCACAACTCATTGCCCAAACCGGCGCGTACCAGCCAGTTACATTCCGCTACATGAAGATTCGCGCACAACTGGTATTGATCTTCGTCGACTGCGCCGGCATGGCCACTGCGCGCGGCGTCGGTGATCACCAGCAGCGCCATGTCGTCGAGAGAGAAGCCCAACGCACTGCCGCACGAAAGGCACAGCGAGTTCTCGAACGCCAGACGCTGGCCACAGGTCGGGCAATGGAAATCACGCATGCAGCAAGCCCCCTCGATCGGGCGGACACGGGGCCACGTCCACCGACACCTCGATCACACTACTGTCGGAATCGGTGAAGATGATGCCGCGCAACGGGGGCACATCGGCGTAGTCGCGGCCGAAACCGGCCACGATGTAACGCTCGTCGACCAGTTGGTCGTTGGTCGGATCCAACCCGAGCCACACATTCTGCGGCGTCCACACCGATGCCCAGGCGTGTGTGGCATCCACCCCGATCATGCGCTCCTTGCCCGGCGGTGGATCGGTGGCCAGATAGCCCGAAACATAACCGGCGGCCAAACCGTTGGCCCGCAGGCATGCGATGGCCAGCCGCGCGAAGTCCTGACACACCCCCGCGCGGGCCGCGAGCACCTCGGCCACCTGGGTGGAGACCGTGGTCGAACCGGACCGGTAGGTGAAGTCGGAGTAGATCCTGGAAGTCAGGTCGCGCAGGACCTCGATCAGCGGGCGTCCGGGCACGAAACTGGGCGCGGCGTACTCGCGTACCGCCTCGGTGATCTCCGGCGGTGACAGGTCGAGGGTGAACTCGGCGGCCAGGGCGCCGTCCCCGCCGACCGGCCGGGCCAGCTCCCACGGTGCCCGGGCCGAGGCACCGGAATAGTGGTCGGGCCCATACGGATCCACTTCGACCACCGAGCGGCTGGTGATGGTCAGGGTGCGGTGACGTTCGGTGACATGGAAATACGAGCTGATGTTGCCGTACACGTCGCGGCTGGTGGATCTGTCGGCCGGCCGCGGTTCGATCACCAGCTCGTGCGATCGACAGCGCTGCCATGCCAGGTCCCGAGGGGTGAGGAAGCCGCGGCCGTAGGAGCTGGTGACGTCGTCGGAGTATCGGTAGACCGTGCGATGGGTGACCTCGTAGCAGCGGATGGCCGCACCGGTGGGCCCGGTCATGGCAGCAACCGCCGCTCATGCGGTCCCCACAGGGGCTGCATTCCGCCGGGCAGCGACAGGTGCGCGGCGGTGATGACTGTCGAGAGCTCCCTGAGACCGGCGTGGACACCGTCGAGCAGTCCGGCCAGTTCGGCGCGCACCCCGTCCCCGGTCACCGCCTCGAGATCGGCCGGATCGAGCCGACGCAGCCGGGTGGCCAGCTCGTCGGCGAGACGCTCCGGACGCGAGGAACCCGACGACCCCGGCAGGGCCTTCAGACCCGACCGGATGCGCTCCACCTGGTAGATCAACGACCGCGGGTTCTCCGCGTCGAACAACATGAGTTCGGCGACCGCGGCGACACTGATCCGACCCGGATTGCGCCGCCGGTAGACCACCGAGGATTCGCAGACCACCAAGGCCGATTCGGTCACCGCGCGTTCGGCTTCGGCGCCACGCACTGTCGTCAGCGTGGCGCTCAACAAAGCGGTCAGCCCGAGCCCGCGCTCGATGCGCTTACCGAGGTCCATCATGGTCCAGCCGATGTCCTGCACCATCGATTCGGCGGCCACGCCCGACAACGCCAACATTCCGGCCAGGGCCCGGCTGTGTGCGGTGGCCAGATACGCCTCCGCTGTGGCCGGCGATCGGGGCCGAGCCGGTGACTGGCCCAGCACCGCGCGTTCCACCCCGGCCAGCACCATCCAGGTGTCGTTGGACATCTGGTCACGCACCGAACGGGCGGCCGACCCCAGCCGGTCCACCGATTGGGCCAACGAGCCCGGCCGGTGCCGGTCGGCCGTGGCCGCCCACAGTGTGTCGTCGACCTCCCCGGTCTCGGTACCGGTGATCGTCCCGATCGCCGCCAGCAACACCGGAACACATTGGCTTTCTTCGAGTTCCGGACGGTATCGGTATTCGTGGTGACGCTCGCGGGTGACGGTGAGCAGCCGGGCCACGGCCTCGGCACGTTCACCGTAGCGGCCGATCCAGAACAGATCCGAGAGCACGCGGGGCGAAGTCACGGCCCGCGTCGGACTGGGCATCGCGACCGGTACAGCCCGTTCGACCGAGGGCGGTGCGTGCTCGACGGCGACCCGCTGCGGTGTGCGGATCCAAACGTCCTTGGCGGCAAGGGTGTTCATCCGGAAGGCGGCGTTTCCCGCGGCGACGACATAGCCCAGTCCACCGATCATCGGCGCGTACCCGCCGCGTTGCGCGACCGTGAACAAGCGCATGCCGACGTTGCCCGCCGCCAACCCTTGGGCCCGGTAGTTGGTTGGCGCGGTGGAGAATTGCGGCAACTCCTGGCCGGTCCAGTTCTCGGGTTCGGCCTCGATCCGTGCCGCCAATCGCTCCCGGTCCGGCGCCGACAGCGCGGGTCCGACGATCGTCCGGCCGCCGTTCACCGGACGGATCAGCAGCGAGGACAGCTTGGTGCGCAGATGGGAACGCTCGATGTCGATACCGCCCCAGTACATCGGCATCGTCGGCAATGTCGGTGCCTCGTCCAGCAGGAGCTCGGCCAGTTGCGGCAGAAACCGGGCCAGCCCAGGGCTTTCCAGAATGCCACTGCCGAGCGTGTTGACCACCGTCACCGCACCACGGCGCATCACCTCGACCAGACCCACCACACCGAGTCGCGAATCCGGGCGCAGATCCAGCGGATCCACATATTCGGCATCGACGCGGCGCAGCACCACGTCGACTCGTTTGAGGGTGCCCAGCGAGCGCATCCACAGAGTGCCGTCGCGGACCACCAGATCGGCGCTCTCCACCAGCGGGAAGCCGAGCACTCCGGCCAGATACGCCTGGTCGAACGCTGTCTCGGAGTGGATCCCGGGGCTGAGCACCACCACGACCGGCTCTGTTGCCGTCTCCGGCGCTGCGTCGAGCAGGGCCAGGCGCAGGGCCTGGGCCCACGGCGAGGCGGGCCGCGGCCCTATCCCTTCGTAGAGATCCGGCGCGGCGTGGGCGATGACCCGTCGGTCGGCGAGTGCGTATCCCGCGCCCGAGGGGGCCTGCGTCCAGTCCGCGTTGACGGTGAAGGTGCCGTCGTCGGCACGGCTGACATCACACGCATGCAGGAACAACTGATGACGCCCCGGTACCACGAGACCCCGGGCGGCGCGCACATAGCCGGGATGACCGAACAGCAACCGGGCCGGCAACACTCCGCTGGTGATCGACCGGCGGGCCCCGTACAGATCGGTGAGCACCGCATCGAGTAGCCGGGAGCGTTGCACCAGGCCCGCCTCGAGCGGATCCCAGTCGTCAGCGGAAAGCACCAGCGGCAGTGCATCGAGATGCCACGGGCCGGTCAGCGCTGTGCCGTCGTCGTCGGTGACGACCTCTCCGTGCCGGTCCACCTGGATGTAGGTGATGCCGTCGTCGTCGACGAGTCCACGCACGGTCGCGCGTAGCCGGTCCAGGCCGTCGCTGCCCCGCTCGCCGATCCCGTCGGCCAGCTCACGCCAGGCTGGGCGCACGTCACCGGAGACATCGACCATCTCGTCGAAGCCGGCGCCGCCGTCGTCGCGCACGTCGAACAGCGCGCGCTGGGCACGTGACCGGCAGTAGCCGGACAACACGCCGTCAGCGTCCACACCATCCACACCCAGTGCCATCAGTGAAGAACGGTACGCACCCCAGGATCGGCCGGGTACGGCGACGCGCGGCGCCCGATACGGCCGGAATCGGCCAACGCTGGTTGAATTCAGCGGTGAGGTAACCGAACGAAGGGATGTGGCCGCCGACGATGTGGAGCACGGTCCTGGTGATGGCCGTCGTGGCGGCATGCGATCCACTCCGGATCGGGGTCGTCGCGTTCATGCTGTCGCGTAAACACCCGCCACGACTGCTGCTCCCGTTCTTCCTCGTCGCGTTCATCGCCAATGTCGCGGTCGGCGCGGCGGTGGTGTCCGGGTTCCGAAACGCCACCGACAACGGCGGCCAGACCATGTCGCCTGCACTTGAGCTCGGCGTGGCCGGGGTCGCGCTGACGATCGCCGTCCTGTCGGCAACCGGCATGCTGGAACGCCTGGTCGACAAGGTGCGCAGCCGCCGCGCCGCGCCCGTCCCGGTCGGCAGTCCCCCGACCCCGTCCACCATTCCGGGACTGGCCAAACTTCCGGCGGGTCTCCAGTCGGCGCTGCGCGGCGAGGCACCGTGGGCCGCAGCGTTGCTCGGCCTCATCAACGGCTTTCCCACCCCCTACTACCTGGCCGCCATGGCCGCAGCACTGACCGCGGGCGTCACGGTGGCCGAGCAGATGGCCGCGCTGGTCATGTTCAACGTGGTGGCCTTCCTCGCGGCGCTCGTGCCGATCATCAGCTTCTGGATCGCCCCGGAAGCCACCCGGTCCGCCGTGGAGCGGATCTACGCCTGGATGAGAATCCACCATCGACTGGTGGTGGCGGTGATCGCCGGAGCGGTCGCAGTGTTCTTTTTCGCGATGGGCCTCAGCCACCTGTGACGGGGCGTCCAGAGCGGGTGCGGCGGTAGACCGCGAGCGTCAGGACACCGGCCACGGTGATGCCGACCAGGTTGACCACCAACTGCAGGACCGACTCGGCGGCGACATGCCAGTCGCCGACGGTGGCCGCCACCACCGCGAAGCCGGCGGCCGGCACCGTCGTCACCGAGATGAACACGCCCACCAGTGCCGCCGATTTCGACGACACCAGCGACAACATCCCGGCCGCCCCGGCCAGCAGCGCCACCACGAGCGAGAACGGACCCACCCGGAAGATGAAGTCGACCTGGGTGAGCTCGCTGAAACTCCGCACCTGCACCCACCCCAGGGCTTCGAAAGCCAACACTCCGAGACCGGTGACGATCATGGCCACCGGGAAGCCGACCAGCAGTGCCACTCCCGCCTGGCGGGCCAGGGACAGGCGACCCCGTACGAGCGCGACGGCCAACGCCGCCAAGGGTCCGAATTCCGGACCCACGACCATCGCGCCGACCACCGTGACCGCCGAATCGGTCACCACGCCGATCGCCGCGAGCAGGCAGGCGATGCACAGGAACACCAGGTACGTCACGCTGAGGCTGGATTCCTCGCGGGTCCGTGTGATCAGTTCGTCCCAGATCACCGCGTCGGCCGCATCCCCGTCCGCGACATCCTCGGCGTGGTGGGCCGAGGTCGACAGCACGGTGTCCAGCGGCTCCAGGGTGATGGCGCCGAAGTGATGCACGTCGAGGGATTTCAACCGCTCGACGACGTCGTTGCCGGCTTCCCGAGCGATGTCCGCGGTGATCTCGTCGCCCACCGGATCGACGGCGGCACCGGTGTGCACCACGATGTGGGTTACCCCCAGTTCGGCGCGCAGAACGTTCAGGATCGGGTCACGCAGGTCCACCGGCGCGATGACGCGTAAGTGCAGCACGGGCCGAGAGTAACGCCGATCAATCCCACCAGAACGTCCACAACCGGTCCGTCAACGCGACGGCGAGTGCATCAAGCGAGCCGGCTTGAGTGTTCACCGTGTCGTCGCAGTACAGATACGCCTCCAAGGCCGCGGTGAGCGCCTCACGCTGGGTATGCGGCGGCTCGTTGGCGACCAGGACGAGAAATTCGTCATCGAGGGCCAACACCTCGGTCTGGTGTCGCACCGCCCAGCGGCGCAGGATCGCGGCATGGTCGATGCCGCAGACGCCGGAGTTGACCGCGCCCGACCACTGAAGCAGTCCGGGCACCAGCCAGTCGGCCGGGGAGGGCACCAGCCCCAGCCGGGAATACTCGCCGCGAGAATCGAACCGGACGAAGCTCTGTTGCCAGTCCCCCGTATCCAGCACGTCGAACTCACGCGCGTAGCGCGGAACCGGGTACTCAGCCGTCCGCTCTGCGAACTCGCGCTCGAGCCAGCGAGCACCGTTGAATTCGGCTGCGAGAAGCGGAGTTTCGTCGGCCATGCCATCCATCCCGATCCGGTGCCAGGCCGAGCCGGTGAGCAGCACCGGCCACAATCCCGTCACCGGAAACTGTGCCCGGACAGCGAGCCAGGCTTCGATGGCCGGGATGCCGGGCCGCACGGACGCCGTCCACATGGGCGCCCGGTGCGCCAGTACATCGTCGTGGCGCAGCAGGTTCCCCAGATCGACCCCGAGCTCGGCCAGGGCGGTGCCGGGATCTCGCGGCGGCAGCACCGCCGTCAGCGTGGCCATGATCGGATCAGGCGGAAACGGCGGCACATCCAGCCCGGGAATGTCGCGCTCGGGTTCCGGCTCCGGCAACAACGGTGGCGGGCCGGCCGAGTCGGGCGGGGTCACGGTGTGTCCGGTGAGCAGGCGAGCCAATCCGACCAGATCCGCGGCCACCGCGCAGATACCGGCGTCCTGGACCGCCCACACCGTCGGGGCGTCCGGCCCCTGGGTCAGGAATGCGACACCGTAGATCGGGACCACCCGGGGTTGATCGGCGAGGGCGGCGCTCGCGATTTTCCATGCCGCGTCGCCGCCGGGATTGTCACCCCAGGCCGGATGCCACAACGCCCCGGCCCGTACGGCGTGCAGCAGTTCGCGCACCGGACGGCCGATGTGCGCCCGGAGCGTCACCTCGTCGGCGTTTCGCCAGTCCGGCCAGCCGGATCCGACCGGTAATCCGGCAGCCAGGAAGTCACGGTGATCCGGGTGGAACCACATGGAGAACCGGGTTTCGAGGGCGTCGAGTTCCGCTTCGGTGAGTCCGGGGTCGACGCGCCAGCGACCGTCGTCGGCCAGAATCTTCAGCGCGTCCGCGCCGACCGTCACGGGTTGTCGCGTTCGATGCGGATGACGAGCTCCTCAGACGGTACGAGATGTCCTTCTTCACAACGAATTTCGACGCCCGCGAGGGCGCCACACCCCTCGTGTGCGAGTCGCAGACCGGTATCACCGAGGTGTTTGCGTCCCCACTCGAACATGGCCCACACCACCGGCATGAAGTCGGTCCCGGATTCGGTCAGCACGTATTCGTAGCGTTCCCGCTGCCCCGGCTCGCGGTACGGCTTCTTGGCCAGGAGTCCGGCCGCCACCAGATCCGACAATCGGGCCGACGTTGCGGCCTTGGTGATGCCGACCCGCCGGGCGAAATCGTCGAACCGGGTGGTGCCGTAGAACGCCTCGCGCATGATCAACATCGCCGACTTGGTGCCGGCGAACGCCATCGTCCGCTCGATCGGGCACCGCCCCACCGCGGACCACGCATCACGATCGGCCAATTTGCCTTGCAGCATTCCCACGGAATCAATCCCCACATCTGAGTTGTTCTAACTATACCCAGGTGCTATACCTGGGTAGTCATAACAATACTCAGCGTGGAGCTTCAGGAGGCCCAGATGAGCGGATACACAGACCGCGACGCAGTCATCGTCGGAGCGGTCCGGACCCCGATCGGCAAAGGCAAGGCCACCGGCGCATTGCACGACGTCCTGCCGGCGGACCTTCTGGCCCACAGCCTGCGGGAGATCACGGCACGCACCGGCGTCGACCCGGCACTGGTGGACGACGTCATCGCCGGGGCCGTCACCCAGGTGGGCGACCAAGCCGTCAACATTGCCCGTAACGCGCTGCTGGGCGCAGGCTTTCCCGAGAGCGTTCCCGGCACCACCGTGGACCGCCAGTGCGGTAGTTCGCAGCAGGCGATCAGCTTCGCCGCCCAAGGCGTGCTCGCCGGGGCCTACGACATCGTGATCGCCGCAGGCGTGGAGTCCATGTCCCGGGTACCGATGGGTTCATCAGTACTGCCTGGTAGCGACCCGTTCGGCCTGGCATTCACCGAACGCTACTCGGAAGGGCTTGTCCCCCAAGGGATCAGTGCCGAGCTGATCGCGGCGAAGTGGGGCTTCTCGCGCGCCCAGCTCGACGAGTTCTCCGCCGGCAGCCACGAGAAGGCGGCCCGGGCCGCCAAGGATGGGCTGTTCGATGCCGAGCTCGCGCCGATCGCGGGTCTGAGCGCGGACGAGATCATCCGGCCGGGCACCTCCGTCGAGACACTCGCCGGACTCAAACCGGCGTTCTATCACGAGTCCTACGCCGCCCGCTTCCCTCAGATCAATTGGGCGATCACCCCGGGCAATTCGTCCCCGCTGTCCGACGGCAGCGCGGCGGTGATGATCACCAGTGGCGCGACCGCGAAGAAGCTCGGACTGAAGCCGCTGGCGCGCATCCACACCACGACCGTGGTCGGATCCGATCCGCTCTACATGCTGACCGGCGTCATCCCGGCAACCGAAAAGGTTTTGGCGCGTGCGGGTTTGACGTTGGCGGACATCGACCTGTTCGAGGTGAACGAGGCGTTCGCGCCGGTGGTACTGGCCTGGGCGGCCGAGGTGGGTGCTGATTTGGACAAGACCAACGTCAACGGCGGCGCCATCGCGATCGGTCATCCCCTCGGCGCCAGTGGCGCACGCATCATGACCACCCTGGTCAATGCCCTGGAACAGCGCGGCGGCCGCTACGGATTGCAGACCATGTGCGAGGGCGGCGGTATGGCCAACGCCACGATCGTGGAGCGGCTTGGCTGAGTTGCCCTAGAAGGGTGGGGCTTTACCGCCTTCGGTGTTTACTCCGTCTTCGGTGTTGAGTCTGCGTTCGGCGTTGATGCGTTGGGTGCGGGTTTGTTGGTGTCTCTTAT
>NZ_MBEQ01000022.1 GCF_001954135.1 Mycobacterium sp. GA-1841 | reverse complement strand
CGAGCAGACATACGAACATCCTTCCAGGGGACCACGTCCCGCTATCTCAGATGTCCACTACTTCTGGGGAACCCCACACCAGCATCCGTGCGGAGGTGCCCAACTCGGCGGCCAGCGACCGCAAGGACGTATCCAGCACACCCGTCCGCGCCAGCACGGCACTAGCGGCGGCAAGCAACTCTCCGCGCTTGGCGTGGTCGATCGGTCGAGGCATTCCCTATTGTAACGGTGCTTCACTAACGACGGGTTTGCGCTGATTCCCGCCATACAAACGAACAGGCACCCGTCTCAATACTAGAGAAAATGAGCGCGTGTTCGGCGGTGTCGGTTGTCGATGTTTCTGCGGGAACACGCCAGCGGTGCACCGAATCCGTGTTTATGCCTGACAGTTCGCCGAGTCGCCGCTCCAGTTCCAACTGTTGGTCATGGACTACGGGGAGCTGCTCAAAGACGTCCTCGTCAATGCCAAAGTAGGGGGCGCACGGTGTAGTCGTCCGTGACGATATCCATATCGGCACGTAAACGTTGAACATTGGTCATCACCTGCTGCAAGTCGGACGCCACAGCCTTTACGGCTGGTGAGGCGTAGGCAATCAACTCCGGGGTGTTTGCGCGGTAATCGGCATTTTCGAAGGCTCGAAGCACAGAGAACTGGATGTGAGCATTCTCGCGGTCGGGCTCGGCGTCGATATCGTCGATGATGTTCTGGCACAGGTTGATCAGATCGAGCAGCGCTGTGCTTTTCTTCTCCCACAGCCGCTTCTCGAACTCCAGCGAGGACGCGTGCTGTCGGTCTCCGCGACGGGTTAGTGCGGTGGTGACGAGCGCCGTGAATGCGACCACATTCGGAAAGACGACGGCAGCGACTGGCAACCAACCCATGGCCGAATGATCGCAGTCGCGAAGGACGCTTGTCATGCGTCCGGAGGGGGCGTTGTATGCCAGAACGTTACATGCGCGAAAGGAGGTCCACCTTCTTCGCGTTGAACTCCTCGTCGGTCAGGATCCCGGCGTCACGCAGTTCGCTCAGCTTGCGGATCTGATCCGCTAGATCCGGTCCGGAATGCGTCTGCTGGGTGGGCGCCGGGCCTGCCGCGCTTGATCCGGACCGGACCTGGCGAAATGCCGCGATGAAAGTCTCGGCACGGCCGTGCGCGATCTGGCTGATCGCGGCGGACCGACCGGAGATGGCAATATCGATCGACTCACCGCCCAGTGACTTCGAGAACCCGAGCGAGCCAATTGCGCCCAGGTCGAATTCTTCGACCTGGGCGCTCATCAGGGTCTTGTCGAAGAAAAACAACCGCTGCGTGGTCAACACCAGCATCCCCTGACGCTTGTCGTAGACACCCTGGGCGAGCTCGACGACGCGCTCGTCAAGATGCACATAGTCAGTGAGAACGAGCGCTTCTCGGCGACCGAAGAACCGGCCCATCTTTCCCAATCGGTTGAGTGCATCCCCGACACCGAGATCATCGATCGGTGCAGTCAGGACGTCGAGAATCTCAGCAAGCACCTCGCCATGCTTGTTGCCGAGCATGTCGATGGACCAGTCGACGACCGTGGCCGTCGGTGTTTCAGGACGAACTGCCGCCGTCACTGCGGCAGCCCATCGGTTCTTTCGCAAGGAGCGTTTCATCTCGCCGACGATCGGGTTGGCGATGACGGGAACATCAATCTCGACTGCTCCGAACGCTGCGCGGACGGCGGGGTAAGCGCTCTCGTAGGGAGCCAGGATTCTGGTCGACGAGGTTCTCACTATGCCCACGATCGGGATAATAGCTCGGTCGGAGCCGTGTCGAGCCTTCTCAGAGGGATGGCAATCTATGCTGCTTCACCAACCTGTTGCCCTGTTGCTCACTGCAACGGACCAATGTTGGTTTCTGTTGGTCGATAGTGCGGGGCCAGAGACGCTACGGCCTCTTCTAGACCTGCCGGATAATTGCGGATTCTCTTGGGGTCGGGGCGGGGTCCGATCGACTGTGCCTCGTATAGCGAGACTGCGGACTCGGTCATGCGGATAGCGTTGCCAAACGAATCAAGAGTGATGGTCAGTAGAGGCAGGTCGTCCAGCTGTTGGTCGTCGAGCACATAACCTGAGGTTCCCCAGAAAAAGTGGACGCGGTTAGCTTGCTTCCAGGGTGACAGTCAGGGCGCGCTCGTAGTTGATGGGT
>NZ_MBEQ01000021.1 GCF_001954135.1 Mycobacterium sp. GA-1841 | reverse complement strand
CAACTCAGCACTACGCGGCCCACGCACCGACACCACCCGAAACCTCGAAAGCAACGGCACCCACCGCTTGAGTTCGTCACTGTCAGATGCGTTCTGCCGGCGTGCGAACATCGGGTCGTCCACGCCCACCCCGATGGCGTAGCTGCCGCCGCTGGTCGACGACATGCCCCGTCGGACCAGTCGCCGGAAATAGCGGGTTCCCACGAGTGTTCCGCCGCCTACCACCTGGGTAGCGCGCCGCAACAACCGACTCTGCCCGGTCATCACGGCCTGCAACCGCTCCCGCGGCAACACCGGAAGATCGACAAACCGCGCCCCGCAAAGCTCCCTACACACCGCTTGATAAATCGCGTCGTCACCAAGATTGCCCCGACCGTGCCAACCCAGATACCCCACCACCGGGGCGCCCACGTGCAGCGTTGCGGCGTTATCGATTTCCCGGCTAAGACTCATGAGGAGACTTTCTCTGCAATTTCGCAGTGGCTGCAATGGATAACCATCGGCTACGGGCCGCGGGGCGGCTGTGTCGATGTTAGCCTTCGAAAACAACAGGCGCGGCGCGTAGTTCGGGAGGAAACCGGCCACTGAATGCGAAGAAATCTTCCTGGTCACGCAATTTCACAGTTTCGAGGAGTTTCAGCAAATGTTGAGAGCGCTTGGTGCCCTTCGTCAAAAGACCGATTACCGACGATGGGCAGAACCCCGCAACATTTACTCGTCGTGGGAAAGTCGCACGGAGCGGGCTGCCGAACTCATCCCACACGGCAGCCACGTCATCGAGTTCGGTGCAGCCAAGCGGGTTCTGGAGCGGCATTTGAATCCGTCCTGCACGTACGTGCCGTCCGACATCGTCGACCGGGGCCCGGGAACGCTCGTCGCCGATCTCAACAATCGACCGTTGCCCGACATCGGTGCCGGGGTTTATGACGCCGCGGTGTTCATGGGTGTGCTGGAGTACATTCGCGACCTGCCGGCAGTGGTGGATTGGCTGGCCGACCGCGTCGCGACCTGTGTGGTCTCCTATGCCTGCGCTCCGGCCGACTCGCACTCGTTGCGCACGCTGCGCGGTGCCGTCGTGCGCCTGCAGCACGGCTGGATGAACAGCTACAGCGCCGAGCAGTTACGGTGCCTGTTCTCCGAGCGTGGCTACGCGGCGCCGCACGAGGAACTCTGGGAAGACCAGCGGCTGTTCGTCTTTTCGCAGGCCGCCGCGTCCTGGTGAGCACGGCTCATCGGCACTCGACCAACCCGAGCCTGCTGTTGCGCCGAAATTCCACCGCCCCTGCGACCCTGTCGGACTTGGCGATCTCCAGCCATGCTTCGTGCATTCCCTGGCCGTAGGTGATGTCGTCGAACAGCACCAGACCGCCCGG
Organism: Mycobacterium sp. GA-1841; assembly: GCF_001954135.1. Classification (GTDB taxonomy): domain Bacteria; phylum Actinomycetota; class Actinomycetes; order Mycobacteriales; family Mycobacteriaceae; genus Mycobacterium. Next base: position 14,441 of record NZ_MBEQ01000021.1, on the reverse strand, counting down.
CGACATCAGCGGCTGCAAGATCTGCCACTGCTTGACCACGAAGTCATACGTGTGGATACCGTCGACGAACGCCAGGTCGATCGGCCCGGGCACGGCACCGACACGATCCTCAAAAGCCCCACGGGTCAACGTGAACCGATTCGACAGCGCTGCGATCGACCGCTCCGCGACATCCGCCCACGAGTCGTTGATCTCGAAGCTGTACAAATGCCCGGACCGGTTGGCTTCGAGTCCCGCTGCGAAGTACATGCCGGACACCCCGAAGCCCGACCCGAACTCCACCACTGTCTGCGGCTTACGTTGCATGACGAGCCAGGCGTAGAGATCTCCTTGGAACGGTGGCGAACTGACGTCGCGCGGGGCGAATTTCACCTCCGGCAGCTCGTATTCCGGGGCCAGATGTTGGGGTCCGAGCTGGTCGTGATTGGCCGCCGCGATGGCTTCGATTCGTTCTTTCTGCGGCGCGGCGGGAAAGCGGCCGGGCAGATCGGCGATCCAGCCGCCGCGGGAAATCCATTTCAGGCCAGGCTTGAACACCTTCGCAGTGTAACCACGATTGCTCATCGGGCGGATGTGTCGGCTTTCACCGCACGGTGTTTGCGCACCGCCTTCTCAAGGAGATCTGCTGTCGTCGTGACACTGTCGGCCGGTCTGCTCATCTTCGCGGCCAACTCGCGGGCGCGCCGAGCGGCCGACGGCCCCAGCACGGTTCGCAGCCCATTCAGCAGTGAGACGGGTGTGGTCTTCGAAAAGCGTTCGGCGGTGCCGACTTGCAGGCGCTTGACCTGAGCCGCCCACACCGGCTGATCGGCACCTACCCATAGGATCAACGTCGGTTTTCCGGCCCGTAAACCGGCCGCCGTGGTGCCCGCCCCGCCGTGGTGGACTGCTGCGCGGCACAGCGGGAACACCGCGGCGTGATTCACCGCGCCGACCACCTTGACGTGGTCGGCGACCGACACACCGTCGAGATCCCACGCGCCCGAGCTGATCAATGCCCGCTCCCCCAGTTCGGCACACACCGAGGCGATCATCTCGACCGCGTCGGCGGCGGAGCGCACCGGCATACTGCCAAAACCGAAGTAGATCGGCGGTTTTCCCGCTCTCGCCCACGCCATCACCTCGTCGTCACCGGCAGTAGTGAGCTCCAACGTAATCGCGCCGACGAACGGACGACCGCCCTGCCATTCCTCGCGCAGACCCGGGAAGAACACGTCGTCATAGGCCTGTATCTCGAGTGCTCCACGTTCGACGATGCGCCGTACCGATGGGGTCCTGGCCACCGACATGCCCAACTGCCGCCGCTGCTCATCCTCGGCCTGCTTCAACAACCGCCAGTAGACCCATTCGGCGACACCCCATGCCGGTCTGATCAGATGCCTGGGAAGCGGCACAGGGAAAACGTGGCTATTTGCCCGGTGCGGGAAGAAATGCAGTGTGGCCAGCGGAATCCGTTGGTATTCAGCGACGTTGGCGACGACCTCCTGGTAAGTGGTACCGGTCAGGACCAGATCGGCACCGCGGGTCAGCTCCGCCGCAGTCGCGCTCATCTGCGCCCAACCCTGGGCCATGTACTCACGACTCTCGCGAAGCACCCGGAGAGGATTGCGAACCTTCCATGCCTCCCGAAAAGCGTCGTCTTCCAGCTGTTTTTGCGAATCCACCCCATAAACAGCAACCGGAAAGAGCCCGACTCCCTCGACGAACGGGACAAGGTTGGGCGGGACGGCAAGGCGCACATCATGTCCGCGGCGCCGAAGTTCCAGACACACCGCAGCACACGGTTCGATGTCGCCACGAGTCCCGTGGGCCGCGACTGCGAATCTCATCATCTGCCCCGCTCACGAGTTGGTGGACACTCGAACGCTATAAGGGCTGACCTGGGTTCTCAACCGCCGTCTGGCCTGATCATGAAAACTGTTGGGCGGGACCGGTTTGGCCGACTGCGTGACATCCGGCGCGTGTAGCATGACGCAGATGTTCCGGCGCGCCGTGCCACGGAATGCGTTCTCGCGGGTGGGATTCTCCGGTTTGGGGAAATTCATCGTCCGCCACCCACTGCTGGTCATTGCGGCCTGGGTGGCGCTCGCGGGCGTGCTGGTGATGACAGTGCCGCAACTGAATACTGTCGCGGAGCGCAATCCGCCCGGCTTCCTGCCCGCCGATTCTGCGGTCTTCGCTGCCGGCAACGATATGCAGAAGGCGTTCAACGAAACTGGCGGCGGAAATGTCGCAATTGCGATCCTGAGCAACGAGAACGGCTTGACGCCCGCGGACGAGAAGACCTACCGCTCACTGGTGGACACGCTGCGGTCGGACACCGCCAATGTGCTCTCGACCCAGGATTTCGTGAACATCCCCGAACTTCGGCAGGTGATGGCCAGCGAGGACAAGAAAGCCTGGCAGTTGCCGATCAGCCTGGCCGGGACGATGGGAACTGCCGAAGGCCAGACCGCTTACCGGCATGTCGTCGACGTGGTCCGCACCGCGACCGCGGGCACCTCGCTGTCGGCCGAGGTGATCGGTCCGGCCGCCACGTTCGAAGATGTCGTCAAGCTCGGCGAACACGATCAACACATCATCGAGGCGGCCACCATCCTGATCGTGCTGACCATCTTGATCATCGTCTATCGGAATGTGGTGGCCATGCTGCTTCCACTGGCGATGATGGCGGTCGCGCTGGTGGTCGCCGAACAGGCCGTGGCCGGTCTCGGTGCGATACATCTGATCGGACTCGGCCCCCAGACACTGATGTTGATGACCGCGATGATGATGGGCGCGGGGACCGACTACGCCATCTTCTTGTTCAGCCGCTATCACGAGTGTGTCCGATCCGGACTCAGCTCCGACGACGCCGTCGTCGCGGCGCTGGATTCGATCGGCCGGGTGATCGCGGGCTCGGCGGGCACGGTCGCCATCACGTTCCTCGGTCTGGCGTTCACCAAACTCGGTGTCTTCTCGACCGTCGGGCCGGCCCTGTCGGTCACCATCGGCTTCGGCTTTCTGGCCTCGGTCACGCTGCTGCCCGCGCTCATCGTGCTCGTGGGGCGTCGTGGCTGGGTGAAGCCCCGAAAGGATCTGACCGGCCGGTGGTGGCGACGGTCCGGTGTGCACATCGTGCGCAGGCCCGTCGTGCACCTGGCCACCAGCCTGGCCGTTCTGCTCGCCCTGGCCGGCTGCGCGCTGTTGGTGAACTTCAACTACGACGACCGTAAGAACCTGCCCGACGATGCGCACAGCAATCTCGGTTACGCGGCACTGGACAAGCACTTTCCGGTCAGCAGCACCGTGCAGCAGTTCATCCTGATCCAGTCGCCGCACGACCTGCGCAGCCCTAAGGCATTGGCCGACATGGAGCAGCTGGCTCAGCGGGTCAGCCAGCTGCCCGACATCGAGATGGTGCGCGGGGTCACCCGCCCGACCGGGGAGATGCTCAAGGAAGCCCGCGCGACCTATCAGGCCGGTGAAGTGGGCGGCAAACTCAACGACGCGTCCACTCTCATCACCGACAACGATCCCAAGCTCGCATTGTTGAGCGGCGGCGCGCACAAACTCGCCGACGTCCTCGACGAGGTGCGCGACCAGGTGAGCAACGCAATTCTGTCGGTGCGTCCGCTCGCCGGGGCGTTGGCAGACATGCAACGTAAGTACGGCGGCGCCAAAACCCTCGACGAGATCGATCAGACCACCAAACTCGTGGCCAACATGCGCTCGCTGGGCCGTGCGATGGGCGTCAACCTGGCACAGATCACCGACATCTACAAGTGGGCCGCACCGGTGGTGGCGGCGTTGGACGCCGGCCCGGCCTGCAGCGTCGACCCGGCGTGTGTTGCGGCACGGGCCGACCTCCAGCACATCGTCGATGCCAAGAACAGCGGGAATCTCGACAAGATCGCCGACCTCGGCCGGCAATTGGAATCGACGGAGGGCAGCGAGACCCTCGACGAGGCCGTGAAAGGGCTGAGCCGAACCATCACCGAAGCCACCTCGGCGGCACGCGGACTCGGGCTCGACACCGACAGCGGTATCCAGAAGCAACTCGGCAAATTGCAGCAGGGGGCGGATCTGCTCGCCGATTCCAGCCGCCAACTCGCCGATGGCGTACAACTTCTCGTCGATCAGACCAGGAACATGGGTCAGGGCCTCGATCAGGCCTCGGAGTTCCTGCTGGCGATGAAACGGGACGCAGCCGACCCGCAGATGTCCGGCTTCTACATCCCGCCACAGATCTTGACCCAGGACGAGTTCAACAAGGCCGCAGCACTTTTCGTCTCTGCCGACGGACACACCGTCCGATACCTGGTGCAGACCGCGCTCGATCCGTTCGGCACCGAAGCCATGGACCAGGTCAAGGAGATCGTCAAAACCGCTGAAAGTGCCCGTCCCAACACGACCTTGTCGGACGCCAAGATTTCCCTGGTCGGCTTCTCGTCGATACAGAACGAGATGCGCAACTACTATGACGGCGACATCCAGTTCATCATCACCGTCACGCTCATCGTCGTCTTCCTCATCCTCGCCGCGCTGCTCCGTTCGCTGGTGGCCCCGATCTACCTGGTCCTCTCGGTCGTGTTGTCCTACATGTCGGCGCTGGGCATCGGCGTGATCTTCTTCCAGTTCCTGCTCGGTAAAGAGATCGTCTGGACGGTCCCGGGAATGGCGTTCCTGGTGCTGGTTGCTGTCGGCGCCGACTACAACCTGCTGCTCATCTCACGAATACGCGACGAGTCCGAACGTGGGATGCGCACAGCGGTGATCCGCACGATCGGCGCCACCGGCGGTGTCATCACCTCGGCCGGACTGATCTTCGCCGCATCGATGTTCGGCATGACCTTCAGCAGCCTGACGGCGGCCATGCAGATCGGCTTCATCATCGGGGTCGGATTGCTGCTGGACACCTTCCTGGTACGAACCATCACCGTGCCCGCCACCGCGGTGTTGATCGGCAAGGCGAGTTGGTGGCCGACCAAACCACCCATGACGAAATCCGAACCAGCCGAGGTCACACCGAGCGAGCGTCCGGCCACGTACTCGGCAACATCGGAGCCTTGACACCGTCACCGAACGAACCGCCGCCCAACGACGCCAGACCGGCTGCGGGCGCGACGGTGCTCTTCGCCTCGGTATCACCGAATCCGATCTGCCCGGCGCCCCGATCCGACGGCATCACATCCGGCAACCCTTCGGCCTCCGAGTCCAGATACTCGTAGCGACGGCCAAGCTGCTGCGTCTTGGCCCGACGGCGTCGCGCCGCCCGGTCTTTCCTGGGTTGGACCGCCAGTGCCGCCGCCGGGATCTCGACGTCCTCCGGTGCGGAAGCCGTCCGGCGGACCCGGTTACGCGCCGACTGCCGGGCGTCGGCAGACAGCGTCGCGGCCAGGTAACCCAACGCATCAAGGTTGCCCAGCGTGGGTGGTGACGTCGGCGCCGGCGGGGTGGCGGGAGGAGCCGACGGGGCTGTGGGGATCGAGGCCACCGACGACGCGGGCGCGGGTGACGGCGCCGGCGGCGGTGCCGGACTGGGCGTGAGCGTGAGCGCGACGGGCGGCGGGGGCGGCGGCATCGGCACCACGGGCAACGCGTTGTGTAGACCCGCCAGTCCGGCCGCCCCGATGACACCCCCGGCCGTCAACACCGGCGCGGCGGCCACCGCTGCGGCCAGCATCGGTAGCAGCGCGGGCAGGGCCGCGATGAGCACGGACTCCAGCAGGGTCTTCACCAATGCGATCGTGTCGGTGGTGAACGCCACGAACATTGCTCCCGCGCCGAAGAGCAACGTATAGGCGATGGCCACCGGGTTGCCCGAGGCGAAAGCCAACCCGATATCCGCGGCGACGAACGCGGCGGTCTGTGACAGATAGGCGACATACTGCGAGATGTCCATCGGATAACCGAGAGCGAAGGCCAGGTTGAGCGGGTGGAAGAAGCTCAACGGGTTGCCGGTCCATGGTAGATACGGATCGATCCCGGCGAACAGCTCCGAGAAGAAGGGGTCGTTGTTCAACGCCTGGATCAGCGGGTCCAGGACGTTGTCGTAGAAATCGGTATAGCCGATCTGATCGAGCCAGTTCAGGTAGTCGTCCTGCCGGTCCGGCGGTGTTTCGGAGGCCGACGCCCGTGAGGTCGAGGCCAGAATCTGCGGTGCCGCAACGCTTTCCGGTGACGCCGACACCGTTGAGGTCGCGACCGCGTCGTAGGTGTGCATCGCGGTGGCGGCCTGAACCCACATCCGCACATAGTCCGCTTCGTTCAGGGCGATCGGGATCGTGTTGACGCCGAAGAAGTTGGTACCCAGCAACACCGCGTGGGTGGCATGATTGGCGGCCAACTCCCCCAGCGTCGGCATCGCCGCCAGTGCAGTGGAGTAGGCCGCGGCCGCGGTTTCGTGTTGCACTGCGCGTGTGGCGCTTTCGACACTTTGTTGCGTCAGCCAGGCCAGGTAGGGCCCGTGTGCTGCCACATATGTTGTGGCACTTGCCCCTTCCCACGCTCCGGCCCCTACGTCGGCCAGCACCGCTGTCAACTCAGCGGCCACTGCGGCGTATTCGGCGCTCAGGGTGGTCCAGGCCCCTGCCGCCGCGAGCAATGATCCCGGCCCTGGCCCGGCCGACAACAGGGTGGACCAGACTTCAGGCGGCGAGGCGAGATAGATCGGGGCGGTCATCACTGACCGCCCCATGTTTCGAAGGACACGGGTCTTCGTCAGCTCTCTCGGGGTACTCCGCCCCGGGTAGCAGGACGCGATGACGCGAGTGTCCTGGCTCTCGGATCACAGCTCGCCTCGCCTTCCAGCTTGCGCCGTGGCGGTTGAGGGTCGCTCCCCGATGACAGTGGCGGGACCGCGCCGGACTCACACCGGCTTCCTACGTCGTCATCACCTAACCGGCGAATTATGGCATATCACAGCCGGTCCCGATGAGCACTACTGCGGTGCGCGCCCGGCGCCCTTCTTTATCCGCGGGGCCAACTGGACGACCTCGGGCACCACGGTCGGGTTTTCATAGGCGGTGGTCACCAGTGACACCAGGGTGTTGGCGACGTCGTTCAGGGCCGACATCCGGGCGGGCAACGCCCCTTGGGCCACCCACGTCTTGAGCAACTGGTCCAGCAGATCGCGGTCGGCGCCGCGCAGGATCTCGGTGTCGTCGGTGGGGCCGATGCCCACCCGTAGCAGCGACAGCTCGGGATGCTCGATGCGCCACGAATGCAGGATCTCGTCGAGGGCGGCCTTACTGGCGCTATAGGCCGCCACACCGGCGCGCGGACGCCCGACGTCATAGCTGGAGGCCACCAGGACCACACCGTTCTCCGACAGCCGGGGTGCCGCAGCCCGCAACACGTTGTTGGCGCCGACGGTGTTGACGCTGAAGGCGTGCAACCACGTCGCCACGTCGGTGTCCTCGATGTAGGCGAACGGGATCACTGTGCTGGTGAACACCACGGCATCCAGGCCGCCCAAAGCATCGGCCGCGTCGTTGACGACGCGGCCGATGGCCGCGGAGTCCTCGACGTCGAGCTCGAAGGCGTATCCGCCAGTCGCCTCGGCCAGGGAATTCAGCAGATCGATGCGCCGTGCCGCCACCGCGACCTTGGCGCCGCGTTCGGTGGCACTGATCGCAACCGCGTGGCCGATGCCCGACGAGGCACCGACGACGAGGAGACGCAGTCCGGCTGCGTCGGCTCGTTGGCTGCTCATTCTGGATCAACCTCCATGGTCCATCTCAACGTGTATCTCAACGTATTAGGTCACCCTTTGCTCGTCGGACAGTACCGCGTGCGATGAGTTTCGGTCGCGCGGTGGGTCCACTTTGGGAGAGCGAGTTTCACCGACGGCAGTCAAGGAGTCCCCATGACAACAGAGATGACGAGCGGAAAGCCCCCGATCGTCGACCAGCAGACCTGGCGCAGCGCGCTCGATGAGCTACGGCGACGGGAGAAGGCGGCCACCCGAGAGTTGGATGCGATCGCCGCGGCGCGACGGCGGTTGCCGATGGTCGAGTTGCCCGACTACACGCTGATCGGCGCTGACGGCCCGGTGCAACTGGCCGACGTGTTCGACGGCCGCTCCCAGCTGATCACGTACCACCACATGTGGACCGACGGCGCCGAATGGCAGTGCGGCGGCTGCACCGGTTTCACGTCGCAGTTCACCCGCTTGGACTTCCTGAGCAACTACGACGCCCGCTTCGTCATCGTCACCAACGGCCCGATCGGGGAAGCATTGGCCTACCGCGACAAGGTCGGCAACCGCATGGACTGGTACTCCTCGGCGGAGAGTTCTTTCGGCGCCGACGTGGACGCGCCGCCCAACGGCGGTTTCGCCGTCAACGTCTTCCTGCGTGACGGCAGCACCGTCTACCGCACCTGGCACACCAACGGCCGCGGCACCGAACAGCTCAGCCATTCCTTCCCCCTGATCGACCTGTTGCCCTACGGCCGCCAGGAAGAATGGCTGGATTCCCCGGAAGGATGGCCATCGCGGCCCACATACTCAGGCTGGCTCGACAGTCCCGACATCGCCCGCCTCTACGGAAAGGACCACGTATGACCGCCTCATCAGACACCCGCGAGCGCTACGTCGTCACCCGCACCATCCCAGCCTCCCCGGCCGAGGTGTTCGCCGTCCTGGCCGACCCGGCCCGCCACCGCGACACCGAACCGGGTGACTGGGTGCGTGACGCGGTCGACCCCGAACCGATCACCGCCACCGGCCAGATCTTCGCGATCAACATGTTCCTGCCGCAAGCCGGCGGCCACTACGTCATGCACAACCTGGTCACCGAGTTCGACGAGAACCGCAGCATCGCGTGGTTGCCCGGCCAGCTCGACGCCCAAGGTCGGCATGATCCGGGCGGATGGACTTGGCACTACGAGCTGACCCCGCACGGCGAGCAGACCGACGTCACGCTGACCTACGACTGGACCGACACCCCGGTCAGCTTTCGCGAGCAGATCGGCGGGATGCCGCCGTTCGGCACTGATTTCCTCGCGGAATCGCTTGCCGCACTGGAGCGCTCGCTCAGGTAACCGAAATCAGGTGCTGGCGTTGCCGGCGCGCCACTGCTCCCAGGGGATGTTCCAGTCCCCCAGGCCCTCGGTGCCCGGCAACACCGGCCCCACGGTGTTGACGACCTCGACGATGTCACCGCGTTTGGTGTTCTCGTAAAACCAGCGGGCATTGGCCGTGCTGACATTGAGGCAGCCGTGGCTGACATTGCTGTACCCCTGGCTCCCGACCGACCACGGCGCGCCGTGCACGTAGATGCCGCTGTAGGACATCTGGGTCGCGAAGTCGACCTCGGTGCGATAACCGTTGGGCGAGTTGACCGGCACACCGTAGGTCGAGGAATCCATCACCATGTGGTCGAAGCGGTCGCCGACGATGTAGATCCCGTTGTTGGTCGGGGAACTGTTCTTACCCATCGAGATCGGCATGACCTTGACCACCTGTCCGTTGCGCCGCACGGTCAGCGTCTTGGTGTCGTCGTCGGCGCTCGCGATCACCTCGTCACCGATCGTGAAGTGGGTGGTGACGTTTCCCTGACCGAACAATCCGTCACCCAACTCGACACCGTAAGTGTTGACGGTGACGTCCACCGAGGTGCCGGGCTTCCAGTATTTGGCTGGACGCCAACGAACTTCGCGGTTGTTGAGCCAGTAGAAGGCACCCTCGACCGGCGGCGTGGTCTTGACGGTGATGGCACGCTGGGCCGCCACCCGATCGCTGATGTTCTCATCGAAGCGGACGGCGATGGGTTGACCCACGCCCACCACTTCCCCGTTGTTCGGCAGCACGTAGGGCATCGTCAGGTTCGCGGGCGAATGTGTCTCGAACCGCATCCGGCGATTGGTGACGCCGCCCAACCCCAGTGACTGCGCATTGAGGGTGTACTGCTCGTTGTAGTCGAGTGGATCGGTGGTCGACCACGTCAGGCCGTCGGGGCTGAACTTCCCGGCGACGCTGGCGCCGTCCTCATCGGTCATCGTGACGCCGCCGAGCACACCGTTCTCGGCGCTCACCGTGACCGGCGCTTCGACTTTCACCCCGACCGCGCCGTCGGTCACCGAGGCCTTGACCCGAGGCACCAACAGGTCACCGTAGGGCGTGCCCTTGCCGGTGATCACGGGCGGCGGGCCCGGCGGTTCCGACCCGTCACACGCGCTCAAGGCCAGCATCATCGCGGGCACCATGGCAACAACCGTCCGCCGGAAGATATCCCGATACGGACGGGTCACTGTCTGGACCTGCCCCATGTTGGTCGCACCCCTTGTACGGTCGATAGCAAATTCTGGCAATAGTCTAAGGGCTACCGGCCGCCCGTGCCGGACGACAGCCCGGCAGAAGCCCGCTACCAGCGGATTTCACGGTTGGCTGAATGTCCTGTTATTGTCTCTCACGCGCGCCGTTAGCTCAGTTGGTAGAGCAGCTGACTCTTAATCAGCGGGTCCGGGGTTCGAAACCCTGACGGCGCACCAACCAAAAACCCTGCCTCGGCAGGGTTTTTGCGTATGTACGGTTCGAAATCCTTCGGGGTCCCCGCATCTGACGACGGCTACCTGGCTCGATACCCCTCGGCAAGTCTGTCGCCGACGCTGGGCTCGGCTTCTTCCAACAGCATCTCCACGGCACCGGCCAGATGCGCGGCCGCATAGCCGTGATCCCGGTACTGCTCGCTCTTGAAGCGATCGAGTTCCCGGCGTAGGTCGCCGAGGGTTTCATCGCTCACATGCGCCATATGGCTACCTCCAGTCGGTGTGACCACGACTCACGTCGCCATACCGTGGTTCGACGTGAGCCATAGGGTGTCGTCAGCGAATCGCGACGGCGTATCCGTCGCAATCGACTGCACCGGCGTCAGCGCATGCAGCGGCCCTGGCAAACGGCATAAAAGTTAGCTGCAACGCAATACCCCCTTGTCACACGATCGTCCCGTGTTGCGGCCGGGAACACGATCCGGGTCCGCCTCCCCGAACCTGACCCGAGGACGACCTTAGCTGGACACCTATACGCTAGCAACCGATTCCACGAGAAAGTGCCGATCCCACCCTGCAATGCAGCGGTTTTCGGTTTCCGTGACGGGGCGTGAGCCCGTTGCGCACAGCGCCTGGGTGTACCAGAGCCAAACGCGTTTGCCAATCGTTTGCCGCGTCCGATCTGTTGCCCGACCGACCCGGTCACACGTCCCACGCCATTGCGTCAGCAAACATGCCGCCGGCACACTCGCTCCGCCCCGCAGCGCCGGCGAGTGCTCGACGCCGCCACCGCGCGCTTTGCCGCAATCTGCGCATCACCACCGAATACGACACCCGTAAACCGTCGGAGATCATGTGCTGGAGCCCGTGGCGTAAATCGGCAGGAACGTCACCCAACCGCATCTTGACGCCGGCGCAAGTTACTGTCAAGTATTCCGAGTCTAGAGTTTCGCTGGTCAGGCCCCGGAACCTGTGTTAACCTCGGGTTAGCTGATTCACCGCGATTCAGCATCACCGGGCGAACTCGCCGAGATGAGAGGTGTTAGCTGATGGCTACCGCAGGTGGCATCGATCCCACGGCTAGTTCAACCTCTGCTTTTGTTGCTGCACGCCAACCGGTGATGGTGCACAGCTGTAACCGGCTCGGACGTGTCGCCAATCCGCCGAGTTTTTCGTTGGCGGATCTCCTGTTGTTCCGCCGCCGCTGAGCGGCGTATCGACCTGAGCCGCTGAGCGGCGGCTTGTCAGACTCAGTGACGCTTGATCCGTCGGATGACGATGACCACCACCAGCACGCCGGCGCCGGCCAGTGACGCGGTCACGGCGGGCTTCTTCACGAAACCGATCACCGCCGACTTGAGATCATCGGCCAGCCGCTGTGGGTTGGCCCGCTCGGCAAGGGAGTCGACAGTCAAGGCCAGTTGATCGCGAGCCTGATCGATGTCCCGCTTGATGCTCTCCGGGTCCCGGTTCGCCACTGTTTGCTCCTCCAAGCCGCTCCATGTCGTGCTGCCCTGCCGCACTACCCTAGATCAGTCGGTCCCGTGACGACGGAACCGGTCGACAAGAAGGGATACCCGCGCATGCCGCCAACCCCGCGCCTGGAGGTGGGAGACACCGCCCCGGCTTTCAGCCTGCCCGACGCCGACGGCAACGTCGTCAAACTCTCCGACTACAAGGGCCGCAAGGTCATCGTCTACTTCTACCCCGCTGCATCGACTCCTGGCTGCACCAAGCAGGCGTGTGATTTCCGGGACAGCCTCGCCGAGCTCAACGGCGCCGGACTCGATGTCATCGGCATCTCTCCTGACAAGCCGGAGAAGCTGGCCAAGTTCCGCGACAAGGAAGAGCTGACGTTCCCGCTGCTGTCCGATCCGGACCGCGAGGTTCTCACGGCTTGGGGTGCGTTCGGCGAAAAAACCATGTACGGCAAGACCGTTCAGGGCGTGATCCGCTCGACCTTCGTCGTCGACGAGTCGGGCAAGATCGCCGTCGCACAGTACAACGTGCGGGCCACCGGCCACGTCGCCAAGTTGCGTCGCGACCTATCGGTCTGACGGCCGGCCCGGCGGCCTGAATTCGAGTACCGCACTACGCACGCCACGGCCCGGGACTCGGCGCAAGACTTGACGAATCCACAGTTCGAGGAGGGATCGCCATGTGTTGCGGAGATGCGAACGCCGGGCCGAACGCCGACGCCGAATTTTTCGACGAGCTCGAGAAGCTCTTCGACAAATATTCTGAGGTCAGCGGGAAGTACGCGATCGACATGTTCCCGTCCGAGGCCGACCAACTGGGCGTGAACCTGAAAACCCACGTCGGGGTTACCCGATACGAGGACACGCGGATCATCATCGAGTTCCATCCCCGCGATGAGCTCGTGGCACGACGCGGGTTGTGCTGTGTCTGGAAGCGTGGTGAGTGTCTGAGGAAATGCGAGCCGCTTGAGTAGCGCACGCAGTGACCACCCCAGCACCGTCACTGGGTCAGCTGTCCCAGCTTCTCCAGCAGTAGCGCCTCGGCCGTCGCCGCCTTCTCCAGCACACCCAGGTGCAGGCTCTCGTTCACGCTGTGCGCCTGGGTGGCGGGATCCTCGACCCCGGTCACCAGGATCGTCGCGGCCGGGAAGGCCTCGGCGAACTCGGCGATGAACGGGATCGATCCCCCCATGCCCATGTCCACCGGATCGGTGCCCCAGGCGGTCCGGAAGGCCGCACGCGCGGCGTCATAGACCGGGCCGGTGGCGTCGATGGCGTAGGGCTGGCCGACGTCACCCGGGGTGATGGTGACCTGGGCACCCCAGGGCGCATGGGCCTCGAGGTGACGGGTCAGCGCGTCCAGATGCTCGTGCGCGTCACCGCCCGGGGCGACGCGCATGCTGATCTTGGCGCGGGCACGCGGAATGAGCGTGTTCGACGACTTGTCGATGGGCGTGGTGTCGATCCCGATGACGGTGATCGCGGGCTTGGCCCACATGCGTTGTACCACTGAGCCCGAACCGATTTCGGCCACCCCGTCCAGCAGCCCGGATTCGTGCCGCACCCAGTCGGGTCCGCGGTCGACGTCGGCTGCGGTCGCCTCGTGCAGGCCCGCCACCGCCACATTGCCGTCGTCGTCGTGCAGGCTGGCCAACAGCCGCACCAGCACGCTCAACGCATCGGGCACCACCCCTCCCCACAAACCCGAGTGCAGGCCGTGGTCGAGGGTGGCCACCTCGACCACGCAGTCGGCCAGCCCACGGAGGGTCACGGTGAGCGACGGGATCTCGGTGCTCCAGTTGTCGGAGTCGGCGATGACGATGACGTCGGCGGCCAGCGCCTCTTTGTGTGCGGCGAGTAGGGCGCCCAGTGACGGTGACCCGGATTCCTCCTCGCCTTCCACGAAAACCGTGACGCCCACCGGTGGCTTGCCGTCGAAGGCCCGTATCGCGGCGAGATGTGTTGCGATACCGGCCTTGTCGTCGGCGGTGCCGCGACCGTAGAGCCGGCCGTCGCGCTCGGTCGGCTCGAACGGCGCGGAAGCCCACTGGGCTGGATTGCCTTCGGGCTGTACGTCATGGTGGGCATACAGCAGGACAGTGGGTGCGCCGGCCGGCGGCGGACAGTGCGCGATGACGGCCGGGGCGCCGCCTTCGCTGACGATCCGGACCCCGGGAAAACCCGCGCCCGCCAACAGCTTTGCCACTGCCTCGGCGCTGCGGTGCACTTCGTCGCGCCGGGCCGGGTCGGCCCACACCGATTGGATGCGGACCAGATCCTCCAGATCCGCCCGTACCGACGGCAACACCTGCTGTACCCGCTGCACGACATCACTCATGGTGACGACCCTAGCCGCTCTGTCGAGCCCGCCGAGCGTGCGCAAATTGCTGCCCGAACACGGCGTGTCGAGCAACAGACACGCACGCTAATGATTCCTATCAGCGTTTTGTTGTTGGGTTCGTGGGACTTGCTGCGAGATGCTGGTCGATG
>NZ_MBEQ01000020.1 GCF_001954135.1 Mycobacterium sp. GA-1841 | reverse complement strand
CGTTGCCCGGCAGCGCGCCCCGTCTGGTGTGGCTCAGAGCGTTCTCCCGGCCCGAGCGTGACAAGCGGATCGCGGTGGCCATCGTGGTGCTGTCAGCGCTTGCCGCGGGCACCTCGATCGCCTGGACCGGCCGGATCGCGCCGGCCGGAACCTTCACCGCGATCCGCTTGTCACGCTCGGGCCGGGAGAACGCTCTGAGCCACACCAGACGGGGCGCGCTGCCGGGCAACGGAATCCGGCCCAGCAGATGCGCGATACCCAGTGCCAACGGCAGCCGTAACACCGGGTCGAGCTTGGCCAGATTGCGCAGTGGCGTCCCGGTTCCGTCCAGGAAATCCTGGACCGCGGTCGCCACCGGCGAGCCGAGGCCACCGGAATAGCCGAGGGCCAGCAGCACCACCCCGGTGAGCAGCATGGTGATCAGCCGACCGCGGGCGGGCATCGAGCGCATCGCGAGCCCGGCCAGACCCGCCGCGGCCACCAGGGTGGTGGCCAGCACGGCGACGGTGCTCGTCACCAACGATGCGGCGGCGGTGGCGGTGGGTGCCACGAACGGGGTCCAACTGTGGGTGCCGCGCAGCATCTCGGTCAGCGACATCCACTGGGTGGTGACGCCCGAGGATTCGATGAAGTCCAGAAATGGTGGGCTGATCCGGCCCAACAGCACCAGGGCCACCACCCACCAGGCGACGGCCAGCGCCCCGCACAACGCCCACCACGCGGTGAACCGCCACCACAACCGGTTCGGCCGGTGACAGGCCCACCAGATGATCGCGGCCAGGCATCCCGTCAAGGTGGCCACGGCGTTGACCGCACCCATCAGCGCCACCGCGCCCGCGGACCTTGCGGCCAGCAGCCGCAGGTTCCTATCCCCCCGCAACGCCAGGATGACCGGCAACAGCACCCACGGCGCCAACATCATCGGCAGCGTTTCCGAGGAGATCGCGCCCAGGGTGGTCAGCACCCGCGGTGACAGCGTGAAGGCCAGCGCGCCGAGGACACGCGAACTCCTACTGCCGATGCCCAGCACTTCGGCAACCCGGATGACGCCCCAGAAGCCGACCGTGAGCAGCAGCGCCCACCACAACCGCTGGGTCACCCAACCGGGAATGCCGAGCAGATCACCGGCGAGGAAGAAGGCGCCGTGCGGGAAGAGGTAGCCGTAGGCCTGGTTCTGCGCCTGCCCGAACGGCAGATCGCTGTTCCACAGGTTGAAAGCCCGAGCCAGGAACCGCAGCGGATTCGCGGTGAGGTCGAGCTTCGTATCGGGTGAGATCTCTCCGGGCGACTGGGCGAAAGTCAGGAGCAGTGTCGCAGTGGCGACCACCCATAACCAGCGCCGCGACAGCGGCGGGTCAACTGCCGGCCGCGTCAGGGGCGCATCCGAGCCCCGCCGCGTCAGCGGCACATCCAAGCTAAGACCGGTCGCCGTACTCGACCCGGTTGAGCACCGATGACGCCGGGTCGCCCGCTTGCAGCGGAGGCTTCGTATCCTGCTGCACCATCAACGTCACACCGAAAACGGCGGCCGCTCCCAACAGCAGGCCGACGACAATGCTGGCCGCGGAGGGTACGACGAACCGATTCACCCGGCCAACCTAGCACGACGACGCCGTGGTTTCGGGTGAGGAACAGCGGCACCGACACGCGGAGAATCGATAACGACTTGTTCACCGGCTAAGGTCGGGGCCCATGGCTTCACCGCGTCTCGCCGCAACCCTCGTCGCGTTGTCCGGACTGCTGCTGGCCTGCTCGCCGAGCACTCCGTCGTCGGCACCGTCCTCCAACGAGCACAAGCCGATGTCCACCAACGCGCCGCTGCCGGCGGCCCCGGTCTGTGATCTCGCGGACCTTTCGCCCCGCGACAAGCTCGCCCAACTGCTGACCGTCGGGGTCAAGGACGCGGCCGACGCCCGCGCGGTGGTCACCGATCAGCACGTCGGCGGCATCATGATCGGCAGTTGGACCGACCTGTCGATGCTGTCCGACGGCACGCTGCCCGACATCGTCGGGGCCGGTCCGCTGCCGCTCGCGGTCAGCGTGGACGAGGAGGGCGGCCGGGTGTCGCGGCTGTCCTCGTTGATCGGTGAGCAGCCGTCCGCGCGGGTGCTGGCTCAGACCCACACTGCCGACAAGGTGTACGGCATCGCGCTGGAACGCGGCAAGAAGATGCGCGGCATGGGCATCACGGTCGACTTCGCCCCCGTCGTCGACGTCTCCGACGCCCCGGATGACACCGTCATCGGCGACCGCTCCTTCAGCAATGACCCGGCGAAGGTCACCGAATATGCCGGTGCCTACGCCCGCGGTCTGCGCGACGCCGGCGTGCTGCCGGTGCTCAAGCACTTCCCCGGTCACGGCCACGGCTCGGGTGATTCCCACACCGGCTCGGTCACCACCCCGCCGTTGGAGGAGCTGAAGAACAACGATCTGGTGCCGTACCGGACGCTGACCACCGAGGCGCCGGTCGCGGTGATGCTCGGCCACCTGGAGGTGCCTGGTCTGACCGGCTCCGACCCGGCCAGCCTCAGCCCCGCCGCCTATCAGCTGCTGCGCTCGGGTGGTTACGGCGGTCCGGGCTTCAACGGCCTGGTCTACACCGACGACCTGTCGAGCATGGCCGCGATCAACCAGCGTTACGGCGTGGCCGACGCGGTGCTGCGGGGCCTGCAGGCCGGCGCGGACAACGCACTCTGGATCACCACCGACGAGGTGCCCGCGGTGCTGGACGGCCTGGAGAAAGCACTGGCCGACGGTCAACTGACCCAGGCCACCGTGGACGGTGCGTTGCAGCGCAATGTCGACGCCAAGGGCGGCGTGCACTGCGGCTGAGGCCGTCCCTGACGATCTCGCCCAGACGCTTATCCTGTTCGGATGGCAGGTGGAACGAAGCGGCTGCCGCGAGCCGTACGCGAACAGCAGATGCTCGACGCGGCGGTACAGATTTTCTCGGTGAACGGCTACCACGAGACCTCGATGGACGCGATCGCGGCCGAGGCCGAGATCTCCAAGCCGATGCTGTACCTCTACTACGGCTCCAAAGAAGAACTGTTCGGTGCCTGCCTGAACCGTGAGCTGGCCCGGTTCGTGGACACCGTGCGCGGCCAGATCGACTTCAGTCAGAGTCCGAAAGATCTGCTTCGGACGGCGGTGCTGGCGTTCCTCACCTACATCGACACGAACCGGGCCTCCTGGATGGTGCTCTACACCCAGGCCACCAGTTCGCAGGCGTTCGCGCACACGGTCCGGGAAGGCCGCGAGCGGATCATCGACCTGGTCGCCCGGCTGTTGAGCACCGGAACGCGCAACCCTCAGCCCGACAGTGATTTCGAGATGATGGCCGTGGCGCTGGTGGGCGCCGGTGAGGCGATCGCCAGCCGGGTGAGCACCGGGGATGCCGACGTCAACGAGGCCGCCGAGTTGATGATCAACCTGTTCTGGCGTGGTCTGAAAGGAACGCCCTCGGACGCGGGCACGCAGTCGGTGACGGCCGGCTGAGCTCTGCACCCGGGACAGTCCCGACGAAAATTGCTGTCAGGATGGCCCTTCTGTGGGCAATACGCTTGACGCATGGGTTCTGAGCTCAAGGTTGTTCCCGGACAGCTGCGGGCCGCTGCCGGCACCGAGACCGCCGTGGGCGCGGCGGTCTCCGGCTTGGACGTCGGCCGGACGCTGACCACAGCCGCTGCGGCGATGCCGGACCTGCAGAGTGGCGCCGCCTGCGGTGACGCCGCCTCCGTCGTCGACAGTGCGGCTCGGACGGTTGGCAGTGAGGTCAGCGCGCACGCCAACAAGCTGGCCTTCGCCGCCGACTCCTACGAACGCACCGACGACGAGTCCGCGCGTCGGCTGAACTCGATCAAACCGACCGGCTGACATGTCGGTCTCCATCTCGCAGGTACAGGCGTCCAACCCTGAGGCGCTCGCGCAGAGCGGGGCCGACATCGGCAACCGTGCCTCGGTGCTGGCTGCCCAGATGGATCAGCAGCGAGCGGCGATCGACAACATGCGGTCGGCCTGGACGGGCACCTCGGCGGACGCCGCCATCGCCAGCGCGACCGCGACGTTGGAACGCATGCAACGCCTCCATGACAGCCTGACCGCGTTGCAGACCGCCCTGCAGACCGGTGGCGCCGAGTTGGTGCAGCAACGCAACGCCATTCTCAGCAATGTCGAACAGCTCCGAGGGCAGGGCTGGCAGGTCGCCGATGACGGGACGGTGTCGATCCGTCCCGGCAGCGCACTCGACTTCTACTCCCGGTTGAGTCCGGTGAACTGGATGTTGTTGAAGGCGAAGGCGGCGAGGGCGTCGGCACGACTCAAATCGATGTTGGCGCAGTTCGAGGTCACCGACGACAAAGTCGGTCAACAAGTTCGCGACGCCGTGGCGTCGCTCGGCACGCCGGATTCCAAGCAGGCTCCCGATCCGAACAGCCCCAAGGCATTGGTGGACCGGTTGGCCGGGATGACCCCCGACGAGCGGGCCGCGTTCCTGGCCGGGCTGAGCCCGGAAACCCTGCACGAGATGGTGCTGGCCGATCCGCAGACGATGGGAAATACCGACGGTGTGCCGTTCGACACCAGGATCGAGGCCAACGACATCAACATTCGCAACGCATTACAGGCGGAGTTGAGCAGGCAACCACCTGATGAGGCGCGGGTCAAGCAGTTGCAGTCCATGCTCACCCCCATCGAATTCCCCGACGGCAGTGGACATTTCGTGCCACGCAAGTTCGTCGGGTTCTCCACCGAGGGCAACGGGCGGATGATCGAGATGATCGGCGACATCAAGCCCGGCATCAAGGGTGTCGGCGTGGTGGTGCCGGGCACCAACACCAATCTGAACGGCAGCAGTTCGAACCACGCTTCGGCCGTGAAGTTGGCCGAACAGAGCGGATCGCCGGTCTTCCTGTACATGGGTGACGACTTCCCGCAGGGGTTGGACAAGGCGGCGGATCCGTCGTACGCCGCGTCGATGGCGCCCAAGCTGGTGTCCTTCGGGCACGAGATCGACCGTGCGGTGGGGCAGGGCGCCCCCGGTACGCCGGTGACCTACATCGGACATTCCTACGGCGGCGCCATCGTGGGAACCGCCGAACAGATGGGGCTGCGCGCCGACCGGGTCCTGCATGCCTCGTCGGCGGGCACCGGAATCCTCTCCGGGGAGTACACCAATCCGAACCCGAACGTGCAGCGCTATTCGATGACCGCGCCGGGTGACCCGATCTCCTTGGTCCAGTCCCTGTCGCGCGATGTCGCGATACCGGACGGGATACCGTTCATTCCGCACACCGTCGACGGGCAGATCGGCAATCCGCTGGGTGGTCTGCCCTCGGCCACGGATCCCGACGAGATTCCCGGCGTCACTCGCCTGGACACCGGGTACTACGGGAGAGACGGGGCCCACCCCGGCGAGGTGATCGTGGGTACCGATGCGCACGGAAAGTACTGGGACGATTACGAATCCGATGCATTCCAGAACATGGTCGCGGTCATCAGCGGCGGTGAGGCCACCGGTTACGTGGAGCGCGGCATCGAGACCAACTACGTCGACATCGACGTGGGGGACGACGGCAACTTCCAGGCCGAAGCCAGTGACCAGGCCCGGGCCGGCGCCGCACCCAAAATTCCCGACCTGCCCTGGGATGACGACGGATCGTACGAAAGACGCCAGCATCCGTGGGATAATCCGCGGGTGACGGATCATCCCGAAGCGGGCCCGCGAGTGCAGGTCAAATGAAGATAGTCACAACGCTTTTCATGACGACGCTGTTGGTGTTGACGAGCTCGTGCGGGTTCTTCCGGTCGGATCGGCCCGCTGTCGAAGGTGAGGCGACGATGCAACCGACCAGCTTGACCGTCACCGAGGCCGCGCGGACCGTGTCCGGCTTCGTGTCGATGATCGTGGACAAGCCGATCGATCCCGACCCCGCGCACGCCGACAAGCTCGGATGCCGGACGGACGACGCGTTCATGCCCGCCGGGCCGCCCTGGCGGGTGCGGCGCAACGCCTGGATCGTCGACCCCCCGCAGGAACTGGTCGCGGCGGCCCTCAGTCGCATCGAGACCTTGCGCGAGCAGGGGTTCGAGCCCGTCCCGTGGACCCGGCCGGAACCCGAACCGCCCAATGACAAGGCATACCGCGACAGCCGCGGTTACATCGTCTCGGTCAAAGCCGGAACCAATGCGGCCGGCATCTATGCACTCGACGTTTCGGCGACCTCGCCGTGCGCCGAAGAGGACTAGACCGCCGTACCTTCCACCACACTGAACGGCGAGGCGGTCTGGACCACGCGGTTCAGCCGGAACCCGGCCTGCTCGTACAACTTTCGGTAGCCATCGGCGCTGCGTTCCTGCGCGGCGATGCCGATCAGCATCTCCATGTCGGTCCACTTGCCGAGGTACTCGCGATCGTGATCGGGTATCACGCCTTCGATCAGCAGCAGCGTGGTCCCCGGGGCGGCAGCCGTGCGGACGTTGCGCAAGATCGTCAGCGCCTCGGTATCGGGCCAGTCGTGGATGATGTTCTTCATCAGGTAGGCGTCGGCGCCCGGCGGGACGCTCTCGAAGAACGAGCCCGCGACGATGCGAACCCGATCGGCCACCCCGTACCTGTTCAGCAGTTCCGGCGCCCCCTCGACCACCTGAGGCAGGTCGTAGAGCACTCCGCGGGCGGCCGGGGTGGCTTCGAGGATGGCCGCCAGCAGTCGGCCGTGGCCGCCGCCGACGTCGGCGATCGTGGAAAACCGGGAGAAGTCGTAGGCCGCGACCACCGGTGCGATCGCCAGTTCGGAGATGCTGGTCATGGCGTCGTTGAAGATCGCGCCGAGTTCGGGGTCGGACACGATGTAGTCGAACGTCTTCATGCCGCGCAGCGTGGGGATGACGGCCTCGCCGGTACGGATCGCGTCGGCCAGATGGCTCCAGTGCTCACGATGCTGCGGTGAGCCGACGAACTTCGCCATCCCGGCGATCGAGACCGGTGCGTCTTTTCGCAAGGTGTCACCCAGCGCGTTGAGCGCATAACGACCGTCGGACGTGCGACGGAAGATGCCCTCGCCGACCAGGGCGCGCATCAGCCGGTCCAGGGCGTCCGGATTGGCCTCGACGCGGGCGGCCAGCTCCTCGGCACGCAGCGGGCCATCGGCCAGCGCGTCGGCCACCCCGAGCTGTGCGGCGGCGGCGATGCCCTGGGCCACCCAGGCACCCAGGATCATCTCGAGCACCGCGGCAGGCGGCGGAACCGCACGTTGATGCAGGCGACGCAGATGGTGGCGGACGCGTTCGACGGCGCGAACGAGCCGGGCGGGCGGGACCTTCGCAGCGGGCACCGGATGACTGTAGGGCACCGGTGCTGAGGCGTTGGTCACTATCGGCCACAACCGTGGCGGTCAGCAAACCGAACGGGCGACGGGCCCCTCATGTCAGCCGCATAAAGTGGGGCCGATGTCCATTGCGAAACGAAGGGCCGGCCATGCCTGAGGCCACCGGCAATCGGCCTGCCGCCGGCGGTGGCGGAGCGCTGGAACAGCTCTACCAGCTCAACTCTGAGCTGGCCGATTCCCGATCGGCACGGTTGTTGGTGACGAACAACCTGGCCACCTACCTCACGCTGATGGAACGCCATTTGGACCGTGGGGCCAAGCTCACCGAGACCGAATTGGTGGTGCGGTTGGAACGCGACCTGTCCGATCTCGGCTCCGACACCGAGCAGTCGGGACTGGCCTTGATCAAGTACTGGGCCAGCCAGGGCTGGTTGCACCGCGTCACCGAGCAGTCGGGGGGCAGCGAGCGCAACGTCTGCTACCTGACGTACGAGGCGCGGGCCGTGCTGGATTTCGCCCGCCGTATGCGCCGCGAGGACACGATCGCCACCGGCGGCTCGATCACCGGCATCGCGGCCGGGCTGCGCCGGGTCGCCGGACAGGTCAGCAACGACCCGGAACGCATCCGCGCCGACATCGAAGCCGAAATCGCCAAGTTGCGCGACGAATTGGATGCGCTGGAGCAGGGGCAGCGTCCCGAACCCGACTTGGTCGACGTCGAGGACGAGGCGCGGGCCATCGCGTTGCAGATGGAGCAGATCGTCTCCGACATCGGCCAGTACGGCAGCATGCTCAACCGCATCACCACCAGATTGTTGGACGCCTCCGCCGACACCGATCTGGGTTACCGGGAACGCCAGCGCCAACTGTTCGACGACTACGAGTCGTTGTTCGCCTCTCGTGAGAGCGCGTCCTACACCGCGTTCACCCGGATGATCCAGGACCCCGACCAGCGGGCAGCGTTGGTCGCCGACATCGAGGCGGTCACCCGCGAACTCCCGCATCTGGATCCGAGCCTGCGTGAGGTGATGACCGGATTCTTCAGCCTGGTGTCGGCCCAGACCGCCGAGGTGGGCCGGACCCGGCAGCGCTGTGCCCGCCGGATCAAGCGGTTCGTGGCGTCGGGCACCTTGGAGCACAGCCGGGGCGTCACCCGCCAGCTCAACGATGCGCTGGCCAGCGCACATGACCTGCTCAGCGTCTCCCTCGCCGACAGCCGCCTCGGTATCGAGGTTCCCCTGGTTCGGACGGACTTCAACTCCATCGGCGCCGTGGCCTTCAAGATTCGTGACGCCATCCCGCCCTCGCAGGCCGAGCCGTCCGAGGGCGAGGTGAACCTCTCGGCGTTCTCCGCGCTGGCATCCCAGGTGGATGCGGCCGAGTTGGCCGAGTTGGTCAACGGTGCCGTCGCTTCCGGACCGTTGTCTTTGCCCGCGGCGATCGAACTGCTGGACTCGGCTTACCTGGGGCACGTGATCGTGCTGTGGTCCTGGGCGCTCAAGCAACCCACTCCCGAAGACGCCGAGTCGGTGCGCGTGCGGTTCCGGTCGCTGGAAGGCGTCGACCGCGAAATCGAGATCCCCCGGCTGGTTTTCACCGAGCCGATCCCTACTGCCAGCGAGAGCATGCTATGACCGACACCCCGGACACCTCGCCCGTTTCCGATGCGGCGATCGATTTCGATGCCCTGCCCAGCATCGACGCTGTCGAGCAGTCCGTCGAAGCGCACCGCGCGCCCCGATTCGACGGCGATGTCAGCGAGCTTCCCGACCGGGCCTGCTGGGCGCTGCAGCACCTGCTGTCGCGCCGCTACGTCAGCAAGGACAATCACTCCGAACTGTGGTCATGGGTCACGCGCTACCGCAGCGAACTCACGGTGCGGCTCTCGGAACTCGACATGCGACTGTGCATCTCGGACGACCACGACATCGCCTACGTCGAACAGGCCGACTACGAATCACAGTGGCGGCGCCGGCTGCTGCGCCGCGAGACGCTCAACACCTACGACTCGGTCCTGGCCCTGCACCTGGCCAAGCTGATGCGTGCGGCCGCGCGCGACGAGAACGTCCTGATCAGCCGCGACGAGATCCACGAGTTGTTCGCCGGGGTCAACAACGACACCGACCGGGACACCGCCTCGTTCGACAAACGGATCGACAACGCGATCGAGCGGCTCACCGACATCGAGATGCTGGCCCGAAACCGGGAAGACGAAGACAGCTTCACCATCAGCCCGGTGGTGAACGCGATCATGACGGCATCGATGATCACCGAACTGCAGCAGCAGTTCGAGCAGCTCAAGCGGGCGGCGAACGGCACGGGCACATCTGAACGGCTCTCCGACGAAGTGGACGCACATGGCTGAACCGACCAACCAGTTCTATCTGTCGCGCCTGCAGGTCATCAACTGGGGTGTGTTCGACGGGTACCACTCGATCCCGTTCAGCCCGCAGGGCACCCTGATCACCGGCTCGTCCGGAAGCGGTAAATCCTCACTGCTGGATGCGATTTCGCTGGCGTTCCTGCCGTCGCACCGGCGTAACTTCAACGCCTCCGGGGATACCACCGCCGCCGGCTCGGGCACCGGCAAGCGCACTGTGGACAAGTACGTGCGCGGTGCCTGGGGCGAGCGCCGCGAGGGCACCAGCCGCCAGATCATGTACCTGCGTGGGACGGGTCCGGCCTGGTCGGCGGTCGCGGTCACCTACAGCGACCGCAGCGGACGCGCGGTCACCGGACTCGTGCTCAAATGGCTTGCGGCGGAGAAGACCTCGGACCCAGGAAGTCGCTACTACCTGATCGATGCCGACCGGGACATCTTCGGCCTGTGCAACCGGTGGGCGTCCAACGGTTATGACGCCGCGGTGTTCCGCGACGACGGCTGGACCGGCGGCCGCAGCGAGAGCCAGTACCTCGCGCAGCTGTACTCCAGCATCGGCATTCGGGCTTCGGAGGCCGCCCAGCAGCTGCTGGGCAAGGCGAAGTCGTTGAAAAGCGTTGGCGGTCTGGAGCAATTCGTCCGGGAATTCATGCTCGACGAGCCGGTCAGCCTCAGTGGGGTGGAAGAGGCCCTCGAGCAGATCAATCCGTTGGTCGAGGCTCGCGGTCTGCTCGACGTGGCCCGG
This sequence comes from Mycobacterium sp. GA-1841, assembly GCF_001954135.1. GTDB lineage: Bacteria > Actinomycetota > Actinomycetes > Mycobacteriales > Mycobacteriaceae > Mycobacterium. The sequence goes on along the minus strand of NZ_MBEQ01000020.1, from coordinate 39,820 downwards.
CGTAAACGCAACACCCTGGGCAACATCGCTGCGGTGCAGGCCCGTTACGCCGACGAGGCGGCGAAGTTCGGGGTGATCGACACCATCGACAACGCGATGATCCGCGACTATGTCGACCACCTGCGGTTGGCGCAGGCCGGCCCGGAGATCGACAACCTCGACGATCAGATCACCCAGCTCGGCGCCCAGCGTGACGAGTTCGGTTCCCAGCAGCGGCAACTGAAGAACGAGCACAACTCGCTGATGGCGCAGATCAACACCATGACGGTGGATCTGGTGCCGTTGCAGCAGCGACTGACCGAGGCCGAACGGGTCAGCGAAGAGGTGTCGCGGCGGCGCAGCGCCTACGAGGACAAGGTCACCTCGCTGGGGCTGACACCGCCGGACAACGGTGAGGAATTCTGGTCGTTGCGCGAGACCTTGATGGACGAGGCCGACCGGCTGCACCGGGAACTGTTCACCGGCAACCAGCCCTACGTCGAGGCCTCGGCCAAGGAGGTGCGGGCCCGCGAAACCCGGGAGAGCGTGGAAGCCGAGCTTGAGCGGGTGCAGCGGTTGGGCTCACCACTACCCAGGACCGAGTACGAGATGCGGGCGCGGATCGCCCGGGCGCTCGACATCTCGGAGCGGGACCTGGTCTACGTCGCCGAACTGATGGAGCTCAAGCCCGAGGAGACCCGCTGGCGGCTGGCCGTCGAGAAAGTGTTGCGCGGAGCGGGTTTACGGCTGCTCGTACCCGAGGCGTACCTGGACCGCGCCCTGCGATTCGTCAACGAGAACGACATGCGCGGGCGCATCCAGTTGCAGCACGTCCAGCACGGTGCGCAACTGCGCACGCCGCAACCCGGAACGCTGGCCACCAAACTGCAGTTGGCCGATCCCACTCACGACAGCGCCGTAGAAGCCCTCAACGTGATCGCAAGCGTCGGGGACCATGTGTGTGTCGACGGCCCCGAGGAATTCACCCAGCAGTCCCGGGCCGTCACCGACCAGGGGCTGCGCAAGGACAGTGGCCGGCTGTCGATCAAGGACGATCGCTCACGGCTGCGGCCGTCGGACTACATCTTCCTCGGCGGTACCGCAGCGAAAATCGAAGCGCTGCAGGATGATCTAGCCGCAGCGCAGGACGTGTACCAGACCGCACGCACCGCCCGCGAGCGGCTCGACGAGCACCGTGGTCAATTGCAGTCGCGGGAGCGAGCCTGCCGCGCGCTGTGCGACCAGTACATGCAGTGGAGCGACATCGACACCGACTCGGTCGACGCGGTGCTCGAGCGGCTGCAGGACGAACACGATCTGCTGGTCTCGGACAACCCTGATGCCGAGCGGCTGCAACAGCGGGCCGATGAGTGCTGGGAACGGGTCGAGAAGGTCATCCAGCAGATCGGCTCGCTCAACGAGCGCGAGACCACCCTGGACCGCAGGCGAACCGCGCTTCTGGAACTGAGTGAGGCGCTGACCGATCGGCTCGGCTCCACCGAGCTTCCGCAGCACACCCGCGACACCATCGACGGTTATGCCGCCGACATGGCCTTGCCGCTGGAACTGCTCGAATCCGAGCCGTACCGAAGCGAATTGGCCCGGGTCATCGGTCGCGAGCGTGACCGGCTGCGGGCGGACCGCAACCGCTCACACGATGAGCTGGCCGGCATCATGTCCGCGTACGACAGCTCGTTCCCGGACGCGATTCCCAACGACAGCGACGTGTTCGACGAGCGGGTGCACGACTACGTGGCGCTGTGCCGGCGCATCGACGAGCGGGAACTGCCCGACGCCTACGAGCGCATGCAGCGGTTGATCACCGAACAGGCACCCGGTGCGATCCTGAACCTGCACATGATCGCCGACAACGAGGCCCGGCGCATCACCGAGCAGATCGCCCGGGTCAACACCGGCCTCGGCGCAGTGGAGTTCAACCGCGGCACCCGGTTGACGTTGCACGCCGGTACCCGCCACCTGGCCGCCGTCGACGAGCTCAACGAGAAGGCGCAACGGATCTCGTCACGGGTGTCGCTGGTCAGCTTCGGTGACGAGACCGCGATGTTCGAGCAGTACACCGACATCCTGCAGCTGCGAAAGCTGTTGGCCGGCACCACACCCGAGGACCGGCAGTGGACCCGTGACGCCCTGGACGTACGCAACCGGTTCGTCCTGTACTGCGAGGAGCGTGACGCCGAGACCGGTGAGGTGATCCGCACCTACAGCAACTCCGGTGACAACTCCGGCGGGGAGCAGGAGAAGCTGATGGCGTTCTGTTTGGCCGGGGCACTGAGCTTCAACCTGGCCAACCCGGACAGCAACGACACCCGGCCGCTGTTCGCCCAACTCATGTTGGACGAGGCGTTCTCCAAGTCCGATCCGCAGTTCGCCCAGCAGGCGCTCTCGGCGTTCCGGAAGTTCGGGTTCCAGCTGGTGATCGTGTCGACGGTGCAGAACAGCACCACCATCCAGCCCTACATCGACAACGTGGTGATGGTGTCGAAGTCCGATGCCTCGGCGCCCAATGCCCGGCCGGTCGCGTCGGTCACCTCGGCGTCGATCTCCGAATTCGCCGATCTGCGACGCACTTCGGGCGAGGCGGTACCGAGCGCCTGAGGTCCCGTCGTTATCGCGAGCAGACATAAAACTGCCCACTTTCGCGCGGAAATGGGCAGTTTTATGTCTGCTCGCGGGGAAAATCCAGGCTCAGAGCCCGCTGACCGTCGCCGACAGGTGCGGGTAGCCCTTCTTGAGGTGGCGCAGGGTCAGCTCCCAGCCGTCGGCGTCACGCTCGACATAGAGCCCGGCCTTGGCCGGCAGCACCACCGGCTTGGCGAACCGCACCGAGTACTTCACCGCATCGGGCAGTTGGCCCTCGATATTGGCCAGCACCGCAGCCGCACTGAACATTCCGTGCGCGATCACGGTGGGGAAGCCGAACAGCTTCGCGGCCAACCCGTTGGTGTGGATGGGGTTGTGGTCCCCGCCGATCGATGCGTACTGACGGATCTCGCCCGGTGTGATGCTCAGAATCGCATTGGGCGGCGGAAGCTTCGGCTGCTTCTGCGGTTCCGGCTTCGGTTCCCCGGACAGGCTGGTCTTCTGCTGATGCAGGAACGTCGTCACCTGGTGCCAGGCCACATCGTTGCCGACCTTGAGCTCGGTGACGATGTCCACCAACAGGCCCTTGCGGTGCTCCCGCAGGTTCTCAGCATGGACCGCGGCGCTCACGTCATCAGTCACCTTGATCGGCCGGTACTGGGTGATGTGGTTCTCGATGTGCACCGAACCCATTGCGGCGAACGGGAAATCGAATCCGGTGACCAGCGACATCACCGTCGGGAAGGTCAGTGCGAACGGGTAGGTCAGCGGCAGCGTGTCGCCGAAGCGCAGGCCGGTCACCTGTGCATAGGCGGCGACGTTGGCCGGGTCGATCGGCAGATGCTCGACCGTGACGGTGTGCGCCGGCAAGCTCTCGGTGCGGGGGATGAACGGCAATGCCCCGACTACGGCGCGCAGCATGTTGTTCACCGGTTCAGGCTCCCAACATGGCCTGGCCACACACCCGGATCGTGTTGGCCGTCACCGCGTTCGACGCCGGGCTGGCGAAGTAGGCGATCAACTCGGCCACGTCGACCGGCTGGCCGCCCTGGAACAACGAGTTCAGCCGGCGGCCCACCTCGCGGGTGGCCAGCGGGATGGCCTCGGTCATCTTGGTCTCGATGAATCCGGGGGCCACGGCGTTGATGGTGATGTCTTTCTCGGCCAGTACGGGCGCCAGCGCCTCGGTGAGTCCGATCATGCCGGCCTTGGTGGCGGCGTAGTTTGTCTGCCCGCGGTTACCGGCGATCCCCGCCATCGAGGACAGCCCGACCACCCGGCCGCCCTCGCCCAGCACCCCGGCTGCCACCAGACCCTCGGTGAGCCGTTGCGGGGCAAGCAGGTTCACCGCGATCACGGCGTCCCACCGGCCTTCGTCCATGTTGGCCAACAGCTTGTCGCGGGTGATGCCGGCGTTGTTGACCAGGACGTCGACCTTGCCGCCGTGATGCTCGGTGACGTGCGCGGCGATGGTGTCGACCGCGTCATCGGCGGTGACATCCAGCGTCAACGCCGTCCCACCCACCTTGTGGGCGACCTTGTGCAGATCATCGGAGGCCTGGGGAACGTCGACCGCGACCACGATCGCGCCGTCGCGGGCGAACACCTCGGCGATCGTCGCACCGATTCCGCGGGCCGCGCCGGTGACCACGGCGACCTTGCCGGCCAGCGGCTTGTCCCAGTCGGCCGGCGGGGTCGAATCGGCGGCACCGACCCGGTACACCTGTCCGTCGACGTAGGCCGACTTGGCCGAGAGGATGAACCGCATCGTGGACTCCAGGCCGGTGGCGCCGGGCTTGACATCGGCGGCCAGGTAGACCAGTGAGACGGTGGCGCCGCGGCGCAGCTCCTTGCCCAGCGAGCGGGTGAAGCCCTCCAGGGCGCGTTGCGCGATCTGGGCGTGCACGCTGCCGGCCTGTTCCGGCGTGGTGCCGATGAGGACCACCCGCGCGCACGAACCGAGGTTGCGCAACACCGGCGTGAAGAACTTGTAGAGCTCTTTGAGGCCGTCGGCGTCGGTGATGCCGGTGGCATCCAGCACCACACCGCCGAAGGAGTCGGCCCAGCGGCCGCCGATGTTGTTGGAGACGACGTCGTAGTCCTCGGCCAGGGCCGCGCGCAGGGGCTCGGCGACGCGGCCCTCTCCGCCGATCAGCAGGGAGCCGGCCAGGGGCGGATCGCCGGCGCGGTAGCGGCGCAGGGTCTCGGGCTGCGGTACGCCCAGCTGCTTGGCCAGGAACGAGCCCGGCCCGGAGTTGACCACTTGGGAAAACAGGTCGGAAGCCACTTCAGCTGCCTTTCGCTTCGCAGTACTGCGTTGTCCATACCGAACTTACTCCAGAGTAAGAACAGTGGGTAATATGGCCCCGGACAACCCGACAGTGGAGGGCAAACAAATGGCCAACAACACGACCCGGCGACGCGTTGCCGTTTTGGGTGGCAACCGAATTCCGTTCGCGCGGTCCGACGCCGCCTATGCCAACGCCTCCAACCAGGACATGTTCACCGCCGCCCTGGACGGGCTGATCGAGCGTTTCGATCTGGCCGGTGAACGCCTCGGTGCGGTGATCGGCGGCGCGGTGCTCAAGCACAGCCGCGATTTCAATCTGATGCGCGAATGCGTGCTGGGCAGCGCGTTGTCGCCGTACACGCCTGCTTATGACATCCAGCAGGCCTGCGGCACCGGCCTGCAGGCGGCCACCGCGGCCGCCAACGCCATCGCACTGGGCCAGTACGAGTCGGCCGCGGCCGGTGGCGTGGACACCGCCTCGGACGCCCCGATCGCGTTCGGCAACGACCTGCGCCAGGTGCTGCTGGGCCTGCGCCGGGCCAAGTCCAACCTCGACCGGCTCAAGCTCGTCGGCAAGCTACCGGCCTCTCTCGGGGTGGAGATCCCGGTCAACAGCGAGCCCCGCACCGGGATGTCGATGGGTGAGCACGCCGCGATCACCGCCAAGAAGATGGGTATCAAGCGCGTCGACCAGGACGAGCTGGCCGCGGCCAGCCACCGCAACATGGCCGCCGCCTATGACAGCGGCTTCTTCGACGATCTGGTGACCCCGTTCCTCGGGCTCTACCGCGACAACAACCTGCGGGCCGACTCCAGCCCGGAGAAACTCGCCAAGCTCAAGCCCGTCTTCGGCGTCAAAGCCGGCGACGCGACCATGACGGCGGGCAACTCGACTCCGCTGACCGACGGTGCCTCGGTGGCCCTGCTGGCCAGCGAGGAGTGGGCTTCGACGCACGGCCACGAGCCGCTGGCCTACTTCGTCGACTCGGAGACCGCCGCCGTCGACTACGTCAACGGGCCCGACGGTCTCCTGATGGCGCCGACGTATGCCGTGCCCCGGCTGCTGGCCCGCAACGGCCTGACGCTGCAGGACTTCGATTTCTACGAGATTCACGAGGCGTTCGCCTCGGTGGTGCTGGCCACCCTGACGGCTTGGGAGTCGGACGAGTACTGCAAGGAGCGCCTCGGTCTCGACAAGGCCCTGGGCTCCATCGACCGGTCCAAGCTCAACGTCAACGGCTCCTCCCTGGCCGCCGGCCACCCGTTCGCGGCCACCGGTGGCCGGATCGTGGCGCAGCTGGCCAAGCAGTTGGCCGAGAAGAAGAAGCAAACCGGTCAGCCGGTGCGTGGCTTGATCTCGATTTGTGCGGCGGGTGGGCAGGGCGTCGCCGCCATTTTGGAGGCGTAGCTTGCGGAGCCGACATCAGGCTGGAGGCGTAGCTTGCGGAGCCCGACCATCAGGCTGGAGGCGTGACCAGGCCTGACCGCCGCGGTGAAAACATCCGAAAAGTTTGTTTTGAAGATGTGTAACGGCGGCGGCATAGGGGTCGATACATGGGTAGCTCCGTGTTGCCGTCTGACCCCCCGACCCGACGGCAACACGGGGCACCTAGTTCCAAAATTCGCTGAATTTGGCCGTACTTCCCTCTGGTTCGAGGGGTGCCCGAGGCGTACGATCGACCCTACGACGGGTTCGGGAGTGACTGATCCAAAGAGTCGGTACAGGGGTGAAAAACCGGCTGCGTGAGTCGAATGAGACGCCCCCAAGTGTCCTCCCGAACCCGCCCTTTTTTGCCCGCTGACAGCCGGTGCCGCCTAGCGTGGTGGCATGCAGATCAGCATCATCGCCTCCCTGAGTGAAACCGGCGGCCGCTCTCCCGTCGACGCCACGGTGGACAACCTGGCGCGATTGCGCGACGAAGGTTTCCGCCGGGTCTGGATGACCCAGATGCCGTACGAACCCGACCTGCTGACCGTGCTGGCCGTGGCATTCCGTGAGGTCGACGGGATCGAGGTGGGCACCGGGGTGATCCCGATCCAGAACCAGCACCCGATGCTGCTGGCCCAGCGCGCCCTGACGCTCAACTTGATCAGCGACGGCCGGTTTCTCCTCGGCCTCGGGATGACGCATGCCGCGGTCACCGAGGGCATGTGGGGTATTCCGTGGGACAAGCCGGTGCGTCGGCTCCGCGAATACCTGGACGGGCTGCAACCCCTGCTGAACGGTGAGCCGGCCGACGCGCCCGGCGAGACTGTGACCACGCGCGGTGCGTTGCAGATCCCGGGGGCGTCCGCGCCGGACGTGTACATCGCCGCGCTGGGCCCGCAGCTGCTCAAACTCGCGGGCAAGCGCACCGCAGGCACCGTCACCTGGATGACCGGCCCGACCACACTGGCCGAACACGTCGCGCCGACGCTGCGCGAGGCGGCCGGGGACCGGCCGGTGCGCGTCGTCGCGGCACTCCCGGTGAGTGTCACCGACGACGTCGACGGCGCCCGCGCCCAGGCGGCCGAGCAGTTCGCCATGTACGGGCACCTGCCGTCCTACCGGGCCATGCTGGACCGGGAAGGTTACGCCGGGCCGGAGGACGCCGCGATCATCGGCGACGAAAGCACTGTGGCCGAACGCATTCGGTCGCTCGGAGAGATCGGTGTCGACGAATACGTCGGGGTGGTGTTCGACGCATCGTCCGAAACCCGCGACCGCACCCGCGCCCTGCTGCGGTCGCTCGATTCCTGACCGCGAGCAGACGTGAACCCGCGCTAAAACCGGCGTTTTGGTGCGGGTTTACGTCTGCTCGCCGGGTGATGGCTCTGGCTCGAGCAGCTCCCGGACCGAGTTGCGAGACCCGTAAGGGCGCAACATACGGCTGGCGGGTCGGGGTCGCACGATCTGCGGCCACCAGAACCACCTGCCCAGCAGCGCCGCGATGGACGGTGTCATGAACGATCGCACGATCAGGGTGTCGAACAGCAGGCCGAGGCCGATGGTGGTGCCGATCTGACCGAGGACGATCAGATCGCTGAAGATGAACGACGACATGGTGGCGGCGAACACCAGGCCGGCCGCGGTCACCACCCGGCCGGTGCCGGCCATAGCGCGGATGATGCCGGTCTTGAGTCCGGCCCCGATCTCTTCCTGGAACCGGGATATCAACAGCAGGTTGTAATCGGCTCCCACCGCCAGCAGCAGGATGATGGCCAGGGCCAGCACGATCCAATACAGCTGGATGCCGAAGATGTACTGCCACACCAGGACCGACAGGCCGAATGACGCTCCCAACGACAGCACGACCGTGCCGACGATGACCATCGCGGCGACCAGGCTGCGGGTGATGAACATCATGATGAGCAGGATCAGGCTGATCGCGGCGAGGGCGGCGATGAGCAGGTCGTATTTGGCGCCGTCCTGGATGTCCTTGTACGCCGAGGCGGTTCCGGCCACGTAGATCTTGGCGTCCGAAAGGGGAGTGGCCTTGATCGCGTCGAACGCGGAGTCCTTGAGCGCGTCGATGTGTGAGATGCCTTCTGGCGTGGCGGGAGTGCCCTCATGGGTGATGATCATGCGGGCGGCCTTGCCGTCGGGTGACATGAACAGTTTCAGGCCGCGTTTGAAATCGGGATTGTCGAAGGCTTCCGGTGGCAGATAGAACGAGTCGTCGTTCTTGGCGGCGTCGAAGGCCTGTCCCATCGCGGTCGAATTCTCGAGGGCCTCCTGGGACTGCGAGTTGGTCCCGGCCGTGGTCGCGTAGTTCGACAGGGTCAGGTCACGGTTGCGCTCCTGGATGGCGATCTGCGGCGGTAGCAGCGCCACGAGTTTCGGCTGCAGCGCGTCGAGCTTGTCCAGGCTCGCGGTGATCTGTCCGAACTGGTCGCTGAGTTTGTCGATCCCATCGAGAGCATCGAAGACCGATCGCAGCGCCGCACACATGGGGATGTCGAAACAGTGTGGCTCCCAATAGAAGTAGTTCCGTAGGGGGCGGAACTGATCGTCGAAATTGGCGATCTTGTCGCGCAGATCGTTCACGATCGCGACGGTGTCGTGGAACGCCTGGGTCTGCTCGTGGGTGGCGGCCGCGCTGGCCTGCTGCAACGTGACCTGCTGCTTGAGGATGTTGATGGTGTTGGACAGCTCGTTGGCCTGCTTGAGCAGATCTGCCGCGCGGTCCTGCTGATAACCCAGGTTCATGATCTGGCTGGCGCTTTGCGCGCTGATCTGAAACGGGATGGAGCTGTGCTTGATCGGGGTGCCCAAGGGCCGGGTGATCGACTGGACCAGGGCGATGCCGCGGGTGTGCAGCACGGCCTTGGCGACGCGTTCGAGAACCAGCATGTCCGCGGGGTTGCGCATGTCGTGATCGGTTTCGATCATCAGCAGCTCAGGGTTGAGCCGGGCTTCCGAGAAGTGGCGGGTGGCGGCGGTGTAGCCGATGTTGGCCGGTGCCGATTCGGGTAGGTAGGGCCGGCCGTCGTAGCTGGTCTTGTAGCCCGGCAGGGCGAGTAGGCCGATGAGCGCGATCAGGCAGGACACCACCAGGATGGGTCCTGGCCAACGCACGATCGCGGTGCCGATGCGGCGCCAGCGCGGTGCTCGCGGATTCCGTTTGGGCTCAAGGAGTCCGAATCGGCTGCCGATGGTCAGCATCGCGGGCCCCAGCGTCAGCGCGGCCACCAGTGTCACGAGCACGCCGATCGCCGCAGGCACACCCAAGGTCTGGAAGTAGGGCAGTCGGGTGAAGTGCAGACAGGCAACAGCTCCGGCGATGGTCAACCCGGAGCCGACGATGACGTGCACGGTGCCACGAAACATGTCGTGATACGCGGCTTCTCGGTCCAGGCCACGGCTACGGGCTTCGTGGTAGCGGCCGACGATGAAGATCCCGTAGTCCGTGCCGGCAGCGATGGCCAACAGCGTCAGCAGGTTCGTCGAATAGGTGGACAGACCGATGACCCCGGAGTGCGCAAGCGCGGCCACGACGCCGCGTGCGGCGGCCAGCTCGATCATGACGGTGACGAGCATGAGCAGCATCGTGACCAGCGATCGGTAGACCACGAGCAGCATCACCGCGATGACCAAGAAGGTTATGCCGGTGACTTTTTCGGTGCCCTCGCTCCCGACTTCGAAATTGTCGGTGATCAGCGGTGCGGCCCCGGTGACGTAGGCCTTGACCCCGGGCGGTGGCGGGACACTGGCCACGATCTCACGGATGGCGTCGACGGATTGGTTCGACAGTGCCTCGCCCTGGTTGCCGGCGAGATAGACCTGCACCAGAGCGGCCTTGCCGTCCTTGCTCTGTGAGCCGCCGGCGGTGAGCGGATCACCCCAGAAGTCCTGGATGTGTTCGACGTGCTTGGTGTCCTCGGCCAACCGTTTCACCAGGGTGTCGTAGAACCGGTGGGCATCGTCGCCGAGAGGCTGATCGCCTTCCAGCACGATCATGGCCGCACTGTCGGAGTCGAACTCGTCGAAGACCTGACCGATGTGGCGCATCGCCATGGTCGACGGTGCGTCGGGGGCATTGAGTCCTACCGACCGTGCGGCGCCGACGACTTCCAACTGTGGCACAAGGATATTCGTCAGCGCGGCGATGAGTACCCACAGCAGCAGGATGGGTACGGCGAGCGCGCGGATGGTGCGTGCCGTGCGCGATCCCGCCGGCTTCTCGGCGCCGTGGCTGCTCATGCGGATTTGTCCAAGCAGGCGATGTAACCGTTCACGTTGTCGGTGGACCTTTCGTCCTTGACCACACCGTTGACGGTGATGCGGCACCCGATGTAGTCGCCGTCGCCTTGTGCGCGCAGATCGGCGAACATGGTTGGGTCATCCGTGACCAACATCTGCGACCACGGCAGGGTGACGTCCTCGGCCCGCTGGGGTTGCGCGTCGATGTCCAGGTAGTTGACGGTGGCCACCGAACCCGGTGATCCGAACACCTCGAAAAGCACCCGCTTGGGGTTGTAGCCCGTGTTCTCCAAAGCGTCGGCACTGGGCCGGGACACCTCGTTGTCGGAACCGAATATGCCGTGCAGCCGACTGACGGTGAACGCGACGACGGCCACCACGAGCACGGCCACAATTACCGTCCAGCGCCGCCTGACCAGCTTGCCTACCGAGATCCCCTGCATCTCAGAGCCTTTCGAGAACCAGCACGCCCCAAGCCCTGAGGCGGAGTCTTCGGCCGTTCCAAGCACCTGAACGGTACCGTACGGTACAGTCCATTCGGGGGCAAGGGTTATGGCCAGTTGACTTGGCTTCCTCCTACGGAAAGGTCTGCGCGTGTCTCCCGCATCGACGCATGTTTCGGTCCAGGACTCGCCGTGGACCGAGCGCGAGGCCGAGCTGTTGTCGGTAACCCTGAGGCTTCTGCAGCAGCACGGCTACGACCGGTTGACGGTGGAAGCCGTGGCGAGCGAGGCGAAGTCGAGCAAGGCCACCATCTATCGACGGTGGCCGTCGAAGACCGAACTGGTGTTGGCGGCGTTCATCGAAGGCACCCGGGTCCAGCTGGTGGCGCCCCGAACCGGCTCGTTGCGCACGGACCTGTTGAGTATCGGGGCGTCGGTGTGTGCCCAGGCGCGCGAGCACGGCAGCACGATGAGCGCGATCATGAGCGAGATCGCGCACAGCCCGGAACTGAGTGCGGCACTACAGCAGCAGTTCGTCCTCGAGCGCAAACACCTGATGTCCGAAGTTCTCACGGAGGCTGTCGAGCGCGGCGAAATCGACGCCGCCGCGATCCACAACGAGCTCTGGGATGTGATGCCGGGCTATCTGGTGTTCCGATCCCTGATCCCGGGCCGTCCGCCTACAGAGGAGACGGTGCGCGCGCTGGTCGACGACGTCTTGATGCCCAGCCTGACCCGATTCTGAACTGGCGGCACGCCTCAGCGGCGGCGCCACCACCACAGCAGGCCGATCGCGGCCAGCGCAGCGATCACCGCGGCCGTCGGCACTGCGGGTTTGGCCTTCGCGGCGTCGGTGGCGGCATGGGCGCGATCGACGACGGCATGCGTGGTTTCGGCTGCCTTGTCCTGGGCGCGGCCCTTGACGTCGAGTTTGTCGGACAGGGCGGCCACGGTGTCGCCCAGCTCGCTACGCGTCTTGTCGATGTCGGACTGCAGTTCATCGATTCCCGCGTCGGGACCGGGCTCGGGTGGAAGGCGGTCACTGCCGGCCATGTCGTGCCTCCTTGAGCTCATCGAGATCCTGTTTGACGCTGTCCACCGCTTCGGCGGCCCGCGGTGGGACCTGTTGGACCTGGTTGCGGCTGACCATCGCGGCCACGCCGGCGCCGAGGAACAACACCGCCGCGACGATCACCGCGGCGGCCCAGACCGGCAGGACCAACGAGAGCGCCGCCACTGCCGCGGCGATGACGGTCGCCAGGCCCAGCACTGCCAGCAGGCCGGCGGCACTGATCAGGCCGGCACCGATCCCGGCATGGCGCGCGGAGTCCTGAAACTCCCGCTGGGCCAATCGCAGCTCGTCGCGAATCAGTCGCGTCGTCTGCTCCTGTAGATGACCGAGGAGCTCAGCGGTGGATGCCTCGCTGATGGGTTTTGGTGCGGTAGTCATCGGTGGGACCTTTCCCCAGGCGTACTACTTCCTCCACAGCAGTGCCCGAGGCGCGACCCGGCGAAACCTTCTGCCGATGACTGCGCCGTTACAACGGCCGACTTCGGGGTATCTGATCTTCACGCCCTGAAAGCTGTGGTTATCCGGGCCGTTGCCCCCGATACGAGGAGGATCTGTGAGCAGAGGCTCGAAGGTGTTGTACATGCCGCTTTCGATGATGACGAGTGTGGCCGGAGGATTACTGGCCAGCGCGCTGTTCACCCAGATCTGGAAGCGCATCGACGAACCGAATCGGAAGCCGCCCGACCCCAAGGATCTCAACCGGTCGACCGCCAAGGCCTTGTCTGCGGCGGCCCTGCAGGGGCTGGTGTTCGGCTTGACGCGCGCGGCCGTCGACCGGGCTGGGGCCAAGGGTTATCGGGCACTGGCCGGCGAATCGCCGGTCTGAGTCGTTGGCGGCCGTCAGTCGACCCAGGCGCGCCGACTGGTCGCGCGGACGCGGCTGCTGGTGATGTTGTGCGGCCCCGCGCAAAGGGCGGCCGGCGTCTCGTCACGCCGGCGTCGGTCGTCACGGTTGATGCGTCGCACGAGCTGGCGTTCGTCGCGTTTGGTCAAGGTCTGGTTGCGTCGCACCAACAGGTCCAGTTGCTGCCAGCTCAGTCCGTCCAGTTCGCCGTCGGTGTCATGGGTGGCGACGACGACGCAGCCGCGCAGAAGCGGCACCGTCTTGGCGGTGAAAGTCGTTGTGGCCAGCAAGAGTTCGGTGGCACGCCGGTTGGTCAGACGCTGACATCCCTGGCTCGACGGGCTGAACCAGAAGTCGAACTGCCGGTCGGCGGAGGTCAGCGATTGCAGTCCGTGGTCGTGGACGAGTTGGTCGATGTCGGCGGTGGTGTAGGCACGGGTTTCATAGATGGCGCCATTGACGCTGCAATATAGAACTGTATTCATGGGGATGGTCCATTCGACTCTTTCTTCTTGTGCGGTCGCGGGTCCGCTCCGCTGTTACTGAAGTTACCCGTGTGGCAAATGGGATAAACCTCGATAACGATTCCGAAACGTCGAGCCACCGTGCCCGAGCCGAGATCGGATCGACTCGCTAAGCGGTGCCCTTCCGTTGCCGCTTGCGCTGGTACAGGCTTCTGTCCGCGCACTCCAGCAGTCGCGTGAACACCCGGATGTCTCCCGGCGGGCCCACGGCAAGGCCGGTACTGACATACACCGGCCCCAGGTTTCCGAGATCGTCGGCCATCGCGGCGGCCTGCGTCGCGTCCAAACCGGCCACCACCGCCACGAATTCGTCCCCGCCGAGCCGACCCAGCACAGCAGAATCGGGCAACCGGGAACTCCATGACCGAGCCAGCTGGATCAACACGTGATCTCCCGCGGCGTGGCCGTCGCGGTCATTGACCGTTTTGAAGTCATCGATGTCGAGCAGGATCACTGCCAGCGTTTCTCCGCGCCACCGGGCCCGCGATGCCAGGTTCTCGACCTCCCGTTCCACCCCGGTCCGGTTCCACACCGAGGTCAACGGATCGCGCAGGGCCGCGTCGAGCAGGGCTGTGTGCAGCAATCCGAGGACCTCGGCTGCCCCCACGATGCACACCGGGAAGAGCAGCAGCCACAGCGCCGGTACCACGGCGGGCGCAATCAGCAGAGCGGCCACGGCCGCTGCCGCCAGGAGTACCGCGATGACCCGCGCGGTGGAACGTCGGTGCCAGCTGCGCACCAACACCGCAAGGAACATAAGGGGAATCAACGACCACACCTGCGCGACTGCCAGGCGATGCGTCAGCAACGCAGCAACCGGTGCGGCCGCCGCGCAGCCCAGCACCACGAGGTAGCGCGGTCCGGCGACCGGCCCACGTGCCGCGACGGCCAGGCCGAGCGCGCACAACACCGCTCCGGCCCATTCACCACGAGCGTCATCCCGGCCCAGCGATGCCATGCTGGCCAGCAGATAGAGCACCAGCAGGATCGCCAGGTAGCTCAACAGCATCCGATGCCGAAGCACCTCACCGAAACGTGGCACACGGTAATTCTGGCCCCTGGCGGCGGCCCGTTCGGTCAGCTCTGTGATCTGACCCCGTTGAGTGCCCACACCGTCAGATAGGCCAGCCCGAAGAACGCCGCAACGGCGATCGCGACGCCCGTCGATTGGACGTAGGACAGCGGGGAGCGGACCCATTCGAATGTCGCCGCCACCACCGCGTCGGGGCGTGTCACCAGATCCCAGGAGTTCCACCGTTGGAATCGGCCGATGACCACGCCGACCGCGCACAGCGCAACCGACGCCACGGCGACCAGCCAGCCCCAGAACGCACCGAACTCGTCGTCCAACCGTCGGTGGACGAGCAGCAGCGACACCACGCCGAGCAGGATCCCGGTCCATGCGGCGAACCCGTATTGCAGTACGTGGCGCCACAATTCGTAGCCTTCGCCGAGATGGACCAGATCGGTGATCAGATACGGGGCATTCGGCAGGAACGCCAGCCACACCGCGCCAAGGGGCAGCAACCACAACCGGCGCTCCACCAGATCGAAAGCCACCGCGCAGACCATGGGGATCCAGGCCAGAACCAGATTCCACACCAGGAACTTCGTCGGGTAGGACATCGGCGCGGCCGGATCGGTGATTCCCAGAGCGAGAGTCAGCGCCGTCGTCGCCATCAGCGAGACGACCAGCAAGATGCCACGGGCTTCGGTCATGCAGTCAGTGTGTCACCCGCCGAATGTTGGCTTGTGTTCCACTTTTTGGCCTTGAAACCGGAGGCGGCAAATGACAGATACGCCAACGCTGGGGCGCAAACGCAATGAGGCCCCGGGCGAACCCGGGGCCTCATCGATATGCGGCTTCTTAGAACGCAGCCTCGTCGAGCTCCATCACCTCGTTGTCGAGGGTCTCGATGACCTGACGGGTGCTGGTGAGCAACGGCAGCATGTTCTTGGCGAAGAACGATGCGGCGCCGATCTTGCCCTCGAGGTAGGTGCGGTCCTCGCCGGTGGCCCCGGCGTCGAGCTTCTCGATCGCTACCGCGGCCTGGCGGGCCAGCAGCCAGCCGAGCAGCAGGTCGCCGACCGACAGCAGGAAGCGCACCGAACCCAGACCCACCTTGTAGATGGCGGCCTGGTCCTCCTGGGCGGCCATCAGGTAGCCGGTCAGCGAGGCAGCCATGCCCTGCACGTCCTCGAGCGCGGTGGCCAGCAGGGCACGCTCGGTCTTCAGCCGGCCGTTGCCGGACTCGTTCTTGATGAACTGCTCGATCTCCCCGGAGACGAACGCCAGCGCCTGGCCCTTGTCGCGGACGATCTTGCGGAAGAAGAAGTCCTGCGCCTGGATGGCGGTGGTGCCTTCGTACAGCGAATCGATCTTGGCGTCGCGGATGTACTGCTCGACCGGGTAGTCCTGCAGGAAGCCGGAGCCACCGAAGGTCTGCAGGCTCTCGGTCAGCTTGGCGTAGGCCTGCTCGGAGCCGAAGCCCTTGACCACCGGCAGCAGCAGGTCGTTGACCTTGTGCGCCAGTTCGCCCTCGATACCGTGGACGGCCTTGGCGACCTCGACGTCCTGGAAGGTGGCGGTGTACAGGTACAGCGCGCGCATGCCCTCGGCGTAGGACTTCTGGGTCATCAGGCTGCGACGCACATCAGGGTGATGGGTGATGGTGACGCGCGGGGCGGTCTTGTCCATCATCTGGGTCAGGTCGGCACCCTGCACGCGCTCCTTGGCGTACTCCAGCGCGTTGAGGTAGCCGGTCGACAGCGTGGCGATGGCCTTGGTGCCCACCATCATTCGGGCCTGCTCGATCACGTCGAACATCTGCGCGATGCCGTTGTGCACCTCGCCGACCAGCCAGCCCTTGGCCGGGACACCGTGCTGGCCGAAGGTCAGCTCACAGGTGGTGGAGACCTTCAGGCCCATCTTGTGCTCGACGTTGGTGACGAAGACGCCGTTGCGCTCGCCCAGCTCACCGGTCTCGCGATCGAAGTGGAACTTGGGCACGAAGAACAGCGACAGACCCTTGGTGCCGGGGCCGGCGCCCTCGGGGCGGGCCAGCACCAGGTGCATGATGTTCTCGAACAGATCGTCGGAGTCGGCCGACGTGATGAAGCGCTTCACACCGTCGATGTGCCAGGAGCCGTCCTCCTGCTGCACGGCCTTGGTGCGGCCGGCGCCGACGTCGGAGCCCGCATCGGGCTCGGTCAGCACCATGGTGGCGCCCCAGCCGCGCTCAGCGGCCAGCACGGCCCACTTCTTCTGCTCGTCGGTGCCGTTGTTGTAGAAGATCTCGCACATGCCCGCGCCCATCGCGTACATGTATGCCGCGGGGTTGGCGCCGAGGACGTGCTCGATCACTGCCCACTGCAGCGCGCGAGGCACCGGCATGCCGCCGAGTTCCTCCGACAGGCCGACCTTGTCCCAGCCGCCTTCGAGGAGCGCGCGCATCGACTTCTTGAACGACTCGGGCAGCTTGACGCTGTGGGTCTTGGGATCGAACACCGGCGGGTTGCGGTCGCCGTCGGCGAACGATTCGGCGATGGGTCCCTCGGCCAGACGGGCGATCTCGGCGAGCATCTCACGAGCCGAATCCTCATCGAGGTCGGCATACGCGCCGGTGCCGAACACCCTGTCGATGCCGAAGACGTCGAACAGGTTAAATACCTGGTCGCGGACATTGCTCTTGTAGTGGCTCACTTTTCCTCCTCGCGAGAATGCCACCTGAGGTTGGGTACTTCGATTAAGTTACCCACCAGTAACTGCGGCTAACTATACCGTTCAGTAACTTCAACGCAAAGGGACTCTGAGCAATTTCCGGCAGCTAACCAACCCAGCGGTTGATCGAGGTTTGTACCCAGCCATCTAAATCCATTTGACCTGCGGTTTCGTGTCGTTGTGACGATCCTCACGAATCTGGCCACTAGGGTGTGCGGATGCGTCGAATCGCGGTGTGGGGCACGGGAAACATGGGGGCGACGGCGATCAGATCGGCCACGGCGTTCCCCGGGCTGGAACTGGCCGCGGTCATCACCTCGTCCGAGGACAAGGCCGGCCGCGACGCCGCGGCGTTCGCCGGGCTCGACGCCGCGACCGGCGTCATCGCCACCACCGATGTCGACGCGGCACTTGCCCGGTGCGACGCCGTCGCCTACATGGCCTCGGGCGACATCCGCCCCGAGGAGGCCATCGCCGATATCGAACGATGCCTGCGGTCGGGGGCACACGTCGTGACGCCGTCGCTCTACTCGCTCTACGACCCGGCTTCGGCGCCGGCCGAATGGGTCGAACGACTGACCGCCGCCGCGGTCGAAGGGGCCGCCACGTTGCTGGTCAGCGGTGTCGACCCCGGGTGGGGCAATGACGCGCTGGCCGTCACCGCCGCCAGTTTGTGCACGCGCATCGACACGATCCGCTGTCAGGAGATCTTCGACTACTCCACCTACAACCAGCCCGAAGCGGTGCGTGTGCGCTGCGGGTTCGGCGGCTCGATGGACGAGATGCCGCTGATGCTGCTGCCCTCGATCCCGACGATGGTGTGGGGCGGCAACGTCCGGATGATCGGCCGCGGGCTCGGCCTCGAAATCGACGAGATCACCGAGGACGTGCAGCGCAGGCCTCTCGACGAGACGATCGACACCGTCATGGGCCGTTTCGAGAAGGGGACCCAAGGCGCCTTCTGGCTCAAGGTGATCGGCTGGTCGAACGGCCGACAGCGCATCATCATCGACCACATCACCCGCATCCACCCGTCGTGCGCACCTGAGTGGCCACAACCAGATCAAGGTGTCGGCGACCACCGGGTGATCGTCGACGGCGACCCGCAGCTGACCATCGTGACCCGTGCCGACGTACCCGGCGGCACCCGCGCCGACGGCGGCAACACCACCGCCGCGAACCGGCTGCTCGGAGCCGTCAACTGGCTGGCCGAACAGAAGCCGGGCATCTACGACGGGCTCGACGTGCCGCTCCATCAACCGCTGCCGGCCGAGGTCGCCGCCGCCCGCTGGACCTGATTCCTTCCGCGAGCAGACACAAACCCGTACCAAATCACGGGATTCGGTACGGGTTTGCGTCTGTTCGCGGGTTAAGCCTCGGCGGCCGGGGCTTCCGGCGACGGCTCCGCCGCCGGGGTGTCGGCATCGGGCAGCTGGCCGACCAGATATTCGGCGAGCCCGCCGATGGTCGGGTAGTCGAACACCGCCGTCGCGTTGAGCGTGAACTTGCCGCCGAACTGGCTGTGCAGCCGGTTGCGGAGTTCGATCGCCATCAGCGAGTCCGTGCCGAGATCCAGGAAGCGGCTGGTCGCGGCGGGCGGCTGGGCCAGTCGCAGGAAGTTCTGCACTTCCTTCTGCAGGAACTCGGTCACGAACCCGGCCCGCTGCGGCACCGGGATCTCGAGCAGCTGCTTGAGAACCTCGCTGTCGCCGACGACCTCTCCCGCTGCGCTCGGCAACACCAGGTCCAGGATCGGCGGACGCGAACTGCCCAGCACCTTCGCCGCGCGCTGCCAGTTGGCCTTGAGCACGGTGGCCTGACCGGTTCCGTTGGCGACGACCTCGGAGA
The DNA here is from genome assembly GCF_001954135.1 of Mycobacterium sp. GA-1841. Lineage (GTDB taxonomy): Bacteria > Actinomycetota > Actinomycetes > Mycobacteriales > Mycobacteriaceae > Mycobacterium. The sequence goes on along the minus strand of NZ_MBEQ01000020.1, from coordinate 20,815 downwards.
GTGCGGCCAGCGCCGCCGACGGGTCGAGCGGAATCAGGCCCTGCGCAGTGATGTTCGCGGTTGCAGCTTCCGACGAGGCCATGCCGCCCTGGGCCCACGGTCCGAAGTTGACCCCGGTGGCCGGCCGACCCTGCGCCCTGCGTTGTGCCACGAGGCCGTCGAGCCAGGCATTGGCTGCCGCGTAGTTCGACTGCCCCGGTGAGCCGAACAGGCTGGACACCGAGGACGACAGGATGAAGAAGTCCAGATCGTCGTCCCGCGTCAACCGGTCCAGGTGGCCGGCGCCGAAAGCCTTGGGCGTCAAGGTCGTCCGGAACCGGTCGAGGCTCTGCTGACCGAGCAGCGCGTCGTCGAGCACGCCCGCCAGATGTGCCACCCCGGCCAGCGGCGGCAGCTCCGTCCGGATCCGCTCGAGCAGTTTCGCCACCTCGGACTCTTCACCGACGTCGGCGGTGAAGACATGGACGCGGGTCTTGTAGCGCTCGGTGATCTCCTCGATCGTCTTCTGGACTTCCGCATCGGGCTCGCGACGGCTGGTCAACACGATGTCGCCCGCGCCGAGTTGGGCCAGATACGACGCCGTGTGCAGGCCGATCGCGCCGAGACCGCCGGTGATCAGGTAGCTCCGATCGGCCTTCGGCTGCAACGGGTTCGGGATCTGCACCACGATCTTGCCGATGTGCCGGGCCTGCTGCATACGGCGGAACGCCGCCCTGGCCTCGGTCAGCGGGTAGATCTCGGCGGGCAGTGGCGTCCAGGCACCGTTCGCGAGTCCGTCCGAGATTTCAACGAGCAGATCGCGAATGCGATCGGGCTCGGTGAACATCACGGTGTCCAACGCGACGATCTCGTAGGCGATGTCGGGTCGCGCCTCGGCCATCTGTTCCGCTGACCAGATGTCGCGCTTGGCGATCTCGGCGAAGCGGCCGTTCTGGGCGGTGGCCCGCAGCGTCGCCTCGATGAACCCTTCGCTGGTGAGGCTGTTGAGCACCACGTCCACACCCGTGCCGTCGGTGTCGGCCAGGATCTGGTCGGCGAAGTCCGTCGTGCGCGAGTCGTAGACGTGGTCGACCCCGAGCTTGCGCAGCGTCGACCGCTTGAAGGTGCTGGCGGTGGCGAACACCGTGGCGCCCTTGGCCTGTGCCATCTGGACGGCGGCCAGACCCACACCACCGCTGGCGGCGTGGATGAGGACCTTGTCGCCGGGCTTGAGTTGTGCCCAGTCGAACGCCAGTCGGACCGTGAGCGCCGCGGCGGGAATCGTCGCGGCCTCCACTGCGCTGACGCCATCCGGGATCGGTGCCAGGAACTGGGCCGGCACGTTGAACCGGCTGGAGAACGCGCCCTGCATGGAGCCGTAGACGCGTTGGCCCACTTCGACTCCGGTCACACCGTCACCCAATTGGGTGACGATGCCGGCGAAGTCGCCGCCGATCGGTCCGGGATCGCCCGGGTAGAGGCCGAGGACGTTGAGCACGTCGCGGAAGTTGAGACCGGCGGCCTCCACGCGGACCTGCACGTAGCCCGCTTCCGGCGACGGCACGTCCTTCTCGGTGATCCGCAGGTTGTCGATCGCGCCGCGTTCGGTGGGCGCCAGGACGTAGTCACCGCCCCGCGGCACCGTGAGATGTCCACTGCGTGCCCACGGCAACAGCCGTGATGCCAGCAGCTTCCCTTGGCGCATGGCGATTTCCGGCTCGTCGATCGGCGTGGCCAACAGCGTCGCCAGGGCCTGCACGGCTTCTGGTGATCCGTCGACGTCGATGAGCTTGGCGCGCAACGCCGGTTCCTCGTTGATCGTCGTGCGTCCGAAGCCCCACAGGGCGCCCTGCACCGGATCGACCGGCTCACCGGACTCGGTGGCCACGCCCCGCTCGGTGACGATCCACAATCCACCGGGCAGCTTCTGGCCACCCTGCACGGTGTGCACCGCGGACAGCAGGTTCTCGATCTCGGTCTCCAGCCGCGCGGCCGCGTCGGCAGCGGATTCGGCGGCGCCTGGCGCACTGGCCCGCCACACCACGCCGGAGAACGGCAGCCCGCGCTCCTGCGCCTGAGTCAGCAGCTGTCCCAGCAATTCTGGATCGGCTGCCCGGTTGACCGGGATGCAACCCGGAACCTGTGTCGCGAGCTCGTCGAACCCGGCGATCAGCCAGGTACCGGCGGCAGTGGCCTCGGAACCGTCCACGCTCGGGGCCGGCGGTGGCAACTCGTTCCAGCCAAGTGTGTAGAGCAGTCGGGTGGCGTCGCCGCCGAGCCCACGCAGCAACGCTTCGCGCGGTGCGCGTTTGACGGTGAACTCACGAATACCGCCCAGGTGACGGCCGTCCCGATCCAGATACTCCAGATCGAACACCTGAGTTTCACTGTCCAGGGCGCTCTCGTGCCAGCGGGCGCGGCAGTAGAAGCGCCGTGGCATCTTCTCCTTCAGGGTGACCTGCCCGTACCGCAACGGCAGGAACAGGTCGTTCACCCCCTGCTCGGCCGCGAGCAGTGCCGGGAATGCCGGGAACGCCACGCCGGTGCACAGATCCATCAGCACCGGGTGCATGGGCTCGGTGCCCAGTTGTTCGGCCAGTTCTGCGCCGACCAGGATGTCGCCGATCGCCTCACCCTCACCGAGCCACAACGACTTCAGTGAACCCGACCACGTCGGACCCCACGCCAGTTCCAAGTCGGCAAAGGTTTCGAACAGTTCCTGCGGACGCATCCGCTCCAGCCGTTCGATCGCTTCGTCGACGGGATCACCGTCGGCAGCGGAGTCGTCGTCCTCGGCACCGGACACGACGGTGCCTTCGGCGTTCAACGACCATTCGGCATCCCGCTCGCCGTAGGGGCGGCTGTGCACCTGGAACGTCCATTCACCGCCGGTCTCCAGCGGATGCAACGTCAGCTGCACTTCACGGGAAGTCCTCTCCGGCAAGATGATCGGCTCATAGAAGAACACGTCCTTGGCGCGCGCCGGGGTGCCGACCGCGGCCAGTGCCATCGCCGCGTAGGTGGCGCCGGGGACGACGACGGTGCCGTAGATGACGTGGTCGGACAGCCACGGTTGCGATTTCACGGACAACCGGCTGGTGTAGACCGAATCGCCGGAGGCGAGATCCTTACCGCTGCCCAAGATTCCGGAACCGCCGGAGCCCACTCCGCCCTCGACGGCGATCGCCCCACCCTTGGGCCAGAAGCGGCGACGCTGGAACGGGTACGTGGGCAGTTCGACCCGCCGGCCCGACCGGCCATGCACGGCGGCGAAGTCGGGTCGATGTCCGCCGACGTAGGCCGCGGCCAGCGCGTCGGCGATCTGGCGCCGGTCGTCCACCCCCTTGCGCAGCGAGACGATGGCTCGCGGCGCGGGAAGATGCTCGGGCCACACCTGCACCGCCGCACCGGTCAGCACCGGCTGCGGACCGATCTCCATCAGCACCGAGCATCCCAACGCCGCCACGGTGCGCACACTTTCGGCGAACTGCACGGGCTGGCGGGAATGCCGCCGCCAGTACTGGGCGTCGATCACGGTCTGGGCGGTGAGCACCGCGCCGGTGCGGTTGCAGACCAGCGGCAGCGTCGGGGTTGCGTACTGCACCTGGGCCGCAAACGATTCGAACTCGTCGAGCACCGGATCGAGCAGTTCGGAGTGGAAGGCGTGGCTGGTCTGCAACCAGGTGCAGCGAATGCCCTCCTCTTCGAACCGCGCGACGGCCTTCTCCAGATCCTCACCCGGACCTGACAGCACGGTGTTGGGCCCGTTGTAGGCACCGACCGAGACCCGCGGGAACTCACCGGAGATCTGCTCGACCTGCTTGGGGTCGGTGAACACCGCCACCATGCGTCCGCCTTCGGGCAGGCTGCCGAACAGCCGGCCGCGGTGGGCCATGAGCCGGGCGCCGTCTTCGAGGCTGAACACGCCGGCCACGCAGGCCGCCGCGTACTGCCCGACGCTGTGGCCCAGCACCACGTCGGGTTGGATGCCCCACGACTGCCACAGTCGGGCCAGGCCCATCTCGACGGCGAACAGGGCCGGTTGCGCATATGAGGTGTGCCGCAGCGTTTCCGCCGCGTCACCGCCGGTGGCGAACATGACCTCGAGCAGCGGCTTGGCCAGGATGTCCTTGACCGCCTCTGCGCAGCGGGTCACGGTCTCGGCGAAAACCGGTTCCGCGTCGAACAATTGACGCGCCATCCCTGGATGCTGACTGCCCTGCCCGGTGAACAACCAGGCTGTCGTCGGGTGATTCGTGTGCTCACCACGGACCACGCCGGGCCGCGTGCGGTTCTCGGCCAGGTCGGCCAGGCCGACGCGGGCGTCCTCGGTCGACTCCACCACCAGCGCGGCGCGGTGCTCGAAGTGCGAACGGCCCGTTCCGGCGGTCAGGCACACGTCGGCGATGTCCGCGTCCGGGTGGCCGTCCAGCCAGTTCTCGTAACGCCGGGCCAAGGACACCAGCGCTTCCGGTGACCGCGCCGACAACGCAAGCACGTTGGCGGTGGACTGCTCGGCGGTTTCGACGGGTACCGGGTCGTCGCTCACGGCAGGGCCTTCCACCGGGGCAGCCGGTGCCTCTTCGATGAGCACGTGGGCGTTGGTGCCGGTGAATCCGAAAGAGCTCACCCCGGCCCGTCGCGGCCTGCCGTTGGTCTGCCACGGCAGCGCCTCGTTCACCACCCGCACCGACAGGGAGTCCCACGGAATGTGCGGCGACGGGTTGTCGAAGTGCAGGCTCTGCGGCAACACCTCGTTCTGCAACGACAACACGACCTTGATCAAACCGGCTGCACCCGAGGCGGATTCGGTGTGGCCGATGTTGGTCTTCACCGAGCCCATCAGCAAGGGCCGGTCGGCGGCGCGGGAGCCGCCGTAGGCGGCCGCGGCGGCCTGGACCTCGATCGGGTCGCCCAGTGGGGTGCCGGTGCCGTGTGCCTCGAGGTAGTCGACGTCGCCGCCGGACAGCCCGGCACGGGCCAGCACCGAGGTGATGAGCCGTTGCTGCGCACCGCCGTTGGGCACGGTCAGACCGCTGGATGCGCCGTCCTGGTTCACCCCGCTCGCGGGGATGACGGCGCAGATCCGGTCGCCGTCGCGTTGGGCGTCACTGAGCCGCTTGAGCACCAGAATCCCGCAGCCTTCGCTGCGCACATAGCCGTCGGCAGAGGCGTCGAATGTCTTGCAGCGCCCGACAGGGGACAACATCCTCGCCCGCGAGGCGGCGATGACGGTCACCGGGCTCAGCAGCACGTTGACGCCACCGGCCAGGGCCATGTCGCAGTCCCCGGAGTGCAGCGCCTGCACGGCCTGATGCACGGCCACCAACGCCGAGCTGCATGCGGTGTCCACGGCCACGGCCGGGCCTTCGAAGCCGAGCGCGAAGGCCACTCGGCCGGAGATGGCGTTGAGGGCGTTACCGGTGATGAAGTGCGGTTCGATCTTGTCGATCGGCTCGGCCGACAGCAGGTGCGCGTACTCGTTGGCGGCCACACCGGTGAAGATGCCGGTCCGGCTGCCCCGCAAGGTGGCCGGCGCGTATCCAGCCCGCTCCAGGCCCTCCCAGACGGTTTCGAGCATGAGCCGTTGCTGTGGCTCGATCCAGACTGCTTCGCGGGGCGAGATACCGAAGAACTCGGGATCGAATCCGTCGATCCCGTCCAGGAACCCGCCGAAGCGGGTGTAGGTCTTGCCCGGGGCGTCCGGGTCGGGATCGTAGAACTCGTCGATGTCGAACCGGTCCTCCGGGACCTCCCGGATCGCGTCGACACCGCCGGACAGCACGTCCCAGAACGCTTCGGGGTCCGGTGCGCCGGGGAACCGGCACGACACCGCGATGATCGCGATGGGGTCGTCGGTGCGCGACGCCACCGTGACCGGGGCGGCCGCGGCGGACGCCTGCTCGCTCAGGCCCAGCACGTCACCGAGCAGCCAGTCGGCCGCATCGGACAGCCGCGGGTGGTCCATCACCAGCGTGACCGGAATCTCGTGGCCCAGGCCGGTTTCCAGGCGACGCCGCAGTTCCACGGCCATTAGCGAGTCCATGCCGAGGTCGAAGAACCCGGCGTCCTCACGGATCTCGGCAGGGTCCACCCGGGTCACCTCGGCCACGGCATCGCGCAGGTAGTCGGTCAGCAGTTTCTTGCGCTGCTGAACGGGCGCGCTCGCCAGCCGCTCGACCAGCTGGGTCTTGCCCGAGGCGGTCGCCGCGCCGGCTGCGGCCGAATGGGCGGGCACCTCGCGCTCCAATTCGGCGAGGAACGCCCGCCGCCCGGCCTGTTGGTAGAGCGGAAGGAAACGTGCCCAGTCAATCCGTGCGACGACGCCCTGGGCCAGGCCCGGTCCCGACGCGGTCGCCACATCGGCCAGGCCCGCCAGCGCATCGGCCGGGGACAAGGTGCGAATTCCGCGCTGTTCCAGCCGTGCTCGGGATTCCGCGTCGGCCATCCCGGCTGACCAGGGGCCGAAGTTGACGCTGGTGGCAGCGACGCCCTGTTCCCGCAGCCGCCAGGCCAGCCCGTCGAGGAAGGCGTTGGCGGCGCTGTAGGCGGTCTGTCCGAATCCGCCCCACACCGAGGCGATCGACGAGGTGGTGACGAAGAAGTCAAGCTTCAGGTCTGCCGCGGCCTCACTCAGATGCCAAGCACCCCACACCTTTCCGGCGAAGACGCGGTCGACTTCGGCGTCGGTCAGGTCGCTGATCGGGGTGGTGTTGTTCTCCCCGGCGGCGTGGACGATACCGGCCAGCGGCGGCAGCTCGGCCCGCACGCTTGCCAGCAGCCGTGCGATATCGTGTGCGTCGGCGACGTCGGCGGTGATGACCCTGACGTCACAGCCGTACTGCTCGCTCAGCGTGTCGATCCGTTGCCGGGCGGTTTCACTGGCCGGACGCCGACTGGTCAGCACCAGTTGCTTGGCGCCGTGGGCGGCCAGGTAGCCGGCCACCTCCAGCCCGATGGAGCCGAGGCCTCCGGTCACGAGATAGCTTGCGCCGTCGTGTAGCGGCAGTGGCGTACCGCTCGGCAGCTGCTCGCGCCGGACCAGGCGCGGAACATAGACCGCGTGATCGCGCAAGGCGATCTGGTCCTCACGGGCGGCCGCATCGCGCGGGGTGCTCACCCGGTCGATGAGTTGGGACCATTCATCGGCGCTGCCGTCATGCAGGTCGGCCAACCCACCCCACAGCTGCGGAAGTTCCAGGGCCGCGGCGCGGCCAAATCCCCACAGGCAGCTCTGATCCGGTGTGACGGTGTCGGTGTCGGTGACGCGTTGTGCGCCACGGGTCGCCACCCAGATGGGGTTGCGCAGTTCGGCGGCCACCGCGGCGCGGAACAACCGCAGCGTCCCGCTCAGCGTCCGGTGCTGCATCCGCAGTAACGACTGCATCGACGGTGCGCCCTCGGCGTCGACGGCGGCCGCCACGTGCAGGATCTGCAGTGTCGCCTCGTCGGCTGCCGCCGCACGCAACACGTCGGCCAGTTGGGCCTCGTCGGCCTCCGACTCCGGCAATGCGACGAACCGATACCGGTGACCGCGCGCGTTGAGCGCCTCGACCAGCGGCGAGATCGCGGCGGACTCCTCGCCGACCAGGATCCAGGTGCCCTCGCCGGCGGGGCCGGACAGTGCGGCGGGGGATTTATCCCAGCGGAACTCGTAGCGGTCGTCGGCGATGGATTGTGTGGTCCGTTGCCGGTTGTGTTGTGCGGCAAGCTTGGTCAGCACGTCGGCGATGTAGCGGTCGTCGCTCTCGGCCCCGATCAGCGTGGCCAGTTCGTCGATCCGGCCGTCCTCGAGCAGGCGGACGGCCTCGGTCCGCGGACCGCCGAGGTGTTGTTGTTGGTTGGGGCGCTCCCGGTCGTCGCGGTACCAGTACTGGCGGTGTTCGAACGGATAGGTGGGCAGGTCCAGCTTGCGGGTATGGGTGGGCCGGAGCGCGCCGAAATCGGGCAGGTGGCCCAGGACGTACGCGTCGGCGAGGGCTTCGGTGATCTGCCGGTGGTCGGTGGTGTTGCGGCGCAGCGAGGTGATCACGCGTGGCGCGGTGGCCGGGTCGGGCCAGGCGCTCAGGGCGGCCGCGGTGAGCACCGGGCGCGGGCCGATCTCCAGCAGCAGTTTGCAGTTCAGGTCGGCCAGCGTCTGCACGCTCTTGGCGAACTCCACCGGCTGTCGGGCGTGCCGGCGCCAGTAGGCACCGTCGAGTTTGACGCTGCGGCCCAGGGCGGCGCCGGTGCGGTTGTCGATCAGGATGCGTTGCGGCGCGGCGAAATCGATGCCGTTTGCGGCGGCCTCGAACTCGTCGAGGATCGGGTCGAGCAGCGCCGAGTGGAATGCGTGGCTGGTCTCCAGCCAGTCGCACCGCACATTGTCGGCCGCCAGGCGGGCCACGGCCTGCTCCAGATCCGCTGCCGGGCCGGACAACACGGTGTTGGCGCCGTTGTACGCGGCCACCGACAGGCTCGGGAACTCGTCGGTCAGGCTCTCGACCCGCTCGGCTGCGGCGAACACCGCGACCATTCGGCCGCCGGCGGGCAGGCTGCCGAAGAGACGGCCGCGTTCGGCCATCAGCCGGGCACCGTCTTCGATGCTGAACACGCCCGCGACGCAGGCTGCCGAGTACTGGCCGACACTGTGTCCCAGCACCACATCGGGCTCGAAGCCCCATGACTGCCACAGTCGCGCCAGACCCATTTCCACGGCGAACAACGCCGGTTGTGCGTAGGACGTCAGGCGCATCGTCTCGTCGGCGTCGGGCGCGTCCACGTCGAAAATCACGTCCAGCAAAGGCTTTTCGAGTACACCCTCGACGGCGGCGGCGCATTGCCGCACGGTCTCGGCAAACACCGGCTCGGTGTCGAACAACTCCCGGGCCATACCCGGGTACTGGCTGCCCTGACCGGTGAACAGCCAGGCGGTCTTGGGTTTGTCATACGATTCGCCGCGCACCAGGCCGGGGGCCGGGCGGTCGTCGGCGAGCGCCCTGAGCAGTTCGAGGGCAGACTCTCGCGAGTTCACCACCAGGGCGGCCCGGTGCTCCAGGTGTGCCCGGCCGGTGCCGGCGGTGTGGCACACGTCGGCCAAACCGGCCTCCGGATGCGCGGTCAACCAGCTGCGGTACTGGTCGGCGATCTGAACCAGCGCGCCCGGCGTATGTGCCGACAACGGCAGGATGCTGAACTTCGCGCCGGGCTGCTCGTCCGCCTGCGGTGCGACGCTGTGCTCGGGGGCCTCTTCGAGGATGACGTGCGCGTTGGTCCCGGCGAACCCGAACGAGCTGACCCCGGCGATCCGGGCCCGGCCGTTGCGCTCCCAGGGAATGGTCTCCTTCACCACCTCGACCGCGAGCCGGTCCCACGGGATGTGCGGCGAGGGATTTTCGAAGTTGAGGTGTTTGGGCAGCGCCTCGTTTTCCAGCGCCAGGATGACCTTGATCACACCGGCGATGCCCGCGGCGGCCTCCAGGTGCCCGATGTTGGTCTTCGCCGACCCGATCAGCAGCGGCCGGTCGGCTTCGCGCCCGGCGCCGAGCACCGCGCCCGCGGCCTGGGCCTCGATCGGATCACCCAACGACGTCCCGGTGCCGTGCGCTTCGAGGTAACCGACCTCGCTCGGCAATACGTCGGCGCGCTTGAGGGCATCGGCGATGACATGTTGCTGGGCCACCCCGTTCGGCACGGTCAGACCGCCTGACGCACCGTCCTGATTGATTGCGCTGCCGCGAATCACGGCCCGGATCCGGTCCCCGTCACGGACGGCATCCTCGAGACGTTTGATGACGATGACACCGCAGCCCTCACCGCGCACGTAGCCGTCCGCGGCGGCGTCGAACGTCTTGCACCGGCCGTCGGGGGCCAGCATGTGGGCGTTGGAGAACGTGATCATGGTGGCCGGAGTGAGCAGGACATTGGCGCCGCCGGCCAGGGCGAGATCGCATTCACCCAGCCGCAGCGCCTGGCAAGCCTGATGGATGGCCACCAGCGACGAACTGCAGGCGGTGTCGACGGCGACGGCGGGGCCCTGCAGGCCCAACCGATAGCTGATCCGACCGGCGGCCGCAGCGTTGGATGTGCCGATGGCCATATAGGCCTCGATCTCGGGATAGGTCAGCTCGTCGGACGCCATGCCCAGGTAGTCGTGAGTGGCCAGACCGACGAACACCCCGGTATTGGAGTTCGCAAGAGAAGTCGGCGCGGTACCCGAGTGTTCCACGGCGCGCCAAGCGGTCTCGAGCAAAAGCCGGTGCTGCGGGTCCATCAGCCGGACCTCGCGGGTCGACATGCCGAAGAACGGCGCGTCAAAACCCGTCACATCGTCGACGAATCCGGCGCGGCGGGTCACCACCTTGCCCGGCGCTCCCGGCTCGGGATCGAAGAATTCGTCGACGTCCCAGCGATCTTCCGGCACCTCGGAAATCGCCTCGCGGCCCTCACGCAGAAGATCCCAGAATTCGTCGGCATCGTCGGCTCCGGGGAACCGTGCCGCGTAGCCGACGATCGCGAAGCGTGGAGCGAGTTCTGTTGGAAGATCGGCGGATTCCATGCCAGTGTACTCCTTGTATCGTCGGTCATATCGCGGCCCACGGCCGCATGTTGTGACCCCTGCGGCCACACGCCGCACGCCAACCCCCGTCGGACACTATTGCATGTGCATCGGTGACATGCGAGGGTGTTCCGGTCGAAGATTTGACCGGACTTCGGGGGATGGCGGTCGCCTAACTGGGAGGACGGCGCTTTGCGCATTGGGCAGATAACCGTTGGCGCACTTGATGAATGGACGTTGAGTGCCGGTTCGGTGACTTCTTGGCATCCGACTGTGAAAGCCAAGGAAAAGGCGAGCCGAGCGCCCGTCAGTTCAGTGCCGGTGAGTTACATGCAAAGTCAACATCTTCGGAACTATTGCGATCGCAAAGTGTTGGGGCTGAACTTTTCTCGGCAGATCATTGCCAGCTGTGAAGTGGCTGGCAAGTGTGACATAGCAGCGATGGATCAGGCCGTCAATGCCTACCTCCGTCGGCACGACACCTTCCGCAGCTGGTTCAAGCAGGTGGGTGACGGCGAATTCATCCGACATGCTCTCGAAGATCCGGCCGACATCGAATTCGTCCCGGTCGATCAGGGTGTCATGTCGGTCGACGAAATTCGTGCGCACGTCGTCGATATTCCGAACCCTCTGGAGTGGGGTTGCTTCACCTTCGGGGTAATCCAGAACGAAGAACACTTCACTTTCTTCGCGGCGATGGATCACGTGCATGGCGATGCCACATTGATCGGCACCACAATGCTCGAAGCAAACGGCATGTATTCATCGCTGAGCGGAACCGGTCAAGCCCTCACGTTGCCCGATGCGGGCAGTTTCGACGATTTCTGTATTCGCGAGCGCGAATACACCGCCGAGCTGACGGTGGACTCGCCGGGAGTCCGCGCCTGGATCGAGTTCGCGGAGAACAACCGCGACGGATTCCCGGAATTCCCTCTGCCGCTCGGTAATCCGCTGGAGGCCACCCGCAGCGACATGACCTCCGAGGTCCTGATGAATCCGGCGCAGACCGAGCGCTTCGAGGAGGCCTGCACGGCGGCGGGCGCACGGTTCGTCGGCGGCCTGTTCGCCTGCCTGGGTTTGGTGGAACATGAATTTACCGGCGCTCTCACGTATTACGGTCTGACGCCGCGGGATTCCCGCACCGCCAGTGACAATTTCATGACGCAAGGCTGGTTCACCGGCCTGATCCCGATCACCGTCCCGGTCGCGGCGACGTCATTCAGCGATGCCGCCTGGGCCGCGCAGGCCTCATTCGATTCGGGACTGGACATGGCCCGAGTGCCGTATTACCGCGTGCTGGAGTTGGCGCCCTGGTTGAACTGGCCACGACCGAACTTTCCGGTGTCGAACTTTTTGCACGGCGGCGCTGCGCCGCTCAACGCCATCCTGGCCGCTGCCGACATGGGCCTGGCCAACAATATCGGCATCTATCCCGACGGCCGCTTTTCGTACCAATTGACCATCTACATTTTCCGGTACGGGGAGGGCACGGTCATGGCGATCATGCATCCCGACAATCCCGTCGCCAAGAAATCGGTCGGCCGCTACATGGCGGCGATGAAGTCGGTGGCCTCCAGGGTCGCCGACACCGGACAGTGGGGCCGCGTCGCTTAGCGGAGCGTAGATCGATGGTGATGGATTTTCTGCTCGGCCTCGCCTTCGGGGCGAAGGTGAGGGTGACATGCGACGGCTAGCCGACCTGGTGGTGCGATGGCCGTGGCTGGTCATCGGCGTCTGGGCCACCTTGCTGGTTGCCCTGCCGCTGTCGTTCCCCTCGCTGGGTGCGATGGCCGAGAAGCATCCGCTCACCATCCTGCCCGCGGACGCACCGTCGAGTGTCACCGCGGCGAAGATGACCGAGGCGTTCCACGAGCCGGGCAACGACGACCTGCTGCTGGTCGCGCTGATCAACGAAGACGGGCTCAAGCCGGCCGACGAGGCGGTGTACCGCAAGTTGGTCGACGCGTTGCGCGACGACCAGGCGGACGTGGTGAGCGTGCAGGATTTCGTCGCCACCCCGCAGTTGCGGCCGTTCCTGACGAGCAAGGACAAGACCACCTGGGTGCTACCGGTGGGGCTGAAGGGGGAGTTGGGCACCCCCCGGGCGATCGAATCGTTCAACCGGGTTTCCGAGGTCGTCGAACGCAGTACCGCCGGCAGTCCGCTGGCCGTGCACCTGACCGGTCCCGCGGCCACCGCCGCCGACCTCACCGTCGCCGGTGAGCGCGATCGGCTGCCGATCGAGCTCGCGATCGCCGTCCTGGTCCTTGCCGTGCTGCTGCTGGTCTACCGCAGCGCGGTGACGATGCTGCTGCCGCTGGTGACCATCGGCTCGTCACTGCTCATCGCACAATCCCTGGTGGCGGGCTTTTCCCACCTCACCGGGGCCGGGGTGTCGAATCAATCGGTCGTGTTCCTCAGCGCGATCATGGCCGGTGCCGGAACGGATTATGCGGTCTTCCTGATCAGCCGATACCACGACTATCTAAGGCTGGGAAAGGATTTCGACGAGGCCGTCCGGGCGGCGATGGCCTCGATCGGGAAGGTGATCACCGCTTCCGCGGCGACGGTCGGATTGACGTTTCTGCTGTTGAGCTTCACCAAGATGGGCGTGTTCCGCACCGTCGGCACGTCGGCGGCGATCGGGATCGGCGTCGCCTATATGGCCGGGCTGACGCTGCTGCCGGCCATCCTGGTGCTCGTCGGTCCGCGCGGCTGGGTCAAGCCGCGCCGGGAACTGACCTCCCGGTTCTGGCGCCGCTCGGGTATCCGCATCGTGCGCCGGCCGGTACCGCATCTGGTCGCCAGTCTGCTGGTACTGGCGCTGCTGGCCGGGGCGGCGATCTTCGCGCAGTACAACTACGACGACCGCAAGGTCGTGTCGGCAGATGCGCCGAGTTCGATCGGCTATGCCGCGGTGGAACGCCACTTCCCGATCGCCCAGTCCATCCCCGAATACATCCTGATCCAATCGCCCCATGACCTCCGGACGCCGCGTGGTCTCGCCGACCTGGAACAGCTGGCCTCGCGGGTCGCCCAACTACCCGACGTCGGCCTGGTCAGTGGCATCACCCGGCCCCTGGGCGAGGTGCCCCGGGAATTCCGGGCCACGTTCCAGGCCGGCATCGTGGGGACCCGGCTGGCCGACGGCTCCGATCAGATCGACCAGCGCACCGGCGACCTGAACCGGCTGTCGGCCGGCGCCAACACCCTGGCCGGCAGCCTGGCCGACGTGCGCACCCAGATCAACCAGATCGCGCCCAGTCTGCAGAGCCTGGTCGACACGTTCTCCTCGGTACGAACCGAATATGGCGGCGACAAGCTGGTCCACGATGTCGAGGTCGCGGCCAAGCTCGTCGACAGCATCAATGCCCTGTCCAATTCCATGGGCTACAACTTCTCGGCCGTCAAGAACATGTTCGCCTGGATCGGCCCGGTACTGGCGGCGCTGCAGAACAATGCGGTGTGTGACAGCAATCCGTCGTGCAGCGAGACCCGCATCCAGTTCCAGCGGCTGATGGATGCGAACAACGACGGCAGCCTCGACCAGATCAACGACCTGGCGCATCAACTGAACGGCGTCGGTGACAAGCAGTCCCTCAACGCCACGGTCACCAAGCTGAACAAGGCTTTGGCCAGCGTCAACAAGGCCGTCGGCACGATGGGTATGAACAAGCCCGGTGGCCCGCAGGCGGGTCTGCGGGATCTGCAACAGGGGGCCAACCGTCTGGCCGGGGGCAGCCGGGAGGTGGCCGGCGGCGTCGACGAACTCGTCAAGCAGATCAAGGTGATCTCGGCCGGGTTGGACCAGGCCTCCTCATTTCTGTTGAACATGCGCAACGAGGCCGCCGACCCCGCGCAGGCGGGGTTCAACATTCCCCCCGAGGTCCTGGGGCTCGACGAGTTCAAGCAGGCGTCGGCGGCCTACGTCTCGCCGGACGGTCGCTCGGTGCGCTATCTCGTGCAGACCAAGCTCAACCCGTTCAGTTCCGAGGCGATGGACCAGGTCAACGAGATCCAGGACATCGCCCGCGGCGCCCAACCCAACACGACGCTGGCCGACGCCTCGATCTCGATGGGCGGGTTCCCGGCCGCCCTGCGCGACACCCGCGACTACTACCAGCAGGACATCCGCTTCATCATCATCGCGACGCTGATCGTGGTGCTGCTGATCCTGATGGTGCTGCTGCGCTCGCTCGTCGCACCGCTCTACCTGGTCGGTTCGGTGGTGATCTCCTATTTCGCCGCACTTGGTATCGGGGTCCTGGTGTTCCAATCCCTCTTCGGTCAGCAATTGCACTGGAGCGTGCCGCCATTGGCGTTCGTGGTGCTGGTTGCCGTGGGCGCCGACTACAACATGCTGCTCGTGTCACGAATGCGGGACGAGTCGGCGCACAGCATGCGGTTCGGCGTGATCCGCACCCTCAGTTCGACCGGTGGGGTGATCACCGCGGCCGGCCTGATCTTCGCGGCCTCGATGGCCGGTCTGCTGTTCTCCACCATCGGGATGGTGATCCAGGGTGGGTTCATCATCGGCGTCGGAATCCTGCTGGACACTTTCGTGGTCCGCACCATCACGGTGCCCGCCGTCGCCGCACTGATCGGTCGGGCGAACTGGTGGCCGTCACGGGCGGGGACGCCGAAGTCACTGCGCAGACCGGCGGCCGACGCGTGACCACGGCGGGAAGCGCACCCAGTCGAAATATGGAAAACTACCGAACGACGCAATGCGGGCAGGGGCAGAGATGAAGAAGCTACTCGCTGGAATCACGGTTCTGGTAACTGCCGGTGTCACAGGTTGTTTCGGTGTCGGATCGGCCAGCGCCGACGACTCGCAAGGCCCGGGCGGCCCACCGGCTCCGGCGCCGTCGGACCCTGGTACCGCCTACGCCCTGGGCGGCGCCCACGTGTTGGGCATCCCCTATGACGAATACATCCGGATGACGGGCGAGCACTGGTTCCCCGGCATGAAACGGGTGAAGGTCGATTACCCGGCGGGCCAGGTTCAGGGCCACACCCTGGAACGCTTCTTCCCCGGCATCGGTGCGATCGGCGAGCAAATCTATCCCGGCATCGGTCTCGACGGACCCAGCATCGGTGAATCGGTCGACGAAGGCGAAGGCAATCTCGACGCGGCCATCCGCAACGGTGGCCACGGAACCGCGATGGGGCTGTCCGAGGGCGCGCTCGTGCTCAACGCCGTGAAGGTCCGACTGGCCAATGACCCCACCGCTCCGCCGCCGGATCAACTGAGCTTCGCCACGTTCGGTGACCCGATCGCCAAACATGCCTTCGGTGAAAGCTTCCTGACCCAGAACTTCCCCGTCGGCAGCGTCGTGCCGTTCATGGACTACCGGATACCGGCCCCGGTGGAAAGCCAGTACCACACCGATCAGTTCATCTCGGCCTACGACAGCATCGCCGATTGGCCGGACCGGCCGGACAACTGGATGAGCGTCATCAACGCGATCGCCGGACTGGCCACCGGTCACACCGCGATCGCGTTCACCAACCCCAGCAACGTCCCGCCGCAGAACATCCGGACGACGGTGAACTCCAAGGGTGCGACGACGACGACGTACCTGGTTCCCGAAGAGCACCTGCCGCTGGTGCTGCCTTTCAAGTACCTCGGATATGACCAGGACACGCTCAACAAGCTGGACGCGATCCTCAAGCCCCGGGTCGACGCGGGCTATTCCCGCAACGACGATCCGGCCACCGCTCCCGTCACGGTGGACCCGGTGAACGGATTCGACCCCGCCGAAGTCACCGCTCCGGCCAACGAGGCCACGTTCGGTGGCCAGACCGACCCCATTTCCGAGATCGCCAACGGTGCCCTGTCCTTGCTCGGCGGGCACTGATACAGACCCTGACGATTCCACGAGTAGTACGGACGTGACATGACGCCGACGACGCCCCTGCCCCAATCCACCATCCTCTCGATGCTGCACGGACGTGCCAGCTTGCGTCCCAACGACATTGCCTTCACCTTCACCGAGTACGCCGCCGACCCGGACGGTGTCGTCGAGACGGTGACGTGGTCGCAGCTGTCCCGCCGGACGATGAGCGTGGCGCACGCGATCCGGCGCAGTGCGACAGTCGGGGACCGGGCGGTGATCCTGGCCCCACAGGGCCTGGAATACATCCTGGCCTTCCTCGGCTCGATGCAGGCCGGCCTCATCGCTGTCCCGCTTCCCCTGCCGCACCGCGGCTCCAACCACGACCGGGTCAGCGCGGTGTTCACCGACACCAAGCCCGCGGTGGTCCTGACCACGTCCGCCGTCTCCGAGGATGTCGGCGATTACGTCGATCAGTCCCGGTTGGACACGGCGCCCAAGATCCTCGAGGTCGACTTGCTGGACCTGGACGCCGCACCGGGGCCGGAAGACGGCACCGATGCCGGGACGGGTGAATTCCCCACGACGGCGTATCTGCAGTACAGCTCCGGCTCGACCCGGGTGCCGACGGGGGTGATGATCTCCCATCGCAATCTGCAGGCGAACTTCGAGCAGTTGATGCGGGGTTTCTTCACCGACGCGCTCAGCCGGTCTGTCACCGAAGCCACGATCGTGTCGTGGCTACCCTTCTACCACGACATGGGCCTGGTGCTGGGAGTCTGCGCACCGATCCTCAGCGGCTATCCCGCAGTCCTGATGAGCCCGGTGGCCTTCCTGGAGCAGCCGGCCCGCTGGGTGCGCGCGTTGGCGACCAATGCCAATGCGTTCTCGGCGGCGCCCAACTTCGCTTTCGATCTCGCCGCCCGCAAGACCAAGGACGCGGACCTGGCCGGTCTTGACCTCGGCGGGGTGCTGGGCATCATCAACGGTGCTGAGCGGGTCGAACCGGGGACCTTGGAACGGTTCGCAGATCGCTTCGCGCACTTCAACTTCCGGGACCACATGCTGCGTCCGTCGTACGGGATGGCCGAGGCCACCGTGTTCGTGGCGACCGGGACCTGGGACGAATCTGCGGGAGCGGCGGCGTTCGACACCGACGAACTGTCGGCGGGACGCATCCGCCGGTCGACGAGGTCGGCCGGTTCGTCGCTCGTCAAATACGAACTGCCACAGTCACCGATCGTGCGGATCGTCGACGTCGACACCCACCGGGAATGCGCACCGGATGTGGTCGGCGAGATCTGGGTGCACGGCGACAATGTCGCGTCCGGCTACTGGAGCCGGCCGGCCGCGGAGCAGCAGTGCTTCGGCGCCACCCTCGTCGACCCGACGCCGGGCACGGTCGCGGGCCCCTGGCTGAAAACCGGCGATCTGGGTTTCGTCTCCGGTGGGCACCTGTTCATCGTCGGGCGCATCAAGGACCTGCTGATCATCCGGGGACGGAACCATTATCCTGAGGACATCGAGGCGACCGTCCAACAGATCACCGGCGGCCGGGTGGCGGCGATTTCCGTCCCGGTGAACAGCACCGAGAAACTCGTCACGGTCATCGAGCTCAAGAAGCGCGGGGAAGTGACCGGGGAGGCGGTGCATTGGCTCACCGGGCTCAAGAGTGAGGTCACCTCGGCGATATCGAATGCGCATGGCTTGAACGTCGGTGACCTGGTGCTGGTGCCACCTGGCTCCATACCGACGACGACGAGCGGCAAGATCCGGCGTGCGGCGTGTGCGGAGCAGTACCGGCAGGACGAATTCGCCAGGTTGGACGCCTGAGTTAGTCACAGCGGTTCGTCACAGGCCGACGAGACCGGCGACCAGCAGCACACCGCCGACGGTGGCAACCACCGCGGCCACCTTCCGGTGGCGTTGGGTCTGCAGCCACTGGTGCAGTGCCGCCAGGGCCGCACGGGTGCGCTCCGGGGCCACCAGGTAGGAGATCAGCGGGATCTCGACGAGCCCGAACGCCACCACGTTGAACAGCAGTAGGGCGCCGACCTGGGTCGCGGCCGCAGCCCCCGAGGCGACGATGAGTGCGAGCGCGGCGAGATAGTCGACCGATGGCAGGGCGATGCCAAGGCCTGCCACGCTCGCCGTCCACAGCGAATGGCCGCCAAACAATTGTCTGGTGCGTGTCACAAGCTGTCCGGGTTCGCGGTCGGGTTTCGGCGTGAACAGGCTCGACGGCCTGCCGCCGGCGAGGATCGCCGCGGCCACCAGTGCCACCGCGCCCACCACGAGCTGAACTCTGGGCAGCGTGAAATGGGAAGCGCCCAGGGCCGGCCGCAGGAGAAACAGCACCACCACTCCCACTGCGGTGCCCATCGCGAATCCGCCGACCAGGAAGGCCAGCAACTGCAGCAGCGGACGGGGCCGGTTGAGCATCACGATCGTCATACCGATCCGTAACGGCTCCAGGCTGACTGCCGCGGCCATCACCAGGAGCGTGATCCACATGATGGGCGCCAACTTACTCTGCCGACTTGTCCCGCTCACCGCACCCGGACCTGGGCGCGGTCGGGTGTCCCATGTGAAGATGGAGGTGTTATGAGTGCAACAGAATTGAACCCGACGTCGCTGCGTGAAGCGTTCGGCCACTTTCCGTCCGGTGTCATCGCGATCGCTGCCGAGGTAGAGGGCAGCTTGGTCGGCTTGGCCGCCAGCACGTTCGTCCCGGTGTCGCTGGACCCGCCGCTGGTGTCGTTCTGCGTGCAGAACTCCTCGACCACCTGGCCCAAGCTCAAGGATCTTCCGTCGCTGGGGATCAGCGTGCTCGGGGAGTCCCACGACGCCGCGGCCCGGTCGCTGGCCGCCAAGACCGGGGACCGCTTCGCCGGTCTTCAGACGGAATCACGCGAATCGGGTGCGGTGTTCATCCACGGCACCAGCGTGTGGCTGGAGAGTGCCATCGAGCAGTTGGTGCCCGCCGGCGATCACACCATCGTGGTGCTGCGGGTCAGCGATATCACGGTCAACGCCGAGGTGGCGCCGATCGTCTTCCACCGCAGCACGTTCCGCAAGCTCGGCGCCTGAGCTTCCCGGCTGCGGTTCGGCGGGTCAGGGCCGCGCGGCGAGCTCGTCGCGGTACTTGACGATGCGTTGCTCGATCTCGCCGGCGTCGGCGGGGCGGCCCTCTTTGCGGGCCAACTCGGCCCGGGCCGACAATTCCCGGATCGCGGTACGGATCTCGTTGACGCTGTGGATCTGTCCCATGCTCATGGAGCTGCCTTTCGTTGCTGATTGGCTGCTTTTCCCCGAGCCTACGCGCCGAACCTGACCGAGTGCCTCAAACTTCCTGGAGGCCGATGACGACCTTGCGGAACAACTGCGCGCCGGCGTCTTTCTGTTCAGGCGGGCAAGTGACGTTGACGATCATGCCCCGGACGAGACCGTAGTAATTGCACTTCTCCTGGCCGTCTTTCGTCATCGCGAAGGAGTCATCGGCAGCCGATTCCGGCGCGGCGACCGTCCCGAAGTCGATCGTGATGACCTCGTTCTCGATGACCTGACCGTGCTTGCTGACGACGGTGGTGACCTTGGCGCCTTTGCAGCGCTCGTACCACTGTCGGGCGAAATCGAGGCTGGTCGGGTCTTTCGACACGAACACCGCCAGGGAAAACGACTTGCTGTCTTCCTTGTTGCCGCCCGGATCGTCGACCGGGTACATCAGGCGCGAGATCTTCGAGTCCTTGTACCGCTCGGGATCATCGTCGGTGTCGAGGCCCAATTCCGCGGCGTACAGCGGGTCATCGCTTGCCGTGCAATCCGGCGGTTCGGACGTCGACTTGTACTCGCGGTCGGGATCGTACGTATAGCCCGAATCCTTGTTCATCTTCGTGTAGTCGAATTCGGTATAGCCCGGCGGATACAGCGAGTCGAAGTCGATCGCGTTGAGGATCATGGTCGGCGGCTTGTCGCTGAGCAGTGGTCTGCCCTTGGCGGGAGCATCGGCCTGGTCGATGGGCGCCGAGCGCGGCCAGGCCAGCCAGGCCACCAGCGCCACGACCAGAAGCACCGCGACGGCAATGCCGACGCTGCCCAGAACGATCGTGCGGCGCGACAGCTTCCGCGGACGGGCCGCGCCTGACGATGCCGAGAATGACCACGGGTTTGGCGTTCCGTCGGGCCCGGTCATGGCTGCGGTCCTGCCGTGCTGCACATGGCTGCGGTCAGGTGACCGAGCGGGGTTCCGTCCGGATCGCAGAAGCCCGGACCGTCAGCTGGACGAAGCTCCACGTGGTCGGGGTATTGCAGGGGCCCGTCGGTACCGGGTGCCTGACCCGGTCCTGGCCCTGGTGCCGGCGCCGGTGCCGGGGGTGGGGCCGCCACGTGGGGGGGGGGGCACGATTCTGCGACATGTGCGGAACCGCGGTCGGCGGGCAGCCGGCGACCAGTGAATACAAAC
>NZ_MBEQ01000019.1 GCF_001954135.1 Mycobacterium sp. GA-1841 | reverse complement strand
GCGGCTCATCGACCAGCATCTCGCAGCAAGTCCCACGAACCCAACAACAAAACGCTGATAGGAATCATTAGCGTGCGGGTCTGCGGCCCGCCACGCCGTAATTCGTCGGCAACTTCGTCGCTTTCGTCGAGCTTGCGCGTGCCGCTACTGCCGGCCCGATTCCACGCTGGAGAACTTTGTGTACGGTCCGGGAATTAAATCGGACCACGGTCCGGTTAGTGGAGAGTGAGGGTGCCGGATCGACCGGCCCGCAGAACCGAGGAGACGCCATGACCGCAGCAGTAGCCACCGACCTGACCGCAGGAACCTGGGCCATCGACCCGGTGCATTCATCGGTCAACTTTTCGGTGCGCCATCTCATGGTGAGCAAGGTTCGCGGCAGTTTCGAGACGTTCAGCGGCGCCATCACCGTCGCCGAGGACGGGACCGCTTCGGTCAGCGCCACCATCGACGTCAACTCCGTCAACACCCGCAACGAGCAGCGCGACGCGCATGTGCGGTCTGCAGACTTCTTCGACGCCGAGAAATACCCGACTGCCACCTTCGTATCGACCGGCGTGCGTCCCGACGGCGACGCCTACCTCGTCGATGGCGACTTCACTCTCAAGGGCGTGACGAAGCCGGTGTCGCTCAAGCTCGAGTACAACGGCGTGAACCCCGGCATGGGGCAGGGTGCCGTGGCCGGGTTCGAGGCCTCGGTGGTGTTGAACCGCAAGGACTTCGGCATCGACATCGACATGCCGCTGGAGGCCGGTGGCGCCGTCGTCGGCGACAAGGTGACCATCACCCTCGACATCGAGGCGCTCAAAGAGGCCTGACCGCCCACCGTTCTGTCACGCTGGGGTGGCGCCCGGGTTCGGGAGTCACTCCAGTGTGACGTCGGCGGCCCCGTTGACGGGCTCGCCGGCGGCTTCAGTGACGACCGATGTGCGATTCAGCTCGCATCCGTTTCACCATGTGGGGGTAATGCAGCTCGAAAGCCGGTCTTTCAGAACGGATTCGGGGCAGTTCGGTGAAGTTGTGCCGCGGCGGTGGGCAACTGGTGGCCCACTCCAGCGAATTGCCGTAACCCCAAGGGTCGTCGACCACGACCGGCTCCCCGTAGCGCCAGCTCTTGAAGACGTTCCACACGAACGGCAGCATCGAAACACCGAGGATGAACGCCCCGATGCTGGACACCACATTGAGTGTGGTGAAGCCGTCGGACGGCAGATAGTCGGCATAACGACGCGGCATGCCTTCATTTCCCAGCCAGTGCTGCACAAGGAATGTGGTGTGAAAACCGATGAACGTCAGCCAGAAATGCACCTTGCCGAGACGCTCGTCGAGCAAGCGTCCGGTGATCTTCGGAAACCAGAAGTACACCCCACCGAAGGACGCGAACACGATCGTGCCGAACAGCACATAGTGGAAGTGCGCGATGAGGAAGTACGTGTCGGTGACATGGAAATCGATCGGGGGGCTGGCCAGCATGACACCCGACAGTCCGCCGAGGAGGAACGTGACCATGAAGCCCACCGAAAAGAGCATCGGCGTCTCGAACGTCAACTGCCCCTTCCACATCGTGCCGATCCAATTGAAGAACTTGATCCCGGTCGGCACTGCGATGAAGTAGGACATCAGCGAGAAGAACGGCAGCAGAACGGCTCCCGTGGCGAACATGTGATGTGCCCACACCGCCATCGACAGGGCGCCGATGCTGATGGTCGCGTAGATCAGGGTGGTGTAGCCGAACAGCGGTTTGCGGGAGAACACGGGGATGATTTCGGTGACGATGCCGAAAAACGGCAGGGCCACCACGTAGACCTCGGGATGGCCGAAGAACCAGAACAGGTGCTGCCAGAGGATCGCCCCGCCGTTGGCTGGATCGTAGATGTGGGCGCCGAGATGCCGGTCGGCCGCCAGGCCGAAGAGGGCCGCAGTCAACAGCGGGAACACCATCAACACCAGCACGCTGGTGACCAGGATGTTCCAGGTGAAGATCGGCATGCGGAACATCACCATGCCGGGCGCGCGCATGCAGACCACGGTGGTGATCATGTTGACTGCCCCGAGAATGGTGCCCAGCCCGGCCACGGCCAGTCCCATGATCCACAGATCGCCTCCGGCACCCGGCGAGTGGATGGCCTCGCTGAGCGGGGCATATCCCGTCCAACCGAAATCGGCAGCGCCGCTGGGCGTGATGAATCCGGACAGCGCGATGAGCGCGCCGAAGACGAAGAGCCAAAACGACAATGCGTTCAACCGTGGGAAGGCCACGTCCGGTGCGCCGATCTGAAGGGGGAGCACGAGGTTGGCGAAGCCGAACACGATAGGGGTGGCGTAGAACAGCAGCATCACCGTGCCATGCATGGTGAACAGTTGGTTGTACTGCTCGTTGGACAGGAACTGCAGCCCGGGTTCGGCGAGTTCGGAGCGCATGAACAGCGCCATCAGTCCGCCGGTGAAGAAGAACACGTAGCAGGCGACCATGTACATGACGCCGATCAGCTTGTGATCGGTGGTGGTGACCAGTTTGTAGATCAGGTGGCCAGGTGGTCCCATCCGCGCGGGGAAGGGACGCGTGACGGTCAGTGTCGCGTCGGTGGTTGTCGGGCGGTTTTCCGCTCTGGTCATCGGCCTCATATGCGCCTCCACCAGTTTTTACAAATCCTCTTGGATAAACTATGAGCCATGACGTACGTAATCGGCAAGCCATGTGTGGATGTCATGGATCGCGCATGTGTCGAAGAATGCCCGGTCGACTGCATCTACGAGGGCGCGCGAGCGCTCTACATCCACCCCGACGAATGCGTGGACTGCGGTGCCTGCGAACCGGTCTGCCCGGTGGAGGCCATCTATTACGAAGATGACCTGCCCGACGAGTTGGTGCCCTACCAGGACGACAACGCGGCGTTCTTCGCCGAGACACTGCCGGGGCGCGACGAGCCGTTGGGCTCACCCGGCGGAGCGGCGAAGCTGGGTCCGGTCGCGGCCGACGCGCCCCTGGTCGCCGGCTTGCCGCCGCAGCAGTGACGAACTTCTGACAGCAGCCCCCGAAGGCGGTCCCGTCGGCTCGAGGTCTGAACCGGCGAGACCTGGGTGAGTGCAGTGGCCGACCGCTGCGCTCACCTACCGCATCCGGTTGCCCGTCCTCGTCACCGATAAACGTGTGGTCGGGGAGGCGAAAGGGAACGATAGGGGGATGACAGAGCTACCGCGACACGAATTGGCCGTCCGCATGGCGGAGCTTGCGCGCACTGTGGCGGCCCCGCGCACGGTTGAGCAGATCCTCGCCGACGTCACCGCAGCGGCGACCGAACTGATCCGTGGGGTGGACACTGCGGGAATTCTGCTTATCGGCGGCGGTGGCAAATTCGAATCGATCGCCGGCACGAGCGATCTGCCGCGCCGGCTCGACGAATTACAGATGATGTA
The DNA here is from genome assembly GCF_001954135.1 of Mycobacterium sp. GA-1841. Taxonomy (GTDB): domain Bacteria; phylum Actinomycetota; class Actinomycetes; order Mycobacteriales; family Mycobacteriaceae; genus Mycobacterium. Next base: position 4,407 of record NZ_MBEQ01000019.1, on the reverse strand, counting down.
CCAGGAGGGGCCCTGCGTGCAGGCGGCGCTCGACGACCTGGTGGTGTGTACCGACGACTTCCGGGAAGAGACGCGGTGGCCGAACTATTCGAAGGCTGCGGTGGAGATCGGTGTGCTCAGCGGAATGTCGTACAAGCTCTACACCGCGGAAAAGACCGCCGGCGCTTTGAATCTGTTCGGGTTCCAGCCCCGAGTGTGGGACGCCGAGGCGGAGACCGTCGGCACGGTTCTCGCTGCGCACGCCGCTGCGGCCCTGTTGGCCAGCAAGCACACCGAACAGCTGACCTCGGCGTTGTCGACGCGTGATCGTATCGGTCAGGCCAAGGGAATCATCATGGAGCGCTACCACGTCGATGACGTGCAAGCCTTCGAGATGCTGCGGCGGCTGTCGCAGGACAGCAACACCAAGCTCATCGACGTCGCCCAGCAGGTCATCGCCACGCGCAGTTAGCCGTCGAGGTCAGTCCCGATGCCGTGCCAACCCGTTGGCGAGTGCATCTCCCAGAGCGGGGTTCTTCAGGAATGGGGTGATGATGTCGACCGGCAATGGGAACACCACCGTCGAATTCTGATCGGCGCCGAGCTCGAGGAGGGTCTGCAGATACCTGAGCTGGAGTGAGGCCGGATTCTTGGACAGGGTTTCGGCGGCCTGCCGCAACTCGTCTGAGGCCTGCAGTTCGCCACGTGCGTTGATCACCTTGGCTCGACGTTCGCGTTCGGCCTCGGCCTCACGCGCCATGGCCCGCTGCATCGACTCCGGGATCTCGACATCCTTGATCTCGACCACGCGCACCTCGACACCCCACCGGGCGCTCTGGGTTTCGATGATGGCCCGCAGATCGACGTTGAGGTCCTCGCGGTGCGCCAGCAGGGTGTCGAGATCGGCGCGACCGAGCAGTGACCGCAATGTGGTCTGGGCAATCTGAGAGGTGGCCACGGCATAGTTCTCTACTGCCAGAATAGCTTTCAGGGGATCGGTGACCTGGAACATCACCACGGCGTTGACCCGGGCCGGCACGTTGTCACGGGTGATGACCTCCTGCGGCGGGATGGTCAAGGTGACCACCCGTTGATCGACACGCACCATCCGGTCGACCAACGGCAAGAGCACCACCAGACCCGGGCCGTACAGCGGACGAGCCCGGCCCATGCGGAAGACCACACCCCGCTCGTACTCGCGCAGCACTTTCAGCGACGTGTAGACCAGCAGCCCCACCACGATCAGCCCCGCCACGGCGAGGAAGAGCCACAATGCGGTCATGGAAACTCCTTCCGGTCAGACCAGCCGCCGCCCCACCGGGTGGCGTAGCGGTCGGTGCCGACGGCTGTGATGTCCTGTTCACCGGTGCGGTGGGGGAGGTGGTCTGGAGCGTTGGCCGGGCTCGCCCACAGATGACGGGCCAGGGGGAGCGCGGCACCGACGACGATCACCGCCGTCACCGTCAACACCACCACGTCGCCGGCACCGTGCTGACCGATCAGCATCGCCACCAGCATGACGAGTGCCAAACCTGCCACCGCACAAGCGATCCCGCGATGGAATTGCCCTGCCTCCGAGTGAGGCCAGGGGTCGATCTCCCGCGTCATCTCCCGACCCTGCCCGGAGCTGGTGCAGGTGGACTTCACCGGGCAGGCATTGCACACCGAGGGTTTGGCCCGATAGCGCATCACCCGGTTGCCCGGGTCGAACGAGGTCGGCCACAACCACTGGTCCTGCGGACACAGCCAGGCATCGTGATCGGCGTGGTAGGTGAAATTGCCGGTGCGCCAACGGGCTGCGCGCATCGAAGCGCGTCGCGCCATCAGGTCGAACCCCCAGGCCACGGCAACCAATGCCAGCGCGTAGCCCGCCATCAGCCAAGCCGCCGTGGTCGGAGGAGTCATGACGTCTCCGTGGCCGGCGCCTGGGCCGGTGTCGGGTTCACCTCGGTGTACAACGGATTTTCGGGGATCTCGTCGGTGACGGGGCCGGACTTGAAATGCCGCAGTGCCTGCAACGCGATCCAGACAAACGGCACCACTCCGCCGACGATGAAGATGACGTCGCCGGGGAAGCGCAACCATTCCAGCACCGAATTGCCGGGCTGCGCGATGTAGCCCAGTGAACGCGCCTCGAAGTAGCCCTCGTTGACCGAGTGGTAGAGCTGCAGCACACCCAGCGGCAACAGGCTGGCGAAGACCATCCAGGCCAGCCCGATGTTGAGGCCCCAGAACGATACTCGGGCCCACTTCTCGGGCCACTTGTCCGCGGGGATGACATACCGGAAGGCGAACATGGCCAGCCCGACGGCGAGCATGCCGTAGACGCCCATCATCGCGGCATGGCCGTGATTGGCGGTCAGTGCGGTGCCAATCTGGTAGTAGGACACGATCGGCAGGTTGATCAGGAAGCCGAAGATGCCCGCACCGACAAAATTCCAGAAGCCCACCGCCACCAGGAACATCACCGCCCACCGATGCGGGAACGGTTTCGAGTCGCCGGTGGTCTGTCGGGACCCCAGTTGCAGGAAGGCCCACGCCTCGACGGTCAGGAACGTCAACGGGATCACCTCGGCGGCGGAGAAAAACGCGCCGAGGGCCATGTGCTCCACCGGGGTTCCGGAGAAGTAGAGGTGGTGCATGGTGCCGATGACGCCGCCGGCCGAATACAGGATCACATCGAGAAAGATCACGCCGAGCGCGATGCGCTGGCTCACCACGCCGAGCATCACGAAGATGTAGGCCACCATCACCGTGGTGAACAGTTCGAGGAAATCCTCCACCCACAGGTGCACCACCCAGAACCGCCAGAAGTCGGCCACGGTCAGGTGGGTGTCGCTGCCGGCGAGCAACCCCACCGCGTAGAACATCGGGATCGCCAAGCCCGAGAAGAAGAACACCCACGGCATGTTCAGCTTGGACTCGTCTTTGAGGCGGGCCCGCATACCGCGCCAGATGATGGCGATCCACACGAACATGCCGACGATCAGCAGGATCTGCCACAGCCTCGGCAGGTCCAGGTACTCCCACTGCTGAGACAACAGCGTGCCCGACGGGATGATCCCGTAGATGGACAGCGCCTCGGAGATCAGCGAGCCCACGACCACCACCACGACGGCGCCGAGCAGGCCGTACGACAGCCAGTGTTGCCGGCGCGGTTCACGCCGGGAAATGAACGGGGTCAAGAAGATTCCGCCAGCGAGGAACGCCGCGGCGGTCCAGAACAAGGCCAGCTGCAGATGCCAGGTGCGGGCCAGGTTGTAGGGCAGGATCGCGGCCAGATCCAGCCCGAAGAAGTTCGACAGGTCGGCCCGATAGTGCTGGACGGCGCCACCGAGCAGGGCTTGGGCGAGGAACAACACCGAAACGATCGCGAAGAACCAGATGGTCGAGCGTTGGGCCGGAGTCAGTGACACCTCGCCGGGCTGACGGAACGACAGGGTGGGTGCCTCGGCGCTGTGCCAGCCGATCTTCTGGCTCCACCGCCCGTACACGGCGAACATGATGCCCGTCCCGCCGAGCAACATGATCAGCGACAGCGTCGACCACACGATCAGCTGGGCGGTGGGCCCGTTGTCGACGCGTGGCTCGCTGGGCCAGTTGTTGGTGTAGCTGTAGTTGTGGCCGGGACGCTCGGCGGCCGATGCCCACGCCGTCCAGGCGAAAAATGCCGTCAGGTCATGGATTTCGGCCGGGTCGGTGATGAGTCGGGGCAACAGCCCGTATTTCGTCGAGTTCTCGCCGAAGAAGTCCGCGTAGTGCTGGGTGATCCGGTCGAACGCCACGGCCTGCCGATCGGTGAACACCAGGGTGCGGGTGTCCGGGTTGAACCGGTTGGTGCGGAATTCGGTGACGACGGCGTCGTGGGTGTCGCCCATGCCGCCCGCCTTCAGTTGCGCGGCCACGTCATCGGTGGCCCGACGCAGATAGTCGGCGGTGTAATCGGGGCCCAGATAGGCGCCGTGACCGACCACCGATCCGTACTCGTGCAATCCGCGCGCCTGGTACAGCTCTTGGCCCCGGGTGATCTCGTCGCCGGTGAACAGCACTCGACCCGACTCGGTGACCACCTTGGCGGGCATGGGCATCGATGCGGTGTAGGTGCGGTAGGCCAGCAGGCCCATGACGAAGAATCCGAAGATCATCACCAGGGCGACGCCTTGAACCCAGCCCTTGCCGATCATCGGCTGCTTGGTTGACTGTTCGACTGCCATGCGCTGACTCCCCCCAACGCAGGTGCGGGGTGAGGGCTGACCCGCACACGCGGAATCGTCGTTGGTGTCAAAATACACCGCGACGGCCCGAGCGTGCGGAAATCGTTGGGAATCAACGGCGTGTCGGCCGACAGACCCGCACGCTAATGATTCCTATCAGCGTTTTGTTGTTGGGTTCGTGGGACTTGCTGCGAGATGCTGGTCGATGAGCCGC
>NZ_MBEQ01000018.1 GCF_001954135.1 Mycobacterium sp. GA-1841 | reverse complement strand
CTCGCCCAGCAGCGACCGGTCGCCCGTGGCCAGGGCGTCGAAGCCGATGAAGTGCGCCGGGGTCTGCTCGGCGAGCATGGTCACGCGGCTGGCCGCCGGGTGCAGGCGCAGTTGCAGTGCCTCGAAGTCCAGGCCCGTGCCGGTCGCGATCACGATCTCCCCGTCGACGACGCATCGCTGCGGTAGTTCGGCGCGAGCCGCTGCCACCAGTTCGGGGAAGTACCGGGTCATCGGGCGTTCGTTGCGGCTGCCGAATTCGACTTCGTCGCCGTCACGAAAGCAGATGGTGCGGAAGCCGTCCCATTTCGGCTCATAGGACATGCCCGGCGGGATCTCACGCACAGGTTTCGACAGCATCGGCGAGACCGGTGGCATCACGGGCAGCTCCATCTGCCCACGATGACATTGCCCCGCAGCGGTGGTCTACCCGAGTATGGAACCCGTGGACTTGCCCGTGCAGCCGCCCATCGAACCGATGCTTGCCAAGGCGCAGGTGAAAGTGCCGGACGAGGCTGGGGTGTGGTCCTACGAACCGAAATGGGACGGATTCCGGGCACTGGTGTTCCGTGACGGCGACGAGGTGGTGCTGCAGTCACGCAACGGCAAAGAGCTCGGCCGCTATTTTCCCGAACTGCTCGACGTGTTGCGTGACGAGCTCGCCGGCCGGTGCGTGCTCGACGGGGAAGTGGTGGTGCCGCGTGAGGTCGACGGCCGGATCCGGTTGGACTGGGAGTCGCTGTCGCAACGCGTCCATCCGGCGGCCAGCCG